>NZ_JAIQDI010000002.1:0-1374992 GCF_020034665.1 Niabella beijingensis | reverse complement strand
TTGACATATTATTTTTTATTTACTGTTTACTGCCACACCTGATGGTTTTTCAGGTCGCACCATTGTCCAAAGGATCAATACTGCCAACGGGTGTAAAAAAGCCATGGCAAAGAATATTTTTCCGGCACCCAGTGTGCCGATGAACTGTCCCACAAAATAATTAAACAATACTGCACCCAGCGCACCAAATCCGCCTGCAATGCCCAGCACACTTGCTACATTTTTTACCGGGAAGGCTTCGGCCACCACTACACTGATCGTAAACAACCAGCTCAGGCACGCAATCGCTACAATGCTGAATACAATCAATGTAGACCATGCCCCGCCCAGGTAAGGTGTCAGCGCGCACAAAGGACTCAGAATCGCAACGCGGGTAAGCATCCGTTTTCTGGCCCTTAATGGAGGGCAACCCTTTCTTACCATTTTATCAGACCATGCAGAGGTCCCGATAGCGCCCAGGTCGGCAAACAAAAACGGTATCCAGCCGATCATTCCCACCTGCGCCAATGTAAACCCTGACGATTCCTGTAAATAACCCGGCAGCCAGAAAAGACAGAAATACCATACGGGATCGCTGACGAAACGTATTAATAAAATCCCCCACAAACTACGGGTTCCCCATAACTGCTTCCATTTAAAAGACTCAGTCGTTGTTTCTCCAACGGACGAAGCCGTGGCTTCCTTCAGGATATGTGCCGGGGGATTTCGATAAATCAGTTTCCATAATACAGCAATAAATACCCCGATCGCACCCATGGTAATAAAAGCGATCTGCCAGCTATAGGTGAGGGACAGCCATGCAATGACTGGTGGTGCAATAATGGCTCCTATGGAACTGCCTGCCACACAAAGGCTATTGGCGGTAGCACGCAGTTTACCGGGAAACCACACTGCAATTACTTTTAACTGCGCGGGAAAATTAGTAGGCTCGGCCATTCCAAGTAACCCGCGGAAAAAACCGAACTGGCCAATAGTCCTGGACAAACCGCCGCCAATACAGGCCAGGGACCAGGTAATAATTCCATAGAACATTATCATACGCGCGCCAAACCGGTCAACCAGCCAACCCGTAACCGGATACATTATTGCGTAACAAATCGTAAAAATATTCAGGATCATTGCATAGCCGCTGTCATCGAGCCCAAATTCCGACTTAAGCACCGGTTTTAGTATTGATACGATCTGCCGGTCTACATAGTTAAACACTATGGCCAGAAAAATAATGGCGATAATAAACCAACGCCTTCTTTCAGGGCTAAGGAATCTTTTCATCCGATAGAATTATTATTAGCGCTATAGAATATTTTATGCCGTTTAAAATACATTAATATCCCGGGTTTTGCGTCAATTGTTTGTTGGCATCCATTTCAGATTTCGGAACCGGCCACAATTCATCCTTATTCTCTTTATAGACCACTTCCTGGGCCGTAAAATATTTAATAGCCTCCGTACGATTATAGATGGGTGTATAGTTCTCGTCAAATCCGGTCAGCACCTCTTTGGTCCAGGCCTTGGCATCCCTGTTCAGGTAGATATAACCATTCATTACTTTATTGGCGATACCCCAGCGACGCAGGTCATACCATCTCAAGCCATCATTAGCGAGCTCCACCTTGCGTTCATAACGCAAAGCCGTACGCAGTTTTGCCTGCGATAAGCCGGTGGGTAAATCGGGCATTTGTGCACGGTGGCGGATCCGGTTGATGGCATCATATACCGTATTATCCAATTCATTCGCTTCGATCTTTGCCTCTGCGTAGATCAGCAACAGTTCCGCAAAACGGAAGATACCCACATTCAGATCCGACACACCACTGACAGAAGTACTCGCATAATCAGCCAGATCTATTGGCTTACGCCAAAGATAACCACTGAAAGACCTGTAGGCATTTGTTGCATCGGTATTGGTTACGTTAGAGGGCGTAGCAGCCTGACCAGTTATGACCGGCCAGTAATTCTTCACAGTAGCAAAACTGGTAGCCGGCTCAAACTGGTAACCTACATAACGTGCATGCGGGCGGGCACAATACATATCCAGTCTCGGATCCCGATACTCAAATGGCTTGGAGGCGTCGTACAGACGAGATTCGGTAATCGGCAATCCATCGGTACATTGAAACGTATTGATCAGGTCCTGTGTTGGACCCCAGTAACAAACGCCCTTGCCCAAACGGGAGGCTGAATAATATTGCTGGTTATGTGTATTTCCTGGAATCGTCTGATTATACTCAGCCACCCATATCCACTCTTTGCTGGTTTTAAAGCCTGCGTGCCCAAAGATATTTGACAAATCAGGCTCACCAGCCGTATGGTCTTTGCCGGCATAACTGATAGAGCTGTTAAAATCAGTCAGGTCATATACACCGGAAGAAAGCGTTAAAGCGGTATTGGCAGCTGCAGCAGCTTCTGTATATTTTTTCGCATACAAAGCAATTCTTGCTTTCAGCATATATGCCGCCACGCGGGAAGCTCTTACATTTCCATATTGCGCCTGCGATACCGGCAATTTGTCTGCTATTTCAGTTAACTCATCCAGCAGGAATTGTTCAATCTCGGCCTTTGGCGTTCTGGGCACATTCGCATTATTAAGATCAACAGCATGCTTCAACAGCGGTACCGCTCCATATAATTCGATCAGCTGTGAGTAACAATAAGCGCGGACAAAGCGCAGTTCCGCATCCAGCTGATTGTAGCCGTCATCTGACATGGAACTCTTAATGCGTTCCAGGTTATCGAGCACGGTATGGCAACGTGCGATTGTCTGATAATGTACCTGCCAGGGTTTGTTGGCCAAAGCATTATCAGTGGTAACAGCACTGGTGATCGGCGATGTGTAGTTTGTACCAGGTCTGGCGTACCCAATATCCGTTATATTATCCATTACATGCCACATCGGGGTACTGGCGGCATCCAGTTTGCTTATATTCTGATAAGCTCCGAATAATCCCATTTCCGCTTCTTTAGCATTAGCAGGAAAGGTACCCGTAGAAGGGCCATTGAGTGATTCAAGATCCGGCCTGCATGCGTTCAGTGTAAAAATTGATCCCGCGATTATAATTGCAACCCTGGTTATCGTATTAAAGCGTTTCATTTTTTTAGAATTTAATGTCAATACCAAATGTGTAAATTTTAACCTGGGGATAGTAATTGCCTCCGCCCAACGACACTCCGTCTGCGGCATTCGCATTAAAGTTGATTTCAGGATCATACCCCTGGTAAAATTTCGTTTTTGTCAAAATGTTTTGCCCGTTTACATAAACAAATGCTTTTTGAATGCCCAGCCTTTTCGTAAATGCTGCCGGTATTTCATATCCCAGCTGGATATTCTTCAGACGCATATAGGCTGCGCTTCTCATCCATAAGGTAGAGTTTTGCGTATTATTGGTAGATGTAATGGATACGCGCGGCAGGGAGGCATCCGTATTATCCGGTGTCCAGTAATCCAGTTGCCAGGGTTTGATAGCACTGGAGTTAGCCGCCGGAATTACATAATGCGCATTCAGATAGCCGTCTACTTTACCTACGCCCTGTAAAAAAGTGCTCAGCCGTATCCCTCTCCAACCCAGATCCAGATTGGTACCATAGGTATAACGGGGGATCGTGCTTCCGATGATCACCTTGTCCGCATCTGTGATTTTTCCGTCGGGTATTGATTTTCCGTTTTCATCAAACGCACCGGCAATATCCCGGTACCGGACATCACCGGGTTTTAATGTACCTATTTGTACAGGTCCTTTGTCAATTTCGTCCTGTGACTGGTAAAGCCCGTCTGCTATATACCCGTAAATAGAGTTGATTGCGTATCCCTCCTGCTGCCGTAAAAGATCACCTGAAGTTTGTCCCTTCATATCAAGAATCTTATTCCTGACGTCAGACAGATTAACCCCCACTCCCAGGCGGAAATCGCCAAACTGATCATCGTACCTTGCAGCTACTTCCCAACCTTTATTGCTTACTACCGCAGCATTCTGATAGGGAGGTGCCAATCCGGTAAGTTGCGAAGTATTCAGTTTAAGCAGAATACCGTCTGTTGTCTTATCATACCAGTCGAATGTAAGGGACAGTTTGTTGAACAGAGTGGCATCTACTCCAACGCCTTTCATAACGGTTTCTTCCCAGCGGAGGTCCGGGTTGGAAAGTGTGGTTTGTGTGATCATCTGGTAAATGTTCCCGCCCATAGAAACACTACCCAGTGATAAAGCTTCCGCAAAAGGGTAATAGGAAGAACCGATATTCTGGTTCCCCAGCTTACCCCAGGAGCCCCTGATCTTAAGCATATTTACCACCGGGCTGATCTTGCTCCAGAAACGTTCTTTGGAAATCACCCACCCTGCGGAGAATGAAGGAAATGTAGCCCAGCGATTGGCACCAATGAAGCGGGAAGTGCCATCGTATCTTAAATTAGCTTCAAACAGGTACCTGGATTTAAAATCATAATTGAACCGGCCAAACCCGGATATCAGTATCCACTGACTCTGTGTACCATTATTATCTTTTGTAGCATTATCTGCACCGGCAGTCAGCTGTTCATAATTATCATAAACGAAGTCCCTCCTGTAGCCCGACAGGTATTTTTCATCATAGGTTTCCCGGGAGGTACCGGCCATTAACTTAAAATCATGATCCCCGAAACTTTTTTGCGCCGTGGCCTGGAACTGGTAGGTACCGTAAAAATATCTGTAAGCAGACTCTGTAAGTTCGGTGTAGGTATTCGCCGCTCCTGCTTCTGACCCATCCTCATAGTAGGTCATTACGCTTTTCCTGAAAAGATGAACATTAGAGGTCAGGTAGCGGGGTGCAAACATTCCTGAAAGGGACAACCAGTCCACCGGCTTGTAGTTCAGATTAAGATTTCCATAAAACTCCAGGTTATTTGCCTTCCGGTTGCCGCCATCTTCAATAAAACCAACCGGGTTAATTTTTACCCAGCCATCAGACCACTGATCACCATAACGGATAGGGATATTGGTGGGCATCCTGCCCAGGTAATTCCAGATCGTTCCTTCATCGGCG
The DNA here is from genome assembly GCF_020034665.1 of Niabella beijingensis. Taxonomy (NCBI): domain Bacteria; kingdom Pseudomonadati; phylum Bacteroidota; class Chitinophagia; order Chitinophagales; family Chitinophagaceae; genus Niabella; species Niabella beijingensis. The sequence goes on along the minus strand of NZ_JAIQDI010000002.1, from coordinate 1,369,979 downwards.
ATCTGCTTTCTGTTTTTATTGGTCACCGCAATATCCGCCTTGATATTAAACTTTTCATTGGGAGTTATATCCAGGTTATTGCGAAAAATATAACGTTTAAAATTGGTATTCTTGATAATCCCTTCCTGGTCTGTATAGCTCAGCGAGGGCGTTACTCGTATAATACCGCTGTTAGCCGCTAAAGAGATAAAATGATTCTGTTCCAGCCCGCTGCCATTCAATATGGCACCCTGCCAATCGTAATTTTTCGGGTTTGCCTCGTATTGTTGCCTGAACTGCTCTATATCCTTGTCGCTATAGATTGTCGTGCCATTATCATTCATGCTGGCATCATTGAATACACGCATATAGGTCAACCCGTCTGTCACTTTGGGAATTGCTGTTGGTGTTTGTTTACCAATAAAGCCCTTATAATTCACCGACAGCTTGTCTTTTGCCCTTTTAGTAGTGATCAATATAACACCATTGGCAGCCCTGGAACCATAAATGGCTGAAGAAGCAGCATCTTTCAATACAGATATAGATTCGATCAGGTTCACATCCACATCATCAATTGAGCCTGCCACTCCATCAATAATTACCAGCGGGTTGCTACTGGACCCTCCAAAGGAATTGATCCCCCTGATCCGGATCTGTGCACCGTCCCCTCCGGGAGCACCCGTCTGAGAGGTAACGGTTACACCGGGAGCCAGTCCCTGCAGCGCATTAGAAGCAGAAGTATTAGGACGTCTTTCGATCTGGGCACTGCTGATAACAGAAACAGAACCGGTAAGATTGGCTTTTTTCTGTGTACCATAACCTACCACCACAACTTCATTTAAGCCGGTAACATCTTTTTGAAGGATTACATTTACCACTGCGGCACCGTTCAGGGGCATTTCTTTCTCCGCATAACCTACCATAGAGAAAACCAGCATATCTGTAAGATCAGGTACACTCAATGCATAATTACCTTCAGTATTACTGGTAGTACCTGATCCGGCCCTCTTCACGCTGATACTCACCCCTTCCAGGGGCTTATTATTTTCATCAGTAATTTTTCCGGTGATTTTTTTTGACTGTGCTGTGGCAGACAATGTCAGTAATAAGAGCCCAACCAGAATGAACAGCCAGCTACCGGTTAGTTTCGGAGAATTGCTTTGCTGCTGAACAACGGCAAAGCAGTAGTTTTTTTTCATAATGACCTGAGTTTTATTCCTTTCGATTTTTTATTTAATAGGCTGTTTTCAGTTTAATATACCAAGCAATCTTAAAAAGAAGTGATTCGAACATTCTGGAAAAACGATTTCTGTTATTTGTTCAAACCTGAGCAGCAGCCCTTAATTAAACCAAATATAATATAATTACACTTATTTAAACATTTATAAACTGAAAAAATAAATAAATTAATAGTTTATTAAACTTTTTTTAATCTAAAATTAATACTTTTAAATACTTGTGTTGTTCCCTAAGCATACAGGAAGAAAAGATCCTTTACAATCAGAACGAGCATTATTCATTTTCTTAAACGATTCAGTATGAAAAAGAGCTCGTTTTCACAAATCCAGTTCACCGCCAATCTGTTCAGCAGCTTATTTTGACTATCCTGTTCGGCCTGTTGCCGTTCCTGTTCATCGGATGCAGGAAGGAGTTTAAACCAGCCACCGGAGTGATTCCTGATAGGCAATTCATAAAAGGGATGGTTTCATTAACCGATTTTTCTCCTATTGCCTCATTTAAGGTCAAATACCAGGTTCTTTTACTATGATATTAACGGAGATGGTAAATGCATTGCAGGTACTGGATGAGATCTCCTGCAATTTGTTATTTCTTGGTATTGACGGCATTGATCTCGAGTAGGGAGTGCCCATTTCCAACATTCCCGAGGCCGCCCTTATTCGTAAAATGATTGAAGCTTCGCAAACATTAATCCTGCTTGCAGACAGCACCAAGTTCAATAAAAGAGGGCTTGGGAAAATCTGCAATCTTGACCAGGTGGAATATATTGTAACCGATAAGAACGTGTCTGAAGAAACATTGACTGCGCTACAGGAAAAAGGAATTAAAGTCATTATCGCCTGACGTGCAGCAGGTTCCTAATCCATAGTTGACCAGCCGGTACAGGATTTTACCAACGTAAAGAAAAAGCTTGTATTGCTATTGTTTAAAAGAGTCCGGCAGTTACCGGTCAGACTGTTTCCGGTTCAAAATTTCTTTTTTCTTTTTCAACACCTTCTCAGCTTCCGGAAGATGCCGGAAATACTCCTTCAGCGTCCATTCCATGTTCTGGGATTCCTTTAAATATTTCGCCAGCGGAGGAAGACCGATCTCTTTTCGCCAGGTATCTGTTCTATAAGGATCGATAAGCGGGTACATAATGGTTCTGTTATCCATCGTAACCATTAATTGTGTGCCGTATTTCTGTTTTTCTCCTTTGTCCGTCGAGATGCGGTCGGTAAAATAACCCAGGTATCGGGGTTCAAGCTTATTATCCTTCACTGCGTTTGTTACCGTTTCCAGGTATTTCTCATGGGTGGACAGGTCTGCATGGTGAAGCACTGCCCATACCGTTTTAGAGCCCTCTGTGCCCACTGCTTGGGGGTCGGGCCAGCCATCTTTTCTATGATGTTTATGATCGCATTTAAATTAGCAGAATCCGAATGATGCATTTTTTTAAATATGGCCTTTAAGCGCACTGAGTCAATTTCTTTTGCGTCGAGCAGTGGAATAAGTTGCTGCCGGTACCGCTGGTCCTCATAATCGACCTCCGCCAGTTCGCCGGCAAGAGCGGCATTCCAGGTATCTTTAGCATTGCTTTTAGGACCAGCATCATGCTGACAGGCAGCCGCAAAGACCAGAAGCAGAACCGGGATATATACCATTACTATTGCTGCTCTCATAAAGGTCTTTCTTATAAAATTAATCAATTCCGGATAAAGGAGCAGCCCCGCGGATCTTCGGTTTTATTACTACAGTTCCTTTATCCGGATATTCCGCAGCCGCAGTTCGGAATCATGGCCCAAAAATGCGATATAGCCTTTTTCATACAGCAAACGGGGATCCTTTGCCAACGCAGCCACCGGCAGTGCTTTGATATCGGTGTCCAGGATGGTTTCCCCGTTCAGCACAATTGTAATACGGAACCCGCGCACCCGCACTTCCTGGGTATTCCATTCCCCAACGGGCTTTAATCCCTTCCGCCTTGCAGGAACATAGCCGTAAAGCGAACCATGGTACTGATACGGCTTAAGATTTTTGTATACCGGAGCATCGTTATCCAGGATCTGCAATTCTATACCATCATACCCTTTTGTGCCGTCTACTAATTTATGACGTATACCCAAACCATTATTGGCGGCCGGTGTTAGTAAAAATTCAAACCGGAGGATAAAATCGCGGTATTCCTTCCCGGTGTACAGATTGCCGTACCCCTTTGTCTTTTTTACAATCGCTCCTTCACTCACATAGTACTGGTTGTTCTTATCGATCCAGTTTGATAAAGAGTATCCGTCGAATAATAACTGATAGCCCTCTTTTTTTTCCTGCGGGGATAAGCTATTGCTGACATCGCCCCCTGTTGCACGGCTGGGTTTAGGCGAACAGCTGAAGAAAAAAAGAACAACAGGAATTAGCAGAAAGTTTTGTCTCATAAAATAGTTTTAAAAAATGTAAGAGTAAATGGCTGCCGCCTGTAATATCTCCGGAGGGATACGGCAGGCCTTTTTGCCGGTCACTATGTTCCCATCCGCTGCCTCATTGTCTCGTAAAGGATCATCCCGGCAGCCACCGAAACATTCAGACTTTCGAACTCGTGTTGCATGGGAATGGAAATGGCAGTATCGCATATTTTCAGCAATGCCGGGTAAATCCCCTTCTCTTCACTTCCCATTACAATTGCAGCTGGTATGCTGAAATCGGCTGTTGCAACCGGTACCGAACCCTTCATTTCAGCAGCAAATACCGTAATACCATTTAAATGAAGTTCATCAACTGCCTTCATCAGACTGTTCACCCGGCAAACCGGGATCTTCTCCAACGCACCTGCAGAGGTAAGGATCGCATCTTCGTTTAATGCCCCCACCCCCTTATCCGGGATGATAATGGCATGAATACCGCAGCACCAGGCCGTGCGGGCAATACCGCCGATATTGCGTATATCGGTGATGCCGTCCAGGATCAGGAACAAAGGCACCTGGCCGCTTTCTGTCACAAAAGAGATCACATCCTGCAGGTTCTGATACGTGATACGGGACTTTTGGGCAATAACGCCTTCATGATCGCCTACATTGAAATAGTCCAGCTTCACCCTGGGAACATAATTCACCGGCACCTGGCTGGCGGTGGCCAGTCGCCGGATCTCCCCCAGCAGCGGATCTTTGGCCTGCTGATCTACATAGATCCGGTCAAAGGAATTACCATCCTGCAGCGCCTGACGTACGGCCTCCCTGCCATAGACAAGACTGGACTTTCTGGGACGTTGTTGTTTTTTTCTGAAATCTTTCACACCGCAAAGAAAAGGAAACCCACGTTAAAATTTAAATCCGCCTGATTTTTCATCCCATTCAATGATCCATTGAAGGAACCGGACGGCAAGAATGACCAGGAGCACCAGGAAAATTCCGGTAATGATCAGTATCATTAGAATAACCGAACGGGCGCTCCCCCTGTGTTTTCCTTCGGTGTAATGCTCCGTAAGTAGTTTCAGGTTACGGGTGTTTGCCTTATAAGCAAAATCAAAGATCCATCCGAGCACAGGAATGGCCCCTACAAATGCATCCAGTGTGGCATTGACCACCATTTTTGCCACCAGTTTCCCCGAGGCACCATGCTGGGCCATAGTGATGATCAACCCGATCGACATCAGGTAGCCACCCACATCGCCGAGTACCGGTATAAAATTCAGAATCGGATCCAGGCCAAATTTAAACCCACCAATGGAGAACTGTTCATCCATCAGCCTGCTGATCCTCCTCACCGTTCTCAAACGGGGATCTGCAGACGGGTCCGCTGTTGTCAATTGCCGGTTTTTATACTTCATCGTTTCAATATAAGATACCCTGGCAGCAGGCGGCTGATTTTTCACTTACACCAGGCGGGTTCCTTTGTGCTGCATCAGTGCCGCCTTTTGAAATGCCGCCACAGAGATAGCATCCGTGATCAGTCCGTCTTCTACCATGGCAAAAGCAGTTTCCAGGGGAAGTTTCCGGATCGTAAGCTGTTCGGTCTCCTCCGGCTGAGGGCTTTTCTGTATCAGTCCTGTCGCCAGGTATACAATGGCCAGTTCGTCAGAAACGGAATTGGACAAATGCATCCGCAACAGTTCCTTCCAGTGCAGCGCTTCCAGCCCGGCCTCTTCCAGCAATTCCCTCCTGGCACTTTCAAGCGGATCCGTTCCTTCCGGGCAGCCACCTTCGGGAATTTCCCAGGTATACACATCAATCGCAAAACGGTATTGTCCGATCAGGTAGGTATTCAACTGCTCGTCTAATACAAGGACCCCGATTGCTATATTTTTAAAATGCACTTTTCCATAAATACCTTTGCCACCCCGCGGATTGATCACATCATAAGCCGTCACATTGATCCAGGGATTGTCATATACCTCCTGTTTTCCCAATATCTTCCATGGATTTACCGTCGTTGTCATTTATCAGTTTTTGAATGATAAAGTTAACAATTATTGTTCCACAATTTATTGTAACCTATGTGCCGGAAAAACACCGCAGCATCTCATTTTCAGCAACCGGCAGTCCCCGGCCGGTATTTCCATCGAAGAACCGTTCATCAAGAACTCCGGCTTATAACAATAATTCAGTTAGCTTTGCGTATTAAGAATAAGCAACTTAACACTTTAAAATAATGATTATGAAAAAATCCTTCTTTGCTGTGGGCACCGTGGCCCTCATGATCCTGGCCTCCTGCGGAAATAGCGCTTCGGACACAAAAACAACAGACTCCACGGGCATGGCACCGGTAGATACCGGTGCTTCAACATCCACCGCACCAGCGCCGGAAGGCACACAGGTGGCGGTTGCAAACCTGCAATTAACTGCCGACAGCACCAAGCACATTGGAACAGCCAAGTTCTACAAACTTACAGATGGAAAGATCCGGCTGGACCTTGAGATCGATCTGAAAGAGCGGGCAGACAGTAATGTGGCGGTACACTTTCATGAGCACGGCGATTGCGGCATGAAGGGAGAAAACTCACACGGGCACTGGAATCCTACAAAATCCAATCACGGTGAGTGGGGCTCTGCCGCCTTCCACTCCGGCGATATCGGCAATATCAAATTAGATGCTTCAGGGCATGCAACAAAAAGTGTAACGACTGATCTGTGGAGCGTGGATCCGGGCGAAAAAGAGATCATTGGCCGCGCCATTATCGTACATGGCGGTACCGATGATTATAAAACACAACCCACCGGCAACAGTGGTCCCCGCATCGGCTGCGGTGTTATCACAAAGCCCTGATACGATCGGTTTAAATTTTCTGAAAGGCTGCAATGGTGCAGCCTTTTTTATTCCCCTGCATCTTGATGCACGACCCGTCAGAACTGTAGCAGTTCGCCTGGTATTGGCGGGAATTGATTAACTTGTATTGAAATGAAAAAGATCCTTCTGTTTGGAGCCGGCAAATCTGCTACGGTATTGATCCGGTACCTGCTGGATCAGGCAGCGCAGGAGAACTGGCAGCTTACGGTTGCCGAAGCAAATCCGGAACTGGCAAAAAGCAAATTGAACGGCCACCCCAGAGGAACAGCTGTTGCGCTGATGGCAGATGATGTATTGCTCAGGAAAACACTGATCACGGAATCGGATATCGTCATTTCCATGCTCCCCCCGGCCCTGCACATCCTTGTCGCCCGCGATTGTCTGGAACTAAAACGAGACCTTTTAACAGCCTCCTATATCGATGAGGAACTGCTGTTGTTAAAAGATGCAATCGAAGCCAATGACCTCTTATTTCTTTGCGAAACAGGGCTGGACCCTGGTATTGATCATATGAGTGCCATGCAGCTTTTTGACCGGATCCGGAGCGCCGGTGGTACGATATCCGGCTTTAAATCTCATTGCGGCGGATTGATAGCTCCGGAAAGCGACAACAATCCCTGGCATTATAAAATCAGCTGGAATCCCAGAAATATCGCACTGGCGGGCTATGCGGGGGCTGTTTATAAAACTGACGGGCAATTAAAAGAAGTCCCCTATCAGGAAGTTTTTGAAAATTGTCCGGTAATTGAGGTACCCGGTTCGGGCAAATGGGCCTGCTACCCCAACCGGAATTCACTGACCTATATTCCCGTTTACCAGCTCGACAGCGCTACAACCGTTGTCCGCTCCACTCTGCGGCATCCCGATTTTTGTACCGCCTGGAACTATATTGTAAAGGCCGGGTTATCTACGCTTACGGATGCAGAGTTGATAAACAGCTATCGGGATAAATCCATTGCCGACTGGTTCACGGCCTGCTTGAATTTTTATACGCGGGCGGAGACTTTTGCAGATTTCCTGAATCGATATGTGCCCGCTGCAGAACAGGAACTGGTGGATCATTTATTCCGTTACCTGGGATTGATGAGCGACGGGCCCCTGCCCCGGCATACAACGGTTTCGGCTGACATCCTCCAATACCTGCTGGAAACAAGACTCACCCTGTCCCCGGGAGACCGGGATATGATCATTATGATCCATGAGGTCGAATACCAGATGCAGGGGGTACACCAAAAAACGATCAGTTCGCTTATCGTAAAAGGAGAAGACGCCGTACATACGGCCATGGCAAAAACCGTGGGGCTTCCGCTGGGTATTGCAACCAAACTGATCCTGACCGGGCATATACGGGCAAAAGGATTGTGTATACCTACGGGAAAAGAGATCTATGATCCCCTGCTCCGGGAGCTGGAGCAGAACGGGATCCGGTTTTATGAAAAAGAAGAACTCTTGTAAAGGTGATAACATATAAAGTAAAAGCCCTCCAATCAGGAAGGCCTTTTACTTTATAGCTCTGTTATTGACTGCTAATTTGCGATCACTGCCATCAGTTGATCAATACGTTCTTCGTGATTTTTACTTACAGGAACAACAGGGAGCCGCATGGTATTTTTACAGTACCCCATTTTATGCAGCGCATACTTTACTCCTGAAGGACTGCCTTCTTTAAACAGGGCATCCACCATATCTAAATATTTTAAATGCAGGGGAAGTGCTGCCTCAAATTTTCCTGCCAGGCAAAGCCGTACCATATCCGAATACTCTTTGGGATAAGCATTGGCCACTACAGAGATCAGGCCTTTTGCGCCACAGGCGATCATTGGCAGGGTAATCGCATCATCCCCGCTGATCACCATAAAGTTTGCAGGCTTTGCTTTCATGATCTGGTTCACCTGTTCAAAACTGCCGGAGGCTTCCTTGGTAGCAAAGATATTTTTGCAGTCATGGGCAATACGCAATGTGGTTTCTACGGAAACGCTCATTCCTGTACGTCCCGGTACATTATACATAATTATCGGCAACGGTGCCGCATCATTCAATGCCTTATAATGCTGATAGATCCCTTCCTGGCGGGGTTTATTGTAGTAAGGAGATACGGAAAGTATCGCGTCATAGCCATCCAGCTTCATATTCCCGAAAGCTTCCAGTACTTCACGGGTATCATTGCCGCCAACCCCTGCAACAAGCGGCACCCTTCCCCCTGTTATTTTTTTTACAAAGTCAAACACCTCCTGTTCTTCTTCGCGGGTTTGAGTGGCACTTTCTCCGGTAGTTCCAACTGCAACCAGGTATTCCACCTTATTTTCGATCCAAAAATTGATCAGTTTTTCGAAACTTGCCCAGTCGATCGATCGGTCGTCATTAAATGGCGTAACAATGGCGATGCCGGTTCCTGTAAATTTTTCCTGTAGTGACATTTATTTAGATTTGAGATCCGGGCTACGGATCTTAGATTTTGAATTTGAAATTTAATGGTAGTTATGGTTCGGCGGGACCTTTATTTATACTCTTCCCAGAAACCCATTTTGGAGAACTTATCGATCCGTTCATTGATCCGCTGCTGCGGATCGATCGGTCTCAACTCATCCAAAGACGCAATCAATTGCTTTTTAAGGTTTTGAGCAGCGATTGCATAATCCCAGTGTGCCCCTCCATCCGGTTCCGGCACAATGCCGTCGATCAGTCCGAACGCTTTCATTTTTGAGGAGGTCAGCTTCAGTTGTTCGGCTGCTTTTACTTTAAAATCCCAGCTTCTCCATAAGATGGTAGAGCAGTTTTCGGGAGAAATCACCGTATACCAGGTATTTTCCATCATAAAAACCCGGTCTCCGACGCCAATACCCAGGGCACCGCCGCTGGCACCTTCGCCAATGATTACACAGATCACCGGTACTTTCAGGCGCATCATTTCATAAATATTCCGGGCAATTGCTTCACCCTGGCCCCGCTCCTCTGCTTCCAGTCCGGGAAATGCGCCCGGGGTGTCGATCAGCGTTATTATCGGTTTGTTAAATTTTTCCGCCAGTTTCATCAGTCGCAATGCTTTCCGGTAGCCTTCAGGATTTGCCATTCCAAAGTTGCGGAGCTGTCGTTTCTTCGTATTTGAACCTTTCTGCTGCCCGATGATCATAACTGTATGACCATCAATGGTTGCGAAGCCTCCGACCATTGCTTTATCGTCTTTAATATTGCGGTCACCGTATAATTCCACATAGTTTTCCGTCATCAATTCTATATACTTATGTGTATAGGGACGATCCGGATGCCGGCTCAGCTGAACACGTTGCCAGTCAGTAAGGTTCTGGGTGATACTCCTGCGCGTTTCCGCTACCTTATGTTCCAATTGAACCACCTGGTCAGAAAGATCGATTTTTGTCTTTTCAGTACGTTCCTTTGTCAGCTGAATCTCGTCTAAAAGGTCCTTAATCGGCTTTTCAAAATCCAAAAATTGTCTAACCTGATCTTGTGGCATAATTTTTTCTTCTTATTACGCGTCGAAATTAAGAATTTCTGAAGGATAAGTCGAAATTTTCGCTAAAAACATTAACAATAAGTAATCCGTTTAATGATAATATCATGTTAACATACATATGTAATAGTGTCTAAATAAAACTTTTTTAAAAATCCGTTTCTTATCCCCTCACCGTTTATATTTGCAAACTATTCATTTGAAACCTCGTTATTTTATGAAAATACGTGAAAACGCCCCCTTTAAAACATGGGAAGGAGTGTGTGTTATACTTGCTTTCACCGTACTGGCGATGACATCCTGCCGTACTAACAGGAATCTTGTGTATTTTAACAACCTCCCGCCGGAAGGCGATACCACGCAGATTGTCAATAAGATGGCTGCAAAGATCGAAAAAGGGGACATCTTGGGCATTAATATTACCACTCTAAGTCCTGAATACAATCAGCTTTTCAGTTCTGGAGCACCCCCGCAATCACTGGTTACAACTCAGAGCAGCGCAGCAAATACTACTGTTAATACTTATAATACAAATAGCTTTGATGCGACACGAAGCGGATATCTTGTGGACGAAAAAGGTCAGGTAAATCTTCCGGTACTTGGGAAAATAGATATTGCCGGACTCACCCGCAAAGAAGCTCAGGACAAGATAACAGCCGAAGTAGCCAAAACAGCCAAGGATCCAATTGTAAATCTAAAGTTTCTTAATTATAAAGTGACGGTGATCGGAGAGGTAGCACGCCCTGGATCATTTACAGTTCCTGATGAGCGGGTGAATGTATTAGAAGCTTTGGGAATGGCAGGGGACCTTACGCCCTATGCCATCCGGGAAAATATATTGGTGATCCGGGAAAAAGATGGCACCAGGACCATGCAGCGCATTAACCTGACTGACAAAAATGTATTTACCTCTCCCTACTTCTACCTTCAGCAGAACGATGTGGTATATGTGCAACCGGAGAATAACCTTAAAGCTAAGCAGGTAGATGCCAGCAATTATCGCTGGGTCCCTATTGCCACAGCAGGTATTTCAGCGATCGCTGTGATCCTGGCTTCACTGTTGCGCTAATTAAAGATCTTGCAATTATAACAATAATTTACGCTTTCTAATGAACGAAGAATCTGTAGTATCTGTTGAACAACCCAAGGAAATCAATTTACGTGCGGAGATCACCCGTTACACACGCAACTGGTACTGGTTTGTACTTGGGATAGTTACATGTCTGGTCCTCGCTTTTTTTTATCTACGTTACACTACGCCAGTCTATCAAACAAGCGCGGAGCTGTTAGTAAAGGATGATAAAAAAGGGGGCGGAGGCACTGATGCGATGCAAATGTTTCAGGACCTTGACATATTTAATACAACTAAAAGCGTAGACAATGAAGTACGCGTACTTAAGAGTAAAAGCCTCTTACAGAGAACTCTCCGGCAGTTGCCGGACTTACAACCCACCCAATTTGTGCAGGGGAACATACGCACTTCTGAAGCTTACGGGAGAAACAGGCCTTTTATCATCAACATTGATACACTTTACGAAGATTCCCTTTTAAAAAGAGGGATTGGGAATTATTCAATTTCAGTAAATAAGCCTCGTTCGGAATTTATCTTGACAGAAGATGCCGGTAGCTCAAAGACCTTCCGTTTCGGGCAAAAAATACAAATGCCTTTCGGAACTTTTAGCATCAACCCCAACCCAAACTATCGGTTTTCAGACGATAAGATCCTGCTTCGTTTCAATAACATTAAAGAATACGCAGCAGCTTATGCAAAAAACTTATCGATTGACGTAAGTGATCAACAGACAAGCACTATTATAATTACAGTTAAGGACCCTGTTTCTCAAAAAGCCATAGACATTATCAATAAACTTATCGAAGTTTATAACCAGGATGCGGTCGATGATAAGAATATCGTTTCCCGGAATACCGTGGCTTTTATTGATGATCGTCTGCGTACTTTGGTGGGTGAGCTCTCTGGGGTGGAAAAAAAGGTATCCGAATTTAAAGAAAAAAATCAGATCACTGATGTGACCTCGGATATTAACCAATACATGACTCAGACTCAGGGGCTTTATCAAAAAATGGAAGATGCCAAACTACAGGCATCCATTCTTACTTCTCTTCAGACATATATCAGCAAACCGGGAAATGAGCATACCTTAGTACCTACTTCTCTAGGAATCCAGGACCCTACCCTTAATGGCTTGATCCAGAGTTTTAATGACTTGCAATTAAAACGGCAGCAGACGCTGACAACAGTAGAACCAGACAATATACTGGTACAGAACATTGATAAAAGTATCAGCACGGTGCGCAAAAGCATTTCCGAAAATATCCGCAACCTGCAAAAGGGAGTAAATGTAACTCAGGGGCTCATTGACAAAGACTATGGGCAGTTTCAGTCCAAAATAAAAACTGTACCGGCGGTGGAACGGCAATTGCTGGAAATCCAACGGGAACAAGGTATTAAACAAACCATCTATCAGTATTTGTTGCAAAAAAAAGAAGAGTCCTTGATCTCCTTGGCAGCAACGGTATCTAATTCCCGGATCATTGATGATACTGCAGCAGACAATAAACCAGTTTCTCCCAAGAAAATGCTGATCTATCTTGGCGCAATAATAGCTGGCATTTTGATTCCTTTTGCTATCATGTACATACGAGATCTCTTAAATGACAAAGTACGTTTGCAAAAGGACATCCTAATCCGTACTAACATTCCCATTCTCGGAGAGATCATGCATGCTCAATCAGATGAAGAATTAGTGGTTAAGGAAAATACGCGCTCTCCTATCTCGGAAATGTTCCGTTTAATCCGCAGCAATCTGAAATTTGCTACTTCAGGGGAAGAAGATAAAGTAATTTTAACCACATCCAGTATGAGCGGAGAAGGAAAGACCTTTTTCTGTACCAATCTGGGGGCCAGTTTGGTTTTGAGTGGGAAGAAGGTGGTATTGTTAGAATTTGACCTGCGCAAACCCAAATTATTAAAAGGCTTAGGGATACCTTCATCCAGAGGTATTTCCAATTTTGTAATAGATCGAAGCCTTAGCCCTGCCGATCTAGTTCAGCCTGTACGGGAATTGAAAGGAATGTATGTAATTGGATCAGGACCCATTCCACCAAACCCTTCAGAGCTTTTGTTGAGCGAACGAATAGTCGAACTCTTTAATTTCCTGAAACAAGAGTATGATCATATTATTATAGACTGTCCGCCAGTGGGCCAGGTATCGGATGCCTTCACGTTGGGTAATTTTGCTAATATCAGCGCCTATGTCGTACGCTATAACTACACCTTTAAGGAGCAGTTGAATATTGTACAGGACATTTATAGCAATAAGAAGCTTAATCATTTGATGATAGTACTGAATGATGCCAAACCCCAAAACTCTTACGGTTATGGTTATGGCTATGGTTATGGGTATGGTTATGGAGACAATGATGTAAAAACGAAAAGAAGTCTGGGTAAAATGATAAGAAGCCTTTTTAAATAATAGGAATAGGATATTTGAACATTAGATGGGCAAAAATCAAATGATAATGAATACTGTTTGACCGGTCGCGAAGACCGATCAAAGACTCTATCATTATCAACATTCCCTGTCTCTCAAAATAAGCCGTTGGCAAATCATAATACGAGTGTGTGTTGTTTGTATATACCAACAACACTTCGATCAAGGGAACTTAGTCATATTTTAGGGCAGAAGATATAACAGGTCCTCCTCTCCTTGCAAAACTACCAAGTATGCGAGTTAGCTCTTTGTGGCAGAACAATCTGAGATAAAAAACAGAATTGGATAAATACTCTTGGATAAACTGTTATCGAGGTTGTTTTCTAAGATAAGCCGGGCTTGTTTATTTGCCTCACAATACAGATACAAAAACCAGACAGAACCGTCCTCTGTTAAATTTGAAGCAATTATACTAGAGGTAATGATACTATAACTAAAGGATCTATTGCCGATAAAATTGACGCTCTATTATAACTCTATTTATGAAAAAAAATTTAATTGTTTTTGGAACACGCCCTGAGGCTATTAAAATGGCGCCTTTGGTAAAAGAGTTTTTAAAACACCCCGATCAATTCGATACCAAAGTTTGTGTAACAGCACAGCATCGGGAAATGCTAGATCAGGTATTGGATTTTTTTGAGATTACACCAGATTTTGACTTGGATTTAATGAAACCCAACCAAAATCTGTATACACTGACCGCTGACATTCTTACAGGTTTAAAGCCTGTACTTGAAGCGTTTAAACCGGATTTTGTCTATGTCCATGGAGACACTACTACTACCATGGCAGCAAGTATAGCAGCTTTTTATTCGGGAGCAAAGATCTGTCATGTAGAAGCGGGGCTTAGAACTCACAATAAACGCTCTCCGTTTCCGGAAGAAATAAATAGGCAGGTAACTGGCAGAATTTGTGATTTCCATTTTGCCCCAACCCATACTTCAAAAGAAAATCTCATACAAGAAAATATATCGCCGCAGGCTATTTTAATTACTGGAAATACAGTTATTGATGCATTGTTCGATAGCTCGGCCCGGGTACAACAATTAAATAACGCAGATATCAGCCAATTAAAAGATATAGTCAATCCGGATAAAAGACTCATACTGGTGACCGGGCATCGCAGGGAAAATCATGGTCAGGGATTTATCAATATTTGTGAAGCATTGAAACAAATTGCTACAGCCAATCCTGATGTGCAGATTATCTACCCCGTCCACCTGAATCCTAATGTAAAAGGTCCGGTATACGAGATTCTGTCCGGTATCAATAATATAAAATTAATAGAGCCCTTAGCGTACCCGGCGTTTGTTTGGTTGATGAACCAAGCCTACATCATTATTACGGACTCAGGAGGTGTACAGGAAGAGGCTCCCAGTCTGGGGAAACCGGTACTGGTAATGCGGGATACAACAGAACGGCCGGAAGCCGTGGAGGCTGGTACTGTAATTTTAGTAGGCACTGACAAACAAAAAATTATTTTCCAAACACAGTCATTATTGGATAGTAAAGAACGATACGAACAGATGTCGGCGCTTCATAATCCCTATGGTGACGGGAAGGCCTGTGAGCGAATTGTCAACTTTATTAAAAAATTAAAATAAAAGAAATGCAAGCAAAAGTTGTTACTGTAGGATTGGGATATATTGGTCTACCAACTTCAGCACTCATTGCTAATAGTGGTATACCAGTGCATGGAGTAGATATTTCACAACATGTAGTGGAAACTATTAATGCCGGAAAAATTCATATTGTGGAGCCCGAGCTGGATAAAGCAGTTGCAAAAGCAGTTCAGGAAGGATTTTTAAAAGCAGGCACGCGGCCAGTACAGGCAAATACATATTTAATTGTAGTTCCTACTCCATTCAAAGGAGATCATGAACCCGACATTTCCTATGTTCAGGCGGCTACTGAAGCGATATTGCCCTTATTGAAAGAAGGTGATCTCTATATTATAGAATCTACTTCACCTGTAGGAACTACAGAAAAAATGATGGCCCTCATTTTTGCAAAACGTCCTGAACTCCAGGATAAAATTTATGTTGCTTACTGCCCCGAGCGGGTATTACCAGGGAACGTAATGTATGAATTGGTACACAATGACAGAGTTATAGGCGGAGTAAATGATGATTCGACACAAAAGGCGAAGGCTTTTTACGGCCAGTTCGTAAAAGGAGAACTACACTCTACAAATGCACGTACTGCCGAAATGTGTAAATTAACTGAAAACTCTTCCCGAGATGTACAAATAGCTTTTGCCAATGAATTATCATTGATTTGTGACAAAGCCGGCATTAATGTTTGGGAACTAATTCGCCTGGCCAATAAACATCCCCGGGTGAATATTTTACAGCCTGGTTGCGGGGTTGGTGGGCACTGCATAGCTGTGGACCCTTATTTTATCGTATCGGAGTTCCCATTAGAGTCTCGCATTATTGGGAAAGCCAGAGAAATCAATAATCACAAGGCATTTTGGTGTGCAGAAAAAGTAAAAGAAGCCCGAAAGGAGTATCAGCTAAAAAACAACCAAGAACCCAAAATCGCATTAATGGGCATGGCCTTTAAGCCAAATATTGATGATTTACGTGAATCACCTGCCAAATATATTGTACAGCGTATTTTGCAGGATGCCAACGACGAAGAATATTTTGTAGTTGAGCCTAATATTTCAGAGCATAATTTATTTAAATTAACAAATTATGTAGAGGCCCTCAATAATGCAGATATAGTGGTCTTTCTAGTAGCGCACAAAGAATTTAAAAATCTGAATATTCCAGCCGAAAAAATCATACTCGACTTTTGTGGTGTTACAAATAAATAAACAATGAAATCAATTATCATAACAGGTGGTGCAGGATTTATTGGTTCCCATGTAACCAGGACATTTGTAAATAAATATCCAGAATATCAAATTATCAATCTGGACGCTTTAACTTATGCCGGAAATCTGGGAAATCTAAGGGATATAGAAGAGCGTTCTAATTACAAATTTGTTAAGGCTGATATTACAGATGCTAATAAGATTGTTGAGATTTTTAAAGAACACCAACCGGATGGGGTGATTCACTTGGCCGCAGAGTCTCATGTAGACCGGTCGATAACAAACCCGGTGGCGTTTGTAATGACAAATGTGATTGGTACCGTTAATTTACTAAATGCTGCAAAAGAAATATGGGAAGATCATTATTACGAAAAGCGTTTCCTCCATGTATCTACAGACGAGGTTTATGGTTCATTGGGTGAGATTGGTCTATTTACAGAGACTAGCAGGTATGATCCTCATTCACCGTATTCCGCGTCAAAAGCGTCTTCGGATCATTTTGTGCGCGCCTATCATGATACATTCGGGTTGCCAGTTGTTTTGACAAACTGTTCCAACAATTACGGGCCGAATCATTTCCCAGAGAAATTGATTCCACTTTGCATCCACAATATTCTTCATAATAAGCCACTTCCAATCTACGGTGATGGTAAATTTACCAGAGATTGGCTATTTGTAATTGATCACGCCCGAGCTATTGACTTGGTTTATCATAAAGGGAAGAATGGCGAATCTTACAATGTAGGAGGATTTAATGAATGGCAGAATATTAATTTGGTAAAAGAACTCTGTAAGCAAATGGATGAGAAACTGGGTAGGCCGGAGCGCACTTCAGAACAGCTTATTACGTTTGTGAAAGACCGCCCGGGGCACGACATTCGGTATGCTATTGATGCTACGAAAATAAACCGGGAGCTTGGTTACAGTCCTTCCGTTACATTTGAGCAAGGTTTGAGCGAAACTATTGACTGGTATTTATCAAACCAGGAATGGTTGAACGACATCACCTCAGGAGATTATCAGCAATATTATAAAATGCAGTATACTGTCTAATTGATCTAGAGTTATGAAAGGAATTATATTAGCGGGAGGTTCCGGAACCCGGCTGCACCCTTTAACCATAGCGGTGTCAAAACAACTACTTCCCGTGTATGATAAGCCAATGATATATTACCCATTATCAGTGCTCATGCTGGCTGGAATCCGAGAAATATTAGTGATTTCAACACCTGATGACCTGCCCAACTTTAAAAAGCTCCTAGGAGATGGCTCCAGATTGGGTGTGCAACTTCATTATGCTGAACAACCCAGTCCGGATGGATTGGCACAAGCTTTTATTATTGGAGAAAAATTTATTGGGCAGGACGATGTATGTCTGATTTTAGGAGATAATATTTTCTATGGCGCGGGATTTCAAAAATTATTGGCGGAATCTGTAATAGGCGTACAACAGCATACAAATGCCGTCGTGTTCGGATATTATGTTGAAGATCCCGAACGTTATGGTGTAGCTGAATTTGATAACAATGGTACTGTGCTGTCTATCGAAGAAAAGCCAACACATCCTAAATCCAATCATGCAGTAGTAGGATTATATTTCTATCCCAATTCTGTTGTAGAAGTCGCAAAGAACATAAACCCCTCCGCGCGTGGAGAGTTAGAAATCACTACAGTAAACCAACACTACCTAATTTCAGGGCAACTAAAATTAAAAACCCTGAGCAGGGGTTTTGCTTGGTTAGATACGGGCACACATGAGTCACTAACAGAAGCTACAGAATTTGTTAAAGCTGTTGAAAAAAGAACTGGCTTAAAAATAGGCTGTGTTGAGGAAATCGCAGTAAGATACAATTGGATCACATCTGAGACTTTACAAAAACAGGTGCATTCCATGAAAGGCGATTATTATGATTATATAAAAAGAAAAGTATTAAACTTGAAATAACATGAGCCGCATTGAAGTTTTGGAATGGGATACTGAATTCTTCGGTTATAAAGTCGGAAGGATTGACTATAATGAGGGGGCTGCTATTTCAATACTTCCCTCAGAGTTCAGATTAATTTACGTTTTTTCTGAGCAACCAATAAATGAGATAAGCAATAAGCTTGTTGACAAAAAGGCCTGCTATGTCACTCTTTTAAACAACAAGCCAGAAACGATAGAAAATAATAAATACCAGATTCTTCCTTTTGATGCCAACGCTCACAATTATTCAACACTTCTGCAACTAACTCTGGAAAGTGGGACATACTCCAGGTTTTTTCTTGATAAGAATTTTAGAGACCGTGAGTTTGAAAGACTTTATACTAAATGGATAGAGAATTCTCTAAAAGATGAGGCCCCCTTAGGAGTATTCATTGCAATAGAAAATAATCAAATAATCGGGTTTATAACATTAGGCCGGAAAAGCCGGGAAGTGTCAGAAATTGGGTTATTGGCTGTTGGAGCTTCTGCCCGAGGTAAAAAAGTAGCTACTAATTTGATTAATTTTGTAAAGCAAAAAGCCATAGATATGGGCTTTCAAAAAATGCAGGTGATTACTCAACTAGACAATACACCAGCTACAAAATTATATGAATCAAACAATTTTATATTACACAATTTGACATATATTTATCACATTTGGAATTATGATACCGTTTAATAAACCTTATTTAACAGGAAAAGAAGCGCACTATATGTACGACGCCGTTCATACCGGAAAATTATCCGGCAACGGCAAATATACTAAACTGTGTCAGCAATTTTTCGAAGATGAATATGGATTCAAAAAATGCTTATTGACTACCTCTTGCACAGATGCTTTAGAAATGGCAGCTATATTAGCAAATATTGAACCGGGAGACGAAGTCATTATGCCTTCCTATACATTTGTGTCTACGTCGAATGCCTTTGTACTGCGGGGAGCTGTAATTCGTTTTATTGACAGTAAGAGTGATCAACCTGGCTTGGACGAAGATGCCATTGAGGCATTGATTAATAAAAATACAAAGGCTATTGTTCCCGTACATTACGCTGGTGTTGCTTGTGATATGGAAAAAATAATGAATATTGCTTCAAAACACAATTTGCTTGTAGTAGAAGATGCCGCACAGGCTATCGATAGTTATTATACCTTTAGCGATGGTTCACGTAAAGCGCTTGGATCCATCGGGCATCTAGCAGCCTTTTCCTTTCATGAAACTAAAAATATTATATCTGGAGAAGGAGGATTATTAGCCGTCAATGATGAACGTTTTATTAAACGCTCTGAAATTATTTGGGAAAAGGGAACTAATCGTTCAGCTTTTTTTCGCGGAGAAGTTGATAAATATGGATGGGTCGATATTGGTTCTTCCTTTTTGCCTTCCGAAACAATTGCGGCATTTCTATGGGCGCAGTTAGAGAATCTTGAAGACATTCAGGATCGTCGAAAACAGCATTGGCAAATGTACTATGATGGCTTGAAGAACTGGGCGGAACAATATTGTGTACAATTGCCCAACATCCCTTCTTTCGCCACGAACAATGCACATATGTTCTATATAGTTTGCAAATCAATGGAACAACGCTCTGAAATTATTCAACAATTAAAAGACCATGACATTCATGCAGTTTTTCATTATTTAAGTCTCCACAAAAGCCCCTATTATCAAAAAAAGCACGATGGAAGAGATCTTCTTCAAAGCGATCGGTTCTCAAACAATCTTTTAAGACTTCCTCTATATTATGAACTTACCCCGCAACAAATAAGTGAAATAATTAAAATTATTACAGATGTCAAAGGGTAGCTATTTACACTTTATTAATGACGAAAAGATAACAGATAATATAATCGAAAACTTTAGTTCTTTCGACAGACAGATATTCGTTGTTTTTACAAACTCAAAGGATAAAAGGTACTACCATGTCCGGGCGAACTCAGATAATATTTTCAAATATGCAGGGGAATCATTAAATAACTTGATACAGAAGTTTAATGCACATGGCATAATATTTCATGCGATTTCATCAGAGGCCTTTAGACTGTTACACAACATTGAAAAAACTGATGTCAAAATCGCCTGGATCCCTTGGGGGTTTGACATTTATAATTTAAAAAAGATAAAAGGGCATTTGCTAGCCCCTCTTACCAAATCTCTATATGCACGACGCCTTTTTCATCAGTTTAACGCAGTAGAATATAAAAAAATAATAAAAAATATTTTCACTAAAAGCAACAATATTAAAAGGAATTTAGACAAGATTGACTACATCTGTACTTATATAAAAGAAGATGTGGATTATTTAGCTAAATACTATCCCAATAGGATGCAATTCCTTCAGACATCTTTTAGCTCACTGGATCAATATCTTGCCGGGTTTAAAAATATACAACTAAATCACAATGCTACAAATATATTAGTTGGAAATTCTAACACCTATGAATGCAATCATTTGGATGCTTTTGAAATTTTAAACTTAAACCCTGTTTCTCAAATAGCTAAAATAATCATACCTCTGAATTACGGACAAAACGATTTCTACAAGAAACAAATTATTGAACAGGGGAAAGCGCTATTTGCAAACTTTCACCCTCTGCTAGAATTTATACAACGTTCCGTTTATGTAGAATTGCTCCAAACTTGTAGTACCGGCGTTTTTTATCATTATAGACAACAAGCAATGGGAAATATAATTCCTATGCTTTATATGGGGGCCCGGATCTATCTATCTCCTCTAAATCCTGCATATCAATTTTTACGAAGGATTGGAATTTTTGTATTCGATTTAGAGCGGGATTTTATCAAGTATGGTAATGAGAAATTGGCAAAAACCGAAGTGCTCTCCAACCAGAAAATTCTAAACCGAATCTTCAATGAAAAAGCTGTAAAAGAAGATCTGGCGAATTTATTAAATCTCTTATCATGAAGAAACAGGTGATGAAAGGACTAAAATGGACAACAATCAGTTCTATAATACTGGCTGTTGTTGCCATTTTAAGGGTCTCGATTTTAACTCGCTTTTTATCGAAAGATATGTTTGGAATTATTGCGATTTTAACATTTATCATTAACTTTTTGGAGCTATTCAACGATATGGGCATTTCAACAGCCATTCTCCATAAGCAAGAGATGAATAAAAAGGAATATTCCAGTCTTTATTGGCTAAATCTAATCTTCAGTAGTGCGCTATATGCACTATTATTACTCTTAAGTCCTCTCATTGTTAAATTTTACAATTTAGAAATACTTAAGGAGTTAATCCCCATAACCGGCCTGATTATCCTGTTCAATGGATTGGGAAGACAATTCAAAGTTGTAGAGCAAAAAAATCTTAATTTCAAAATAGTAAGTTTTACTGAAATATTTTCTGCTATTTGTTCCATTACTCTAGCTATAGTACTTGCATATTTTAACTTTGGAATATATGCCCTCGTCTTATCAACAGTTCTGCAATATTTTGTATCGAATTTCATCTATATTTTTATAGGCTTTGCAAAGAAAAGACTTCCCACCTTCTATTTCAATTATACTATCACAAAACCATTCATTAATGTTGGCATGTATCAAGTGGGAGGACAAATTGCTAACTACTTTAATAGAGATCTCGATATATTAATAATTGGTAAACTATTTTCAACAGATATATTAGGTGGTTATAGTTTGGCTAAGCAACTCGTGTTCAGGCCTTTTCAATTCATCAACCCGATAGTAATGAAAGTGGCAGGTCCGGTACTGGCAAAAATGCAGGATAATAAAGATTTACTGAAGCACAACTACCTTAAACTTTTGAATTCTATATCAACTGTTAATGTTACAGTATATGTAGGAATAATTGTTTTTGCTCATTTTGTCGTTGGCATTCTTTACGGGAATGGTTATGACAATATTACAATTTTAGTAAGAGTATTATCCGTCTATATGATTTTTAGGGCCATCGGAAATCCCGTGGGTAGCTTAGTCGTTGCTACGGGAAGAACAGATTTAGAATTCAAATGGAATTTATTTACGCTTTTTATTACCCCATTGTCGGTATATATTGGCTCTTTTTGGGGCACCATTGGAATTTGTACTTCATTAACAATTACACAGATACTCCTTTATGTACCAAGTTGGTGGTTTTTAATAAAGAGACTAACAACAATTACATTAACAGAATACATTAAGGCTAGTTTTCGAATTAACTTTAATTTTAAGATATGAAGTTAATTAACTATTTATTCTGTATCATATTATTCATAGGATTTTCGTCACCGACGAATAGGAGTTTCTTCATTAATTTTGGGCAACTAAATCTATCTATCGGGGAGATAACCATATTAATATTAACGATTTTAAATTTTTTTGGCCCAACTAGATACCCTCTAAAAAATAAATTCAGGCCTCTCATTATTTGTTTCTTTATTGTTACATTATTCAATGAATTTTTGCTAAAACCTATATTTTATTTGCAATCATTTTCAGACAGTACAAAGTCTTTTCGGTTAGGAATACCGTTATTTTGTGCACTTCTTTTCTTACATACAGGTTTCAGAATTGACCTGCAGTCAACATGGAAGGCGCTCTTATATTCAGTCCTTATCTCTATATTACTGTCAGTTATTAATACAATTATTCCTCTTCCTTTTCTACATTCTGCAAATCAGACAGATAGCGATATCGTCATGAGCTCATTCGAATATTCCGGAAGGCTTTTTAATGATAATGTTTCTTTTGGTATTATTGGTGCTTACTTATTAACCGAGAAAAGAAAATCTTGGTATAATAGTAAGTTCTGGCAAAAAATGATTTTTGCGATCAGCATAGCAGCACTCATCACAGCATTTAACCGAACTTACCTATTTATATTGTTTGTAGTAATTATTTACAATCTTACACGTGATATGTCAATAAAGAAAATTTTTTATATGTCTTTCTTTATCCTTCTTGCCATTCTTATTATATTTCAAATTTATGCGACCTTCCCTTTCGTTCAAAAACAGATGGATAAAAGAATTCTCTCTATTTTTATAGGTGACAATACTATTTATAAAAGTACAATTAAAGGGAATAGAGATGTCATTTATGAAGGAATTTATAATCGCTTTATTCAAGGATACTGGATAATAGGAATCCCTTATGATTTGGGAATTTTTACATACCACTGGAAAAGCGGAACTCCAATGAAATACACAGATACGTCCTTTGTTAATATTATCTTCAGATGCGGCATTCTGCCATTTATTATTGTTGCTATTATTTTTAAAACCTATTTTTTAGACAAAACACTACATAAAGGCTTTAGATTCTTAATGATGATCTTTCTTTTGGCATCGCTAAATATAGACGCCCTTTACAGGCATAATACTATTCTGTTTATAACTATTTTATACTACATTTATTTTGTCAATCAAAATAGATCTCAATTCACTATTAAAAAACAATGAAAAGAATTGCAATAGTCACAGGATATTATCACCCGTTGCAAACACCTCGTGCTTTTAGAGCTACGGAATTAAGTTTAGAGTTATCCAGGAGAGGCTACCATGTTGACGTTTATTCAGCAACCCAGAATTTTGATACAATTTTTCAAGAAAAAAATTTGAATGTATTTTATCTAAATGCCTGGCATATTGCAGAAACACAGCCGCGAAAGTCCGCTAACGCAAACCCGTTAAAATCATTTTTAAAGAAATGTGTATTTTATTTTACAACTGGTACTCTTTTCAGTTTGTTTATTAAACTGAAAGCTAAATTAATCTTCAAAAAAAAATATAATGTTTTGATCTCCATTGGATTACCATTTCATATTCATTGGGCGGTTGGAAGACAAATTAAAAGCAATAATATAGCAGAAAGATATATTGCGGACTATGGTGACCCGTTCTCGAAATTTAATAAAACATCTATTGTTGCTCCGTACTTTAGATGGATCGAAAAAAAGATCATGAATAAATTCGATTTTATAACAATACCTACAATCAAAAGCCTACCTGCATATCTTTGGCTGAAGGATAAAGAAAAAATAAGAATTATTCCCCAAGGATTCGATTTCTCTAAAATAAAATTAAAAGAATATAGGAAGAATAAGATCCCCACCTTTGCTTTTGCCGGCAATTTCTATCAAAATATCAGAGACCCAAAGATACTTTTCGACTATCTTTGTAAATTAGAACAATCTGATTTTAAGTTTATATTATACATAAAAAACACTCAGGATAATCTTCTTCTTCTCAATAACTACGTGGATAAATTGGGGAGCAAAATCGAAATCAGGCCCCCCATTAACAGACAAGATTTAATTCCCGAATTGAGTTCGATGGATTTCTTGATTAACCAGGACAACTTTAATTCTGTTCAAAGCCCAAGCAAGCTTATTGATTACTTGTTAACAGGAAGACCTATATTTAATTTCAATCAGGATCAACTTAATATTAACCTATTGGATCAATTTCTTCATTATGATTTTTCTTCATACCAAAGCAACATAAATATAGAGGATTATGACATTAGAAATATAACAACTCAATTTGAACAAATATTTTAATAATGTATAAGAAAATTAAAATACTAGCTTTTATAGTGCTATTGGCAATGTTTGGCAATGCAAACCCAATTGTTATTGTAAAAGATGGTCGGCCCAATGCTGAAATTATATTAAAAAAGGAAGATTACAGCAATTTACGTGACATTGCTGATACACTTTCTAAGTATATTTTCCAAAGCACCTTTGCTCAACTAAATGTGTTGACAGCACCGGCAAATTATAAGAATCAAATAGTAATTGGCATCAGATATGGAGAGGATCAAAAGTTCTTTAATTATAGTAATTTGGATGAAGATGGTTTTGTTATAATAGTCAGAAACGACAAGGTTGTTATCTCTGGCAACACTAAAACAGGCATCGAATACGGAGTCTATCAATTCCTGGAAAGATTCTTGGGTATATTGTGGCTAAGCCCTGGCAGCTTATGGACAGATATCCCCAAACAGGCAAATCTTGTGATAAATGAAACAAATGTGATTGAAAACCCTGAGTTTTTGACCCGCTATTTATCACCGGCGTATTTATATGATAATTATGACCTATCAGAATGGGCGAAAAAGAACTACATAAGAAAAAGAGTTGAGTACTCGCATAATATGTATAAATTATTTAGACCGTCTTCATTAAAAAAAGAATCAAACTTAGAGTTTTTCCCTGCTTTTAATGGTAAAAAATATATTCCGAAAGATGATAACGATCAGGCCTGGCAACCCAACTTCACGGCAAAAGGCAGTGAAAAATATGCGGCTCAGAAAATAAAAGACTTTTTTACGCAAAACCCCAATGTAACAACCTATTCATTTGGAACAAATGACTCACAAAACTTCGACACCAGTTATTTTAAGGGCAATAAAAATGAAATGGGGTACAATAACTATTCAGATACGTATTACCGATGGGTAAACGCAACAGTTGAAATTCTAAACAGAAGCTTTTCGAATAAAAGTTATGGCCTTATCGCTCATTATAACACTGCCACACCGCCAGGCTTCAACTTAAAAGATAATATCATTCCATTTCTAACCTTCGAACGACTTAAATGGATTGATAATAAAAGTAAAAATTATGATATCAGTAACACCAAGAAATGGCTGAAAACATCAAAGCAAATTGGATGGTATGATTACGTTTACGGTCGAACATATTTAACTCCCAGAACAGATTTTGAATTGATTGCCACCTATCTTAAGTCAGCTCGAGAAATGGGGGTACGGCATTATGTTGCCGAATCATATCCCAATATTTTGGAGGGACCAAAAATTTGGTTTATCACAAAATTACTTTGGAACCCACACCAGGATTTTAAACAATTACTAAATACATGGTACGAAAGAGCCGTGGGCAAAAACTCAGCAATTCATTTAAAACAATTCTATGATATCTGGGGAAAATTTTGGACAAAAGATATACAAAATACACGTTGGTGGAATACTAATGGTACTTACCTCAATTTTTTTGATTATTCCTATATCTACGAAATTCCATATGCTTATGTAAAAAATTCTGATGAATTGTTAAATAAGGTCTTATCAAACGCAGATAATGATATCCACAAAAAAAGAGCAGCTGAATTACTTAAATTTTGGAATTTCACTAAACTGAATTATATGTATATACGGCAAAATCCAAGAACAAGCTTAGATATAGACAATGAAATTATGAAGACAAAAAGAGTTTCTCAAAACGAAATTATGCAAGCAAAAAATAATTTGCTTGGAAATTTTAATTCCATCTATTTGAAATATATGAATAGCTTAGATCTATATTCTTTTGAATCTCAAATTCAGAAAGCGAGTAATATCTCTAAGGCAAACAATTTATTGGATTCAAAAGGTTCTATCAGCGGGAATCCCATACATTATAAATGGTTTACATGGAAAAGCAATAATAGCACTGGAAGTATTAAGCTCTCCAAAAATGGCGTAAATGTAACCAATATGAAGTCTGGAGCAATATATCAATTGATGCCATATAGCGGCAATGGTGTTTATATAGTTTCCTTCAATTTCAATCGGATTCAGTATACCAGTGGCACAATTGAAGTTGAGTTGAAAATTTCAACGCAGAATAAGACGGTTATTAAAAATAAATTTCCAACAATCTATCATATCGATTTAAATAAGTTAACAACAAATCAACTCACTTGTCAATTTAAAATGGAGCCGCAAGACAAAATGGCCTCTGTGGAGAATATAACATTACAAATTAACTTTAAAAATGAAGGGCAGCCTGAAGTAATTCTGCAAAATATCAAATTAGCAAAGAGTAATTCTTCAAACTAATCAAACCTAAATGTATACACTAAATAATATAAAAATTAATCACGCCAATTATCCTAAATGGTTCAATCGAAAAAAGAAGCAAAATATCATTCACTTAATAAATTAAGTGATGCCAATATTGTTTATCAAAAAGTTTAATTTGCAATAACTAAAAATGATTACTCTTTTTAATTTTCTTCCAATAAAGAGTGGCGGTGGTCAGCAGGTTGCTACTAATTTTTTAAATATTATGATATCTAAGGATTTACTTAACAATTCTTATTTTATCGTTACAAAAGACACGCATGTCGATTTTATATTAGCGAACGCTAACTTGAAAAATGTAATTAGAGTCAACCCATCAATCATAGCTAGGCTTAAATTCGAAACTATTGATGTGGCTAGAATCATAAGAAAAAATAACATTGATGTAGTTTATACAATGTTTGGGCCTAGTTTATTGAGAAGCAATTGTACAACCGTTGTTGGTTGTGCATATTCCAATATATTTTATCCCGAAATTCCTTTTTGGGGCAGCCATAATTGGCTCAAACGAGCAAAATTTAAACTTATTGACAAAATCAGGTTAAAAAAAACACTTTCCGCAGACGGGATTATTTTTGAAAACTTGAGTATGCAGACAAGAGCCCACGAGTTATATGGATACCCGCTCGAAAATACATGTTATATCCCTCCTTCAATTTCTGCCTATTCCTTTACTAAAAATAATTCTATTAACAAAAACCAATATGTTCGCTCATCGGGGTATAATGTTTTATTTTTTTCTGGATGGCATAAAAATAAAAATATTGAGTTAACACCCTTTATCATTTTGGAATTAAAGAAGAGAGGCATCTTTGATGTTAATTTTGTAATAACAGTTTCAAAAGATCATCCATCGTCTATCGCTCTATTTAATCATGCGGAGAAACTTGGTGTATCAGAAAATATAATATTTATAGGTCCGATACCCCCAGAGGAAACAGAAAACCTTTTCTCACAAATAGATGCTGTAATTTTGCTCAGCTTATTGGAAAGTTTCTCAAATAATATTATTGAGGCATGGTATTATAAAAAACCATTACTAATATCAAATTTAGAATGGGCTACGTCAATTTGTGATGATGCTGCAATTTATGTATCGAGAAACGATCCCCAGGATATTTCAAATAAAATAATTGATCTGACAAGAAATCCCCAGAAATCGGAGCGGCTCATTATGAATGGTTTAAAAAAACTGACGAACTTTCCTTCACCCGAGCAAAAAGTAAAGGAGCAGTTAAGGTTTATTAAAAAGATTTATGAATCTAAAACAATTAAGTAAAGATTTTTTCATTTCATCATTTGAAATGTTTTCTTATCTGGTATTTGCATTACCAAGACATAAAATCTTTAACCCTATAAAAAAGATCTTTTTGGCGTCAGTTGGTGCAAAAGTAGGTTCCTGGGTCACTTTTTATCCTGGAATAAGGCTAAGTCCAGGTCGGAACCTGACAATAGGAGATAATGTAGATTTAGCCTGGGGCGTTCTCATAACTACCGCAGGCGGAGTAGAAATTGGTGATCGTTCACTTGTCGGCTACAGAACAATGATTTTTTCAAGGAATCACAAAATTCCACCTAATTGCGGACAGATTTTTCATTCAGGGCATGATAATAAGAAAGTAACCATTGGAAAAGATGTTTGGATTGGAGCATCATGCATCATTTTACCAGGTGTAACTATTGGCGATGGCGCCATAGTTGCTGCCGGCAGCGTCGTTACAAAAGATGTTGCCCCTTTTACCATTGTTGCGGGCGTGCCATCAAAGGAAATTAAAAAAAGAAAATAGACAATAAATGAGGCAAATAATACAATCCTTTAAAACGGGCGAAACAATCCTAGAAGAGATTCCTGCTCCAGAAGTTAGTTCCGGAACTGTTTTAATAAAAACCACCTGTAGCTTGGTGTCTCTTGGTACCGAACGCATGTTGGTAGAGTTTGGAAAAGCTAACCTACTCCAAAAAGCCCGGCAACAACCTGACAAAGTAAAGCAAGTCCTGGATAAAATAAAAACAGAGGGGTTGATGCCTACCCTTGAAGCAGTATTTAATAAATTAGGAACGCCTATCCCTCTCGGCTATTGCAATGTTGGCAAAGTGGTGGCAGTAGGCAGAAATGTTAGCGAATTTAAGATTGGTGACCGCGTGGCATCCAATGGCAATCATGCCGAGTATGTATGTGTCCCTAAAAATCTGGTAGCCAAAATACCGGATTCTGTTTCGGATGAAGCCGCCACTTTTACTGTTATAGGAGCCATTGGGTTACAGGGTATCCGCCTCTGTAATCCCACGCTGGGTGAAATTATAGTAGTTATGGGGCTGGGCCTCATAGGACTAATCACCGCAGAACTGCTGATAGCCAGCGGATGTAAGGTTATTGGTGTGGATCTAGATGACCGGAAACTGGAGATTGCACGGCAAAAAGGAATCGTCACTTTTAATCCGAGGGGCGATGGTGACGTGGTTAAGTTTGTAAAGGAACAAACATTAGAAGCTGGCGCTGACGGAGTAATAATTACTGCCTCAGCCAAAACCAATGATATCATTGCTCAAGCGGCTCAGATGAGTCGTAAACGTGGGCGTATTATATTAGTTGGCGTTATTGGTCTGGGTCTTAACCGGTCAGATTTTTATGAAAAAGAGCTTACCTTTCAGGTGTCCTGCTCCTATGGACCAGGCCGCTATGACGAAGACTATGAACAAAAAGGAATGGACTATCCCCTCCCCTTTGTTCGTTGGACCGAAAAGCGAAATTTTGAAGCTGTTTTGACTGCTATTGCTACACACAAACTCGATATAGCTCCCCTGGTTACAGAAAGGGTGCCCCTAGAAGAGTTCGGGAAAATATACAATAATATGAATGGAGGTTCTATTGCCTCTCTTTTAATATATCCAGAACAAAGCAACGACAGCCATGTTGTTGTTACTACTCCAACAGCCCGTTTTACCAATGGAGCAGGTGGTATTGGCATCATCGGAGCCGGCAACTTTACGCAAATGACAATGTTGCCAGTTTTAAAAAAAGTCCAGGCCCCTCTAGTATCCATTGCCAGCAAGGGAGGAGTATCAGCTACCGTTTTAGCAAAAAAATATGGCATTCAAAAAAGCACGACATCTAACCAGGAAATACTGATGGATCCTACCGTGGACCTGGTCATGATCATGACTCGTCACAACTTGCATGCTCCAATGGTGATTGAAGCATTGAAAGCAGGTAAGCATGTCTTTGTAGAAAAACCATTAGCATTAAACAATACGGAATTGGATGCTATTATTGCCACCTATAATGGCAGCAAAACACTTACCGTTGGTTTTAACCGAAGGTACTCTCCACATATTCAAAAATTAAAATCGTTATTAGGGCAATCTCCCGTAAATGTGATAGCCACAATGAACGCGGGTCATATTCCACCTGATGTTTGGGTACATGATCTTGAAGTGGGAGGTGGTCGTATTATTGGTGAAGCCTGCCATTATATAGACCTAATCAGCTTTTTAGCCGGAAGTAAAGTAACTTCGGTGTGTATGAACGCCATGGGAACCCAGCCACAGGAGAACACTGACAATGCCTCCATTTTATTACATTACGAAAATGGCAGCACCGGAGTTATCAATTACTTCAGTAACGGCTCCAAAGCCTATCCAAAAGAGCGTATTGAAGTGTTTTCACAGGAGCGGACTGCAGTGGTAAACAATTTTCGCTTAACAGAAGCTTATGGGTTCAAGGGGTTTTCAAAACTCAAAACAGCAATTGATAAAGGACATGCGGCTCAATTCCGGTTATTATGTGAACGAGTTAAATACGGTGGGGCTTCATTAATCCCTTTTGAAGATCTGGTAAATACAACCAAAGCTAGCTTCGCAGCCATTGAAAGCTTGCGAACAGGCGGATGGATTAAAGTTGGTTAACCCATAAAAACAAAAATACGCATTACAGTTAGGGTTCGACCGTGTTTTATAAAAATAGTAGCTATTATTAACAAGATAGAAAAAGGCGACAGTAAAGTCTTGATCAAAAAAGCGACCTAATCTATTTATATGACATTATAATAAAAAATGAATTTAAAATTCTTTGAGCCATTAGAGGTAAATCGAAGGCGAAGTGAGTTAACTGAAGGAAACATATTATTGAATGTTTGTATACAACTATATAATATTCATGCTTCGTAAATTAAAATTACTTCTGAACACAACTAAATATCTGAAGGCAGTACAACTGCAATATCAGATCTTGTATCGTTTGAAGAAAGCAGCTCCTCTAAACACCTACAACAGTCGATACAGGATTGACCAACTGGTCATCCCTTTCTTCTCCTTACCTCCCTTCCAGCCTCAAATGGTTAATGAAACAGGAACCAATTTTTGCTTTCTGAATATAATCGAACAATTTGATACCGAGATTGATTGGGCATTGCAGAAACATGGGGCCCTATGGAATTACAACCTGCAATATGCTAACTATTTACTACAGGAGAACCTCTCTATTAAAACAAAAAAGGCCCTTTGGAATTCACTTCATGAATGGCTCTATTCAGGCAGACTGCCATTAGAGCCGTACCCAGCATCACTCCGCATTATAAACGCAATTCGTTTCCTTTCTGCAAACGGTGACAAAGACGAGAAGATGCTTTCCGATATCCACGCTGAACTGGACTTTCTTAGTAAGCGGCTTGAGTTTCATTTATTAGCCAATCACTTGTTAGAGAATTATTTTGCACTCCTTATGGGAGGAACATTATTTTCAGAAAAAACTTGGATAATCAAAGCCGAAAAAGGATTGCAAAAACAATTGGCGGAACAAGTGCTCGTAGATGGGGGACATTTTGAGTTAAGTCCAATGTATCATCAGATCATTTTATTCCGCGTATTAGAACTTTCTGACTGGTATTCCAATTGGGAAGGTCGAAAGCCTGACTTTGGCTCTTTTGTAAAAAATATTGCAGAGAAAATGCTGGCGTGGCTGAAGCAAATGTCTTTTCAAAATGGTGATATACCACATTTTAACGATAGCACCATTGGTATTGCCCAATCAACCTCTTGGCTTATTGAATATGGAAAATTATTAAATATTCAACCGCCAAACCAATGGAAATTAAAAGACTCAGGATATCGCGCATTTAATCATGATAATTATGAATGTCGTGTAGATGTGGCACCTATCGGCGCCTCCTATCAACCAGGCCATGCACATTCCGATGCCCTTTCATTCATTTTATATAAAAATGGAGAGCCTTTCTTTGTGGAACAAGGCACTTCGACCTACCAAATCGGTGAACGAAGAAATCATGAAAGAAGTACACAAAGCCATAATACTGTAGTAATAAATAATAACAACCAATCGCAGGTTTGGGGAGGGTTCAGAGTCGCTGAAAGAGCAAAGATTCAAATTGAATCAGAAACAAATTATAGTATAACAGCCTCCCACAATGGCTATCAAAGATGGGGAATTATCCACTATCGTCATTTTGAGTTTTATCCTGATAAAATTATTATTAAAGATAAAGTCACTGGCCCTGCGGAATCAGCTGTCGCCTACTTTCATTTGCATCCTTCCATTTCACTTCAAGCCGTAACTTTACAAAGCATCCTAGAGTTTCAACATGTTGATAATATTGTTTACGAAACATATAAGATGGCAGAAGGATATAATCACTATAAAGAAGGAACAAGATTAAAAGTGCATTTCAAAAGCCAGTTGACGACAGTTATTCATATTAAAAATATATGACAAAGAAAAAGATACTCTATCTAACTTTTTATTTTGAACCGGATCTTTGTGCAGGCTCCTTCCGCAATAGCCCCTTGATAAAAGAGCTCGCAAGACAGGCGAAAAACGAGGCATCTATTGAAGTATTTACAACGCTCCCTAACCGATATAGCTCCTTCCAGTCAGAAGCGCCTCATTTTGAAGAATTTGAGAATTATCAGGTACACCGGATTTCAATTCCAAAGCATAAAAGCGGAATGCAGGATCAAATCAACTCCTTTAAAACATATTTTAATGCGGTGAAAAGACAAACCCGTGGTAAAAAATACGATTTGGTGGTGGCATCTTCGTCTCGGTTGTTTACAGCTTATCTGGGCTAT
The DNA here is from genome assembly GCF_020034665.1 of Niabella beijingensis. Lineage (NCBI taxonomy): Bacteria > Pseudomonadati > Bacteroidota > Chitinophagia > Chitinophagales > Chitinophagaceae > Niabella > Niabella beijingensis. The sequence continues at coordinate 1,336,825 of NZ_JAIQDI010000002.1, read as the reverse complement.
TCCATTGCAAAGAAAAAACATATCCCGCTCTATCTGGACATTCGGGATATTTTTACCGACACTATGGAAGATGTTCTAAAAAAATCAATACTAAAACCAGGTATATTATTGACTCTTAGGCTCATAGAGCAAAAAGTGTTTAGCTATGCGGCCCACATCAATTTGATATCAGAAGGATTTGCACCCTATTTTAAAAAATTTAAAAAGCCTAATTACTCCTTCTATCCTAATGGTATTGATCAAGAGTTCTTAAACATTCCTCCAAGTGTTCCATCTGAAAATCCTGTTAAAAGAATTGTATATGCCGGTAACATTGGAGAAGGTCAGGGATTACATAAAATCATACCTCAAGCAGCAAAAAAATTGGGGAATACATATCAGTTTTTAATTGTTGGTGATGGAGGAGCAAAAGATAAGTTCATAGGTGAAATGGAAAGATTAAAAATAAATAATGTAAAAATTATTCCCCCTCAAAACCGAAGCGATTTGTTAAGTATCTATAACAAAGCAGACTTCTTGTTTATCCATTTGAATGACTATGATGCATTTAAAAAGGTACTTCCTTCCAAAATTTTCGAACTAGGCGCATATGACAAGCCCATTATCGCAGGAGTTGCCGGCCACGCGTATGATTTTATTGAAAAAAACATTTCCAATAAAATACTTTTCCCCCCAGGCGATTCGGAAGCGATGGTAGACCAATTAAATCTTTATATATATAAACTGGAAGAGAGAATTTCCTTCAAAGAAAAATTTCAGAGAGAAGCCATAAATAAAGAGATGTCTAAATCTATATTGGGGTATTTATGAAAACAGTATTAATCACCGGAGCTTCCGGCTTTGTGGGTCAAAATTTAATAGCCTTTCTTCAGGAAGAAGGAAATGAAATATTTCCATTATCACTCCGAACTAATGATTGGCAGCAAAACCTCCCCGATCAATACGATGCTATTATTCACTTAGCAGGCAAAGCGCACGATACTTCCAACACAACAGACGAGCGTACATATGTTGCCGTAAACCGGGACCTTACCATTAAATTATTCCTCCAATTTTTGCAATCCGGTTGTCGTGATTTCTATTATTTCAGCTCAGTAAAAGCTGTTGCTGACACAGTGGACGAGATTTTAACAGAAGAAGTAGCTGCACATCCAAAGACACCCTATGGAAAATCAAAACAGGAGGCAGAAAAATATTTATTGTCACAAACGTTACCTCCCGGAAAACGACTTTTTATAATCCGCCCCTGCATGATTCACGGCCCCGGCAACAAAGGCAATCTCAACCTTCTCTATAAACTTGCAAAAAAAGGGTTGCCCTGGCCGCTGGCGGCGTTTGAAAACAAAAGATCATTTTTGAGTATTGACAACCTGTGTTATTTGATGGCACAAATGCTCAATAACCCTGAAGTCCGGTCAGGGATCTATAATTTCGCAGATGATATACCTTTGTCAACAAATGAACTGATCACATTAATTGCTAAGCTGGAAGGGAAGCGACCCCGGCTTTGGGCAATTTCCTCTGGCTTTGTAAGCCGTCTAGCCAAAATTGGCGATACACTTAGGTTTTTACCGTTGAACTCGGAGCGTTTAAAAAAACTGACAGAAAGCTACATCGTGTCTAATCAGAAAATAAAAAAAGAACTAAACATAGAGCAGCTTCCGACTACATCGGAGGAAGGTCTCAAAAAAACAATCCAAAGTTTTCAAAACATTTAAATATGCCTCTACACTTCAACATCGAGCAATTTATCGGAGCACATATCACCTACCGCTCTCAAAGCCTTTTCCTCCCCGATATGGAAGCGCATGCGAAAAGACTACAAGACGAAATAAAAGATAAAAAGGTCCTGATCATCGGCGGTGCCGGAACCATAGGGTCTTCATTTATCCGGGCACTCGTGCGTTATAACCCAGGGAAATTGATCGTAGTGGATATTAACGAGAACGGCCTTACCGAACTGGTGCGTGACTGCCGGAGCCGCACGGATCTGAAGTTACCGAGCGACTTCAAAACATATCCGGTAAATTTCAGCGATAATGCTTTCAGAAAGATCTTTGAACACGAAGGGCCTTTTGATATCGTTGCCAATTTTGCAGCGCACAAACATGTACGCTCCGAGAAAGACATCTTCTCCATTGAAGCGATGATCGATAACAACGTAACCCGGGCGAAAGAGCTGCTGGAATTATTATCCAAGCAGCCACCCAAACATTTTTTCTGTGTTTCAACTGATAAAGCAGCAAATCCCGTGAATGTAATGGGTGCCAGCAAAAAACTGATGGAAGAAGTCATTCTGGCGTATTCGGAACAAATGAAGATCACAACTGCCCGGTTTGCCAATGTGGCTTTTTCAAATGGGAGTCTTCTTGCCGGGTTTATCGAGCGGGTATTAAAACAACAGCCGCTCTCCTGCCCTTCCGACGTAAAGCGTTTTTTTGTTTCCCCTGACGAATCAGGGCAGATCTGCTTATGCGCCTGCATCCTTGGGCAATCGGGAGAAATCTTTTTTCCCAAACTGGAGGAATCCAGTATGGTGAATTTCTCCGATGTTGTAAAACCCTTTCTGAAGGAAATGGGATTTGATGCAAAAAGCTGTGCTTCAGAAGAAGAAGCCAGAGAAGCGACAAAAGACATCAAAAAGGGAATTTATCCTGTTTATTTTTTCTCCAGCAACACCAGCGGAGAAAAATTGTACGAGGAATTTTACACGGATGAAGAAGAGCTAGACTTAAAAACTTTCGGATCCTTTGGCATTGTCAAAAATGCAAAAAGAAGGAAAATAGATGAACTTGATAAAGTCATTCAAACACTAAAACAGGTGTTTGAAGATACAAAAGCTGAAAAGAAAGACATTATAGCAGCATTGAATTCGATGATACCAGGGTTTGAACATATTGAAACAGGTATAAATCTCGATCAAAAAATGTAACTTTTTAAGCCGGAGCTGGTATTATTCGGAGTGAAAACTTTATTTTTAGATCCTAATCCCTAAATAATGTACCCTTTTTTCAAGCGTCTTTTTGATCTCCTTGTGTCACTGATAGTGTTCCTCATTATATTGCCTTTCATGATCCCGATTGTGATCATTCTGCTGCTGACAGGGGAACACTATGTTTTTTACCTGCAAAAACGGATCGGCTACAAGAATCGCTATTTTAATATTATAAAGTTTGCGACAATGCTGAAAAACAGTCCGAATATGGGTACCGGTCTCATCACTGTACGCAATGATCCCCGGTTGCTTCCTATCGGAGGCTTTTTAAGAATGACAAAAATCAATGAACTTCCACAGATATTAAATGTGCTGAAAGGAGACATGAGCATTGTGGGCCCGCGCCCGCTTGTCGATAAAACATTTAATGCTTATCCTGAAGATATCAGGAAGCATGTATATGATTCTGTTCCGGGAATCACTGGGATCGGATCGATCATTTTCAGGGATGAAGAACAACTACTCACTAATACCAAAATGGACCGGGTTGAATATTACAATAGAGTAATTGCGCCGTATAAAGGGGAACTGGAGATGTGGTACAACAAACATAAAAGTCTCCGGGTTGATTTCTGGATCATTTTCCTCACAGCCTGGTCAATCATCAGTCCGAATACGAAACTTCCACATAAAGTATTCAAAAATCTTCCGGAAAGAACTTTTGCGGATATTCAGTAAACAAGCAGCGCTGCCATTCCCTATCTTTGCCCCGTTCACCACTTCACTGTGATTTTATGAAGGCAGGTCTATTTTACACATTGTTGCTATGTTGGGGGATTATTGCTTACAATCCGGTTTTTGCGCAGAGCGCCCGCTATAAAGCGCACCTGAACGTAGCCCGCCAGCATGGTGTGCCATTGCTGAAAAGCAGCGCCCAGGTAAAAAATTATGTAAGCAAAAAAAAACTGACCCGGGTCAGCTCCGGAAAAGGCTACCGGGTTCAAAAACTCAATTACAGCAGCCCCTACCTCACCCCAAGGGCCAAGACCGTCCTTAACCAGATCGCACGTTCTTTTAATGCACAGACCAGGAGCAGTTTTACGATCACCTCACTGACAAGAACACTGCATTCGCAAAGCCGGCTGCGACGGGTGAACGGGAATGCCACCTCGGGAGTCAGCTCTCATAATTACGGTAGTTCCTTTGATATTTCCTATATCCGCTTCAACGGCCGCAAAGGGCCTAATAAGCGGCTGGAACGGGCGCTGCACACCATACTGGCCAATTACCAGGCACGCGGAAAGATCCTGTTTATAAAGGAATATTATGTGAGCTGCTTTCACGTTACAGTCCGGTAACACCTTCCGGTGTGAAATTCAGCATCCACCGGATGCCAAACCGGTCGGTCAGCGAGGCATAATAACTTCCGGATGCCGTCGGAATCACCCGCTGGGTAGCCGTTCCGCCTTTACCCAGCCGTTGATAGACCTGCATTAATTCATTCAGACTTCTGCATTCGAGCATTAATGCAACATTATTTCCCTGGTATAGTCCTTCTTCCGGCACCAGGTCGGTTGCTATGATCTCTGCATGCGGAGAACGCAGCGAAGCCTGCAGGATATATGTTTCCAGCGCTTTGGGTAAGAGCTCGGCCCCCACCGATTCACCCAATGTCTGAAAATGCAGTTCTCCTCCCAGGCATTTTTTATAAAAAATCATTGCCTCCCGGCAATTTCCGTTAAATGTTAAATATGATTTTATCCGGATCACAGGCGATTCTTTCAACTACAAAATTGATCAAATTGAGGTAGTAAAACTGGTGGCATATACGCCATTAAAAGGGGTTGTTCGCGACAGATACATTAGTTATCTTTATAAAAATTTTCGAGATGAACCGAAGCATAATAATTTTCCCTGTCCCGGAGAATAATTAGTTGCAAAGTTCCGTCAGACCATAAAAAATAAAAAATCGACTGATGAAAAGGATCTGTATTTATGTCCCTATCAATGGTGTTATAGAAGCCGTAACACCTGCCGCAAGGATTTTTCAGACAGCCAATGAATTCCTGATCGCCAATGGTTACCCCGCGAAGTTCCAGGTAGAGCTGGTGGGATTGAAAAAAACGATCCCCCTTTCCAACGGATTATATGCCGTCACTACAGACCGCTTACTGAAGGATGTGACGGAAGCCGACCTCCTGATCATTCCCGCGCTGATTCACGGCGATATGAGCAAGGCCGTTGCTTCCAATGAACCGGCATTGCCGCTTATAACAGCCATTCATGCCCGGGGAACAGAAGTAGCATCACTTTGCCTGGGCGCCTTCCTGCTGGCAGCTACCGGTATACTGGATAACAAAAAATGCTCCACCCACTGGGCCTATTACCACGAGTTCATGCAGCTCTATCCGCAGGTGGAAATAACCGATGGGACGGTGATCACCGACGAAGCCGGAGTTTATTCCAGCGGTGGCGCCAACTCTATATGGAATCTCCTGCTCTACCTGGTGGAAAAATACACCAACCGGGAAACAGCCATCCTTCTTGCCAAATATTTTGCCATTGATATTGACCGGAACAGCCAGAATGCCTTTTCGATCTTTAAGGGGCAAAAAGATCATAATGATGAAGGCATCATAAAGGCACAGGAATTTATCGAAAAGAACATTGCTGAACGCATCAGCATCGATCAGCTGGCCGCATTGATCGCTGTAAGCCGGAGAAGCTTTGAACGCCGCTTCAAACAGGCAACCAACAATACGGTGCTGGAATACATCCAACGGGTGCGTATTGAAGCCGCCAAACGGAAGTTTGAATCCAAACGCCTGAACATAAACGAGGTGATGTATGATGTAGGCTATACGGATACCAAGGCTTTCAGGGATGTGTTTAAAAAAGTGACCGGACTCACCCCAATTGAATACCGGAATAAATATTACAAAGCCAATCTTGAAATGCCCTCCGCCAGCTATGCCTTTTCGGCGTAGCGGTTATTATTTTAGTGCCTCACGGACCTTTGGTGCTATTTTAGTTCCGTAGATCTCAATGGATTTCATAATATCTTTATGCATGGGCGCCCCGGTATCCATATGTGTGGCAAAGCGGGTCAGTCCGAATAGCTCCTGCAGGTATAAGATCTTATCAATAGCTTCATTGGCATCGCCGATCACCAGTGCCCCATTCTTCGTTTTTCCAAAATCAAACTGGTTCCTTCTGTAAGGCGGCCATCCCCTGCTGCGCCCCACCCGGTCCATCTGGGCGGCATACAACGGGTAATACATCTCGCTTAAAGCAGCGCTGTCTTCCCCGTAAAAACCATGCACATGTATGCCCACCTGGTACTGATCCGCAGGATGACCATATTGTTGATAGGTTTTTTTATACAATTCAAAAAAAGGCTGGAACTGCGCGGGGGATCCGCCAATGATCGCGATCATCAGTGGCAATCCAAGCCGGCCTGCACGATCCACCGATGAAGGGGTGCCCCCCACAGCTACCCAGACAGGCAGGTGATTGTTGGTGGCTCTCGGCAATACCATTTGCTCCTGTAATGGTGCCCGGTGTTTTCCCTTCCAGGTGACCACCGCATTTTTATTGATCTTTAGCAACAATTCCAGCTTTTCTTCAAATAACGCGTCATAATCCCGGAGATCGTAACCGAATAACGGGAATGATTCGATAAAGCTGCCCCTGCCGGCCATCAGCTCTGCCCGGCCATCAGAAAGGAGGTCCACCATCGCAAAATTCTGGTACAGCTTCACCGGATCCGATGAGCTGATAACGGATACCGCACTTCCCAGCTTTATTCTTTTGGTAACCGTTGCTGCCGCTGCCAATACGATCTCAGGAGTGGGGACCGCATAATCCGGCCGGTGGTGCTCACCGATACCAAAATAATCCAGCCCCACTTCATCCATTAATTTTATTTCTTCTATGATCTCTTTCAGTCGCTCACCCGGTGCCTGAACCGTATTGGTTGCCGGGTCGAAGTGAAGATCTCCAAACATGCTGATACCTAGTTCCATATCTTTGAGTTTTGACTACAAATTTAGCACGCTTCCGGCGGGCAGCGCTTAACCTAGATTAATGAAAAAACAGCTCACTGGCCGAAATGGCCGGCCCTTCCCTATTCCGCGGTGACGGATGAGAAGATGAAAGGCGCCCCGGACGTTTCAGCGCCTTTAACATCAACATCTTAAAATACGGAATTAATTCCGGCAACACCGTGACAGTTTGGAATACATCCGGTAACACCGTATTTTGCAATGAATTATTATCCACTACTGAAAATCGCATAAAAACAATCATATTGATCTTTCTTCCCCAAAAGACCAGTGCCTTTATCACCTTCCTGTTCCTGCTACCGGGTATCGCGGCAACGCAAACTCCTGACAGCATCAGCCGGCAGGGAGATCAGGCTATCAGAAAGCATATTTTTTATCCCAAACGCGTTACCGGCCGTTCTTATATTCTGCCTGCAGCCCTTATAAGTTATGGCACTGTTGCCACCATTGTAAAGGTTAATAAAAAAGAAGCGTTCACTGTTTCACCAGGCAGCGCGGGCAAAGAAACCAGTCCCTTCCTGGTACCCGAGAATTATACGGCACTCGCCCCTGCTGCCGCAGTATTGGGGTTGCAGGCATTCGGCGTAAAGGGAGCACATAAGCCCGGGGAACAGGCATTACTTTATGCGTTATCGGCCGGTCTGTCTTCTGCAATCGTCTATCCGCTGAAAAACAACACCCGGGTATTGCGCCCGGATAAAAGTAATGATCACTCCTTCCCCTCCGGACATAGTTCCCTGGCCTTTGCATCCGCGGAATTTTTGCGGCGGGAATATGGTCAGCGCTCCGTCTGGTATACGGTTGCCGGTTACACTGCCGCAACGGCTACAGCTGTATTACGCGTGGCAAAAGACAAGCATTGGCTGGCAGATGTAAGCACCGGCGCGGGCATCGGCATTGCATCGACCACTACGGTATACTGGATCTATGATAAAATAATCAATAAGCGCCGGTCTGAAAATAGCGCCACACTGCTTTTTGCTCCGGCAGTTTCGAACGGTTACTATGGTGTATACGTGGTGAAACGGCTTTGAAAAGACTTTAAAATCAGCCACCAAAAGCGTAGCTTTATACTAAAGTCCCTATATGAACGATTCTGTATTTACAGGTTCCAGAGACAACGGCAATGGAAATGAAAAAATCCCCTGCAGGCGGCTGCGTCCCGCATTGTTTGAATACATTAAACTGGAGCGCCCGGATCTGAAACGTTCCGACAGCATCTCACAAAACGAGCTGAACGAATACAAACTGCACTATATTTCCAAATACCTGTTGCGCGATATTCACCAGCTTTCTGAACTGGAAGACAATGTTATTTCATCGATGACGAACCAGACGGTCATCTCGGATATGATCGATGAAGACGACAGCAATAAACCGAGTCTCGGGCAGCGTCTTGCGGACCGCGTATCGGGTTTCGGCGGCAGCTGGCCCTTTATTATTTCTTTTGTCCTTTTCCTGCTGATATGGATCTTTATCAATATCTACTGGATGCACAACAAGGGGTTCGATCCCTACCCGTTTATCCTGCTGAACCTGCTGCTGTCCTGCCTTGCAGCCCTCCAGGCGCCGATCATTATGATGAGTCAGAACCGGCAGGAGGAGAAAGATCGTGTCCGCTCAAAAATGGATTATATGGTCAACCTGAAATCCGAACTGGAAGTGCGCATCCTGCACGAAAAACTGGACCAGCTGCTCAGCAACCAGGAAGAATATATGACCCGGCTGCTGGATCTGGAGCACAAATTATCCGGTGACGGTAAGGATCAATGATCATTGCTGTACTCACTCTCCGGCACCGGCAGGTTTTTCAATGTGGAGCTTCTGAGGGAGATCGTTGAAGAAGCGGAATATAAACCGATACCGTTCCCGAAATATGTGTAATCGATCAGCGACAGTTTTACAATACCATCAACGGCAAGCTCAATATAATTGCCGTAACGGATCAACCGAAAATGGAATTCTTTTTCTTCTTTCACATGAAAGATATTATCCTGGAGTACGTTGTAAATAAAATTTGCCCGGGTATTGGCCGCATTAAAACCCCAGCTTTGAAGATGCACCACACTGTTGATCACATCAAAACTATAGTAATAGCCCGATCCTTCCTCATCAATATCCGATACCAGTCCCAGCTTTCCCATGCCTTCCACTGCCAGTATCCCTTCCCAGATGAAACTGGGCGCTGATTTTTGTATCACAAAAACCTCATATCCGCTGCGGGATCCGCAGGTCCATCGGTCATCGCTCTGTTCAAAAACGGCCGTGGGATTTTTAAACAACGGAATAATGGTTCCCATATCATTCTGAATGATGGTATGGATCACCATCTGGTCCCAGCGATAATAGCTCTTCAGTACCAGCCTTCCCCGGTCATCTGTTTCCAGCTGTTTGGGCGGCGGAAAAATACGTAATGCATTGACATTTCCGTTTGCATAAAAAAAGTTATAGATCAGCAAATAATCCCCGTCCTTCTGGATCCGGGCTGCATAGTTACCCTGCGGAAGTAATACATTGTTATGAAAACAATGGTATTCCCCCATGAACTCCGGGGCAAACCAGTACCGCACTTTTATATCCTCTCGGATCGAACCCAACAGGTAGTGCGTTCCGTTGAATTCAAATACGCAGGGGCATTCCACATCATCGTACATCCGGGGGAAATGCAACGGCTGATGAAAGATCAGTTCCTTATCCATCAGCTGTACCAGACCTACACAGCCCCTTCGCGAAACCGGTCCTGTGGCAGACCGTGTACAAACCAGAAAGAAGGTCTTTCCTTCGTAATCATACCGGAACGGATCCCTGAAGCTCATCCAGAGACGCGGATTGTTCTCATAGGTTTCATAATACGGTGCACGTGGTCCGAAAGGAAATACTTCATCATTCACTTTCTCCCAATCGAAAAGATTATCCGACACCGCCAGCCCGATCTTTGACACCACGCCCCTGTCTTTACGCTGTAATCCCGTATAATACATCTCGAACCGGTTATTGACCTCATATACCTGCATGGTCCAGAGCATGTCATCATCCCAGTCACCGGGATCGCCTACAAACAGTGCATTCTTTACCCGCCGCCATGTAATACCATCTTTCGAAACTGCATGGGCAATATAGTCGTGATTGGGAATGATCAGGTGAAAAAGATGATATACTTCCTTATGCAGGATCATCGTAACATCGCCTATTTCCCATTCGCTGAATCCCGAGCCTGAATATAAATTATCGGTTAACCGCTCCATTTTTAAAAAATTAGTTATATTTCGTCCGTTTTTAAGTCCAATTGCCGCAACAGAACGGCCGGGAGTTAATCAGCAGGCACATTTCTTTCCGGATCTGCATCCGGCGCAACCCGCCTTCCGGGAAATTGCACCCGCTGTTCCCTCTAAAATAGCACACAATGCAAGAATACTACATACAACTCTTTAGCCCACACGGATTGATCCGGCATCATAAACCTGAGATCGGAAGGGATAAGGACACGGGCGGACAGGTAAAATACGTACTGGAATTACTGGAAGCCCTGTCTCATCATCCGCAGGTCAGAAAGGTGGATCTTTTCACCAGGCGGATCGCAGACAAGCGGGTGTCGGAAACATATAGTCACGAAATAGAAACCATCTCTTCCAAAGCCCGTATTGTACGGATCACCTGCGGTGGTCACTTATACAAACCTAAAGAAAGTTTGTGGGATAACCTTGATGAATTTGTAGACAAGGTCATCCGCTTTATTGAAAAACAGGACGACTATCCGGATATCGTACACGGGCATTACGCCGATGGGAATTATATCGCCGGGGAGATCAGCAAGATCTTTGAAATCCCTTTTATAGCTACCGGTCATTCGCTTGGGATGAATAAAAAAACGATCCTTTTAAAGGACGGGCTCTCGGAAGAAACGATCAACCAGAAATTCAATATGGTCCGCCGGGTGAATGAGGAAGAGAAGACCCTGCGGCAGGCCAGCCTGATCATTGTAAGTACGCAGCATGAGATCGAAACACAGTACGGTTCTTATCAAAACAAGGATAAGGCGCGGTTCCGGATCCTTCCTCCCGGTATCAATACCGAAGTCTTTTATCCTTTTTACCGCATCGGTATGCCTTCCTTTGTGCTGCCGCTGGAACAGGAACAGGCCATGTACCGCGTCAGTTCGGAGATCGAACGTTTTCTTTTTGCACCCGGCAAGCCCCTGATCCTTTCTATAGGACGGGCGGACAAGCGCAAAAATTTTGAAACCATCATCGACTGCTTCGGGCAGGATAAAGAGCTGCAGAGTATGGCCAATCTTGCCATTTTTGCGGGCGTGCGGAAGGATATCACACAGATGCCGGAAGATGAACAGGAGATCCTCACCCGGCTGCTGCTGCTGATGGACAAATACGATCTGTACGGCAAAATGGCACTCCCCAAGAAAAATGATCCTTCGCTTGAAGTGCCGGAGATCTACCGCCTGGCCGCACAACGGAAAGGAGTATTTGTAAATGCCACCCCCGGTGAGAACTTTGGTCTTACCATCGTGGAAGCCGCCGCCTGCGGTCTGCCGATCGTTGCATCTCCTACAGGCGGCCCCAAAGAGATCATCGGAAAGGCCCATAACGGGATGCTGGTAAATGTTCAGGACACAAAGGAAATTGCGGATGCCTTAAAAAAGATCATCGCCGACACCGCATTATGGGAAAAATATTCTGCAAATGGTATACGGGCCGGACAGGAAGATTATTCCTGGGAAGCGCATGTCAAAAACTATATCAAATCGATCGATGAGATCTATAAGCCCCAGGCGCATCTGAAGGAAACACAGGAACTGCCTCTGGGTAAAAAACTGATGAAGGCGGATCTTTTTTTTATTTCGGATCTGGATGGAACGCTGATCGAGGGAAAGGACGCCTCCGGCCTGGACACCATAAAACAATGGGTAGACGATAACAAGAACAAGGTCATTTTCGGGATCGCCTCCGGCCGGAATAAAGCGCTTACCAGTGCGGCACTCCGGCAGTTCCGGTTCCCGGAGCCGGACATCCTGATCTGTTCTGCCGGTACAGAGATCTATTATACCCGGAATTTCCTTCCCGACCCCGGCTGGGAAAGTCATATCAATCACCAATGGAAACGGAAAGAACTCGTTGCTGCCCTGGAAAACTATCCGGGCTTGCATTTGCAGGAAGCCGATGCCCAGTGGGAATACAAACTCAGTTATTATGTGAATGACCATTTTAATGAAGGAGACCTCGCCGACCTCTATAAATTCCTGGATGACCGCAGGCTGAGGGCTAAAATATTACTGACCGACAACCGGTTCCTGGATATCCTGCCCGTAAGAGCGGGAAAAGGAAATGCGGTGCGTTACCTGAGTTATAAATGGCAGCTGCCGCTTGATCATTTTATCACAGCAGGAAACGGAGGGAATGATATCGACATGCTGCGCGGCCGTACCCGAGGCATCGTGGTATCCAATCACAGCCCCGAACTGGAGTTGCTGAAAAAAAGCCGGCATGTTTATTTTGCAAAAGGAAAACAGGCCACAGGCGTTATGGAGGGGATTCATCATTATCTGAACCTGCACGCTTCAAAAGCAGAAAAATCAGATACGCGGAGCGATAAACCCGACCCTGATAGTCGCCGCGAGAAAAATCAGAAATGAGAAATTATATTCTTATTTTTACCGCTCATAATTCAACTGTATGGCATATAATCTTTTAAAAGGGAAAAAAGGAATCATCTTTGGTGCGCTGGATGATAAATCCATTGCATGGAAAACCGCACAACAATGTTATCGTGAAGGGGCCGAACTGGTACTGACCAATGCACCCGTGGCATTGCGCATGGGCGAGATCAACAAATTGGCAGCGGAATGCGGGAATGCTCCTGTGATCGGAGCAGACGTTACCAGCATGGATGACCTGAAAGCCCTGTTGGAACAATCAATAGCACATTTCGGGGGGAAGATCGATTTCATCCTGCACTCTGTAGGCATGGGACTGAACGTTCGCAAAGGAAAGGAATATACGGATTTAAATTACGACTGGAATCATAAAACATTCGATATCTCCTCCATGAGCCTGCACCGTATCTTAAAAACGGCATGGGACCTGGATGCTTTAAACGAGCAGGCCAGCGTCATCGCGCTGACCTACATCGCAGCGCAACGGGTATTTCCCGACTACAGCGAAATGGCGGACGCGAAAGCATTGCTGGAAAGCATTACCCGTACCTTCGGGTATTACTATGGCGTTAAGAAAAAAGTGCGCATCAATACCATTTCGCAATCGCCTACAAAAACAACTGCCGGCAGTGGCGTAAAAGGCTTTGACAACTTTATCAGTTATGCAGAGAAAATGAGTCCGCTGGGTAATGCTCCGGCAGAGGACTGCGCCAATTATATTTCCGTTATGTTCAGTGACCTCACCCGGTATGTGACCATGCAGAATCTCTTTCATGATGGAGGGTTCAGCTTTACCGGAGTTACGGAAGCAGTACTGGAGTCTATGCAATAAGATAAACATTCAAGCGCGGGCAATATTAATTTCCCATTGTTTTGACCCCGATAAAAGGAGTGGAAAGATCTGTAGTGATCTCCACTCCTTTTTATTGATTGATGGTCAACCGTTGCGGCCATCGGGCATAACCTCATTATAAAGTAACGATCACCTTACCAACCGTCCTGCCGGTTTCTACCTGAAGATGTGCTTTAGCCAGCTCCTCAAAGGGATAAACGGCCGCCACTTTTGCTTTTAACCGCCCTTCCTGAAGCCATGCCGCCAGGGATTGCATATCCTGTCCGCTCGACTGCACCATGATCTGTTTGAGATCGATATTCTTTGCAGCAGCCGCCGTTTTGGCTTCCTCAGAAAAACTGGAGGATGGCAACGTAATGATCCGCCCGCCGGGCCTGGTTACGGTAACAGACCGCTCCAGCACATTACCTCCAACGGTGTCCAGTACAAAATCGATATCGTTTAATACTTCATCAAAATTGTCCGTTGTATAATCGATGTGTGCGTCTGCGCCGAGTGACAGGATGAATTCCCGGTTCTTCCCGGATGAAGTGGCTACCACATAGGCCCCGAGGTTTTTTGCGATCTGGATAGCGAAATGTCCCACGCCACCGGCACCCGCATGAATAAGCACCTTATCGCCTTTGCCAACAGGATCAGCGGCAACCAGCGCCTGCCATGCCGTTAAGGCCGCCAGCGTGGTAGCAGCCGCTTCCTCATGGGAGATCTCCGAAGGTTTCATCGCCAGCTGGTCTTCCGGAGCGGCAACATATTCAGCATAGCCCTTGCCACTACCCGGAAAATTGATCATCCCAAATACGGCATCTCCTTTTTTGAACCTTGTTACATCCGAACCTGCCGCTACTACTTCCCCTGAGATATCCCACCCCAGGATCACCGGCCGCTGCGTACCAAAAAGCCAGTCCAGTGTTTTTTCATTCGCCCTTGCCTTTACATCCACCGGGTTGATGCTGATCGCTTTTGTTTGTATCAGCACTTCATTCTCATTCAGGACCGGTTCCGGTATATCTGTCAGCTTCAGTTGCTCAACGCCGCCGGCCTTCTCTAATAAAATTGCTTTCATTGATTGTTTATTTTAACTGCAAATCTATTTTTATAGTACCTTTAAAACAAGTATGCACTTTTTAGTAACTTATATACTAAAAGTATACTATTGTTAATTATCAACATTTAAAGAAATCATAAATGGCAAAAATAATTTCAACGGACTATGTCTGCTCTGTGGATTATGCGTTCCGCAGGGTCGGCGGAAAATATAAGGGGCGTATTTTATGGTACCTTCATGAACATAAAAATGTGTTGCGTTATGGGGAGCTGAAACGACTCGTGCAGAACATTACGCCCAAGATGCTTACGCAGACATTACGCGAACTCGAAGAGGACGATCTGGTGAGCAGGAATGTTTTTCATGAAGTGCCGCCCCGCGTGGAATATTCGCTTACGGCAACGGGAAAGGAACTCATCCCCTTCATCGGTCATCTGAAGCAATGGGGCGACAAACAGATCAAACGGGAAAAGAAACGGGCTGAAGCAACGCAGGCAAAGACCTGATCATACAAGAGAAGGTTCGAGTTAACGGTCATGGCATTGAACCGGGATCTTTTGAGGCCCCCTGAATGATCGTCAGGACATAAAAAGAGCTGTATCAAAAATCAGTTCAGAACAGCCTTGTATAGAACTAACTTTTGATACAGCTCCTGCTTCTATCATTTAAATCTATGCTTGTTGATACACCACCGCAGTTTGTTTGGAGGTGCCCAGTCCTTCAATACCCAGCTCCACCACATCGCCGGGTTTCAGGTACCAGGGCTCGGGCTTTTGTCCCAAACCCACACCAGCCGGTGTTCCCGTAGAGATCACATCCCCGGGAAGCAGGGTCATGAACTGGCTCAGGTGACTGATCACCTGTTGTATGTTAAAGATAAAATCGGAAGTAGTAGAATCCTGCATCAGGGTTCCGTTCACTTTTAACCAAAGCTTCAGGTTATTGGGGTTTTCGATTTCATCCGTTGTGGCCATAAAAGGACCGAGCGGTGCAAACGTATCGCAGCTCTTGCCCTTTACCCACTGACCACCGCGTTCGATCTGGAACTCCCGCTCACTGTAATCGTTGTGCAGGGCATACCCGGCCACATAATCCAGTGCTTCAGCCTCTTCAACATAGGATGCTTTTTTTCCGATCACTACCGCCAGTTCCACTTCCCAGTCGGTCTTAACCGAATTCTTCGGAATGATCACCTCATCAAAAGGTCCGCACAACGCCGTGGTGGATTTAAAGAAGATCACCGGTTCTTTGGGAACAGGAGCATTGGTTTCCTTTGCATGCAGGGCGTAGTTCAACCCGATGCAAATGATCTTGGAAGGCCGCGCCACACAACTGCCCCAGCGTTCGTTATCATCCACTTTTGGCAGAGCGGAAGCATTTTTATTTATAAATTGCTGCAGTCGCTCCAAACCATTGTTCTCAAAAAAAGCTTCGTTGTAATCTTCTCCGAATGCCGATGTATCATATCGTACATCATCAATCAGCACACCTGTCTTTTCCTTTCCCGGCTGCCCGTATCTTATTAATTTCATATACCAATTTATTGTTTTATTATTTACTTTTTACTGTTTAAGGGAAGAGCCATGATCGATAGATCAAAAACGCTTTAATTGTTCAGTTTAATGAATCCCCCGTCGATCGGATAATCACATCCGGTGATGAATGCGGCCTCGTCGCTGCACAGGTACAGGATCAGTGCGGCAATCTCTTCCGGTTTGGCCATACGGCCGATAGGTTGTGTTTTGGACAATTTATCGAACATCTCTTTTTCCTTGCCGGGATAGGTCTTTCCAAGGAACCCATCCACAAAGGGCGTATGTACCCGTGCAGGAGAAACACAATTGCAACGGATGCCATCGCTGATATAATCCTTGGCAACCGACAGGGTCATGGCCAGCACCGCTCCTTTACTCATCGAATAGGCAAAACGATCGGGCAATCCGATACTGGAGGCAATGGAAGCCATATTGACGATTACCCCACCGCCCTGTTTCTTCATTCGTGGTATCGCCGCATGCAACATGTTATAAACACCTTTTACATTTACGCTGTAAACCCGGTCGAAGTCTGCTTCAGCAGTGGTGTCCGCCTTTCCTATATGGGAGATACCGGCACTGTTCACCAGGATATCAATCACCTGCAGCTGTTCAAAGGCCGCAGTAACCTCTTCCTGGCGGGATACATCCAGAAAAATACCCTCCGCCTTGCCACCGGCGGCCTCGATCTCGCCGATTGTCTGCAATCCGGCTTCCTTATTAAAATCAGCCACTACCACCCGGGCACCGGCCTTTGCAAATAAAAGCGCTACGGCCTTCCCGATACCGCTTCCGCCGCCTGTTATCACAGCGGTTTTATTGTTTAGTTGAAACATAATTGAATATATACGCTTAAAATTAAAATGGCGCGGCTAATTTACCATATAAATGATAAAAAAGAGGAGTAAATGGAGTATAAGATTGAATAAGATAAGGGTACGACCGCCTTTAGGAACCGGCCCCCTGCAATCAAAGCATCCGGGCAGTGGATAAATTATTTTAAAAATACTAATAATTTTAGTATTTTTATCTATCTGTTGTACTTTAATTATAAGCTATTTAACTAATAAAAAAATTTATAAGCATTTAAGATTATAATTAAATTTATAAGTTTATTTGCTTATATTTGAAGTATGATAGCAATCGTTACCGGAGATATCATCCGTTCAGAAACGGTGGATCCCAAAGAGTGGATGCCGCTTCTGAAAAACTTTTTAAAAAAGCAAGGTCAGACCCCGGGCGACTGGGAGATCTACCGCGGCGATGCCTTCCAGCTGAGGTTACCGCCGGCTGAAGCCCTCTTCAAATGCATGCTGTTGAAAAGTATCATAAAACAAAAGGTAGACCTGGATGTGCGGCTCAGCATCGGGCTGGGGGACGTTTCGTATAAAACGGAAAAGCTTACAGAGTCGAACGGGACTGCATTTGTACGATCCGGCCGGAAATTTGACAGCATGAAGGAAGAAAAGACCACGCTGGCACTGGCAACCGGAGATGAAAAGACAGATACCACCCTGAACCTTCTGGCGCGTTTTGCTTCGCTGATCATGGACAACTGGAGTCCGGCTGCAGCGGCGATCGTACAGCTGTTCCTGGAAAAGCCCGAATGGAACCAGCAGCAGGTCGCGGAAAAATTAAAGATCAACCAGTCTGCGGTAAGCCAGAGCCGTAAACGTGCACAATTTGATCTCCTGATCGATTTCAATAAATTTTATCAATCAACAATAACCGGACACACCACATGATACTACTGATAAAACTGTTGCTGGCTCATTTACTGGGCGATTTTGTGTTGCAGCCCTCACGCTGGGTGGAAGAAAAAGAACGCAAAAAATACAAAAGTCCCAAGCTGTACCTGCATGTACTCATTCATTTTGCATTGATCCTGCTGATCACCATGGACGCCCGTTACCTGGCCCCGGCCGCGGTTATTGCAGGCAGCCACCTGCTGATCGACCTGGCCAAACTCCAGTTACAAACACCAAAAACAAGTAAAACATTCTTTGTACTGGACCAGGTATTGCATCTCACCGTGATCGTATGCGTTGCCTGGTGGATGGAGCCGTTTGCATTGCAGGTAACTCCTTCGCAGGTAAACACATTGCTGATCATTGCCACCGGCCTGGTACTGCTTACCACCCCGGTTTCTGTGATCATCAAACTGATCTTATCCAAATGGGCGCCGGCTACAGAAATCAGGACAGATGTTATTGAAACCAAATCATTGCAGCATGCCGGTATGATGATCGGCTATATTGAGCGCATACTGGTACTGATCTTTATCCTCAACCAGCAATGGGTGGCCATCGGGTTCCTGGTAACGGCCAAATCAGTTTTCCGTTTCAGCGACCTGAAGGTGGGACAGGACCGGAAGCTGACCGAATACATACTCATTGGCACCCTGCTTAGCTTTGGCATTGCGATCGTTACCGGCGTGATCGTTGAACAGGTGATCGGCATCAGTACTTCTTATATCCATTAATACCACTCATTTTTTTAATGCAACCGGTTGTCCTTTTATAAAACAACCAGGAATACAGCTGCGCAATCGTTTTCATAAACCGCTTTTTTCCGGCAGGGGTTAGTTACTTTTACACGATCATTTTTAACATAACTCAGCTATAATGAACCGGGAGTCTGGAATTGCATTCTTCAGAAAAGGAATCATCACTACACTGCTTGCCACAGCAACGATCATCACGGGTACCGCGCAGGTAACCCCTTCACAGCCGGCACTGATAAAACCAGCCGCTGATACACTCACCATAACCGGTGCAGAAAAGGTGAACCCCACAACGGTAAAGATCCGGTTCAGCAACCGCCTGGAGTTATTACTTGATTTTTATGGGGACAATATCTTTCGCCTGTTTGCAGATCCTTCGGGCGGATCGCTTCGGGCACCGGAAGCTACCCCACCGGCATCCATTCTTACAGACAACCCACGTAAAACGGTTTCAAAGCTGAACATAACAAGCAACAGCAATCAACTTGTAATTGCTACAGCTGCTGTAACTATTGAATTCAGCAAAACAACAGCACGCCTGAAGATCATCAATAACAAAAGCGGACAGGTAGCCGTACAAACCCTTAGTCCTGCATTGTTCGAAAAGAAAGGCACCAGCCTGAAGCTGAAAGAAGATCCATCTGAATATTTTTACGGAGGCGGTGTGCAGAACGGCCGCTTCTCTCATAAAGGAAAGATCATTGCTATAGAAAACCAGAACAGCTGGACGGATGGCGGCGTTGCCTCCCCTACCCCCTTTTACTGGTCTACAAACGGATACGGGTTTATGTGGTACACCTTTAAAAAAGGGAAATACGATTTTGGAGCCAGGGAAAAAGGCACAGTAACCCTTTCTCATGAAACCAATTACCTGGATGTATTCTTTATGATCGATAAACAGCCGGTGGCATTGCTGAACGATTTTTACCAGTTGACCGGCAACCCGGTGCTGCTGCCCAAATTCGGTTTTTATGAAGGGCACCTGAATGCCTATAACCGCGACTACTGGAAAGCGGATACAGTGGGTGTACTTTTCGAAGATGGCAAACGCTATAAGGAAAGTCAGAAAGACAATGGGGGTATCAAAGAATCACTGAACGGGGAAAAGAACAATTACCAGCTTTCTGCAAGAGCAGTGATCGACCGCTATAAGGCACATGACCTGCCCCTGGGCTGGATCCTTCCCAATGACGGATACGGCGCGGGGTATGGGCAAACCGGCACCCTGGACAGCAATATACAGAACCTGAAGGCCTTTGGCGACTATGCCCGCAGCAACGGCGTACAGATCGGCCTCTGGACCCAATCCGATCTGCATCCCAAAGACAGTATCCCCGCCCTACTGCAGCGGGATATTATCAAAGAAGTAGGCGTGGCCGGTGTGCGGGTATTAAAGACCGATGTTGCCTGGGTTGGACCCGGGTACTCTTTTGGTCTGAATGGCGTGTCGGATGTGGGTCATATCATACCAAAATATGGAAATAATGCACGCCCCTTTATTATTTCCCTGGACGGATGGGCCGGAACGCAGCGCTATGCCGGCATCTGGAGCGGGGATCAAACGGGCGGTGTATGGGAGTACATCCGCTTCCACATTCCTACCTACCTCGGATCAGGACTTTCGGGGCAGCCCAATATCACTTCAGACATGGATGGGATCTTCGGCGGCAAAAACACCAAAGTAAATACCCGCGATTTTCAGTGGAAAACATTCACACCGATGCAGCTC
Source organism: Niabella beijingensis (assembly GCF_020034665.1). NCBI lineage: Bacteria > Pseudomonadati > Bacteroidota > Chitinophagia > Chitinophagales > Chitinophagaceae > Niabella > Niabella beijingensis. Next base: position 1,316,493 of record NZ_JAIQDI010000002.1, on the reverse strand, counting down.
AATATGGACGGCTGGGGTGCCAATGAAAAATATCCCTATGCACTGGGCGAACCGGTAACATCCATCAACCGGACCTATCTCAAACTGAAATCAGAATTGCTACCTTATACCTACAGCATCGCCAAACAGGCCGTGAACGGACTCCCCATGATCCGGGCTCTGTTCCTGGAATATCCCAACGCTTTCACTTATGGCAAGGCCACACAATACCAGTATTTATATGGCCCCTGGTTCCTGGTGGCTCCCATTTACCAGGAAACAAAAGCCGATGAAAAAGGAAACGATATCCGCAATAATATTTACCTGCCTTCCGGTACCTGGATCGATTATTTTTCCGGTGACGTTTATGAGGGTGGCCGGGTGGTGAACAATTTTGAAGCCCCCCTCTGGAAACTTCCCGTATTTGTAAAAGCCGGTGCCATCATTCCCATGACCCATCCCAACAATAATAGTACACAGATCGATAAGACCAGCCGTATCTATGAACTTTATCCCGCGGGCAACAGTTCCTTTACCGAATATGATGACGATGGTGTAACAGAAGCCTACAAATCAGGCACCGGCGCCACTACACTGATCCGGTCGGCTGTTCAAAAAAATACCGCAACGATCACCATACAACCCACCAAAGGCAGCTATGATGGTTTTGTGAAAAATAAGTCCACAGAATTCCGGATCAATGTAACCCGGAAACCCGCAGGCATTACTGCGAAAACAGGTGCCACAAACCTGAAACTGAAAGCCGCCTCATCGCTTGAAGACTTCCGGAAACAGGTAAACGTTTATTATTATAATGCAGCTCCCAATCTGAACCGCTTCGCTACAGCCGGCAGCCCGTTTGCCCGGACGGCTATTATCAAAAATCCGCAGTTGCTGGTAAAACTGGCTGCAACCGATATCACCACCCATACCATCACCCTCACTGTCAATGGATTTTTCTTTGCTCCGGATGATCACCTGCACCAACAAACGGGCAGGCTGACAGCACCGCCACAGCCACAGGTCGCCGACAGCAACCGCCAGGCCTATACCTTAACACCCAGCTGGAACAAACAACGCAATGCCGACTTTTATGAGATCGAATTCAACGGGCAGCTTTATACAACGATAAAAGATACCAGTTTACTGTTTGACGGGCTGACTCCGGAGACCGGTTACCGGTTCAAACTCCGGTCTGTGAACAAAGACGGACAGTCTCCCTGGGCGACCCTTACGGCAACAACAAAAGTAAATCCGCTGGAATTTGCTATTAAGGATATGATCGCAACAGCATCTGCTCCTGATCAGGAAGGCAGTGAGGTTGCCCAGCTGGTTGATTTTGATGAGAGCAATCTCTGGCATACCAAATGGGGTACAAAAGCAGTGCCGTTCGACCTCGTGCTGGATCTGCGATCCGTAAACCAGCTGGATAAGATCCAGTACCTGCCCCGCACCCGTGGCAACGGCGTGCTGCTGAAAGGAAGTGTGGCTTATAGTACCAGCAAATCCGGCTGGACAGAGGCGGGTAATTTTGAATGGGCAAAGAACGGTGATACCAAAACATTCGGTTTCCCCAACCATCCCACAGCCCGTTATATAAAAATCTCTGTTACTGAAGCTGTAGGTGATTTCGGATCCGGACGTGAGCTGTATGTGTTTAAAGTGCCTGGCTCAGAAAGTTATATTCCCGGCGATATCAATAACGACCATATCATCGACAACAACGACCTTACCTCCTATATCAACTATACCGGGCTAAGGACCGGCGACGGCGATTTTGAAGGGTATATCAGCAATGGCGATATCAACAGGAACGGATTGATCGATGCCTACGACATTTCCAATGTAGCCACCCGTCTTGAAGGTGGTGCCGACCTGAGCAACGCCGATACATTACAGGGCCGGATTGAAGTCGTAACGGCAAAGAAAGCTTATAAAAAAGATGAGGTGATCGAAATCACCGTCAAAGGCATCAACCTGAAAGCCGTAAATGCATTGAGTTTTGCCCTGCCTTATAATACGCAGGACTATGAGTTTGCAGGCATCAGCCCGTTAAATATGAAAGAGCTGGAAAACATGACCAATGACCGGCTCCACAGCAATGGTAAAAAAGTGTTGTATCCAACTTTTGTAAACATTGGCGACCAACCTGCGCTGGAAGGTACACAGGATCTTTTCATCATAAAACTAAAAGCCAAACGCAACCTCGATGTTGATCTCAAACTTGCTGACGGCATCCTGGTGGATAAGCGGCTGAATACGGTAAGTTTTTAGGTAAAAAGTCTTCCCCGACCGTGGCAGAGCAGCCGCACAGCTGCTCCGCTCCGGCCGAAAGGGCGGTACCATCACGTCGGTGCTAGGATTCATCAGCAACAACAGGTCCTCCCCTGGACAATTCGCTTCCCTGTTTTTTTGATTTAAATACCGGCCAGAGGAACTGCGCATACCATTCCTCCTCCCGGTACGATTTTACGCCATAGGTCTCCGGATATTTCCGGGTAATGATGCCGGTACCAAAGATCATATCCCAGATAAAGAACATATTTCCAAAATTGCCTTTATAATGCCCTATTCCGTCATCCGTAGTATCTGCGTGGTGGGCGTGATGGGTAGCCGGAGTGGAAATCAGCCGTTCCAGTACCCAACCCGCCGGATGCAGCCACCGGTTGGTATAAAAAGGTTTATCCCATTTGATGCTGCTGTGTGCCGAAAGTGTGATCAGCGATTTTATACCACCTACAAATAATGCGGGCAACCCCAGCCCCAGGTAAGTAAGTATAGCAATAAGATAGATCTGTGAGAAGAAGATCGTATAGATAATATTCTGCCGGCTGGCCATGGACATGCCCATATAGGGAGCTGAATGGTGCGTGCGGTGAAACCTCCACAGGAACGGCACCTGATGATGCAGCCGGTGATACCAGTACTGGGTAAGGTCATCCGCCACAGCAATGATCAGCGCCCCCCACCAGAACGGCACCCATATAAAGGCATCCTTTGCCGATGGCAGCAATACCGGTAACAGCCTAAGGCTGAAAAAGGTGAGCACGGGAACAAACAGCAACTTAGGTGCCACAAAACATACGAGGTCCAGTATCTTTTCATTGCGTGTCCATCGGCGGTTCTCATAAAGCCCCGCGATTACTTCAATAAAACCCACCGCAATTGCCAGGACAATGAGTCCCCATTTGCGAAGATGGGTAAAAGACGACTGCAACCAGGACGGTATATTTTCCCGCGCGATATGCAGATTTTCAGCAATGGTATTTTGCCAGGGTTTTTCATTCACTATATAAAAATAGCCGAACATCAGCACAACGGGCAGGAGGTACAACCCCAGACTTACAAGAAGGTCTCTTGTTAACTTCCGGGGATTTTCAATTTTATAGTTCATATACGATAGTTTAATGCGTGAGCAATAATTGCAGCAGGTAAAGGCCACCGGCTATAAAAGCCAGTGGCACGATAACAATACCGATACTGATGATTATTTTTTTTGTGAGTGTGATCAGGTCATTCATAGCCGGCAGATTTTATTTTCCCGCTGCCGGTGGTACTGGCGTACCATATACGGCAGGTTTATAATTTTTATGGATCCTTTTTTCATACACATCTTCCCAGTCGATGAGTGGGTACAGGTTATTTTTCTCGGCCTGCTGATCAAACAGCTTTTTCAGGGCTTCCAGTTTTTCGGGATATTTCTTTGCAAGGTTTTCTCTTTCGTTAAAATCTTCATTCAGGTTATACAATTCCCATTCATCCTTATCCCACCGGCCGGGGTCACCCTTCCAGCCTGTGGTGCGTGTTTTTACATAATCGATTGCGTCTGGATGATGTGCTGTGGCGGCTTTCCAGCCATCGGCATAAACCGATCGCGCGCCAAAAATATAATAATGCTGCACCCGGTGATCCGCAACAGCTGCTGCGTTGTTCAGTGTTTTAAATAAGGAATAACCCTGGATGCTGTCCTGCGGAATATTCCGTATGGAGGCCGGTGCTTTTACACCCACAAGATCAAGTGTTGTAGGCAGTATATCAATCACATGACTGTATTGTGTGCGAATGCCGCCTTTTTCTTTTATTTCCCTGGGATAAAAAATGATCAGCGGATTATGTGTGCCCCCCTCTGCATTAGCATCCTGCTTCCATTGGCGGAATGGTGTGTTGGTGGCCTGCGCCCAGCCGAGCGGATAGTTCGTATTCTTCCCCTGGGGAAGTCCGATATCATCGATACGGGAGAGGTTGTACCGGAGCTGCTCTTCTTCCGTTTGTTTGCCGATCTGGTTCCGGGGCTGCAAGGTGCCCTGGAAAGTTCCTTCTTTGCTGGCTCCATTATCTCCGATCATCACAACAACAACCGTGTTTTCCAGCAGGTCTGCTTCTTTCAGATAACGGATCAGCCGGCCCACACAATAATCCGTATAAGTAAGATAGCCCGCATAAGCTTCCATAAAGCGGGCATATAATTTTTTCTTTTCGGCGGGCAGCTGATCCCAGGCAGGGATATCCGCGTTGCGGTCCGGCAATTTTGCATTCTTTGGCACTACTCCCAACCGGATCTGGTTCGCCAGTACTTTTTCCCGGTACTTATCCCACCCCTCATCAAAGAGCCCCTTATACCTGTTCGTGAATTCCGGTGCAACCTGGTGCGGGGCGTGCACTGCACCGGGCGAATAATAGAGGAAGAACGGTTTACCGGGCGCCGCCTGCTGTTGCTTCTGTATATAGGAAATGGCTTTATCCGTTATCTGGTCATTCAGATGCCGGCCATCTGTTTTAACATGTGCATTATTTTCCACGAGATCGGGATCATACTGATCGGTCTGCGATCCCAGGAATCCGAAGAACTGCTCAAAGCCTTTCCCCCCGGGCCACCGGTCGAAAGGACCCGCGTCCGTGGCTTCCTCATCCGGCGTCAGTCCGTACTTCCCTACGGCAAATGTGTTATATCCGTATGATTGAAGGATCTGGGCAATGGTTCCTTTATCTTCAGGGATACGGCCGTTCCAGCCGGGAAATCCGGCAGACATCGCCACATGTGAAAATCCGCCTACGCCCACGTAGTGAGAATTACGGCCGGTTAACAATGCAGACCTTGTTGGTGCGCAGATGGCAGCAGTATGAAAATTGGTATACCGCAATCCGTTATTGGCCAGCGAGTCGAATGTCGGCGTTTGGATCAGTCCTCCAAAACTGCTGGAGGCTCCGTATCCCACATCATCCAGCAGCACCCATACCACATTCGGTGCGTTGGAGGGCGGCGTCACCGGTTGCGGCCACCATTCTTCGGATGTAGCCAGTGTTTTGCCTATTTTACCCCGAAAAGGCTCTTTTTGCTGAGCCGTTGCCCGGCTACCGGCCAGGAGCAGTAATGCAAGCGCTGCAATAATTCTGATTTTCATAATTTCATTTTTTAAAACGGTTTATTGTTGGAAATTCCGGGATTACCTGCTCCATCCCGGGTTTTGTGTAAGCAGGTTATTGAGATCAAGTTCCACCTGCGGTATCGGGAACAGGTAATTTTTTTCAGATACATTGCTCGTTTTGGCAGGGATTTTTTTCAGTTCTTCCACCAGCGTGCCTTTACGTACCAGATCGAACCAGCGGTTAGCCTCCTGCACCAGTTCTTTCCGCCGCTCCAGAAAAACGGCCTCCCGGAAGCCTGCCTGGCTCAGACCTGAAAGATCCCGGCGGTGATCGGTATAACTGCCATTACCCACATACAAACCATAAGCACGTGCTCTTACAATGTTCAGCGCCTTGTAGGCTTCTGCCGAAGGGCCCTGTAATTCGTTCCGTACTTCCGCATACAGCAGCAGTACATCCGCGTAACGCAATACCGGATAGTTGATGCCACTCTGCGCCTGGTTGGTGATCGGGTTCAGACTAAAATCAATGAACTTTGCATAACGTGTTACCGGAGAAAAATCCACTTCCTGCCCGGTGGCAGGGTTCAGCATCTTTGTAAAGAAAGAGGCAGCTTTCCGGGTGTCTGCCTCTTCAAAGATTTTCGGCAGGTTCTCATCCGGTACATCGCCGGGAAAAGATTTGGGATTAAAGGAATTGAAATTGGAGCCGCTCAGGAAATTCTGCACGTTCCTTGCTCCCAGGTTCGATTCATATTGTACGGAAAACAGGTGTTCTTTTCCGTTTTTGGTAGGTTTCTGAAACACATCCTTAAAAACGGGGAACAGATCATACCCGTAGGTACCTGTTGCACCGGTAAACGTTCCTGCTGTCAGTATTTTTTCAAGTATTGTCCGCGCCGTTGCCCAGTCTTTCCTGGTAACATACACTTTGGCCAGCATACCAAGCGCAGCGCCGGATGTGGCGCGGCCTTTATCGGCACCGGAAAAAGAAGCAGGTAATGCGGTGGCAGCGGTCAGATCATCAATGACCTGGACATATATTTCTTCGGCAGTCGCTCTTTTCAGTTTTACCGCCTCTATGTCAATCGAAGAAGGATTGTGAAGCACGAGGGGTACTCCTCCAAATAAACGCACCAGGTTAAAATACAGGAGCGCTCTTATAAAACGGGCCTCATTCACAAGCCGGTTCTTCTGGGTTTCATCCATTTCAATGCCCGGTATCTTATCGATGGCTATGTTCGCCTTGTTGATTCCATAATAATGCTGCTGCCATATTTTCCGTACCCGGTCGTTCTCGGCAACATAGGTGATCGTGCCAATGGCCCGTACATCCGGATTGGTATTGGAAGGGCTGAATACCTGTTCATCGGAGCCATTGCTGATCAGGATATTCAGGTTGCGGCCATAGATTGGAAAGTCCCCCGCCGGATCGCCATTGAGACTGCCATAGACCGCATTGACCGCGCTCACCGCGTCAGAAGCAGTCTTATAATACTGGTCTTCCGTGATCACCGACTCAGGGAGTTCCTTTAGCTTATTGCATCCTGTAATAGTTACCGCAAAAATGAAGCTAACAGACAGGGGGATGAATTTCATTATACTGCTCATAATAGATCGTTGTTTGAATGATTAAATGGTAATGTTCAGTCCGACAAGGATCGTTTTCGTTGAAGGATAGATCCCATAGTCGATCCCCTGTTTGGTATTATCCACATCGTAAAGATTGGCTTCCGGATCAAGACCGCTGTAAGGGGTAATTGTGATAAGATTCTGACCGGTGATATACAACCGTAGTTTTGTTATTTTGTACCGGGCAAGCAGGTTTGCGGGAAGTGTATAGCCCAGTGTGATGTTCTTTACCCGCAGAAAAGAGGCATCCTCTATATAACGATCAATAACTTGCGGTACCGGTGAATTCGTAGCCCTGGGCTCTTTTCCTTCCGGATGTTCGGGGCTCCAGCGATCGAGCAGCGAGGCCGACGCGTTCAATGATAAGGTGGGAAGCTCCAGTTTTTGGCGGATAAAATTAAATACCTTATTGCCATAAGTACCCTGAAGGAAAACAGAGAGATCAAACCCGTAGGCGGTAAAGTTGTTGGTTATACCAAAGCTGAATTTCGGCTGTGCATTTCCCAGGTTTACTTTATCCGCTGTGGTAATAACACCATCATGGTTCGTGTCCACATATTTCCGGTCGCCTTCCTGCTGTGATACACCGGCCAGTTTTGGTGTATTGGCTGCAAGATCCGCTGCGGTCAGCAGTCCATCCGTCTTATATCCCCAGAAGGTGGATACCGGCAATCCTACTTTTACGATCACCGGCGACACAAACCCTGTAGGTGCTACGGGATAATAGTAGTCCACCCCATCTCCCAGGTTCAGTACTTTATTCCTGTTTGTAGCAAATACCAGTGAAGACTTCCAGTTAAATCGTCGTCCCCGTATATTCTCTGTATTGAATGAGAACTCGACACCGCTGTTGGAAACGCTTCCGGCATTTTTTAAGACCGTGTTGTAACCCGTATATAATGGAAAGGGCACAAACAGCAGCAGATCACTGGTCTTCTTTCCGTACACATCGGCCGTAATACTGATCCGGTTCTTAAAAAAGCCCGCATCAATACCCGCGTTCCACTGGGTGGTGGTTTCCCATTTCAGGTTTGCATTTGCAAGCTGCGATGGCGCCACACCGGTAACCAGCGCCCCGTTAAAAAAATAATTACTGGCAGCCAGCACCGACAGCGAGCTGTAAGGCGGCACTTCCGAATTTCCTGTTTGTCCGTAAGACGCTCTGATCTTAAGATTAGAGATCACGTCACTCTGTTCCAGGAACCGTTCCCTGACCGCATTCCAGGAAATACCCACCGAAGGGAAAAAGCCCCATTTATTATTCCTTCCTAACCGGGACGAGCCATCTGCACGTTGTGTAAGCGAAACAGAATATTTCTCATCAAATGTATAATTGATCCTTCCCAGGAACGAATTAAGAGCCGACGCATGCGCGTCTGATGAAGGCAGCACTGCTGTTCCACCCAGTGACAGGTTATTGTATTCTGTAAGGTCTGAAGCAAATTTCTGCGCACCCGCCACGGTGCTTTCATCTTCTGAGTACTGGGTTGTATATCCCAGCAGTACATTCAATGCATGCCGATCCCGAATGATTTTCGAGTAGGTTAATGTATTCTCGTTCAACCAGGAACTGCCCTGTATATTGCCTACAGCGGCAACACCACCAGCTGCATAACCCGCTGCCGTATAGGACGGAGCATAATAATTCTGCTTGGTGGTCAGCTGGTCGATGCCAAAAGAAGATTTTAGTACCAGTCCGTCAATGATCCTGTATTCAACATAAGCGTTGGCGAGACTGCGGTTGATCTGCGTTCCATTTTCTGTGGCCGTAATATCCCAGAGCGGATTTGTTGGAGTAGCGATATAAGGGTTCTGCGTGTTATAACTGCCGTCGCCGTTCTTTATTTTCACCACAGGTGGAGTAAGAATCAGTGTTGGAAACGCCCCGTTAAATCCGGTACCGCCAAAGTTGGCACCGGAAAGCTTGTCCTGACCTGCCCGGCTGAGGTATACATTTGCTGCTACTGTAAATTTACTGTTCAGTTCCCGCTCATAGTTGATACGGCCGGAGTAGCGGCGGAAGCCGGTGTTTCGGATCACGCCATCCTGATCGAAATAATTTCCGGAGATCAGGAAACGGGATTTTTCATCCCCCCCGGATATGGATAATTCATGATTCTGGGTTGCGGCGCGACGGAGTGCGGCCTCCTGCCAGTTATCGCCGGCACCGAATGCATTTATCTGCTCCTGCGTAAATGTTGCAGGCTGGTTATCACTTTTATTGATATCATTGATCAGTGATGCCCATTGCCCGCCGTTCAGCAACCGGTGTGTTTTGGCAGCTTCCTGCTGACCGAAATAACCGCTGTAATTCAGTTCGGTCCTACCCTTTCGTCCTTTCTTGGTGGTAATGATCACGACCCCGTTCGCTCCCCTAGAGCCATAGATGGCTGTGGCTGCTGCATCCTTTAAAATATCAATTGATTCTATATCGGAAGGATTGATGGTAGAAAGTGCATTAACACCGCTTCCGCTGGAAGCACCGGTATTGGTAAGACTGTTATTATTGTACACAATAAACCCGTCGATCACATACAACGGATCATTTCCGAAATTGATAGAGTTTCCGCCGCGGATTCTTATAGTAGCGGTGCTGCCGGGCTGTCCGGAGGATTGGGTAACGGCCACCCCGGAGACGGCGCCCTGGAGCAGGTTATCAAATGCTACGGCAGGTTGCGACAGGCTGGTTTTTGATACGGAGGCCACAGCTCCTGTAATGCTGCTTCGTTTCTGAGTGCCGTAGCCAACTACCACAACTTCTCCGAGGTCGTTCTTCCGCCGTTCCAACGGAACCGAAACAACGGCATCGGTAACATACACTTCCCGTGTTTCGTATCCCACAAAAGATACAATGATGGTAAAAGGCAGCTTCTGCCCTGTTCTTAAATTAAAATGGCCTTTTTCATCCGCCCGCGACTGGTTGGTGGTACCTTTTATCAGCACGGTGGCACCATCAAGAGGCAGCTTTGATGCCGAGTCGTATACATAGCCTTTGAATTGGGTATTGATAACAGCATGCGGTTCCTGTGAATACGCATTTTTCAGCAGTGGTGTAAACAAGATGGTAAGCAATAAAAAAACGATGAACTTTTTTTTCATTACATTTGATTTGCATTAAACAATAAGGTGGCCTGTATGCAATGGCATACGGGATCTTTTAACAGGGAAACACTTTATGATGCAGCCGGGTATCTGCGCCAACAGGCCCGGCATTTTTGTGATATTTCTACGAGTCGTCCATCGCGAAAAGATCGGTTAAGTAAAAAAAATGGTTAAAAAGGAAATCGCCTTAAAAAAGGCATCAGGCTAACAGCTGCAACAACAGACAAAAAAAGCAAATAGGCCGCCCATGTTTAACACCGATGGTTTTTGATTAATCCTATTACTGAATGTTGAGGAGTTCATAATAATCTGCAAGATTAACAGTATTTTTTTAGTCTACCAAATTTATAGACTTATATTTTATTCTTGTAAAAATATATGGGAAAAGCTGCCCACAAAATAAGTGTTGCCGCACCTCCCGGCTCAATATTTTTTAAGGCAGCAGCAGGTGGAATAACACATATGCAAAGTGGGATAGCACATAAGCTTTTGTAAACCTATTAAACCCAGGGCTGATTCGGGGTTATTGCCGGAATGAAAAAAGACCCGTCCGGAAAAACCAAAACGGGTCTTTTAAGAGAGGTCTCGAGCGGATTCGAACCGCTGTACGAGCTTTTGCAGAGCTCTGCCTAGCCACTCGGCCACGAGACCATTTATCGCCGGTTAGTGATCTTATAATGCCGGAAACCTGATCCGGACATTCATCAGACCATTTAATCTTTGAAGGCTGGCAAAAATAGGATATTTTTGATAAATAATAGCAAAGATTAAAGACCTTTTTATGAGCAGGATCGCAGAATCGGAATTGATCATCAATAACAGGGGGGCCGTTTACCACCTGGATCTTCGTCCGGAGGAACTGGCGGGCACTGTGGTTACCGTCGGCGACCCGGACAGGGTGGCTGAATTCAGCAAATATTTCGACACCGTAGAGATCAGGCGTCAGCACCGGGAATTTGTATCCCATACCGGTACCGTCAGCGGCAAACGGCTTACGGTTTTGTCTTCCGGGATCGGTCCGGACAATATAGATATAGTGATGAACGAGCTGGATGCGCTTGTAAATATTGATTTTGAAACACGGGAGATCCGCCCGGAGCTGAAGTCGCTCAATATCATACGGGTGGGTACTTCCGGTTCCCTGCAGGCAGACATTCCTGTAGACAGTTTTGTGGCATCCACCCACGGGCTGGGGCTGGATAATCTTTTAAACTTTTACCGTCCGGAGGAAACCGATGAAGAAATTCAGTTGCTGCATTCGTTTGTTACCCATGTTCAGATGCAGGGACTGAGTACGCCCTATATAACAGGTGCTGCTCCTTCCCTTCTCAAGCATTTTGTCACCGATTTTCACCAGGGCATTACTGTAACCTGCCCGGGGTTTTATGGCCCTCAGGGAAGGGTGCTGCGCCTGGGCGTACGCAATCCGCAGCTTATTGACCGGTTGACCGATTTCAGTTTCGGTCAGCACCGGATCACCAACTTTGAAATGGAAACCTCCGCGATCTTTGGACTGGGCAAATTGCTGGGGCACCACTGTCTGGCATTAAATGCCATTGTTGCGAACCGGATCGTAAAAGAGTTCAGCAAGGACGGAAAAGCAGCCGTGGAGCAATTGATCCGGAAGTTCCTCGAAACATTCAAGAACAATTTCTAGGTCCCCGTCCGGACAAACTGAATAACCAACCACCTTACAGAACCGTTGAATTTATTATAATAACAAAATGAACTTATCTTTTTATAAATACCAGGGTACCGGAAATGATTTTATACTTGTAGACAACCGGGAAGGCGCCTACTCCGGGCTTACCGAGGCGGTGATAAAAAATATGTGCGACCGGCGCTTTGGTATCGGTGCAGACGGTTTTATGCTGCTCAATGAAAAAGAGGGTTATGATTTTGAGATGGTTTATTTCAATGCCGACGGACGGGAAGGTTCCATGTGTGGAAACGGCGGCCGCTGTATCGTACAGTTTGCCCACGACAGGGGCATCAAGAAAAGCACTTATCATTTTATCGCCACGGACGGGCCGCATGATGCAACCATCGAAGATGGCGAGATCGCATTAAAAATGAAAGACGTGGATGGCATCAGGGAGTATAAGACCGACGCTATCCTGAACACAGGATCGCCGCACTATGTACAGCTGGAACCGGATGTGATGCAGCTCGATGTTTTTAAAGAAGGAAGAAAAATAAGGTATAGCAGGGATTTCTCCGACGAAGGTATCAATGTCAATTTTGTTCAGGTAAAGGAACCAGACACCCTGATCGTACGTACCTATGAACGGGGTGTGGAAAATGAGACCTATTCCTGCGGAACAGGTGTTACTGCAGCCGCGCTGGTTTTTCATCACAACGAAAACGGGTTTAACGCAGTCAACATAGAAACCCTTGGTGGAAAGCTTACCGTGCGATACCGCCGGGAGCCGGACGGCAGCTTTAACAGCATCTGGCTGAAAGGCCCTGCAGTACAGGTTTTCGAAGGCAGCATAAGCACAGAAACGCTATGATCAAATACTTTAAAAATCTCGATCACCATATCGTCGAAATTTCCGAGCCGGAAAACGACAGCTGGGTAAATGTAGTTCCACCGCTGAAACAGGAGGAATTTGATGAATTATCCGATCAGCTGGAGATCCCGATCGACTTCCTGACCGACTCGCTGGATATCGATGAGCGCAGCCGTTATGATGAAGACGACAATGTAAAGCTCATTGTTATTAAAACGCCCACCGAAAATAATTCATTCAACGAAAGCGATGCCTATTACATCACCATTCCTATCGTCATTATCCTCACCCACAATCATATCGTTACCGTAAACTCGTTCGAAAACGCCGCCATAAAAAAATTCCTGAACACCTTTCAGAACCGCCAGCCGGACAAAAAGAATATGATGGTGATCAAGATCATAGAAAAGATCATCCAGAACTTTATGGAGTACCTGAAGGAGATCAATCAAAAACGGAATGTGATCGAGCAAAAGCTCTATGATGCCAATAAAAATGAGCACCTGCTGGAACTGATGAAGATCCAGAAGAGCCTGGTATATTTCGTAACCGCCCTGCGCTCCAATGAGCTGTTACTGGCCAAGATACAACGCACCCGGTTCCTTCAGCTTACAGAAACCGAATCGGAGCTTCTGGAAGACCTTATGGTAGACAATTCCCAGGCCCTCGAAATGGCAAATATTTATACCAATATCCTCAGCAGCACGATGGATACCTTTGCCAGTATTATCGCCAATAACCAGAACCAGGTGTTAAAACGACTGGCCATTGCCACCATCGTACTGAGTTTCCCTGTACTGATCGCCAGTATCTTTGGCATGAATGTACCGAGCGGGTTTGAACATTCTCCTTACGCATTTTATATAGTAGCCATCCTTTCGCTGCTGCTGGCCGTGATACTCGGTGTGCTGGCCTTCAGAAAAAAAATACTGGAATGACCTTAACTTCTTTTAATATCCGGGTATACGGTATTTTGGTGAATGACCGGAAACAGGTACTGGTAAGCGATGAACGTATTTATTTCAACAACCGGGAGGTCACCAAGTTCCCCGGCGGAGGACTGGAACTTGGTGAAGGTACGCGCGACTGTATCATACGGGAATGTAAGGAGGAAATGAATGTGGAGGTAGCAGTGGTGGATCATCTGTATACCACCGATTTCTTCCAGCAATCGGCATTTAATGATGCGCACCAGCTGATCTCTATCTATTATATCGTACGTCCGCTGGAACCCCTGTCTTTTCCGGTGAATAACGGCCAGCCCGTCTATCCGGCCCTCATCACGGAAAACTTCCGCTTTGTAGACTGGGCTCACTTCTCGGCCGATGTAATGACCTTGCCGATTGATAAGATTGCCGCCGACCTGCTGAAAGAACGCGGGTAGCCTGTTACTGTTGCTGACAGAACTGCTGCATACCGCACAAAAACCCTATTTTTGAGACCAAGTTTAATCCGCCGGTATGAAACGAATTATTGCCCCGATCGTATGGATCACTGCTGTGCTTGCCGTTTGTGGCTGCTCTAAAAAGGACACTCCTTTTAACAACAATCCTGATGCAGATGCTGCCGCCTATACCAAACCGGTTGGAGCTGCGTCAAAGGATCTGTTGACCAGTACTCCTTTCAGTTCCCTCATTGTAGAGATACAATACATCCGGGGCTATGCCCCTGACGGAGCGGCGCTGGATCAGTTAAAACAATTCCTCGCCAACCGGCTCCATAAGCCGGGGGGAATTACCATTACCACAACGATCATTGCGGACCCCGGTAAAACAACGCTGTCGCTGAGCCAGATCAAGGAGATCGAGAATAATAACCGCACAGTTTTTAACAGCGGCACTCAATTAAGTGTGTATATCCTTTATTCCAACAGTGATTTTACCGATGCCGGTACCCTGGGAATCGTATACCGCAATACCTCGGCCGCCCTGATGGGTAAAAAGATCCATGAGAACTCCGGTGGCTTCGGACAGGTGAGCCGGACCAAACTGGAGGCCACCGTTCTGGAGCATGAAATAGGACATTTGCTGGGATTGGTTGACCTCGGATCGCCCATGCAGTCCGCACATAAAGACGCAGCACATGGCAATCATTGCAGCAACGAGCAATGCCTTATGTTTTACGCTTCGGAAACCACCGATGTGTTTGGTTTTTTATCGCGCAATAACCCCCCGGCACTGGATGCGGGCTGTATTGCCGACCTGAAGGCCAATGGAGGCAAGTGACAGCAACAATTGATGAAACCGGGAAGTGAATACATTTGAGCGTTGAACATTCAGAAATGAGGCGCTCCGATCGCAACAGCTCCTTCCTGAATTCTCGCAGCTCAAATCTCACAGCTGAAAACTGACAGCTAATTCCCTATCCCCTGATAATAATTATAGATCTTCACCCGCAGCAGGTATTCATACTTCCCGCCGATCAGGTCAATGTTGGCACGGTCGAGGTTATTTTTTACGGTAAGATATTCCACCGAGTTCCATTGTCCCACGTTAAAGCGCGCTTCTGCGGCCTGGTACGATTGCTGCAGGGCATTCACGCGGTCCTGCAATTTTTTATACCGGTCAAAGGCAGCATTCATATTTACTGCAGCGGCCTCAATGTTCTGTTGCAACTGTGTTTTTACCGCCTTGTCATTTTGCTCCGCGTCCTTCAGATCAAGCCGGGCCAGTTTTATATTATTCCGTGCCTGCAGGTTGTTAAAAATGGGCACTGACAGTGTAAAGCCCAGGTTTTTATTATTGTTGTTCTTCAGCTGGTCGGCCAGACTTGCTGAAGATGACTGTGCATAACGGCTGCTCATGCCATAACCAAAGTCGAGCGTGGGGAACAGTTTGGAGCGGGCAGCCTTCAGCCCGTAAGTCGCACTCTTAACAGAGAAGTCCGCGGCCTTTATCTGCGCGAAACGCTGGAGCGCTGCCTCGTAGGCATCGGTAGCATTTGTATTATTTTTCTCAAGGATATCCGAAACAGTCATCCGTTCAAACTTCATACTGCTGTCGTAGGGAACATTCATTAATGTGCAGATGTTGATCTTTGCCGTTTCCACATCACGTTTTGCATTGATAATCGTAGCCTGGTCATTGGCATACTGGCCCTTCATATCAAAAAGATCCGATGGTGCTATTGCACCCTTGGCATCCATATCTTTCAGCCGGGTCACCTGTTTTTCGGAAAGCGTTGCCTGGTCGTTGGTTTGTGACAGGATATCCTGAGAACTCATCATTTGCAGGTAGGCCAGGATCACGTTTAAGGTAATATTATCCTTCTGTTGTTGCCAGCTCATGTCAGAAGCTGCGGCTGTCATAGCCGCCTGGCGGGCGGTATTCTGCAGATTCATTCCCCGGAATAAGGTAACACCACCGGAAATATTATAATCTCCGGAATAAATATTATTATCAACAAAAGCATTGGTCGTATTATCAATACTCCGGCCAAAGAACCAGCCGTGACTTGCTGATGCATTCAGATTGGGCAGCATGTTCAGCCGGGCCTGCTTTTTGCCGATCTGATCGCGTCCGGCCTGGTTGGCCGCCTGGGTCACCTGCAGGTTGCTGTTAAGTGCAATATCAATGCATTGCTCCAGGGTATAATTTTTATCCTGTGCCAGCAGCATCTGCGGAATAAATATGAAAAAAAATCCGATAAAAAAAAACTTCATGTATTGAAAATTGAACATTGAGAAATCAGCCTTCAGCCATAAGCTGCCAGCTGTAAGCGGGCGTCATCCATTGTTTCTGCGTTCCACATGTCCGTCTAACAAATGAATGATCCGGGACCCGTATTCGGCGTTCTTTTCGGAATGGGTTACCTGGATAATGGTTACCCCCTCCTGGTTCAGCTGACGGAACAATTCCATGATCTCCTCCCCCTGCCTGGAGTTCAGGTTACCGGTCGGTTCATCTGCCAACAGCAATTTAGGATTACCGATCAGCGCTCTTGCAATTCCCACCAGTTGCTGTTGTCCGCCTGAAAGCTGGGTCGGGAACAGATCTTTTTTCCCCACGATCTGGAACCGGTCCAGCATATCGGCCACCATCGCCTTCCGTTCAGAGGTTTTAATCCCCTTATACAGGAGCGGCGTTTCAATATTCTCATAAACGGTAAGCTCATCGATCAGGTGATAGGCCTGAAAGACAAACCCGATATACTGTTTGTACAATGCCGTGCGTTGTTTTTCCTTCAGCTGCTGTACGGCTTCACCCATAAAATGATACTGTCCTTCATCAAAATCATCCAGCATGCCGATCACATTCAGCAATGTCGACTTTCCTGAGCCGGAAGGGCCCATTACAGACACAAATTCTCCTTCATCAATATCCAGGTTGATATCCTTGAGCAAAAAAGTGCGGTTGATCCCCGTGTTCACCCATTTGTAAATTCCTCTTAATGCTAATAACATAATTTATAAGATTTCAGTATTGAGACGTCAGATTTGAGATTTAAGATTCGAGAATTGAGATTTACCTGCTGCCCTTAAAACGGGTATTCCGCTGCAACTTCCCACCGGGAAATGATTATCCCGGCAGGTAAGATGCGCGGCTACTTGTTCAACATAAAAAGCAATTGGTATGGAGTTACAGATTGCTGTAACAATGGTATTCTGAGTGTCATTATTTATTTTATTTAAACCCATTTCCAACAAATTATTCACCACTACTTATTAAAACACTTTTCATCCTGATTAGATCACAACGGTTTATTCCGAGCGTAACGCTTTTACAGGGTTAGCGAACGCTGCCTTTGCCGCTTGCGCGGCGATGAGCAAAAAAGTAACGAATGCAATGCAAAAAAAAGCAACAACAAATATTTCCGGTGCTATTTTTATATGATATGCATAATTCTGCAGCCATCTGCTCATCAACCAGTAACCAAGAGGTACCGCAACCAACACTGCGATCAGCAATACCACAACAAATTCCCTTGCCAGCAGCCGTACGATACTGGAGGCGGAAGCTCCAAGAACTTTTCGTACACCAATCTCTTTAATCCGTTTTTGGATACTTAAAGAAACCAGGCTGAATATGCCCAGCAATACAATAACCAGGGCCAGGATGCCTGCCACATAAGCCGCCTTTTTTAACTGCAGCTCTTTGGCGTACATGATCTGTAAATCATCATCCATAAACCGGTATTCGAATGCAGTTTCTGGTATCAGTGATGACCATTTTTTTTGCAGGGCATCCAGGGAAGCCTGAACATTTCCGGGTTTCAGTCTGAACGATAAAAAGCGATACGTAGGATTAAAGTTAATGTTAAAGATCAGGATCGGTGGTATCTTCCCCAACATGGATCCGAAATGAAAATCACCGGCAACGCCTTTTACTGTAAATAGCGTTGGATCCCCCGGTATCTGTATCTTTTTGCCGACCGCATCAGCAACCGATTGATAACCCAGGACTCTGGCGCCTGTTTCATTAAGGATCACCTGTCCTGAATCGCGGCGGTACCCTTCAAAAGAACGCCCCTCCTTTAACGCGATCCCGTATGTATTTAGATATTTTTCATCACTCGACAAGACCTGGAACGGAAGTGCCGAAGCGGTATCCGTTCCCATTTTATACACGGGTGCCTGTCCCCCGTTGTTTCCGTTCGGGATCTCATAAGATAAAGAGACCGCCGTCACTTCCGGTAATGCAGCAAATTGATCTCTTATTGAAATCATCTTATCTACGCCGGGTTTCGACCAATCACGCGGCACCTGTGCAGATACCATAAATTCCTTATTATAACCCAGACTTCTGCTGAAAAAATGCATTACCTGCCGGGTAATCACAAAGGCCGCAACGAGTACCAGTAACGCAACTGCAAACTGGAATGTCACCAACCCTTTCCGCAACAATACATGCTCGCCAACAGATTTAAGCGTTCCTTTCATTGCATTTATCATGTTAATGGAAGAAAGTCGAAGTGCAGGGTACAGTCCGGATAAAACCCCGATGACCAATATCAGTAAAAGCGGAAAAACCACGAAATACGGGGGAAAGGAAAATAGTGACGGAAGGGGCTTACCAACCACATCTGCAAAAACACCCTTCGTTACAGGATAAGCGGCAAGGGCCAGAAGAACAGCAAGAGCCACCAGGATGACCGATTCTGAAAGAAACTGGAAAACGAGCTGTCTCCTTCTTCCCCCAATTACCTTGCGTACTCCAATCTCCCGGATCCGCGTACCGGCATTACTGATGCTTACATTAACAAAATTAATCACAGCCATTATCAGGATGAATAATCCCACCAGCGACAACGTATAAACAGTACGCTGTATCAGGCCATTATTTCTGCTCAAGTGATATTTTGTAAGCGGTACAGGAGCTACACGAAGATACTGCTGCACCGTTTCGGTTGTATTCTGTTTTAATAATTGTTCAATCGGCGCTTTGAGGTCCGCGGCTTTCACACCATTTTGCAACTCAATATAAGAGGCAATATAAATATTTTGCCAGCTGTCCAGATCGGTGCGGCCAAAATAATCATAGTTGGCTACGGGAACGAAAACCTGGCTTGGAGATGCAGATGTCAATTGTGTAACCGTATTCTCCGGAAGCTCATCTAATACTGCCGTGATCTTAAAATCATGAATATCTCCTGAGAAGCTGCGTATGGCCAGAGTTTGACCGATCACATCTGTGCTGTTAAAATAGGTGAATGCTATTTTTTTTGTGATTACCACACTAAAAGGCTGTTCCAAGGCTGTAGCAGCATTACCTCCCAGCAATTTAAAGCCGTACATGGTCAAAAAACCGGAATCGCCCAGCTGTACATCCTGCTTAAGTTTTTTGTCGCCCTTTGCAACAACAGCTGTAATGCCATCAAACCGGTAATAATTCCTTACAAGCCTGGGATAATCTTCTTTTAAGCGTTTTGCCAAGGGACCAATTGTCGCCAGGTCTGTTCCCATATCCGGATTTTTCCACAAACTTGTGAGTATATATTGGTTCCCCGCATTTTTGAGTTCCCGGTTTACCCGGAACTCACTCCACACATAAGCACCGATCAAAAAGAAAAACAGGATACCGGCAAAAAGTCCGATGATATTTACACTACTGTATAATACCTGCTTCCGGATATTCCGCCACGCTATTTTTATATAGTTCCTGATCATACCTGCTTGTTGATTTACACCCCGGAAGGAAGACCGGAGTCATCACTGCCGTTATGGCCTTTGTTCCAACCTTGATGCCACTAACATAAACAACTGATAATAAATATACAACAAACATATTCATTCCTCCGGTTGTGCGTTTTTAAAACAGGAACTGTCCGGTTTTGATACAGTTTATGAGCATTCGGGCTGTCAGCCACGAGACGTCTATATCGTCCATCCGGCGTTCCGTCTTCGATATTAATTGTTTACATATCAGGTCTTATGGCTCAAACCGGATCACTGACATCTGGATATTGATCAGCTATTCATTTCTCAGCGCGGCTACAGGATTGGCCAGCGCAGCTTTAATGGCTTGCAGACTAACCGTCATCAGCGTAGCGAGGACAGCCACGGATCCTGCAATAATAAAAACATCCCAGGTAACAGCAACCCTGTAAGTAAAACCAGCCAGCCAGTGCTGCATCAGCAGCCAGGATACAGGAATCGCAATGGTGAATGCGATCAGTACCAGCCTTACGAAATCTTTCGACAACAAACCTATGATATTCAGGGCCGAGGCCCCCAATACTTTCCGGATCCCGATTTCTTTTATCCTGCTTTCTGCCATATAGGCCATCAGACCAAATAAGCCCAGACAGGATATAAAAATCACCAGACCTGTGAACATCGCAGCGAGTTTCCGGATGAGTTGTTCATTTTCAAATTTCGTGGCAAACTCCTCATCAGTGAACCGGTATTCAAAAGGATAACCCGGATTGTATTTTTTAAGGACTCGCTCCATCGACATCAGATTTACGCCCACATTCGTACCTCCGTTCAACCGGACCAGCATTACCCCCATATATAGCTTTGGTCCGCGGATGATCAATGGTTTAACGGATTGATAGGGAGACTCCTGTATAAAATCTTCTACAACTCCCACCACATGCCATTGTTGGTCATCATCAGTGATCACCTGTCCGATTGGTTGTTTGAATTGCATTAATTTCAATGCAGCTGCATTGATAAGACAGGCAGTAGAATCACCGGCATACCGCAGGATATCGATATCCCGCCCTGCCATCAACCGCATTCCTGTTGTTTTCACAAGGTCCGCATCGGCCGTATATCTGTTGATCTGTGTCAGGGTGCCGGGAGGTTTTCCCTGCCACTGCAAATGATTGCCATAGCTCCAGTTTTGTGTAAGCGGTGATTGCCCCCTTGCCACAGATATCGCGATCCCCTGCTGTAATAACTCCTGTTTGATCACCGGAAAATTTTGCTGCATCCGGTCATTCATAACGATCGTTACCAGCTGTTCCATATCATAGCCTTTATTTCGTTCCTGTGCATGACTGATCTGGCGGATGATGATGACCGTGCCTGCTACCAGCACGATGGCTACGGAAAACTGTATTACTACCAGTATTTTCCGTGGAGTTACAGCAGCGTTTAGTTTAAAAAAATTCCCTTTTAATGCGGCCACCGGGCGGAAGGCCGACAAGAAAAGCGCGGGATAGCTGCCGGCCAGCAAGCCGGTAACCAGTATAAAACCCAGCAACGCCAGGATAAAATAACCGTTACCATAATCAATGTGAAGCATTTTGCCGGTCAATGTGCTAAAGAAAGGCAAGGTGCAACTGGCGAGTACTATTGCCAGCACGGCAGCAACAAAGGTAATAAGCAACGATTCAACAAGAAACTGAGCGATCAACGAAGAACGGCCTGCGCCTACGGCCTTGCGGACCCCTATTTCTTTCAACCGTTTTTCACTTCTGGCAGTGGAAAGATTCATGAAATTAATACAGGCTATCAAAAGAATGATCACCGCTACTGCAGTAAATGCCCTGACCAATATAATCTGTCCGCCAGCAGGCTTGCCGTTTTCAAAATCCGCATACAGGTGTAGCTTTGAGACCGGGTAAATAAATGCGTCGGTCTTCTGTGCTCCGCTGGTGTGCCAGGAAACAATCTTCTTTATTTTTCTGTTAAATGCGGCGGCATTCGCCTGGTGCTTCAATAAAACAAATGTAGCCACGGAAAAATTACTCCAGTCGTTGTTCACCTCATTGGCCTGGGATCTTTCGTTATAAGAAAGCAGGTACTCAACATCTTTAAACTGTGTATTTTCCGGAAGATCTTTCAATACACCGGTAATCGTGTAATTTTTGGAGTGTCCCATCTGTAGGGTCTTCCCTATAACATTTTCTTTCCCGTAAAGTTTCCGTGCAAAAGTTTCCGTAACTACGATCGAATTGGGATGGTTTAAAGCAGTCTCCTTGTTTCCGGCGGCCAAAGAAAAACTAAAAATGAATAAAAAGTCCGGATCCACCACAGCTCCGGTCGACATCAGGTTTTTATCAATCCCTGTTGTCAGCAGGTTGCGTGTCCACTCCAGCCGGCTCACTCTTTCCACCTCAGGGAAGTCCGTCTTCAATGAGGGGGCCATTATTTCCGGGGTGAACGATATGGTGTGCACTGTCCCCTCTACTGTATCATTGGACCATACCTGGTAAATACGATCCAGGTTGGAGTGGAAGCGGTCCACGCTTGTTTCATGTTGTGCCCAAAGCAGGATCATCAAAGCACTGGCCATTCCGACGGTTAACCCCGCAATGTTCAGAACAGCAAATATTTTATTCTTTAGCAGGCTGCGCCAGGCGGTAGTAAAGTAATTTTTGATCATCAGTTGTTCATGCATTTTGAGTGTTAAAAATCAGACAATGTCGAAATCTTCCTGATCAGCTATTCATTTCTCAGCGCGGCTACAGGATTGGCCCGCGCGGCGCGCAGCGCCCGTATACTGACGGTGAGCAATGCGACAATAATAATAAAGCTACCCGTGCACAGAAACATCCACCAGGGGATCGTGATACGATATGCAAATCCCTCCAGCCAGCGGTGCATCCCCCACCAGGTCAACGGGATAGCGATCAGCACCGCAATACCGATCAGCTTTAAAAATTCTGCAGAGAACAACCGCACAATACCCGCAACACCGGCACCCAGCACTTTACGGACACCTATTTCCCGGGTGCGTTGAACAGCCATAATACTTACCAGGCCAAACAGCCCCAGACCGGCGATCAGTACTGCAACACCTGTAAATAACAACGCCATTTTTTCCTGCTTCTCCTCCGTTGCGTATTGCCGGGAAAAGTTATCACGGAGAAAATGATAAGAAGTTACATTGGCAGGATCAAACTCCCGGTACACTTTTGCAATATGGGCCAGCGCTTCACGCTCTTTTCCTTTTGCCACCCGCACATAAAGATTATCTTCCATAGCCGTCGCTGGAGGCATTACCATTACAAGCGACGTTACGGGATGCTGTAAAGAATAGGTATGAAAATCTTTTACGACCCCGACGATGGTCCGTTCGGCCGTATGCCCCGAATCATCGATACTGAATTGCATCTTCTTCCCGATGGCGTCTTTCCATCCCAGCTTGCGCATCAGGGTCTCATTGATCAATGCAGCCCCATACTGGTCGCTGCGGATACTGTCGGAAAAATTCCTTCCGCTTAATAACCGGATGTCCATCGCCGGCAGGTAGGCTGCATCGATCATGAGTTCCTGCGCCGCCGTTGTAGCCGTTGAAAAGCCTCCGCCAGGTGTTTCAAAACGATAGCTCAGGCCACCAAGATCATTATTACCAATGGGATTCCCGGCCACCGCCACTGCTTCGATAACCGGGTACTGCAGCAACCGGTTTTTTAAACCCGGCAACTGGCCGCGCACTTTCATTTCATCGATGTGAAATGTCAGCACCTGCTCCTTATCAAAACCCAGGTCTGCCTGCAATACATATTGTAGCTGCCGGAAGATGATCACTGATGCAGGGATCAGCACACCGGCAACAGTAAACTGAAAAATAACAAAAATCCGGCGCAGGTACAACCCTTCGGTTTTAACCGTCACTTTTCCTTTTAGTGCAGGAGCCGTCTTCAGCCGGAGCAACAACAATGCTGGATACAAACCGCTCAGGCAACCGATAACAACAATAAAAATAAAGATTGCCCCGGTTGCGGGCAACAGTCCCGGGCCTCCGAAAGAAAGCTCCCGTTCTACAAAACGGCTGAACCACGGAAGGGACAGCTGTACGGCCAGGAATGCCAGCAGTACCGCAACTCCTGTAACCAGTACGGATTCCGCCACAAATAAAGCCACGATATCCCTTTTTGCCGATCCGACCACTTTTCGTATGGCGATCTCCCTGGTGCGGGTCACGGAGCCCGCTGTTGTCAGGTTCAGGTAATTGATTACTGCTACCGCCAGAACAAGAGCAGCGATCACGATCAGCAGATATACCCTGTTGCTATTGCTGTTCTGACTAAGCTCGTAGTCGAGGGCGGAATGCAAATGAATGGAAGTAAGCGGCTGTAATTCGATCTTATAATCGTTTACCCGCATGCGTTGCTGTATGGTAGCAGCGGCAAAACCCGGAAGTTTTTTTTCCAGCCCCGGGCGAAGCGTGCCCTTCCTTAGCAACAGGTAGGTATAATAATGAAAATTCTGCCATCCATCCTGAACAGCCTCCGGAAACGGCCGCACCGCGCTGAACCGTAAATGCGTATTTGCCGGAACATCCCGGATCACTCCTGTTACCCGGGCCGGCTGCTGCCCGTTAAAGTAGATGGTCTCCATTAATGCACGGGATGCAGTACCGAAAAGCTTACCTGCCAGTGATTCCGAGATCACGATCGACTGCGGGTCTGAAAGCGCCGTTCCGGGATTGCCGTATAAAAAATCGTAGGAGAAAATCCGGATCAGGGAAGGATCTGCAAAAATAATATCATCCTGTTTAAATTTCTGTTCCTTGTAGGAGATCACGCCCCCACCCTCCAGGTCGATCCGGACCGCATCCTCCACCTCCGGAAACATTTTTTTCAGTTCCGGCGCAAAAGGGGCTGAAGTTGTGGCCTGGTGCAGCTCGTTGCCATTCCATTTTGTGTGTTGTACCACCCGCACGATCCGGTTCGCATTTGTATAAAACCGGTCGTAGCTGTATTCATCCAGTACATACAGCACGATAAGCCCCAGCACCGTAAAACTCATGGTCAGTCCTATGATGTTGATCAATGCCTGTGTCTTATTCCGCCTGATGCTGCGCCAGGCTGTTTTAAAATAGTTGTTGATCATTGTTGAGAATTAAGAATTGAGATCTGAGAAATTGAAGGTCTCACCCTGATAGCTATCGGGGTGAGATTTGAGAATTGGACTGTCAGTTGTTGACGTTTATTCATTCCTCAATGATTTTACCGGGTTGGCTGTTGCGGCACGGACCACCTGAAGACCGATGGTGATCAAAGCGATGCCAACAGCCAGTGATCCTGCCAGTACAAATACCCACCAGCCCAGTTCGATCCGGTAGGCATAGCCCTCCAGCCACTTGCGGATACTCAGCCAGGCCAGCGGACAGGCAACCAGTATGGCCGCCAGTACATATTTTAAAAAACCGGCAGACAGCAATGCAGCGACACGCTGCACAGAAGCCCCCAGCACTCTTCTTATGCCGATCTCCTTTTTTCTCCTTTCTGCGGCATAGGATGCCAGACCAAACAATCCCAGGCAGGAAATAATGATCGCCAGGGTCGCAAGAATACCGATAACGGCGCTGACCTGTTTATCGGACCGGTATAACCCCGAAAAGTAGTCATCCAGGAACTGGTATTCAAATGGCTGGTCCGGACAGTGCTTCGTCCAGACCGATTCAATAAAAGGCAGTACAGACCGGGCCTGACTGCCATCCAGTTTTACCGAAAGTGTGCTAAAACCAAAATCTTTCTGATTGAATAAAAACAGGGTCTCTATTTTATGATGCAGTGAATTAAAATTAAAATCCCGGGCCACACCCACGATCCTTCCCAAGGAATCAAATCCGAACCTGCTGCCCAGCAAATCGTTCATCGTTGCATGCGGAAGCTCTTTTAATAATTCCCGGGCAAGTGTTTCGTTTACGATATACTCTCTTCCCCTCTGGGCAGGCTCCGCCGAAAAATCAGTACCGGCAACCAATGGTATTTTATAAAGATCCAGGTAGTCATGGTCCACGATCAACCGTGTGGCGGATAATACACGCACGGGTGCCCCCGGAGCAGTAAAGCCGACGCCCGACTGGTCGAGATGCCCTCCCAGCATATCCTGGGCACCGCTAACACCGGTGATACTACTGTTAGCCAGCAACTCCTGTTTGATGACATCATATTTTTTATAGGTAACCCCATTCAGTGGAATGGTAAGTACCTGTTCGCGGCTGAACCCCGGATCACGCTCCTGCATGTACTTTAGCTGACGAACGGCAAAAATGGTAGAAACAATCAGGAAAACCGCACTGGCAAATTGTATCACCACCAGCGCATTTCTTAGGACCGGTTTATTTCTCCCCGTCTGCACGGATCCCTTCAATACTTTTACGGGTGCAAAGGAAGACAGATAAAGTGCAGGATACAATCCGGACAAAATACCAACCGCCAACGCGCCGGACAGAAGTATCAGGATCGTGTTCCAGTGATACAACTGAAGGCTGAGGTCCCGGTCGATCAGCTGGTTGATCCGGGAAAGGAATAGCTCTACCCCTCCTACAGCAATAACCAGGGCGAGAAGGGAGAGTAATACGGATTCTGTAATAAACTGCAATCCCAGTTGAAAACGCCGGGCACCGGCGGTTTTCCGGATGCCTACCTCCCGTGCCCGCTCTGCGGAACGGGCGGTGGAAAGGTTCATGAAATTGATACCCGCAATAATAAGTACCACCAGTGCGATCACGAAAAATATATTGGTATATTTTTCATCAAATTTCCGGTAATTCACCACATCCAGTACAATGTCATCAGTTTTCGCATGGATGTCCCGCAGCGGCAAAAGAAAAAGTTCATAGTTTTTCCAGTTATCATTCTCAGTGAGGTATTTTTTGAGATAACCCGGAAACTTATTTTCCAACGCTTTTATACTGGTGCCAGGTAGCAGTTCAAAATAAGTGACCCATCCGTTACCGCCCCAATTATTCATCATCCGCAATTTGTAGTCGGCAGCAAAGGAAACCAGTATATCAAACTGCATATGAGAATTTTCAGGCAGATCCTGAACCACACCGGTGACCACAAAACTGGCCGTATCGCCCTCATAATGCATAATGGTCTTCCCGATCGGATCATCCTTTCCAAATAATTTTCCGGCAGTGGACTCGGTGATCACTGCACTTTGCGGCTGTCGGAGAACATTTTTCCGGTCTCCTTTCAGCAATTTAAAATCGAACATTTCAAGAAATGCCGTATCCACAAAGAATGCCTGCGGCAGGGCCAGGCGCTTTTCTCCATAAGTAGCCTGGTACCTTTTCGATACACGCACCCGGGTAAAATTAACGATCTCCGGAAATTCCTGTTTCATAGTTGGCCCCATCGGGAACATCGAAATGGGTACTTTCTGGGGAGCAGTCAGGCCTTCCTGTTTCTGAACCTCGTTGAGCCGGTAAATATTCTTTGTATGAAAATCATCAAAACTCTTTTCATAGATCACAAAAAGAATAATGACCAGGCTGACACCGGTACCCAGTGCAAGGCCGATGATATTAATGGCAGTAAATATCTTATTTCTCCATAAATTCCGCCAGGCAGTTTTTAAATAGTTTTTGATCATTTTTTCAGATTTGGGATTTGAGCCCCGATAGCTATCGGGGTGAGATTTTATTATCAGCAGCCGGCAGTTATTCACTTCTCAATGCCTTTACCGGGTTGGCCGTTGCTGCCTGAACGGTTTTGATACTAAGTGTCAGTACAGCAAACACCAGCATCAGCATGCCGCTGAAAACAAAAACCCACCAATTCATCGTTGTTTTATATGCATAGTTTTCCAGCCATTTGTGACCCGCCCACCAGGCAACAGGTGCAGCAATTAAGAACGCCAGCACCACCAGCACAATAAACTCCTTCGACAGGAGCGCTACGATCTGTTTCACCGGCGCACCCAATACCTTACGCACTCCGATCTCCCGGGTACGGCTGTTCGTGGTATGAACCACCAGTCCTAATAATCCCAGGCAGCTGATCAGTATCGTCAGTCCCGTGGCCCAGGTCAACAACCCCTCTGTTGCGCGTTCACTTTTGTAAAAGTCTGCAACCATTTCATCAACAAAAGCATATTTAAAGGGTTCTCCCGGGTATAGTTCCCCATAGGTCCGTTGCAGCCGGGAGATTGCCGCAGCCCAGGATCCGCCGGCATTTCCCCGTGTAAACCGTACATGAAACGTTGCACCGGTTCCGTTTTCAAATACCATGGGGCTTATCCGCGATTTTAAGGACATATCGTGAAAGTCTTTCATCACTCCCACAACAGGCACCAGTTCCTTATCATTCCATCTTAAATATTTTCCTAGCGCCTGCTGTGGCTGCTGAAAACCCATTTCCCGGGCAAAACTTTCGTTAACCAGGAATTCTTTTACAGAATCGTCTGCTGAAACATTTCTTCCCGCGACCAGTTTCAGATCATATACTTTCAGGTATTCCGGATCTCCCCAGCGGATCTGTGCCTGCGGCCTGATCTCTTCCGCACCATTGTTAAAGGAAACATTTACAAATGCCGCCCCCTGATCCGCAGGAGAAAAGAAACCGGAGCTCACGGATTGTACACCCGGAATTGCTTTTATCTTATTGATCAATACCGCCCGGTGGGCATCCAGGCTATCTCTCGGGATGTTAAATTTTATCACGGCGTCCTTGTTAAATCCCATGTCTGCAGTTACCGAATACCGGATCTGTTTGGCCACCAGCATAGTGGCAATAACAAAAAACTGGGCGATCACGAACTGGCTCACCGTAAGGATTTTTCTCACCCGGGCATGCCGCGACCCTCCGGAAACCATAACAACGTTCTTTAGCACCAGCGCCGGCCGGTACCCGCAGAGGATCAGGGCCGGATAGATCCCGGCCGCCAGGGTGATGACCAGGGTCAGCAGCGATAAAAAGAGCAGCACTCCCGGCCGGAACAAGAATCCGGCTGTAAGTCCTTCGGGTATATAGTCAGCAAATAATTGCAGCACCCATGGTGTTAAAAGCACAGATAAGAATACCGCCATCAACGTCACCAAAAATGTTTCGCACAATACCTGCAGGATGAGCTGCATCCGGGAGCTGCCGATCGTTTTCCGGATGCCGATCTCTTTTGCCCGCTGCGATGAGCGGGCTGTAGAAAGATTTATAAAATTGATACAACCCAGGAACAGGAGGAAGCCGGCAACGGCCAGCAGTCCGTACAATGTAGACCTGCTGGCGATACGGGAATCAAAACTCTGAAACTGACCGTTGAAATGTATATCGGACAACGGCTGCAGAATGAGCGTGATCTTATTTCCCGCCTTTTTGACCGGATCATAGTGTTGTTTGAATAATGCATTGATCGCAGTGGTTGCCTGTTCCGGTGTATACCCCCGGGATATTTTTACATAGAGCTGCGTATAAGCCATCCAGTCGTCCCACACATCCATCATAAAATTATCCCGGAGGCTGGTAGCCGATATAGTAGGTAATGAGATAAACTCCCGGGCTTTAAAGTCCGTCGGCTGATCCAGATCCTTTACGATACCCGAAACCGTTGCTGTTACATCGTTATAACGCAGCTGCTTTCCGACAACGGAATGTACCGGCAGACCGGGGAAATACAGCTGTGCACGGCTTTCCGTCAGTACTACCGAAAAGGGTTCTTTTAATGCCAGGGCTGCGTTGCCTGCGATCCATTGATACCCCAGCAGTTCTGTATACTCTGCATTGGTAAAAATTATGTTCTTTTGTTTCTTAAATATTTCCGGCTTTCCCGTATTGTCGTTGTCTACGCCAACATCCGCTGTTGCATCTCCCTGGAACTGAAACACCGGCACCGTCTGCGTTACAGCGGCTATATCACTGGCAACGGCACCACCTAAAGGCGCTGGTATTCCTGCGCTGAATCCCTGGGTGCCGCCTCCGAATTCAGCGCTGAGCACCACCCGGTAAATACGGTCACGATCCTTTTGAAAGCGATCAAAGCTGAATTCGTATGCAACGATCATAAAGATCACAAGGGCCGCGCTGATGCCAACAGCCAGCCCGAGCACATTGATCCCCGAAAAGATCTTGTTTCTCCTGATACTGCGCCAGGCCGTTTTTAGATAGTTTCTGAACATTTTTTTCAATTTTTCTGGAGTCGTTATTCCGAACGTAATGACTTTACAGGGTTCATTACTGCTGCTTTAATCGCCTGATAGCTCACCGTTATGATCGTTAGCACCAATGCCCCCATTCCGGATAAAAAGAAAACCCACAGGGACAGAGAAACCCGGTAGGTATATTGCTGTAACCATTGATGCAGATAGTACCAGGCAAAAGGGATCGCTACAAAGCATGCAATGAGCACCAGCAAGCAAAATTCGGCCGACAATAGCTGCCAGAGCTGATATACACTTGCACCCAATACTTTACGCAGCCCTACTTCTTTTTTTCGTTGTTCTGCCACAAAAGATGCCAGGCCAAACACACCCAGGCAGGAAATAAATACGGCCAGCATTGTGAACAATACAGATAGCCGGCCTATGCGTTGTTCATCAGCAAACTTCCGCGCGTAGATCTCGTCATTAAATGCATAATCAAACGGTGCCTGAGAATTGTATTTTTTAAAGACCTGTTCTATTTTATGCAGCGCCGTCTGTAGCACCACTCCCTTCTTCAGCGCTACGGTAACCACATTTGCCCAAGCGGGATTATTAATAAATACAGTAGGTACCGGCGGGGCGTAGGGTGATGTCATCACCATATCTTTAACAACCCCGATCACCGTGTATACCTTATCATTATGACGGAGCTCCCGGCCAATAACATCCTGTATCCGGCCTATTTGCTTCACTGCCGCCTCATTAAGGATCACCGCTGCTGTATCCGTTGGAAAATCTCCTGAAAAATCGCGTCCCTCCTTTATCTTCCATCCGATAGTATTCCCGAAATCGGTGGTTACCGCGATCATGCCAAACGTGGGCAGATCGTCCGGATCTTTCCCGTTCCATTCAAACCGGCTACTAAAACTATAAACATCGATCGTTGGGCTTGAGGACTCCGCCATATTCGCCACTACCCCTGTACCCAGCAGTTCATTCCGTAATGCATCATAATGCCCGTGAAGATCCGGAGTATTCATCTGCACGGTTATCAGCCCTTCCTTCCGGTAGTTTACCGGCCGGTCCTTTGCAAACTGGATTTGTTTGAACACGATCACGCTGCCAATAATCAATGCTATTGAAAAAGAAAACTGAAGCACAACAAGCACTTTGCGGGGAAGCGAGGCCGTTTTTCCTACACGGAATGAACCTTTTAACACCTTTACCGGCCTGAATCCGGAAAGATAAAACGCCGGATAAATACCGGATATCAATCCGACAAAGACCATAAAACCTACCGCTGCAGACCAGAATCCGATCGAATGCCAGGGGAATGACAGCTGTTTACCCGACAACTCATTAAAAAAAGGCATGGCTAAAAGCGCCAGTAAAACTGCCAAAAGAAACGAGAAGGAAGTAGTCAGTACAGATTCTGCCAGGAACTGCCGGATCAACTGACCTCTGCCTGAACCGATGGTTTTGCGGACCCCCACTTCTTTTGCACGCTGTTCGCTACGCGCCGTAGAAAGGTTCATAAAATTGATACCGGCCAGCAACAGGATAAAAATGCCGATCACTGAAAAGAGGTATACAAACCGGATAGCGCCCCCAACGGATCTTCCATTTTTAAACTCATTGTACAAATGCCAGTGATCCATTGGAAACAGCAGGGCCTGTTCCTTTTCTTTCTGAATCGCTTTATGTGTCATCACCACATTTTTTATTTTCCGGGAAACTGCGTTCATGTCAGCTCCTTCCGTCAGTTCCGCAAACACCTGGAATGATTGTTCGTCCCAGTCAGCAACGGCTTTCCGCACCCCTTCGGTTGTGGTGATGTATTTTTTCCAGGGCAACAGCAGCTTTGTCTCATAAAAAGTGGTGTTTTGCGGCAGGTCTTCATATACACCAGCTACCTTAAAATCATACAGGTTATCAAACCGGATCCTTTTTCCAACGGGGGCCTCGTCGCCGAACAGTTTTTGTGCAAGTGAAGTGCTGAGCAACACTGCAGAAGGATCATTCAACGCATTTATATTGCCGCTGCGCATCTTAAAGGAAAACATAGTCGGGAAAGCTGCTTCTGCCCAGAGCCCCGATGCGCTGATTCTTTTATCACCCGCTGCAAGAACGTGCCCCAGGTTCCAGGACGCAGCAGCAACATTCTTAAAATCACTTCCATATTGATTGCGTAACACAGCAGCAACCGGTATACAGGATGCCTGTTCGGTCGACAATGTTCCGTCATTGCTCCGATAGGTGCGCATCAGCTGTGCCAATCTTGCGCGGTTGGTATGGTAGGTATCAAAACGCAATTCATCCCATACCCAGAAACTGATCAGCATTGCAACCGACATTCCTACTGCAAGTCCGGATACATTCACGAATGAATACAGTTTATTCCTTGTCAGATTCCGCCAGGCAATGATAAAATAATTTCTCAGCATTGTTTAAATTTGCGTTTTCAGTTTCATTCTGTCCGAAGGGAGTTTACAGGGTTTGACACTGCCGCCCTGAAGGCATGATAGCTTATCGTTACCATCGCTACCAATACGGCACACACACCTGCATAAATAAATACACCCGGGGTAATCGCCGTTCTGTAGGCAAACCCGTTCAACCACCCCGTCATTACATATAAGGCAACAGGTATTGCAATAACATTGGCAATAAGCACCAGCAGCACAAATTCTGTTGCCAGCAGCCGGACAATCCGGACAGCTCCCGCACCCAGTACTTTCCGGATACCGATTTCCTTGGTTTTCACCTGCGCCGTATAAGCGGCCAATCCCAATAATCCAAGACAGGAAATAAATACGGCAACCGCGGCAAATAAACTAAATATAAGCTCCTGCCGCTGCTCCTTCAGGTAAAGTTTGTTATAGCTGTCATCCAGGAATTCATACCGGAAAGGAATATCATTGCTGTACTGCTTCCATACAGCCTGGGCTGCCGCGATTGCTTTTGCGGCATCGGCTCCGGTAGTTTTTACATACAAACGCCAGCAATTCTCCGGTTTAAACTGGAAAACGGCAGGTTCTATTTTATCATGCACGGATGAAAAATGAAAATCCTTCACCACCCCTATAATGGTTCCGTTAACCGTTTGGATCCGCAGCCGCTTCCCAATCGGATCTTTTAATCCCATTTCCCGCATCGCCGTTTCATTGATCAGAAAATGTGTGCTATCAGCAACGGCCCCGGAAAAATTCTTGCCTTCAGCCAGCTTCATCTTAAAAAAACCGATGGTGGTCTCATCGGCGAATACCTGACTAAACCAGGTATTCGATTTTGCAGGTTTCCCATCCCAGTCATTATCGCCGGTAGCGCTTCCCCCATTTACCATATCCCTTCCCACTCCGGCTACAGCCACTATTGCCTTGTTCTTCAGCAATTCATTCTTAACAGCCCCGGCATGGTTCTGCATTTCCGGCCGCATACCAAATGAAAAAATATGTTCTTTGTCGTAGCCGAGACTTCTATTCCGGATATAGCTGAGCTGACTCCCGATAATCATAGTGCCAACAATCAGGATAATGGAAACTGAAAACTGCAGTACTACCAGCACTCTTCTAAAGGTCCGGTTTCCCAGGTGTGTCATTATTTTTCCTTTAAGTACATTCAACGGTTTAAACGAAGAGAGCAACAATGCCGGATATATACTGGCTGCGGCAAGCGTACCCAGCAGCACCGCCAGTATCCACCACCACACGGTTTTATCCCACAGATGGAACACCAGCTGCTTACCCGAAAGCTGGTTAAAATAAGGAAGCAGCAAGTAGATCAGAAAAAATGCCAGTACGGCAGCGATCGCAAACAACAAAATAGTTTCGATCATGAACTGCAGGAATAACTGCAGCCTCCCGGCTCCAACGATCTTACGCATTCCTACCTCCTTTGCCCGCAGCATCGACCGGGCTGTGGATAGATTGACATAGTTGATACATGCTACTACCAGGATCAACAGGGCAACGATCGCAAACATTCTTACAGCAGCGATGCCGCCGTCACTCCCATCCATATTATACAAATGCATTCTACCAAGCGGCTGTGCTATATAAGGAACCGGTTTGTCATCCGGTTTATTGCGTTCATGGATAGCCTGTAATTTCTTTTCGATCATCGCCCGGTCGGCATTTGGCTGCAGCAGCAGGTAGGTAGCAAAGCCGAAGTTCGACCAGTCCGCATTCATAGAAGGGACCACCGTTTTCCCGTCATAAGTGGTTTGCCGTCTGACATAACCCAGTTCGTTAAACCTTGCGATAGGCAGCAACACCTTATATTGAAAAGAAGAATTTTCCGGGTAATCGCGGATCACCCCGGTCACCTTACATTGCTCATCCTGCCCCATGGTGACCACTTTCCCTATCGGATCTTCATTTCCGAAATAGCGGCGCGCGGTTGATTCCGTAATTACCAGCGAATTGATATCGGGAAAGGGATTATTCGGGTTCCCGCGTATCAGGCCGAAATCAAATACTGAAAAATAAGAGGGGTCCGTAAAGGCAAAATTATTCTCAATAAATACCTTATCCTTATACTTAAAGGGGGCATCCCCAATATTCATGATCCGCACGCCGTCCTGCACCTCCGGTAGTTCATTCTTTGCAAAAAAAGCCACAGGGGCAATAATGTGGGTAAAGATCTGCTTGCTGATGCCCGTCCCCCCTTCTATCCCGATCCGGTAAATATTTTTTTCATTCTTATGCGCCCGGTCAAAGCTCAGTTCATCCCGGACCCACAGCAATAAAAAAACGCCTACTGCAAGACCGATGGTCAATCCCCCGATATTAATGGTGGCATAAAATTTATTCCCGCATATATTCCGCCAGGCCGTTCTGAAATAATTTTTAAACATAATGCAATTATTTAGTGATCCTTATTCCATTACTTTATTCTCCCTACAGAAATTCTACGACATGAATGCCGGCTGATCTCCGTCTTTACTCCGTTCTCAGGCTTTTTACAGGACTGGCCATAGCTGCACGAAAAGCTTTATAGGACACCGACAGGAATGCAATGAGCAGCGCCAGGCCCACCCCCGCAAGAAAGAAGCCTGCATGCAGCGGGATCCGGTATACAAAGTCATCCAGCCAGGTCCGCATCATATACCAGGCTGCGGGAGCCGCCAGCAGAAACGAGATGCCGATCAGTACAAGGAATTCTTTTGAAAGCAACAGCACCAGGCCAGGTGTAGAAGCACCAAGCACTTTACGAATGCCGACCTCCTTGGTCTTTTGTACCACCATGAATGATACCAGTCCGTAAAGACCCAGGCAGGCAATCAGGATGGCAAGACCCGAAAAGATCTTATAGAGCAGGGATAACTGGGTATCCTGCTGATAAAACCGTTCGATATTTTCATCCAGAAAGACCGCATTATAGGCATACTCGGGGTAATACTGTTTCCATACCTCTTCTATTTTGTCTTTTGCTGCATTGAGATTGGAAGCATGCAGCTTTATGCCCACCTGGCCATATAACTGTTTCTGCGTAGTAATAAACATCGGCTTTACTTCCTGTTTCAGTGAATTGGCCTTAAAATCCTTTACCACGCCGGTGATCACATTCCAGTTGCTGCTTCCTATCTTTAAGGTCTTTCCCACCGCGTCTTTCATGTTTTTAACACCCAGCATTTTCGCCATTGTTTCATTGATCAGTCCTTCTTTTATAGTATCGCTGGCGCTGTAATTACCCCCTGCAAGGAAAGCCATTTTATACGTATTCACATAACCGGTATCCGCAAATTTCAGGTGTGCCTGAAATGATTCATCTGGCCTGTGATCAAATGCAAAATTGGTGGAAGAATTATTATCGGAGGTCGGGGCATCCGACTGAAAAGACAGCTGTTCTACCCCCTGTACGTTCTTCAGCGCTGCAGCAAAGGACTCCTGCCGTGCCAGGCTGACACTGTCCGTGCTACCGTTCAGCAGCAGGATGGCATCCTTGTTAAAGCCCAGATCTGCCTTGCGGATAAAATCCATTTGTGTTACTGCCACGATCGTGCCCACCATTAATACCTGTGTGATGGCAAACTGAAATACCACCAGCACCTTCCTTACCGAAAAGCCGCCGCTTTTTAAGGCAACCACCTTCTGGTTGAAGACCGAAGCCGGCTTAAAACCCGAAAAGATCAGGGCCGGATAAAGTCCGGCGAAAAAAGCGACTATCAGCCCGATGGCCAGTAATAAGCCCAGGTTAGCGCCATTTGCCAATGTCAGAACTTCCTGTATCGAAGCAATATGCTTTATATGGGGTAGTGCGACCCAGGCCAGTAAAAATGCGGCCAGCACGGCGATCAGTACCAGCAGCGCCGTTTCCCCCATCATCTGCCAGAAGATCTGTTTACGGTTGCCGCCCAGCACTTTCCTTACTCCCATTTCCTTAGACCTCGTAATGCCCCGCACGGTAGCAAGATTTACAAAATTGATGCCCGCCATCAGCAAAATAAATACTGCGATCAAAGAAAGAGTAACCAGGGTGGCGCGGGAGGTGCGATGGTCTCCGAATGTCTCGTACCTGGAATTAAAATGCAGGTCGGAAAGCGGCTGCAATGTATTGCTCTTGGTGGAAGTGCCACCTCTGTTCTGCCGGTTGTACTGCTCTTTGCTGAATTGAACCAATTGTTTATTCACCATCTCCTCCGAAATACCGGGTGGTAATTTAACATAAACCTGAAAATTACTGGATACACAACCCCAGCACTCTTCATTATAATAATAAAGACCTGGGTTTTGTTTGATGGTTTTCATGGAGATCAGCACATGCAATGGAAAATCCGTATTTCCAACAGGGTCTTCAATAATACCTGCTACTTTTAAAAGGATACCATGATCCAGCTTTAGCATTTTCCCCAGGCTTTTTTCTTCTTCCTTAAAATATTTTCTTGCTACAGAACGGCTGAGCACTACGGTATTCGGGGCATCCAGTACTGCTGCATTCCCATTCAGCCACCGTGTCTGAAACAGGTCAAAAAACTGGGGCTCACAAAAGAAAATGCCGGTCGTTTCAATAAAAGCAGTTTCACCGCCTTTTTCATCCGGCACATTGACAGCGCTTTGATAGGTGGCATTAATAGCACTAAAAGTGAGGTTGGGGAACTGCGCACGCAGATGTTTCAGCGTAGGCACGGGTACTCCCGAATTATAAGTAACCCCGTCGGAAAATTTATCCTGTGTTACCACGCGGTAGATCCGGTCATAGTCTGGCTGTGCCCGGTCATAGCTCCGCTCATACCGCACTACGATAAAAAGCAGCAATGCCGCCGCCATACCAATGGCCAGGCCCGTTATATTAATAAACGAAAACGTCTTTTTCTGAATAATGTTCCGCCATGCGATTTTAAAATAATTCCTGAACATCGGCTTCTTATTTAAAGATGGTTGATAAGGATACTTTTTTATTACTCGGTCCGGAGAGAGCGTACCGGGTTGGCTACCGCTGCACGAAGGGTATTTAACCCAACCACTATCAGTGCCAGCAGCAACACCATT
The DNA here is from genome assembly GCF_020034665.1 of Niabella beijingensis. Taxonomy (NCBI): domain Bacteria; kingdom Pseudomonadati; phylum Bacteroidota; class Chitinophagia; order Chitinophagales; family Chitinophagaceae; genus Niabella; species Niabella beijingensis. The sequence goes on along the minus strand of NZ_JAIQDI010000002.1, from coordinate 1,279,204 downwards.
ACTCCCACCGCTGCAAATACCAGTATGCTGATATCAATATGATACGTATATTTTTCAAGCCATTGATGCATCAGCCACCAGGTAAGCGGAACAGCAATGACAAATGCGATGAGCACCAGTTTCAGGAATTCATGGGATATCAGCAACAGCACCTGGCTGATGGTGGCGCCCAGTACTTTCCGGATACCGATCTCCCGGAACCGCTTCTCTACCGTATAGGCGGCCAGGCCTCCGAGACCCATGCAGCAGATAAAAATGGCCAGGCCGGCAAAAATGTTTGTGACCCTGCTGATCAGTTCCTCTCCCATGAACTTTCTGCCAAACTCTGCATCGGCAAACTGGTATTCAAAAGGATAAGCCGGATTGTATTTTTTAAATACCCCCTCTATTGAGGATAAGGCATTTCTCAGCGGCATTTTATCAGCAATACGCAGACTGATAACGCCCGTTGAGCGTGGGTTATAAAAGGTCAACATCGGGTCTACCGGCTGAAATGGTGATTCCATAATTACATTTCCGGTAACACCGATCACGTTATATTTTTCATCACCAAAACGCATTTCCATCCCGATGGGATGTTCCAGGTTCATCGCTTCCACAGCGGCTTTATTGAGCAGCACCGAAGCGGAATCTGAGGGCCTGCCTGCAAAATCATGACCCTGTAAAATATCGATCCCCATTGTTTTTGTAAAGTCCACGTCCGTCCGTATGCCGGAGATAATCACATTCAGGTCCGCAGGCTTTCCATTCCAGTCCGGCGCCCCGGATTTCCACCAGATCTGTGTGATCGGTGAACTGGACCTGGTAACGGAACTAACTGCCCGGGATTGCAATAATTCCTGTTTTATCACCTCAAAATTCTTTTCCGTTTCCTCTGTTCCGGTGATCATGACCAGGTTATGTGCATCATAACCGGTTTTCCGGTCCTTTATGTGCCGGATCTGCTGATAAACAATGACGGTTGCAGAAATAAGCAGCATGGAGATCACAAACTGGAACACTACAAGTATATGTCGCGGCAGTGCTGTTTTACGCCCGGAAACAAAAACGCCTTTCAATACTTTCACCGGCCGGAATGAGGAGAGGTATAAAGCCGGATAACTACCCGCGAGGATCCCCGTTATTATTATAATAGCCAGGCTTCCCAGCCAGAATGCCGGCTCCCCGAATTCAAGGGTCAGTTCTTTGTTCACCAGCTGGTTAAAAAAAGGCAACAACAGCAATACCATACCAACAGCCACCGCAAAGGCGATCAGCACCAGCAGCATGGACTCTGAAAAAAACTGAAGTACCAGTTTTAACTTACTTGATCCAAGTGTCTTCCGGATACCCACCTCCCTGGACCGCCGCTCAGAACGTGCAGTGGAAAGATTCATAAAGTTCACACAGGCAATGAGCAGGATGATACCGGCAATGATGATAAACAGCCGCACATATTCGATCATTCCTCCTACGTTTTTGCCTTCTTTAAACTCGTCGTACAGATGCCAGCGCTTCATCGGAAAGGTAAAATAGCTGCTTATTCTATCTCCGGGATCGTGTTGTTTCTTTACCCGGTCAATGATCCGGTCCACCTGCTTCATATCCGCTCCGGGCGTGGTTTGTACATACACGCGCCAGCTTGATCCGTTCCAGTTCTCCATCATTTGTTTGGTATCGGGGTCATTGTAATTAAACGGTCTCAGGAAATCAAACTGAAAGGCAGAATTTCCCGGGGGATCCGCGACCACGGCCGTTACTTTTACATCCCGTTTCTCCTCAGCGATCCTTATTGTTTTATTGACCGGATCGGCATTCCCAAACAATGCTTTTGCTGCAGACTGTGTAAGCACGATGGAAGCGGGATCCAGAAGCGCCTGTGCAGGATTTCCCCTGAGGAATGTCCAGGAAAAAATATCAAAAAAGTGATCCCCGACCGTCATACCTTCTTTTCGGAGCTTGGCATCATTTACGTTCAGCAGCAGGTCATAGCCCTGGGTAGTGACTGTCGCATTTTTTATCTGCGGACCGGCATGCTGCAATTCACGGGCCATCGGCAGCACCATATTATAATCCGTAAACACCCGGTTCTTAAAATCGCGGTTGGCAACCACCATATGAATATTGTCATAATTCTTATGAAACCGGTCATATGTCAGCTCGTCCCGCACCCAGAGCAGGATCAACAGGGTTGCAGACATACTGATGGAGAGTCCCAGTAAGTTAACGAACATAAATCCCTTATTCCGGACCAGGTTCCGCCAGGCGGTTTTGATATAGATTTTTATCATTTATTTTATCAGATTTGAGATATGAGCCCCGATAGCTATCGGGGTGAGATTTGAGACCTGAGATTTCAGCTATAAGACCTGATTCACTTTTCACTGTTTCCCATTCACTATTCCGATCGCAGCGCCTTTACCGGATTGGCCAGCGCAGCTTTTATTGCCTGGAAGCTGATGGTAAGGAAGGCCACCAGCACTGCCGCCAGGCCGGCTGAAGCAAACATCCACCAGGCAATATTAACGCGATAGGCAAACGCCCCCAGCCATTTATTCATCCCCAGCCAGGCGACCGGCAACGCGATCAGAAATGCGATCAATACCAATTTTAAAAAACCTGCAGATAACAACATCACAATATTTGAAACACCCGCTCCTAAAACTTTCCGGACGCCTATTTCTTTTGTGCGCTGAAGGGTGCTGTACAGGGAAAGTCCCAGCAATCCCAGACAGGAAATAAAAACAGCGAGGAGCGCAAAATTGAAGAACAGATCACCAAAGCGGTCTTCCGCATGATATTGTTCATCAAAGAATTTATCCAGAAATGCATACTCAAACGGCCGGTTGGGAATGGCCTGCCGCCACCGGTGCTCTATTCCCCTGATGGTTTCCTTGATATTTTCGGGGGAAAGCTTAATGGAAATGATCGTAAAAGCGCCCTTATCATAGCGCATGGTTAAAGGTTTTATCTGCTGTTGCAGCGACTGGTAGTGAAAATCTTTCAGCACACCGACAATCGTTCCTTTACTTCCCCATTGGCTGAAGTTTTTACCAACCGCTTCTTTCGGAACCGTATATCCCAGCGAACGGGCAGCGGTCTCATTAATAAGCATCGCCTGAGTGCTGTCCGTTCCCAAATCCGCTGAAAGTCCCCGCCCGGCAACGAGCCGTAGCTGGTATTGCCGGACATAGTCGAAGTCAATAAAATTAAGATCCATATTGGTCTTCTGCATTTCCCCGCTCTTGTTTTCCAGCTCGGAATAGGCCGAGGTATTCCCTCCTCCCGGTATAAATGCTGAATAGCAACTGGAGACAACACCCCTGACCGTCGCCAGCGATTGTTTAAAGGCATCTTTATTCTTATCAAAATTCGTATTGATAAAAATAGTCTGCTCCCTGTTAAAGCCGAGCTGCTGGTTGCGCATGTATTTCAATTGTGTATAGACCACAATAGTGCCGACGATCAGTACGATGGAGATCACAAACTGGAACACAACCAGCCCTTTTCTAAGTAACAGGCGTTGTGTACCGGTTGCCTGCTGCCCCTTTAATACATTCACAGGTTTAAAGGAAGATAGAACAAAAGAAGGATACATACCCGCGGCCACGCCAACGCCTACAGAAAGAAGGAACAGCTGAAAAATCCGCCAGGGGTTAAAGAAAGCAGTTGCGCCGATCGTCTTCCCAGCAAGCTGATTAAATACCGGCAGCAGCAGCGTCGACAAAAGCAGCGAAAACAGGAAGGACATTAGAGAGATCATTACCGACTCTCCCATAAATTGCCGGGCCAGTTGGGCTCTTCCGGCACCTGCTACTTTTCTGATGCCCACTTCCTTTGCGCGCTCGGCGCTGCGCGCCGTTGTAAGGTTTATAAAATTAACACAGGCGATCAGCAGGATAAAAACAGCGATAACTGAAAATATATATACATTATTGATATTCCCTGATACAAACCCATCTCTTTTTGACCTGAGATAGACATCATGCAGCGGTTCCAGGCTCAGATAGTCCTGCATTTGCAATTCCTTCGCCTGCTTGCCATGATGAAACTCCATGAACCCAGGGAATTTTAACGCCAGTTTTTCCGGGTCCGTCCCGGGTGTCAATTGTAAATACGTATAAAACCCGTGATTGGTCCACTCACTGTCAGCGGTTGGGGCACCATAGATCTGTTTAAATGATGACATGGAGACGAACAGGTCTGCTTTTATCTGCGAATTTTCCGGCAGGTCTTTCATCACACCGGTTATAGTCGAAGGGATCGCAGCCCCGGTCAGCAGCAGGTGTTGCCCCAGCGGATCTGCATTACCGAAATATTTTTTTGCTGTTGTTTGCGAAATAACAATACTCATCGGTTCCTTCAAGGCCGTTTTCCGGTCTCCGGAAACAAGCGGAAAATCAAATACACCGAATAAAGCGGAATCTGCAAGTACGGTTCTTTTTTCCTGAAAAAACACATCCCCTTTCCGCACCAGGTATTCATCACGAGCCAGCCGGACGGCTTCCTCAATCTCCGGGAAATCGCGTTTCAGATTGATGGCAACGGGTGCTGAAGTAAGGCCCTGTGTTGTAATCGTCTCTGATGGTGTTTTAACATCCGCCACTATGCGGTAAATCCGGTCTGCCTTTGAATGAAAATTATCATAGCTCAATTCAAAGCTTACATATATATAAATGATAAAACAGGCGGTCATCCCAACAGCCAATCCAATAATATTGATCAGCGAAAATGCCTTGTTGCGTACAAGGCCTCTCCATGCTGTTTTAATATAGTTTTTGATCATTTATTTTTGCTTGAGAGTTGATTCCGGGATTTGAGCCCCGATAGCTATCGGGGTGAGATCTGAGACCTGAGCTTTCAGCTATCCGCCTGATTCACTTTTCACTGTTTCCCATTCACTATTCCGATCGCAGCGCCTTTACCGGGTTGGCCAGCGCAGCTTTGAAGGATTGCACACTGATCGTCAGCAGGGTGATAAAGGCCGCTCCGGCCGCTGCAGCCACGAAGATCCACCAGGGCACGGGAGCACGGTAGCTGTAATGCTGCAGCCAGCTGTGCACACTATACCAGCCCAATGGGATTGCAATAAGGATGGATACAGCGATAAGGACGGCAAAATCCCTTGACAATAATTTCCATAAGCTGAACACGGAAGCCCCCAATACTTTGCGTACACCGATTTCCTTGATGCGCTGCTCCGCCATAAAGGACGCCATACCGAACAATCCCAGGCAACTGATAAAAACGGCCAGCAATGCAAAGCCCCCCCCGAGTTTTCCAAAGCGCTCCTCATCTCCGAATTTTCTGTTATACGCTTCGTCGATAAACTGGTAATGGAACGCTTTGTCCGGTGCATATTGTTTGCTAACGGACTCCAGCTGTTTCACCGCCGCTGCAGCGCTCTGGTCGGGGCGGATACGGGCGACCAGGAAATCCATATTGTTCTGATCAATACTAAAAATCGTTGGCCTTGCGTCTGTATACGGCGATTCCATAATCAGATCCCTTACCACACCAATAACTGTTAGAGGGTCTCCCTCCCAGGTAATAACCGTTCCCACAGGTGTTTTCAATCCCATAAAACGCACTGCTGCTTCATTTAAGATCACCGAGGCTGAATCAGAAGGACGATCAGCAGAAAAATCCCTGCCCGCGGCAAACTCCCATCCTACCGTCTTTCCGTATTCCCGGCTCATATTCTGAACGCCAAACTCCCCGGTGACACCGGCCTCCTTACCGGGCCAGTCGATTCCTGTGGTACTGTTATTGATGCCGGTAGGCAGACTGCTGACAGTAGCTATTGAAGAAAAAAGATTCGTATTCAGCAAGGATTGCCGGACGGATGAAAAGTGATTTACTAGTTCCGGGGAAGTAATATCAATTGCTACCAATCCTTGCTGATCATATCCCAGCGGACGGTCTTTTGCAAACCGGATCTGCCGGAACACCATCAGGGTGCCGATAATCAGCACTATTGAAACCGTAAACTGAACAACAACAAGTACCCTGCGTTGCGCACCCGCTGCACCACCGGCGCGGAATGTTCCCTTAAGTACTTTTACAGGATTGAAAGATGAGAGATAAAGTGCGGGATAAATACCCGCCAGCAGACCGGTGATCAGACAAAATACAAGACCGCAAACCCAGAACCAGGGCTGCCCCCAGATCACCGGCATTGTTCTGCCGGCAATAATGTTAAAATAAGGGATCGCCACACTCACCAGGATCAGGCTAAGACCAAAGGCCAGGAACACATAAAGAAAAGATTCGCAAAAAAATTGCTGCACCAACTGCCACCGGAAGGATCCCACTGTTTTTCTGACACCTACCTCCCTCGCCCGTTTTACGCTGCGGGCTGTGCTGAGGTTCATAAAATTGATGCAGGCCAGCAGCAAAACGAAAAAGCCGATGATCCCGAACAGCCATACATATTGTATACGACCGCCATCATTGATCCCGTTATTAAAACGCTCATACAGGTACCAGCGGTCCATCGGATGCAGGAATAACTGCGGGTTTTGTTTTGCCAGCCGTTCGTTTACATGCCGCAGCCGCACGTCTTTGATCAGTGCGGACACCTGTGCAACGGTTTCATTTTCTTTTAACCGCACATAGGTCTCAAAAGCATTGGGACGCCAGGGATCCGCAGCCGTTCTTACCCATTCCGTATTATTAAAAAACAATTTCCAGGGAGCAATGAACTGAATGTCTCCCAGATCCGAATTCAGCGGCAGGTCTTTGTACACGCCGGTTACCGTTAGCCGTAAGCTGTCTGCAAATGTTACAGTTCTTCCTACCACCTTCGTGTTACCAAACAAGGAACGTGCTGCTGATTCAGAAAGCAGCAACGAATGGATGGTTTTCAATTCATCCCGGCGGCCCTCCTTCATCTCCAGTCCAAGAAGAGAGCCGATCCCTTCTTCAAAAAAGCCCCCCTGCATTGCTATCTTCTTATCACCTATGGTAAAAGTGCCGCCACTGTGCGTTTGTGCGACCACTACCTCTTCAAATTTATCGCCATATTCCCTGCGAAGGACCTCTGCTAACGGATAAGGTGTCACATTATTGGTTTCTACAACGCTTCGATTGGTTTTATTCTGCATTATCCTTGCAATCCGCTTATGATTGGGAATGCCTTTATTGAACGAAAGCTCATTCCATATCCAGATACCGATCAATATCACCACAGCCATCCCGATCGCCAGCCCCACGATATTGAGGGTCGCGAATAATCTTCCTTTTTTTAGATTCCTCCAGGCTGTCTTTATATAATTTCTGATCATTGTTTTCAGATTTCAGATTCGAGAATTGAGAATTGAGATTCGGGAACTGAGAATTGGGTGTGCTGTCATCTTCCTCATCTGTTCATTTTATCCGCTGTCACCATTTCACTTTTCAGCATTCATCATACTACTCCGAGCGTAAGGCTCGTACCGGGTTCGCTACTGCGGCCTTTAGTGCCTGGAAGCTGATCGTTACAATAGTAATAACGAGCGCCAGCACTGCCGCTGCCACAAATACCCACAACCCGATATTGATCCGGTAATTGTATTGCTGCAACCAGTCGTTCAGAAAATAATAGGCTACCGGCGACGCCAGCACGCAACTGACCAGTACCAGCAACAGGAAATCTCCTGACAACAAGACCCATATCTGTATTATTGATGCACCCAGCACTTTCCGGATACCGATCTCTTTTGTACGCTGCTCTGCAATATAGGCAGCAAGACCAAACAGCCCGAGACAGGATATAAAGATGGCCAATGCGGCAAATATGCCTGACAGTTTACCAATCAGCAGCTCCAGCCGGAACTTACCGGCGTAGTTGTCGTCTTCAAACTGATATTGATAGGGGAATGCGGGACTATATTTATTAAATATTCTGTTTAGCTGCATAATAGCTTCCTGCGTACCAATACCGGGGGCAAGTCTGTACAACAGGATCTCCCGGGGCTCCGGACTTATGGCAAACATCGTGGGATCCGGCGGGGCAAAAGGTGATAACATCAGTGCATCCTTTACCACTCCAATGATGCGGTAATCCTTATCATCCACTTTTATGGATTGGCCCACAGGATCTTTCAGCCCCAGCCGTCTGACAGCAGCTTCATTAAAGATAACACTGGCCGTATCAGTTGAATTTGCAAAATCACGCCCCTCGCCGATCTTCATTCCGAGCGTTGAAAAGTAATTCTCCCCTGTAATGATCGTTCCCATTTCCACCGTCTCACCTGCGTGCTTTCCCGGCCAGTAATCGATATCCCTATGCCAGTATATATTTGTGGCGGGACTGCTGGCGCTGGTAATCCCCTCCACAATTCCGTTTTGCAGCAATTCGTTTTTAAGGGCAGTAAAATTTTTTTCAAGATCGGCATTGCTGTTCGTCAGCATCAGCCGGCTGAGCTGGTATCCGTTGGGCCGGTCCTTTGCGTGCTGTACCTGTTTGTAAATAACAAGGGTACTAATTACTAATGCGATGGAGCAGCTGAATTGCAGCACTACCAGTACCTTCCGGGAAAGTGAACCGCCTCTGCCGGATCTCGCTCCTCCCTTCAATACCTTTACGGGCTGAAAACCGGAAAGATAAAATGCCGGTCTGCTACCCGCAATCACAGCGGTCACCACCACGCACCCCAGCATGATCATCCAGAAATACCCGTTAAAAAAGGGAATAAAAATAGCGCCTCCTGTAAGCGCGTTGAACGGACGTTGCATTACCTGTACCAGCACCAGTGCCAGTATAAATGCCAGTGCTGTTAACAGAAAAGATTCCGTCAGGAATTGAAATATCAGATCTTTCCGGCGGGAACCGATGGCCTTTCTGACACCGACTTCCCGTGCTCTTTTTTCCGATCGTGCTGTCGTGAGATTTATAAAATTGATACAGGCGATGAGCAGCACCAGCATGCCGATAATACTGAACATCTGTACATACAACAGAAAGCCCGGTGTATCCTGACCGTTTACATAGTTGGAATACAGATGCCAGTTACGCAGCGGCTGCAGGGTAACATAAGAGTTCATCGCATTTCTGTTATTCTTCTCTGTGTGTTCTATCTCCCTTATTTTGGGATATACCGTCTCATATGAAATACCCGGTCGTAATTTTACAAAGATCTGGTAACCGTTGTTGCCGAAGCTTCCCGTCCTTTGTTGTTGCAGGCCCGGTTGGGTCTGCTCCATATATGCGAATGGCACAAGGTAATTAAAACGGAGGGTAGTGTTCGCAGGAAGGTCTTTTAATATTCCTGTAACCCGGAGGTCGTGTTCATTATCAAACCGCACCAGTTTGTTCATGGGATCTTCGTTACCAAAGAGCGCTTTTGCAGTAGATGCAGTAAGTACAATAGAATACGCGTCTTTAAACACCGTGTTGGCGGCACCCTGCAGCAGTGGAAACTGAAACATCTTCAGGAAATCGGAGCCGGTCTGTCCCCCTTCAAGATACAGCTTTTTATCCCCCACCATTAACCCATGCGGCCCCATCCAGTCGCTCTCCGCTACATATTCTATTTCGGGAACCTGGTTCCGGAGTGCATCCGCCAGTTTTAATGAAGTGGTGAGGAAGGTGAGCGTATCCCCGTTACTGTCGAAATTCCGCTGCACCCGGTATAACCGGTCATAGTCCGGAAGGAATTTATTATAGCTGTATTGTTCATATACCCAAAGACCGATCAGCAAGGCAACAGCCATTCCTGTAGCCAGACCGAGTATATTAAGGATACTGTATCCAAGTGTCCTTGTGATATTTCTCCAGGCGGTCTTTATGTAGTTTTTGATCATTTATTTTTCAGATTTGAGAATTCAGTTATCAGCCTGTTTTCTTTCACTATCGCCATTCTATTCAGAACGCAAGGCCTTCACCGGATTGGCCAGTGCTGCCCTGACCGATTGAAAACTAATGGTGATAAGAGCCACCGTTAACACCAATAAACCGGCAATAAGGAACATCCACCAATCGATGCTGATACGGTAAGCAAAATCCTGCAGCCACTGGTTCATAACCCACCATGCAAAAGGTGTTGCTATTGCCAATGCGATCAATACAAGTTTTACAAAATCCTTTGAAAGCAGTACTGCGAGTTGCCCCACACCGGCACCCAATACTTTCCGGACACCGATCTCTTTTGTACGCTGCTCCGCCATAAAAGCGGATAATGCGAAAAGACCCAGACAGGCGATCAGGATGGCAAGAATGGCAAAACTGCTGAAGATATTTCCCATCCGCTGTACATCCGCATACATACTGGCAAAATTCTCATCCAGGAAGGTATAGCGTATGGGCTGGTTGGGTGCAAATTTTTTCCAGACAGCAGTAAGGGAAGCGATCGTATTCTTCAGATCTGCAGGGTTTATTTTAACAGCCACTATGGATGAAGCATTAAACCGGCCCATGGCCAGGCATAATGGTTCAACATGCTGGCGCATCGTTTCAAAATTAAAATCCTTTACCACTCCGATCACCGTAAATGTTTCCCATCCGTTCGTAATGCGTTGTCCTACAGCCGGGCTTTTCAGCCCCAGCGCCTTCACCATTGCTTCATTGATGACTGCCGAGGCCGTATCGGAAGCCATCTCTTTTGAAAAATCGCGGCCGGAGGCCATCTTCATCCCCATTGTTTTTATATAATCAACATCCACATACCATTTTTGACCGCCAACAGCTGCATCTTCCTTTGTTCTGCCCTCCTTAAAAAATGGGTTCCCGTCTCTTTTGGTACCGGCAACGGGTAAGTAATCGCTTATCGAAACATGTTTTACCTGCGCCACATTCAGCAGTTCATTTTTCAATCCCGGTAAGGTGGTTTTAGGATCCAGCGTTCCCGTTCCCTGTAACAGCAATACCTGGTCTTTGTCGAAGCCCGCATTCCTGTTCAGAAGGTAATGCGTTTGCCGGTAAACCACTACTGTGCACACAATCAATGCCACGGATGTTGCAAACTGGAACACCACCAGCCCATTTCTTAAAAAAGAGCTTTTGCTTCCACCGGCCAGTTCGCCCTTCAACACCTTCACCGGTTTGAAAGCCGATAAATAAAATGCCGGATAAAGCCCTGCTGCAAAACCCACTGCCACAGCACCCAAAACCAGCGATGGCAGCAGCCACCATGCCTTCCAGGGAATGACCAGCGACTTTGCTGCTACCTGGTTAAAATAAGGCAACAATAATACTGTCAGCAGGATGCCCAAAACAAACGATGCAAAACTATAAAGGATGGATTCTGTAAGAAACTGCTGCATCAGTCCGCGGCGGCGGGACCCTACCACTTTACGCAGTCCTACTTCTTTCGCCCTGTTAGCCGACCGTGCGGTTGAAAGATTAATAAAATTAATACAGGCAATAACCAGTATAAAACAGGCAACGGCGCCAAACAGCCATACAAAACGGATATCACCTTTCGATTGCCAGTCGTCGATATCAACCGATCTCAAATGTACATCAGCAACCGGCTGCAATAAAATATGAACATCTTTTATTATACCCTCGGGATCCTTTACACCGGCACTTCTTAAAACGGGCAGGTAATACCTGTTCAGTATCAGTTTAAGTTTATTTTGAAGTGCCGCAGCATTGGTACCTTTCTTCAGCAGGGTGTAAACCCCATAATTACTGGAAGCCCACTGCGTTTGTTCTCCCGGCCAAAGCTCATGCCCGGTAAGTGTAAGCAGAAAACGGAACGGGAAATGTGAGGTGACCGGGAAATCCTGTATCACCCCTCCGACCCTGTAGATCCGGTCTTTGTTCTCGTTCAGGATCATTGTTTTTCCTACAGGATTCTGATCAGGGAAATATTTATCCGCCATCGATTTTGTGATCACCATCGTATTCGGTTCCGCCAGGGCGGTGGCCCTGTTTCCATACACCATCGGGAGCTTTAATATATCCAGCAAACCCTGATCTGCATAGGCGAACCTGCCTTCATAAGTATTCTGCAGTATATCTGTAGGCCGTATCTGGTTACTGCCGGCGCCGTCAAAAAGTGCACTGGGCATTATGCGGGCCGTATTTTCCACTTCGGGAAAATCACTCTTTATCACTTTTGCCATGGGTGGTGGAAACGACCATCCCTTTCCCACTTTTCCATTGTCTTTGAATTGCGCAACCAAACGATAAATGCGATCCGTATCCGGGTAGCTGCGGTCGTAACTCAGCTCATCCCTGATAAACAGGGCGATCAGCAAACACGCGGTAATGCTCAGCGCAAAACCGCCGATCTTAATAGCAGCATACATCTTCTGCTTTTTTAATTGCCGCCAGGCAATTTTGAAGTCATTTATGAACATCAGCCTGTTATTTTAAACTATTTCTGGAGTTGCACGACTATCAGTTTTATCCAACGATGATGCCGCAAATTCAAAACTCTAATAATCAGCAAATTAAAAAAAGGAACCAATTTCAAAATGTACGTTTTTAAAACAAAAAACTGTACGCTTTTGGTACAGTTTTGTAATGCTGTTGCTGCCTGCAAAGCAGATCGCTGCGGTAATACCGGGATGAACTCCGGAACAGGAAGAAGGGCTCTCAGTCCCTGGTCTTGCTGAACACATAAGGCGCATCCTCAATAAAACCCGCAACCCGCACCGTTATTGTCTTTACGTTGCCGCCTTCTATAGTAAAAGGTATTTCCTCGATCCCGTACATCGGAATGCTGTAAAAGCACCAGAAGGCATCTTTTTGCTTCGGGTAAAGTCGTCCGGTGAGACGGGGGTGATGCTCAAAATGCATTACAAGTGTATCCTTTTCCCTTGTGATGTTCATCTTCCCGTAAACGGAGTGTTCATACTGTCCGGTAAAGGCGTCCAGTGACACCGGAAGCCGGGGCTTTGAAGCGATCTGTTGTTGTCTTTCCTCTGCTTCCTTAATCTCCTTGTTGCGGCGTTGCTGCAGCCGGGTGATGGATCGCCGGCTGTAGTTCCGGAATGGCAGATCAAGATATGCATCGGCCAGCTCATTGGTAAGGTCGTTATAAAAATTATTCGACTCCGTATTCGTAAGAACGATAATACCCAGCTGTTCCTCCGGCAACAGGTATACACTTGTTAAAAAACCATTCACACCACCGGTATGCGAAACTACCCGGCGGGCCTCATAAGACCCGGTGAACCATCCCAGGCCATAGAGACCGAACTGGGAACGGTTAAAAGCATGTCCACCCAACCCGATGATGGAATGCGGCATGCGGGTCTCGAAGATCGCACCGCCCGGGATCACCTGTTTGCCCTGATATGCCCCTTCTGCAAGCTGCAACTCTACCCAGTGGGTCATATCCGCGATGGAAGAGCCGATGCTTCCCGCCGGTGCCAGGTTGTCGATCTGCCCGTAAGGAACTTTCATCAGTTTGCCCAGGTATACGGTATGAGCAGCCGCAATGTTCTTTTGCTTTGGAAAATCTGAAGAAAGGGCGACGGTATGGTTCATGCCCAACGGATCGAAGATCCGCTCCCGGAGATATTGCGCCCAGCTTTTTCCGGTCACCCGGGGAATGATTTCACCCGCTGTAAGAAAGGCGGCATTACAATATCCCCAGGTGGTCCTGAAATCGTAAGCGGGTTTTAGCTTTGCCAGCTTTTCCCGCACCTGTCCGGAAGAAAGATCAGAATCAAAGAACATAAAATCTCCCTGGAAGGTATTAAAGCCCAACCGGTGGGAAAGAAGATCCCGGATGGTAGCATGCTGTGTCACCCATGGATCGTATAATTTAAACTCCGGAAGATATTTTATCACCGGATCGCCGAGCTTGAGTTTATCTTCGGCCTGCAGCAACGCAAGTGCAGTAGCGGTAAATGCTTTTGTGTTGGAGCCGATCATGAAAAGCGTATTTGAACCTATTTTCCCGGGGCTGCCCAATTCCCGGATGCCATAGATGCGCATTAAAACCGTCTTCCCATTCCTGACAACGGCCACTGCCACGCCCGGGATCTGCCAGGCCTGCATAGCATCCGCCACATACCTGTCCAGACTGTCACGGACAAAAGACTCCGAGCGTTGCGCCTGTCCGCATAATGTACCAATCATTCCAAGTAAAAAAAAGAGTTGCTTCATACAGATGTTATTGGGTCCTGTGCCGGAATACAGACGGCTATTGAAGTTACACAAATTACGCGAACACGGTTCCGTAACCGGAGAGGAAGCGTTGCTAAAAACAAAAAACTGTACGCTCCGGTACAGTTTTTAATATATAGAGACATCAGCATTGGTCAACTTACATATTTACATCAACATTACCACTGGAAGCAGCCACTTCAACAAGTAATTTTCCGGATCCGATGGTTCCCCTTACATGATCTTTTTCAATAGAACCGTTGAAGTTACCAAGCCGGCTGATATTTACCTTGTTGCCCCTGAGGTTTAACTGGGCATCACTGGTCCGCGGCATATTCACATTAACGCCGCCGGCAGAGGTTCTCAGTTTTACGAAATCCTTTGTCCCTACCAGCTGTGCCCTGATCCTTCCGCCTGAAGTGCTGGCTTCAAGATTCCCGTCAATCCCGCTCAGCGTTACGCTTCCGCCAGAAGTGCTTGTCAGCAGATCGCCCCTGATATCCGAGGCGGTGATCGAGCCTCCGCTGGTGCGTGCTTCGATAGTGCCGGAAAGATCGGACAGGGAAAGCGATCCGCCGGAGGTCTTCAGCCGGATCCGGCCTTTAAGGTTATCGGCTTTGATGGAGCCTCCGCTCGTAACCAGATCAATCTCATCCGTAGCATCCGTCACGTCGATACTTCCCCCGGAAGTCTTCCCGGTTATTTTTCCATCAACAGCGTGTATCGTCAGACTTCCACCGCTTGTTTTGAAAAGCTGATCGCCTTTAAGCTCCGATAAGGTGATACTGCCTCCACTGGTTTTGAGCTCCGTGTCTACATTCTTACCGGAATGGATCTTAAAAGAAACAGACAGCGCCGTCTTCTCGCTCCAGGAATGATCTTTTCTTGTTGCTCTTACCAGCAACGTATTGCCGGAAGTACGTACTTCAAGATCATAATACCTGTTCAATATCTCTTTGATCTGCTGTTCAGACATCTTTTTGCGCATACCGCCATTGGAAGGCGTCACATACACCTCTACCAGTCCGGAGGACCTCCCTCCTTCCACTTTGATAAACCCGCCGGAGGTCTCTGCCTTAATTACCTTTACCGCAGCCGGGCTAAAGGATTGAGTAAGAAATGGTGTTTCATTCTGTCCCCACTGCGCATGCACACAAAACACGCCCAGCATAAACAATAACAATAATAAATTCCTTTTCATGATAATTTTAGTTTTCAGACATTCCGTTCCTTCAGAACATGGTATCGTCCCGGTTATTGATAATTGACCCTACTGATTAATCGCAGGATTCTACAAAATGTTACAATCATTTATGCAGCCGGCCTTCGTCCGCTATTCCGACCGCAGTGCAGTCACCGGATTGGCCAGCGCCGTTTTAACCGACTGAACACCCACCGTCAGTACAGCAATGATCAATGCCATAACCCCGGCCGCCACAAACACCCACCAGTGCATGCTGATACGATATTCGAAGCCCTGCAGCCACTGCCCCATTGCCCACACAGCAATCGGCACGGCAATGATCAACGCGATAAGAACGGGTTTCACAAACTGCCGGATGATAAGCAATACAACGCCCGGAACAGAGGCACCCAATACCTTGCGAATACCAATTTCCTTTATCCGCTGGCTGATGACAATAAACGAGACCCCGAAAAGTCCCATACACGAAAGCAGGATTGCGATCCCTGCAGAGAGGGTAAACATTTCTGTAAGACTTTTCTCCCGCTGATACCAGCGCTCTATATTCTCATCCACAAAGGAACCCCGGAATTCCAGCCCCGGTTCTGCAACAGCATATGCCTGTTTTATCAGATCCATAGCCTGTACCGGGTTTTGCGTATTGATGCGCACCAGCAAGTAGCCGATCGGCTCTGTGGCGGTTTCCATACCGATCATCAGTGGCTCCGTTTTTTCAAACATCGAGTACAGATGAAAATCCGGAATCACGCCAATGATCTGTTGTTTGGGCCCGGCACTGTCGATCGTAAAAGAGTGACCGATGGGATCTTTCAACCCGAACTGTTTTACCACACTTTCCGTTACAATTACTGAATGTGCCGTATCCGCAACATACCCGCCGGATAGATCACGTCCCGCCTTCAGCGGCAGCCCCAGCGTTTTTATAATGTCGTAATCTGCAAAGACCAGGTTTGTCCGGACTATTTTATCTCCGTAGTCAAAGCTTACCGAGGATTTGTTTATCAAGCCGTCGCGTCCCCGGCCCAGGTTGATATCACTGCCGGAAATGCGTACTATACCGGATTGTGCGTTCAGTAAGCTGCGCATCTTTGAAATCGTTTGTTTCCCTTTGGCATTATCATGCAGGGGAACAGACACCAGCGAACCGGCATCATAACCGAGCGGCGCCTCCCGCAAATGCAGAAATTGCAGGTAAATGATCATTGTGGCACAGATCAGTACAATAGCGATAACGAATTGTGCCACGATCAGGGTACTCCTGAAGCTGCTCTTCCGCTCCGCTGCTATTTTCCCCTTCAGTACCTCGGTTGCTTTCAGATTGGTAAGCAGTAAGGAGGGATAGCCGGAGGAAACCAATGAAACGGCACCCAGCAGCAGCAACAGCCCTGCAAGTATCATCGGGTCAAATACCATCCGGGGATCAATAAACGTTCCGAATAACTGATTAAACGGCCCGGAACAAATAAACACCAGGCATCCTCCCAGCAAAAAAGCAATCAGCAATATAAAAAAACATTCGCCCCAGAACTGAAACCATATCTGTTTTTTACCGGCGCCCATACATTTGCGCATGCCGATCTCCTTGCCCCGTTTCAGCGACTGTCCGATGTTGAGGTTTACAAAATTGAAACAGGCAATAAGCAGGATCACTCCCGCTACCAATAGTAAAATATAAATAAAGGACTTGCTGATGGTTCTGCCATCACCCAGTTTTCCGGAAAAATGAAGCGCTTTCAACGGTAACAACTTCAATCCATAAAAATCGCCATTGGCATCTTCCTGCAATCCCTGTTTTTTAAGCAACATCCTGTTCACCGGTACATATTTTCCGGTAAAGGAACGCAGCTGCTTTTCGGCCTGCTGCCCCGATACACCCGGCGCCAGCTGTACGAAGACATTGCTGAAAGAAGCATCCCATTTGTTTTTCAGTGCGGCGTATTCAGGATTGAGCTCTGCACGCGCCAGGAGATCGAACGTTATGGATGAATTATCCGGTATCTTTTTTAATACGGAACTCACCTGCAGATTGTTCCACCGGCCGCCGATATTCACCTCGATGATCTTGCCGATGGGATCTTCTTTCCCGAACAGGCTTTGAGCGGTGCCCTCAGTGAGAACCACGCTGTTCAGCTGTGCCAACTGTTGCTGCTGTGCGCCTCTTACAACCGGAAAACTGAACATACTGAAAAAATCATTATCCACCAGGTTTGTGGAG
Organism: Niabella beijingensis; assembly: GCF_020034665.1. Taxonomy (NCBI): domain Bacteria; kingdom Pseudomonadati; phylum Bacteroidota; class Chitinophagia; order Chitinophagales; family Chitinophagaceae; genus Niabella; species Niabella beijingensis. The sequence goes on along the minus strand of NZ_JAIQDI010000002.1, from coordinate 1,261,759 downwards.
CGCTGCAGGGTTTTATCACCATAGCGGACACCTTCCCCTCCCTGAAAAAAATTAGTGGCCCTCACCACACCCATATTTTCCTTCTTTAATGCCGGTGCTGCGGGAAACGACATGGAGGTGGAATATTCCGTTCCGCCCGCCGTGTTCTTAAACTTATAAACCTTATAGAGATTCCTGTTATTCGTATGAAAATTATCGTAGGTAAACTCATTGTACCCCATCAGCAGCAGCAGGATGCAACAGGCAAAAGCCACAGCCATCCCTATAATGTTTATGGCAGCCGGCATTTTATTACGCTGCAGCGTCCGCAATAATGTTTTTAAATAATTCCTGAACATCGTTTTATTTTTTTCCGACGTTAACCAGTCCTGCTATACGCCCTATTCCGACCGGAGCGAATGAGCAGGGTTTGCAACTGCAGCCCTGACGGCCTGTATACATATCGTTGCAAAAGCGATCAGCAATACAAAAGCGGCAGCAACAGCAAATACCGTCCACGAAAGAGGCGTTACATACGCAAAATTCTGCAGCCAGCGTTGCATCCAGATATGAGATATCGGTACCGCCAGTACAACAGCCACCAGGATCAGTTTTAAAAAACCTGCGGAAAGCAACCCCACGATGCCCGGAACACTGGCACCGAGTACCTTCCGGATACCGATCTCCTTTACTTTCCGCTGTGCGGTATAAGTAGCCAGTCCGAACAATCCAAGGCAGGAGATAAATATCGCGATACCTGCAAATACGTTAAAAAGTGTACCCGTACGTTGTGCTGCCCGGTAGTGTGCATCAAATTTTTTATCCAGAAACTCATAGGTAAAAGGCTGGTTATCGGCATACTTCTTATACTCCTTTTCTGTTGCCCGGATTGCGGCCTGCGCTCCGCTACCGGTAGTACGGATATAAAATACATTCCCCTTCCAGAACGTATGGAAAAGAATCGGGCCGATGGCTTTTGTAAGTGGCTGAAAATTAAAATCTTTTACCACTCCCGCTATATACCCCTTCCGGGAGTGAGAAGTAATGGGCTGGTTCAGATACGGCGGCTTTAACCCCATCTGCTTTACAGCGGTTTCATTTACAATATATTTATTACTGTCTGCAGGTGTGCCCGCAAAATCCTGTCCTTCCAGGAAGGTCAGTTTTAATGTCGTCAAAAAATCTTTTCCAGCAGCTACCTCACTGATCATCATCTGTTTGCCAGGCATTTTTCCCTGCCACTCAATATCACCGGAACCACTTGTTACATTCATGATATCGCTTTCTGCTGCAATTCCCACTGATATAACCGAGGGAGATTTCCGCAGTTCCGTTTTTATAGCATCGAGGTGGTTCCAAGCACTATCGGGGAAGGCCGTTGCGAATACATAGCTTTTATCAAAACCCAGGTCCTTATTCCGGATGTACTTCATCTGCCGGCCCATAACCATCGTACCAACAAGCAGTACGATCGAAATAAAGAACTGGAATACTACCAGGCCCTTTCTCAGCACGGCTATACCCACTCCCGGGGCCAATTGTCCTTTAAGTGACCGCGCGGGGTTGAATGAAGAGAGTAACAGTGCCGGATAAATGCCGGATAACAACAAGGTGATCAGTGCGGCCATTCCGATTGCTTTCCAGATAGCGCCCTCCTGCAGGCCCAGTTGCAGCTCCTTCCCCGAAATCGAGTTATACAAAGGCAACAACAACAGGACGCATCCAAATGCAAGCAGCAACGCAAGGCAGAAAAGCAGCAGGGTCTCTGTTACAAACTGAAAAAAAAGCTGGCTCCGCTCTGCGCCCACGATCTTGCGGATGCTTACTTCTTTTACACGGGCCATTGCACGGGCAGTGGAGAGATTTACATAATTGATACTGGCGATCACCAGGAGAAGAATGGCTACAGCAAGGATCACTTTTACGGTCTGCTGACCGGATCTGTTGCCATCGTTCGCGACAAGATGCAGTTCTTCGAGATTTTGCAGATGGAAACTGGTCTTACTGTCGCCATTCCTTGCTGCGCGGTACAGATCAGAAAATGCGTTCCCCACCTTCACAGGATCCGCCCCGGGATTTAATAATACATAGGTGTTGAAGTTGTAGTTTCCCATATCCTCGTCGATCGTCTTCCATTCGCCATTGCCGCCATTGCGTGTAAAATTCTGTGCATACAGCGCCATCGGAAAAATTGCATCAAAGCGGATCGTGGAATTTTCCGGAACATTTTCCAGTATTGCTGAAACGGTGAAGTTCACTTTATTGTGCCGGACAATCTTGCCGATCGCGTCGGCGGTTCCAAACAGCTTTTCTGCGGTGGCACGCGTTAACGCCACAGAATGCAACCCCGGCAAAAACGCCTGCCGGCTGCCCTTTACCAATGGAAAATCGAACAGGGACAGGAAACTGCTATCAACGCAATAAAGCTGGTTCTCCCGCAGCACCTTATTGCCGGAAGCATCAGACAATTGCTCCCCGAAACCCGAGACCCTTACAACGGCTTTTATTTCGGGAATTTTCTTTGCGATGATTGCCAGCGGCCCCGGGGCACCCGACCAGAACAACGGTTTATCTTCAGAGGGCAGTTCACTATTAATGAGAAAAATATTTTTAGCATTGCGATGGAATTTATCATAACTCCGCTCATCCTGCACCCAGATCAGCAACAGGATACCAGCTGCCAGGCCCACCGCCAGACCGGTTACATTCAGCAAACTGTAAAATTTATTTGCCCATAGGCTTCGCCACGCGGTTTTCAGATAATTTTTGATCATTGCTTCGTCAGATTTGAGGTTTGAGATCTGAGATTTGAGACCAGAGACTTGGGATTTGAAATTTTAAATTTGAGATTGGCATCGGGGTGTCCTATCCACCAGCTGCTGTTCCCTACTCCGAACGCAATGCCTTCACCGGGTTGGCAACGGCCGCCCGGATGGCCTGCGAGCTTACCGTGATCAAAGCAATCACCAGTACCAGCAGGGTTGTTCCCGCAAAAACCGGCCATCCGATCGTAATACGGTAATCATAGTTCTTCAGCCATTTGTTCATGATAAACCACGCGACCGGTGAGGCCACCACACAGGAAATAATGACCAGCTTTAAAAAATCGCCCGACAATAAGGAAGTAATATTAAAGACCGAAGCACCCAATACCTTACGGACACCGATCTCTTTGATCCGCGTCTCAGCCATATAGGTGGACAATGCAAATAAACCCAGACAGGATATGAAAACCGTCAGTCCCGCAAACAAAGCGGCCATGGTTCCCGTTTTCTGTTCCTCTTTAAATTTCCGCGCATATTCCGTATCCACAAACTTGTAATCAAAAGGATACTCGGAATTATACCGTTTGAAAATCCCTCCCGCAATATCCAGGTTCTGCCTGGTGGTATTTGCCGGGTTCAGTTTAAATTGAATGGTATTGAACCAGGAACCGGGGCCAAAGACGATCAGCTGCTGTACTTTTTCATAGGGCGACTGGTAGATAAAATCCTTTACCACACCCACTACCCGCCAATCCTTGTCGTCTGCTTTCAGCAGGGTTGTCAGCGGATCTTTAACATGCATCATCCTAACCGCCGTTTCATTCAGCAACACCACATTTGAGTCTCCCGGATATTTATAAATATCAATATCACGGCCTGCTACCAGCTTTGTTCCCAGGGTTTTTACAAAATCGGCGTCTGAAGCCATTCTTACAAAGTCTACTTTTTTGTCCTCCTCCGTACTGCCCGTCCATGAGAAATCCCAGCTATCGCTATAGCGTTCGGTAATGGGGCTCATAGATTTGGTAACCGCAACAGCTGCTCCACTGCTTACCAGCTCATTCCGGATGAGTTGATAGTTCTTTTCAATAGTGCCGTTCATGGTTACGAATACCAGGTTGTGGGCATCATACCCGTTATCCCTGGATTGGGCATGCCGGATCTGCTGCATCACGATGATCGTGGAAATGATCAGCAATACCGCAAATGTGAACTGAACGACTACGAGCACTTTTCTCGGACTTACCGCAGCCGTTGACGATTTAAACAATCCTTTTAATACCTTAACGGGATTAAATGCCGACAGGTAAAACGCAGGATAACTTCCTGCAAGTGCTCCGCTGAATAAAATAAAACCAAGGGCAAACAACCAAAACAAGGGGTTATCAAAGGGCAGGTGCAGGCGTTGATCCACCAGCCTGCTGAATGCCGGCAGACTAATGATAACGATGGTCAATGCAAATACAAAAGCGATGCCGGACAGCAGTACACTCTCGCCGATGAACTGAGCGATCAATCCTTTTTTCTGCGCGCCCACCACTTTCCGTATGCCCACTTCCTTGGCCCGTTTCTCACTGCGGGCCGTGCTCAGGTTCATAAAATTGATGCAGGCGATGATCAGAATAAGTCCTGCTATGGTCATAAACAGCCGTACCATATCGATGCGTCCCCCTGTGTACCGGCCGTTTTCCTGTTTGGAATACAACCACTGGTCTTTAAAGGGCTGCGTAAATACTTCCCTGTTTTTATACAACGGATCATTTGTCAGATGCGCTGTAGTGATTTTATTTATTTTCTGATCAAAGGCCTCATGAGAAGCCCCGGGCTTTAACAATACATAGGTGGCAAGCGAGTTATTGCCCCAGGAACTGTCGGTCCATCCCAATTTATCTTTATACATCCAGGGCAACAGGTAGTCAAAGTCAAAAGCCGTATTATCCGGCAGGTTCTTCAACACACCGGTCACGGTAAATTGATCGGCACTATCGACCTTAACAACCTTACCCATCGGGTCTTCCGCACCAAACAGGCTCGTAGCCAGCTTTTCGGTCAGCACAATATTATGCACTTCTTTTAAAGCATCCTTTTCATTGCCCTTCAGTAAAGGAAAGGTAAATACAGAAAGAAAACCGGGATCGGCAAATGCACCCGAAGGCACCAGTTTTTTCTCTCCTACCGTAAAAAGGAAATTGCTTCCGTCCGAATAGCGGACCGCATCTTCCACTTCGGGATAATCTTTCTTAAGCGTTGGACCCATAATATTAGGGGTCCAGGCCCAGGCGTGCTTGATTCCATCGTTTATGTCCCTGTTGTTCGTCACATAGATACGGTCCAGTTTATCATGAAACTGATCATGGCTGACCTGGTTCTGTACCCATAACAGGATGAGTATACAAGCTGCCATTCCGATACTTAAACCGAGTATATTGATCAGAGAATATACTTTATTCCGGATCAGATTGCGCCAGGCGGTTTTAAAATAATTTTTGATCATTGTTCTTCTCAGATTTGAGGTTTGAGACGTCCTATTCATCAGCTGCCGTTCACTATCCATATTCTGTTCCCTACTCCGAACGCAATGCCTTTACCGGATTGGCAATAGCCGCCCGGATCGCCTGGGCACTTACGGTAACCAAAGCGATCATGATGGCCATCAGCATCGCCAAAAGGAACACCCACCAGGAAATACCCGTATGGTAATCTTTATAGTCCTCCAACCATTTACTCATAAGGTAACCGCCTGCCGGTACCGCAATGATACAGGCGACCAGAACCATCTTTATAAAATCCTGGTTCAGCAACCGGGTAATGGAATACACAGAAGCACCCAGTACTTTTCTTACCCCGATCTCCTTTTTTCGCTGCTCCGTCATAAATGCAGACAATCCCAACAGGCCCAGACAGGAAATAAATATGGCCAGGCTTCCGAACAAAAGTGCCAGGTTTCCGGCAAACCGGATCCCCTTGAACAGCTTATCGTATTCTTCATCCAGGAAATGGTATTCAAAAGGGAACCCTGAATCGATCTTTTTGATCTCCCCTTCTATTGTACCCAGCGTTTGTGCCTGGCTGGCGTTCCCCGTAAGTTTTATAAACAGAACGCTACCCCAGTTCAAAAATCCCTTGGCATCCGATGCATAAAAAATGATCGGCTCAGGCTTTTCATAAATGTTATTAACGGAAAAACTCCCGGTAACCCCAACAATAGGCATCGTACCATCATCCCCCCGGTAAAGGATCTTCCCGGCCCTGCCTTCCGCTCCCATCAGTTTGGCCATGGCATCGTTGATAATAACGCTGTTACTATCCTGTTTTATATTGTCATGAAATGCGCGTCCGTCATTGATCTTTATTCCCATCAGTTTAAAATACTGCGGGCTTACCAATGCCTGGGTGATCAGGGCATCCTGCAAATTCTCGCCCCCCTTCCAGCGGAAGCCCCCTCCGTTACTGAACATCGAAAAAACGCTGCTGGTGGACATGGCCACTTCTTTTGCCACACCCGCCCGCATCAGGTTATTACGCAGAGCTTCAAAACTACCGGTGACCGGAGCTGTTGCGTTCAGTACCAGGATCTGATCCCGGTCAAACCCGAGATCGCGGTTACGGGTATAAATGATCTGTTTATTAATTACAATCGTAGCGATGATCAATATAATCGAGATCGAAAACTGGGCCACCACCAGTGCTTTCCGTATAATACCGGCACCATCCCGGCCCTTTGTCAGTTGCTTTTTAATAGCGTTGGCGGGCCGGAAGGAAGACAGGTATAAACAGGGATAAATGCCCGCCAGCAATCCGCAGAACAGCCCTACACCCAATAAACTGAACAGGTGCAGCGGATCCAATATACGAAACCGCAACGGCAGCTCTACCAGTGCCGCAAACCAAGGTGTTACGATCAGCAGCAATAAAATGGCGAAACCAGCGGCTATTAACGCCATCAACAGGCTTTCGAAAATAAACTGCAGCATTAGTTGCAGCCGGGTAGCGCCCACCACCTTTTTGAGCCCGATTTCCATCGCCCTTTTTTCACTGCGTGCCGTGGACAGGTTCATAAAATTGATGCAGGCGATAAGCAGGATCACCAACGCCACCATAAAGAACAACCGTACATATTTTATGTTCCCTTTGTCGCTCACCTCTTTTCCTTCCTCGAAAGTGTTGTACAGCCCCAGCCGGGTAAGAGGATACAGAAATACTTCATGCGGAACATCGTTCCCGGTCTTGGAGCGGATCAGCCCTTTTAAACGCTGGTTTATGTTGACAACTGATGCATTCTGATCCAGCGTGGCATACGTCCGCATGCCACAGTTACCCCACTGACTCCATTGTTTTACAAAACCGGAGTCGGCCATGGCAAAACGCATCGGCAGGACATAATCCGGTGTCAGTGATGTATTGGTAGAGGGGATATCATATACCATTCCAACAATAAAAGGGTCCTTTTTATTCAGCGTCATCGTTTTTCCGATCGGATCGCCTTTGTCAAAATAGGCTGCCGCCATTTTTGATGAAATGGCGATTTGTGTAGGATTATTCAGTGAAAAATCAACAGACCGGTGTACTGCTGGAAAGGGAAAAATATCGAAGAAGGAGCTGTCGGCATAGATACCGGACTGATTCAGGTATTTATCTCCTACAGAAAAGACACCCCCTTCGCTCAACACACGAACCACCTTATCAAATCCGGGAATCTCATTATAAGCAGTCTGTGCAAGTGGGCCACTGGTTGCACTAAACGTTTTTATATCCTTACCATAGAACTGGTTATTTTCAAAAATATAGATGCCGTCAGCATGTTTCCACTGCCGGTTGTACTCATATTTGTATTGGATCCATAAAAAGATCAGCGCAGCGCAAACCATACCAATCATCAGGCCAAATACATTGATGAGGCTGAAACCCAGGTTTCGCCTCATATTCCGCCACGCTGTTTTAAAAAAGTTTTTTACCATCGGTTTTGAAACATGAAATTTTGAGATTTAGGCGATACTATTTCGATCCGCTGATATATCCTGCCGGTCCAACCGGTTCGCCACACCTTCATTCCTGTTCTATCCGGCCGGTAAATATCTTAAAGCAACTTCCGGCTTCGTACCGCCTCACAGCGTCCTGTTAAAGTCAGCGGGCTGTGGTGTTCGTTGTAGGCGCGACGTGTAGTTCCACAATCCGTTTCCCACCTATATATCGTAATTATCAGAAGAATGTTACATGTAACCGGAAGATTCTTCTTTATACCAGGATATTCTCTGTAACCGTATGCCCGTCGAGCATCCGGATGATCCGGTGACTGTAACGCGCATCATGTTCGCTGTGCGTAACCATTACGATGGTGGTACCGGCTTCATTGAGATCAGTAAGCATCTGCATGACCTCATTCCCGTTACTGCTGTCCAGGTTACCGGTGGGCTCATCAGCCAGGATCAATTTGGGTTTATTCACTACGGCTCTTGCAACGGCCACACGTTGTTGCTGTCCTCCCGAAAGCTGTTGCGGGAAGTGGTTGCGGCGGTGCATGATCTGCACTTTTTCCAGCACTTCATCCACACGGGCCTTCCGGTCGGATTTTTTTACCCCGGCATACATCAGGGGCAGCTCCACGTTTTCAAAAACAGTCAGTTCATCAATAAGGTTAAAGCTCTGGAACACGAACCCGATGTTCTTTTTCCGCATATCCGCCCGCTTGCGTTCATTGAACTTGGCGACCTCTACCCCATTAAATACAAAACTGCCCGAATCGGGATCATCCAGCAGCCCGAGTATATTCAGCAGTGTTGATTTACCGCAGCCGGAGGGGCCCATTACCGCTACAAATTCTCCTTCTTTTACTTCAAACGAAAGATCATTCAGTGCAACGGTTTCCACTTCTTCCGTGCGGTAGATTTTTTCGAGGTTGGTTATCTTAATCATTTAATGGATTCAATTTGAGGTGAGAATAATGCTAAAGCTTTGAGATTGAGAATTAAGATTCGAGAATTGAGAAAACACCAGAATCGAATATCAGGTCTGCAATTTCTTTTCCGTACATTTATATATAATTATTTTTAAATTCGTTTACCATGTTAAACTACCAAAATTTAATCGCCTGGCAGAAAGCACATGTTTTTACATTAGACATTTATAAATTAACCGCAGGCTTTCCAAAAGAAGAACAATTCGGTCTCGTTTCTCAGATGCGGCGGTCAGCCTCTTCTATCGCTACCAATATAGCTGAAGGCTCCGGGCGTGCGACAAAACAAGATTGCTGACGGTTCCTGATCTTTGCTATCGGATCCGCTTCCGAACCTGAATATCAACTCATCTTATCAAAAGATCTCGGTTTTATATCTTCCGATGACTTTAACTCTTTTTCATTCAGAACAGTTGAAATCCGGAAGATGATCCATGCGTATTCAAAAAAACTGTAGCTTACATCTTTTAGATTTCAATCTTCATGATAATACTTCAATCCTGGAATTGATCTCTATTCTGTCATCTCATAGCTCACCACTACTTTTTCAATACCAGTTCCTGCATATCTCCAAAATTTTCATAACTGCTCGTGATCACTTTATCTCCGGGTTTCAGTCCTTTCAATACTTCATAGTAGTCCGGGTTCTGGCGGCCCAGCTGTACCTCCGCCTTATAAGCTGTTTTGCCGTCATCGGTAAGTTTAAACACCCAGTTACCCCCTGTTTGCTGATTGAATCCGCCTTTGGCCAGCAGTATCGCCGTGCTTTCGTCACTAAGCGCAAGACTGATCTGCAGGGTTTGCCCGCGGCGGATGTCTTTGGGAACCGTCCCGATAAATTCCATATCCACCTGAAACCGTCCGTTGGTCACCTGGGTATATATTTTTTTAACCCGCAGCTGGTAGCTCTTTCCCGCTACGGTTGCATCCCCGGTCAGCCCGTTGAACACACGTGAGATATAGTGTTCATCAATATCCACCCGGACTTTATATCCTGTCAGCACATCGATCTGGCCGAGGCGCTCGCCTTTATTTTTCGACTGTCCGATCTCTGCATCCAGGGAGGTCAGCTGTCCGTCTACCGGAGCTCTTAATATCAGGTCACCCACTTTCCGGCTATAGAGGGTCAGTGCTTTTTGAGAATTACTAAAGGACTGACCCGCCTGTTTGGTTTGTAGCTGGTTGGATTCAGCATCCTGCTTGGTGATGCGTTCTGCAAGGTCTCTTTTTTTGCGTTTATAATTATAGTCGATTTCGGATTTCCGGAATTCCTGTTCGCCGATTGCTTTGTTTTCATAAAGGTATTTATTCAGGTTATACAAACGTTCCGCCTCCTTCAGCTGGCTTTCGGCATCTGTCATCTGGTTCAGATTATTTACCGTGTTTTGCTGCGCGGTCGCCTTGGCCAGCTGCACCTGCGCCAGCGTGGTATATACCGAGGACTGCTGCCCGATCAGGTTCAACTCGAGGTCGGTATTGCTGAGTCGTACTATGGGTTCTCCCTTTTTCATCATGGCGCCGTCTTCCACATATTTCTCTTCCACCCTTCCCCCTTCCATAGCATCCAGGTAAATGGTACTGATGGGCAACACCACCCCGTTCACAGGTATGTATTCTTTAAAAGCGGCTTTTTTCACTTCGCTGATAGTGATGCGTTCCACATCCACATTCAGTTTGCTTTTACCGCTGGCCATTACAATACTGAAAATGATCAGCAGCGCCAGCGCGGTGATACCGGCAATGGTCCATATCCGTTTTTTATTCCAAAATTTTTTCTCAATAACTCTGTCCACGTTTACCGTTTTTTCCGTGATGTGCTTTTGATACTGTGCAATCCTTTTCGCGTTAAGCCGCACATGTTCATTTATTCATTCAACAATATGCCAATTTACTAAACAATTGATTGCAAGGATATTGTTCCGCTAAAGTTTATTTTTTTGTCCGTTACCGCACAGAAACTGTCCGTTTTTGATACACTTCGCTGTTGGTTATCAGCAATCAGACATGAGCTTTCAGATCCGGGATCTCAGGCTTCAGACACGACTTTGCAGTTCTTCACTCTGCACCTACCCCTTGCCATTCACTTGTTACTTCTCCCCAGGGTTAAAAAAGGGAGCAGATAAGACTACCCACTCCGTATATATACATGAGAATTCGGTGGGCGATATCAGATATCCCCTCTTTTATATTTTTGAGACCGGATCACCTCACCGGTGCTGTTCATTACTGTGGTGATCATGTGTTTTTCATCTTTTAATGTCACATAATAAACAACACCGTCATTCTCGCTCAATTCAGAAACGTTGATGATGGCTTTGTTTTCATATTTCTTTTTCAGGCTGTAACGGATCGCTGCCGGAAGACCATCCTCCCCGTAGTAACGGATCGTGCGGATCAGTTGCCCGTTATTATCAATAACCGCACGTACTTTCGTATTACCAAGACTAAAGCTTGCTTCATTACGCTCATTGTCGGTTCTCCATTGTACGTTTTCTGCTTTTGCAAAAACCATCTCAAATGTTTTCTTTACTTTTTCATTAATGGGATTATCGTTTACTGCATTTGCCTGCAATACGATAAAGGCCGCTGCGATCAATACTAACTTTTTCATTGTTATAAGTTTTAAAATTTTAATATTCTTGTTTGATTAGTGTATTGAAACAACGTGCCACAATAACAACAAACTATCTATCAGTAACTTACGCTTATTCATTCCTGAAAAAACGGATAAAAGCGGACACCAAACGTCTGTTTTTGATACATCTGTAAAAATTTTGGAAGCGAATATTTGTTATCCCGCCTAGTATTCTCATTTTTGTATAGACTATGTTACTAAAAGATGCCTCCATATTGATCGTAGACGACGATCCGGATGTGCTGACCGCAGCACGACTCCTTTTAAAATCGCAGGTTAAGGAAGTGACCACGGAAAAGAATCCGGAAAATCTCCGTTCGGTTTTTTCGAAGAAGGACTTTGACCTGGTATTGATGGATATGAACTTTAACAGCAGCATCAACACCGGCAATGAAGGGTTGTACTGGTTGCGGAAGATCAGAGAACTCGGGTCCAAAGCTTCCATCATCATGATCACTGCTTATGGTGACATAGATCTTGCTGTCCGCTCGCTGAAAGAAGGTGCATCAGATTTCATGCTGAAGCCCTGGCAAAACGACCAGCTGATTCAGAATATAAAGGAGTTGCTGAAGAAGCGGACCGGCAAACCCGCAACTGTAGCCGTGGAAGCTGTCAGAGGCATCGGCGGATTACTCGGGCATTCGGAGGCGATGCAGGATGTATTAAAAAAAATCGAAAAGATCGCACCTACGGACGCCAATATCCTGGTGCTGGGCGAAAACGGAACCGGTAAAGACCTGGTAGCACATGCCATCCACCAGCAATCCCTGCGGGCGCAGCGTCCCTTTATCAAAACAGACGTGGGCTCACTGACGGAAAGTCTTTTTGAAAGCGAATTGTTTGGTCATACAAAGGGTGCATTCACCGATGCCCGCGAGGAACGCACAGGGCGCTTTGAAGCGGCCAACAGCGGCACATTATTCCTGGATGAGATCGGCAACATCACGCTGCACCAGCAGGCCCGCTTGCTGACCGTACTTCAAAACAGACAGGTAACGAAACTCGGTTCCCATCAGCCCGTACCCATTGACATCCGGCTGATCTGCGCCACTAACGTGCCCCTTGAAGAACTGGCCAATGAAAAACGATTCCGCAAAGATCTTATTTACCGGATCAATACTGTGGAGATCATGTTGCCTCCGCTGCGGAAGAGAGCCGGCGATATTGAACTGCTGGCCCGGCATTTTGTAAAACAATACAAGGAAAAATACTTTAAGCCCAACCTGGAGCTGGATAAAAAAACAATCGACAAACTCAATCACTACCACTATCCCGGTAACGTGCGGGAACTGCAATATGCCATCGAACGGGCGGTGATCATGAGCGACGGGGAACAGCTGCTCCCCGGTGATATCGTTTTTTCTCCCATTGAAAGCCGCGAGGTGGAGCTGACAAAGGCACCAGAGTCCATTAACCTCAACGTTCTTGAACGGAACGCCATCCTGCTTGCCATTGAAAAAAATAACGGCAATATTACAAAGGCGGCTAAAGAACTGGGCCTGACACGGACCGCACTTTATCGCAGGCTGAATAAATATGATATTGAATAGAAAACGAATCGGACTGGTCGCAGAGATCCTGCTGCTGCTTGCTCTAACAGCAGTGATCGCCTGGTGCTGTATCCGCCGGGAATGGTGGTGGGCAGTGGCCTGCTTCCCCTTCTGGATCTATATGATGGCCCGTATCCTTCAAACCGCTGAGAAAACCGATAAGATCATCCTTGAATTTGTAGAGGCGGTTAAGTACAATGATTTCAGCAAAAATTACAACACCGCTTCGTCCAACGGGGATATGAAAAAACTGCTCACCGGTCTGAACTCGATCAACGATCGGTTTAAGGCGGTCAATAAAGAACGGAAGGCTGAAAACATTTACCTGCAAACGATCCTGGAGCTGACCGGCATCGGCATTCTTTCCTTCAATAATAATACCGGAGACATCAACTGGATGAATGAGGCATTTAAAAAAATGACCGATATTCCGTATTTTAAAAATGTGCATGCCCTCGAAAAACGGAACTCGGGATTCCTGGAATTGTTGCTGGAAATTGAAACCGGTCAGGCCCATGTTTTCACTTTTAAAAAAGGCATGCTGGATGAAAAGCTGCTGATCAGCGCCACCCTTTTTACGACAGATGGAAAGACCGATAAACTGATCTCCATTCAAAGCATTAAAGGAACACTGGATGAAACGGAATCGGTGGCCTGGCAAAAACTGCTGAATGTGATGACCCACGAGATCATGAATTCCGTGGCGCCGATCTCTTCCCTGGCCGATACCCTGAAGAAGCAGCTGGAGCCGAAAGAGCAGGACGGTGGGTCTGCACTGATCGATCCGGAGGATCTGCGACTCGGACTCGAAACCATAAAAAAACGCAGTGAGGGATTGCAACGCTTTGCTATTACTTACCGCAATCTCAATAAGATCACCAAACCGGTTTTCAAAAAAGTACTCATCAGTGATATCTTCGAAAACCTTCAGAACCTGATGCAGCCCATGCTGGATCAGAAAAATATTCAGCTGGATGTAATCTTAAAAGATCCGTTCCTGAGCGTACAGGCGGATACCAGCCTGATCGAACAGGTGCTGATCAATCTGATGACGAATGCCATCGAGGCCGTGCGGATGCAGGCTGAGCCACAGATCACGCTTTCCGCGCTCCATGAAGCGGACCGTCCGTATATCCGGATCGCCGATAACGGGGTGGGTATTCCGAATGATATCGCCGACCAGATATTCATTCCGTTCTTCAGCACCCGGAAAAACGGTAATGGTATCGGTCTTAGTCTTTGCAAACAGATCATGCTCCTTCATAAAGGCAGTATTCAGATGAAAAGCAAAGAAGGTGAAGGCACAGTATTCCTGCTTCATTTTGGAGGAGCGGTTGGTAATTAGCGGTGCGATCAGCGCATCCAGAATCGGGACCTCACCGCAGCAACAGTCCCGATGCTCATTACTGACAGCTGAAAGCTGATTGCTCATCATAAAATCCCGAGTAGCTTCTTCGGACGGCTTTTAAACCGGTATCCCAGGGTGAGGGATATTTCGTTGTCCATCGCGTTCAGTTTTCTTACGATAAGATGCGTTTGTGTAGCCTGTATGCTCCCGCTGACATAGGCATAATATACGGGGCCGCTATAACCGGCATTGATCCAGGCCTGGAGGTTTAATACCGGCTGTACGGATCGTGTATTGTTGAGTTCCTTAACAGCTCCAATCCCTCCGATCAGTGTGGGTGATATGATCCATTTCCCATTCCGCAACGCCCAGTTATAATTATATCCGGTACCTACTACGAAGCTCAGCCACTGGGGACCGGAAGCCAGCAGCTGATAGGTTACGGAATCCCGGATCAGTGCACGCGATGGTGTTTTCCAGTTGATCCGCTGCCATTGCGGGATAACACTGAAGATGACACTGCCGGCTGACCGGAGCTGACGTTCCGAAAACGAGAGACCGGCCCTGTACGCATACCGCTCCGTATTGGTAAAATAATAAATCCGGGCACCGGCACGGAACAGCTGCATACCCCGGAATGAGTCGAAATGTGTATGTGGTTTTTCGGTTTGCAGCAATAGTCCGTCATACCTGTCGAAAAAAGGATAAAAACTCATCCTGGGCCGGTTATAGCGAAAGGAAAATGAAATATGTTTCAGTTTAACACCCTTCGCCAGTTCCGTTCCCGGTATCCCCCAGGCATATTGAAAAGACAACCATTTATAGTTGACAAAAAAACCGGTGTATGCATTGGAATTTGCTGTAAGCCGGAATTGCGACGGCCTTTTACCAAAACCCGCAAAATTAAAACGCGTCGTATTGTAACCGGGATATACTTCAATTGTATTTTCCCGGTCGAATTTGCCAATAAAGCTACTGTCCTGCGCTACCTGGCCCCGTGCCACACCTGTTGCTGCAAACAGCAGGGTCAGTATATACCTGCAATACACTTTCATCAGAAATAACCCGAAACTACTTTTACAAGTCCTGTCGTATCACCATCAAAATGATGCCCGCCTTTTAAATAAGCTGCTTTAAAACTCCCCAGCTTTACCGACTGCACCGGGAAGTCTTTATCATCGCCCGGCAGTATGGCCACGATACGCTGACCTGAAGACCGGTTGATCTCAGCCACGACATCCATACTCCTTTTTTTGGCAGTACCCCACATATCGGCCACACGGATCACAAAATCTGTGGTTGATGAGGGCGCCAAAAGCACAGTACGCACGATTTTATTTTTAATATCATGTCCCAGCCGGTTGAGGATAAAGGGCGTTACATCTGCCCCGAAAGAATACCCTATGATAAGCAGCTGCTGGTTCTGCCGGCCTTTGAATGCCCCTTCAAGATAGGTGGTCAGTTCTGCCGCTACCTGCTCCGGTGTTTTTTTATTCCAGAAATAGGATTTTGAATTGATGGCCGTGATCGTATAGCCCGACTGGTTGACCGCCTTACAGAAATCATTGGTAAAGCTGTTCAATCCCCCATCTCCGCTTATATAGAATACCAGGGGTATTTTATCGTTGCCCTGCCAGCTCTTCAATGGCAGCTCCGCTGCGGGTGAAGCGGCCGCATAAAAGGAGAATAACAGTCCATAAAAAAAACAGATCGTTTTCATTTCTTAATTTGTATCTGATAAAGGTTTCATTACTTTTCGGAGCGCTCCGGGAATCTGTAACAGATCAAAATCATTGCCAAAGATCATGTATTTATTTTCCCAGATGGTCGCGTATTTTTCTTTAAAATCACGTAATGTTTTATAATGCCGGAAACTGCCCATGCGCTGCGACGCATATTTGATGATCCGTTCTGCCGGGTTATCCGGGGCCTCCATCCCGTTCAGCGGGATCATTCCCAGGTTCAGGTATTTATACTCTTTTTCCCGGGCATATTCTGTCAGCTTTACGATCAGGGCATCCATACATCCCCCAGGAGCTTCCAGCCGCTTGCGGATCAGGTCGTAGGTACACTCTTCCGGCGTATAATCCCGGATAATGTTCAGAAAGGCCTGTACCGTGCCATCCGCATCTTTTACAACGATCACATCCGAGCTCCGGATCTCGTCCCGGTTAAACATTCCCTGAGAGAATACCAGCTCTTTTTTTTCAAACTTATCCAGCCACTCATCCGACACCGATCTCAGTTCCTCCAGGAATGCATCGGTTTGGGGGGCCCTGACCAATACGGTTTTGTATCCCTTTTTCTGCAGGCTGTTCAGTCCGTTACGCATGGATTTCCGGTCTTTGCCCTCCAGTGTAAACCGGCCTACTTCCATGATGGCCTCCTGGCCCAGAAAGATCTTCATCTTTCTCAGGTTCTCAAAATACAAGAGACTGCTTTCGTCCACCCGGTAGTACACCGTCTTTAGACCCTCCTGCCGGCAGAAGCGCTCAAATTCTGCAAGTACTTCTATTTTGTCTTCTGCGGCACACACCGGTTCTTCCAGCACTACGGCAAAATCATTGGCGACCCGGTAAGCCGTAAACCCGTTGGTAACACCGGAAAAGAACAGTTGTTTATCGGCCATGGTCTTAAAATAATCCACTGCTGACCGGCCATGTTCTTCCAATATTTCCTTTGCCAGTTCCGCAGCGGTCTTCGGATCCGGAGCCGCATCAACAAAGATCCGCGGGCGTAACAGCGAATAGATCAGAAGCAGCCAGGAGCAGGTTCCGAGAAACCGTGTGATATTTACAAAATCGCGGCCAAAAAGAGTTTTCGGTGTGAGCTCATCATCGGAAAACAACAGGAAACTTCTCAGTGTATAATACAGCGACTGACGCCAGTTGAAATCGATTCCAAAATGCCGTTTATCGATAAAATAAAAACTAAGAAAATCAAACAGGCAGACAGAGATCAGTGTGATAAAAAAAGTAGTAAAGCCGATCCGGATCCATTTGGGATTTTCACGGATACGGTATTGTCTGCTGTTGGTGATCAGCAGCACCAGTATAAAGCCGGCAAGCAGACTTTCTTCATAATCCAGCGCTTTTGCAATATTACCGAGGATGGAAAGCGCAGTAAATATAAGAGCGGCCACCCATGCGGCCCGTAATCCTTTGATCAGGTAGGCGGATGTAACCAGCAGGGAAACACCCAGTACCAGTACCATCAGCTTGGAAGCATGAATGGCCTCCACCGGAAGATAATACCGGTCCAGCCGCATACGTTCTGCCAGCGGTGGTGTAGCCACGGAAATAATATTCACGATCCCCAGAAAGAAAATGGCAACCGCCGGCACGATACGTGCCACTAACTGCCGGCCTCTCCATATAAAGGCAAACAATCCCAGCAGCAACGGGATCCAAAATTCAAATACGCGGTACAGCAGGGTGATCCCCAGCCCTTCATCATGCCGGTATCCATAGCCCATAAAAATATACAGCATCGTGAACTCAACAGCTCCCAGGCCGCGCAAAAACGGAGACAGGATCATCAGTACCACGGAAAGTGTATAGCCTACAGCCGCCACCTGAAATGAAGGCGTGGCACCCAGTGCGTAGATGCTGATATAAACATGAGCAATGCCGCAACATTCGATTGCCAGTGAAGCCGCGATGGTCCGCCATAGCTGCTGCCGGTTTACAGTCCCCGAAAAGATCTCATCAATATTATTGATCACCGAAGGAAATTTCCTGCTGATCCACAGGTATAGTTTTCTCTTTTCCCGGAATGAATAAACGATAAAAAAGACCGCGCCCAATAACAGCCCCAGCAACAGCAGCGAAAGTCCCGCCGCACCGGCATGCCGTTGTTTACCGATAGTATAGAGGATAACCGGCACTCCTATCAGGAAAACAGTGAGCAGCCCTACATAGCCATAGATTGCGCTGGCCTGGTGGATCTGTGTGGCATTCAGGTTCCGTTTACGCAGCTGCGATGTGGTGTACGCCAGGGAACTGATACCGCCCGCAGGCAGGAATACACTTAAAAAATTCCGCTTTAGAAAAAGCTCCACAGCATCCGACAGTTTCAGCTGCATGCCCATTGCCCGGAAACTGTAAATATACATCAGGGCCTGGAGCAGTACATATAAGGCGGAAACGGCCAGCCCGGCAATGATCCAGCTGCCATCTGCAGCCCGCAGCTGGGGCATGATGGATTGCAGCTCCTTACGCTCGCTTCTGAAAAATACAAAGGCCAGCAGGATAACGAGCACAGCCAGGATCTCCTTCCAATAGGTCTTGGGCGAAAATCTCCGGATCTGTTTTAATAGCCGCTCTTTCATATAGATTTGGTTCAGTTATTTAAGCCGGTAAACATAGCCCAATTTCAACGCAAAACCATGCGGATTTACATCTAAATTGTTAAAAGAAAGGTGAAAGGCCTTCATACCAGCTTCGAGAAATAATCCCGACTTTTGAGTGAATACATACCCGGTACCGGCACCGCCGTATCCGTAAAAGCCGGCCTCCCGGATCTTGTAACGTACGCCGGGCTGGTCCTGGAACTCTTTATCATACCGTGCAAAACTAACACCCTCCTGCAGATGTACGTAGGGCTTCCAGCGGTTGAATGTGCCGATATAAAAATACTCACTCAGATAAACCGGAATAAAATTCAGATGATAAAGATCCCAGCCATTATCATCATGATAGCCGGTATAGGAGTATTCCATGCCGGCACCCAGCTCCCATTTTTTGCCAAAATATCGGTTGTACGAAGCGCTTACGCCCGGAAAATGATTTCCATGCGTGCTGTAAAGGTCTTCGACATTCAACCGGAGATTGGAACGGGATTGTGCGTCTGCTTTTGCGAGCAGGAATAAACAGAAAACAGTAGCCAGGAATGTGTTTCCCCGAAAGCGTTGGTTTAAAAAAAGCATAGACAAAATTACAATTAAAAAAGACAACCTCAGCAAGTGAGATTGTCTCAAATATTCAGGCATCCGCCTGCATCAACATTCAGGAACCCGGGCCCAATCACTTCGCCTTTTCTTCCTTTTTAGCGGCATCTTTCTTCGCCTGCATGTGATGGTGCTTCTTACCGGTCTTTCCTTTTTTATGTGTTTTGCTTACTTCTGTTTTAGCAGTTTTATCCTGCATATGAACACCGGCAGCATTTACGGCTACTCCTGTAGTAAGTAAAATCATTGCGGCTACTAAGATCTTTTTCATTGTTGTTTTTTTAATGATTATTTAATTTGTTGCTGCATTAAAACTACATCACCGGCGCAGCGGTTCAATCATACAATAGACGGAACGGCAAAACGGGTCGTTGAAAAAGGAAAAAAGATTTACCATTGCCGGTCCTTTTCGAAAATCGTCTGCTGCAGACTGCGGAAACAAACACGCATTAATAAAAAAAGCCCCCGCCTTACAGCAGGGGCACCTTAACAATCAAGAACTCAAAACGTATTTACTTCTTATTTTCTTTAAAGCGTTTATCGGGTGTACCGTCCTTTTTTAAATGCTGACTTTGTTTATACCGCTTATCGGGAGTGCCATCCTTTTTCAAATGGGCGGTAGCGGGCGGTGCTGCTTTTTTTTCTGCAACAACCTTTTTCTCCCCTGCTTGCACCGGCTTTGCGGCTTGTACCTTTGCGGGTTTTGTTTGCGAAGGTGTGGTCTGCGCCTGCGACAGATTAAAAGTAATCAGTGCGAGTAATGCAATAAAAAGCTTTTTCATTTTTATTATTTTTATTTACGGCTTAAAGATAAAACCGCTGCCGCAACAGGAATACGGGCTGTAGACGAAAAGGCAAAAACTGTCGTTGAAATCAAAAAAGAGAGCGGCAAAAAGATCAGGCTCCTGAAGCCGGTCAGCTATAATGTTTTGTATAATAGACGGCGGCTTCCTCAAGTGCGTGCTGACATATCCCGTACAACTGCCGGTATACCTGTTCAAATGAGGGATCCGCAGGCTCTGTTTTTTCCAGTGCAGAAAGCAGTTCTTCCGTGTCGGCGGTAAGGCCTAAAGCCGCCAGGGTTGTCTGCATGCTGTGAGCCGTTTTCCGTACACGGTCTGTGTCTCCCTGTTCCCAGGCTGTTTGTATCCGTTCCAGCTCTTCGGGTACTATTTCGCAAAACTGCTCCATGATCTCTTTTTCATATTCCTTATTGCCCCTGCTTACGGCGTGCAGGTAATCCAGCCGTAAATACCGCAGTTCGTTGTCCTGCGGCGTGGTAACAGGTGCGTGTGCTGCGGCTGTTGCCCCATGGGGCGATTGCAGCAGCTGTACCAGCAGCCGGTGTAATACCGCCTCATCGAGCGGTTTTGAGAGATAGTCATTCATTCCGGCCTGTAGGCATTTTTCTTTCTGGCTGGTCAGTGCATCTGCGGTCATGGCCACAACTGGTACCGGGTTCTTCAGCTCATTCCGGATAACTGCTGTGGTGGTATAGCCGTCCATTTCCGGCATCTGGATATCCATTAACACCAGGTCATAATGCCGTTCTCTCAGCAGCCGGATCGCCTCCCTTCCATCCGGCGCCAGGTCAAAAGGGAGTTGCCATCCTTTCAGCAATTGCGCCAGTAACAGCCGGTTCATCTCATTATCCTCAACCACCAGCAGTCTTTTATGCATCCATTCCGATTCGGATGTGTTAACCGGGGTATTGCCGGCTGTGCTGTTTGTTCCATCTGCCAGTCCGAAAGGCAGCAATATGGTAAAAACAGTGCCGGTCCCTTTTTCACTGGTCAGTTCGATACTTCCCTGGAGCAGCTGTACCAGGTCCTTTACGATCGTCAGGCCCAGCCCGCTTCCACCATACCTGCGGATAATACTGTCATCTCCCTGGCGGAAACGGGCAAATACCGCTGCGCGCTCCGATGCATCCATACCCATACCGGTATCCGACACCATAAAGGCCAGCAACAATTTATTTCCGGCGGCCTGTTTCACATCTGCCGTCACGGTTATACCCCCTCTTTCCGTAAACTTGATCGCATTGCTGATTAAATTCACCAGGATCTGGGTCAGCCGCACCTCATCCCCTTCAATGAATTCCGGAACCGCCTCCCCTACTTGCACTGACAGGGTTAATCCTTTTTCGTCACTGCGCGGCCGGTAGAGATGCTCAATGGTAGCAACCGTTTCGCGGATGTTAAAAGCAGCTTTTTCCACCGGCATCATCCCCGCTTCGATCTTTGAAATATCAAGAATGTTATTGACGATCTGCAGGAGGTTTTCCCCGGCTTTATGGATCAGTCCGGTATACCTTTCGGCTTCTGCGTCCGCCGTTTGTTTTCTTTGTAATAATCCGGTGAACCCTAAAATGGCATTCAACGGAGTGCGTATCTCATGACTCATATTGGCCAGGAAATTCTCTTTGGCCTCAGCCGACCGGCGGGCGCGTTGTTCAGAAACATTCAGCTGGTGGATCAGCCGCTGCTGCTCGCCCATTTTGTAGGAGATATATCCAAAGGCCAGCAGCGATGCAACAGCAGCTATCACGGCAAGGATGGTACCGAATGTTTTTGCATTCCGCCCGTTCTGATCAGCATTCCGGATCAATTGTATGACACTTACCTGATATTGCCGGTCGATGCGGTGTGACAGGTTGCGGATGGAATCTGAAAGCAGGGCTTCTTCCTGGTCATTGATCAGCGTTTCTGCCGCATCTTTTCCGTCACCGGCAAAAGTGCGGAGCACTTCTTTATTCAGGTCGATCTTTTTGTTCACCTGTTGCTTCAGCTGTAAAATCCCTGCTCCGATCACCGGATCGGTCTCAAAAGAGTCCAGCGTACCAAAAGACTGGTTCACTTTTTTTACCTGGTGCTCAAAACGGCCGTCCCGCAGGTCCTGCCCGCGGATCACAATACTTTTTGTTTCCGTTTCCAGCTGGGTTACGTTCTCCTGAACCTGCTGCAATTCCATTTTCAGCTTCAGCACATTCATCAGGTCTTCGTTCCCGTTGATCAGCTGGTTGATACTTTGACTGGAATTAAACTGCAGGAAGACGATGACAATGACTGCCGCTATAAATGTAACTACAAGTATGTACCGAAAAGAAGATTTCATAACCGGGCAATTCCCGCCAAATATAGTCTAATTATCAGGCATCGTCGCGGTGATTAGTGGTAATGGTCCAGAACAATTTTATAAAAACAACCAGGTCTGCAGCAATGAGGGCTAAGAAAAGGAGGATCACCAGCCAGTTCCGGAATACGTATAGTTCATAAAGAAGGCCGTATACA
The DNA here is from genome assembly GCF_020034665.1 of Niabella beijingensis. NCBI lineage: Bacteria > Pseudomonadati > Bacteroidota > Chitinophagia > Chitinophagales > Chitinophagaceae > Niabella > Niabella beijingensis. Next base: position 1,239,288 of record NZ_JAIQDI010000002.1, on the reverse strand, counting down.
AATCCGATCAGCAACAATGCCGAAACCGTCATATATATGATTTTCCGGGTGTTCACGATACTGGTTTTACCTCTCAAAATTACAAGCGGGAAAAACGGCCGGCGGCAAAAATCGCTGAACGGGCAAAAAGGATCGTTGGAATGGGGAGCTGTTAGCTGTCAGCTATTGGTGTTCTATTGTTGGCGATGGGGCATCTGGCTTAAACTGATGATGGGAGGAGATTTGAGAATTGAGAGTTGAGTTCAACTACCAATGGATGCTATCCCATAGCTGACGGCCGATGGCTCATGGCCATCCTTACAGCACATTCAGCCGTTTGTTCAATGCGCTTCTGTACGCATCGGCAACAGGCACGGGCCGGCCCCCGATGATCAGCGCGCCCTGTTCCACGCTGTCGATCTTATCCACTGCTGCAATATAAGAACGGTGTACCCGGATAAATTGCTGAGGCGGTAACCGCTCCTCCACGGCCTTTAACGGACTATGAACAGCATAGAACTTTTTAGCCGTATGCAGCTTTACATAATCGCCCATCGCTTCGGCATATAAGATCTCATCAAACCCCAGGCGCTTTACAACATTGGCATCCCGGATAAAAAGAAAGGCATCGATTTGTACACTTACCTGTTCCCGGTTGCTTGCAATGATCTCCCTTGCCCGGTCGATCGCCTGGATAAAGCGTGCCGGTTGTACCGGCTTGGTAAGATAATCGGCCACATTCAGTTCAAATGCTTCAATGGCATAGTCCTTTTTGGCAGAAATAAAAATGATCACCGGCCGGTTTTCACCAAGGTGGCGTGTCAGTTCCAATCCGGTCATTTCCTCCATTTCAATATCCAGTAACAACAGATCCACCTGTTTATCCCGGAGTATATTACTGGCTTCCAGCGCACCGGATGCCTCTGCTACCACTTTCAGGTCACTCACCTGCGCCGCCAGCTGTTTTAAGGTGGTCCGCGCTATTTTGTTATCATCAACGATCAAACAGTTCATATATTCTTTTGAAGCACTCCAAAAGTAGGGCTTATTTTTGTGTTTCCGCAGTTGCCAAACAGGATCAGCCGGGTTATTGGTCCCATTCGCTTATTTAAGGTCCTGTGATCTTACAAAAATTACAAAAAGACAATATGGTACCGGCTACAATTTCAACCATCCGGTTGTTACTTCGCATAAGTTTTGGGGATCGAACCCGCTATTTTTATTTTACTGTAACCAATGGGCTTTACAAGACGGTTTTCTGATTCGAATGTCCTATTTTAGCCCTCTATCCCTGTTATCATTCAATTCATGAAACCAATGATCGTTTTTCGAAAAGGACTTTTCTTCCTCCTGTTGTTATTGTATAAAATGGCTGCGGCTCAGACCGGCTTCCCCAAACCGCTGCGGCTCGGTTTTAATATCGGTATGGATAAGGTGACCCCCGCCGGCATGAAGGCCGCAAAAGCAGCCGGTATCGATTGTATTGAGATCGGCATGGGTGGTATCGTAGACACCGCCCGTAATTTTTTAAAACAGGATGACGCCTTTTTGGCCATTGCGCAGCAGGCAAAAAAAGCGGCGGATGAAGCCGGTATACAGATCTGGTCGGTACACATGCCGTTTGGGAAAAACATCGACCTGTCGCTGGGTGATGAGAACGAACGCAACGCTGTAGTAGCCATGCATGCACGCCTATTAAAATATGTAGCCGTCCTGGACCCGCAGCTCATTCTTTTTCATCCCAGCTGGTACCTGAACCGCAATGAGCGGCCGCTGCGTAAAAAGCAACTGGTACGGTCGGTGCAGGAATTGAACCCGATGGTAAAACAACAGGGCGCCACTATGGTGATCGAAAACATGCTGGGGCCGGAACTGCAGCACGGGCCGGTGCGCGAGCGGCCACTGTTACGCACGGTAGAAGAGGCCGTCGAAGTAATGAACCTGCTGCCCCGCGATGTCTATTCCGCTATCGATCTGAATCATATCAAGTACCCGGAAAAGCTGATCCTGGCTATGGGCAGCCGTTTAAAAACACTGCATGTTGCCGATGGTACCGGCCGTGAAGAAAACCATTATTTTCCCTGCAACGGTAAAGGCGAAAACAATTGGGTGGCGATCCTTCAGGCACTGGACCAGGTACATTACGACGGGCCTTTTTTATATGAAAGTCATGCTTCCAATCTGGCCGACTACAGGTCCTGCTACCAGTCACTTTATGCCGCAGCATTTGGTACCGGGCCCGCGCTCGGTACTACGCTCGGAGAAAAAAATTTTCCGCTGACAGCACAACTGACCGATCTGCAAACAACCCCGGTATTTGAAAAGGCCATGCAAGCAGTTGCGGGGGAATATGCCGCACAATTGCAGCAGGACATTCAAACCTGTACAGACAGAACCTGCTATGCCACGGCCCTCCGGCTATCGCCGGAGCTGATCCGGAGGACCGGCGATGCCTGGGTTAGCGAACATGCCGGCAATACCCGGCTGCAAACCCTGGTTGCCGGACTAAAAAAGAAAGAAACCTATTATCGGTTCAACCAGCTGAAGGATACCGCCTACCTGCGCAAGGTATGGGAAACCGAAGCCGGTTATATCAACAATGTTTTCAGTGTCTATATAAGCGGCGCGGCGCCCCGGTATCCTAAAATTGATTCCATCCGCTTTAACGAAAAAGATAAAGCATATCCCAAAACAATAAAAGATTACCTGCAACAGGCTGCAGGCCATGTGGCAATGCCGGCTACGGCTTTCCATGCCGCCATCCGCATACTGGAGCTGAACGGGCGCTATGAAGCCGCCCGTTATGAACCGCTGGAGGCAGGTCTTAATACCACTCCGGTAAGGCAGCTGAAAAAAACCAACTGGAACCGCTATGCTTACAGCCTGATACTGGTACCAGGGCTTGGCCCGGAAGACCCGGCGGTAACACTGGATTCCGGTGGTGCCCGGCGCTGCCGTGCCGCTGCAGAATTGTATAAAAAAGGAATGGCGCCGTTCATCGTGGTATCGGGCGGCAATGTGCATCCCTTTTTAACACCCTACAATGAGGCGGTAGAGATGAAACGTTATCTTACAGGAGTTATGGGCATACCGGAACATGCCGTGTTTATTGAACCCCATGCCCGGCATACCACCACCAATATCCGCAATACCAACCGGATGATCTACCGGTTTAAAATACCCGCCGGCAAACCCGTACTGATCGCCACCGATGCCAGTCAGACCCAGTATATACGCGGCAATATGACCCGAACCTCCCTCCGGGATTTGGGTTATCTTCCCTACAGTAATATGAAGAACATTAACACGGAACAGACCTCTTATTATCCCAACAAAGAATGCCTGCAAACGGACGCTTCCGATCCGCTGGACCCCTAGTGGTTTCCCGGCATATCGGCTTTGTGTTTTGCTTCAAAGATCAACGCTACGTTGCAGCTGCTAATAGCAGCAATTAACCTGACGCATATGCGATAGTGACCGGAACAACAGATCCGGTTAGTCCTGTTGCCGGACAAAGTGTAACATTTTGATCTTTCTGCGTTTAACTGTATATGAGATCAATTGTTTATTTATTTGTTACCGCGCTTATTAGTTTCACCTGCATTACCCTCCGGGCACAAACCAGCCGCGCCCTATTTTCTCCGGCTGAATTGAAAGAAGACCTGAATTACCTCCGGCACCTTGTTTCCACCGTGCATGTAAACCCTTACAGTGAGTTGACACCCGCACAATACGATAGCCTGTTTAACAATATCGCCGCTTCACTGGAAGATACCGCTACCGCCACAGCTCTTTTAAAAAAGATACGGCCGGTAATGGCCCGGCTTTCTGATGAACATGCGCAGCTGAACCTTAAATCAGCGTTGCTGGATTCCGCTTACCGCAATGCGCCGGTATACCTGCCCTTTATGCTAAAGAAGAAAGGCAACACCTACTGTATTGACCGGTGCCTGGGCAATGCACCTGCCGGCTACAGCGGATGGGAGATCCGCAGCATTAACGGTGTGCCTGTAGACGAATTGGTATCCCTATGTGCCCTTGCTACTATCGGCTATCCTGACCAACGGACGGAAACCGCCCTGCACCAATTTGGCTACCTGTATCCCTGGGCTGCAGGAACACTGACCACTGTATTCAACATAACTTCCACAACAGGAAAAATCATCACTGTACCAGGCATTTTCTTAAAGGACTGGGAGGCATTCTTTGCCACGCAGGCAGTACCGGCCTGTGCAGAGCGGTTATCGTATACCCGCTACGGAGATACGGGCTATATCAATGCCTGCTCTTTTGATGTAAAGGCGGAGGGCCGGTATTCGCGAGATTCCATCCGGGCAGTCATCGACGGTATTTTTAAGCAGGTAAAAGCAGATGGCATCACACAACTGATCATTGATGTAAGTCGCAATGAAGGTGGCAGCACCGCTGTGGGCGATTACCTCATCAGTTCTATTTACCATAAGCCCTACCTCAGCTACCAGACCAACTGGAAACGGAGTGACGAATATTTAAACCTGCTGCGATCCTGGGGATTTGATAATGCACCCTATGCCGCCGCACCGGTGGGTAAGGTACTGCACTTTGCATCGGAGCGGATCAGCCCTGAACCTGTCCCTTATCCCTACAACGGAAAAACCGTTATAGTTATTGGCCCTGCCACATTTTCCAGCGCCATGAATTTTGCCACACTGATAAGGGACAATCATATTGCTACGCTGGCCGGCCAGACACCGGTTAACGGCCATCCCACCAGCTTTGGAGAAATGTTTTACACCACCCTTCCTCATACGCAGCTCTTTGTACGTTTTGGAGTTAAAGAACATATCCGACCTTCAGGCAGGGTGGCCGACAATTACCTGCGACCGGATATTCGGTTAACCGATCAGCAAATGAGCGATATCCACGAAATGATCCGCCATATCATCGCTGTAAAATAAGGTCGCCCTGAGCGGATCCCGGCAAAGACGGAAGGCCCGCCATTCCGCTCCGGCAATGATTCGTGCTTCACCTGGTTCTGTAAATTTTGTAGTACTCCTGTAAATTTTGTGTTACCTGCCCGGCAGCTACTCCGGAGCCGGCTTTCCGGCTTGTTTGTTGATGCAGGATAGCTGAAGGATACACCAATATAAACCGACTTAAAACTACAAAATGAAAACAAAACCCCTGGGAGCACTCCTCCTTATCCTGCTGCTGGCAGCATGCAAACGGAACGTGGCCGATACCCGACTCACTACTGCTGTGGCTGCAAACGGCCGGCCGGTGCTGGCGGCGCTGGCCTCCGTATACCAGAACCCTGTGATCCCCGCCTCGCAGGATCCCAAAGACCCGCAGGTATTTAAAGCAACGGACGGCAAGTTCTACCTGGTGCACCCCAACGATAACAAGTACAAGATCTACTCCTCGTCCGACCTCGTGAACTGGACCTTAAAAACCGCAGCCGGCTTTACCAAATCCACCGGTTCTTTCTGGTCGGCTGGCAGCTTTAAAAGCGGCAGCACCTATAATTTATATTATACCCATGTGCTGGGCGCAAAGAACAAACGGATCGGCGTGGCAACCTCCTCCACACCGGATGGACCCTATACGGATGCCAATGCCAGCCTGGTGGTAAAGACGGATGCCTCCGGTGGCTATATTCCTGTAATAGATCCTTCTGTTTTTAAGGACCCGGCAAACGGAAAAGTATACCTGTATTATGCCCGGAATGTAGGTACTGGTACGCTGCCGGATCTTCGTTGTGTGGAACTGACGGCTGATGGACTGAATACGGTAGCAGGTACCGACAAGCAGGTGCTCACCATCACCCAGGATTGGGAAAAGATCAATATCGAACACCCGCTGGTGTACTATGCCCCCAATGCACAACCCAGTCACCGCTACTATATGCTGTATAACGGAGCGGGCGGCGCGCTGCCCCGTTATGCAATCGGCTATGCCTATGCTGCATCGCCTGCCGGGCCCTTTACAAAAGCAGTGGCAGGTACCGCTACGGGCAATAATCCCCTGGTAGCACAGGATCCGTCAAAGGGGATCTACGGGCCGGGAGCCCCCAATACCGTGGTGGATGATGCCGGTGAGCGCTGGCTGATCTACCGGATTAAAACCACCAATACCGAAGCCTGGAACGATCGTGCGATCTGTATCGACGTCCTGTTCCGCAATGGCAGCGACCAGCTGATCTGTACCCCCACAAAGGGCACGAACCAGACGGCGCCAACCTTTTAGAGACGGTACCTGTACAACAGCAACAGGCCGGCAGCACTGTCCGGCCTGTTGCTGTTGTATAAAGACAGGAAATAGCCGTTCCTTTATACATTAAACCGCTTTATCTGCCCGTACCTGATAAATCACCTTTTCCAGGAAACGATACACACTGCAAACAAAAAACAAAATTTTCGCCCTTTTTAAACGGATCTGCCACCCCTATCCTTCAGCAATCTGCGGAATTTTGTAAAAACAGCCCGATGCTTGTCCGGACCACTCCCATACAATGCTGATTTGAATGGTGTACCGCGAAACCGTCCGTTATCCTCATGCCTGCACCAACGCGACAAGCCTCTGATCTGTCATTTTTTAAACCTAAAACAATAATCATGAAACACGTATTAAAAATCAGTATTGCTGCGGCGCTGCTCATTGCCTGCAACAAAACACCCGTTACGTCGCTTGCCGGCGCACGTTCCCAGGTACCACACGGGCCCGGACTGGAAATGCTTGCACAGAATATATGGCAACTTACACAGCGCAGTTCGGGGCAGGCAGAAGCCAGCCGGATGATGTTATCATTGCGTACCGCCGATCATGATCCCGTAGGATTGCGGAAAAACGCCAATACTCCGCTCATCGTAAACGTGACCATCATCAGCGGCAATGCATTGCCCCAGCTGCTGGTAGGGAGTTACGACCGGGAAACCGTAACCAGTTACAATCTGCAACCCGGGACCAATACTATTTCCGGGGCTGCAGGGGATCTCTACCTCAAATTTGCAGCCGATCAGCCTTCCGCCGGTAATAAGGTAAAGGTGGAGTTTGTAAGTGGTTTTTCAGTCTTGCCGTTTTATATCCTGGGCACTACCACCAACCAGCAATGGAAAACCATGCTCGCCGGCGATACCCTGCCCAATGTCGTACTCGTATCCAAAAGAGCGTTTGTGGTGTGCTCACGAACAAAGGCGATCGAATTCCAGGACAAGAACCAGGACTCCGCCCTTCTGTATATCGACAGCGCCTTAAATGCTGAACATGCTTTCAGCGGACTTGACGGAAGCACTGCCGCCGATAAGACCTGGGAGGGAAAGATCATGATCGTGGAGCGGACCGGAGGGTATATGGACGCCACGCATGAAGGCCGGGTACGTGTTGTGGGCAGCTCCTTCAGCCGTGTACTGGATCATACCGTGATCACCGGAAACGGCTGGGGGCTCTTTCATGAAATGGGGCATCATCACCAGATGTGGAACTGGACCTTTGGTGCTGTGGGTGAGGTGAACCCGAATATCTATACTCTTGCCGCCTACCGGAAAATAAAATCCGGGTATACCTGGCTTACAGGATCCAAATGGACCGCAGTGCAACAATACCTTGCACTTCCGGATTCCAGCCGCAACTATACCACCTCGCAGGCCTCGGGTGATGTACGCCTGGCACTTTACCAGCAGCTGTGGCTGGCCTTCGGCGACAACTTTTATCACAACCTGCACCAACTCGTACGGGCAGAAAAGCCTTCACCCGCAGGGAATGCTGAAGAGGAAATGCGGGTCCTGATGTTATATGCCAGCAGGGCTTCCGGTAAAGACCTGGGCTCCTTTTTCCGGAAATGGGGTTTTAAGGTAAGCCAGTCGGTTTATGATGAGATCACTAATCTGAGCCTGCCCGCACCATCCGTTGATATCACCACGCTTCATGAATAATTAACGAAGCATTCTCTTTATAAAAAGCCGGAACGGGTCTGAACCTGTTCCGGCTTTTATTGGTGATCCTTTTAACAAAAGTATTAGGGTACCTGAAGCTTCCGGTGTACCCGCCCTGTGGATGGGTGGCCTTTAATCCTGGTGAAACACTTCTTCCATGCGGCTCCAGGTTTCGCCTTTGGCAGCAGCATCCGGAAGCGGCAGCTGCGTGGGCGCTGTTTCCTTCCACCAGCGTTGGGTAGTACTGTCTGCTGCCATTTTTTTCATATCCGCCGTAAAGTCGGTACCCACATATTCCCAGTAACTGAAAAGATATGGTTCCCCATCTATTTCTTTTAAATAAATGGAATAATTGCGGATATTACATTCTGTGATCTTTTGTTTTACAGCGGGCCATACCGCGGCGTGTAATTGCTTGTAGCAGACGACCTGGCCGGGTTTTAAACCGGTAACCATGCCAAACCGTTCCACTTTTGTCTCCGGCAGGGCGCCGGTTTTTTCCCCGGCTGTTTTTTTTGATGCAGGCGCGGTACAGGCTATCGCCATAGCTGCCACCAACGCCATTACAGGATTCAATGCACGCATATCGGTACTTATTTAATGATCGGAAGGGTTGATACCGGTTTGTCGGTTTCCAGCGCCACCACATAAGGCAGTCCGCTTTTTTCAGGCGCTGGTTTATGGATTTCGATGCTGTCACCATTTTGTGCCAGGTTCACCTTTTCCCCCGCCAGGGTATGTGCGGTCTTGATTTTAATACCTGGTATTTTCCTAAGGACAATAGATGCCGTATCCGTATTCAGCACATGTACATAAATGGTCTTATTCTTCCGCGTAGTGGCATAAGCCCCGGTAGGCTCATAAGGACCGCCCAGTGTGCCATACACGGCTTCTCCGTTTATCTTCAGCCAGTCGCCGATCTCCTGCAACCGTTTTACTTGCCGCGCCTCGATGCGGCCATCCGGCATGGGGCCAACATTCAGAAGCAGGTTTCCGTTACCACCCACGGCTTTGGAGAGGATGGTAAGGCATTCCTTCAGTGATTTCATTTTATCATTGGGTTTCCAGGCCCATTGGTTGCAGATGGTAAAACAACTTTCCCAGGGCAGATCCATGTTCAGCCGGCCTACCACCTGCTCGGGGGTATCATAATCGCCGATCATTTTTGCAGCATCAATCGTTTTATTATCCACAGCGGCAAATTCCTTGCCCAGCCGGTTGTTGGTAATGATGGAGGGTTTAAGCTGTTTTACATAGCTGTAAATATCCCGGCCCATTGCATCGGTCCAGGGACTTTCCCATTGTCCGTCGAACCAAAGCATATAAGGATCATAGCTGGTGATAAGCTCCTTCAGCTGGTTTTTCATAAAAGCGATATAACGGTTCATATCCGATCGGGGATCGGGCTTGGGGTTATTATGGGGTGAATGCATCGGATAGTCCGGATGGTACCAGTCCAGCACCGAATAATAAATACAGAATTTGATCCCTTCTTTTTTACAGGCCTTGCTGAGGGCGCCCACCACGTCTTTTTTATACGGACTGTTCATAATATTATACTCCGTAAACTTTGTGGGCCAGAGACAAAACCCGTCGTGATGCCGGGCAGTAATCGTAAGATATTTCATTCCTGCATCCTTTGCTGCCTTTACCCAGGCACCGGCATCAAAAAGCACCGGATCAAATTCTTTGTAAAGAGCATCATAGTCGGCCTTGGATACTTCACGGTCGCGGCTCCAGCCGATCTCCGTACCCCGCAGTGCTACCGGTCCCCAATGAATGAACATTCCAAAACGGTCCTGCATAAAGGATTGTAATGATGCGGAGCGGGTCTGTGCATTTGTGTTGCAAAAAACAAATGCCGCCAGCATGAGAAAAAAACTTTTTTTGCGCATACGATTTTATTTGCTTTTAAAAAATCAAACAGTGATTAGCGAAAGCACCAATAGAGCACGCCCATCAGTGCGATCAGTAAAAATGAAAGTACTTTATAATTACCGATGCCCTTCCACCCGCTGCTTTGCAGTGGCTCCCAAACAGACTTCCAGTACAGGTTGCGGCTCTGCGCTGTATGCTGCACCGGGTATGCATAAGAAAATACTACCTGCATCAATACACAGGCACAGAACAGGTAGAAGGCCATCATCATAAACGGAATGTGGCCGATAAAGGTTTCCGGTCCTAAAAGTTTATTCACCGCAAAAACCGTCACACCCAAGGCAGATCCCAGCCATAAGGTCAGCTGGGCAGCTTTTGCCGATGCTTTTTTCCAGAACACGCCCAACAAGAATACAGTAGTAATGGGTGGTGCTATATGAGCGATCACATCATTAATACCTTCAAACAGGCTGCTGTACCGGTTGAGCAAGGGCAGTAACCCGATGGATACCACAAGAGCAACAGCAGCAGCAACACGGCCCACGGTCACCAGTTTTTTATCGTCGGCCTCCGGTTTGAAGCGTTTATAAAGATCAAAGCTGCTGAGGGTAGCGATCGAATTGAGCGCTCCGGCGATCTGGCTCATCAGCCCCGAAAGCAACGCCGCTACCAGGATACCTACCAGTCCTTTGGGCACCAGTTGTGTGATCATTAAAGTATAGATACCCTTTGTGTTCAATACCGCAGCGCCACCGGCGCCGGTCTGTTGCAGGCTGCTGAGATCCAGTTTACCGGAATGGAATAACGCATAGGCAAGCAGACCCGGCATTACAAAGATAAAAACGGGCAGTATTTTTATAAAGCCGCAGAACAGGGCACCCACCCTTGCATGGTTCTCATCCCGCGCCCCCAGTGCGCGCTGTACAATGGTCTGGTCTGCGCACCAGTACCAGATACCCAGCACCGGGTACCCCAGGAACACCGCCAGCCAGCTCATACCGCTGGCGTCCCCTGCGGGGCGCAGCATGCTGATCTTGTCCATACTGTTCTGCGCCTCCAATATTTCCGTCATCCCCTTCCAGCCGCCGGCTTTGTTCCAGGAAAAATAAGTAATGATGAGCGCTCCGGCAATGAGCACCACGCTTTGCACCGTTTCCGTAACCACCACCGCGCGCAGTCCGCCAATGATCGTGTACAGCCCCGTAACCAGTGCAATTACAATAATGCTGGTATACATATTGATACCAAACAGGGTTTCCAGTACGATGCCGCCCGCAAGAAAGGAGAAGGCGATATGAATGATCACGGCGGAAATGATGGAAATAAACGCCAGCCAGTCGCGGCAGGCCTTGTTATACCGCCGTTCCAGGAAATCAGGGAGCGTAGAGACCCCTGAGCGGATGTAAAACGGTACAAACCATAAGGCCAGCAGCACCAGGGTAAAAGCAGCCATCCACTCAAAATTGCCGTTGAGCAGGCCGGTATCAAAACCGCTCTGGGCAAGACTTACCAGGTGCAGGCACGAAATATTGGTGGCAAACAATGCCAGGCCGATCATAGGCCAGCGCAGTGTATTACCGGCAAGAAAATATTCTTTGCTATCCGTGCTGCCCGCCCGCTTACGGGCGCCCGTCCAGAGGCCAATGGTTACAATGAACAGGATATAGCTGATCGTTATAATTATATCGGGAGTCGATACCATCTTTGTTAATCGTTAAGGGTGCATGATCAATAATAAACACTATACCTTCAGGTCGCAACTGCTTCCCGCCTCCTGCGGGCTACGATACACCCCGTTCTCAATTTTTACGGGATGTACAAAATATTCTTTCAGATGCGGGATATGTTCCAGGAACAGGGCCGGGTGTCCCATCGCAATATGATTGAACAATACCAGGTGCTGGTGCAGCTGTCCCATATCCCCTACATGTGGCACTACGGGCACGCCAAATTTTTTACACAGCAGGCTGATGGTAATAAACTCGCTGACACCACCCACCCGAACGGCGTCCACCTGTATAAAACCGGCACAACCGCTTTGCAGGTAATTCTTAAACAGGATGCGGTTGGGAACATGCTCCCCCACCGCCAGCTGTACCGGTGCTATTTCACGGGCCAGCGCCTGGTGTGCCAGCACATCATCGGGATGTGTGGGTTCTTCGATCCAGTAAGGGTTGATCTTCTTCAGTTCATTACAAACCGCTATGGCTTGCGGAAGCGTCCACTGCTGGTTGGCATCCAGCATCACTTTTACCGCATCACCTGCTTCTTCGCGCACAATATTAGCCCGTCGTATATCCCGCTGCGGATCGGCCGAACCTACTTTTAATTTCATGGCCGTAAAGCCGCTGGCGATGGCCTTTTTACAATTCTCGCGCACTTTTTCATCATTATAGTTGAACCACCCTACCGAAGTATCATAACCCGGGTAACCCGTCTCAATGATACTCATACGTGCCGTCCTGGTGGCCGCCTGCGCTGTAAGCAGCTCAAGTGCTTCTTCTTTTGTCAGCACATCTTCCAGGTAGGAAAGATCGAGCGTGTTCACTATTTGCTCCGGGCTCAGTTCTGAGAGCAGCTTCCACAACGGCACACCGCGTTGTTTGGCCCAGAGATCATAACAGGCGTTGGTAACGGATGCCAGTCCCAGGTGCACCACCCCTTTGTGCGGTCCCAGCCACCGGAACTGCTGTTCATTGGAAAGGGTTTTAAAAATAGTTCCAAAGTCCTGCATTAATGCTTCAATATCCTGCCCCTTTAATTTTTCCGCATAGAATTGTGCCGCCTTGCATACAAGATCATTGCCTGCACCCACGGTAAATGCCAGCCCCGTACCCGCCCGGCCATTCTCGTCTCCCAGCGTTGTAACGGCATAAGAGTATTGCGGATCCTTGTGTATCGCATCACTTCCTGCTCCGGCAGCAAGCGGAAAGCGTCTGTCTTTTATGGTAATGGTTGCGATCATTTGCTGAATGATTTTGTATGATTTGCACTTACGCTTCTGTAGCCCAGCTCCGCGCCTCCGCTTACCGGTAATATGCAACCGGTAATAAAGCGCGCCGCATTGCTGAGCAGGAATACCGCCGCATCGGCGATCACATCCCCTGCAGGCATGGCACCCAGCGGCTGCAACTGATCCAGGTAATCCCGGATGGCTGTGGTATCGGGCTGCTCACGACTCCAGGCTTCCAGTGCCTGTGTGCGGATGGCTGCAGGGCCGATGGCATTTACCCGGATACCCAGCGGCGCATAATCCAGCGCCATGGCTTTCACCAGCGCATTCACCGCGCCCTTGGTGGCTACATAGGCCGCATGATGCTCCTGCCCGATACTGCCCACCAGGGAACTGGTCATTAAAAAAACACCTCCCGGCTGCCTCAGATGCGGCAGCCCGTAACGGGTAGTATATAATATGCTTTTTACATTCACTTCCATCAACAGGTCCCATTCTTCGTTACTGGTGGTATGCAATGGTTTCGACGGATGTGTAACAGCGGCATTGTTATGAATGGCATCAAGGCCGCCGAATTCCCGTACAGCAGTCTGAACGGCCTGCTGTACCTCTGCTTCACGGGCCAGATCGCAGCAAACCGAAAGATGTCCTTCCCCATCCAGTACCGCAAGCTGTTCCTGCTTAAGGGGTTTTATATCAGCAATACAAAGCAGCGCCCCGTTCCGGGCATAGGCCCGGGCACATTCCCAGCCGATACCATCGGCACCACCCGTAAGGAAAATGACTTTGTTCTGAAGCATGACAAGCACATTTAGCAGTACGAAAATATCAGAATTATTCTCCGGATAATATCCGTGAAATGACCAGTTCTTACTGTATATTAGCTAAAAAATAATAACTCCAATAAAATACCTGTAAATATGAAGCCTGTTTTTGCCAAGATACTGGATGGCTCCGGACACGAGGTATTTGCCACCAGGCGCATAGAGCGACCTTATTTTACCACTGAATTCCATTTTCATAAAGAAGCGCAGCTGACCTATGTAGTGGAAAGTGAAGGCCGGCGGATGATCGGCGACAGTGTTGAAAATTTTTTCAGCGGTGAGCTGACCCTGCTGGGCGCCAACCTGCCCCATGTATGGCATAACGACCCACAGGATCTTCCGGGAAATAAAAAAGACATCCATGCCCGCTCCGTGGCATTGTTCTTTGATCCGGAAAAAACAACAGAGCTGCTTTCCCATTTTACAGATATCAACCGGCTGGAACAACTGTTTCATTTGGCACAGCGCGGCATGCTATTTTATGGAGGAACAAAAGAACAGCTAAAGGACCTGCTTTTTGAGGTATGTAACCAGGAGGGATTGAACAAGCTGATCGGTCTCTTAAAGATCTTTGAGTTCCTTTGCTCCGCCAGCGAATACCAGCTGCTGGCCAGTCAGGGCTATACCAATACCTACCAGGCAAAAGACAATGAACGTATCGACCGGGTATTAAAATTTGTATTTGATCATTATGCCAAAGAGATCGTGCTGGACGAAGTGGCCGCGCTGGCCAATATGAGCAAGCAGGCTTTTTGCCGCTATTTTAAAAGCCGTACGCAAAAAACATTTATCACTTTTGTAAATGAAGTACGCATTGCCCAGGCCTGCAAGCTGATGGCACATAGCAACCAGGCCATCAGCACCATTGCCTATCAATGCGGCTTTAACAGCCTCTCCAATTTCAATCGTTTTTTTAAGGAGCTCCGGGGTATGACACCAAGGGCCTACCTGGAAAAACTCGGGAGTTAACTTCATTACACTTCTGTACTTTTTCCTGATTGCCGTTCTTTTAATCCTGTCGGAGAACGGATACCGGTTTTAATCCAATAACCGGGTACAACAGCAGCATTGCAACCGCCGAAATGACAGTATGCGGCTTTTAACTGCTGCAGCCGGACGTATCAACCGCCGGCGTAAAAAAACTTTACCGGGTGGTTCACTTATCGAATTGCCTGTTTTATTTACAGGTTTTATCTGCAAGTGGTTTGCACCACCGGAAATTCTTTAAAATTTCAACCAGTTCTAAAATACGATCACCCATTTTAAAAGCCCCGGCATTTGAGATCGGCTATTTTACAAGTCCTTTTTGTATGATGCTCCTCATTAAAAATATATAACGAAAGCCTGTCATTCTTACAGCAGCCACTTTTTTAATCAATATTTCTAAACCTAAAAATCAAAACAATGAACAAACGATTCCTCCATTTCGCAGCGCCCTGCGCCGCACTGTTGCTCCTTGCAGCATCCTGTACCAGGACCGGTAATTCCTTGGTTGCTCCTCCCCCTGAAAGCGGAACTGCCGGAAAAACGGCAACGGCCGGTACCGCAGTTTTTGCCGCCGGTGATACCCTGCTGAACGCTACCTATGAGAACGGCACGACCAATTCAGGCATTACCGGTCTTACGGGCACGGATGCACCGGCACCGGATGCAGCTTATATGGTATCGCCGGGAGCCTCCGGTACTTATGCCGTTGCACATAAAGTGGTTTTTGGCGACAGTGCCTATATCTCAGATGGTGCCTATCGGAGTGAAACCACTGCAAGACTGGTATCTGCCGCTAATTTTACCCCGGGCCAGGAACGCCGTTATGAATTCAGTGTATTATTAAAAGACTGGCCCGACTGGAACGGAGCGAGCCCCGTAGACGGAGGCAACCTTTTCCAGTGCCGCGTAAGCGGTGATGCCTACGTACCCGTAATGATACGCGTACGCAGAAACGGCATTATCATACGGGAAGCCGATACACAGGTATTTGCCGTAGTATCCGACTACCGGCCTTATGTGAACCAGTGGATCCGTTTCCGCATCGACGTATTGTGGACCACTGACAGTACCGGTTATATAAAAGTATACACCCAATTGCCCGGAGAAACAGGCTATACATTAAGAAGAGAAAGTACCGGTCTGAGGACCTATACCGGCACGGGCACGTCAGGCGGCGGTGCCTTTGGTTATCCCAAATGGGGACTATACGGCGGACCGGATTCCGGCACGCGTATCGTCTATCATGATGATGTACGTATCATTGCGCTGAACTAGGCAACGTTAATCCGGCAGCCGGCAACCGGCCGTCTCAGCAACAGGAGACGGCCTTTTGCATTACCGGCAGCTTCACCCGATGAGGGTATATTGTGCAATTGATTTATCTTGCGCCCGATGTTATTAACCATAAAATCCACCCTGCAGGCATTGTTAGTGATCAGCTGCCTGGTCTTATCCCTTCCGGGAAATGCACAGGAACTACCGGAACGCTACCGGTTCAATGATGAGATCACAGCATTTATGAACCAGCTCAGGATAGAAGCTTCGGATCTCAAACAACCAGAGAGCATTCCGGGAAGCGATCCCCTGGAAAACAAAAAGGAGCTTGAAAAAATGCCCTTCTATCAAAGATTACAGGGCTTTGTGCAACAGCAGGCACAGGAGTATCTTAAAATAAGACGATATGAATTTGAAAAGCTGCTACCCCCGCCTCCGTCACTGCAGCGCCTGCTGAATAAGGCAGCTACCGGCAGCAACAACGAGGCGCTGCTGCTGGAAGACCCTGCTCTTTTTAAACTCCTTTGTCTGAATGCCCTGACACCCGGTTCAATGGCTTTTTCCATTTCCATTCATGCACGGCCACTATTGCCGGAAGAAGCAACAACTATGGAACCCATAACAAGAGGCTTTATCGGCTCTCTGTTATACGGCAGGAAACTACAACAGGACAAATGGCAGCTCTGGTATATAAGCCGAGGAATGGGTATTGCATTTTATATTGACCTGGCCACGATGCGGCTCAGTGAACTGTCGTATATCCGTTTAAAAGAACTGCAGCCGGCTATTGCCGCGCTTCATCCCGTCCTGCACCCCAAAGACGGCATCGACTCATTATGGCTGGATGAAAATGACTACCGCTGGAGATCGGAGCGCAACGCACTGGATCATCCCGATGAAAAAGGCGCCCTGGAAGTAGCGGAAAAGATGGATCATTTTTATGCCCGTAATGCCGCGCGCTATGCAGCATGCCGGAGGCTGGCGCTATCCCGCTTTCCGCTACCGGTCGACGACACCAGCGCTTATGCGTTGGTAGCCGACAGCAGCCTCTTCTCAGATACCGACCAGCTCCTGGCCTCCATGCGTGCCGCTATTGATGTGCCATACATCAGCAATCAGTTGTCGATCCACACTGTGCTAACGATCCATCCGGATGAAAAGCCCGACTATACGGCACTGGCACTGGAAAGCATGTCGGGCTTTCTGCACAAAGCCGCGTCAGCAAAAGATCCTGATACCTGGCTGATACAGGCCACCGGGAAAAAGAAAAGGATCGAATACCGCTGGAATATAAAAACAGGAAAGGTCACCGTATTGAACTATTATGAGAAAAAACCATAAACCGGCACCTGGTAAACCACATCTGTAAGATCGCCACGCAGTGGTCTGATCCCTCCAAAAGACCGGTCCTCCGATACTGTTCAGGTATCCCCGGATACCGGCAATGTTCCGTTCGGCAACCCGTTCGTCCCGGTGAGTCGCCATTTTGTCCGGCCCGGTCGGATTAACTTTTTCTTTAAAGAAAAATAAAGCCTCTTTGCATGCAAATAAGGAATTGACTATGATTGTTTTTAGAAAACTAAACAGCCTTGCTTCCGGTCTTTCGGCGGCGCTTTTGCTCTTGGCAACTACTTTTGTTTCCTGCTCCAAAGACAGCAGCGATGACGACGATTATACGGGCAACTGGAAGATCTCATCCGAGTATGAAGGTGTGGGACGCACCGACGCCGTAAGCTTCACCATCGGCGATCTGGTATATGTGGGGCTGGGTTATACCGGAACAGAGCGCCGGAAGGATTTCTGGGCATTTCAGAAAAGCAGCGGCACCTGGAAGCGGGTGGCAGAATTTCCCGGAGCAGCGCGCAATTCCGCCGTGGCTTTTACGGTTAACGGTAAGGGCTATGTGGGTACCGGCTTTGACGGCAATAACCGGCTGAGTGATTTCTGGTCGTACGACCCGGACGCCGACTCCTGGACGGAAGTGGCTGACCTCGCCAACTTTGGCGGCACGGCACGCTACGGGGCCGTGGCATTCGCCATCAACAATAAAGGTTATGTGGCCACAGGATATGACGGGAACTACCTCAAAGATCTTTGGCAATATGATCCCATATCCAACCAATGGGAACAGAAAGCCAGTCTGGCCGGATCAAAACGCATGGACGCCGTAGCTTTTGTTTACAATAACCTGGGCTATGTGGTAACCGGTGTCAGCAACAGCAGTTACCTTACCGACTTTTACGCATACGATCCCTCCGCAGATGCCTGGATCCGCAAACGGAATATCAACAGCTCCAACAGCGACGAAGACTACGACGATGATTATGGTTCCAATATCCAGCGCAGCAATGCAGCCGCTTTCGTACTAAACAACAAAGCCTACCTGTGCTGCGGAGAAGCCAGCGGTACGATCGGCACCGTCTGGCAATACGATATCGACCAGGACCTGTGGGCACAAAAAACCTCCTTTGAGGGTGCTGCCCGGCAGGGGGCCATCGGCTTTGCCATGAGTGGAGTGGGCTTTATCACCACAGGTACCAATGGCAGCTACTGGTACGATGATCTCTGGGAGTTTTACCCCGATGCAGAACAGGACGACGCAGATAATCAATAGCTCTTATAAAGCAGTTTTACATTTTTGTGCTTCATGCATATAGGACAGAAGCATAATTCAGGTAGCGGGCAATTGATATTCCTATTGATTGCCCATTTTTTTAACCCGCTTATTTTTCTGAACGGCAGCGACTGCCGTGCATATACCGAACACACATGAAATTTAAGTACCTATTCCTTTTACTGATCATTGGCACCGGCAGCGCCTGTACCAAGACTGATATCCTTTTTAAGGACAATACAAATACAGCGGATCCCAATATCACTTACTGGGATAACTATACCGTAGCTCTTTCCACTTATAAGCTCGATACCTTCGCTACAACCGGCGACAGTCTTTTTGTGATCGGCACACAAAACGATCCCCGGTTCGGAAGGATCAATGCCCTTTCCTTTGCAGAGTTGACTGTGCCCACCGAAAACCCGCTCTGGGAGCAGCGTGTAACCTACGACTCGGCAGCAATACTGCTGCAGCCCAATGGCAATTACTATGGAGATACCACCCGGCCATTCCGCATAAACGCACATAAGCTCACCGAAAATATAGGGATCGATGTTTCCGCTTCCACCACTTATTACAACCCGGCTAAAACCGGCTATGACAACAGCCTGCTGGGTAGCTATACCGGCATCGTATATCCCGGCAGAAAGGATACGGTCCGGATAAAACTGGCGGATGATTTTGGTGCGGACCTGTTTAACCAGATAAAAAACAAGAGTGCTGTAATTGAGGACCAGACCACATTCCGCAATTACCTGAAAGGCATCGCCCTGGTTTCCGACAGCAATTACAGCCAGGCAGTTTACCAGTTTGCCGCTGGTACGGGTCTTTTAAGGATCTATTATACCCTGCGTGGCCAGTACAATGAAAAAAAATTCCTCGATATCGGTTATACTGCTTCAAAACAATACAATCACCTGGGCTATAATTATGCAGGAACACCGCTGGCTTCCTTCAACCCGCTAAAATCACAACTGACCGAGAGCAGCGCCATGGACCGCAAAGCATTGCTGAATAACTATATCCCTTCTTATATAAAGATCACCTTCCCCGACATCCTCGACGTAAAACAGGCCTATCCCTATGTGAAAGTGATAAAGGCGGCACTTGAAGTACGGGTAAATAAACAGGAAAACACGGCGCCCTTTACACTGCCGCCCGGCCTCGTAATGTATATCAGCAACCTGAACAACGAATTCAGCAGCGTACTGCTGCAACCAGGCAGCACAGATGCCGTACAGAACGGGAATCTTGTGATCAATGATCTTGAAGAGAACGGCACAAAATATACTTTCGACATCACCAGCTATATCAATACCATTATCGACGAAGGCCGGTTCTCTACCAAATCATTATTCCTGTGCCCTTATTCAACCGGTTACAAAACATATACTTCACGGCTGGTGGTCACCGACCAGCCCAATGATTCCGATATCAAATTAAAACTCTACGTTCTTGGCTTATAATCAACATATACCTACAGTTCCATTGCCGCAGGGGCTTGCACTGCTGTTGTTACTGATCGCCGTGCAGACAGCAGCGCAGAATGTAACATCGCCTTATTCCAACCTGGGCATCGGGGATATCGACAATAAGGATTTCAGCCGCTATGCCGCAAGTGGAAGCGCAGCCCTCTCCCGGAGGAACGAGGTCTCTTATAATTTTTCAAATCCGGCTTCATTAACTTCCCTCGGTGAAAAGGTGGTGAATCTTGAATTTATGCTGCGGGGCCGCAGCAGCGTATTCCGTATGAATGCAGCCGATACATCGACCGCAGCCAGCAAGGACCTTACCATCAAGCGGATCTCTCTTTCCTTCCGTCCTTCGGCAAGGACCGGCTTTGCGTTCGGGCTGAGGCCTTACAGCTCGGTCAACTACCAGTACCAGCTTTCCGGTGTGGTATACAGTGACGGTACTGCGGGGTATTCCAGGACCGTTGAAGGCGACGGCGGCATCAACCAGGCCTACGGATCCTTTAGCTATGCCCTGGGCAAACGGTTCTCCGCCGGTGTCACGGGTTCGTTCCTGTTCGGCAATACTACCCGGAAGACCTCTTATACGGATCCCCTGCTGAATCTTGATATCACAAAAAAAGAATACAGTTATTACAACGGTGCCGCACTACAAACCGGCTTTCAGTATTATACACCTGCACAGCGGAAATGGCAGCATACCATTGGTCTTACCGCTACAACCGGCACCCGGCTGAAGGGCTATTCAAAAACGGAGTATCTTAATGTAGACACAGCGTTTCTGACCAACAGCAATGGCAGTGCGGTATTCAATATGCCGCTGAGTGCCGGCATTGGTTATACGCTTTCGAACCGGGAAGGGCTTAGCCTTTCAATAGAAGGCGATTATTATCACTGGTCGAAACAGGCAATCAACTATTCCAATTCTTATACCGCCCCTTCTGTACGTCTGGGTGCGGGATGGGAATATGCAAAAAGAGAACAATACCTCACTTCCGGCGGCGCCTCTTACGAAAAATATTATCTGGCAATGGGGGTTACCGCTCAGAACAGTTATTACCTGCTGGCAGGCAATCATGTATGGGATTATTCCGCCACATTGGGCGGCGGTTACAATGTGGCCCGTAACCTCTACATGCACGGCGGGCTGGAATTCGGGATCAGGGGCAGTAACAAGGCCGGGCAGATCCGGGAACAGTATACCCAGTTTACCCTGGGACTTACCATAAGGGATATCTGGTTCCGGGCAAAGCAGGCAGGCAACTGATATACCGGTTGTTAAAATGCGTTATGTTAAACTTAAGGGCGCCCCGGAAGGATCTCTTATACATCCTATAATTTTGCCCCGCTTCCGGCAGCGGACGAATGAGAAAATGACAAAACAATTTGTTCCATACAAAAAAATCCTGATCATTGCGCTACTGACGGCCCCGTTATTTGCGGTTTTCGGCTCGGTACCCATGCCCGCATTATTATCCGGCGGCATCAGCTGGAAGGAGATCGGCCACAGCTTTTTAACGGTGGTCCTTACCACCTTATTATTCTGGGGCATCAATGCCTTGTTGCTGCTGTTGTTTGCTACATTGTTTAAACGTAACAACGCATGGCTGCGCTATACGGTCAGCATTCTTCTCTGCGGTTTTCTTGCAGTGATTATTATGAAAGAAGCGAGACGCGGACGTGCATTTCCGCAACGGGAGCTGCGGATGCATCAGATCTACCACCGGTTTAACGGGGAGCCTCCTGTTTTTGATCCGCAAAAAATGCCAAAACCTCCCGGCGGGCGTTCCGGCATTTTTTTCTTTTTTCCGGTGCTCCAGGCACAATCGATCAATATCATCATTCTTATTTTACTGGAAGTTATCCTGCTCCGGAGCAGAAAAGAGCGGATTGAAAAAGAGAACGACCTGCTGCGGGTCACCAACCTGGAAGCAAAGCACAGCCTGCTGAAACAGCAGCTGCAACCACATTTCCTGTTCAATTCACTTACGATCGTAAAAGCCCTGATCCGGCCCGAGCCCGATAAGGCAGCGGCTTATGTAGACCTGCTCTCCGATCTGCTGCGTACCGTTGTTTATTCCGGCGACCGGCTCACGGTTTCTATAGAAGAAGAGCTGTTACAGGTAAAAAACTATCTTGAAATGCAGCAGATCCGTTTTGGTAGCGCGCTCATTTACTCCTTTGACATCCCCGAAACATTAATGCCCGCAACCCTTCCGGTTTATTCCATCCAGCTGCTGACAGAAAACGCCTTAAAGCATAACGCATTTACTGCGGCTGACCCGCTACACATAAGGGTAACGGGAGATGCCGTACAAAAAACAATTACTGTATGTAACGACCTGCGGCCGAAACCGCCGGAAGGTTCCTCCAATGGCATGGGGCTTAAAAACCTGGAAGAGCGGTGCCGGCTACTGGGCGGCGAGCCCCTGAAGATCGACCGCACCGGTGGCGCTTTTTGCATTACTTTAAAAACCATTGAAGATGCGCGTGGTCATCATTGAAGATGAGCAATATACTGCGGAATACCTGCAGGAACTGCTGCTGAAGGCCGCTCCTGAGACCGAGGTAACCCGGCTTCTCTTTTCCGTTGCCGCTGCTGTTGACTATTTTAAAACCAACCTTCCGCCGGATCTGATCTTTTGTGATATACAGCTCACGGACGGTCCCAGTTTTGAAATATTCCGTCAGGTAAAGCTGGAAGTGCCCGTTGTTTTTATCACGGCTTATGAACAATATGCATTACAGGCATTTAAAGCCAACGGCATTGACTATATATTAAAACCGTTTAAGAATGATGATATTGCCGGTGCCATCAACAAATACAATCAGCTGCATTCAGCCGTGGTCAAAAAGGTACTGAACTATGGCCACTACCTGGGGCTGCCTTCCGTGGCAACCGGAGCGGGGCAAAAAAGCTCCTCCTCCATACTGGTCAAATACCGCGATTCCATCAAACCGATAAAAATATCGGATGTTGCTTTTTTCCAGACGGAAAACAAGATCGTGCAGCTGACCACATTGAATCACCAGAAATACCTGCTCAATAAAACACTCGAAGACGTGGAGATGCTTTGTGGTGACGGCTTTTATCGTGTAAACCGGCAGGTGCTGCTCAACCGGGACGCCATAGAAGAAGTATTACAGGGATATGCACGCAAGCTGGTCATCAAATTAAAAATAAAGGAGGCGCCTGAACTGCTGGTCAATAAAACAAAGATCAGTGATTTCCTGTCCTGGCTAAGCGCCTGAACCGGCACTATCTATGCAGAAAGCCAGTGCGTCAGCACAGCCGTCATTATTTTATTACAATGGCCAAGATTACATTTCCCCGTTTCAATTTCATCCGCAGTCTGCACACAGGCCGATGCATCCAGGTCGTTCGATGCGGCCTGCACCAATTCATCAACAGAATCTCCGGTAACTTCCAGGTGAAACTGAAGCCCGAGAATATGTTCGTCATAGTAAAAAGCCTGGTTGGTATTGGCAGAAGAGGCAAGCAGATCGACACAGCCGTCCGGAATATCAAAACGGTCGCCATGCCAGTGAAATACAACCGGCCTCTCCTTGAAAAGTTCATAAAACCAGGTCAGGGCCCGGCATGCAGCGGTTGGCCACACCTCAAACCAACCGATCTCTTTGTGTGCTGCCGCCTGCACTTTTGCACCAAGACATACCGCCAACAATTGTGCACCCAGGCAGATCCCCAGCACTTTTTTACCGGCACTGATACAGGCTTTAATAAACGTCTTTTCTTCTGCCAGCCAGGCATATTGCTCTTCATCATAAACGCCCATGGGTCCACCCATAACCACCAGTGCATCGATAGCACCGACAGCAGGGAGCTGCGCCGCAGCATCGAAGAAACGGGTTGCCGAGATCAAATGACCGTTTTCATTCAGCCAGCTTGCAATAAATGCCGGCCCTTCAAAAGGAACGTGCTGTAAATAATGGATCCGCATGCTATTATTTTATTTTTGCCCCTACCGGAACAGGATCAAAAATAAGTAATCGCATCAGGTTTTTGATACACTGACCGGTGAATCGCCTGATACCCGTTTGTTTTAAAAAGGCCCGAACGTTGATATTTTTTTTAAGTTTGGAAAACATTATGGATAAAAAGCCGCTGTTGATCCTGGTACACATTATTGGCTGGATATTATGCTTCAGCCTGATACTGGCTTTTATCCAGTCGGGATCCTTCGGCGGCCAGACATTGCAAAAGCGGTTGTTTTCCTGGCCGTTCCTGCTCTTTGCCGGGTTTTATGTATCTCTTTTTTACCTGAACCTCTGTATATTGCTCCCCCGCTTTTTTGTGCGGAAGAAATACATTACTTACAGCTTCATACTGCTGGCGCTGCTTACACTTACCTTTTACCTGAAGCCTTTTGATGTATTGCTCAATGCCAGCCGGCCCGACCGGCAGGAAGTCCTCCGTCAACCGCCCCCGCCGCCTGCGGGTACTGATGTACAGGCGCAGCGTCCTCCGCCTCCGGGCAACCGGCCGGGATTCAGGGAGGGTCATTTTGACCTGATGAGTATTATCCTGTTTTTAACAGTGGCTGCGGTAAGCACTATTATTGTGATCAACCGGCAGTGGCGCATTACGGAACGCCATCGTGCAATGATACAGGTGGATAAGGCCCGCGCAGAACTTTCCTTTCTCAAAGCCCAGGTAAGTCCTCATTTTCTTTTCAACACCCTTAACAATATCTATGCCCTGGCCATTGGCAAAAGCGCGTATACCGCCAGCAGCATATTGCGGCTATCCAATATCATGCGTTATATAACGGACGATGCACACGAACAGTTTGTGCCGGTGGAAAAAGAGATCTCCTGTATCAATGATTTTATCGAATTGCAGAAATTACGGTTAAGTAAGAAGGTACAGGTACAGTATGAATTGTCCGGACGCTATGAGTCGGTAGCGGTGGCCCCGCTGATCCTTATGCCATTTATTGAAAATGTTTTTAAACACGGTATCAGCAATAATACGCCGGCGGCGATCATTATCCGGATCGGTGTAACCAACGAGCAGGTTCACTTATTTACAGAAAACAACATTATCGATCATAACAAAGAGACGCCCCGTCAGGGGATCGGACTCGAAAATGTAACACAGCGGCTGGAGCTGCTCTATCCCGGCAGCTACGAACTGATATTAAAGAGGGAGAACGGAACATTTATTGCAGACCTCCGGCTTCAAACAGAAACAAAAAGATCATGAATGCCATCGCCATTGACGACGAACCACTGGCCCTGGAGATCATCAGGGACTTTTGCGGGAGGATGCCCGGCATCGAGCTCATCGCGTTTTTTGATGACGCCGTCACCGGCAGGCAGTTTGTAGAAGACCATCCTCCGGATCTCCTGTTCCTGGATATTCACATGCCCGACATCAACGGACTGGACCTGGTAAACAGTCTTAGCGCCCCTCCCATGCTGATCTTCACCACTGCCCATAAGGAATTTGCCCTGGAGGGATTCGAACTCGAAGCTGTGGACTATCTCCTCAAACCCTTTAGTTTCGGGCGGTTCGAAAAGGCCATACATAAGGCCGCAAAATTTTACCAGCCCCATAAACAACCGCAACCCGACAGCCTGTTTGTCTATGCCGAATACCGGATGATGAAAATATTGTTCACCGATATCATTTATATCGAAAGCCTGGATGACTATATAAAGATCCATTTAAAGAACGGGCGTTTTATCCTGACGCTGTTGTCTCTGAAAAAAGTTGCGGAAAAATTACCCGCCGGTTTTATGCGCATCCATCGCAGCTATATTGTTTCATCAAAACAGATCGATTCCTTCCTGGGCCGGAAGCTGCGCCTGATAAGCGGCGCGGAACTCCCTGTAAGTGAGACCTACCTGCCCGCATTACAGCAATGGATGAAACCGTCTTAACGTTTTATTAAAAGATTTACCGGTACCATTTGCCGGCTGACCTATTCGTTTTTTTCCGCATGCCGCTCTGAAGTAATATTGTTTTGCAATACAAACAGATCACAAAAAAACACGCATGGAACGGAAACTTTTTTTAAGAAATGGCATTGCAGCACTGGGACTGGCCTTTGTGGCGCCGCTTGCCAAGTCCTGCAGCAAAACCGATGCTGTAGACGATACGACCGATACCACTACCGGAGACGGAACCGGTACTACAGCCAATTGTACCAGCTCACCTTCTGAAACGGAAGGCCCTTTCCCCACAAAAACCCCTTCGGGCCTCGTACAGTCGGATATCACAGGCGACCGTATGGGTGTGACACTGGGTATCAATATCGCTATTACCAATGTGAATCAAAGCTGTGCGGCGCTTGCAGGCACTATTGTAGACATCTGGCACTGCGATGCACAGGGCAACTACTCTGAATATGGAGGCAGCGGCATGCAATCGACCAATTATACCTCGGTACACTGGCTGCGCGGGCGGCAGACAACGGACGAAAACGGGAAGGTCACTTTCACCAGCATCTTTCCGGGCTGGTATTCCGGAAGGGCACCACATATTCATGTGCATGTTTACAATGCAAGTGGCACTTCCTTACTGGTGACCCAGATCGCCTTTCCCACAGATGTATGCAATACGGTATATACCACAGCTGCAGACTATAAAGCCCGTGGCACACAGGATACTGCAAATGCGCGCGACAATGTGTTCGCTGATTCACTGGCCGCCGAGCTCGCCACGGTTACCGGCACTGTGGCGGCGGGGTATACTTTATCACATACGATTGGCGTAAAAGCATAAGCTGCAACATACCCGCCAATGCAATTAAAAATATACATATGAACCGTCAGGTGAGGATCTGCTACCGGAAGATTATTGATGTACAAACCCGCGGAGCCTGGGAACAACTGGTCTTCGAAGCAACCTATGCCGAGTTCCTTATGCAGGCGCAATACTTTAACCGGGAAAATAAATATACCAGCTATGCCCAGTTAAAGCAGGAAGTGCGTAATGCAGACAAGCTGGATTTCCTGGTCAGTACTGCTATTACCGGTTATATGCAGCAGTTACAGCATAAAATACCGGATATTACCAATACGCTGGGATTGCAGTTCCTTCCCTTCAGCGATTACCGGTTCGAGCTGCTCAGCTCCGGTATCACCGACAAGACCCGACACCGGATCGCCATCAGTTTTTACAGCGACTGGATGCGGTGGCTGGATACGATCGGCGACCGCATGCTGTTGTCGTATCCGGGACACGAACAGGAACAGCTGACAGAACTTTTTTCCCTGCCACCCTTTGTAAGTATTTATTCCATTAAACCGGATCAATATGCCTGAGCCGGCAGCACATATCTTCCTGAGGGAATGGGGATCCGTTTCTGAAAATGAAACAGGCCGTACCATACAGGTGCCGCTGGGGCCGGCTTCCACCGCCGGCGCATTAAAAGCCTGCACCGAAATAACACTCGCCCCGGGCGTTTTTTATCAACCGGATCCGAACGATGGCCGGCTGTTATTGTTACCGGTTGTAGGCAACCTGGAACTGCGGATCAAACCCGCTGCCTGCGCATTAAACTGCGGGCAACTTGGCAGCATCGATACCGGATCTCCGGTTTTGATCCGTAACCCCTATAAAAAAGAACTCATCCGTTT
Source organism: Niabella beijingensis (assembly GCF_020034665.1). NCBI lineage: Bacteria > Pseudomonadati > Bacteroidota > Chitinophagia > Chitinophagales > Chitinophagaceae > Niabella > Niabella beijingensis. The sequence goes on along the minus strand of NZ_JAIQDI010000002.1, from coordinate 1,211,788 downwards.
TATCAGCCTCCGGCTGCACGATACGGTTGCACAACAAAGCGGATACAAATGTTACCCGTTCAACCTGCATACCCAGCCCGGTCAATGCATTACAGTAATAGAATCACCTGAAATCCGGATCAGCATCGGCCGGTTCGCGATGCGCGCCGAATCGGGATACAGATCGCGCGGTACCGGCACCTGCATCTTTAGTTACCTGCTGCAAGGATCCGTAGAAATAAATGGGAGGCTGCTGCACGCAGGAGACGCCCTGTCTGTATGGAACACCCCTGACATAGAACTCGAATCATTCGGGAAAGAAAGTATTTTACTATTGGTGGAAACAACAGCTCAGACCAATGGCAATACCGGTATCCGAACGTTCCGGCCGGTAATATAGAACGGCCTCCCGTGTGTTCTATTGGCCGGATAGCAGCTTCCTGATCAGGCTTACCTGGCCCAGGTGATAATACCCATGTTCGATCATTGCCTCGATATTGCGCCGAAAGGTTCCGTATTTTTTATCGATAAAAATTTCGTCCAGCTTTTCCGCCGGCATGACCTCCACAAAAGCGGCGAATTGTTCTGCGTCCTCCCAGAGGCCCTCCTGCAGCGCATTCCAGTCATCTCCGCCACGCAGCACGGGTGCGTCAAAACTATAACGGTCACTGATCTCCAGCGTACCTTTTTCAAAAGCATGGTTCAATCCTGAAATATAATAACGCACATGAAAGGTCAGCAACGCGATGGTGTTTAATGTACCGATCGGGGTAGTTGCCTGCTCCGGCGTTATGCCGGAGAGCAGCATTTTAAAATTGGTATTCGCGATCCAGGTCCCGTTCAGCATTACTTCCCGGAACCGGCCGGCGAGTTGAGAACCGTTTTCCATTCTGGGTCTGTTTTTTTATCCGCTAAAATACGCCGTTTTCTTCGTACCGGCTAAAGGCGCTGCTTTAAATACAACACAGTACGGTAGCGATCAGCAACGGATCATCATAATTTTCCGGAGGTGATTTCCTTACGCTCCCCGTTGATCCGTACCCATACTTTCTGTGGTATTTTAGAACGGATGCGGTAATGCGTAACCTTCCCTTCCTTCCAGTCGCAATCGACTTCATATCCCCCGCGGGCTCTAATTCCTTTAAAGGAGCCGTTGCTCCATACCCCCGGAATAGCCGGCAGCAGGCTGATCTCTCCGGCATGACTTTGCAGGAGCATCTCCGGAATCGCGGCGCTGATCCCGAAATTACCATCCAGCTGAAACGGCGGATGGTTGGCAAAAAAATTAGGTAGCAGGTTATAGGTGATCAGGCCGCGGATCATCATGGCTGCTTTTTCACCTTCGCCCAGCCGGGCCCAGAGCGCACACCGCCAGGGCCAGGTCCAGGAGCGGCGGCTGTCGCCGACAGTAGATGCCACCGTGAACGGCTTATTGATATTTTTACCATAGTTGCCGCTCCGGCTGCGCAACGTTACAATTGCGGCGGCTGCCAGCTCCGGCGTCTGTGTGGTGCTGATCTGTCGTCCCGGGTATACGGCAAAGAGGTGCGAGGTATGCCGGTGCTGATCATCCGGGTCATCCCGGTCGGTCTGCCATTCCTGCAACTGTCCCCATTTGCCGATCTTATTGGGTGCGAGGCGGCTTTGCAGTCCTGCTACTTTTCGCTGATAACCGGTATCCCGATTCAATGCTTTTGCAGCCTCCAGGTAATTCTGGAACAGGTCCCATACCAGCTGCTGATCGTGCATCACACCGTCTTCGCGTGGACCGTGCTCCGGCGACCAGCCATCCGGAACCACCAGACTTCCGTCCGGCTGCTGTTTGAGCCGGTCTTCCCAGAAATTGCAGAGCTCCTTCAGGATGGGATAAGCCGTTTCTTTCAGGTAGACCGGATCACGTGTAAAAGCCCAGTGTTCGTATACATGCTGTGCATACCAGGCGCTGGCGGGGATGTTCCATTCCCAGCCATTGCCTCCGAAAATACTCTGGCTGGTACGGGCCGTCCAGCCACGGGTCTTTTCCCCAAAAGCTTTTCGCGTGGCGATCCTGCAGGAAGGCGCCTGTGCTTTTATAAAATCGATCAGCGGCAGCTGGCACTCCGAAAGATTTGTGGTTTCAGCCGGCCAGTAGTTCATCTGGATATTGATATTGTTGTGATAGTCGCTGGCCCAGGGAGGATTGTTGCTGTTGTTCCAGAGCCCCTGCAAATTAGCCGGTAATCCGCCCGGGCGGGAACTGCTGATCAGCAGGTAGCGGCCATATTGGAACAGGAGTTCTTCGAGGTCGGGATCTGCAGTTCCTGAAGCGTACCGTTCCCTGCGCAGGTCTGCCGGCAGCCGGCGCAGCGAATCAGCCGAGGTCCCTATATCGATACGGGCCGCATCCGCCAGTTTGCCAAAATCGGCACTGTGCGCCCGTAATAATTGTGCATACCCTTTTTGTTGTGCCCGTAACAGCTCCTGTTCCAGGACCGGCAACGGGTCGGCGCCGCGCCAGCCTTTTTCATAATCGGGCTTATAATTTGTGCGGGCATTGATATAAAGTATCAGCACCCTGCAATTTTTAAATTGCAAGCTGCTGTCTTTTGCTGTAATGGAACCACCTTCATTCAGTGCTGTTACTTTTGCAGCATATTTCAGCTGATTGGGCATGATACCCGAAAACTGAACGCTATTGTTCTTTGCAACGGAATGCGCGCCCTGCGCAGCTTTCAGGGAAATACTTCCCGAGAGTTGTCCATTTTTTCCTGCTGTGTACCGGAATACCATGACCTGATCGGGATAGCTGGCAAAAGCTTCCAGTTGATACAGAACGCCTCTTGCCCGGAAAGAAGCATGGTACAGTCCTTTGTCGAGGTTCAGGCTTCGTTGATAGCCCTCTGCACCATCAGCCCGGTCAAATTCCAGGTTTAATTCTCCAAAATTCCGGTAAGCACCAAAACCATGATCACCGGTTTCATAGGCGCCGTCCCAGTTGTTATCGCCGCTCCAGAGACTCTGTTCATTAAACTGGATAACATCCGTGTTGATACCGTCCATCATCATGGCCCCCATCCTGCCGTTGCCGATGGGAAGCGCTTCCTGCTCCCATTTCCCTGCAGGCCGGTCATACCACAGCAGGTGCTCCTGCGCGGGCAGCGTTTTTCCCAGCAACAGAACAAGTAATAAAAAGGCCCCTTTTACAAATCGCATCATAGCATTCATTTTTTATTCGCCAGGCGCCAGTCCGTATGGATCGCGTTCTCCGGCATCTGGTTTATGATTATTAATGCATCCGCCTGGTGCGGTAATTGATTACCGTTTACGGATACCTCCGCACATCCGTCCAGTTCAACAGCAGCGCCGGTCCATTTGACCTGTGCTGATACAGGCCGGATCTTATTATGTTCAAATATCAGCCTGTCTACACTGCGTGCCTGTAACACCGCAGCGTTCCATGTCCGGAACCGGTTGCCGGTGATCCGGATATTGTGGTGAACATAACTGCCCGGCACCCGTTGATGATTTTCGGGAGCGATAGCTATCGCTCCGCTGTTACTGTTATAGCCACAGGCATCAAACAGGTTATTGCGGATCGTAACATCCCGTACCGCACCGGATTCGAACCAGCTGCTGGCATCATCAGCAATTAAAACGGGGAACATCCCGGTATGTGAAAATACATTATGCTCGATCTGTACTTTCCGCGGTGTGGTGATCAGCACCCCCCGGGTATTGGTCCGTTCGAACCTGCAGTTACGGATACACACTTCCGGCGTCCAGGTAAGGTTTTCCACACAGTGTCCCGTTGAAACACCTGCCGGCAGCGGCTCTTTCAGCTCCAGCAACATCTCCCTGCTATTCATTAAAACCGCCGTCTGCAGCGTTGCACCCCCCAGGGTCAGCAATGTTTTCGGATCAATAAAAGCAATACTGTCTCCCGCAAAAAAAGCCGGGAATCCATAGGTCTGGTGATGCATAAAACGTACGGTAAGTTTACGTCCGTCCCTGATCGCTGTTACCTGCAAATGGGTACCATGCACATTTACCGGATCGTCATGAGATCCCGAGCTGCGGCAGCTATCCAGCAGGATGCGGCCGCGGCAGCCTGAAAAATGAAAACAATCCGCAAAAGCGGCAATGATCCTGCCGGTCTCCGCCCGCGGCGCAACGGCCACCTTCCGGAAACGGAGGTCTTCTGAAAATTGCGAAACAATACCCAGCCCGTGCATATAGTGCATACCCACCTGGTACAGCTCCACATTCCTGCTTTGTTCTATAAATGCGCCGCAATTATCCCTGTAAGGATCCCGCACGGTGAGGATATCACCAACCTTGTAGGGAGGCTGTCCGAAATTGCCCTCAAAGAGAACCCGGCGGGAACCGGTCTGCCGTGCTTTGGCTTCCAGCAATGGTTGCAGGCTGCTGTACCGCAACTGTTCCGTTTTCGGATCGAAAAGGATGGTATGAAACGCATGCAGCACCCACCCTTCCCCGTAAAACCGCAGGCGTCCGCTATCGATGGAAAAACGGGAATCGGGATGCACTACGGCTTCTATACTTTTTTTACCCACCGACGCAATTGTCAGTTCACTCATGGTAGGACGTTCATAATCGAACCCGATGTTCCGGATGGTAATGTTCCGGCTGCGCAATACCACAAAGGAGATCATCTTGCCATGCAGCATTATGAGGCTGTTATTCCCCTCAATCACCAGATTACGGCAATCTTCAAGCAGGAAGGCAATGTTCTTTATTTTGCTGCTGGTATCATTTTCAGTACAATTTGATACATATAATTCCCGCCGGGCAGCCCCCTCCGGCCACACATCAATACGACCCGCAGGTAGTACCAACACGGATGCAGGGAGCCTGCGGCAAGCCTCCAGTGCGCGTCTGAGCCCCGGCGCTGCGTTCTGCCTGCTGTCTGCCACAACACCATAATCGGCAGCACGCACTATCACCGGATCCCGTGCCGGCAGCACGGAAACCGAACCTAAAAAGAACAGCAACAGCAGTCCGATGGAACGCATCCATGTATTTACTTCCCCTATCAAAATGCAGGTTCTTTCATAACAAACAATGCAACCGACAGAATCAATTATCTCCGTTTCAAACTTACTCTTATTTTACTGAATAACCATAGGCAGGTAATCACAGGTCTGTTTGTTTTACAGCAATGGCAGATTGCATGCTTTTTCTCAGCAGCGCTTCCCCCGTAAGAGAAGCACGGAATGATCATCATCCGGTCTGCTTACAAAATATAATAAGCATCACCCGACGGGGGCGCAGGGGGCCGCACCTCCTCCCCGATCTGCTGCCGGAGATTGACCTCGATGGTCTGACTGATGGTTGTCATCGGTGTATCCAGCGGACGGTTCTCAAAAGGATCCTGCATCAGGATGGCGGTCCGTTCGATCACGATAAAGATCATCGGGATACCTGCGGTAAGCAATGCTTTTATCATGGCATAATCATCGTCCAGGCTAAAAGGCAATAAGAGGGCGAAAACATAGATCAGAAAATGGATCAGCGTACCGTAGGAAGCGGGGAAAACGGTGTTCTTGATCCGCTCGCATTTTCCCATGGCATCGCACAGCCTTACCAGTGTCTGATCCAGTTGCACCTGCCGGAACTCGGTCAGCTTTCCTTCTTCCGATAACCGTCTCAGCTGGGCGCTGTGCCGCGACAAAAGACCATTGGGTACATTCGAATCGCGGATCTCCTGTTCAGTAGTATACTGCTGCACCCGCTCTGAAAATGGCAGTTTCCGGAGTGATTCACTCAGGGCATAGTTCCATATGATCTGGCGTTCCGCAAAGTTCCGGACCTCTGTTGCTTCGGCTGCCGGCAGGAATTGCTGCACCTGGCGGATCAGCGTTCTGGAGTCATTCACGATAGCCCCCCATACGATCCGGGCTTCCCACCAGCGGTCGTAGGACTGTGCGGTACGGAAAGCCAGCAGCAACGATATCGCCGTTCCTATGATCGCGATCAATGCCAGCGGGATTTCCAGTCCGTTGAAATAATGTCCGGTAGCAATAAGCCCTACAATAATGCTGAAAACGGTGATGGTCAGCAGATCCGATTTTATGGTTCGCACAAAATCCCAGATCGATATTCTTCCCTTGAGCAACATAAGATGGTTTTTAAAAATCTGCAACACAGCTTTACAAGCCTGCCGTAAATAAAATTAAATAAACCCGGTTTTATTTCAGCAGATTTTTTAAAAAATGTCACGCTTTTACCAGTCTTTTTTCAAGTTCCTCCAATGATACGCCCTTGGTCTCCGGCACGCTGGTATAGATCCATACCAGCTGCAACAACATCATAAATGCAAAGAAGGCAAAAATAGGCCAGGGATTGTCCCGGAAAATCCCGTGTTCCTCATCCAGGAATACGGGTGTAATGAGGGTAATGATGGCTGCAAATACCCAATGTACGCTGGCGCCGAAGGATTGGCCCATGGCCCGGATCCGGTTGGGAAAAACCTCTGCGATCAATACCCAGATCACGGCTCCCTGCCCGATGGCATGCGAAGCAATAAACAACAGCAGGAAAAACAACAGGAAGCCGGCGGATGCATGTGCGTAGAAGCCATAGGCCACCATTCCCAGGCTGATCACATAGCCCACCGAACCCAGCGCCAGTAAGGTTTTCCGGCCAACGCGGTCGATCAGGTACAGCCCTACAAATGTAAATACCAGGTTGGTACCCCCTATAGCAATGGAATTGTACAACGATTCCTTTGATGCCAGGCCGGCCCGCTCGAGAATTTCCGGCGCGTAATATAAAATAAAATTGATGCCCGACCATTGATTGAAGAAAGCCACAAAGAAGGCAAGGCCTATGATCCTGCGGTACCGGATATTGAAAAACCCTTTCCGGTCTGCCACCTGCGATCCGCCGGCAGCAGCTTTAATCGCTGCTATTTCTTCCGTCGCATCCGGTATGCCCAGCTGTTTCAGCACGTGCCGCGCGGCAGCATCATCCTTCCTGCGTATAATAAGCCAGCGCGGACTTTCAGGGATCATGAACACAAGAAGCGTATACAGCAGCGACGGTGCGGCCATCACCCCCAGCATCCAGCGCCAGTCATTAGCTCCCCCCACACCCTTTAGAAAATAATTGGAAAGGAATGCGAGCAGGATCCCGAAAACAATATTGAACTGATACATGGCCACCAGCCGGCCTCTTGTTTTGGGCGTGGAAATTTCTGAAACATAGGTGGGAGCTGCCACGGATGAAACACCGATACCGAGTCCGCCGATAAACCGGAAAAAAGAGAACGTATACGGATCCTGTGCCAGCGCAGAACCTACAGATGAAACGGTGAACAGGATACCGATCCATAGCAGTACCTTTTTCCGGCCATACCGTTCCGTTGGCAGGCCGCCAAAAACGGCACCGACAACGGTTCCCCACAATGCCATCGACATGATAAAAAAACCATGGAACCAGGGTGTGGTATGCCAAAGCTCTTTGATCGGGAGGTTGGCGCCGGATATCACTACCGTATCAAAGCCAAAAATAAAACCGGCAAGCGCTGCAATAAGCGAGATGCCAAAAAGATTTGCTTTTCCTTTTTCAGATACCGTTATTGTATCATTGTTCCTTGTTTGCATAAAAGGGCATTTATTTAAAATGGCTTGCGGACGGGTCCGGCTCAGTGGCTCAATGTTTCGTTATCGCCCTGAAGTTACAGGATTTATCCTGATTTCTGCCTCCCGTCGCAGCATTCAGCATCCGCATGTTCCGGTACCGCAATAACAGCGGCAACAAATACGCTTTTATACAAACAAATAGAGGTGTAACAGAAACGGGCATCAGCCGTCTCAATATTGCTTTAATGATGATATTGCAGGCCGGCATTGATCAGTATTCCGACATAAAGCGGCCCGTCTTTTCATCCAGGCGGATACAAAAAAGCAGGCCACGGATCTCCTCTTTCCCTGAAAGCGCAAAAGGCCAGTATTGCGAGTGCCGGAGGGCTTCGCTTTCGATCATGGCCGACACGCGGCGTTGCAACACGCCAATTGCCGCATCGCGTTTAGCAGCATCGGAGATCACCTCAAATGTTCCCCAGCACACAACACTTCTCCAATGCACCATGTCCCTGGCCACCTCTACCTGGAAACACACACGGGGATTGTTCCGGATCATGTGCAGTTTCATGCCTTCATAGGTGCGGCCGTAGATACAGCCGTCTTCATAGGCGTAACACATCGGAACCACATAGGTAACCCCATCAAAATGGCATCCGAGATGCCCCAGTATACCCTGATGCAATACATCATCAATTTCATTGCTGTTTAATGTATTCTCCATCTCATCTTTTTTAAAATGACTGCCTGGCCGCTCCGGAGGTATCCGCTGCACTACGCAGGGCTGTTTGCTTTTCCGGCTACGATAAAGTCCCCCGTTCTCCGAAGTCTTCTATTTCAGCAGAAAGGAGCATTACCGGCACCGGAGGAGCCGTTATGAACAGTCCCGAGATGCTTTTATGAAACAGACCATGCCGGCCCGCAAACAGCACCGGGAGATCCGGCTGATACAGCCTTACATATTCCTCCAGTCCGCCAACAGCACTGTCATTGGTTATGAAGCAGTAATCCCATTCAAAATCGCTCAATTGTCCGGCTGCTTCAACTGCCAGCGGTAATTCCTGCGAAACTCCGTCCGGATTGGAGGATATATATACCAGATCAAGCTTCGGGCCAAACAATTTCAGCCAGTTGCGAAGCAGTTTCCAGGGCATCGCTTCCGTGCCGAGCAGATCAATTGCGATGCCGGCCCGGTCCAGTCGATTCATTCCGCCTGCAGGAGGTATCACGATCACCGGTACCGGGCTGTGTTTTGCGATCGCAACCGCGTGTGTTCCGTACACCAGCCGCTCAAATGCCGTAACAAAATGGGAAGCAATGAATACGGCGACAGGTGCTTCATCGCTGCACTGCTTCAATCACGGTCCTGTTGTCAGTCCGCTTTTTCATTTCAGTCACAAGATCCTTTAGCAGCTCTTTGGACTGTTCTATCGAAACTTCATATACATCCGGCAGCAATTGGTATGCCGAAACGCCGGTATGTATGCTTACCGCATTGAAAATGAGCAGACGGGCTTTTATTTTTATAGCCAGGTCAACGGCAACGCCAACGGCATGGTTCGCCGCATCGGAGAAATCAGTAACTGCAATAAGAGTTCTTATTGTCGTCATTTTTTCAATTAAACTTCATTATTAATACTGGTTTTCAAAATTACAGATGCGGCATCGCCGCAAACAATGACGGAAACCGGTTGTACTGATGACACCGGTCATAAAACGCAGAACGCTTTTGCAACTGATTTGCAGGAGTTGCTTTTTATTTTAAAGCGGGATGTCTTGTCCCGGGGTCCCGGGTTGCCGGCGGCCGGCCCCATGGCAGAATGTTGGGGAGACCATTAGCCGTAGTGAACACCGCACTTTCATATACGGTGAAATCAGCACGGCTGCAAGATCCTTTTATATCGCCGCACAGAATAAGAGGAGTCGCTCTCAGAAGAGCCCCATAAGCCAGCATGTTGCCTGTGCGGATCGTTGCCTGCAAATGTTCTTATTGCCGGAAGAACTGTACCTGATCCATACTGCAGTAAGTATTGTTGCCATTGGTGCGCAATCCGATAGTGCATTGTCCGTTGCTGACCGCAATATCAGGAATAATGATCTTTTTCCAGGCAGATTCCAGGTTCAGTTGCTGTGTTTTCTCAGTACCTCCAAACCCCTTTGCATAAAGATAACTTCCTGTCATGGAAGTACTTCCTCTCACCCAGGCCGTAAATGTATAGGTACCGTTTGTTAGTCCGGTAATGGGTTGCTCGGTAAATACATTATAAGCGCTGTTCTTGTAATGTGTCAGCCGGTAATTGCCCGTGATACCGGATGATTCCGTATAATTGGCATCGGGATTGCTACCACCTGTCGTCCAGCCGTACGGAGCAGTGGCCGGCAGCGTATCCACCTCAAAACCCGGGTTCTTTGCCAGGGAAAAGCCATCCATCCCGACCGTAGGTCTTTTTGCAGCGGCATCAAAAATGCTTTTATTCACCGGCGGATGATCGTAGGCTTCCGGCTCCCAGTAAAAGACACCTAATCCGCAGCTTTCGGGCAATGCATCTACCTGCTGAATCAGGGTTTCTATCATCCTGCGGGCGCCCTCCGGTTTGTATTGGTAATAGCCGCATTCCGCTACCATGATATCTTTATGATAGGTTGCAGCCAGGGATTGCATAGTGGCATTGGAGTTGGCAAGCACGGTTTCAAAATTATCAAGACCCGGGTATACCGATAATCCCACAACATCAAAAACAGCTCCGTTCGCAAGCAGCCCGTTGAGCACGGAATCGCAGTTAGCATAATCGTAGCCTCTCGAAAAATGAACGATCACCTTTATCGTGGTATCAACTGCTTTAACCGCTTCATATCCCGCTTTGAACAGCCGGGCAAAGCCGGCCATATTACCGGAGGGAATCTTTCCGGCAGGCCAGAGCATGCCATAGTCCACTTCGTTGCCCACCTGCACATAGGCCGGAGTGACACCGTTTGCCTTTAATGTATTCAGGCAGGAAGTTGTATGTGCAGCAACAGCATCCTCCAGCTCACTGAGGGTATAGCTGCTCCAGGCCGCAGGGATATACTGCTGTTTGGGGTCTGCCCAGCTGTCGCTGTAATGAAAATCGATCATCAGTTTCATACCTGCATTTTTTGCCCGCACGGCCTTCAGCACTACATCATTGATGCCATTGTAATAATAGGGTCCGGCGGGATTTACCCAAACCCGCAACCGGATGGCATTTATTCCCCGTTCTTTCAGGAGCACAAACAAATCCTGGGAATCGGTCGCATTATAAAACATGCGCCCCTTGCGTTCCATCTCCGTCAGGAAGCCGACATCAGCACCTCTCAAAAAAGAGGAACGGTTATTGGTGGGCATTGCGATGGCCGTATTACCGACAGAGCTACCTTTTGAGATTCCGGCTGTATGCTGCAGCCGGTTGCTTTTATTACACGCCAAAAATAGTATCGGGAATAGGAACAGCAGCCCTGACTGCATCCGGGGTATGGTCTGAAGTATATTCATGACTTTATTGTTTTTAAGACTTCATCAAAAGATCATCCGTCACACCGGGCATGGGCCCGTCGTCTGTTTCTAAAAAGACGATCGTTCCCGCACATCATTTATTGCACTGTTATCCGTACGGGCCGGGTCACCAATTGTATCTGCTTTATATCTGCAAGACCTCCTTCAAAAACAGCATCGAACTGTCCCGTGGATTGATACTGATATCCGAACACCGAGCCGGATATATTCTCTGAAGCGTTCTTTAATGGCACACCCACATCCGGTGTCACTTTTGTTAAGTTCAAAGGGCCGATAAATACCCAGGCTTCCGCCGGGTCTGTTGCAAATGCCGCCGAGTTGGCTCCTGTTATCACCAGTTGGGTATTACTGATATTCCACCGGTAGTTGTTCAACGGCGTATAAGCTGCAAAGCCCGGACTGAACGTAGTTACACCATAGTTGGTAAAGGCCGTGGTGGCTGTATTCATATTGGCGATGATATAGCTGGTATTGTCCTCCAGCTCATTTGTAACTGTAAAAGCACTGATCGTCCATTTATTCTGAACCGAACCGGCTGCTGCCCGGTACTTAAACGCAAGGAACACCGGTTTGGCTGTATAATCCGACAGATCAATATCGCCCGAAGCGACCGGAGCACTGCCTCCCCCGGAAAGGGTGGCCCGGGAAGTGATATCCGTCCAGCTGGCTGCTGCCAGATTGGCCGTTGTAGCAGCAGTGTCGCCTTTTATTACTCCCCGAAAGTCTGAAGAGATCAGCAGTTGCAATGATTGTGGCTGGCTGCCATTCTCCCTTTTTGTACTGAAACGCAATAACGGTGTGCCCTCCGCACTGGTGCGTCCCTTGAAGGCATACCGGTGCCCTATCTCTCCTGAATAAAATACGAGTACATCCGGATTTTTATTAAAAACAAAGCGTGCGGTGTCATTAAGGGAAAGGACATTATTTTCCACCGTTACCGTAAAGTCCGTGTCCCCCGAACTCAATGTTTTTTTACAGGCCCACAAAAACAGCAGGCATACTAATGCGATCGGCAAACAAAACCTGTTCTTCATAACCATATTTTTTTACCAGCCGGGGTTTTGGCGGATGGCCTTGTTAATATTAATTTCCAGTGCGGGTATCGGCAACAGCAGGTATTTGGGAGAGGAAATGGCCGTAGTGTACCCCAATACCCAACGGGCCTTATTTGTGGCGGAGGCGTTGGAGGATTGTATTTCCGCCGCGGTAGCGGTAAGTACATCATAAAACACGCCCCAGCGGATCAAGTCCGGCTTCCGCAATCCTTCAAAGCAAAGCTCACGGGACCGTTCCTCCATGATAAACCGGCGAAAGTCTTGCTGCGAAAGGCCTCCGGGGGCATCGGCGGCGGCATCGGCTGCATGCACCGGAACCCCGTATCCCCTTCTCCTTACCTGGTTCAGCGCCTCATAACCTTCCGCAGTAGGGCCGCTGTTCACTTCATTGTCCGCCTCGGCCAGCATCAGTAATACATCTGCGTAGCGGACGATGGGAAAGTTCTGCCCCGTTCTGTATTGCTGCCGGATAAAGGATGTCGGCTCAAAATAACGGCGCCATTTTCCGCATTCGCGGTTGATGATATTAGCCGTGGTATAGGGTACCCGCGTAAGGGTGGAACCCGATGCCTGAAAGGTAAACGGCGCAATGGCCCAGTCCCTTCTCAGATCCCCGTTGCCATACAGGTTGTATAAGCTGATGGTGGTCCGCACACCTCCGGAGCCGTAGCCGGTATCAATATTGGTACAGGAGATCTGGTAAGTACCCAGGCGGCCGCCTTCAGCAAAAGCCGTATTCGCCTGGTTCATATTAAAATCAGCTTCCCACATACATTCCCCGATATCATAGATATCCTGGGCCTGGTTGATAAAGATCTGGCTGTATGCAGAGTTGGTGAGCCGTTCATCAAAATCCTCCAGCAGACGATGCTGCCCTGATACCACAACTTTCCTTGCCCATTCCAGTGCTTCCGCATACCTGGTTTTATCGTTCAGCGGATTGCCGGCCATGTACAAACAAACACGGGCCAGGGTGGCCTGTGCGGCGGTCTTCGACACATGACTGGAATTGCCAATGGTGGCGGCATCTTCCAGTTTTGCCTCCGCTTCGCGCATATCCTGGAGAACCTGCTCGTAGACCTGCTTTGCGGGAGTTGCCGGAAGGTCCACCGTGCTTACATTGGTAGTGGAATGCGTTTTTAATAAGACAGTACCGAAATTGGAGACCAGCAGGAAATGATAATACGCCCGCAGGAACAGGGCTTCCCCCAGGATGGCCTGCCGTTTGCTCTCATCCATCACCGGTTTCCCTATATTTTCGATCAGCAGGTTGGCACGTTCAATGCCTTTATAACAATCCTGCCACAAGCCGCTTATGTAGGGATTGGTATAATCAAACTGATAGAACATCGGTGCCGAAAAAGAATTGGAACTGTTGGGATAGAAAGACTCATCGGTACAGTTACCCAGCTGGAACCACAACGAACTGGCGTAAAGATATTCGGAACCCAGGGGGTCGTAAACGCCGGCCAGCGCAAATCTCAGGTCACTCTCACTATTATAGTAGTTCTGCGGCTCCACAAAGTCTGTAGGGGTCTTATCCAGGATCTTGCTGCAGGATGATAAAAACACACCTGCCAAACCAAGGAACAGTACCGGTAAAATTTTGTTGTTCATTTTTTTCGATTATAATGTTAGATCCAGTCCCAGAGTAATGGTCCTGGGGCGGGGATAAGCTGAATAATCCACACCCGGTGTAAGCACCGAATTAAAAATGCTCACCTCCGGATCCACGCCCGAATAGGAAGTCCAGGTAATCAGGTTCTGCGCGGCGCAATAAACCGTAAGTGATTTTATTCCAGCCCGGCTCAGAACCCGCACAGGAAGGGAGTAGCCCAGGCGCACCGTTTTCAGACGCAGATAAGATCCGTCTTCGATCACCCGCGAGTTGGTTCCTGTTGGCGTGGATGGCCCTGACCCGCCGAAGCCGCCGCGTGGGTTCAGCGAGCCGGTGTTCTCCGGGGACCAGCGGTCGGCATAACCGGCGAACTGGTTCAGGTTAGAACGGCCCAGTATATTTCCTTCAAATATGTACCGGTTGGCATTGATGATATCATTGCCATACGACCATTGAAAGAACAGGTTCAGATCAAAATTTTTATACGACAGCGTATTATTAAACCCGCCGGTATGTACAGGAAGCCCCCGGCCGATGACCGCATAGTCTTTGGCATCAACGACCAGGTCGCCGTTAATATCCTTAAACTTTATATCACCCGGCTGGATCGCCGTCCTGGTGTTTCCGTTGGTTGGCACATTATCCTTCAACACGTAATTCCCGGTAGTGGAGACGTCAAAATCACTGTACTGGTAAAGCCCGTCCCAGATGTACCCGTACATCATCCCCAGCTGGCCACCCACTCTTGAAATAAAGGCCGGGATGGCACTGAAATAACTATCGAAAGGTGCAGCCGAAAGAATGGATTCCTGGTTCTCAGTAAGACGAAGTATCTTACTCTGGTTGAACGAAATATTAAATGCAGACTCCCACTTAAAATCCTTCGTTTTTATATTAACGGTAGACAGGGTCAGCTCCAGTCCCTGGTTCTGTACGCTTCCTATATTACGGTTGGCAAAGCCATATCCCAGGGATAAGGGTACATTTGCATAGATAAGCAGGTCCCTGGTTTTTTTCCGGTACACCTCTGCTGTAAGCGAGATCCGGTTATTGAAAAATCCCAGGTCGACACCGAGATCGGTCTGTGCCGTGGTCTCCCATTTCAGTGAAGGATTGCCTACACTTTTCGGAATAGCCCCTGTAACCGTCTGGTTCCCGAAGGTATATCCTTGCGGATTGAAGGCCAGATCCATTACCGAGAGGTAATCAAATTCTCCTATACGGTTATTCCCCGTAAGTCCGTAGCTGGCGCGCAGCTTGCCTTCCGACAGGACCCGGCTGTCTTTCAGAAAGTCTTCATCCCTGAACCGCCATGCTATGGCACCGGAAGGAAAATAGCCCCAGCGGTGCTCCTTTGAAAATTTTGAGGAGCCGTCTGCTCTGTAAGAAAGCGTCAGCAGATAGCGGTCCCTGAATTTATAATCCGCACGGCCCAGGAACGATACCAGGCCCCACGCAGCCGAAAGCGCCCGTACAAATTGGGGCGTACCCTGGTCCAGTCCGCTCACGCCCAGCTGCGGATTTGGCAGATTGGTGGCGGCACTTCCGTGACTGGAAGACCGCCGCTCCGACTCGGTCATACCCGCCAGTATGGTCAACGCATGCTGCCGGTTAAAGTTCCGGGCATAGGTCAGGGTATTCTCATTGATCCAGGTGGTGTTTTGAGTATAATACACGCCACCGTTAACACCGTTCACCGACCCCAGCAGGCTGCGGGGATTGCCGTAAACCGTAAAGCTGTCGTTAAACTGATTGTTTCGTGTAAAAGTAGTATTGATACCTCCTGTTACTTTCAGTTTCAGCGAAGGCAGGATATTATAGGTAAGATACGCATTAAAAATACCATTCTGGCCCAGGTTCTCCCGAAGCATGTGTTGCTGGTTCAGCACCGGGTTGATGCGCAGGTCTATTGTAGGATCAATGAACTGGTCGAACAGTTCGCCGGTAAGATCGGTGGACCCGTCCAGTGAAAAATTCCGGTATCCGTAAACACTGAATAAGGTATAAGCCGTTGAACTGCTGCTCGACGGTCCGGATGGCGACATCCCGTTCTGATTGGTATAGGCATAATTAACATAAACGCCGCCGCTCAGCTTCCTGCTGAACTTCTGATCCACGGAAACCGATCCCTGGTAGCGCTTATAGCCCGAATTGATCATTACCCCCTGTTGCCCGAGAATGTTCCCGGAGATCGCATACTTTGTGGTGGTGTTGCCGCCTCTTACAGAAACCGAAGTATTGTGCATGCCTGCCGTCCGGAACAGTTCATCCTGCCAGTCGATTTCGGGTATCGTCCTGTAATCTTCCAGTTGTCTTCCGTTGGCCAGGTAGATACCGGCGGCATCTGAGGGGTTGCGTTCCAATTGATATTTTACAAACTCATAAGGGTCCATCAGCTGCATGCGGTTCACATCCTTTTGTATACCGTAGCTGGTACTCACCGATACAACCGGCGGGCCTGCAACACCTCTTTTTGTGGTGATGATGATCACCCCATTAGCGCCCCTTGATCCGTAGATGGCCGTGGCGGAAGCATCCTTTAACACCTCCAGGGAAACAATATCCTGAGGATTGATAACATTATTGTTCGGACCTTCGATCGGAAAGCCATCGATCACATAAAGCGGCGAGTTGTCCTGTGTAATGGAGTTGGCCCCCCTGATAGTGATATTGACCGCGGAGCCCGGCTGCCCGTCCACAGATGTTACATTCACACCCGCTACCCGCCCGGCAAGTGCTTCGTCAAATGACCGTACCGGTGCCTTGTTCATATCTTCGACAGAAGCCTTCCCCACAGAACCCGTCAGGTCTTTTTTTTCAACGGTCCCGTATCCGATCACCACAATATCCTTCATATCCGATACCTGCGGACGAAGCATGATATCCATCATCGTGCGGCCGCCGATACCCGTTTCACTCGTATTATACCCCACAAATGATACAACGAGCGTCCCCTTTCCATTGGTAATATCTTCCAGCTCAAAAGATCCCTGCTCATTGCTAGTTGTAACCCGGGCTGTGCCTTTCAGCTGTATGGTGGCGCCTCCCAGTGATGTCCCGGTGCTGTCTGTTACCCGGCCTTTAATGATGCGGCCCCGGCTGCTGTCCGGCACCGTCTGTGATCCTGAGGCAGCCGGGGTGGCTGGTCTTTTTTTCAGGGTGATCAGCTTCCCGCGGATCGTCCAGGTATAACCTGTGCCCAGCAGTTCTTTTAATACAGCGTCAACTGTAGCTTCTTTTATATTGACCGTTACGCGGGATTGATCATTTATCTGCTGATTGCTGTAAAAAAAATCAAATCCCGTTTTCGCGGTAATGCTATTGAGCACTGTCTTCAAAGAGGTATTCTTAAAATTTACTGATATGCGCCGGTCCGCATCCTGACCCGATGCCGTTCTTACAAAACAAATAACAGCAATAACAAACAGGAACCCCGGCAGTCTCAATCGTAAACAGGCGATCATTGGCAAACGTTTTATTCAGTTGTGCTTTAGACAATCATTTATAAAAAACGGGTGACAACACCCGCAGATTTTTTTTTAAAATATTTTTTACTTGTTGTGCTCCGTCATCACTATTTTTTGTAACATTGGTCCGGTTGCTGCGCCCTGCATACCCGTTCAAAAATAATACGCTGTGAACAGGAAAGAAATATTCAATGAAATATTCGCCCTTCATTACCGCACAATGGTAATGGAAGCATATTACCTGCTGAAAAATGAACAGGATGCAAAGGACGTAGTGCAGGAA
Organism: Niabella beijingensis; assembly: GCF_020034665.1. Taxonomy (NCBI): domain Bacteria; kingdom Pseudomonadati; phylum Bacteroidota; class Chitinophagia; order Chitinophagales; family Chitinophagaceae; genus Niabella; species Niabella beijingensis. Next base: position 1,194,271 of record NZ_JAIQDI010000002.1, on the reverse strand, counting down.
GTATTTGTGGATCTGTGGGACCGGTACGATCTTTCACAGATCCAGTCGATAAGGTCTTACCTCAGCAAGGCCGTGCACAACCGCTGCCTCAACGTTATAAAGGCAGGTAAATCGCACCAGGAAAAATTTTTCGAATACGTATTCCACGCAAAAACAACAGGTCAGCCCGATTTACAGGAAAAGGAATACCTGGCCCTGGAGGAAGACCGCCTGCGTTCCTTAAAAAAGGTCATTGCCACGCTGCCGCCTAAAACGGCGACGATCTTTGACCTGTATTATATCCAGAGAAAAAGCCGGAAACAGGTAGCCTCAGAATTGGGGATAAGCATCAATACAGTAAAAACAGCATTAATAAGGGCATTAAAACAATTGAGAAAAAAAATACGCTGAAACTGTCAGCCGTTTCGGAAAAATATTGTCTAAATAAAAGCAATGGAATATAACATCAACGAAATAAAAAGCCTGATGATAGCGCGGCTGAACAACAGCATCGATCCGGATGATGATCTATTCCTGCAGCAACTGATCGAGCAGCAAAAGGATATCGGTAAATTATGGGATGAGCTCCGGCAGTTCTTTCAAAAAGAAGAAAGCCAGCAATTTCTCCGCAACATCAATACGGAAGCGGAATGGGAACAGCTTCAGCAGCGGATCAGGACCAGGAAAAAATCTGCCCTGGTGCGGTGGCTGCCTTATACCGCCGCCGCTGCTATTCTGCTTTTTATTTTTGTAAAATTTGTGTTTGTCAGCACCCCGCATCCGGACAGATCCGGACAGACAGCCGGCACACGGGCATCAAAAAAGATCCTGATGGAGTTCGACAATGGCGAAACCGTGAATCTTTCCGATCAGAAGAACGGCAGGGTTACTGCCAGCGGAACAGCACTGGATATCCGGGAGAACGGGCTGCAGATCAGTGGTGGGGCTTCGCAGCAATGGAGTAAAATAACCGTCCCCCCGGGACTCGACTACCAGGTAAGATTACCGGATAATACAACGGTATGGCTGAACGCAGCCAGTTCCCTGCGTTTTCCGGTAAAGTTCGAAGCCGGCCTGCGGGAAATAGAAATTGAAGGAGAAGCATATCTCGAAGTAGCCAAAGATGCCGCAAGACCGTTCGTAGTGCATACCGGCGGCGCCACGATACAGGTGCTGGGCACCGAATTCAATGTTAACAGCTATCACCCCGGCAGCCTGCGGGTAGCGCTGGTAACGGGAAAGGTCAGTTTACGTTCACCAAAAGAGACCCTGGAGCTGAAGCCCGGGTTTGAAGCCACGCTTTCCAACGGCTCCGGGTTCCGGATTGCAGCATTCGATGAGCGCCAGGTACTTTCCTGGATGAAAGGCCGGTATATTTTTTCCAACCTTCCCGTTTCAGAAATTGCGGACATCCTGCAACGCTGTTATGATATCCCGGTTGCTTTTGATAACAACACGGTAAAAGACAAACGGTTTACCGGACTTATCGATAAAAAAAAGCCCATCACCGTTTTTCTTGACAACCTTGCTTCCACCGGGGACCTGGGCTATTATTTCCAGGGCAGCACACTGCATTTTAAATGATCTTTCTGTAATGGTGTTTATAAAAAAGCCGCCGCACAGGCGCCTAATTCCGTGAAACAGATGAAGAATACGGATGTGCCGGAGCCGGATTATTCCGAACCACTGATATAGATTGTTACCAGATCAGGTCCGCGAGGGCTTCCGTACCGCTCAGATTCAGGATTGTAATGCTACAATACAGGCAGGAGAAGGATTCCAGCTTCTTTAAACCGCGGATGTCGACGGCCGTAAGCAGGTTATTGTCGGCTGAAAACTCCCGCAATGCCGGAAACCGGGTAAGATCCAGGCTACCGTTGAGCCTGTTTTTGCGGAGCAGCAGTGACTCAAGCTTTGGACAGTCACCGATCTTAAGATCTGAAATATTATTCTCTGCAAGGTTTATCACCTTTAGTTCCGGGTAATTTCGGATTTCCATCCGGGTTAGCTGGTTGTAACTGAGACTAAGTTCCGTAAGCTTCCGAAATGCTGTTATATCGATACCGGTCAGCTTATTGCCGATCAGCGACAGGTGTTCGAGATTGTGGCATCCCTGAATATTAAGTGTTTCTATGTCACTTCCTACAAGATACAGGCGTTTGAGGCTGGTCATTCCCTGCAGATCCACCTGCCGTATCTTGTTTTTATAGGTACCAAATTCTTCAAGATTCGTAAAATTCTTAATGCCCTCCATCGATGAAAAATCTGTTTCCTCCAGGTACAATCTGGTCACCTTCAATGCCTCTTCTTGCTGTATCTGGCCATCATTGTTGAGATCAACTTTCTTTTTAATAAGCGCCTGTTTGAAATCCGGATCCGGAAAGTCCAGGTTCTGCGCATTCATATGGAACGGGGTCAGCAAAAACAACAGACAGCCGGATAATATCTTGTATAATATAGTAGGATATTTTTAAAGCTTAACGTTTACGACCTGCCCCGCAGCGGTAATTTCAACAAAGGTCTTCGCCAGGTCATTGGTTTCATAAAACAACTTAAATTCCTCGTATATGGGCCGGGAATATGATGTAACGGCCTGTCCATATACATTATAACCAACAGAGGTCGAGGTTCCTACCTGGTTCCACATTTCCTTCATCCTGCCCTGGCGCACCATTGCCTGCAGGTAATACTTCCCGGGCTTCAGGTTTCGAAATTCAAAGCTGCCCTCCTTATCCGAAGCCTTTGAAAGCACCCGGCAGGAATAAGCTTCAGCCGTCATCATCGTCATCGTTTTTCCTTTCCTGTTCTTTTATCGCAGATCATACCATTCATTGAAATAAGGGGTGCAGGGAAAAAGGGTCACTACAATACCCAGATAGGTATTGTCCGGATTCTTTTTCTTCTTTGTTACCACGCCCTGTAATGTCGACGTTCCGTTATTGATCAGTCATGTGCCTGCCCTGCATTGAATGCAGCAGCCGGAAAAACGGGAGCGGGTCCTTCCTGAGCTTTTATAACAGTTCCCCGCAAAAGGATACAGGAAATCAGCAGCAACAGTGTTTTGCTTACCATAACGCTAAAGTTTCATGCAAAATTAAAACCTTCCATAGCCGGAGGTTCTGATGGGAAACCGGTATTTTTAGCCAACGAAGATTTTGGAATCCGGGAGGCTGCGGTATCGCCGGCTCCTGTATCCGAAAATAAATTTTCGCATTCCGGCAAAAAAATGCGTTATCGGGCAGGCGCTATCGGGATGCACTATCCGGGGTATAAACGGCAACACCCACCCTGCTGTCTGCACAGCCATAGTACAAAAACCATTTGTTCTTAAAATAGACAAGGCCTTCGATAAAAACGGTACCGGCCGGGTACTGGCCGCTTTTCTCGAAAGGTGCTTCAGGAATAAAGAACGGCTGATCCAGACGGCCGATCACCTTTGATGGATGGTTCAGGTCGAACAATACCTGTCCGGCCGCATAGGTGTTGGCCGTGTAATTGGTGTCCCGGTCATTGTTCCCTTTATTTTTACCGTTGTACAAAACTAAAATACCTTTTTCAGTAATAATTGCAGGTGGCCCGCATTCGGTCATGTCGCTGTCAAAATAACCTTTCCTGGGCTTTACCACCAGCTCCAGTCCTCCATTTTCACCCAGGGCAGGCTCCCAGTTGATCAGATCAGCAGATGTGGCAATATTTATAAACCGCTCGCCCCAGTACATCATATATTTACCATTCACCTTTGCGATTACCTGCCGGCCGTTTTCTATCCGGGTAACGATGGATGCTGATTTACTGAACAGGTCTTTAAACCGTCCATTGTGCGCTTTCAGGAACGCCGGGCCGTGCTTTGTCCAGGTGATCAGATCTTTGGAAGTGGCTACCGCAAGGCGCGCTACTTTCCTGTTCCATTGGGTATACAGCATTACATACAGGCCCTCTTTGGTAACCGCGATACGCGGATCTTCACAACCGCCCGGCCACTCATATTCCTTTTGTCCGTCTTCCGCGGGATAGAAAACCGGTACCGGTTCTTTCTTCATGCTGATACCATCACTGCTTTCTGCAATACCCAGGCGGGAGGTCCGCTTACCGATCCCTTTACCCGACCGGTCTTCTGCGCGATACAGCACATATATCTTATTATTTTTTACAGCAGCCGCCGGATTAAACACATCGCCTGCCTCCCAGGCCAGGTTTTGTTTGCTCATCGGATCAAAGAAAATGCTTTGCGTATCCGGTATTATAACAGGATTGATACCGGCCGGTCTCGCAAACGGACCCAGGGCCCAATCGGGAAGCGGAGGCTGCCCCGCCGAACCAATAGCAAAAGGGATACAAACGATCAGCAACAAAAAGCGTAAAATAATAGTTTGCATGCCCATGCTTTAAGAATTAAAAATTTCCGGGAACGGTATCGTTTAAAGATGAAACGGTCTTTACAGTCAGAATGCAAGTCCGTATCAGTGTCTCACGACCACCTCATTGGTGTTTAAAGCAGCTACCGAGAGTTGTTTCACCCTGTCCCATATTTTTTTCTGAACTTCAATCGTTATGATACGTGTTTCTTCAGGCAACAGGGAGAAGAAGTTATCTGAATAGTACACCGATGGCAATACCGCCCTTTTTCCATCCGTCAACCGGATCTGGGTGAAGAAGGAGATCTTATCGGAAGTGTTCTTTACACGCAGGTCTATGACTATGTTGTCATTGATCGCTCTTTTCTTTGCGCGGGCCGATAAAGATGCCCGGGGCAATTTGTTAATATCGGCAAATCCCGATACAGCCGGACCCGTCATTGTCCAAGCGCCTTTGTATTCATCTTTGGACCGCCAGTAAAAGGATGCTGCGATCTCCCTGCCGGAAGGAGACCTGAGTCGCAGCTTTATAAAATGCACCTGCGTGAGCGTGTCATCAAAATGCAGCTTCAGCGCATCCTTTACCAGGCCGTCTGCAGGAATATCCACTTTTTCAGAAAGGGAATAAACAAGTGCCGAATTTAAATCATAAACCGCCGCCTCCAGGGTACAACCGGGAAAGCTTTTCCTGTAATCATTATAAACAGAAACCGTATTCTTATAGTAATCAAATTGCGGATGCAGCGGAGCAAGGCCATTTTGAGCATAATAAAGGGCAGCAGTAGGACGAAGATACCAATCGTACATACGGCTCGCAGTCTGAGGCAACGGGCTGTTGTGATACCAAAACAGAAAACCGGAAGCAAACCGGTCGCCCCAGGAGAACTTATTGTAATTCCATACCTCGCAAATAGCCCTGTAATTCATAGCACCCACCAATTGGGCCTTCCGGGCATATTCATCAATAGAAGCGGATTTCCCAAACTGGTTTACCGCTTCGCGGTATTTTGTGTTCATATTATGGAATCCATTCCCGTCGAGATAATTCCATACCGAATCATTAACAGGCCACAGGTCTTTTTCGGGCATCATTTCCCGCAGGGATTCCGCCAGCGGCAGGCAGGGCGTTCCGTACTCGGGGTTGAAACCGTCTACCCGGCTACCTCTTGGAGATGCGGTATTTTCAAAATATTGCATCGGGTTCTCATACTTGTAAGGACTGCCGTCATGAATACCGCAACATTCTGATTGCTCCTGATAGCCGATCGTCGAATCCAGCTGGTGTATGATCGCTTTTGTTCCCGGCAGCTCTTTCGACTCATTAGAGGCTACGTAGTACGCTACCGAAGGATGGGAACGGATCCGGTTTATCGTAGCCTTCAGGTTTTTAAAATAAAGAGCGGTGTCCTGGGGGAAACGCGTGTCGCCTGTGATCCAGAACTCATTCCACACCAGCAATCCCAATTCATCACAAACATTATAGAATGCATCCGACTCTGCAATCCCCCCGGCCCAGAGCCGCACCAGGTTGAATCCTGCCTGTTTGGTGTAACGGAGCTCTGTCCGGGTCCGTTCTGCCGAACTGCGCAACATTGCTTCCGGCACCCAGTTTGTTCCTCTTATAAAAACGGGGTATCCGTTCACAATGAACCTTCGGGAGCTGTCCGGTGTATGTTGATCTGTCTGGATCTGCCGCACACCAAAACGGGTTGACAACCCGTGCGATATCGCTTTACCCTGTCTGAATTGCAATTGGATCGAATACAAATGCGGATCACCTTTATAAAGCGGCCACCATAATTTCGGATGTTTCATCCTGAGCTGAGGATAGTTTTCCGGCCGGAAAACAACCTGTCTGTTTTCCCCCGGCAGCAACTCAATATCGGTTTCAAACCTGATCGCGGTACCCGCTATAGCGCCGGTCAGCACGCCCTTCTGTTTCAGACCGGTCGTGTTCTTTACTTCCACGGATACCGTTTGCAGGGAATAACTGGTGTCCGGCAGCGGCAGCCGGGTCTGAACAAAAGGGTGCTGTAATTTTACATTTCCTGTAGCATATATTTCCACGTCCCTCCAGATACCGGTATTCCTGTCGCGGATCCCATCCGGAGCGGTAAAATCCCATCCTACAGCCATCAGCATGGTTACATTTTTTCCGATCGCACCATCCCCGCCGTTGTTATTCTCTCCCACGGCACCGGTCCGCGTTTTTCCATTCCGGTAAACGGCGCCTGGCACATCCACCGGCAATACATCTACTGCCAGTACATTCTTTCCTTTGCGGTTGACTATTTGTGTGATATCAAAGTCTCCTGCTTCAAACATACCGGCCATGGTTCCCAGCTTTTGTCCATTCATCCAGACATTGGCCCGGTAGTTAATGCCGTGTAGTTTCAGCCATATTTTTTTTTGACTGTATGCCTCCGGCAGCTCAAATTCCTTTCGGAACCAGTAGCGATAAAACCCGTTGCCCACATCCTGCAGATCGGGAATAAGATGGCGCGAACGCTTGTTGTTATCGCCAAAATAAGGATCAGGGTACACTTTATTATTCACAAGGCTGTTCAACACCGTTCCCGGAACGGTAGCCGGCAACCAGTTCTTCGCCTGAAAAGTAACAGAAGAAACAATCGCACCCGAAGGAACCGTATTTGTCTTTTGCATGTACCAGCCCGCTGCATTTTCATCATTCCTTAAGAAAAAAGACTGCGCGGCCGACGGCACCATTTCGAACTGAACATCCTGACCAGCACTGTACAGACAGTTCAATGCGGCAACGGCCGTTAATAATAAATAATTCACTTTAAACATCAGACAGATTGCATTCACTCAGACCGTGGTCAATAATTTATTCAGAAACCCGGGATAGCTGTTACGGTCATTCGAACCGTCCCCTCTTGTGATGCTGTCGCCAAAACAGACGATCTGCTCTCTGGGAAGATCATTGCAGACAATACAATCAAATACCGAAAGTGCTATAAACCGGTAGCCATTGGGCGTGGGATGGACCCCGTCGGTTTTGCCGGCATTCACTTCATTCTGGATCAAAGAGGCGGCGCTTGTTCCCACATTACCGATCGCCGTAAAGCGCTGCTCCATATCAAGAAGTACCGCTTTATGGTCGCCGGCCGTCTTTTTAATAATCGCATTCACTTGTTTTCTTCTGCCGGCGACGCCTTCCGGCTCATAAAACGATGCAGGATGCCGGGTGAGCAAATATGGTTCATACGCAGGTAAAATGGTCATTATTAGCAGCTGGCTTCCGGCGGATACGATACGACCGGCAATGACAGAAAGATTCCTTTCATATTCAGCGGCGGGTACATATTTAACGCTGTTCATATCATTCGTACCCGCCATTAAAATCGTAAGCTTCGGCCGGTGCGCCAGACAATCCTTCTCGATACGGTTGAGCAGATCGATCGTATTGTTTCCGCCGATACCGCTGTTAATGGCAGGTAAGGTTTCCGGTTTAGCAGTCCAATGTTCGCTTTCGTCCTGTTTTAATGCATTTGCATGCAAATAAGATCCGGCCATGATCCCTGTAACACAGGTAAGCCCCTTTCCTAAAAAACGCCTTCTGGAATTGACCATCTTAAAAACTATTTTAATGAATGAACGGGAGCCGATAATCCGGTACCGGCGGCCATTGCATCAGCTGAAGCCATTCTTAAAAGCGCCATTCATCCCCTTGAAATCCGAACGTTGATACCCGGATCGCACCAAAATATTGCACCATCTGACAGGCCCGCATGCCATGCACCATTTACTGCCCCAAAAAAGCGGCGGCACACCAAAGATAAGGAGCCTGTCCATGAAAATCACCCGCCATACGCGGCCGGTCATGATAATACTGCTTATCATTTTTCTTACCGGTACCTATGCACACTTCCGTTACGTTGTTGCGTTCATCAATATAAGGGATCATCGCCATCCATGCTTTTCGTGCAGCAGGGGCATACACATCGGCTGCCAGCCAGCCCTGCTGCACCCCGATTATAAACGCATAAGTGAACATCGCCGATCCGGACGTCTCCGGCCAGAAATCAGGTGCATCAATCAGCTGGTTCCACATGCCGTCGGATCGCTGATGTTTCTTCAGGCTTTCCATCATGGACAGATATCCTTCCAGGATACGCGGACGGTCTTTGTGGTCTTTAGGCAGGTCGCGCAGCAGGTCTGCCATGCCAACCGCCATCCAGCCGTCTCCCCGCGCCCAATAGTAAGGAACATCGGGAGCGTGATAGAAAAGACCGTTCGGACGTTGCAGCTCGTTTAAATAAAGCACCATTTCCTTTGCCGCCCGATCGATATATTTGGCATCACCGGTCACTTTATACGCCTGGCTCTGCACCACGGTGATCATATACATATCATCAATCCACATCCGTGTCTGCCAGGAATAGCCTTTGTCTGCCCAGGCTTTTTCTTCGCTGTTAGCGCCCGCAGGCAGCTCCCATTGTGTATCCGCATAAGCCAATCCCATATCGCGGTAGCGTTCATCCTTTGTTATCTGATACAATTGCAATGCAAGACTTCCGAACATATTGTAATCGACATGATTCATGGGAGGAAGCAATGCTTTTTCCTTTGTGAAAAAAGGTTCGAACCTGCGCTGCAAAAGCTGGATAAGCCGCTGGTCTTTTGTCGCCAGCGCATATTTAAGCGCACTATTCCAGGTACATACTTCCGCGTAGTGGATGTACCGCGCAGCATAGAGATCATGCCGGTCATCCACGAAATGATAGGCCAGGCGCTTGCCAGCCTCCCTCGGTGTAAATCCTTTAGGAAAATTTGTCAGAAGATTTTTTTGCGCGAACAACAACTGAAAAGAAAAAATGGTCAGCAACAATAAGAATACCTTTTTACACATACTACCTTTTTTTGTTTGACTATTTAAATATTAATTACCGGGTCATTACATCACTTAATGTGCATCCGCACCAGGATCATGTCTTACAATCTGAATAAAAACGATCGCAGACAAGCGCATCGGTTTGTACTACTACGGCATTCCTGTTACCAGGTTAAATAGCACAATCGTTCAAATTCTCTAAAATGCAAATTAAAAGAAGATCTCTTTTACCTTCTATTCAATCTTTTGTCGAATCATTCCATCTATTTACATTATTTCAGAGGATTCCCGTATAAATGTACCTTTAAATAAGCAGCCAGTATCCTGCCGCAGGACCTGGTTATAACGCCTGCGGCATTACCTCGATTCAGGGAAAAAGAGAGGAAATGTATGGATTCTTCTCCGGGGTGTCTCATAAGTACTTTATTGCAGGGAACAAAGTTAAAACAGGTATTCAGTAGCCCTCATAACGGATCGGATTTCGTTCTGATACCGATAACCGCCAGTGCCGCCAATATAATCAACACGGCCGCACTCCGGTAAATAATATCTAATGGGATCTGCGCGTCCCGCAACGCTCCTCCGAAATACAGTCCCAGGCCACCTACCAGCGTGCCGCAAAAATTCAGGATGCCGTACCCGGTAGCCCGATAACGGGCATCAACAATGATGCTTAAGATGGGCATTGTATTGGTATCGGTAAAGGATTTTGTAAACGCATAAATAACAAAACACCCCACCGCAACAGCCAGTACTGTTGTATAGCTCGCCAGAAATATTGCGGGCGCCGCAACAAAGAGTCCGATCGCCGGCACCCATATCCTGGCCCGCTTATTACGCCGGCTCCATTGATCCGCCAGTATACCACCTGTCAATACCCCAAATATCGCAGCGGTAAAAACGTAAGCGGTAGCATACAGACCGGCTTCCGTTTGAGACAGATGAAATTTTTCCTGAAAATAGGTGGGCAGCCACCCTACGACCAGCCATGCCATCACACTTACCAATGCGAAAAAAACGACTAAAAGCACATAGGATCGCTGCCGGAAAAGTGTTTTAAGGGTTTGCAGAAAGTTGTTCCGGGGTGCATCCCTGACCACCTCAGATTTTAATTCCCTCGGGGCATCCCTCAAAATAAAGAGCAGTAAAACGGTATACGCAACTCCGAAAATACCAAATGCAAAAAAGGCAGTATTCCAGCGATGATTTTCTGCGATCCAGCCGCCTAAAAAGCCCAGGCTCTGACCCGTCATAATCCCGGCCATGTGGATGCCCGTTGCCAGGGAACGGGTATTGCCCTTATGATAGTCCATTATCAGTGCCAGGGCTGCCGGGATATAACAGGCCTCGCTTAACCCCATTAATGCCCGTGTCAGCAGCAACTCATGAAATGAAGTAGCATAGGAAGTCATCCAGGTAACAAAAGACCAGATAAATAAACTTACAAGGATGACCTTACTCCGGCTAAACCGGTCTGCCAGGAACCCGGCAATGGGACTAAACAATCCATACACCCAAAGAAAGACGGCCGTCAGCAATCCAAACTCTGCATCCGTCATTGGTATTGCCGCCACGATGGAAGTACGCATCGTCGTGATCATCGTGCGGTCGATATAATTCAGCATCGCGATGATAAACAAAAGCCCAACAACCATCCAGGCTTTTCCCATATTATTCCGTATCTGTGTTGCCATTCTCTTATGAATCTGTTTATCCGGAGTGTTTCACATTCCCTGCAATTACAGGCCTGTCAATACTTCCGTTGCTGTCCCGATCGCTTGATCAATATCTTTTTCCGTATGCACCGCACTGATATACCAGAGCCCTCTTCCGATAATCCGGATATTGCGGTCATGCATCGCCGCTATAAAGCGGGATAATTTGGGCCGGTCCGTCTTTAGCGTATCCCGGTAATCCCGCATCCGTCCATCCCCGCCAAAAGCCGTTACAAACATAGGGCCCGGGCCGGCAACCACAAGGTTCTGTCCGGATTTCTCTGCAGCCTCCCTCAGGCCGGTCATCAGACGTTTCCCCAACGCAAACATTTTCGGATACGGGTCATCCCGCTCCAGGACCCGCAAGGTTGCCAGTGAAGCGGCTATCATAGGGCAGCTCGAGTTCATGGTACCGGCATGGATCACCATTGATTTTTCTATTTGTTCCATCCATTCGTATTTGCCTACAATAGCGCTTATGGGATAACCGCTGCCCATGGCCTTTGCAAAGACCGACAAGTCCGGAACCACATTATAATGCGACTGTGCTCCACCCAGCCCCAGCCGGAAGCCGGTGATCACTTCATCAAAAATCAATGCGATCCCATATTGATCACACAGGGCCCGCAGCCCTTCCAGAAAGCCGTTTATGGGTTCGATACAACCGTTATTACACATAACCGGTTCTGTTATAACAGCAGCGATCTCGTGGTGATGACGCCTGAGCTGCTCCGAAAGCAACTCCAGATCATTCCACGGACAAATAATAAATTCGTCCCTTGTATTCGGTGCCATCCCCTTTGACCACGGAAAAGCCACCGGCTCGTTCAAACTTCCCAAAGCATCCGGATCAGGTGCGGATATTCCCCAGGCCACATTATCCAGCCAGCCATGATAGTGCCCTTCAAATCGCAAAAATTTGTTTTTACCCGTCCTGGCCCTGGCTACCCGGAATGCAGTTTGTACCGCTTCGGATCCATCGAGGCAAAAACGGATCAGCCCGGCAGAAGGGATCAGCTCCGTTATTTTTTCCGCAAGTTCAATTTCCTGCAGGTGCTGGCCAGCATAAAGCTGCCCCTGAGCGGAATGGCGATTAACGGCTTCAAGGACTTCGGGGTGCGAATGTCCCAGGATCATAGGCCCCTGACTTAACGTAAAATCCAAATACTCATTATTATCTACATCTATAATGCGGCTGCCTTTGGCGGATGCATAGAACAATGCATGCGGATGATTGTATTTCCTGAATTCCGAAGAAACGCCGCCCGCGAGAACCTTTCCGGCGCGTTCCAATAGTTGTTTCGAATGCTGATATCGGGTCATTTTCTGGTTTTTACTGAACTATTAAAAAAAGCGAACAGGTTTATCATTCCTTACCTGAAATTTACCGTGAGCACCGTATTGGTACGTTTTCCCGGTTTGATTTCCCCGTTAATGATCCAAAATGATTTTTCATATTCAATAACGGGGGCCGTCAACCGCATTTCTGCTTTGGGAAGACGGCCGATCGTTTTCCATTTATCCTGTTTCGTATCATACAATAATATCTCTGAGATAAAGCCCGGATGTGTCAGCGGATCTTTGTGCTGAGCAGTAACATTATCCAGTCCGCCCGGGAAAATCACAAACCGGTTTTTAACCACCGGAGCCGGACCCGGTCCTGCAGCAAGCCCCCGGGGAAGTTTTTCAATTTTACTCCAATCACCTCCTGTCAGTTCGCCATTTTTAAAGACCGGTAAAAAACGGTAGCCGTCTTCCAGTACCTTTCGCTGAACCCCGCCCGCTGCGTCTATCAGTTGTATTCCGCTGAAAAGAAAAAAATCATTGCCAACACCGGCAGCCACTGCATTCATGCGTTCGGGTCCCGGCCAGGACGGCAATTGGATCCATTTATTCCGTTTCAGGTCCAGGGCCAAAAAAACAGCAACGGGACGTCCCTCCGGTGTAAGGGTTCCTCCTGCTACAAACAAAAAGTCTCCCGCAATGGCGCCGGCCATGTTTGCCAATGCAACCGGCATGGAGGCCATTGAGTCGAGATGGGCTGATCCATTTAAAACAGTGACCCTATACACTTCGCTGTAATGGGTTCCGGCATCGCTTCCCCCGATAAAAATCGCTTTTTGTTTGTAGGATACGGATACCCCATATGCCAGTTTCCGGGGAAGATGTACCGGGCTTTTTTCCCAGTGACCTGTCTTTTTGCTAAAGAGAAACAGCGCATCATACCAAACCTTGCGTCCTCCCTCCCAGGGCATTCCGTCCGGAAAATTTGCACCTCCTGCGGCCACTACAACATTGTTACTGACTCCTGCAAACATACCGGCAAATCCTTCTTTGTCCGGGACCGGGGGCCCCGGCCTGTATTCCGGTTTTACTTTTACCTGGGCCGGTACACTGCCTGTGCCCACTAACAGTACGGATAACATAAATATAAATCGTATTCTATTTTTCATATACCATCACCAGCTTGTCCAGCCGCCATCCACCAAAAGATTATGCCCGGTAATATAAGCGGCGGCATCGGAGGCCAGGAATACAACCGGTCCTTTGATATCCTCGTCATTGGCAAACCGCCCGAGCGGCGTCAGATTTTTATAATTCTTTACAAATGCTGTTTCTCCATAAGTTTCGCTAACACCCGGGCCATAACCGCCCGGACTGAGACAATTGCAACGGATATTAAATTTTCCGTAATAATTGGCGATCCATTTTGTGAAGCCCACCATGGCCCATTTATCGTACGTGTAATTAACCGGACTGCTCATTCCCGTTTCACCGTATACCGGGAAATTAGGTCCCACAGCCCCCTGTATCGATCCGATATTTATAATATTTCCGGAACGACGCTCACACATATGTGAAAGCACCGCTTTTGTTAACAACATAAGTCCGGTTGAATTTACGGCCTGGGCGTCTTCCCATTCAGCTTTTTGTACATCCTCCAGGTTCCTGAACCCCTCTCTTGAAACCGCGTTATTTACCAATACATCGATCTTTTTATAAACAGAGAGCAGCGTATCCACACACTCCTTTATGGAGCTTTCTTCTTTAAGATCCAGCGGTACGGCTCCTGCTTTCAGTCCCAGCTCTTTCAGCTGCTCCGCATAACGGATACATGCGTCAACATTTCTGGAGGCTATGATCACCTGTGCCCCGGCTTCCGCCAAAGCCCTTGACATTGGTTTTCCAAAAAGGCCGGTGCCGCCGGTAATGAGCACAACCTTACCTTCAAGACTAAACAACTGTTTCATTTTTATAATTTCCAGGTCCGGGGAATGAGTATATGTTCCGGAACATTCTTAAAAAAAATTTTCGCCTCATCCAAAATTTCATCAGGGATCCGCGGTGCATTCAGGAGCGCAATATTTTCCAGGAGTTGCTGCTTATTATCGGCACCCGCAACAATGCTCGTAACCGTTCTAAAATCCCGTACATAAGAAAAGCAAAACTGAGCCACACTCAATCCGCACCGCTTCGCATAAATGGCCAGCTGATCCAGGTAAAAAGCGGCCGGCCGCAGGTTTCCTGTGAGCGTTGCCGGGTGTTTAAGCAGCAATCCTTTTAAAAAGACACTCCGGGCAAATACCAATTTCCGTTCTTTTTCCAGCCGGCACCAAAACGGATCGTCTCCGGGCAGCCGCTGATCGAAAATATTAATGGGAATCTGCAGTACCTGTACTTCCGGAAGGAAGGCCAGCCACTGCAACTCGGGCAAATTATCAACAGAGATGCCGCCAAATCCGATCAGGTTCTCCTGCTTCAATGAAGCTAACAGCTGCGGGATCATTTCAGCCACAAGATCCCGGTCATAATCCGATACCATATGAAATAAGCAAAACGGCAACATGGGGAGGTTTAACTGAGCGCGCGATTCCAAAACACTGTTGCGTGCCTGTTCTTTGGCCAGGGAAAGATCGCCCAATGCTTCTTTTGTTATTTTGAACTTTGTTACAACCGCAGCCTGGCGTGGAAAAACTTCCGATAGCAGATCACCCAGCAGTGTTTCTGCCGTTCCGTATTCCCGGGCCGTATCAAAACAGGTGATCCCGTTTTCCAGTGCGGTATGGAGCAAGCTCAAGGCTATTCCTTCATCGGGCTGTTCCTGTCCGTTGAAAACACCATAGTTGAGCCCGAGTGAAACCGTACCAAGTGTCAGGCCGGGGATTTCATAATTACCGATTCGCTTAGGGATCATCTCCTGTGCATTTTTACAATTTTTATAATTCCGGGGCCCGGCTCCCCTGTTCCTCCGGTAACCAGCAAAAAATCATCATTCATAAAAACATTGGAGGTAAGGGTGATACCCGTATCATATTTACCGATACACTGGCCGCGGTCATTTAAAATCCATAAACAGGACATCCCGTAATGCGCGACCCAAAGATTGTGGAAGCAATCCAGCGCCAATCCATCCGGCAGGTTACCGTTCTTTTTCCCCGACGGGTTTGCCGGGAGGTCACAAAAGATCCCGGGACTATTCCAGGGCTTCCGCAGGTCGGTTACCAGGATGCGGTTCCGGTAGCTTTCCGCTATGTATAACCGGTGGGTGAAGGGATTGAGCGCTAAACCATTGGGATAGTCCAGGTTCCGGGCAATGATCCTCTTTGCTCCGAAACGATCGACATATCCCACAATCCCGCAATGCCGGACCGAGTCCGTAAAAAAGAACCCGCCATTATTGTCACTTACCAGGTCATTGGGGCAACAGATCTTATGATCGGAAATAAACCCGTTCATGACAACCTTATCCGGCCTCCCCTTTTTATCAAATCGCTTGATGCTTCCTTCCACACTGTCACAAACCAGATGTATCCCTTTCTCATTGATCATTTGCCCGTTCGGACAGGTTGTTTCAGCCCACACTGAAGTGTTGCCATTTTTGTCAATTCTCAGGAGCTGACCTCCTTTTAAATTTGTAACAAATAAATTACCTTCCTTATCTATTACCGGTCCTTCGGTATAAAAAGGCTGTGGAAGCACAAGCGTTCTTCCTTTAAACTCCTGGAAAATCTGATTTTTATACATCTCTGATCGCTTCAAATGGATATAGCGGTACACTCCTGTTTTTAAAACTAAACGTTGTGATGTCTGCGCAGGTTTCCCCAGGTGTATCCACCTGCAGGATCGTTGCACAGCTATCCTTAAAGGCTGCTATCGGGGCATTCACCCCTTTTGCGATAATCCAGTTCTGTTCTTCAAGTACAATACCCAAACTGGTTAACTGCCTGCTGCTAAAAGGGGGCACTTTAAGAGATGAAACAATAATTGTATTTTGATTCGCTGTTTTCAGGACCACCACCTTCCCCATGTTGAATGCCGACTGTCCTCCATGCCTTGGATCGGGTTCCGTAAAAAAGCCGTCCCCGCGGCTGATCAGCGTTACGGAATAAGGCGCTTCCCTGTTTAATGTATCTATATGCCCAAAAGAGAGCTCGAAACGGTCGCCCGTTTCAAACCGGGCAATAGCTTCCACTGTTGCAGCATGTGTAATGCAGATACAAGCCCGGGTTTGTCCCGCCGCTTCCAGCAGATCCATGAGGTACATACTTGTACCGGCAGCGCCCCCGCCAACATTATCCCCCATATCCAGCAGCAGTACCGGTTTCTTCAATGCACCGGCATCCGGCAAAACAGCCTGAAGCCGGAGCTTTTCACCCCGGAATTGCTGCAGGCGGCTAAAGAAACAGGATCTCAATTGTGTGATCAGTTGTTCCCAGTTACTATCTCCCTCCGTTATCAGTATTAATGACGTTCCCATCTCAGGAACATCCGCATAAGGGAAGCCCAGGATGATGCTTACATGCAATGCACCATGATCTGCGGCAGTTCGCTGCACTTCGCGGTAAAGGGAAAGGCAGGGCTCACAATTCGTATTTTGCTGTTCGATGCTTATTGAAAGCGGGAGCTGAATAAGACGTTGCCGGAATACGGTATTTTCAAAAAGCAGACGCTTCAGCAATTGAGCCGCCTTAATCCCTGTTGCCCGCTGATCCAGATGCGGGTTGGTGGCATAGGCAAAGAGTGCATTTGTTTTTTCGATCATTAAGAGGCTGACGTTGGCATGCGGATCCAGTGTTCCTACAATGGGCACTTCCGTACCCACCAACGCCCGCACGTAGGAAAGCCAGTCGCCATCCATATCCGGATAATCCTCGCAAACCCCTGCTCCGTGCGGCGCTACCAATACCCCGTCTACGGGCAGTACCTGTTGCAGCAATGCACCAAGTTCTGCTTTCAGACGCAGATAGGTTTCCGTTGTAACGGTTCCTCCCGGTGCGGCTTCCGCATACATAACCGGGATCAGCTCAATATGCGCATCATTCAATGCCTCAATAAACCCACCGATTTCGTGATGCGCATTCTTATAATGCGCAACAATATCCGCACCTTTTAATAAATGACCATTTACAAAATCGGCATAGACCGTGGGCCGTTTATTAAACGTATTGGATTCGTGATAAATACCTATTAAAGCGATCTTCTTCATTTTATTTATAGCGGGCTATCGCGTCTACTTCAAATTTTAACAAGGTTCCTAAACACCCGATCAATGTGGTTCTTGCGGGGAAAGGCGTTGTAAAATATTCCCGGTAAATCTTATTGAATTCGGTCAGATCCTTTTGGTCCGCTACATAGTTGCGCACCTGAATAACATCTTCCAGGGAAAGACCTGCCCCTTCAACAATACGTTTCAGATTATCAAAGGAACGCCGGCATTCGTCGCCGAAACTCCCGTTGATAATATTGCCCTCCAGATCCACGGAGGCCTGGCCCGAAATGAATAAAAAATCACCACTCCGGATGGCAGGCGAAAACGGCAAGTGACTTTGAGGAATCAGCTCCCCTGCTACAACTTCTTTCATTACTTAAAAATTTTAACTATCCAAAACACTGTTTTTAATATGCGAGATCGATTCAGCGGTCCTGTTAAAGTACTTACAGGTATCTCCTGAAAAGATGCGGTTTCCTGAAAGGGGATCTTTAAATCCATGTCCCGTAACCAAACAAACCACTTTGTCTGTCTGCCTGATGGTTCCGGAAATCAGCGCCTTTTTTAAGCCTGCCAGCGCCACAGCTCCCGCCGGTTCGCAATAAATACCCTCCAGCTGTGCCAGTTGTTTCTGACATTCATATACATCCGCGTCGGTAACCACTGCTCCTTTTATCTTTCCTGATCTGGCCTTTAAAATAATGCGGTTCCCGTCCAGTATATTGGGCACCTGCAGGCCGCTTATTGATGTGGTGCTCTTTGCCAGGCCTTGCGGCAACTGCAGGTCCGTTTCCAGCGCGCCGGCAATGGTGTCATTTCCTTCCGGCTGCACGCAAAAAACAGAAGGCCGGTAAAAGCCGGTATGCAGTTTTCTCCACTTTTCAAACCCCTTTATAACGGCAAGGGTAAGACCACCGCCTCCCGCAGGCACAAATACATGCTGCACCTGTGGAAGCGCTTCCGCTATTTCAAAAGCAATGGTTTCTACTCCCGACATACCAACGGGTGAATAACAATAGGCACTTATTTCAACATTGGTACGGAATTGCGTTGCCAGTTTCCGGAGCTGCTGCATTACATTCTCCGTTACCGACCGGGAGATCCCAAATTTTTTTATCATAAAGATATCCGCACCGTAAATGCCCATTTGCCTGATCTTGCCAGCCGGCGCGCCGTCTACAATGGACAAAAAGCACCGGATATCCGAAGCGGCCCCGTAAGCGGCCAAAGCAGCACCCGTATTGCCACTGGAGGTGGCGAGGAAGAAAGGCACTTTTCGCCGGTACAAATCAGAAACCGCCACGGCAGCGAACCGGTCTTTATAAGAACCCGTAGGGTTCAGTTGTTCCAGTTTAAAATAAAGTGCCTTCAGCCCCAGGAGATCACCAATATTGCGCGCCCTGATCAAAGGCGTATTCCCTTCGCCCAATGTGATCCGGTGCGCAGCGCCGATCTCCGGCAGCAAGGACTTATATTTCCAGATACCTTTCAAAACTCGTCTGGTTTTAAACGTTTTTTAACTGCATAAGAACTGAAATTCCGGGACAGTCCACCGTCCACCGTAACCGTGGTTCCGGTTAAATACGATGCAGCGGGCGTACTGATCAAAAAGATCAAATCGGCAATTTCCCCCGGTGCCGCAGGCCGGCCGAGTGGTGTTCGGTCGTTGATCTCTCTGCCGATCTCAGCACTTATATTTTGTTCCTGTTCATCTGTATAATCGTTACTCAGCGAAGTATTCACATTGCCCGGCCGGACCGCCACCACCCGGATCCCCCTGGAACCATATAACACCGCCAGTTCGTAAGTAAGACTTTCAAGTGCTCCTTTGCAGACCGTATAGGCCGGTGCATATCCCCCGGCCTGGCCGGCCATAATACTTGAAACGTTAATGATGACACAGCTTTTCCCGGAAGGGATAAGCGCATTGACTACAGTTCTCGACAGGAAGGCCGGGGCTGTAAGGTTGATCCGGATCGTTTTTTCCCAGTTCTCAAGAGTGATCGTATTCAGGGTTTCAATTGAACGCCAGGCGGCATTATTGACCAAAACATCTATCTGGCCCCATTTTAACATACAGGTAGTTACCACCTCCTGAATAAAACCCATATCCTGAAGATCGCCGGAAAATAAAACCAATTCGCGTCCGTACACCCGGATACAGGCAGCCGTTTCCTGTAATCCGTCACCATCCCAATCAACCAGTGCCAGGGCAAATCCCTCGCGGGCAAACTTTATCGCTGCTGCCCGGCCAATACCGCCCGCAGCTCCCGTTAATAATACAACACCAGCAACATCATTCATACCTGATCATTAAATTATTTTATTTTCAATATGCCTCCCAGGGACGCTCCCTTATTAACGCGTGGCTCCTTCCGGATAAACAGCACCAGTCCCGATGCATCCGCAAAAACAGGATGCACGGCCTGTTCCACCGGATCAAAGACAACACCCCATTCCTGTCCCTCCTCAACCATTGCACCTACCTTTACACCGGGAATGAAGATGCCGTCAAAGGCGCAGCGCATTTTCCCCTGTAAAAAACCACTATCCGGCTGATCATCCTCCACCCGGTACAACACTTCCCGATCGCCCCGCTTAAATACGCCCTCTTTGAGAACATTAAGGTGTGCTAACACACCCAGGCATCCTTTAACACAGGCATCAATAATCGAGCGGTCGACATTGTTTCCGCCTCCGTATTCCACATAGATGGCGGGTATGCCCTCATCTCTTGCAACAGATAATGTCCTGCCATCGGGTTGTGCATCTGTACCCCAGATCAGCGGAAGGTTAAATGCCGCCGCCATTAAACGCTGGGTTTCCAGGATCTCCTCATTCCGGTGAAGCATGTAACCACACAGGGGAAACAGTTCAAACAGGGCACCCCCGGTGTGCATATCAATAAGGTAATCACATTCCCGGATAGAGCCGGAAAGAACAAAGGCGGCAGCCTCGGTTTCGGAACCGTCCTGGTTTCCCGGACAGGTCCTTGCCAGGTCCAGTGAATCAATGCCTGTTCGCTTCCCCGCCTGGTAGGCGGATACATTGGCAATCGTGATAAGTGTCACCCTTCCCCTGCTTAAACTACCTTCGAGCAGCTTACGCAGTTCCATAACCGCGATCATGGGTTCATATTCATCACCATGAACGCCGGCCACGATCAATATATGGGGGCCTGCATGACCGCTTTGTATCTCGATGCTATGTTCACCAGTTTTTATTCTCATAATATTCCCCGCCACAGGTCGGGTCTTTTTCATTAAAAATTGAAAGCGACCGGAACAGCATCATTGCGATTTCACGGTGGCCCCGGCCATTGGGATGCAGCGGATCATTGAGCAGTTGATCCTCCTGCAGGCCCTTGTATTTTTTTGCCAGTTCCGTATTCCATTTGTCCCAGACATCCACCAACGTTACCGACGCTGACCCCGCTGTTTCCCGAAGGGCCTGAATATAGTTTCTAAGCGCCGCACGCTCCGGAGCTTTTGCTTCTACTATCGGATTGGGGCTCAGTAATACAGGCACTGCATTTATACCCCGTACCCTTTCCACCAGTGTTCTGATATTCCGTTGAAACAGTTCAACCGGTACATCTTTCTGTACCACGGCGTCATTCGTTCCCAGCATTATGAATACAGCCTGCGGTTTATACTGAAGCAGGCGCCATTCAATATCTTCGATCAGGTCCCTGCTGGTATTTCCGCTAACGGCAGTGTTGATAACGGCATCTCTTACCCTGCCCAATTCCCATCGTATCCTTTCGGAAAAGATCTCAACATAAGAACGCATCCCGTGCGTATGTTTTGCGCCCTGGGTAATGCTATCGCCCGTAAAGAGCCATTTATTAGGCGTGCCTGCTTTCAACAACAGCGCTATCTTTTCCTTGTCGTCTCCGCTTCCAAGCGCACTGTGCGGCATTGCCCCGCCTGTTTTCGCCAGCAGGGAAGCACCTGCAGTTACGGCACAAAGATTTCCAAGAAAGCGTCTGCGGTTCAACATATTTAAAACTTATATAAATCCGTCAGCGGGAAACGGGAAATATCAGTAACCGACAAATGTGTTTTTGTTTTCTGACTACCTGCGCAATAAGCCAGCAACACATTTTTTTTATAAAAGTGGATCGCCGTATAGCAATACCATCCGTCCGGATCTGCTTCCAGATTCTTAATATGAATCCAGGACTTTCCGTCGTCTTTTGAAACTGCTACGGTTAAAGGGGTCCGTTTCCCTTTAATAGCAGCCACTGACCCATCGTTGTTATTCCAAACCGCCAGCAGATCGCCTGTGGACGGGATCCGTTCAATCGTAGCCGGCGAAACGGGCGACTTCAGATTAAACGGAACAGCTGTGCTCCAGCCTGCCCCGCGGTCTTTTGAATAGGATACATATTGTGAACCTCCGCTGGCCCTTATATACATCATTACCCTCCCGTCCTTTAGCGCTACCAGCCCCGGTTCCTGGGTAATAATACCGGCCGGTGTCGGCACCTGCTGACCTGCCGTCCAGGTCCTGCCGTTATCATCGGAATAGTAGGCGAACAATGCTCCTTTTTCCAGCCATTTGGAATCAGACGGACTGGAATGTTTTGCCACCGCCAGCATCAGCCGGCCATCCGCCAACTGGATCACCCGGTCATTGTTCAGTACAAAATATCCCTGCTGATCTGTAATACAATCCACCGGTGCGCTCCATGTTTTGGCCTCATCATCCGAAAAGCGGACCACCGGTATACAATCAACTGTCGAGTTCTTTCTTAAATAAAATAAGGCGATCGTTCCGTTTTTCAAACGCAGCAGGGATACCGACATCACATTCATACCGCCTTCCCGGTCCACAATTTTTACATCCTGTGCGGTCCATGTTTTACCTCCGTCGGAAGAATACCTGCCCGCCAGGTAAGCGGGAGCATGATCACCGGAATTAATACCGGTATACCGGGAGTAAACAAATAAAATACGACCATCCTTCAGCGTCACAAAAGAGCCTTCGCTGTTCCGGGGATTGTCCTGTCCCGGAGGAAGTTTTAAAACAATATCATGAAGGGCACCGGTTGAGGAAGCGGACCTTTTACCGGAAGAACAGGCGGACAGCAGTATACAAAAAACCATTGCAGTTGCTGCAATCTGCCTGCCGGCGATAATGCCCTGTCCCGGTTTATTAAAAGAAAAACGGATCATATATTTTAGTTTGGTGAACAATTATTAATGACTGCACGATACCATGTTCTACACTGCGATTAAACCGGCAACCGAATCGATCCGGTCGGAAATAGCCCGTACCTCATCATCGCTCCATTCTTTTTGGTTGGTACCCAGGGGGGCTTTGGCAGGCCCGATATCAATTCCATACTTCAGCTGCATTGTTTTTCTGAAGAAGGTCCAGACATTTGGAAGAACATATAAAATGGCTTTTTGAAATTCAAGCATGAACGATTTGCCCAGCTCATAATCGCCATTCTTAAAGGACCGGAGTACTTTCTGACAGGCCGGTCCCCATAAATTATAAAAGGAGCCGATCGCCCCGGCCGCACCGCAAAGGCTTGCATGACACATCAGCTCGTCCGCCCCGCTGAATAATTGCAGACGGTCTCCGGCTTTCAGATGAATGGAGCTGATCTCCATCAATTGCCCCGTGGTCAGTTTCATCCCCGCAACATTCGGGATCGCTAATAACCGGTCGATAAAAAGTGAAATATCTCCCATCGTATTACTGCCCAACTGGTAGGGGAAAAAAGGCAGGTCCGTTGCGCCGGCAATTGCCCGGTAATGTTGTAATGCATTTTCAGCAGAACCAGTAAAATAGATAGGCCCTACGGAAGAAATGGCATCCGCCCCATGTGCTGCCGCATGCTGTGCCAGCCGTACCGACTCTGCAGTTGTAAGCGCACCCACCTGCACCATTACCGGCAGGCGGCCGGCAGTTATCCGGGTCACTTCCTTTAATACGGCCTTCCGTTGGTCCTCTGTAAACAACACGCCCTGTCCTGTAGAGCCCAGGATGTAAAGACCATCCTGTTCCTGCGCAATCAGTAATTCAGTTAATTTTCCCAGCTGCTCCATTTCGGGTGCGCCGGTTGCATCCGTCGGCGTAAACATTGCGGACCACAGGCCGCTAAATTGAAAATTCATACCTTATTTGTGTTATTAATTCAATACGAAGCGTATGGCAACGCCCTGTCATATCCATCCACAAGACCTTTCTGGTGCTGCAATCATTCTGTACGGCAATGGCATTAGAAAAAATATGTCGTACATATTTACAAACTTACTGTTCCCGTCCGAATCGCCCAAATAAATTTTTAAAATGTCTGACATATTTATTATTCCCTGTTTCTTTTTTATATTTGCCGCAAAAAAAGGAAGTGCCATGTCGCTGAATAAATTGAAACCGGTAGAAAATCTGACACAGGTAGACAAGATCGAAATGAGTTTGCAGGAGTTTCTGAGAGCCGAAAATTATCAACCCGGGGATGCGCTCCCGAAAGAAATCGAACTGGCAAAAGCAATGGGGGTAAGCCGGACCGCTATCCGCGAAGCGCTCTCCCGGTTCCGAACACTGGGGATCATCGAATCGCGAAAGAACCGGGGGATGATCATTGCCAAGCCCGACCTGTTCGTCAACATGGAGCGGGTACTGGATCCGCAGCTGCTGGACGACGAAACACTGAACGAGCTGTTTGAAATGCGGCTGGTTATTGAAGTGGGACTGGGAGACCTGTTATTCCAGCGGCGGCGTAATGCAGATTTCAAACAGCTGGAAGCCATTATCGAAAAAGAGAAAAAAGCTACATCAAAAATTGAGATCCTGAAATGTGATATTGAATTTCACTCTGCATTATACCGGCTTTCGGGCAATGATACGATATCGCGTTTTCAAAAAATATTATTGCCCATTTTTGACCATGTTTATTTAAAGCTGAAAGATGCTTCGATGCCCTATCCCAGTAACCTGGCAGGCGAGAAGAAACCGGTTACCCATCAGGACCTGCTTAAAACATTGAAGAAGGGAACCCTGGAACAATTCAGACGACAAATGCGGCAGCATTTGCTGGTGTACTTCAAAAAAGTAAGTTCTTAACAGCCGCGCCCTCACCGTTATCAGCGTGCGTACTTCGGAAGGTGTTGCTCCATCTGTTTTAAAAATAATGACTATCGCTGATTTTTAAAATACGCAGGGCCATTCACCTTCCTGATACGATATCCTTAAAAATGAATTAAAGCCCGGAAACAATGAAAGATATACGATTGCTCCCTTTCATATTCTTATGCCTGTGGATTCCATTCCGGTCGGCCGGACAACTACCAGCCGTGTTCGACAAAAATACCGGCAGCATTATTGAAAACGATACCTGGGTGCCCCCCGGAGCCCACCCCTTGAAAAACCTCCCGAATGCAGGTCCCTATATTCAACTACGCAACGGGGACCTGTTAACAGTCGACAGTAATTTCTGTTTGACAAGTGCTGATAAAGGGAAAACATGGAAGCATGCGGCCATCTTCACCACGCCTTCAGATTTTAAGATCGGTGGGGAGCATGTTCTACTGGAGACCCGCCGCGGCATCCTGATCCTGGCCTTCAGTAATTTACGGGAAGCATCACGTTTAGTATGGGATAGTGTTGCATTTGATTTTGATGAAGCTATTTTACCGACCTATGTAACCCGGAGTATGGACGGAGGGAACACCTAGGAAACGCCGCAAAAACTACACAACGCATGGACAGGTGCTAATCGTTCCATCATAGAAACGCAAAGCGGTAATATTGTATTCACCACCATGATGATGCGTCATAATCCCTGTCATCATACGGTACTGACCTATACGTCATTTAATGATGGGAAGGATTGGGTGCGCTCCAATATTATCGACCTGGGCGGGAAAGGTGATCACAGCGGTGTTACGGAATCCTGCATCGTTCAGCTAAAAGACGGCCGGCTCTGGCAGCTCATCCGCACCAACTAGGGTTGCTTATGGCAGGCATATTCAACAGATGAAGGACTGAACTGGACCGATATCGGAACCACTACAATTGATGCCAGTTCCGCTCCGCCACTGGTAAAACGCCTGGCCAGCGGGCGGCTGGTGCTTTTATGGAACAGAAGATTCCCCGCCGGCAAAAATACCTACCCGATGCGGGGAGGCAGCGGAAGCCGGTTTAGCGAAGCAGCGGTGGTCAATCACCGGGAGGAATTATCGATATGCTTTTCGGATGATGACGGGAAAAGCTGGACCGCCCCCCGGATCATTGCAAAAAACCTGCAATACCCCAATCAGGATAAAATGGCATCCTGGATTGCCTACCCGTTCGTTGTAGAACCAGCGCCGGGTCTCCTTTGGATCACCACCATGCAGGGAGGACTAAAAATCAGTATTAACGAGTCGGACTTTATCAACCAGGAAAAGGCGCCCTTTGGGAGATGAATGTTATACCTAAAAAGGACAACACAAATCCGCTAAAAACCGGAGGCTCGTATTGCGTTCAGGAACTCTCCTCCGGCACCCGCTGTTTTACCCGGAAATATCCCGCAGACCGGAACGGACCTAATCTATAAGCCGGTTAAAATGATTTTCCAGGTGACTGCGCATCCCGTTCCGGAATTCCTCTGGCGTGCCTTTTTCCAGAATTGAAATCAGTTGTTTATGGGAAACGAATTTCTTGGGACTTACATTCTGATTCACCAGGGAACTTTTCTGTACGTAATCAAAAACCGGAAGCAACAGGTTTTGAAAACGTTTCAGGGTATCGTTCTGGGAAATATCATAAAGCTTTCCATGAAATGCGATCTCATACGATGCATTAAACATAAAGCTTTTGGTGGATGAAGGCTCGTTCTTAACAATCTGCTTCAGGTCTTTGATATCATCCTCCGTTACCCTCCGGAACAACAGATCGGCCATACCAATCTCCAGTACCAGCCGGATCTCAAAGACTTCTTTCAACGTATCATCACTTAATACATAAGGATTCAGGCTCTTGGCAAGGTTGCTGAATATATCAGGACTCGTGATCACCGCTCCTTTTTTCTTTCTTGTATCGATCAGCCCCATTATCCGAAGGCGCATCAATGCCTCACGGATCACGGTACGGCTGACACCCAGACTGGTGGCTAAGTCCAGCTCCTTGGGGATACTGTCTCCTACTTTTAATTTCCGGTGATGCAGCAAATCGATAATATTGGCTTCCACCCGGTCTACCAGGCTGTAATTTTCAATTGATTTAAAAACGTTATCCACAGATACTTATTTGAATTAGCAAAATTATACTCTTGACGACAAAAACAAAATCTAAAAAAATTTGGCGGTTTAAAAATAAGCATTAATTTTATTATGTCTTACATAATACTAAAATAAAAATTTAAACCATCTATGCGTAGTGTTTGCCAGAAGACAATTTTATTGTTTTTAATTACGTTTACTGTTACCAGTGCCTTTGCGCAATCCCGCACTGTAAAAGGAAAAGTTGTAGATGAAACCAACGATGCCCCCCTGGAAGGAGCAACCATTTCTCTTAAAGGAACGGCCCGCACCGCCCTCACCAATGCAGAAGGCGACTTTGAGATCGCTGCAGATCAGGATCAGATCCTGGAAATAAGTTATGCCGGCTATGCCTCCACGGAATGGCGCGTTTCCGGAGCTATCCCTCCCGTTATTAAACTAAGCGCCGGGGCTGCATCGAAAATGGATGAAGTGGTAGTGGTAGGTTACGGTACACAAAGCAGGAGGAATGTTACCAGCGCCATTTCCAAACTGGATAATAAAGTACTGCAAACAGCACCCCGTTCAAACGTAGCCAGCGCACTTCAGGGAACCGTTCCCGGGCTGCAGGTGGTGAATGCTACCGGTCAGCCGGGCGCAACACCGATGGTGATGCTGAGAGGCGGTGCATCCATTAACAGCCCGGGCAGCCCTTTAGTGGTAGTGGATGGTGTGATCCGCGATTACAATGACATCCCGGCCCAGAATATCGAATCCATAGAATTACTGAAAGATGCCGCCGCAACAGCCATTTATGGAGCACGGGCAAATAATGGGGTTATCCTGGTTACCACCAAACAGGGCAAACAGGGCAAAGCAGAGGTTACTTACAAATATACCGGGGGATACAACAAACGCCGCGACCTGTACAATTATATGAATGCAAAAGATTTTATTTATTATAACAGGCTCGGCAACCTGAACTCCGGCAGGACCTTGACACAAACCAATCAAAGCAGGGGCTACGGGCTGTTTACCGACAGCGCCAATCTCTCGTCCTTCGACATACGCCAGTATAATTCCGGCACTGCCTATCTGCTCAGCAGGGGCTGGGATACCGTGGGAGATCCTTACGGAGGCACCATTATCTTTAAAGATCATTCAGGCGAAATAGAAGACATTGTTTTCCGCAATACGCACACCAACGACCATTACATCAATGTTATGGGCGGAAATGACCGCGGCAAATTCTTTGCGGCCTTCGATTATTACAATGAAGACGGCATCATCGTCGGATCGGATTATAAAAGATATTCGCTGGATCTGAACGGCTCTTACAAGATCAAACCCAACCTGGAGGTCACAGCGGGGTCTACTTTTTCAACATCGTCCCAGTACGGCGCTATTGCGGGTGATGTAAACACTCTCTACAGAAGTATGGCCATCTGGCCTACCTTCAACCCCTGGATCGACAGTGCCAAAACATTGCCGAATCCCGGCAACAGCGCGTCTGACGGAAATCCGCTTTACTGGCTGGAAAAAAACATCCGCAGCAATGAAGTGACCCGCATCACCGCCAATGCTTCGGTAAAGTGGGATATCATCAAAGACCTTTACCTGAAAGTAAGCGGATCCGGGTATTTATACCAGTCATTAAACGAAGGGTTTACCAAAGCCACCCAAACGTACGCAAACATTTTTCTTCCCCAGCCAACATACAGCAGCACGGCCCGGCCCTCCTACGCCACTCAAACCCGTTATTTTCAGCAACAATACAATGCCCTGCTCAACTATACCAAGAGCTTTGGAAAGCATACCATCAATCCCATGCTGGCCGCGGAATACTACGGGATCCGGAATTTTGATATGCAGGTTTCGGGAACAAAATCACCTACAGATGATATAACAACGGTAAATGCGGCCACCGCTTTTGCAGCCGGCGCCAATTATACCAACCGCTCCGAATACCGGATCATTTCCGCTTTCGGCCGCCTGAATTATGACTTTGACAACCGGTACCTGTTGCAACTGGTTTTTCGCCAGGACGGGGTTTCCAGTCTTGCAGCAGACCATCAGTTCGGTTTTTTCCCCGGTATGTCTGCCGGATGGAATGTTCATAATGAATCCTTCTTTGCGAACAGCGGCATCTCCAATGTCATCTCCACATTCAAGCCCCGCTTCAGTTATGGCGTCAACGGAAATGTTGCCGGTCTGGGCAGGTACGAGGTACAGGGTGTTTACAGCTCCCAGGGATTGTACAACGGCAATGCGGGGTTCTCTTACACCGGACTGGTAAACAGCAATCTTCGCTGGGAAAAAAGCAAGACCACGGATGTTGGGTTTGACCTGGGTCTTTTTAAAAACAGGGTCAATGTCTTATTTGACTATTATGTACGGAACACAAGCGACCTGCTGACACAGCTGGACCTGCCCAATTATACCGGCTTTAACAGTTTCAGAACCAACCTGGGTGAATTCCAGAACAAGGGATATGAGATTTCGGTTACTGCCAATATAGTGAACCGCCCCGGCGGATTGAAAGTAGATGTAGGTGCCAACGCATCATTTGTAAAAAACAAGATCACAAAATTACCTTACAATGGCAATGCCAACAACCGCCAGGGAGGCATGCAGGTGTATGACCCGACATCACAACAGGTGATCTGGGTGGGCGGCTACCAGGAAGGTGGTACCCTGGGAGAGATCTATGCCTTTAAACAGGTTTCCATCTTTAAGGATGAAGCGGAGATCGCGCAGGTGGCCAATAACAGGAAAGACCTGATCGCCGGCATCAGCGGACCGGGTGTTAACTACGGCACCGGCAAAATCACACCCGGCGATGTGAACTGGATGGATATTGACAGGAATGATACCATCGACTCCCGTGACCAGGTACGCGTCGGAAATATTTATCCGAAATGGACAGGCGGCTTCTGGGCATCCGCCAACTTCAAAGGATTTTCTGTTTATGGCAGATTTGAATTTGCGCTGGGACATACGATCTATAATGATCTGGTGGCACGTACCCTTGGAAATTACCAGGGAACGTTCAATTATTTCGATCTGCAAAAACAGGCATGGTCACCCACAAACACAGAAACAGACATTCCAAAAGTATATTATGCCGACCAGGTGGCTGCTCCGACCGGAAAGAAGAACTATACAAGAAGCAACAATGCCAACGTAGCATTGAACAGCAACAACTCCCGGTTTTATGAAAAAGGGGATTACCTGGCATTAAGAGAGATCACGCTCTCTTATGATTTTGACAGGGCCTTATTATCCAAAACACATTTTTTCACCGGTGCCCGGGTATTTTTATCAGGGAACAATCTTGTTTACTTTACAAAATTCACAGGACCATCACCCGAACCCCCGGTTACCCCCGGAACAAATACGATCACGGGTGTATACACTGGTACCTACCCCACTCCCAAATCTTATGCATTTGGTATTCAGTTAACATTTTAAATAAAGCGGCTATTTAATCTTTTGAATATGAAAAAAAATATTTTATCTGTAATAGGTGCCTGTTTTGTGCTGATTGCTTTCAACGCATGCAATAAAAAACTGGAGTTGTCGCCCGTAAGTTCCTATAGTGACGCCAGCTTCTGGAAATCGCCCGACCAGGTGGATGTATTCGTTTCCGGCATTCATATCAATCTGCGCGCCACCACCACCCAGCTGGTTACATTGGGTGAAATGAGAGCGGATATATTTGGAACGGACCCCGGCTCCGGAGCATCTTTTACCGGCGAATCCTCCCAGGGCCTGGAGCGGCTCTGGACCAATAACCTGGACCTGGACAACCCCGGTGTTTCGGGATATGGCAACTTCTATTTTAATATCAATCAGATCAATCTTTTGATCAGTAAGATCGAAACCGTTCCTTCTATGGTTCCGGCCACAAAGCAATACTACCTGGGGATCGCCTACGGCATGAGGGCCTTTTATTACTTCCATCTGCTGCGCTCCTGGGGCAAGGTAATCATTCAAACGGAGCCCACCGTGAATATAAATATCTCCGAGCTTGCGAAAGCAGCCTCCGGCGAGGATTCTGTAATGGCGTTGATCAAATCCGACATTGAAAGTTCGTTATCCAGTTACGGAACAGATTACTCCTTCAAAAATGATAAAGGGCTCTGGTCTAAGGCTGCCACCCTGATGTTAAAAGCAGAAGTCTATTTATGGACCAGCCATCGCGGAGGCGGAACTACCGATGCCACCACCGCAAAAAACGCACTTTCAGAGATCCAGACAAATATCCCCGCACTGGCGTTACTCCCCAATTATGCAAACGTATTTGCCTCTTCCAATAAGGCAAACAGTGAGATCATTTTTGCCTTAAAAAATAAACTGGATGAAGCACAGCTTCCTTTTGCCAACACCTTCTTTCCGCAATCAGGTCTGCTGGCCAATTTTTATGACTCACTGGGGAACCGGAAATTCAATGTAACCACGGACAATTGGGGCGGCCTTCTCCGGGCGCCTACCAAAATGGCGGCCTACCGGGCATTCAGCAACCAGGACTCCAGGAAATGGGCCAGCATACAGGGGGGCTATAATTTAGTGGGAGGCGTTTATCAGCTGGCCGGAGCATTCGCCAACAAATACCAGGGCGAACAAAATGCAGGGGTCCGCCAGTTCACCAATGATTTCCCCATTTATCGTTATGCGGATCTGCTGCTCTTGCTGGCTGAAGCCAAGGTGGCACTGGGGGAAAACCCGGCTACTGAAATCAATACGGTAAGAAGCAGGGCCTTTGGTGCCAACTATAATGCAGGTACGACCGGCTATCCCAATCAACCGGTTGATGCCGATCCCCGGGAGTCCATTCTTCAGGAGCGCTTCTATGAGTTTATCCTGGAGGGCAAAAGATGGTACGACCTCAGAAGAATGGGGGATGCATATGTTTATGCGTACACCAACATAGCGTCCACCGAATCTTATAAATTACTCTGGCCTGTAGACAGGAACACCCTGACCAACAACCGGCTCCTGACACAGACTCCCGGCTACAGCCAATATTAGAAGAATAAACCTATCTTACCAAACAAATGAATCATTCATACGAAAAACTTACGGGGCTGATAGCGGCCCCGTTTACACCGATGAAGGCATCGGGCGAACTAAACCTGGAACTGGTGCCCGCGTATTACCGGTTTCTCAAAAACAATGGTGTCTCCGGGGCCTTTATCAATGGCTCTACCGGCGAGGGTGCCTCTCAAAGTGTTGAAGAAAAAAAACAGGTCATGCAGGCCTGGGCCAACGCCACCAGGAACGATGCGGCATTCAAAGTGATCACGCTGGTAGGCGGCACTGCTCTCAATGATTGTGAGGAAATGGCCGCATATACCCAGCAGCTGGGCCTCTATGCCGTTTCATTCACCGCACCCTTCTATTTCAAACCGGCCGATGCAGCGGCCCTGGCGGCCTGCTGTAGAAGGGTAGCCGCGGCCGCACCGGCAACTGCATTTTATTACTATCATATTCCTGTGTTGACAGGTTGTAATATACCGATGTATGATCTGCTGCTTGCCGTGAACGGCTCCATCCCCAACTTTGCCGGCATCAAATACACCCACGAAGATTTTATGGACTTTCTTTCCTGTATGTATGTTGAGAACGGGCGGTATGATATGCTTTGGGGAAGAGATGAAAATATGCTTCCGGCACTGGCCCTGGGAAGCTCTGGTGCCGTGGGCAGTACCTATAATTATGCCGCGCCGCTCTACCACGATCTGATAGCCGCCTTTAAAAACGGGGCACTGGACAAAGCCAGGGAGCTGCAACAGAAAGCCATAGATATGATCCGGCTGCTGGGCAAATACGGAGGGATTGCCACCGGCAAAGCCTATATGAAACTGGCAGGGCTGGACTGTGGTGAATTCCGGTTACCCGTAAAGAATATGAGTGCCGCCTCATTTGAAGCCTTCCGGAAGGATGTGGATGCATTGGGATTTTCCGGTTTTTGTTCTAAATAATAATTTCCCGATGTATACATGACCAGGCTTTGTTTCTATATAATTTTTATCAGTTTATTTTCCTGTAAGCAACAACAACCCGAAGCCATCTGGAGTATAGCAGGAACCCTTCCCGCAACGGAGCAGGGGAAAAAGCCGCTGGGTTATGCCGGCCCTGTTACAGGAACAATCGGTGATCTGCTGATCGTTGGAGGTGGCGCTAATTTCCCCGACCGGATGCCCTGGCGGGGTGGTACCAAAAAATATTACAACCGGTTCTTTATTTTTAAAATAGCTCACAATCGCCTGGTTGATTCCGGTAATACTTCGCTGCTGCCTTTCAACCTGGCCTATGCGGCCTGCGTTACCATTCCGGAAGGTCTGTTTGCGGGAGGCGGCGAGAATGAAAACGGTCCCTCCGCAAAAACGTTCCTGATCAAAAATGTAAATGATACGCTTATCGTACAGCCCCTGCCCGATCTGCCTGTCGCTGTAACCAATGCGGCCGCCAGTGCTGTCGGACCGGTCATTTACCTGGCGGGAGGCGACAGGAGCAACGGGGTATCGGATCAATTTTACAAACTGGACCTTTCGGATACCACCGGGGGATGGAAAAAATTGCCTCCGCTCCCACACCCCGCCGCCAATGGCATTTTAGCAAGCGATCAGCAGGCTTTGTTCTATATCGGCGGAAGAAAAAAAGGGAGTGACGGGATCAGCCAATTATACAGGGAGGTCTATATGTTTCAGATCGCCGCCAACAAATGGACACCAAGAGCTCCTTTACCCTACGCACTTTCAGCAGGAACCGGTATGTTCACCGGCAAAAATGAGATCCTGCTGTTTGGCGGTGACAAGGGTGCGCGCTTTCATGAAACGGAAGAGATAATCCGGCAATCCGACAACGAGCACGACCCCCTAAAAAAGGATTCGCTGAACCAGCAAAAGATCAAACTCCAGGAAACGCATCCGGGGTTCAGCAATGAGCTGCTGGTCTATAATATTGAAAAAGATCAATGGGATAAAAGAGGAACAATTCCTTTTACAATACCTGTAACCACCACTGCCGTGCCTTATAAAAATACGGTCTTTATTCCTTCGGGAGAGATCCGGGCCGGAGTAAGAACGCCGGCGATTTTAAAATACAAATTTCCCAGCGCACTCTGAGACTATTAAAAAAACGAGCAATGTCTGAAAAAGTAACCGATATTCCGCAAAAACAGACAACCCCCGCATCCGGCAAAGCGGATCGTTACCGCTGGGTAGTTGTAGGGCTGCTGTGGTTCGTTGCTTTATTAAACTACCTCGACCGTCAAATGCTCTCCACCATGCGCGATTCCATGCAACACGATATAAAAGAACTGCAGAGCGCTGAAAACTTTGGGATACTCATGGCCGTATTTCTATGGATCTACGGTTTTATGAGTCCGGTATCCGGTATCATTGCCGATAAACTGAATAAAAAATGGCTGATCGTAGGGAGTCTGTTTGTCTGGTCTGCGGTCACCTATCTCATGGGACATGCCACCAGCTTTCATCAGCTTTATCTTCTGAGAGCCACCATGGGCGTAAGCGAAGCACTCTATATTCCGGCAGGCCTGGCGCTGATAACCGAGTATCATGAATCTAAAACAAGATCCCTTGCAATAGGCATTCACATGACCGGTTTATATATGGGGCAGGCGCTGGGAGGTTTCGGAGCTACCGTCGCAAGGAATTTTTCCTGGCAGCTGACCTTCCATTGGTTCGGCATCATCGGTATCGTTTATTCGGTCGTGCTGCTGATCTTTTTAAGATCAAAAAAGCAGTCGGCACAAGGAGACACAGCTTCCCTGTCAGGCAACAGGAAAAGACCTTCCTTATTAAAAGGACTAAACATCTTGTTCACCAATCTTGCTTTCTGGGTGGTCCTGTTTTATTTTGCGATCCCCAGTCTGCCGGGGTGGGCTGCAAAAAACTGGCTACCTACCTTATTTGCCCACAATCTTAACCTGGACATGCATACAGCAGGACCGCTGGCCACCATTACGATCGCGGTTTCTTCTTTTATCGGCGTGATCACAGGAGGCACCCTTTCCGACAGATGGGTCCAAAAAAATCTGAAAGGCCGTGTATATACCAGCGCCGCAGGTCTGAGCCTGACCATCCCGGCATTGTTATTACTCGGTTTCGGCAATTCGTTGTTCAGTATCCTTACCGCTACCTTTCTCTTTGGCGTAGGCTTTGGAATATTCGATGCCAACAACATGCCCATCCTTTGTCAGTTTGTTTCCGCCAAATACAGGGCCACTGCCTACGGGCTCATGAATATGACCGGTGTATTTGCCGGTGCTTTTGTTACCGACTTATTGGGAAAAGCAACGGATGCCGGCAATCTTGGAAAGGACTTCGCGCTCATGTCCGTAATCGTCCTGGTGGCGGTAGTAATACAACTGGCCGTCCTGAAACCACGAACAAATAATTTTTCCGATTCGTTTTATAACAGATGATCATGATCAAACAAAAATCCCCCGTACTTATCTTATGGGCTGCCCTGTTTTTCTGCGTTCCATTCTTTTGTTTTTCCCAGGAAATAAAAACAGGCGCTGAAGTTTTAAACTATACCATCCCTGTCCTGAAGCGGGCAAAGAACAACCCCATTCAAAGAATCAGGATTTACGTGCCGGACAAAGCGACCAGTACCAGACAACTGGTTATAACCACCGATCCCGCAAGTGCTGCCGCCATCGGGAAGATCGAAATCTTTACGACGGGCAGCGAACCCAAATTTTCTGACGAAATGCCGGTTACAGCCATTACCACTATTAAAGTAAAAAACACCATCCCGGTGCACATTTCATTAAAACCGGGGATCAATTATCTCTGGGTCAGTGTGCTGCTAAACGACAATACATTACCTGATAAAAAAATAGACCTGCAAACCGATGCGCTGTCGCTTTCAAACGGGAACACCCTGGCATTGCAACCCATCAACAGATCACAGCGGGGATGGTATACAGGTATCGCGCTCCGGCAACCGGGGGATGACAGCGTGCATACGTATCGCATACCCGGCATTACACAGACCGCCACCAACACGTTGATCGCTGTTTACGATATCCGTTACAAGCACAGCGGCGATCTTCCCGCGGATATTGATGTAGGCATGAGCAGGAGCACCGACAACGGCAAAACCTGGGAGCCCATGAAAGTGATCATGAAAATGGGCGGACCGGGCGATAACAGCGGCATCGGCGACCCTTCCATCCTTTTTGATCCCGTTACCAAAAAGATCTGGGTAGCTGCCTTATGGAGTAAAGGCAACCATTCCATTGCCGGCTCCGGGCCCGGGCTTTCCCCCGATGTTTCCGGTCAGTTTATTTTGGCATCCAGTGCTGATGACGGAAAAACATGGTCGGCCCCCATTAACATCACTGCCCAGGTCAAGAACCCCATCTGGCATCTTTATTTCCAGGGACCGGGGAACGGGATCGCGATGCAAAACGGAACACTGGTATTTCCTTCCCAGTATTGGGATGAAAGTAAAAACCCCGGTATGCCCCACGCTTCCATTATTTACAGCAACGACCATGGCAAAACCTGGAAATCCGGGATCGGTGCCAAATCCAATACCACAGAGGCCCAGGTGGTGGAAACAAAACCCGGCACACTAATGCTCAATATGCGCGACAACAGGGGCGGCTTCCGGAGCATTGCTACTACCAGGGACCTGGGCAGCAGCTGGCTGGAGCATCCCACTTCATTCAAAGCCCTGCAGGACCCTGTATGTATGGCATCCCTGATCAAAGCCCGGGTAAAAGTAAACGGGGCACTTAAAGAGGTATTGTTCTTCAGCAATATGAACAGCAGTGGTGTGCGCGACCATTTAACCATTAAAGCAAGCTTAGACCTGGGCGAAACCTGGCTCCCGGCCCATCAGTTACTTCTGGATGAAAGAAGGTCCTTTGGTTATTCTTCATTGGTAAAAGTGGATGAACATACTATTGGCATTTTATATGAAAGCACCGGAGGACTGAATTTTGTAACCGTTCCTGTTAAAGATATTATCAGGCAGTAAGACCGCACAGTATGAAGGCCAGGTACCACTTATTATGCGTTTTCCTATTCTTTGTTTGCGAAACCTTGCAGGCTCAGCCGGCAAAAGTGGCATGTATTGGCAATTCTGTAACCTTTGGCTGGGGCCTTGACAATCCGGATAAAGACTCCTACCCGGCACAGCTTCAGCAGCTGCTGGGTCACCATTATCAGGTGAAAAATTTCGGGCATAATGGTGCCACATTATTGAAGAAAGGCCACAACCCTTATTATAAAACACCCGCATTTCAACAGCTGCTTTTGTTCCGGCCGGACATCGCCATTATCCATCTGGGATTGAATGATACCGATCCCAGGAATTATCCCAGCTACCGTGACGAATTCATACCGGATTACAACTGGCTTATAGATACCTTGAAAAAACAAAATCCCCGGATGCAAATTTTCATTTGCAGGCTTACGCCCATTTTCACCGGGCATTCCCGGTTTCTTTCCAGCACCAGCGAATGGTATGCCGACCTGCAAAAAAGAATCGAACAAATAGCTGCAGTCAATCAACTGCCGTTAATCGATCTAAACGCTCCCCTTCATAACCGCCCGGACCTGTTCCCGGATGCGGCCACCCTGCATCCCAATGCGGCAGGTGCGGGCATTATCGCACAAACCGTTTACGACCATATCAGCGGGAACTTCGGAGGATTGAAATTACCGCTCTTATTTACAGACAATATGGTCCTGCAAAGGGATCGGTATGTAAAATTCTACGGAACCGCCAATGCCTTTCAAACAGTAAGCATCCGTTTCGGCAATCAGCAAAAAAACGCAAAGGCCGGATTTAATGGCAAATGGGAGATCACCTTTCCGGCAAGAACAGCCAGCGCTGTTCCCGAAACCATCCTGATCAAAAGTGAACACAATTCTATCCTATTAAAAAATGTATTGATAGGTGACGTATGGCTTTGTTCCGGTCAGTCGAATATGTATTTCTCCGTTAAAGAGTCCCTGGGCGGTGATAGTCTGGTGCGCGTTGCAGACAGCACCCGACCACTGCGTTTATTAAAGCTGAAGCCCTTTGCAGAAACCGATAATCGCTCCTGGACGGCAGCTGAACTCAGCAAAGCCAACCAGCTTGATTTTTTCTCCGGCAGCTGGCAACAGGACCGGTCAAAGGAAGCAGCCGCATTTTCAGCGATCGGTTATGTATTTGCACAAAAAATACAACAGGAAATGAATATTCCCATTGGCATTATTGAAATCGCCGTGGGCGGGTCACCACTGATTTCCTGGGTGAGCCGGAATACCCTTCAGGGCAATCCCTTGTTTGAGCCGGCATTTGATAACTGGCGGCGATCCGACTATATCATGCAGTGGTGCCGGGACCGGGCAGATATCAACCTCCGGAATACACAAAATAAATTGCAACGCCACCCCTACGAGCCTGCTTATAATTTTGAAGCCGCGATTGAAAAGCTGGCACCCTTTCCGGTAAAAGGCATATTGTGGTACCAGGGAGAAAGCGACGCAGACAACGCGGCACTATATGAAAAACTGTTTCCCGTATTTGTAGCCGACTGGCGGGCTGCCTGGAACCAAAACCTACCCTTTTACTATGTGCAGCTCTCCAGTATCAACCGGCCTTCCTGGAATTACTTCAGGGATGTTCAGCGAAAATTACTGAGTACGGTTCCCAATACCGGCATGGCGGTTTCCAGTGATCTGGGTGATCCTTCAGACGTTCATTATAAAAATAAAATCCCTGTGGGATTGCGTATGGCGAAGCTGGCACTGACCCGGACCTATCACCGCGCCGGATTGCCCGCGGGGCCACTCTTTCAATCCATGAAAAGAGTACACAACCAGGTGGAGATCCGTTTTCAGTATGCGGACGGTTTACAGACCAGCGACAACAGGGAAATTACCGGTTTTTGTATACTGACCAATAACGGTCATTTTGTACCGGCACACGCGCGTGTGCAGCAAAATAAGATCTGCATCAGACTCCCCGAACACCTGAAAGCAATAGCTATCGCTTACGGCTGGGAGCCTTTTACCCGGGCCAACCTGGTCAATAAGGACCAGCTGCCGGCCAGCACATTTTTGGAATATTTTAAATAGAACGATCATGAACACGCTGTACTTAAAAGAAATGGAGTCCTGGTATAAAAACCAGCTTTTAACCAATACCCTTCCGTTCTGGTTTCCCCGGTCGGTAGATATGGATTTTGGCGGATACCTGCTGATGCGCGACGCGGACGGATCACTTATAGATGATGACAAAGCCGTTTGGATCCAGGGGCGGGCTGCCTGGCTGCTCAGTACCCTGTATAATACCGTAGAAAAAAGAGAAGAATGGTTGCAGGGAGCGAAAGCCGGTATCGATTTTCTTTTAAACCATTGCTTTGACACCGACGGAAGAATGTTCTTTCATGTAACCCGTGAGGGACGGCCCCTTCGCAAGCGTCGCTATTTCTTTTCCGAGACCTTTGCAGTTATTGCCTTTGCAGCCTATGCAGCAGCCTCCGGCGATGAAACCATCGCAGCGAAAGCCCGCGAACTATTCGGCACCTGCATGCAATATGCATCCGGAGAAAAGCAACTGCCTTCCAAATTTACAGCTACGCGGCCTTCGAAAGGCATCGGAGTGCCCATGATCCTGATGAATACCGCACAGCAACTCAGGGAAATCATTGGGGACGAGCGTTGTGATACATATATTGATCAGTGCATCAAAGAAATTGAAGCCTGTTTTGTAAAGGATGGTATCCGTTGTGTAATGGAACAGGTGGCCCCCGATGGTTCCATTATCGATCATATCGACGGGAGGACCCTGAATCCCGGGCATGCCATTGAAGGAGCCTGGTTTATTTTACATGAGGCGGTCTACCGGAACAATGATCCGCAATTGATCCAACTGGGCTGCCGTATGCTGGATTATATGTGGGAACGGGGCTGGGATAAGGAATATGGCGGCATTTTCTATTTCAGGGATGTTTATGATAAGCCCGTACAGGAATACTGGCAGGACATGAAATTCTGGTGGCCGCACAATGAGGCCATCATTGCCACCTTGTTGGCATATATCATTACCGGCAATGAAAAATACCGGCAATGGCATGAGCTGGTGCATCGTTATGCCTATGATCATTTTTCAGACAAAGAGCATGGCGAATGGTTTGGTTATCTGCACCGGGACGGAAGCATCGCACAAACGGCCAAAGGCAATCTCTTTAAAGGGCCGTTCCACCTGCCCCGTCAGGAATGGTATTGCTATCGCTTACTCCATAACTATTTAAAAAAATGATACCCCGTTTGCTGTTCTTTTTCGTCATGACAGCCTTCGCTGCTGTGGTTGGGGCGCAGTCTTCTTTAGATATTATTCCCGGACCGCAGAAAGTCCGTATACATCAGGGAAGCCTGGAACCGCATCAGCTAAAATTCCTGCACGTTGGTACGGCAGATCGGAAGATGTTGCAGGCTTACATCCAAAAACAGTTTGCCAACAGGAACATAGTGTTGCACAATACAGGCTCCATGCAAAACGGAAAAGGGATCTACTTTATTGAAGACCGCACCCTTTTAAACAAAGAAGCATACCGGCTAAAGATTGACGCCGGGGGTGTAACCATTACTGCCGCATCAGCTCCCGGCTTTTTCTATGGAGTGCAAACACTTTTGCAACTGATGGACTTCAACCGCGCCCTTCCTTATTGTTCCATAGAGGATACACCGGCTTTCTCCTGGAGGGGTTACGTGGTGGACGTGGGCCGGAACTATCAGTCGGTGAACAAGCTAAAAGAACAGATCGATGTGATGGCCCGTTATAAACTGAATGTATTTCATTTCCACGCCACGGAGGATATTGCCTGGCGCTTTGAAAGTAAGAAATATCCGCAGTTGAACGCAGCTATTAATATGCTCCGCAATCCGGGAGCATTTTATGCTGAAGCTGATATAAAAGAGCTGATGCAGTATTGCAAAGAGCGGCAGATCCTGTTCCTCCCGGAAATAGACATGCCGGGCCACAGCGCTGCCTTTACGCGCGCATTCGGAACTACCATGCAGTCGGAAGCCGGAATAAAAATAGTAAAAGAGTTGCTGAGCGAATTTTTGGATACTTATCATCCCGAGTATTTTCATGTGGGCGGTGATGAAGTAAAGATCACCAACAACCATTTCCTGCCGGAGGTAACGACATTGCTGGAACAGAAAGGGGTTAAAACCGTAGGATGGAGCCCGGGCGGTAATATTGGCGACCATACCATTCGGCAGATGTGGATGCGTGAGCCATTGGATACCACAAAAGGATTTCAGTTTGTCGATTCCCGGCACCTGTACCTGAATCATATGGATCCGCTGGAAACGGTTACCACTATTTTTTACAGACAGATCGGAGATGTTCCCAGAGAAGACAAAAATATAAAAGGGGCACTACTTTGCCTTTGGCCAGACAGAAGACTGGAACAGGAAACGGATGCTTTTAAAATGAATGCTGTATACCCCGGATTGCTCTCCTTTGCAGAGCGCGTTTGGAAGGGAGGCGGAATTGAAAAATGGCAATCCAATATAGGTACACCCGGAGAAGAACGGGTAACCGCTTTCAGCAGGTTTGAGAATATTCTGCTTGCGCATAAACG
Source organism: Niabella beijingensis (assembly GCF_020034665.1). Lineage (NCBI taxonomy): Bacteria > Pseudomonadati > Bacteroidota > Chitinophagia > Chitinophagales > Chitinophagaceae > Niabella > Niabella beijingensis. The sequence goes on along the minus strand of NZ_JAIQDI010000002.1, from coordinate 1,153,048 downwards.
GGTCTATTTCCCGGAAAAGGATTTTCCGTATGCAAAGCAACAGTCGATTGTCTGGGATCTTTACGGCCCCTACGATAACCGCGGCGATCTGTCAAAAAAATTCGAGCCGGAACTGTCCTCAGGCTGGTCATCAACACTTCATCCTGTTAAGCAAATTGTGGGCGGCACCATTATTTTAAGACATTGGTGGGCACCGTTAATAGAAGGAGCCATCGGGCACCCAAAGGATAGCACCACTATTTATGCCACCACTAAAATCTGGTGCGATAAAGCCGGGCCAAAAAAATTCTGGATCGGGTTCAATGATCTGTCCCGGTCACCCGCTACCGATAGTCCGCCTGTTGGTAAATGGGATGATAAGGAAAGCAGGGTTTGGGTAAACGGGCAACCCGTGGCACCACCACACTGGAAACGCGGCGGGGAAAAAGGCAACCCGGAAATACCCTTAATAGACGAAGGGTATTCCTACCGCCCGCCCACCGTCCTCTACTTAAAAAAAGGCTGGAACAAGGTATTAATTAAAGCCCCTGTAAGCACCCTTAGAGGAAAAAACTGGGAGAACCCGGTAAAATGGATGTTCACCTTTGTCCCTGCTCCTGCAAACCAATGAGCCGATCCATCTTTAAAAACACTTACCGGTATCCGCAGTAAACACACGGTTAGCTGTCTTCATCAATGCCTGGTATTGGAAGTATGCTGTTGTTCATCTTCGTTGACAGACAATCATTGCTCCTCTCCATTATTCTGATGCCGTCGTTTTCGAAGATACCGCCGGAAGTGCACCCTCTCAGTTTCGTGTCTTCTGCAAGTCGACCAGGGAAGGTGTTGCCGGGTACAATTGCAGCAGCAGTTTAGCGCCTGTACAACCTATCTGCTGGTGATCAGCCGCACGTATTGCTTTTATAAAGAAATAACAACGCGAACTCCTCTCTTTTCCGATTACAAAAATGTTCCATCCTATGTCGTCCCGGGCAGGATCCGGGCCGGTTTTTCCAGATTTCCGGGTTAACTCAACATTAAATAATCTTTAATTTTATTATTTTTTATTAATTTTTATTATTATAAAATGTTTAAAATCAATTTAATTAAATTACGAATAGTTTAAAAACATGACGGAACAGGATAGTTGGTGAGTCGTTTAAAGTAATTTTAGGATAAAGAACAACACAATTATGAGAAAACGATTCTACAATGCATGCCAAGGGCACAAGCTCTGCCACCTGGTTGTGACCCTCCTCCTGTTTACAAATTTTGCCTTCTCACAAGAGAAGACCAGTACTATCAAAGGGCGGATCACCGATCAGTCCGGGCCCCTGGCGGCAGCATCCGTTATCATTTCCGGTACGGGCGCCGGAACCAAAACAGATGCAAATGGTAATTATTCTTTCAATGTAGCTCCGGGCTCCTATAGCCTAAAAGTGTCATACACAGGTTTTCAGGATATGGAGCGAACAGTGACGGTAACGGCGGCTCAGTCGGTAACGATCGATTTCAATATGGCCGGCATTACCCAGATGGATGAAGTAGTGGTCAGTTATGGTAAGCAGTCGCGCCGGGAGATTACCGGCTCGGTGGCAACCGTGGAAGCAAAATCGCTGGAGGACATGCCGGTGATGCAGTTTGGCCAGCAGCTGCAGGGCAAGGTAGCAGGTGTGAACGTGATGCAGAGCAGCGGTCAGCCCGGCAGAGGGGTTTCCTTCCGGATACGGGGTGCCGCTTCGCTTACTACGGGCTATCAGCCCTTATTCGTGATCGATGGTATGCCGATCACAGGAAGTATCAACAATATTAACCCGGATGAAATCGAATCCTTCAGTATCCTGAAAGATGCTTCGGCAACAGCGTTGTATGGTTCGCGTGCAGCCAACGGCGTCGTCCTGATCACCACAAAGCATGCAAAAGCCGGCAGCAACAAGATCGACTTCAGCGCCAATTTTGGTTTGCAGAAACTGATGCAGAACCGCATTCCAAAGACCATGAACGGAACCGAATGGGCGCGGTTTATGCAGGAGCGTTTTGAGGATAAAGTAAAATATGAAAATTTCAATCCCGCCTTGATACCGGCGGAATACCAGGGCGATGTAACGCGTTATGGGAAAGGAACCGACTGGCACGACCTGCTGACAAGGACTGCACCCATCCAGAGCTACAGCGTGAGCCTGCTTTCAGCCAGGGAAAAATCATCGTCAGCAGTTATTGCGGGATACGAAGAACAGCAGGGCGTGGTGATTAATACCGGTTCCAAGCTGATTTCACTCCGGATAAACCACGATCTCACATTGAGCAATAATAAACTGAAGATCGGTTTCAACCTGGCACCCAGTTACCGGATGGACCACAACAACCGGCTTCCGTCGGATGGTATCGAAGGCTATTATGCAAAGATCCTGGAATCAAGTCCCATCTTAAGTCCTTATAACGACGACGGCAGTTACCGGATCGGCGCTTTTTCGCCCGGTATGACGTCCTATGTAAACCCCCTGGCCCGGGTAAAAGAAAGCCAGGATGATTACAAGACCACCCGCATCCTGGGTAATGCGTATGCGAATTATACCCTGTTACCGGGGCTGGTACTGAAGATGAACCTGGGTGTTGATAAAGGTGCGGAAACACGAAGCCAGTACCTGCCGCAGGTGGCGGTAAACACCTCCACTAACCTCCCCACACGGTCAACGGCGATCAGCTCATCCGTAGACAATTATTCCTATACCGGAGAGGCTTTTGTAAACTATCAGAAAACCTTTAAGGAAGATCATCATGTGGAAGCGCTGGCAGGTTACGCGGTACAGAAATTCAAGGAGGAAAGTAATTCCATTAATGCGACCGGCTTTCCTACAGACGAGGTCCGTTATATCAGCGCCGCCTCAGAGATCACTTCCGCTTCGAGTAATATGACGCAATACTCCATGCTGTCTGAAATCGGAAGACTGAATTATAATTATAAAAGAAAATACCTGTTGCAGGGATCGGTACGGCGCGACGGGTCTTCGCGATTTGGCACCGACCGCAAGTATGGCTGGTTTCCCGCGGTATCAGCCGGCTGGATCATCAGCGATGAGAAATTCATGGAACGCCTTCCGGTCATAAATTTCCTGAAGCTGCGGGCCAGCTATGGCATCACCGGCAATAATGATTTTGGGAACTTTACCGCCATCTCCTCGTTAAATAAGTACAACTATATCATTGACGGTGCACCGGTACAGGTACAAACGATCGGAACGCTCGGGAATCCGGAACTGGCCTGGGAGCGGAACAAACAACTGGATCTGGGCATCGACATTGAACTCCTGAATAACCGGATCGCATTTACCTATGGCTATTACCACAAGATGTCGGACGGTCTGATACAGAACAGAGCGATCCCAAGAGCTTCCGGGTTCGCCAATATCCAGTTCAATATCGGTCAGTTCGAATTCTGGGGACATGAATTAACGGTCACGACCCTGAATACCGTAGGCAAGCTGAAGTGGACAACCAATGCAAATGTTTCTTTCGAAAGAAACCTGATCAAAAATCTGGTCGATCCGGGCTATATCCGCAGAAATACGGGAATTTTATCCGATTACTACAGGAACCAGATCGGTCATCGTCTCGGAGAATTTTACGGATTTGTACACCTTGGTTTGTATAAAGACGAGGCGGACCTGGCCAATTCAGCGAAATACACCTCTGGCTCCAACTACTCCGCCGTGGGTACGCTGAAGATGAAGGACATCAACGGTGATGGCGTGATTGATGATGTGAACGACAGAACCTTCATCGGCGACCCTACCCCCGACTTTACTTTTGGTCTTACCAACAGCTTCAGCTATAAAAATTTTGACCTGAGCATTACGATGGCCGGACAAGTGGGCGGTGATATCCTGGCGGCAAGTAAATGGGCTTATTTAACCAATATGGATGGCTCCAGGGTGCCGCTGGCCGCTGTGGCGGACCGCTGGCGCTCACCGGAAAATCCCGGTTCAGGGGTGTATCCGCGAACCCTCATCAATACCACCGCGATCGGCCGCTCGGTAAACTCTCAATGGATCGAGGACGGCACCTACCTCACCGCAAAGAACATTGCCCTGGGATATCAGTTCAATCTTAAGAACAATATGGTGCTTAGAAATCTCCGGGTATATGCTTCCGTTCAGCAGGCATTTATCATCACGGGCTATTCCGGCTATAATCCTGAAATCTCCCTGTCGGGCGGCGATGCTGCCACCGGCCTTGGTGTGGATGAAAATGCCTACCCGGTACCAAGAACATTCTCCATTGGCTTCACCTCTACTTTTAAATAATACGAACATGAAAAAGACATATATATTACTTGTTTCCCTTACGCTGATCACAACCGCCTGCAAAAAAGATTTTATTTCTTTATTACCGGAAGACTCCTTACCCCAGGTAAACTTTTTTCAAACGGATGCGCAGTTGCAGTCGGCTGCAATTGCGGCCTATGTGCCCCTGCGCGATGTGCTGCTAAACGATTTTTTTGCATCGGAAATGCATGCGGACAATACCCACTACCAGCCCTCCCCCAATAACCGCGGATCGGCAAATGTATTCCGGGAAAGCGGGGCCGACTGGAACAACGACGGCACCAATGACTACATCAATGCCATCTATTTCCACAGCTATACCGGTATCTCCAGGGCCAATATTCTTATCGGGCGCATTCCGTTAGCAAAAAGCGCCACGGATGCCGGCAAACAAAAGGCAGATGGACAGGCCAAATTTATCCGGGCGCTCAATTACTACAAGCTGGTGCGCTTATTTGGTGACGTGCCCTTGTACCTTAAGGAAGTAACCAAGGCAGATGAAGCCTTTTTACCCCGTTCAGGTGCAGAGCAGGTATATACACAGATCATTGCGGACTGCAAGGATGCGATCGCAGAACTAAAGCCACCTTCGAAATTTCCGCAAACCGGGGAAGCCACCAAAGGCGCTGCAACGGTATTGCTGGCGGATGTATATGTCACCTTAAAAAGATACGAAGAGGCAGAAACCTTATTAAATACGCTGCCTGCAATGGGATATAAATTAACTGCCAGTTATGGCGATGCCTTCAAACCGGTCAATAAAAACAAAGAAGAATCCCTGTTTGATGTGCAGTATCAGACCCTCACCGGCAACGGCAGTCAGCCGAACACCTTCCCCAAATCCTTCCTTCCCAAAACGGCCAATACCACGCTGATCACAGGTGACCCCAAAACCTCTAGCAATACGGTCAGTACCGGCGGCTGGAACAAACCGGTACAGGACCTGATCGACAGCTATGAACCCGGCGACGCACGTCTTGAAGCCTCTATAGCTGTTGCGGAAGGCACTTATGATGACAGCTACGTGATGACATTGTCTGCGAATAAAAGCGTGGTAAACTACACGCCCGCTCCCGGAAAAGTGGGTCAGCCTTACATAAAAAAATACCTCGATCTTCCCTTCATTATAGAGGGCAGTTCCAGCTCCAACTGGCCGATCTACCGGTATGCAGAAGCGCTGCTATTACTGGCAGAGGCATTGAATGAACAGGGTAAGTCGCCCCTGGTTCCTTTAAATGCCGTAAGAAACCGGGCGGGGCTGGGCAATATTACAGAAACCGACAAAGAGGTATTGCGGGACATTATTTTTCATGAAAGAAGAGTGGAACTGGCTTTTGAAAACAAGCGTTTTAATGATTTGCAGCGCAATCCGAAAGGCCTGGCCATTATGCAGGCTTATGCCGCTAAGGCAAAAGCCACCTATCCTTTATTATCGCCAACTGCGTTCGATATTCAGTCTTATAAATTCCTGCTTCCGATTCCACAGCCGGAGCGCGGATTAAACCCTGATCTGACGCAAAACCCGGGATATCCCAATTAAACCGTTTTTTATTATCAGGGGTGCCATATCCCCTTTTTGCTCACCAGATATTTTTAAAATGTACAGAAAATTAAAGATTGCGTATTGCCTGGCGCTGGTATGTATTCCTTTTAAAAAACCTGCCGCCCAGGAAAAAGAGCTGACCATCAACTGGAATCAGGTCCTTACGGTTTCCAAAACCGTACCTACACTTCAGGTGGTCTACAACCCGATGTTGCGGGCCAATGCCCCGATACATAAAGCCGCCTTTGATGCTTTAAAAAATATGGGGGCCGATTATGTGCGTTATGTACCCTGGTTCCCCTACCCCAAAGCAGCCGTTGCAGCATTGAAAGCACCCACCACCACCGAGACCTTCTGGGATTTTCAATATGCAGATCCGCCCCTTGCTGATTTTATGGAGGCGACCAAAGGCCATCCACCTGTAATTAATTTCAGTACAATACCGGTATGGATGTTCAGAACACCTGCACCGGTGCAATACCCTGCCGATCCCGACCTCCCCTTTTGGGGATACAACCAGGGCAGGGAACTCCGTGATTCCACGGGCAAGGAAGTTGCCGGTTATTTTGCACGGATATTCAGCTGGTATACCAAAGGCGGTTTTACCGATGAGCTGGGCAGGTTTCATAAATCCGGGCACTATTATAAATTTCCTTACTGGGAAGTTTTAAACGAGCCCGACCTGGAGCACCGGATGTCGCCACAGTTGTACACCAGGATTTATGATGCGGTTGTTCTGGAACTAAAAAAAATAGCACCCGAAACAAAGTTCGTCGGCATTTCAGTCGCCCTGGAAACCGATCCGCAATGGTTCGAGTATTTCCTCAACCCGGCCAATCATCAACCAGGTGTTCCGCTGGATGGCATTTCCTATCATTTCTACGGACGTCCGGCTGCAGCTGATCAACGGATCGATAGCTACCAGTATTCTTTTTTTGATCAGGCCAATGGTTTTCTCGATCGGGTACGCTACATTGAAAATATCCGCAAGCGTCTGGCGCCAAATACGTTTACCCATATTAATGAAATCGGCACCATCCTGGAAAACAGGGATTATAAAGGCGTGATCCCCGACGAATACTGGAATCTGTCGGGCGCCCTGTTTGCCTATCTTTTTGTGGAGCTTAGTAAAATAGGTATTGATGTAGCCGGCGAATCACAGCTGGTAGGCTATCCCACCCAGTTTCCGGATGTAACGATGATCAACTGGAAAACCGGCAACCCCAATTCAAGATACTGGGTACTGAAGCTGATCAAAGATAATTTCGGACCGGGTGATACCCTTTGCGCCGCAAACGCGAATCATCCTGAAATTATGGCCCAGGCATTTATTACGGCAAGCGGTAAAAAACTGCTGCTCGTTAATAAAACGAATAAAGAGATCCACCTTAAACTTCCTGCAATGGAAGGTGCCACATTGCAAACGGTGGACGTGGATACCGGCGACCAGCCCATCGCTCATGCCACACTCAAGACCAATACCTTGCAGGTTAAACCTTTTGCTGTCACCGTAATTGAAATAAAAAAGTGACAGGGCAAGGCCGGCCTTAAGATGCACCTGCTGCCGGATGTAAAGCAGTGTATAACGATCTCATGTAATGCTTTTGCTTTTCGTATTAAAATTCATACTTAAACCACATCAACATGAACAAAACAAACTTAACGCTTAAACAGTTCCTGCTGTGTCTCGTTCTGACATGCATCTTTGCAGGATGCAAGAAGTATCAGTTGACAAGTCAGGAAGAAAAATCCCCTGCTCCCGGATCCGCATCAACCGGTAACCTGCCCTTGTCGCTGGCCAGCAACAATCCCTTCAAGGTCATGTCCTTTAACATCAAACACAATGGGGTGAATGATCCGCAGGATATTTTCCAGCGGCTCCCCTACATGGTCCAGATTATTCGAAGCAATTCGCCGGATATTTTTGGTCTGCAGGAATTTTCCGGCAATGCATTCCAACCGCGCTTCAGGGATTCTATCGCGCTGTTGGGTTACACCGGATATTTTGCCCGGAATGCTGCCGTAACCGTACCGAAGTCCATTTTCTTTAAGGTAAACCGTTTCAGTCTGCTCGACAGCGGTACGGTAATGCTGCCCAGCAATGAGGAGGTTGTCAACTCCGCTACCTGGGTGATCCTGCAGGACCAGATCACTTCCAAAAAATACTTTGTAACGAACAGCCACTGGTACTACAACGGCCAGGACATCCGGATCCAGGGGGCCAACACCTGGGTAGATGCCATTGAGCAGCACAACACACAAAATCTTCCGGAGATCGTATTTGGCGACTTAAATGCCGAACCCGGCTCCACCGAAATCGAAATCCTCAAAACCGGGCGCAGTGTGGTGGATGCGCTGAACGAGGAAGGCGACACCTACCATGGATGGGGCGATACCGGAATAAAAAAAATCGACTGGATAACCAGCACCAGGGACATGGCGTTTACGGGCTCCACCATTATCAAAACCAAGTTTGACGGTAACTGGGCCTCTGATCACTGGCCCATTATGACGACCTACATGCCTGCGCTGTTCGGCGCTGCCGTTACGGACAATGTTGGCATCAGCGGTAATGCAAGCACTGTATATTCCTTTGGAGACATTAACGGCGATGGCAAAAAGGATAAGATCTACTGGAACCCGACCTTCGACAGCGGCAATCCCCGGGTATATTTATCCAATGGGGATGGTACATTTGCCACACCGGTAGTTCCTCATTCTGCCGGTGCATCCACGCTGGCCACCACCAGATATTATTATGCCGATGTGAACGGTGACGGAAAGGATGACGAGATCGTCTGGGATCCCACTCAGAACTCCGGCCGCACAAAAGTATTCCTGGCTACTTCCAACGGGAATTTCAGTGCAACTGCCATAAACAACCCTGAAGGCACCAGTGGAAGCGCCGCCACGATATACAATTTTGCAGATGTGAACGGCGATGGAAAAGCGGATAAAATATACTGGAATGCCACATTTGACGGAGGCAATACCCGTGTTTACCTGGCTACATCCGGCGGTAATTTTAGTCCGACCGTGGTATCAGAAGCCACCGGCTCCAGTACAACAGCAGGCACTCAGTTCTGGTATGCCGATATAAACGGTGATGGCAAAGCGGATAAAGCGCTCTGGCATCCTTCGCTCAACTCCGGCAAGGTGATGGTATACCTTTCAGATGGCGATGGCAGCTTTACGGCCTCTCCGGCATTTAGCGACTCGGGAGCCTCCAGCGGCGTGGCTTCCACGGTATTTCATTTTGCGGATGTGAACGGCGACGGCAGGGCCGATAAAATATACTGGAGAAATAGCGCCTATTTAGGCAAGCCGAAAATCTACTATTCAGACACGGAATTTAAAGGTCCGATTTACTCGCTGAGGGGTACCTCCCAGAGTGTTAATACCGATCTGTTTTTCACGGATATCACAGGTGACGGAAAAGCGGATATGGTGCGCTGGAACTATGCAGAGTACAACGGGGAATTACGGAATTACCTTGCCAACTAAAATACGAAGGTTCTTCTGATAATAACGATGGGCCGGCGTTGAAACCGCACCGCTGTTTCAGCCGGTCCATTATTATTTATAGATAAATGCATATCTTTTATCCTGTCTTTGATAGCAACAAGGGGACGAGCTGAACACATTAACAATCAACAGCACATTTAAAAAATAAAAACGGAACAAATGAAACAATATTTTATAACGGGCTGTCTTATCGGGATCGCGGCAATCGGAAACCTCTCGGCCCAGTCCCCTGCTTTACGGGTATATAAAATGAATACCTTAAAACAGGCGCAGTCATTTTTTCATTATAAAGGAAAGAACAAACAGATCATCAGCGGTCACCGGGGTGGCATCACAAAAGGTTTTCCGGAGAACTCCATCGAGACATTTGAAAACACCCTGAAATATACGGAGGCCTTCTATGAAGTAGACCCGCGCATGACCAAAGACAGCGTGGTAGTGCTGTTGCATGATGCCACACTGGACCGGGTCACTACCGGCAAAGGGAACATCTCCGATCATACTTTTGCTGAATTGCAGCAGCTGCGTTTAAAAGACAGGGATGGGAATGTTACGGCTGCCCGGATCCCGACACTGATGGATGCCATTAAATGGAGTAAAGGCAAAACCATTCTCAACCTGGATAACAAGGGCGTGGCTTTTGAAACCATTGCTAAAATCATCCGGGAAAGCGGAAACCCGCTGGTGATGCTTACGATTCACAGTCCGGAACAGGCACGGTTCTACCTGGATCAGAACCCCGAAAGCATTTTCTCGGTACACATTCTTTCAAAAAAATCTTTTGATGCCTATGAAGCCGCAGGTATTCCCTGGAAAAATATGATCGCTTATATCGGTCCCAAATTCACTCCTGAAAACAGGGAGCTTTTGAAATTACTCCACGGCAAAGGCGTCATGTGTATGATCTCTGCTGCGCCCACAACAGATAAATTAACAGATGAAGCAGAACGTGCCGGCGGTTACCGTGCGATTTTTTCCGAAGGGGCTGATATCCTTGAATCGGACCTGCCGATAGAAGTAGCTGCTGCAATTAAGAAGAAATAGACGGTGTTGAGTGCCGGAACGGTCCTGTTCAACAGGCATCCGGCGGTTCTTCTTATCGCTATTGCTTTTGCAGTTCTTTTTGTTGTTTCTTTTCTTCTTTCCTCCGTTGTTTTTCCTGCCTTCTGAAATAACCCCGGAACAGGAAATTATGGCGTACCGCTTCCATATTTTCGTCCAGCTTGCCCGTACTGCTTTCCAGGTTCCGGATGGTCTGCTGCAATTGATGGGCTGTGGCGGAATCGCTGAGCAACACACCGGCAGGTGATTCATTGCTGCTGAGGCGTCCCTTTACATCCGTGCTTACCGACTGAAGATCGTGAGCCACCTGGCTTGCCTGGGTCGCTACTTCCTGTAATTGAGTGGCCGTATTTCTGAGTCTGCTGAATACGACAGTATCGCTTACCAGGTCGTTGGCCAGCACTCCGGGGGTTTGTAACCGGGCCGTATACCCGGTGAGGTCTTTTGTGAACTGCTGGGTATTGCCCGCCGTTTTGTTCAGGATGGCCAGGGTGCGGTCCAGCTGCTCGTAAACGGAAGAATCTTTCATCAACTTGCCCAGCGTGCCCCTTCCGGCGGCCAGGTTTTCCATAATAGATTTAAGATCGCCGGTGATCGTAACCAGGTTTTTATTGTTAACCTGAAGCGTATTCATGATCTCATCGGTACTGATGCTGGCTTCCACAAGGATCACATCGCCATCTTCAATGGGTGCGGTTTGGGCGGTTCCCCCATCCAGGGCAATGATCTTATTGCCCACCAGCCCGTCGGCGCTGATCCGGGCCTTTACATCTTTGTGAATAAACGGACGGGCATTCTTGTCAATATTCATCAGCACTTCGATCCGGCTGTGATCCACGAACGTGATCTTTTTGATCGTACCCACCTTTACACCTGAGTACCAGATATTATTGCCTTTTGAAAGGCCGCCCACATCATGAAAGATGGCTTTTACCTGTACGGACTGTATGAAGGCCTTCTTTTGCCCTCCTAAAAACAGGATGGCCGCGGCAAAAATGAGCAGTCCCAGGATGATAAAGATGCCTACGGTAGTCGCCCTTCTTGAATCAGTTGTTTTCATACATTATTGAATAAAGTTATACTCATAGAATTCGCGGATCAGCACTTCATCGGAGCTGAACACTTCATTAAAATTACCCTGCCGTATAAACCGTCCTTCTTTCAGTACGGCGATCGTATCGCCGGTCGCCTTGGCACAGGTGAGATCATGTGTGATAATAATGGAGCTGGTCCTGAACCGGTGCTGTACTTCATTGATCAGGTCATTGATCTCCGTGCAGGTAATAGGATCCAGACCGGCCGTGGGCTCATCATACAACATGATTGCGGGACGGAGTATGAGTGTGCGGCCGATGCCGATGCGCTTGCGTTGTCCGCCGGAAAGTTCCGCCGGCATCTGGTCGATGGTATGGGCGAGCCCGACCGCTTCCAGTACCATTTCGATGCGTTTATCACGCTCTTTACGGCCCATGCCCGGCTCATTCCGTTTCAGGGGAAAGGCCAGGTTTTCGCCCACCGTCATGCTGTCGTATAATGCCCCGTGCTGAAAGCAGAACCCTACTTTCAGCCGCAGGTCGCGCAATGCATGGGCGCCCAGTTCCGGCACTTCCTGCCCCAGCACACTTACCGTGCCGGCATCAGGGTACAGCAGCCCGACGATCACTTTTATCAGGACCGACTTGCCCGTTCCGGAACGGCCCAGCACCACGATATTCTCACCGCTGTGCAGATCCAGGTCCACCCCGCGCAACACCTGATTGCTGCCGAATGATTTATGCAATCCCCTGATGGAGATCACTGTTTCCTGCCTGTCGATATCGGGAATGAAAGATTTCATAGTTATCGTATCATATTCACCAGTTGAACAATAATCACCTCTTCTATAAAGATCAGGAACATGGAAATCACCACCGAAACATTGGCAGACTTACCAACGCCTTCCGTGCCCTGGGTGGCATGAAAGCCCTGGTAGCAGCTCACAATACCGATCGTAAACCCATACACCAGCGCTTTCACCAGCGAGGCGGCGAGGTCCAGGAACGAAATATTGGTAAACGCATTCTGTACAAACGTGTCCATGCTGGTCTGCTCGTTCAGGTGAATGTCTACAAAAGCACCAACAAGCGCAATAATCCCGTTATAACACATCAGCAGCGGCAGGCATACGGTGCAGGCCAGCACCCGTGTCATCACCAGGTACTTGAACGGGTTGATGGCCGAAACTTCCATGGCATCGATCTGCTCGGTAACTTTCATAGAAGCCAGCTCGGCGCCCATACTCGATCCTACACGACCGGCACAGATCAACGCCGTTACCAGCGGAGCCAGCGCCCGCACGATAGCGATCGATATCAGCGAAGGCAGCCAGGAAGTGGCCCCGAATTCAGCCAGGGAAGGACGCGATTGCTTGGTGAACACCAGCCCGGTGATAAAGCCGGTAAGACTGATCAGCGGCAGTGATCTGTTGCCGATATAAAAACACTGACGGATGAATTCCCTCGTTTCAAAAGGACGCCGGAACAGTTCCCGGAAAAACCGGCTGATGAAGCTGCATATTTCGTAAACAGTAATAAAGAAACTATCAATCGGTTTCGAAATAACTGGTTTATCTGATTGTTCAATAGGTTCCATTACCAGGTTTTAACTTTAACCAATTGCGGAACGCCTTCTCTCGTCAATACCATCATCCGGATATTTTTTTATCCGCTGCATCATTGGATACGAAATGGTAAAAGAACCAGACCATGGTACAGCCGTTTTCCGCTGAATAAATGCTGTTTTGGAGGTGAATTTAACATAACGAACGTCAAGAATAAAATTAATTCCCGGTTAATTTTTGCAGGTTTGTTAAAGTGTCGGGGATAAACGGTGGCATAAGGGTATTTTTGAGCTCCCCGTTCTACTTCCGATAGCACGATTGGATGTGGTTGTTTTCAGACGCGCTCAAAGCCGTTCTTAAACCAAATGACCGGAGGCATACGGATTCCGGAGGGGCGCAATCTTTTAAAAAGACGAACCGGCGCACAATAAATCCGTTACCGCAATGCAATTAAAACCCAACCTGCACCCCCACATTCATCACGCGCTGGTTCATATAGGCATCTCCTGCGGTATTGCTGGTTACTTCCGGGTCCTGCTGATACAGACTGTAATTGGTAAAGGTAAGCAGGTTATAGGCGCTCAGATATATTCTTGCATTATTGATCTTAAAAGGCAGCCATCTGCCGGGAAGCTGATACCCCATATCCACTGTTTTTAACCGGATATAATTTGCATCGATCAGCCAGAAATCAGACGGATATGCCGAGGGGCTGTTTACAGACGCCGAGTTGGTGGTCAGTCTTGGGAATTTTGCATCATCTGCACCGGGCGTCCACCTCAACTCATGTATCGGCTGAAATTGGCTCTGGAAGGGCTCTATACCGGTACCCGTAACGTAAAAGCTATAGTTGAACGAGCCCTGGAACAGGATATTCAAACTAAACCCTTTGTAGCTCCCTCCCAACGTCAGTCCCACCGTGGTATTCGGCAGATTGGGTTTACCAATAGGTCCCATGTCATTTTCATCGATTACATTATCCCCATTGAGATCTTTGTACTTCAGATCGCCCGGCTGCACGGGGATGAGCGGCCGGGGACTGTTATCAATGTCTGCCTGGTCCTTATAGAATCCAAGAAAGCTATAACCGAAGGTCTGCCCTATCGGGTGTCCTGTTTTCCGCAGCCAGGGAAATGCGGGAGTAGCTTCATCCTGGAAAAGGATCTTATTTTTTGCATAGGAGAACACACCTGTTACATTATATTGAAAATTCCCGATATGATTGCGATAGGCCAGCTGTCCGTCGAAGCCCGTGTTCTGCACTTTACCCATATTGAACCGTGCAGTTCCCACACCCAGGAGCTGGGATATGGATCCGCGTGAGATCAGCTGATCGTACCGTATATCCCGGAACCAGTCGACCGTCAGTGAAATCTTATCATCAAACATATTCAGGTCGATCCCAAAATCCAGTTTGCGGGCTTTTTCCCAGGTAACATTATCATTGCCCAGGTCACCCTCAAAAATGGAGGGATAGCCTATAGCGCTGCTTTCCCCGAAGGGATAGCCCCCGCCTTTCTCGTACTGCTGTACATACAGGTACCGGTTCCCCACCACAAAATCAGAACCTACCACCCCATAAGAGCCGCGGATCTTCAGCAGATTGATAAGATCTACATTAAAGAAGCGTTCTTTATTAATGTTCCAGCCCACACCAACCGCGGGGAAGAATCCATACCGCTTGCCCGATGTAAAGCGGTCGGAGCCATTATATCCCAGGTTGAAGTCCATCAGGTACTTCTGCCGGTAATCATACCCGATCTTAAAACTATATCCCTGGAATTTATTCGGGACCGCCGCATTTTTCTGATCGGTAGCACTCTGCCGGTTAAAAAGCAAGAGGGATGTAATGTGGTGGTCATTAATAATGCGATCGTAATTTAAGAAGGCCTGCAGGTTGAGGTTCTTGTTATAGTCGTTGGTCGTTCCCAAAAGGGTGTAACCCGACAACTGGTATTGCCCCCTGGGATCCAGGGTATAGCTGCCGTCTTCAGGATTATAATAATAGGACGGAGGAGAATACCCTTCCAGGAGCCCGCCCCGGAACAGATGACGGGAAGCCGATTCCGTACTGGCATAAGCCACACGTCCCGTAAAAGACAGTCCCCTGGTGATCATATCCAGTTTTTCCACTACACCGAAAAGTATATTCAGATCGGTCCTTTTATCCCTTGAGTAACCGCTGTTGGCCAAACGCGCGTTGAGCGTGGAGAGATTGCCCGGGTTGTACCGGTCGTAAGCATAACTGCCATTCGGGTTCAGGAAGGGTGCAGAGTAAGGTCTTATCTTTTTAAAATTATAGATCTCCCCTACGATATTCTGGGCATGGGGCTGGTTCAGATCACCAAACCGGGTGGTAACATCCAACCGCACGGATAAACTTTTCGAAGCCTTTATATCCAGGTTACTTCTGAAATTATACCTGCGGAAATAATAGTTATTATTCAGTTCATTCCGCGGATCGGAAAAATCTTTAAGTGCACCGTTTTGTACAAGTGCGCCGCCGGATACGAAATATTTCACGATGGCATTTCCGCCGGAGGCATCCACATTGGCGTTGGTTTGCAGGGAATAGGGTTTAAAAATGGCCTTATACCAATTCACATCGGGATGGCCATAAGGATCGTCCCCGGTCCTGAAATGCTCCAGGTCCGTCTGAGAGAAGGGGGGATTGAGCCCGTCGTTGGTATAGGCTTCGTTTTCGAGCAGCACACTATGATAGGCATCCAGGAATTTTAATTTTGTTACCGGGCTTTGCACACCGCCCTCCACCCTTGCATTTATTTTTGGTCTTCCCATAACGCCCCTTCTTGTTGTGACGATCAGCACGCCATTGGCGCCTTTGATACCATATACCGCCGTAGTGGAGGCATCCTTTAAAATGGTAATATTTTCTATTTCATTTACATTGATCTGCGCCAGCTGCTCATAGGTATATTCAATATCATCCACAATGATAAGCGGCTTATTGCCATCGGGGTTGAGCGAGCTGACACCCCTGATGAAAAAATCCGATGCATCCTTACCCGGCTGCCCGGAACGCTGCTGGGAAAAGAAGCCCGGCAGTTTCCCGGTAAGCGCATTCTGAACATTGGCTGTGGGAACGGTCCTGATCTCATCAGCCGATATGGCACTTGTGGCACCGGTATTGGTTACCCGCTTTTTGGTGCCGTACCCCACCACCACTACTTCATCCATCCCCTGGGATGTTGCCTGCATGGTAATTTCGAGCTCCTTCCCGCCTTCCGGCTTTATTTCGAGCGTTAAATAACCTACCAGACTAAAGACCAGTGTACGACTGCTATCTGCATTGATGGTGAACTTCCCGTCCTCATCGGTTGTGGTGCCGCCGGGAGCATCTTTTACGCCAACAGTAACCCCAACCAACGGCCCTGTATTGTCCCGCACCATTCCCGATATTTTTCTTTCCTGACCCCATAAAGCGGAACCAATAAACAAGAAGAAAATAAATATATATGTACGCTGCATAAAAAAGCTATTAACCAGTTTGTTCGATTTGTTTTTGCCGGCAGGTAGTTGTGCCATTTACCATCCCGGGTTTTGAATCATATTGGAATTTTTTACCACCTCATCATAAGGGATCGGATACAAATACTGCCGGTTTTTAAATACCGGTGTTAACACTTCCACCGTTGAGTAGGTCAGTCTTCCGGAAGAGCCCTTTACGATCGACAGTCCGTGCAGCGGTGTATTCGCCGCTGTTTCGGCGATCTTCCACCGTCGTATGTCCCAATACCGGTGCTCCTCAAAAGCAAGCTCTATCCTGCGTTCGTTCCGGATCGCCTGCCGCATCTCTTCTTTTGTCATACCGGCTTTCAATCCGTACCCGCTGTCCTCTCCGGCATCGATACCGGCACGCGCCCTTATATCTGTCAGCGCCTTATACACAGCAGCATCCGGACCGGAGAACTCGTTCTGTGCCTCCGCGAAATTCAGCAGTGCTTCCGCATAGCGGAAAAGGATAAAATCGTGAAACACATCCGAAAAGTTAGTTGTGGCTTCAAATGCCCCCATAAACTTTCGCATATAGTAACCCGTTCTTGTTTCAATGTTCAGGGTGCCCGGATGGCTTCTTCCTCCTTCGAATGTTTCAAGAACGGTATTCAGCCATTGATGACCGTTGTAAAAAATGCTCATTCCCAGTCGCGGATCCCTGCTGGCATAGGGATCACTTATATTGTAGCCCGAGCCCGCAGCATTGATAGCCATCCCGTTTTTCATGGGAAATGCGTCTACCAGTTCCTGGGTCGGACTGGTACGCCCGTTGGCCGTACCGGGTGAGTAACCCACCGGAGCATTATTTACCTCGATCCCTGTGCCCTTACTTTCTTCTTTTACAAATATGATCTCCCTGTTTGTTTTTCCTTCGGCGCCATCCACCGTAATAAAAATATCGGAGAACAAGCCGGGGAACAGTTCATATTCCTGCCGGTCAATCAATTCTTTTGCAGCAGCGGCAGCCAGCTTCCAGCGGTTGGCATCAAAGGCGGCATACCCGGTCTTGTCGTTGCCGGGTGCTGTATTCCCGCCGTTAAACAGCGGGCTTGCTGCGTATAATAACACGCGGGATTTTAATGCCAGGCAGGCGCCACGGGTAACCGAATGGTATTCTCCTGTTGCTTTGGTTTGAGCGATGGTACGCAAGCTGTCTTTTATCTGGTTGCATTCGTTCACAATATAGTTCACACAGTCCTCAAAAGAATTCCGGGGCAGTTCCACATCGTCGCCCAGCGCACCAACCCGGTTGCCCATCAGCGGTATACCACCATACCGTTTCAAAAGTTCAAAATACAGCAAGGCTCTTACAAAACGGGCCTCTGCTTTATAGGCACTTTTTTTAGGGAAACCCGGAGCCACCATTTTATTAAGCGGCACCACATCAATGTTATTAACAAAAATATTGGCCTTCCGGATACCGGCATAACAGTTAGCCCATACACTTTCGCTGGCAGGAAAGGAGGAGGACGTATATCCTCCCGTTGCCAGTTTGTACACATCACTGCTTCCTGTTTCCGATGAAATGGCATCATCTGTTGCCGCATCCAGCAGATCAGCGCTGATCCTGTTAAATCCTTTAGGCAGGGAACCGTAAATGCCGCTTAGATATTTTTCAGCATTCACACCCAGCGAATCGTCCTTATCAAAAATATATTCGATGGTATTGAGCTCCAGTGGCACTTTTTCAATATTCTTGGCACATGAACACAGCACCAGGATGCAGCCGGTCAATATTTTAGAGGAAATGCTCCTTATCATACAATTCTGTTTTAAAAGTGCCCTGATTTAAAATTTCACATTAATACCCATGTTATACACCCGCTGTATCGGGTACGCGCCATACAGTACTTCGGGATCTACCCGGTCATAAGCCGACCAGGTAAACAGATTTTGTGCGTTTACAAAAGCCGTGATACCTGCCACTTTAAACTTCGAGGTCCACTGGAAAGGGAATGTATATTGAAGGTTGATATTCCGGATGCGCCAGTAGTCTCCCGAATGCATCCAGAAGGTGCTGCTGCTTAGTGTGTAGGCATCTCCAGAGGAACCATTTGCTTTCAGCCGCGGATAGGTAGCTGTTGCGGCTGTTTCAGGTGTCCACCGGTTCAGCAGTTGTTCATAGATCTGACCGTACACCTGGCCATTGGCCCTTAGAATTTCCGTGTCCCAGCTGTCGATGTACAGGTTCCGGTTTTTTACTCCCTGGAACAGGATGCTGAAGCCGATCCCCTTATAATTGAACCCGGTAGTGAGTCCGTAATACAAAAGCGGTTTCGTGCTGCCAATTGCCGTTTCATCAAACTGATCGATCACGCCATCGCCGTTCAGGTCCCTGAACTTTATATCACCGGGATGTACTTCATAACCGGCGATCACGGCACCGGAGTTTACTTCGGCTTCTGTTTGAAACAATCCGTCGGCAATATAGCCGAACCGCTGGCCTACCGGCATTCCTGTTCTTACATTCCATGGATAGTCCCGTCGCTGCTCATCTGAAAACAGCACTTTTGTTTTTTCCAGGGAGCCGTTGGCCGTTACAAAATAATTGAAGGCCCTGATATGATTCTGAAAGGAAATGGCCAGTTCACCACCGGTATAAAGATTTTTCCCAATATTTTCAACCGGGTAACCGGCACCCAGTAATGCGATATTCTTCCCCCTGACCTGTAAAAGATCGGAATACACGTCCCTGTAATACTCCGCCGTAACAGACAGATGATTTTTAAACAATGCAATATCCAGCCCGGCATTCAGCTTATTGGCCTGCTCCCAGCTGATACGGGTGTTGGCCAGTCCGTTTTCGGCCAATGCCTGCTGTGCCCTTATATGATCAATTCCCGCAATACCGGTCTGGCTCTCGTTTGCCGCATAGGTCTGTCTCCAGATAAAGTATCCTGAATTGTCAATCCCGTTTCCTGTATGAGCAAACGTGGCTCTCAGTTTCAAAAGATCGATCCAGGCAGCACCATCTTTTATGAAACGTTCTTTAGCCATATTCCATCCCGCACCCGTCGCATAAAAAAGGCCGTACTGGTGACCCGGCGGATACCAGTCGTAGCCGCTGTAGTTAACCGCAGCTTCCAGCATATATTTTTGCTGGTAATCGTACTGGCCTTTTGCCATATAATTGGTTGCAGTGCCGGGCATATCAAAGTTGAGCGTGGTACGTCGTGTATCCGCCATCAGCGAACCGGTAAATGAATGACCGGACGGCAGCGCTTTTGAATAGCCGAGTTCTCCCTGCGCATACCAGTACCGGGCGTTTGAGATGGTATAAAAATCATTCCGCTGCGCATTCACATCACCGTAGCGGGCATAGGTGGTATCGCCGTTGTCGCTTACCTGCATCAGAAATACCGGCACCCGCATCCCCCTGTCGGTCAGGGTGGCTGATTGTACTGCGATATTGCCTTTTACCTTTGCCCACAATCCTTTTATCCATGCGTCAAAATTGTATTTCATATCCACATTGGCCATGATATCCCGGTCATTGTTCATCATATACCCGGATTCATCCAACATGGATTTCAGGTTGGTCTGAAAGGAATTATTCCCGCCATAGGATCCGTCCGGATTGTAAACAGGATAAGCATTGCCCGGAGTTCTCAATAAATTATCCAGGATAGCGCCCGTTGTTGCTCCCGGCTGATTCCCATCCTGTATGCGGCCAAACAACTGCACGCCGATACTGAAGTACCGGGTGACATCAATATCCACTTTCGAATTGATCAGATAGCGCTGAAGCTGCATTCTGGCGTCGGGGTTCTGTGTATTCAGCAATCCTTCCTGGTTGGTATAATTTAAGGAAACCATATACCTGGCCACTCCTCCTCCGCCGCCGAGGTTTAAATTATACCGGTACAGGGGAGCATTCTTTTTTAACACCAGGTCGTACCAGTTTACATCCGGGTATTGATAGGGATTGTTGCCATTTTTAAACCCTTCCAGATCGGTAACCGTATACAGGGTTTTCCTGCCCTCATTCGACAGGGCCTCATTCACCAGGTAGGCATAATCAAATGCACTTACCGGCTTCGGAAGTTTCAGGGGCTCCTGCGAGCCCACTTCAGCAGTAAAAGAAAGTTGGGGCGGTCCTGGTTTTGGTTTCTTTGTGGTTACCAGCAATACGCCGTTGGAGCTTCGCTGCCCCAGTGCAATGGCAGACAGGCCGTCTTTTAAAACCGAGATACTTTCGATGCTTTCGGGATCCAGTGAAAAAATATTCCGCTGGATGCCATCCACCACTACCACCGGGTTCTGGCCTCTCAATTTCAGCGACAGTTCATTATTATCACTAAAAGGCGCCAGTCCTGTTCTTGCCAGGGTTCCCGCCAGGTCTTTTGTAGAATTAGCGTCTGCAGTCCCCGAAAAGGTCCGGAACCCTCTTAGCTGTTCGGTATACAGTCCCGGTAATCTTCCGGTAAGCGCGTAGGGGTACAGTGTGGCAGGCGTTGTAGCTACCTGCGGGGTATAAACAGTGGCAACGGATGCAAGAGACAGATCCGCCTTCTTACTTTCATAGAGTACATCGATGCTGTCCGCGCGGGTTAAATAGCTTTTCCTTACCTGCATCACGATATTCATCTGACCGTGTTTTGGCTTATAATAAACCACATCGGTGCCTGCACCGGAAAAAACAAGCGAAGCCGCGGCTGCCGTTTTTATTTCAAACGATCCTTCCCCGTTACTCCATACAAAATTATCCGTTCCCTTTTCGCAGACCCTGATATCCGGAACAGGATGACCATATTCATCCACCACTTTACCTTTAAGCAGATGATCCGTTTGAGCAAAACCTATACAGCTTGTGATCAGGGCGATAAAAACAACAACAATTTTCTTTATAGAAGCATTGAACTGCCGCATAAATTTTTTCAGTTTATAGTGAGCACTTAAGATCAATTAAGACCAGCCGCTACTGGCACTTGAACGTAAACAGGAAGGGATCGGAAGGCAGTGTGCTTCCGCCATATCCCACTTTTTTTGTACCCGTGGCATCCGTTAAGAAATACTCCATGCGTTCCAGCGTCTGGTTTTCATTTAACCCAAAGAAAGAGCGGGGCCAGAAATCGAACCGGAACCGGTTAATACCGGGAGCAGGCTTAAATGCCGTTTTATCGCTGATCGCACACCGGTCTATTACCTGCCCGTCATTGGTATATCCTTTGGCGCAGATGTATATTTCAGATTCTGTGCTTAAGGGGGTTGTAATCAGATCCCCGTCGTAGGAAATGGTTTGTATATCATTGTCTGTGGCTTTGGCCAGCTCCATCATGGCCAGCTGCGGATTAACGAAATCCACCAGGTCGCCGGTACCATTAACCGTAAGGCGGGCATACCGGCCGTCGTGGAATTTATCGTTACCCGGCGGCTCCAGCCCGTTGTTTGTATTTCCAATAAAATACCCCAGGTTCACCAGCATGTTCTGCTCACCGGCCTTTGTAATAAACTTTACCGAATAATCGATACTGTTGTTAACATCGTATGTTTTTGTGGAGCGGAAAACAATCCATTCCATATCGTTCACAAGATTTCCCATCAGGGCATATCGTTTATCCTGCATCAACGCCACGGCCCAGGGCAATTGTGTTTTGGGCTCTTTTTCCGAAGCGGGCATCAGGCTCATTTTTTCATTATTAGCGCTCATCGCCGTGCAGGTATAAAATGCCGTTGTGTTTCGGGACGCATTCCAGGATTTGGGAACCAGTATGGCCACCACAAGGGTCTTGCCCGGGTTGGTTCCGGCTACATCCAGGTGCACATTTACAACCGTAGTCAGGTTGTCTCCGCCGTTTACGGTTTCCGGTTGCTCCACACTTGTGATATCCGCACTGCAGGCTACTATTAAGGCCAGCAGTACCAATACTGTCAGCAGCTTCCAGAAGTTCGCTTTTCCTAAAAATTTAATGTTCATATATACCAGCTTGAAAAGATTAGCGATTTATTGAACGGCCTCTAAAGAATACTGATAGGTGTTGGTAACACACCCCGGCGCGCCCTTTAAAATGATGCGCCGTACCCCATTCACTACCGGGTAATCAAATTCATTGGTAAAGGTTTCCGATGAGCCATTCTGTACAAAAGAAATATGTAAGGGATGGGCCACATCATCCAGCGACCAGGTACCGTTCTTAAACACCACAAAAGGAACCTGGTTTTCCATTGTATAGGTACCATCTTCATTGAACCGGATCGAAAACGGCGTAAAATCAAAATGCTCCGTTATATCCACTCCGTTTCTTACAACGCTTGCAATCTTCCAGGTTCCGACAACATTTTTACCGGCTTCCGGGTAGATCGCTGTTTGTTCCTTTTTACAGGAGTTGATAAAAAAGAACACCAGGATCAAACTCATTTTAAAAAAAAGCGATTTTGCAGATCTCATAGTAGTGCAATTGTTATTTACAGGAGATGAACAGACTTTTTTAGCGACCGGCCCGGTTATTGCCCGGAACTGCTCCAGTACGGGTTTTGTAATAATCGGGATGATTTTGCCACTTCGGCCTGGGGGATGGGGAACAGGTACATGGCATTCCTGAAATTCCGTTTGCGCACATCAAAGGTTTCAAAAACCGCAGGTACATTGGCGCGCCGGGTCACTTTCATGCCGTGCAGCTGCGTATTTTCAGTACTTCCGGCGATCAGCCACCTGCGCACATCCCAGAACCACTGCTCTTCAAATGCCAGCTCTATCCGCCGCTCATTGCGGATCACCGTCCTCATTTCGTCTTTGCTCATGCCCGCGGCCAGTCCGTACAGGTTGTCGTCCCCTGCTTCTATGCCGGCTCTTTTCCGCAGTTCCGTGATGGCGGTATATACTTCCTGGGTAGGACCATTAAATTCATTTTCCGCCTCGGCAAAATTCAAAAGCATTTCCGCAAAGCGGATCAGTGGCCAGCAGCGTTCCGTGCCGTGAATACAGTTGCCGGCGATGTCCGGTTTCAGCATCTTATTGACATAATAACCCGTTGTGGTACGTTTGAATACCGCATCGGCCCCTGCATCAACATAGAGCTTCAGCGCCTGCCCCATGATGGGCTGGATCCCGTCGGTGTATAAAACAATCAGGGAAGAATCATGCATGATCGTACCCTCCAGCCGCGGATCGCGGTTGTCGTAAGGCCGGTCCGGATTGTACCCCGACGAAGGACTGTTGATCATCTTTCCGTTTTTCATCGGGAACGCATCCACCAGTTCCTGGTAAGGGAATGCTCCTTTGCCGTCACCTCCCCGGGTAGGTGGCATCCAGCAGGTCTCGAACTCTTTAGCATCTTTTTGCATTTTTGCAAAAATGTATTCATTGTTTACCCGAAGGGTGAAGACGGTCCGGAACGGCGGTACCGTTAAACCGGATACCGTACTTGCAGTAGTATGCAATTGATAGGTCCCCAGCGATAACACGGTCTTTGCAGCATCGGCAGCCAGTTTCCACCGGTTCGCATCAGCGGTCCGATATCCCACCACGGTTCGCAACGGATCGGCCAGGGAAGTATTAAATGTATTCGCGCCATTAAACAACGGACTGGCCGCATAAAGCAATACGCGCGACTTTAATGCCAGACAGGCGCCTGCCCCGGCCCTGCCGTAATCAATCCCCTGTTGCCGCACCGGCAACACAGCTGCAGCAGCATCGCATTCAGCAACAATATAATTAACGCATTCCTCGAAGCTGTTCCGGTTGGCAGCTATATCGTCTTTATCTGTATAGATCGTGTCGCCCGCCAGGGGGACACCGCCATAATGCTTTAAAAGAATAAAATAATACCAGGCGCGCAAAAAGCGGGCCTCCGCGGCCGTTCTTTTTTGCAGATAGCTGTCAAAAGGCAGTGTTGGCGCGTGTTTTAAATACTGGTTAACAGCCCGTATCTGCTTGTAGCAGGTTTTCCAGGCGTCATCCGTAACCGTAGCAGGTGTTACTGAACCCGTGGCAAAGCCCACTGAGGTGGCAGCAACTCCCACCCGCGGAACGTCTGCTTCAGAAGAAGCGGCATCCAATCCTCCGTTATCCGAGAACCGGGTAGGACTGAAGCTAAACCCTACATCAGAATAGATATTATTCAGAAAACTCATCGCATAAGTGCTATCGCTAAAAACAGTCTGCTCATTCAGATTGGTTGTATTCGTTCCCTCCAGGAAACTGCTTCTTGAACAAGCTGCTGCCAGCATTACGGCAATCGCCGCAAGGCACAGTTTTGTCAATGGTTTTGTGTGATCATACCTTTCCATATAAAAGAATCGTTTATCTTTTCTTAATAATATAGTAACCCAACAATATTTCCACCCCCACCTCACCTCAATAATAATTTTGCTTTTTTAGGATTTCCGATAGCGGTGCTGTATAAGTAGCGTGACTACTAACAGGAACGGGCAGAGCGGCATCCGGCCCATATCCGTTCTGCTTATCACGGGCAAAACCCGCAGGCAGGTTGTTGTGAGCCGGAATAAATTTTATTTTCACGTTTTACCGAATAATTTTCAAGACCGTGTATCCTGATCTCTATTACCTGCTGCGCGATTTAACCGGCATAGAGTTGCAGTTCCTGCATCAGATCACTACATTCGGGCTATCCATCGCACTGTCCTTTCTCGCCGGCTCCCTGTTTTTAAGAAAAAGTTTCCGGGAAAAGGAAGCACTCGGGGTCTATAATCTTCCCGAAACACGGGTCAGGGCCGCTATTCCCGTCCGAATACGTCCGAGCGGCAACATCGGGAGCATTGCCTTACCAGCCACGGTGCTAGGGCTTATTTTTGGGAAACTGCTTTATATTCTTGAAAATTATGGCACCCGGGATATTCGTCCGGTGCTGTTTTCTTTTTCCGGGATCAATTTTTACGGCGCGCTGGCGGGCTGCGCGATTGCGGTCTGGATCTATTACCGGGGTAAGAACATCCGGCCCCTCTATGTTATTGATCCGATGGCTCCCGGGTTTATGATCGCTTATGCTATCGGGCGGTTGGGATGTCATGTTTCCGGTGATGGCGACTGGGGACTGATCAATACGGCTCCCAAACCTTTTGCCTGGCTGCCGGACGGGCTTTGGGCCTGTTATTATCCGCACAATCTTATTGGTAAAGGCGTGATCATGCGCCATTGCGACTGGGGAAATTATTGCTATCAGCTGCCTGATCCGGTATACCCCACTTCACTTTACGAAGCGCTTATCTGTTTCCTCTTGTTTCTGCTGCTCTGGGGCCTGAGAAACAGGATAACCGTACCAGGAAGCTTGATGGGGCTGTATCTTTTGCTGGCGGGGACGGAACGCTTCCTGATCGAAAGAATACGCATCAACCCCATTATACCGGGCCTGAACAGCACCCAGGCACAGCTTGTAAGTGGCGCACTGATAGTAATGGGCAGTATCCTGTTTATGCGCATCTTTTTCCGGAACGAAAAAACAAGCTGTTATTGACATTTTCCGTAACAGTTTTACAAGGTTGCACCAAGGATCAGGGCATCCTCTCCAAGCGCCGCCATATGCACGGGGATATCGATGCCCCTGCGCTTGAGTCCTGAAATGACACCCGGCATAAAATACCTGCCGGCCCTGGCAATATTACCGCCGACTACTATCATTTCAGGATGATCCATCATCACAAATTCGTATAAAAAAGAGACCAGATGCTCCGAAAACTCCTCAAAAACGGTCCTCACTTCAGCGGTTGAATCATGCAATGCTGCCAGCTCCTTTACATTAGCCACGTGCTGTCCGGTCCGCTCATGATACCGCTTTAAAAACCACCTGGTAGAAATATAATCTTCGGCAATGCTGTTCATAAAGGAGCGGCCCCAAAGATCCGCATCTGCCGCTTCACCGTTTTTATACCTGGAGGTTCCGAGGCCGGTTCCCAGCGTGATGCCAATTGCGAGCTTGCAGGCGTTCATGGTACCGGCAAGCACTTCACCTCTCAGAAAGCAGCCTGCATCATTTGCAATACGGATGCGCCGGGCGGGTATCCCTGTTGCATCATGCAGCAATTCTTTTATATTCAGTCCGTACAGCGATTCGTACTTATCATTCCCTTTCATAAGACAGACTCCTGCATCGTAATCGAACGGACCGGGCATGGCAATACCCAGTGTTTCAACCGGCTGAGCGGCCAGCTGCATCACATCTGAGAGTGCGTTCGTCCAGGCACCCACGATCTCCTCTGCCGATGCTTTTGAATCAACGCCTGTTCGTATAACGGAGCCTTCTATAATACGGGCTTTTTTTACATCCACCAGTGCCGCGGTTATATGAGAGCCGCCAATATCGGCACCCAATCTTATGCTGTCGTTCATACTGTTTAAAGTTCTGTATAAATCCCGTTTTATTTATAAGATAATTGCTGCGGTTTATCGCCCATGACCAGTTCCAGCCGGCCTCCTTTCATGATATCACGGTAATCGATATAACATTTATCATACGGGCGCCCATTGAGCCATATCTTTTGTATGTAGTGATTCCGTGCTGAATTATTTTTTGAAACGATCGAAAACAGCTTATGATCCGGCAGATGAATGTCCGATCGCGTGAACAGGGGGCTGGTTATTTCAAATCTTGTACTGCCGGGAGCTACCGGATGAATGCCGACAGCTGCCAGAACGTACCAGGCGCTCATCTGGCCTACGTCTTCATTGCCTACCAGTCCTTCAACCGCATTGTGATAAGCACTGTCACAAATGATACGCGTCCATTTCTGTGTAAGCCAGGGTGCCCCCAGCCGGTTAAACAGGAACGGAACATGATGCACCGGTTCATTTGCGTGATTATAATAACTGTTCCATCTAAAATCCGTTGGTGTTTTGTCAAAAAACTGCTCAAGATCGGCTATCACTTTTTTCCTGCCGCCCATTAGCGCCACCATGCCGTCCACATCATGCGGAACAAACCAGCCCTGTTGGTACGGATTGGTCTCAAACGTGCCGTACCAATCGGTGAGCCGGCCTTCTTCCGGCCAGGGCAGCCAGCTTCCGTCTGCATTACGCGGACGGAACCAGTGATGCGCCGTATCCCATATATTTTTATAGTTAAGCGACCGCTGATAATATTTTTGCGCGGCCTCCCGTTTGTTCAAACCGGTGGCCAGCTGCGCCAGGCACCAGTCAGCAAACGCATATTCCAGGGTCTTGGCAATACTGCCGGGATCATAGCCCCGCTGACCATTGCCAAATTTTTCGTTTGTGTTGACCGCATACTGATAGGCTTTCTGCACGTCGTAGTTACGGATACCTTTTACATACGCATCCGCCAGCACCACCACGGCCGGGTTCCCCAGCATACAGCCACTATAGGCATTCAGCAGCTCCCAACGCTCCAGGTAACTGCTGCCCGATTCATCAGCCAGTGTTACCAGCGAGTTGATCATATCATTCACCAGTCCGGGATTGATGATCGTTTGCAGCGGAAACTGGCTGCGGAACACATCCCAGCCGCTGAAAATACTGCGTTTTTTAAAACCGGCAGCCCGGTGCACCCTACCATCACCTCCGGTATAGTTTCCATCCACATCGGTCACAATACGGGGATCGATCATGGTATGATACAATGCCGTATAAAAAACGTGTTTTTGTTCTTCTGTAGCGCCACCGATCGCAACAACACTCAATGCATCGTTCCAGCGCCGCACCGCCTCCTGATGCAATTGATCAAAATTCCAGCCGCTGATCTCCGCTTCAAGATTTTTCCTTGCCCCATCCATACTCACAAAAGAGATACCGGCCTTCATAAGCACCTGCTCGCTGGCACTCGTTTCAAATTCCGTATAAAAGCCCAGGTGTTTCCCTTTCGCTTCCTGCCCCGTTGTACGCGGGGTTACTGCTGCCTGTGTCACCCATTGCTGATAGTGATCACTTTCAACAGCCTCCCGTCTGCGATCCGCAGTATCCGGGATATCGGCGCTCCATACACCAGCCTGCCTTAAGGGCTTGCTGAACTGTGCATAAAAATAAACGGTATAGTTTGCCTTGCCTTCACCATTGCCCCATCCGCCGCCGGCAGGCGTGCACTGCATCCAGCCGGCAATGGTATTTTCATTTACCATCTTTACATATTGCAAGGTGGAGGTTCCCCCTACTCTTCTTGCCAGGTCGATCTGTATCCGCGATTGTTTATGGGCCGGGAACGTGAACCGCAGCATCCCGCTGTGCGGGGCCGCCGTCATTTCGGCTTTAACAGCCGCATCGGTCAGCCGGACGGTATAGTATCCTGCCAAAGCCTGCTCACTTGTTTTATCAAAGCGGGAGCGGTAGCCGGTCCCGGGAGGGTCGCTTAATCGTCCGGCCGCTGTTTTTAACGGGCCGGTAGCCGGCATCACCAAAAAATTTCCCAGGTCGCCAAACCATCCGATGCCGCTCATTTGTGTAAATGCAAAGCCCTCTATACTTTCGTGCTCATAACTATACCCGGAACCATTATCGCCGCCGGTGATCGTATTCGGACTCACCTGAACCAGCCCATAAGGTGTCGTAGCTCCGGGAAACGTTTTACCCAGACCATGATAAATACCCGCCTTACCGGCACTGGTACTTGCACCGATGAACGGATTGACATAGGCTGCGGGTGATGTTGTCTGTGCGTAGCAGACGGACACCGCCAGAACAGCCAAAAACAAAGAATATATTTTCATCTATAGTTCGCGTATAAAGAAGCTATGTTTCTGAGGCTGGTTGATATGGTAGATTTCATCCACCAGCACATCCATCTGCTTCTGCCAGCCCTGCCGCACTTCGGGATACCGGGCTTTTAGATAGTTATCGAGATTGCCACGCACAAATCCTTCATTGAGGTGTGCATAAATAGTATCAAGGGTTGCCAGGTCATCTTTCATCAACAGCCCTCTGTCCATCAGGAAATCGTACTCCATCCACGCGTAATCCCTGAGCCGCCGCTCGATCTGCCAGCGTTCTTCATTCAGTTTTTTTACGGCCATCGCCTGCTCGTATTGCGGTGTCCTGCGCTGGGCTGCCAGGTTAATGCCGGCTTTCAGTTCCGCTCCGCTCCACTCGCCTATTTTCCGGCCGTCAATTTCCACCGCATACCGGTTGCCGGTCAAGCCGGTTATATGCAACATTTCCTGGTTGAGCTCCTTCATAAACGGGACCAGTTTCAATGCATCACTTTCCCTGCGCTGCATGGCGCCCCACTCTCCGGTGGCCACTGTATCTACCGGATAGGGTAAGGCCCTGGCCAGGTAATCGAAGGTGAACCCGCCCGGTTTTGATTGTATGTTTGTTATCTGACAATTGACCCCGTTTTCCACTTTTGATGCAGCAGCATTGATGGTAAAATCGGCCACTTCTTTACCTGCAAGACCCTGCGCTTTTAAAAACAGATAAGCCATCACCAGGTGGCCGTCCACTCCGGGATGGATCCGGTCGTTGCCGATGAGGGTATAGGTTGAATCTTTTTCCTGTTCGCGCAAATTGATCGCTGTCATTGGCCGGGTAAGGTCCAGGAATCCCCAACCACTCTTTTTCGCCACCGACTCCTGGAACCCGGCGATCCTGAGCATTGCATTGCTTTTACCAGGGAAGAGATTGTTTTTTCCGAATTTGCTCGTTTCATCGTACGGAGAACCGGCGATAAGGATCTTTTTAATATCCGGATGTTTTCTGAAAGAAGCATCCATCTGCAACAGGGCCTGGTAAGAGCGTTCTAATTTCTCCTTCGACTTGGTGGCGCTGTCCGATTGTAAAAATTCAAAATAGCCGGTATCATTCATACCAAATGTAAGGGCAATAACCGAAGGTTTTTTTGCATACACATCCGTCTCAAGGCGTTTGTTCATCTGCCCGGCAATTTCACCACCGATCCCCGCATTCAGGATGGTAATGGGCATGCCGGGAAAACGCGTCATATAATACAACCAGATATACTGGTGATAGCGCCCGCCATGGGTAATACTGTTTCCTACAAATACGACCCTGTCGCCTTTTTTAAAAACAGGGATGCCCTGGGCACCGGCGGAAAAACAACTAGCGGCAAAAAGTAAAAGCCATAAGTAATTCAGGAACTTCATCAAACTTTATTTTAAATGTATTATGCTACCGGATGATCTCTACAAGATACGTTATCATTTTAATGCGGCCGAAGTAAACGACGAAGCCGGCAGCCCGCTTCCGTTAAACAAGGTACCAGCAGAGGCCGCATAAAATGCATAGCGCACCCCTATCGGGTTTAAAACGGCATCGCTGCTCACCACCACCGTATTGCCTTCAACTACTGCTGTTGCCGGCTTCCATAAGCCATCAGCCCCCTGAAGTTCAAAGCCCTCCAGGGCTCCGGAACCCGCCTTAAGACCACTATCCGTATGAGTAAACGATACAACAACTTTATGCTCCTTCACTTCAAAATTTTTATAGAGCGGCCCGGAATAAACCGTTCCATTCATTTTATACGTTTCACCCAGCGCCCAAAGTGCCAGGCGTTTCCCCACTTCCGGTTTATCGGATGGATGGATATTATCGGTATTACCGATATCAAGTGTGACCGCCATACCCGTATGGGGCGACAGGGACAGTGTTCTCCGCTGTGCATCACGTAATTCAGCGGCCTGTGTGGTTTCGCCCCAGTATTTAAAGGGAGCGATCTGTACAAAATAAAAAGGGAAGTTACCCTGATCCCATTTCCGGCGCCAGTCGCCGATCATCAGCGGGAATAAAGTAGTATACTGTTTTGCCCTGCCCACATTGGATTCCCCCTGGTACCAGATGGCACCCTTTATGGCAAAAGGCACCAGCGGTGCGATCATGGCGTTATACAATACCGACGGTTGATTGGGCCAGGTATTTAATAACGGCTTTGGTTTTACAGCAGCCAGTTTATACTGCCATTCCCCGTTTAGTTTTATGCCGGATGCGGCAACCCCGCCGGCCGGGTACAATACCATTTGTTCCGCTTTTCCATACATACCACCGCTGCCCCCATCGTCGATGATTTTAACTGTAATCATATTATCTCCGGCCTTTACCAGTTTTCCGGGTATGGAATAATGCCTTTCGGCGGCCCAGGTAAAACCCTGCGTGGTACTGTCTACCGCCACTCCGTTAAAGTACATCACATCCCGGTCGTCAATCGGGCCCAGGTCCAGCCGGAGCGCTTTTCCGGCCCACTCACGGGGTATCATCACCCTGTGCTTAAACCATACAACACCATCGATATCCGGCAGCCCGGCATCTTCCCAAAACACCGGAAGTTTCATGGTCTTCCAGCCGGTCCCGTCTGCTGTGGTATACGCAGCCCCGTCATCATTCACTGCCTGCTGCCATTTAAGATCATTCCTACGATCCTGTTCTACGATAGCTGCCCTATTTTCACGAATAGAATCGATGGTGCCGAGCTCTTTATTAAAGTCGCCCATAGTGCGCAGTCCTGCCTCACTCGTCCAGGCTTCAGCCACCGTGCCGCCCCAACTGGTATGAATCAGCCCGACAGGCACTTTCAGTTTATTGTACAGCTCCTTTCCAAAAAAATAAGCGGTAGCACTAAAAGTGCGCACCGATGCCGGAGAACAGGCCGACCAGGTACCTTTCACATCTTCACGCGGAGCATAGGCAATGTCTTTTTCAACAGTGAACAACCGGATGGCAGGATAATTGGCCGCTGCTATCTCCTGTGCCGAATTCCTGACAGGGTCGGTAGTCCAGCCCTCCACGGGCATTTCCATATTCGACTGACCGGAGCAGATCCACACTTCGCCGATCAACACGCCCTGTAATCTTTTTTCCGTTCCGGCTTTAATACGTAATGTATAAGGGCCCCCGGCTCCGGGAGTGGGAAGCCGCAGCATCCATTTCCCGTCGTTACCGGCAACTGCCCGTATCACCTTATCCGACCAGCTTCCGCTCACTTCTACTTTTTGCCCGGGAGCTGCCCAGCCCCATACCGGCGCGCTGGTATTGCGCTGCAATACCATGCTGTCTGCAAACAACGCCGGCAGTTTTAACTGCGCCGCAATACGATTTCCCAATGACAGCAAAACAAAACAGAGCAAGAGTAGTCTTTTCATTAAAAAAATTTATACACCCACAGGATCGTTTTATAAAGACACCTGAAGGATCGTTTACCGCTATTATAAATTCTGAATTTCAATAGAGGTAGCGGCCTGCTGAACGTACTTATACCCGGTGGATCACATTTTCCGGTTCGCAGTACCGTATGGCAAATGCGATTCCCACCCGTTCTTTTTGCCAAGAGTCTTTAATAAAAACCGGATGAAACCAGTATTCAGATTCCTATTTACAGCGCTACTTATCATCACCACCGTTCTGCCGGTCCTGGCCGATGTAAAATTACCCGCTCTTTACCAAAGCAATATGGTATTGCAAAGAAATAAACCCTGTACCATTCGGGGAACCGCAGCCAACGGAGAAACCGTTTCCCTGGTATTCAACCATACCACCTACCGCACTAAAGCAACAAACGGGAAATGGGAAATAACCCTGCCAGCCCAACCGGCCGGCGGCCCCTACAACATCATAATCGAGGGTAACAACCGGATCGAGATGTCAAACCTGCTGTTTGGTGATATCTGGATCTGCAGCGGGCAAAGCAATATGCAGTTCAGCGTAAAAGAAGCCGATCCCCAGCCCGACACAGCAACCTATAACAATAATAACATACGGCTGTTTACCGTGGCAATCGGTGCTGATTTTGTGCCGCAGGACACCGTAAAGGGCGGTTCCTGGAAGATCGCCCGTGTAAAAGAGGTGCACGCTTTCAGTGCTGCAGGTTTTTTCTTTGGCAGCTACCTGCAACAGCACCTGGATGTCCCCATTGGTCTTATCAGTGTAAACCTTGGAGCTACGGCCATTGAGGAATGGATGAGCAATGAAGCGCTTCGCCCCTTTCCGCAATTTGCCGGCTTTTACGATACCTATCTTGCTCCGGGTAAAAGTATGAAAACAATAACCGCCGATTTCGAAAAAATAAGATCCTCCTGGGAGCAAGCTGGCTATCTGAAAGATGATCCCGGCCTGGTGCATCAATGGTATCTGCCGGATACCGATATCAGCGACTGGAAAACAATGAACCAGCCGTCTCACTGGGAAGACAATGAATTAAAAGATTATGACGGATCCGTATGGTTCCGAAAGAGCTACGATTCCTTCCCGAAGGATTTCCTGGGCAACACCACCATCAGCCTTGGGCAGGTAGACGATTATAACATCTGCTGGGTGAACGGAGTGAAAATCGGTGAAGGCTACGGCAATATGAATATGTATACCTATAAGATCCCGGACAGTTTACTTAAACCCAAAAACAACCTGGTGGTGGTTCGTGTATTTGATGCCGGGGGAAAAGGCGGTATGTATAATATGTTCTGGAACCCGTTTTTAGCGGGTGCCTGGAAGTATAAAAAGGGCGTACAGATCAGCCCATTAACATTTAAAAAACCGCTGGTCGCCAACCATTACATCTTTGGCACCCCCGCCATCCTGTACAATGCGAATATTGCCCCCCTTACACAATTCAACATCAAAGGATTTATATGGTACCAGGGGGAAGCCAATACGGGACGGGCCGCGGAATACAAACAGCTGTTACCAGCTATGATCACCGACTGGCGCAAACAATTCAATCAGGGGGACCTGCCTTTTTTACTCGTGCAACTACCCAATTTAGGCAAGGAGCCGGACCAGCCGGAAGAAAATGAATGGGCCGAACTGCGCGAGGCACAATCATCGGCCCTCACCCTGGCCCATACCGGTATGGCAGTGACCATTGATATCGGCGAGGCAGACAACCTGCATCCGCACAATAAACTGGAGGCAGGCCGGCGCCTGGGGATGACCGCCCTGAGTGAGGTTTATAATGCGGACAGTATCGCAACCAGCCCCCGCTATAAACACATGGAAATAACGGGCGACAGCATCGTGATCAGCTTTGATAAAAATATAGTTTGTAAAAACAAATACGGTTATATCCGGGGGTTTGCAATCGCCGGGGCCGACCGGATCTTTCACTGGGCAAAAGCCTGTTTAAAAGACGAACATTCCGTTGTTGTTTATCATCCCGCAGTAAAAGCACCCGAACAGGTAAGGTATCTATGGAGCGGTGAACCGGGGACCATCGATCTGTACAATAAAAACGGGCTGCCGGCAGCACCGTTCAGAACGGATCATTTCAAACTGACCACTGAAGGAAAAACGTATCGTTTTGAGCCATAGCATCGCTAAAGCCGGCTCATTATCTCAATAAGCAGGATGAGCACTCTCGATGGATGATCCGTACATTACGGGGCCTGGTTCCTGCCCCCGATCGAAAAACGCCTTAGCCCGAAGCCCTTCCCCCTCCAAGAGGAGGATAATGTAATTTTCTTCAATCCGTATAACGTTAGAACACTGTAAACTAGAGATGACTCATTATTCCGAGCGACCGGGGCGGCACCTTCAATGATAAGCATCCTACAATAAGATCAGAGCCTCCTCCCCGGTCGAAAAATCCCTTAGCCCGAAGCCCTTCCCCCTCCAAGAGGGGGATAATATAATTTCCTTCAATCCGTATAACATAAGAACGCTGCGAACTAAAAACCACTGCACTATCCCCCGCAGGCGGGGTGGAACCTTCATGATCAGAGTATCTCAAACCGAGATGGACAAACTACTGGTGCTTTTCGATCCACTCTACCAGAAAGGCATGCACATTGCTCATGTTGTTTAATACTTCATGATCTTCAAAACGCAATACCCTAAAGCCTGCTGCTTCCAGTTTTTGTTGACGAACAGCATCCCGCTCCAAAGCACCTTCCCAATGATGCGTAATGCCATCTACCTCAATGATCAGCATAAGTTCTATGCACATGAAATCAGCAACATAGTTAAGTACCGGCCGCTGCCGTCGAAAAGCATATCCGTTAAGCTGTCGGGCGCGTAGAATATACTTCCATAAGCAGGCTTCTGCCTTTGTCATACTTTTACGGAGCTTATTTGCATAGGGCTGCAGATACTTGTTGTAATGATGGTTGTCAAATTGGTGTTTCATATAACTATAAATATACTTAATCCAACCGGTTCATTAAAGTATTTCGGGTTGTTGATATACTTACTTTAAAAATACAAGAAGTATTCTCCAATATTATCTCCCGCTGGTGGGCTGAATAAACGACCTCAGTCGAAAAAAGCCAGGTCTGCGATCTTTCCATCCGCACAGATGATTGTGATCAGGAGCACCGGTACTGCCGCTAAAAATACCGGATCCGGAAAAAACCGAAGGCGGCGGGGGCGGTACCCTGCTGCTGCAATCCCGGCCTTGAGCTTCTGTCCCAGGGCGGCAAAAATCCGGAAATACCGGTACCATCCATGTCCACCGCTTTCCAGTTATGAGGATCATTGCTCCAATAAAAGCCGGATGGTTTTCCCTCCATTACGGTCATTTTAAGATAACAGGTAAGGGCGCCATTTATTTTAACGGTTCTTAAAACGCTGCGGACCTTATCTTTTACACACCAGACTTCCACGCTGTCATTTTTCACGCCGATACCTATGGCCTGGTCCGCATCGGCATAAACCGTTAACCCCTTCAGCGCGGGGTTACGGTTGAGAACAGCGGTTGTCATCTCATAGTCGGCATAAAAGGGCCTTATCGTCAATGCGGTACCCGTCCTGTTTTCCGGGCCGGGTGTTCCCGACAAATACAGCCACCCTTTTCCGGGCCGGCTCACAGGTTGCGTATGCCTGAAATCCCATTGCCACGCGGCATTCAGGGATGTACCGGAAAAATCATCCGAAAACCCTCTAACCGGCTCCCCTGGTACGGGATAAAAGGAAGGCCACCCCGTCTGTTCATCCCAACGCAACCGCGCCAGCATTCCCTGCCGGCCGGTATGCACATCCGTTATTTTATTGTACGCATGAAAAAGAAAATAGTCGGTTCCTTTCTTATCAGTCACAATCGTACCATGCCCCGTACATTTCCAGTCATCAAAAGCATCCAGCACAGGATTCCCTTCAAACGGGGTATAGGGTCCCTTCAGGGTTTTGGATCTTGCCACATTCACATGGTAACTGCAACGCAGGCCGCAACAATCACCTGCTGAGTAAAACAAATAGTAATAGTTATTACGCCGGACGATACACTGGCCCTCCATGCCCTTCTTCTTCTCACCCCGCAGCAGCATAAAAGGCGCGCCAACGGTCTTCAGACCGTCATCCGAAAGCTGATATCCCAGCAACTCGATCGGACGGTCATCCAGCCCATAGGCTTTAAAGGTAATATACCATTGTCCGTTTTCCTCCGCCACAAAGGCATCGATGGCCTCCTTACCAAATTCTACTACGATGCCCCTGTCCGTAAAACCTTTTTCAGGATCCTCAGACGTAGCCACACCGATACAGGAGATACCATCCGATTTTTTCCGTGCAGTATAATACACATAATAAATGCCGTTTCTGTACAATAATTCGGGCGCCCAGAAAGAAGACGAGGCCCAGTCCGGCGTTTTATTAAAAATATAGCCGGACTGTTTCCAGTGTATAAGATCCCCGGAAATGAACAGCGGGTAATGCGGTGCCCATTCCGATGAGGTACCTGTTGCATAATAGGTATTGCCAACCCGGATCACCGAGGGATCTGCAAAATCCCCGGGAATAACGGGATCAATGGTGTCTTTTGATGCCGGTAGCGGGCGCTCAGGAGGCTGTACCGGGCGGGCCGCAGCACAGGCCACAGCAAAAAAAACAACGAACAGAAAACAGGTAATACGCATAGCATAAAATTAAGGAACGGATGCCATAATTACGGTATCACTCAACTATTCTTCTGCTCCCAGGCAGTAATTGCCAGTTCCCGGCTTTCGCCTTCCGGCGGGCAGCGCTGATAACGACCGAATGTATAAACGGCACAACAGGAACCTGACTAATTGCCCAGCGACACCGAGTAAGGCCGGTCCGCTTTTGACACCCCTCTTTCCTTATTGGGTGTGGCGCCCATTTCGAGTTCTAAAATGCCGCCGTTCGTGATATCCGCATACCGGATCCAGTTTTTATGATAGGTTTTATTGTTCAGTTTTGCAGATTGGATGTATACGTTTTGTTCGCTGTTATTTTTTGCCTGTATCGTAAACTGTTTACCGTTTTCCAGGATAATGGTCGCCTTGCTGAAAACCGGGCTGCCGATAACATACTGATCTGTTCCGGGGCAAACCGCATACAATCCCAAGGCGCTCAGTACATACCAGGAAGAGGTCTCTCCCTGGTCTTCATCACCCGGGAACCCGCTGGGCGTCGCATTATATATTTTACGCATAATTTCCCGCAGCTGTTTTTGAGATTTCCAGGGCTGGCCCGAATAATTATAAAGGTAGGCGGCATGTTGCACGGGTTCATTGCCGTGCGCATACTGACCCAGCCCCTGTAACACCATTTCTTTCATTTCGTGTATCTCATGACCATAGGAACCATATTTTACGGTATTGGGAGCCGTGAAGAGGCTGTCCAGTTTTGCATTGAACCTGTCGGCACCGCCCATCAATTGAATAAGTCCGTTTATATCATGAAATACCGACCAGCTCCATTGCCAGGGATTTCCCTCGGTGAAGGGGTCACCCCACTCTACCGGGTCAAAATCCTTTGGCACCCAGTTGCCGTTTTTATCCCGGCCACGTACAAAGCCCACGGTTGTATCAAATACATTTTTGTAGTTGTACATCTGCCTTGCAAATACGTTCTCATAAAATTTGTTACCGGTAAGTTTTGCCAGCTGGTAAGCGCACCAATCATCATACGCGTACTCCAGGGATTTGGCGCCGCTTTCGGAAACCTCTTTATAGGGAATGTACCCCAGACTAAACCAATACGCGCTTCCCTCGCGGCCACTGGAACCACCCCAGGGTCCTTTGTTAGTTGCTTCGTGATAATAGGCGTCCAACGCTTTACCCGGGTCAAAATTCCGGATCCCTTTCACCCAGGCATCCGTTAATAATGATATGGCATGATTGCCGATCATAACACCCGACATACCGGGGTTCGACCAGGTAGGGAAAAATCCATACTGTTCCTGCGCATCCAGCAGCGATTGCATATAACGGCCCTGCATGGTCGGATGCAGAATATTGGTCAGCGGGAATTGCGCCCGGAAGGTATCCCAGAACCCGTTATCGGTATACATATATCCGTCATGAACTTTATCGTCATAAGGACTGAAATAATAGGGGGACCCATCTTCTTTTATATCATAAAATTTATGACTGAACAGGTTGGCGCGAAATACGCAGGAGTAAAAGGTCGCCTTATCCGCTTCACTGTCACCTTCCACCCGCACCCTTCCCAATAATTCGTTCCACACTTTATCCGCCGCCCGTTTTGTATCGTCAAACCCTGCATACCCGCCCAGCTCCTGCTTCAGGTTCAATGCCGCCTGTTCCTGGCTTATGTAAGAAGAAGACACCCTCACCTGTACCCGGGTACCCGGTCTGAATTGTACGAAGGCTCCTCCCTTTTGCCCGGAATCCAACAACGCCTTTTCCTGTATGTGCCGGCCTTCATCACTCCAGGTGCCATAGTTCACAAAAGGCTGGTCGAACTCAATAACAAAATGATTTTTAAAATTCCCGGGTATAAAAGTACCATTGGTCACATACCCGATCAGCTTCCGCTCCCCGGGAATGATCTTCACAAAGGAGAATTTGGTGTACCCGTCCAGAACAAGATAAGCCTCTCTTCCCTTTGGAAAAGAGAACCGCATGTGCGCGGCACGCTCGGTAGGCGTAATTTCCGTAACCACATTATTATCAAATTTCACTTTGTAATAGGACGGTTTCGCTGTTTCGTTTTCATGACGGAAAGCGGTTGCCCTTGCCTCCTCATTAACTTCCAGTTTGCCCGCCACCGGCATTAAGGAAAATACGCCATAGTCGCCCATCCAGGGACTGCATTGATGCACCTGCTGGAAACCGCGTATGGTAGTGGCCTTATAGGTATATTTCCAGCCATCGCCGTTTTTACCGGTCTGAGGTGACCAGGAATGAACGGGAAAAGGCAATGCAATAGTGGGATAAACATTCCCGTAAGACAAATCCCAGCTGGAGTTGGTTCCCTGAAGCGTGCTTACATAATCCACCAGCGGCCGCTGCGCGGGTGCCTGTAACGGAATACATATAATGAACAGCAAGCCCGGTATTATTTTTTTTATCATTTTTAATTAATTGAAAAATCGGCAACAGGTAAATTACTCTTTAAAAGGCGCAAGGCCTTGCTGATATGCTTCTCTACGGTGCTGATGGAAATTCCCATAAAGCCGGAAATATCTTTATAGGACAGTTCTTCGTTCCGGCTGAGCAGAAACGCTGTCCGGCATTTATCGGGCAGCATACTTATAGATAGTTCTATGTTTGATGTAAGATCTTTAAGTTCGCAATGGTAGTCGCAATGCTGCCCCGGGAACATGCTGCGGTGCGTATGTACCT
The DNA here is from genome assembly GCF_020034665.1 of Niabella beijingensis. Lineage (NCBI taxonomy): Bacteria > Pseudomonadati > Bacteroidota > Chitinophagia > Chitinophagales > Chitinophagaceae > Niabella > Niabella beijingensis. The sequence continues at coordinate 1,113,111 of NZ_JAIQDI010000002.1, read as the reverse complement.
GTTTGCGGTACGCATTGCGCACACCGGAAGAGCGAAACTCATTCAGGATCTTGAACTTCATCGATTTCATAAGGTAGGCCCGGAGGGATACCTGGATCTCGATCCGCAACCGCCGGTTGAACAGGCTGAGAAAAATTTCCTGAACAATATCCTCCGCCAATTGCCGGGATGTTACCATCCGTTCCGCCACCGAGATCAGGGGGTCCCGGTACCGGCGGTAAAGCTCGTCAAATGCACCGGTCTGGCCGTTCTGGAACATACGGAAAAGCGCTTCATCTGCCAAAACACTGTAAGTTTCTGATTTTATCATAGCAATCGTTATTTTTTGATATGCAATCGTTTCACAAAATGCTACTGCAATAATGAAAAACTTCTGACATAAAAAAGGTGATTTTTGTTCCATATATCTCCGTATTTGTACCACCCCGCAGTATTTGGCTGAAATGTCCCGTAAATTATTTATTTTGTCGTGTCACCGATCTGCGATCACCCCAATGAAAAAAAGGATACTGCTCATATTTGTTTTTATGCTTTTAAGAAGCACGGGCGGCTTTTCTCAATCCTTTTATTTTACCCACTACCAGGTAGACGACGGATTGTCGAACAATGCCGTTATCTGTATGATGCAGGATAAGCTGGGATTTATGTGGTTTGGCACGCGCGACGGATTGAACCGTTTTGACGGATTATCCTACAAGGTATTCCGGAATGATCCGCTGAACCCCAATACCATCGGGAGCAATGCGATCATGTGCCTGTCGGAAGATGCGCATAAAAAAATATGGGTAGGTACCGAGAAAGGGCTTTATATTTTTGATCAGCTTACTGAAAAATTCACACAGTTCCCGATGGCAGGCAACGGGGCCATACAGGCGCTCCGGGTAGCGGGCGACAAAGTATATTACATAACGCTTTATGTTCTTTACTGTTTTGATATCAAAACGAAAGCATTGAAAACCTATTCGTTTCCCAATGAGGTCACTGCGTTTACGCTGTTCAGGGACGGTAGCCTTTGGATAAGCTCCTCTGCCGGACAGGTAGCCCGGTACAATCCGGACGATGACCGGTTTGATAAGGTCTGTAATGTTTTTACCAGATCCCGGAACACCGTTTCCCAACGGATACAATCCATCTGCGAAGCCGGGGCAGGCAACATACTGGTAGGCACTTCCAACGAAGGCCTGAAACTGCTTGATACAAATAATGGCAGCTACAGGAACCTGCTCACTTATAATGCAGACAAAACAGATATTACGGTAATGGACATCCTGAACACGGAAAAAGACGAGTACTGGATCGCCACACAATCGGGCATTTATATCATGGATCTTAAAAGTAACAGATACAATTATATCAGCAAAAAACACGAGGATCCCTATTCGCTCTCCAACAATATCGTACAATCGCTGTTTAAAGACCGGCAGGGCGGTATCTGGGCCAGTACTTATTTCGGCGGGGTCAACTATTTTTCTACACGTCAAATGATCTTTAAAAAATATTTTCCTAAGAAAAGCGAAGCCTCTATCAGCGGATACGCGGTGGGGGAAATAAAAAGCGATAAAAACGGGAAGCTGTGGATCGCCACAGAGGACGCCGGGCTTAACCAGTTCAATCCTGCTACCGGGAGCTTTATCAACTTTAATCCGGCAGCAACAACAGGAAGCATCACCTACTCCAACGTCCAGTGCCTGCTGGTAAGCGGAGACTCGGTATGGGCCGGTACTTTTTTACATGGACTGGATCTTTTAAACCTGAAAGGGGAAAAGATACGGAACTACAATACGCTTAATTCTGATATCGGCAGCAATTTTTCAGATGCCCTGCTAAAAACCGCAACGGGCATTATTATCGCAGGTACTGATAAAGGCGTCTATACGTTTAACAGGACCCGGAATACTTTTGATCTTGTTAAAGCACTGCCCCAAACATTTTTCCGGGCATTGAGCGAAGACAGCACAGGAAATATATGGGCAGGCACCTACGGGAATGGTGTTTACAAATACGATTTCAAAACAAATAAAACGCAGCACTATCTGTTTTCACCGGGAACGAATAAAAGCGTGGCCAGCAATACGATCAATTATATTTTTTGCGGTGCGGATCATACCATCTGGTTTGCTACCGAAGGGGGCTTAGGCAAGCTCAATCCCCATACCGGTGCTTTGAATATTTATACCACGCAGCACAATCTTCCCGCCAATGTTATCTATGCGATCGTGGAGGATGACAAAAAAGATCTCTGGCTCAGCACCTCAAGAGGACTGGCCCGGTTTACCCCTTCCGGTAATAAGGTCAGGGTATTCTCCAAATCTGACGGCTTGCTGACAGACCAGTTCAACTACCGATCGGCTTATAAAGACAAGAGCGGCCATATCTATTTCGGAAGTATAAAGGGGATGATCAGCTTTCATCCCGATTCCATCCGGGATACCCGGTTGCCGGCCCCTGTATATATCACCGGGTTCCAGGTATACAACAAGGAGCTGCCCATTGATGCGCAGTCGCCGCTCCGCCAGTCTATTTTATTTACGCCGGGTATTACACTCGCATACAATCAGTCTTCTTTCAGCATTGATTTCGCTGCGCTGGATTACAGTTCGCCGCTTACCATGAAATATGCATACAAAATGGAAGGGCTGGATAAAACATGGAACATCCTGTCTACAAACCGGAAAGCCTACTTCACTGAACTGCTGCCCGGCAAATACACGTTTATTGTAAAAAACATCAGCGATACGGAACAGCAACCGGCCCATTACGCCCGGCTGAACATTGAAATACTGCCGCCACTCTGGCTGACCTGGGAGGCCTACCTGGTCTATATTGCGGGCATACTATTACTGACCTATTTCCTTATCATGTTTTTTATCAACAGATCTAGGGAACGCCATAAGAGAAGGATTGAAAAAATGGCCTTTGAAAAAGAAAAAGTGCACTATGAAGACAAAATAGATTTCTTTACCCATGTGGCGCACGAAATAAAAACACCGCTGACACTTATAAAAGGCCCGATGGAGAATATAATGGACGCAGTTGATACCCCCTCCTCCATTAAGCGGAACCTTGATCTGATGAACCGTAATACCGACCGGCTGATGCATCTTGCCAACCAGATCCTGGATTTCAGAAAGATCGAATTAAACGGGTTCCTTCTGAATTTTGTACAACTCAATATTTCGGAACTGCTTCAGGGAATTTATCAACGGTTCAAACCCATTGCAGACAGCAACCGTCTGCATTTCGGGCTGGATGCGGATGAGGGCATTTACGCATATGCCGACGAGGAAGCACTTATTAAAATATTCAGCAACCTGATCGACAATGCCGTAAAATACGCCGCAAGATCGGTAAGGATCACGTTAAAATACAGCGACCATAACCAGCGCTACAAAATGACGATAACAAATGACGGTTTTGTGATCCCGGCCGGAGACCGCGAAAAAATATTTGAAAGCTTCTACCGCGTCAAGGACACAGCGGCTCAATCCGGTACAGGGATCGGTCTTACCTTAAGCCGTACCCTTGCAGAAATGCACAATGGTACGCTGATACTGGATACGGAGGTACAGGAACAGAATCTGTTTATCCTTGAGTTACCGGTGAACCCCAATAATGGAAATTGATTTTTATGAAACCCGTAATATTATTAGTAGAAGACAACAGGGATATACTTGATTTTATCGAAAGCAACCTGGAAGACCAATATGAAGTAAAAAAGACGATCAACGGAAAAGACGCACTGGAGGTACTTCGCACAGAAATCGTGGATCTTATTGTCAGCGACGTTATGATGCCGGTAATGGACGGGTTCGAACTCTGCCGGATCATTAAGTCCGATGTAGAACTCAGCCACCTGCCCTGTGTACTGCTCACCGCGAAGAATACTTTACAGGCGCGCCTCCAGGGACTTGAGCTGGGCGCCGATGTATATATTGAAAAGCCCTTCTCACCCAAGCACCTGAAAATGCAGATATCCAGCCTGCTGGCCAACAGGGCTAAAATAAAAAACTACTTCGCCAACTCCCCCGTTGCACATCTCAAAACGATTGCGCACACAAAAGCCGACGAGCGTTTTCTGGAATCGGTAAATCTGATCATTGAAGAGCATTTACAGGAACCCGAACTGGACGTTGACCGGCTGGCCCGGTATATGAATATGAGCCGGACCACCTTCTACCGGAAAATAAATGCAATATCCAACCTTACACCCAACGATCTGATCAACCTGACCCGCCTGAAAAAAGCGGCCACTTTAATGAGCGACGGTTATAATATCAATGAGGTGTCGGATCGTGTGGGTTACAATTCGCCCAAGATATTCAGCAAGAATTTCGAAAAACAGTTTGGAATGATGCCTTCAGAATACATACAGGAGCACCTGAAAGGGAAAAAGTAACACTCTTTTTATGTACGGCTTCATTAATTTTTACGGATTATAAGGCACTGCTTTCAGAAAGTACTCCCCATCCGGCAGCAGCTTTTCATCAAATGTGATCCTGATATTCTTTGATTCCCCTTTAAGCAGGGTAAAGTAATTCTCATTCATTACGGCAGGCAGAATCCGCTCCCCGTCGCTTTTGCGGTAGGCCTGCACCTGTACCGAAAAAGCCACCGATCGTTTCGAATTACTGATGGAAGCGCTGATCACCGCCTTGCCCTCATTACGGGAAAGCGCCGAGCTTATTTTCAGTTTAGTTTTGGGCAGGCGGTTCAAAGCGGTATAATCATTGGGTTTGGTCCCCCTCCAGTAAAAGTTATCGCTGATCAGTTTCCCCGCAGTATCCGTTAACCGCAACTTAATAAAATGAACGGGCGACAAACCGGTCTCTGCTTTCTTATTGCTGTATACTTCCATTTCGTATAAAGAATATCCCCATTGCGTAGCCCGTTTGATGCCCTGCATTTTTACATACCGCGCTGTTACCGGTTTAAAACGAATGGTTTCCAGTCCGCCCTTTCCGTTTGTGGTGTGGTACACTTCCCGCCAGTCGGTGGTATCCGTAGCCACTAATAGCTTGTATGCCTTGCCATAAGCGGCCTCCCAGTTCAGCGTCACCGATGCCACTTCGGTAGGTGTTCCCAGGTCAATACAGATCCATTCATCATCATTGTATGCACTTGACCAGCGGCTGCCGGTGTTGTTATCGGCTACGCATAATGCCGGTTCAAACACACCAGGTGACGAGGATGCGGTTACTGCTTTCCGGTAGGCCAGGTTGTCCATCGTAAATTGAATGTTGAAAAAATGAGTGGAGGCATTCGATGGTGCATCCGACCGTAGACGTTCTGAATATTTTTTCTGCAGACTGCCGTCCATATTATATACTTCGGCAACGGCTGTAACATTACGGGCATCCGCAGATGAAGTATTGATAACATTTACAGCATTGTCTGCAGGATTCCATTGAATGTGCACCGGTTCGCAGGCCTTTTTCACCCCCCAGTACGCACCGTTCAGATCATAGTAATAATCATAGGTCTGCCATACAAAAGAAGGATAGGCCGACTGGCTCATCCAGGTCATCACACCGGAAGCATCATTCCACATGTGATGCTGCCAGCCTTCGTACAATGCCTTATTGGTTTCAATGTTCAGCAGCTGGGCCTTGCGGCAAAAGTCTTCAATACCCGTTGCAGTTCCGTAGTGCTCGTTGATACTTTTTTCATACCGGTCCGGACCGCCATTGGCCGCCGATTTTCCAAAAAAATGTTTATCCCACATATCGTTCCGCGGCCACCAGTCCTTTTCGGGCATAAATTTTTTAAAGCTTTCAAACGTGGTAAAAACGGCGGTACCGATCTCCGTACGGAATCCCCAACCGCTGTTGCCACCAAAACCACCAGGGTATTTTGTAAAATACCAATCCGGCTGAAAATTTGTCCAGGGGCCGCTTCCCGTCAATGCGCCGCTGTGCGAGTTGGGCTGATACCAGCGATCGCCCTTATCGAATGTATTGATATTCTCGCGCAGCCAGCCGTTCAACGGAGGCAACGGATCGCCTTCATTATCGCCGCACCAGACGGCAATACTTGCATGGTTGCGGAGGCGTTTGATTTTTTCCACGGCGTTTTTGTTAAATGCAAAAACATCTTCAGGGAGATTGGGATGTGAGTTCAGCCAGAAGTCATCCCAGACCATAATGCCATATTTATCACAGGCATCGTAAAACTCTTCATCGGTCACCGAACCGATCCAGTTGCGGATCATGTTCAGATGCATCTCTTTATGCAGTTTTACCTTCAGATCATATTCCGCTCCCCGGCAGCGCAGCAGGTATTCACTCATCCCCCAGTTCCCACCTTTTACAAAAACCCGTTCCCCGTTAACAGATAAATGAAATACGCCACCTGTCGTATCATAAGCATACTCGCGGATCCCGAACTTTATGTTCCTGCTGTCCAGCACAGTACCCTCCGAAATATATTTTATGGAACAGGTATACAAATGAGAGTCACCATAGCCATTCGGCCACCACAATTTTGGATCCTTAATGACCAGCTGTTTATACGCACCGGAATCAAAGGAAGCCATTATTGTGGCACCGGGAGCGACTTTAAAATCACGATGCAGCTCAATATTACCGGGCTGGATATTGATGATGCATTGTCCATTGATCTCTTTGGTACTTACGTTGCGAAGGGTTGTGGCCACAGACAGCACCCCCTGGTCTTTTGACGGTACCTGGGTCCTTATCCAGGGATCAACAATGGTAACACCACCCGTCACGGATAAAAATACATCATCGGTAATGCCGGACAGCAGGCCGGGTACCGAAGGCATCCAATCCCACCCATCGCTTGAAATATACGTTGGGCTTTGATGGTTGGGGATCGGCGTAGACGGATAGGTTACCAGTACGGCCAACACATTCTTTCCGCTCCGGTTCAGCAGTCGGGTGATATTAAAATGTCCGCGCTGCATAAACCCATCCAGCATACCCAGGCGATGCCCATTCAAAAACAGTTCTCCTTTGCGGTTAATTCCCTCAAAATTCAGCCATACCGTTTCTTCTTTGTTAAAGGACGGCGTATTGAATAGCGTGCGGTACCAGAAATTCCTGTTATATTTACGCTTGTCGACCTGGTAAATATTATCGCCGAAATTGGGATCTTTTTCTATTCCCGCTTCAACATAGGATGTAAAAACGGCTCCGGGAACAACGGCCGTTATCCAATCTTCAGCAGAATAATTTTCTGCAAAGAGCTGGATACTGTCCCGGCCGGTCTCATCCTGCGGCCGTAGTTTCCAGGATACAGCACCGCCATTGCTGTTTAGAGAAATTACCCGCTGAGCGGACAGGGTCCCAGTAACAACAACACAACAAACCATGAGTACAGTTCTCAACATTATTTTCCTGATTTGCTTAATAGTCACCCGAGCAAATATTTACCCCAACCATTATAGAGGAAAACTTTGGGAAAGGGTACTTAATAAACAACGGCAATCCTGTTGGGTCGTTGCCGGGTCATTAAAATCGTTGATATTTTGAGGTATTTATTGAAGTGTGCAATGGTTGTTTTAGCGGGTTTACTAGCCGTACAAAAGATCAGCGCCCAAACCAGTTATTTTGCGGACGGCTACCACGGAGGCATTTACGGTCATTACCCGCTCTGGGTCACCAAATTTATTGCAGACAATACAGACCGGGAGAAAGACTGGAGACTAAACCTGGAGATAGAGCCGGATACCTGGGATACAGTGGCATTAAAAGATCCGGAAAACTACGAACGCATAAAAAAAATAATCAATACCCCCTCGCAAAATGGCATCGCCGAATATGTAAACCCCACCTATGCGCAGAGTTATCTCTTTAACAGCTCCATTGAAAGCACGATCCGGCAATTTCAATATGGGATGGAAAAATTACGGCTGCACTTCCCCCTGATAACATTTACCACCTATTCTTCAGAAGAGCCCTGCTTCACCTCTGCCCTTCCCCAGATCCTGAAGTCGCTGGGCATCAAATACGCGGTGCTGAAAAATCCCAATACCTGCTGGGGTGGTTATGTAAAAGCTTATGGTGGACAATCACTGTACTGGACAGGACCGGATGGCTCCTCCATTCTTACCGTTCCGAGATACGGCTCAGAAGCGCTGGTGGAGAATTCGGCCTGGCAGACAACCGCCTGGAACCATTCCCTGGAATTCATCAACGCTGCCCGCAAACAGGGCATCACACACCCCGTGGGTATGTGCCTTCAGGACGCCGGATGGAGGAACGGCCCCTGGCTCAATCATCACAAATCCCCATCCACACACTATACCACCTGGCGCAATTATTTTAACCGAATAGCGCAACAACCTACCACAGAATACTGGCGTCTGAGCCAGGAAGACATCCGGGTAAGCCTGGTCTGGGGTGCACAGGTAGTACAGCGCATTGCACAACAGGTGCGTGCTGCCGAAAATAAAGTAACCGCAGCCGAAAAACAGGCAGCATTGGCCACCTTATACAACCAGGTACCCTACCCGCAAAAGGAATTGGACAACGCCTGGAAAAATATACTGCTGGCACAGCATCATGATTGCTGGATCGTTCCCTATAACCGGATGAACGGTATAACCTGGGCTGACCATGTAAAAGAATGGACCGGCCATGCAGGTGCTGTCGCCCAGGAGATCCTGCAACAATCGGTAACAAAAAAGGCATCGGGAAACACCCTCCCCGACTTCAATAGCCTGACCATTTATAATCCCACATCGTTTAACAGGGACGAAGTTGTTTCTTACTCGCTTCCTGATCCGCCTAAAGACGCTTTTATCATTGAAAGCGATGGAAAAAAGATCCCACACCAGCTCGTAAAAAATGATTCTGTCTGTACGCTCCTGTTCAGGGCCGCCGTTCCTGCATTGGGCAGCCGCGTTTATTCCCTTGCAGCTGCAAAAAAAGAAACCGTGCCTTCCAAAGGTGCATTCATCCGCCTTACACCGGATGGCGATTATTGTATGGAAACGGATCTGTACCGCCTGATCGTGGATGCAAAAAAGGGAAATATAAAGCAATTGACCGCAAAGCAGCTGAATGATAAAAACTTTATAACGGAAAGCGAAACCCGTTTTAATACCTTGCGGGGATTTTTCTTCAATGAAAATAAATTCGTCAGCAGCCTTGAGGAAAAGCCGGTAGTGACCCTGCTCGAAAACGGTCCCGTACAGATCCGGCTCCGGATCGAAGGAACCATTAACAACAACCGGTTTACCCAGATCGTGCAATTGCAGCAGGGTGAAAAAAAAATCGACCTGAGATTATATATCGACTACACAAAAAGAACGGGTATCGGGGATGATTACGGGCAGTACGGGGGGTATAAAGCCGAGGGAAAACAGAAGGCTTTTTACAACGACACCAGCAAACTGCTGGTGCGCTTTCCATTAAACCTGGAGCATCAGAAATTATACAAAGATGCACCGCTGGACGTTACAGAAAGCCGGCTATCCGGGACCTTTTATAACCGGTGGGATGAAATAAAAAACAATATCATTTTTAACTGGGTCGATATCACCGACACGATCAGCAATTATGGGATGGCATTACTCTCCGACCATGTGACCAGCTATTCCCACGGGCCCGGGTTTCCATTGTCGCTGACCGTGCAATATGCCGGTATTGGTTTATGGGGGAGAAATTATACGGTGAACGGGCCTACTGAAATACGGTATGCTTTATTGCCACACCGGGGCAACTGGCAGCATGCGCAGCTAAACAGGGAAACAGCAGTATGGAATGCGCCCCTGATCGTTCATAGCGGCCATAAGACCGGTGCAGCGCCTCCGTTCGTTAAACAGCTGGATCCGGGGCTCGAAATAACGGCATTGTATTATAAAGGTACCGACCTGTATGTAAGAATCACGAATACCGGTTCCCGGAAGCGCGATCACCAGGTCCGGCTGAACTGTCATGCAGACCAGTTGCATTTTGTTGAGCTAAATAACGAGATTACCGATTCAGTCAAACCCGACCCGGCAGCACCCGTCTCTTTTAATTGTACAATACCTTTGTTTGGATTTAAAACGATCCGGCTGACGGGGGCAAGGCCATAAAAAAATTTTGTATGATAACGAACAGATCCTTTTACCTAGTGCTGTTTTTATTATTTGCCTTTAACGCAGGCCGGGCGCAGGTAGCCGCTCCGCAGCGTCCCTGGAATGCCCGGTGGATCGCAGCCGGGAATGATGACGGTACGCAGTATGGTGTTTATTATTTCCGTAAAACCATTACCCTCGATCGGCAACCCCGTTCCTTTACCGTACACCTGTCGGCCGACAACCAGTATAAATTATACGTGAACGATTCGCTGGTTTCTGCAGGACCGGCAAGAGGTGATCTGGGCAACTGGTATTATGAGACCCTGGATCTTTCTCCCTACCTGAAAGCGGGCAAAAATATCATTGCAGCGATGGTGTATAACGAAGCCCAGTTCCGGCCTGAAGCCCAGGTAACACTAAGAACCGCTTTTATACTGCAGGGTGCCTCCGCCTCCGAAGAGGTGCTGAACACCGGCAAGACCTGGAAATGTACCAGGGACGCTGCTTTTATGCCGGTCCCGGGATTCTATTTTGCCGCAAGCAAGGGACAGCTGGTTGATATGAACAAAATAATCAGCGGTTGGACAACCATTCAGTACGATGATCATAAATGGGAGGCTGCTGCGGAGCTTTTTGAAGGGAAACCCAAAGGCCAGTCCGACGGATTTGCCTGGATGCTGATCCCTTCAGATATCCCCGCGCGGGAAAGAAGCTATCAACGGATCCCGGCACTAAGGAACGCCCAGGGAGTCACTGCTTCAAAGAATTTTCCGGCGGTCAAAAGCGACCAGGTGATCCCCGCCCACAGCACCGCTGTTTTCCTGCTTGACCAGTCGTTCCTGACCAATGCTTATCTGACCCTGATATTCAGCGGAGGGAAAAATGCCGGTATTTCCATCAGCTACGCCGAATCGCTATTCGATAATATCGCGAAGAACGGCATGCGTAAAAGTAACCGCAACGAAGTAACAGGGAAAGATTTCTCCGGCCGGAAAGACAGTATCCTTTCCAATGGTACCAACGGGCAAGTATTTACACCTCTTAATTTCAGAACCTTCCGTTATATACAATTGCTGGTCAGAACAGAAGCGGAGCCACTGGTGATCAACGATATTTATGGTCTATTTACCGGCTATCCGTTTAAACAGCACGCCACATTCAACAGCAGCAATAATGACTTTCAAAAGCTCCTGGACATTGGCTGGAGAACCTGCCGTTTAAATGCCTACGATACTTATACGGACTGTCCTTATTATGAACAACTGCAATATATCGGCGATACCCGGATACAGGCAATGGTATCTTATTATTACAGCGGGGATGACCGCCTGGCACGTCACGCGCTCAACCTGATAGACAATTCCCGTTTACCGGAGGGCGTTACCCTCAGCCGCTACCCCACGCACAGCACCCAGATCATTTCCACATTTTCGCTCTGGTACATCGGCATGTTGCATGATTACTGGTATTACCGCGATGACAGCATTTTTGTAAAAAACAAACTTGCCGGCACCAGGGCCATCCTTGATTTCTTCTCAAAATATCAAAGTACGGACGGATCCCTGACCAATACCCCCTACTGGACATTTGTGGACTGGGCCAATGGCAAAGACTGGTTTGTCGGCGCGCCACCCCGCGGACACGACGGCAGCTCATCGATCATCGATATGCAGCTTTTATGGGCCTATCAATGGGCGATGGAAATGGAAGCGCAGCTGGGGGCAAAATACTATGCCGATCTGTATCAGCAGAAAGCGGCCCGGTTAACGGCTGCCATTAAAGCCCGGTACTGGGATGCCGGGAAAGGCCTGTTCGCAGATACAAAGGATAAAAAACATTTTTCGCAACACGCGAATGCACTGGCCCTGCTAACGGGCATCGCAGAAAAAAAAGACATCCCGTCCATCTGCGATCAACTGTTGCACAACGATACGCTTACCCAATGCACCATTTATTTCAAATACTATCTCCACATGGCCCTGGTGAAAGGCGGGCAGGGGAATGACTATTTAAACTGGCTGGACGTTTGGTATAACAATATTAAAATGGGACTTACCACCTGGGCCGAAGTATCCGATCTTTCTACAACAAGATCCGACTGTCATGCCTGGGGCAGCAGTCCCAATATCGAGTTCTTCAGGACGATCCTTGGAATCGACAGTGACGGTCCCGGTTTCAACAAAATAAAAATACAACCCCACTTAGGCGACTTGAAGCATGTAAGCGGTGAAATACCTCATCCCAAAGGAAAAATAAAGGCCTCTTATCAGCTGGCCGGCAACAAGTGGACCATTACCATCACTATTCCTCCCGGTACCTCCGGCTCCTTCATCTGGAATGGGAAAACATATGCATTAAATAAAGAAACCACGAAGTTACAGCTGGACCAATAAAGAACAGATCCCTCAGAATGCCGCAATTATCCCGGGCCCTGGCGCTGCGATACAACCCTCAATCATGGGTCGTGCCGGACGCCTTCTGCTACCTTGAAAAGATGCAGCACCTGCGGAAATAAAGCATCCATGGTTTCTGCAGCTCCTCTGGCAGAGCCGGGAAGCGTTAGTACCAGCGTATTACCGATAAATCCGGCAATCCCCCGTGAAAGCATGGCATAAGGAGTACGTTGCTGACCGTAGCTACGGGCCGCCTCCATTATGCCGGGGATGGATCTTGTCAACAGCGGGGCGATGGCTTCGGGCGTTACATCTCTTGGTGAAAGTCCTGTACCTCCTGTAAACAAGATCAACCGGTATCCGTTGCCGGTATAATTTTTCGCGCATTCCTGTATGTGATCAAAATCATCCGGGATGATCTCATAGTCAACCAGGCCGGTCTTCCACTGCTTCAATTTTTCCACGATTACTTTCCCGCTGCGGTCCTCTTTTTTACCAGCAAATACAGAATCGGAGCAAACGATTACTGCCGTTCGGATCGTTTCGCCGGCAGTATCGGCAAAGTCAGTTTTACCCCCCCTTTTTTCTTCAAGCCGGATTGAGCTGATACTAATTGCTTTGTCGATGGGCTTCAGCATATCGTACATCGTCAATGCCGTAATTGAAGCCCCGTGCATGGCCTCTACTTCTACGCCGGTTTTATAGATGGTGTGCACCTCCACCTGTATATGAATATCCAGTCCTGAGATCCGGTAACCTATCGCCGCGAATTCTACGGGCAAAGGATGGCAATCTGGAATGACGTCACTGGTCTTTTTTATGGCCAGTAATCCCGCTGCGCGGGAAAATTCAAATACATCCCCTTTCGGAACTGCCCTGTTCCGGATCGCCCGGATGGTTTCCTCACCGGAGACAGTAAGTATTGCAATGGCAACTGCTTTTCTGAACGTACCGGATTTTTGAATAATATCGATCATTTGATTATTGATTTTGCTTCCACTGATGTGTCTCATCCCCGAACCATTCTTTTCCCCATACAGGAAGTTCCTTCTTGATACGTTCCACCATTTCATTACAGGCCGCAATAGCCGGTGCGCGGTGCTTTGAAGATGTAAAAACAAATAAACAGATTTCGCCTGCGGCCACATAGCCCAGGCTGTGGCAGACATGCATACAGATAAGATCGTATTTCTTAAAAAGATCTTCCCTGATCACGTGAATGGTATTTAAAGCCAGTTCTTCGTAAGCGGTATATTCAATACCGGTCACTGTTTTCTGCCCGACCGCATCACTTCTCACCTGTCCCAGAAAAATACCGTGCGCGCCGATATTCTTCCGGGTGCTGTGTTTCCGGATGCTTTCGCCAATAAAAGATGCCGGGATGGCCCCTTCTGTGAAAATATTTTTAACAATATGTCTATCCATTGATATTATTTTCCGGTTCCTGAAGCCAGGCCAGGATACCTCCTTTCAGGCTTCTGATCCGGCAGGCTGTCCCAAATTTCCTTTTGAGCAGACCGACAGCCGCGGTGCTGCGCTGACCCGATTGACAAAACACGACAACTTCACCTGCTTCCCGTATCATTACCTTGTTAATGCGGGAGACCGGTACGGACTGGTATTGAAACGCGGTGACTACCGGCGTTTCGCCGGGTTCCCTTACATCGATCACCTGTACATTTTCTGTCGCTAAAAGCTGATCAAACTCGAAAGGCGTTATTTCCTGCAGAGCGGGACAGGTAGCTTCGTAATGCCGTTGCTGAAAAGCAGCCGCATCCCGGGGTACCAGGTTCCGGGGTGCCTGCAGCGGCTCTATTGCTATTTCATGAAACTGTTGACTGAGGAACTGATAATTCAATATACAGTTCACCGATAAAACACCGATACCCGTTATCCATTTTATCGCTTCCCCGGCCATCATACATCCGATCATTGCCGGAAGAACGCCCAATACACCGGCCTCGTTGCAATTCGGAACGGCAAAAGCATCCGGCGGTTCGGGAAAGAGGTCGCGGTAATTGGCGCTGCGCGTGCCGCCGGAGACAGGGACATTCCAGACCGCCATCTGACCTTCATACTCCGATACGGCACCATAGATAAGAGGTTTATCCAACAACACGCAGGCATCATTTACAAGATACCGGGTCTCAAAATTATCGGAGCCATCAATAACAATATCAAATCGGCTGAATATATCGAGTGTGTTCAGCGCCGTTAACCGCTCTTCAAACGGTATCACGTGAATCAGCGGGTTTAATTTTTTCAGCCGTTCCGCAGCACAGATCGCTTTAGATTTTCCAATATCCTCAAAGCCATACAACACCTGCCGGTGCAGATTAGACAGGGAAACAACATCGTCGTCCACAATACCTATGCAACCCGCGCCTGCAGCACACAGGTATTGCAGCACAGGGCATCCGAGCCCTCCGCCCCCCACCACCAGCACACGTGCATCACACAGCCGTTGCTGGGCTTTTTCCCCAAAACCTTTTAAGATCAGCTGACGCTGATACCGTTCGTATACATTATTCCCTGACATGTTTATCCTCCTGAATACGGCGGCAGTAATGCTACAATGCTTCCATCCTGCAGGGTAGCATTATCCCGAATAATTTTTTTGTTAACGGCAATAACATATTTAAACTTTTTCAATGCAGGATACACGATATATAATTTTTCTTTCAGTGTATCTGTATCCGGCACAAAGTCCATCCGATCCGTTGCGCCGGCGATTTCAGAAAGCGGACCAAAAAAAAGCAACTGTATGGCCATTGGTTATATATGTTTAATAATGATCTTTTTAAGCCCTTTAACATAGCGTCTTCCTGAAGCTCGGTCCGACGGAGAGATCAATGCGATCCGGTCATTCAGCCGTTCGGGATCCTGTCCATCGTGGCGAATAATGAGCAGCACCTGATCACCGGTTGCTGTATTGAAGAGCTCGTTCCAGGAGAACACAACAGAGTACCCGTCTGAAGCCACACAAACAATATAATACCGGCTCAGTTCCTTCGGGGAAGGGCTGGTGATCATCATTGTACTCAGGATCCTTTTAAGAGGAACACCTGCAACCTTGTACAATACGGATTTACGAACCATTAAATGATTGTACACGGGGATACTGTCAACAAAAGAGAGCGGATATTTTTTCAAATCTGCCAGGGCCAGCACCTGCGATTGTTGTATATCACCCGATACGATTATCCTATCCGTCGGGACGATCCGGCCCTGCGCGCTGCAGAGCAGCCCTGCACAAAAAAGAATAAACAGCAAATAATATTTCATAACCTGTTGCTTATACAAACACGAGTTTAAGTGCCGCTACCGTCAATGCGGCCGACAAAATATATTTTAAAGTGGCCTGACCGAATTTAAGAGCGCCAAAATAGGCGCCGCAAAGCCCTCCAGCAAGGGCCGCTGCAATATATCCGTACAGAGCCGGCGTAACAGGCAGGCCGATGGTCATTTGCCCCGCCAGCCCCGAAACGGAGTTCACGAAAATAAACAAGGCGCTGACCGCCGCTGCCTGCTTCATATCGGCCCATCGTAGTAATAACAATAATGGCGAAAGCAGGATACCGCCGCCGATGCCGATCAGTCCGGAGAAAAAACCTATGGCTGCGCCGATCAGCAGCGCTAACGGTGTGCTGGCCCTTTTTTGTGCTGTTATCTGCACATTGCTGAAACAAAGGAACCGGATCACTGATACGACCAGCAATATTCCCAGTATACGCTTATACATACCTGCATCGATGGTGATCCTCCCTCCCAGGAAGGCCAGCGGAAACGACGTAAGGATAAAAGGCAGGAACAGCTTCCATCTGAAATGGCCTCCCCGGTAATATTGTATGAAGGAAGTAAGCGATACAAAAAGATTCAATATCAAGGCAGTTGGTTTCATTGTTTCAGGTGCAGCCCCCGAAATTGCCATCAATGCCAGGTAGCCGCTGGCGCCGCCATGTCCCACTGAGGCATATAAGAACGCTATACCAAAAAGCAAAAAGTAAAAATATTCCGTATGCATATAATTTTCAATTTATACTATAGCCCCGTTCACGAGGGCAATAAATGAATCTCCACCGGCTCACCTTTTTCACATTCATACTGGTCGGCTCCCAACACAATAAGACAGTTAGCTGTTGCAAAAGAACGCATCCTATAAGATTCCTGTGCCTCCAGGGACAACACAGTATGGCCGTTATAATATCCTTTTAAAAACTGAGTAAACGGGTGTGATTTGCAAATGCGTTCCGTTGCAGGCACCCGGATACTGTTTAACGATAAGGGCCGGCCTGTCTGGCCGGCGATCGCCGGCAGTACGTACTCATAAAAACAGGTTAGTGCCGCAGCGGGATTACCCGGCAGGCCGAACACAAGCCGCTCTTCTTTTTTACCAAAGAACAACGGCTTTCCCGGGCGCTGTTTTACTTTATGAAACAGCGTGATAACGTTACAGCTTTCAGCAGCCCTCAGTACAAAATCAAAATCGCCCACGCTTACTCCTCCGGTCAGCAGCACCAGGTCACCTGCAGCCAGCGCAGCACGGAGCAGCGCAGTCACCTCATCCAGCGTGTCATCAGCAAACCGTACCACCACACTCCTGATGCCTGCTGCCAGCAACGCTGCCGTCAACGCATAACTATTGGATTCATAAACCTGCCCCGGCTTTAACGGCTGCCCCGGCGGACAAAGCTCTTTTCCTGTAGCGATAATGATAACAGCCGGGTCGGGATATACCGGTATTTTATGACATCCTGCGGTTGCCAGAAAACCGGTAGCAGCAGGTGTAAGCAACACTCCTTTTTCCAGAACCGGCTGTCCGGATTGTATTTCAGCACCCAAGAGTCTGATATTAGCTCCCGGCTTTAACTGCAGATCTTCAATCCTTAACCGGTTCGCGCTCCTTATTGTTTTTTCCTGTGCCACAACGGTGTCGGCCCCTTTTGGAACAGCGGCACCTGTAAAAATCCGCGATGCCTGCCCCTGTTGCAATACCAGGCCTCCACCGCTTCCGGCCTGCAGCGTAGCAATAACCGTCAACCCTTCTTCATTCAGATCCCGGTAAGCGAACGCATATCCGTCCATAGCAGCTTGAGGAAAGCCGGGACTGTTCACGGATGCATAGAGTGTTTCCCCCAATACCTTCCCGGAAGCGTCTTTAAGATCGACTGTGACCGGAGGCAGGCGCGTCGTGTTCAGATGAATCGTATTCTTTGCTTCATTAACAGAGATCATAGTAAAAATTTATCCGCCTATGGCGATCATGCTTCTGTTGTGTAATGTTTCCGTTTTTAACTGGTGAAAATCATCAAACTGCCCGCCTAATGCCTTTGCTTTCTTATAAATGGTTTGTTCAATGAGCGGCACAATGGCCTCCCCATTGCGCAAAGGCGTTAAAAGATCCGTTTCGGATTGTGAGAATAAACAATTTTTCAACTTTCCATCCGCTGTCAGCCGTATGCGGTTGCAATCTCCGCAGAACGGTGCACTCATCGTGGTAATTACCGAAAAACTGCCCATATGTCCTGACACCTGGTAAGTTTCGGCCGTCTCATGTTTCGCGCGGGGTATTTTATCAAATACGAACTGCTTTGCAACAGTACCCAGGATCTCTTTAGAGGTAAATACCTTATCCCCGCTCCAGCGGTTCCCGTCAAAAGGCATGAATTCGATAAAACGTACCTGCACCGGTTCATCTTTCGTCCATGCCACAAAATCATTTATCTCCCCGTCATTCATCCCCTTAATGATCACCACATTTATTTTCACCTTCATGCCCCTGTGCAGCATCAGCCGTATATTACTCATCACCCGGTCAAAGACGTTCCTGCGCGTGATCATCCGGAATTTGTCGGCATCCAGTGTATCCAGGCTGATGTTCAGCGATGTAACACCTGCCTGCGGCAACGTATCCGCAAAATGATCCAGCAAAACACCATTCGTGGTGAGTGTAAGCGTAGCCGGCAAATCTCCCAGTGCCTGAATGATCAGGCCCGCATCTTTCCGCACCAGCGGCTCACCACCGGTAAGCCGCACTTTGTTAACACCCAGCTGCACAAAGAGCTGTGCCAGATGAATCACTTCGCCGGTCTGCATGATATTCTGTGCCGGCACAAAACCATCATACCCGTCGGGCATGCAATACACACAACGGAAATTACAATGATCCGTCAGGGAAATACGCAGGTAATTATGCACCCGGTTATATTGATCAGTAAGCATGCTTTTTATTTGTCGGTTCTTAAATGTATTTACACGAGTGGCCGGTATTATTTTGCAGGTTTTTCTTTCACCTGTACAAGTGCGGCTCTTTGGTCATCTTGTATTAAATTTGATTCATACACCAATAAAATCAGGTTTAAATGCTCGGAATTGTTTTATGCGGCGGCAAAAGCACGCGCATGGGCAGCGATAAAGGACTGCTGCAACTAAAAGCCCAGACATGGGCAAAGACTGCCGCCGCCAAATTTGAAGTAGTGCAGCTACCCGTTCGCATATCTGTAAATACCCGGCAACAGCCGGCATATGCCCGGCTATTTGAGCCGGGGATCTTAATTACGGACGATAGCCACCTTCCTGTAAAAGGGCCGCTGCTGGGCCTGCTGAGCGCACATCTTCGTTACCCGGACCATGACCTTTTTGTGCTGGCTTGCGATATGCCTCTGATAGACCCTTCATTACTCAAAGAACTTTATCAGGCTTTTGATCCACAAAAAGCCGATGCATTTATTTTTACTAATTCCGGCGCACCGGAACCGCTTTGCAGCATTTACACTGCACCGGCCCTGGGCCGGATACTGAACAAGGCACAAAAAAATGAGCTCCCTAAGTTCAGTCTGAAATACGTGCTGGAACAATTAAACACCTCCGCAATCCCCATCCGGGAAGACCAGAAATCCTGTTTCCGGAATTTCAACATATACACAGAACTAAACAACCTGTAACCCCAATGCCAGTTTGCTGACCAAAGTAAAATCCGATGGGCCCGATTCGCACAACGGACAGACAAAGGCCTCTGGCAATGCTTCAACAGTTGCGGCAACATTTCCGTCCCCGGTCGCGCTGCATGGGACATCACATACGGTAAGACAGTTTTTACACTGATATACCCACTCTTCTTTTTGTTCATACACCTCTTTTATCACATCCGGGGGATGAGACAGCATATGATTACTCCTGTTGCTTTTGTAGAAATTTAAAACCGAAACACGCAATGCCCTTCCCAACAGGAATTTCGGCCGGTTACGGCTGAACACAAACCCTGTCCGCTTGTTAGGATTATACTCATGTGCGCAAAGAATATCAAAAAGATAAAACAGGGCTTTTCCTTTCACCGAAAGGACCGGCCTGCGTTTCACCAGTATGCTGCTGAATACCTCGCTCTTATTCCTGGTTTTGATCCCGATGCAAAGTCCGAAAGTGCGGGTATCGCGATCATTCAGCTCTTTTACAAGATATTGTTTTAATCTTGTGGCAGCCGGGTTGTTGTCCTCAACCTGAAAATTCAATTCATTGGCAGCATGACGCATATTCAACGCGTGCACATTCAATAAGCCTGTCCAGCAGTGTTTATCCTTTTCTTCAATACCTTTTACAATGATCGTTTTCCAGGGCGTGGCGCAAAGCTGGCCAACTTTTGTCTCCAGGCAGATCCGGCACAGGTCCTTTAAGAAAAGGATCGGGAATAATTCATCCCGGCGGTACACGCCCAGCCAGTATTTATTATTATGCCGGTGCAACCCTTCATAATAAGGCAGGTTAAACTGCGGCAATAAGGCCGGATGATCGCTTTTTCTGGTGATATACGCTTCTTTTTTTATCCGGTCAAAAAGTGCTTCCCCACTGGCGTTGGGCTGATCGTAAAACAACCCTCCGTTGTTTAGAATCTGCTCCTCCAGCTCTTTCGACAATGCCGCAATATCATTGGTATAGACCAGCTCATCCCATTCGTACACGATATTTGTTTTGGGGAACCGGACAAACAAATGCCAGAAATGCGGGGAAGCTGCGGCGGCCACCCAGTTGATGTTACCCGTTAATGACGGGGTAAAACTCTGATTGCTGTCGCAGATGTTCACCTTGAGCCGCGGAACATGATCCATCTCATCAAAAATATCTTTGTACACCCCTTCGCTCAGCCAGGTTTGGGAAATAAAAATATCTTCCGCAGGATAGGAACTGATAATATTCGGAAAATCGTCCCGGTCAACTTCATAAATAAAACCGGTACTGCTCAATTGATCCGCAAGCATGGTGATCTGCTTTTTGGAACCGCTGATCAGGAGTTGCTGGCGCAGCCCGAAGCGTACCTGCCCGATGCCCGCCCTCCCGGCAACAGAGAGGATCTCATACAGATCACCCGGCGAAATGATACCACCGCGAAAATTAATTTTTATAGTAGCTGATGCGCTCATATAAGCTGGGGAGCTGGCAATACCGGCTGTTCTTTTTTAATGTTGATCGTCTTTTCCAGTATTTGTTTTACCTCCGGCCGGCAACTGCCGCAGCCCATGCCTGCACCCGTAAGCTGACAAAGCTGGAGATGCTCTTTACACCCCTCTTTAATCTTATTCACCAGATTGCCTTCGCCTACATTATTGCAGCTGCAAACCAGTTTACCAAGCACAGGGTCCTGCAACTTTCCGGATCTTAACAGCTGCAACCGTTTTTCGCTAAGCTCCGTTTTACTTTCAATCAAAGAGCGGTATTCCAAAAACTCGTTCTTATCGCCAATTAGAATGGCCCCCACCAGGCGGTCATTATGAATAATGCATTTTTTATAATAACGTTTTGCCTTATCAATAAACACCACTTCCTCATAAGCCGGATCATCCGGGCATTCCACCATCCCCAGTGAGCACAGATCGGTTCCGTGCATTTTCAGGATATTCATCAGCAGCGAGCCGGAATAATATTTTGCGATATCCCCGTTGAGATACCTTGCCACTGTTTCCGCCTGCTGCTCGGCAGCTGCGGTAATGCCGTAAAGCATTCCTTTAAATTCGGCTATTTCACCAATGGCAAAAATGTCCGGGTCATTGGTCTGCAAATAATCATCCACGATAACACCCCTGCTGCATAAAAGTCCGCATGCCCTGGCCAGCTCAATATTAGGCTGTGTGCCGATAGCGAATACAATGGCCTGGCATGAAATGGAACGCCCGCTTTTTAAACGGACCCCTGAGAGGGTATTACTGCCGGTAAAGCGCTCTATCTCGTCATTGAAATACAGTTCAACACCCTTGTCGGCAAGCTCTTCCTGCAGCAACTGGCTTCCCAGGGCATCCAGCTGGCGGTCCATTAAACGGGAGGAACGATGCAGCAGGATTACCTCCGCAGCTGCTTCGCGAAGAGCGGCCGCCAGTTCTACACCCAACAGACCACCCCCCACAATGATCACTTTTCCCCCGGAAGGATTTATATGATCCTTAAATGCATCGGCATCCGTTCTGCTGCGCATGGTAAAAATACCTTTCATAGCGGGAGCATCTTTCAGCAATGCCGCACGGCTCCCGGTAGCCAGGATAAGTATATCGTAGCGATGCAGCTGCCCGTTATTGTCGGTGACCGTTTTGGCTTCCCGGTCGATGGCCGCAATACCTGTCCCCCGGTGTAGTTTAACGCGATGCGCTTCTTCCTCTTTACCGGTCATTTTAACCAGGTTGTTCCATTGAAGCGCACCGGTAATATAATCGGGAAGCAATACGCGGTTGTAGAAGGGATGATCTTCTTTGCTGAACACCTCAATATCATCTCCGGTGTTGAACTGGCGGTAACTTTTTACAAAACCGCAGGCGCCTGCACCTGCACCGATGACAATGATCTTTTGCTTTGGCTTCCGGTAACGGTATACTTCTACCGCCGAAAATTTAAAATCGGGTTCTTTGCTTTTCGGATCTACCAGGTTATTTGTAAGGTTATTGGCCCTGTTGTTGTCTTTGCCCCGTATTTTGCCCCAATGCATTGGCAAAAAAACAACCCCTTTTTTGATCGCACCGGATAAGCGTGCCTTTACGCGCACATCACCGCGCCGGCTGATTATGCATACCAGGTCATCTTCTTCTATGCCACGCTGTGCTGCATCTTCGGGATGTATTTCCAGAAACGATTCGGAAATATGCTGTTTCAGCTTGTTCACCTTTCCTGTTTTGCTCATGGTATGCCATTGATCGCGAACACGGCCGGTGGTAAGGATAAGCGGATAGTTTGCTGATGGCATTTCCGACCGGTTGTCATCCGGGAACGAATGGATCACTGCACGCCGGGAGGTTGTATAAAATCTGCGGTCTTCAAAAAGCCGCGGGGTGCCTTGTTTTCCGGCCGCCGCTGCATGTACCGCAGTAAAGGGCCATTGCACACTGCGACGCTCTTTCAGCAGCTCATAATTCAAGGCGCTGATATCGATATGTGTTCCGGCAGTGAGCGCAACATGCTCATCGAAGATAGCAGCTGCATTGTCAAAATCAAAACCGGAAAATCCCATTTTACGCGCGAACCGGCAAAGTATCATAGCATCGGGCAGGGCCTCGCCCGGTGCTTCCATGATCTTGTTCAGATAACTGATGCGCCGTTCTGCATTCGTCATGGTACCTTCCTTCTCTGCCCAGGCTGCGGCTGGAAAAACAACATCTGCATATTGCAGTACCTCCGGTTTATTACTGATCTCCTGTACTACCACAAACTTCGCCTTTTTCAATGCGGCCTCCGCCCTGCGTGCATCCGGCAAACTAACGAGGGGATTGGTACAAAGGATCCAGATCGCTTTCAGGCGCCCGTCTTCAAGTGCATCAAACATTTCTGTAGCAGTAAGACCGGGTTTTCCGGAAATAAATCCGGGCGGAATATCCCAGAAATCTTCTACCTCCCGCCGGTGCTGCGCATTGAGCAGGTCACGGTGGGCAGGCAGCAGGTTACTCAATCCACCCACTTCGCGCCCTCCCATGGCATTGGGCTGTCCGGTAAGAGACAAAGGGCCGGAGCCGGATTTACCGATATGTCCGGTGATAAGGTGGAGATTGATAAGCGACAGATTCTTGTTCACACCCACCACGCTCTGATTGAGCCCCATTGTCCACATCGACATGAACCCGCGGGCGTTACCGATATGATCGGCTACCTGGCGGATCGCCTCTTGTTCGATGCCGCAGATCTGCGCCGCTTCGGCTATGGTCCTTGAAAAGACCTGCTCGCGATACCGTTCGTATCCCTCCGTATGGTTACAGACAAACCCCTGATCGATGTATTCTTTTTCAATCAGTGCCCTCCCAAGGGCGTGATGCAGCACAATATCCGTTCCGGGATTGAGCTGCAAATGTACGTCAGCAATAGAACAGGTTTGCGTTTGCCGGGGATCACTGACAATGATCCTGAGTCCGGGGTTCTTTTGTTTTGCAGCTTCCACTCTCCGCCATAAAACGGGATGACACCACGCGGGATTAGCACCTGCTACAAAAATAACATCGGCCAGCTCCAAATCTTCATAGCTCACCGGTACACTGTCTTCTCCCAGGCTCATTTTATATCCTGCTACCGCGCTGCTCATACACAAACGGGAATTTGTATCGATATTATTACTGCCGATATACCCTTTTACCAGTTTGTTTACAATGTAATACTCTTCTGTCAGACACTGACCGGATGCATAAAACCCTACCGAGTCCGGTCCGTATTTATGGATAAGAGTCTTAAATACCGCAGCGGTGCGCTCCAGGGCCGTATCCCAGGAAACCCGCTGCCGCTGATGGCCGCGATTGTATCGTATTTCCGGATATAATAACCGGTCGCTGTAATCATTTACCGTATACTGGAGGTTCATCCCCTTGCTGCAAAGCAAGCCTTTATTCACCGGATAATCTTTGTCTCCCTCCACCTGCAACCGCCCCAGCTTATCCTTATGCATCACAATGCCACATCCCACGCCGCAGTAGCAACAGGTACTCGTATTATTTTTAGGAATATTGATGGGAGGACGCATAGCAAACCCGGACTTATGAAACAACAGGATTTAAATTGGTGGCAGCGGATTCAGCCGTTTTCTGCTTGGCAAAACGCGTAAACAGAATAATGAACGATGCTGCTACGACCATAAACCCGATATAGCTGAATGCTGCCGTATAACTGATGGTTTTGCTTTTGAACAGGAAGCCGAACAACATACCGCCGACATTGCCTCCTGCACCCACAATGCCGCTGATCAGGCCAACATTTTTTACATTGATAAAAGGCGTCATGGCATAAGTAGCGCCGTTCACCATTTTCAGAAAAAGGGCAAAACCAATCATCGAAAGGATGGCCAGGGGCAGTGAACCAGCTTTGGCAAATAACACAAGCCCTATCCCCTCAAGAAACAGCATCGCAGCTAAAAAAAGGCCCTTTCCTCTCATGCCGTACTTACGGCCTATTCTATCCGCAAAAAGGCCACCCAGGGCCCGGGCAAAAAGGTTCATCATGCCAAATATACCCGCCCAGAAGCCGGCTGCAGACTGACTCAGGTTAAAATGCTGCGTAAAATGAAGTGCCGCTACATTATCAAAAGTGATCTCCATCCCAAAGCCCATCGCATAAGCCAGGCTGAGTGCCCAGATACGCCCGTCTTTTAACGCGCTGTAGTCAGTTTTACTACGCGGCACCGGCTGCCCCCGCTGCATTTCATCATAGTTACCCGCCGGGGTATCACTGGTAAAACGATAATACAAAAATGCCGCGATCAGCATCAGAACGCCGGGCAGGATCATAGCATAACGCCAGGCTTCCTGTTTGGTATAGCCCAAACCCACAATGACCGCAAATACCAGCGGCATCACCATATTGGTTACCCCGCCGCCGAGATTGCCCCAGCCACCTGCCACGGCATTGGCAGTGCCCTTGATATTAGGAGCAAACATAACGGAAGTATGAAACTGGGTGATCACAAAAGAAGCGCCTATAATGCTGATCGCCAGACGGAACAGCAGGAAGGAAGTATAGTCTTTTGCCAGGCCCACGCACATAACCGGAATGGCCCCAAGCAGCAATAGTGCGGTATAAGTTTTGCGGGGCCCCCAGGTATCACAAAGTTTGCCAATGACCAGACGGGCTATAATGGTTCCGGACACAGAAGCGATAACAATATTGCCGATCTGCGATTTGGTTAAATGCAGATCTTCCTTAATGGTAGGCATTAGCGGGGCCAGCCCGAACCATCCAAAAAAGCAGATAAAGAACGTAAACCAGGTGATATGGAACGTGCGCATTTGCACACCTTTCACGGAAAAGATATTCAGTTTGGTAAGCGGGGTCATAATTTATTGCATTCAACGGTTGGTGAATAAAAGAGGGCTGCAGTTTTTAAAGGAGAACCGTATCGGACCAACCGCCGTTTTTGCCGTGAATAACCGGAACCGGCGCACTGCCCGTTGTTAAACAGACATCCTGGTTTGCCGGAAATGCTGCGCTTACTTACTTTTAAAATTTGCATTATAAAGCATTTTATTTAAAAATAATGGCAGCGAAAGTTAATTTATATTTATATATAATATATATTTTTCAAGATTAAATATCTATAAAATTCATATAAAATATAAAATAATATAGTAAATATAATATTTTTATTCATTTTTTAATTATAAAAAGCAAGTATATATTACATATATTTTTTTATAATTTATTATTTTCCGTTACTTAATAAGACATAACCCTCTCCTCCTGTATATTGTCATAAGAATAATTTCGGCTATACCTGTGTTGGAAACAGGGGCGTATAGCAAGCAACTTTCCTGCGTGGCCACTTCAGCTTTTTATCCATGCCGGGGATTGGCTTGAACCATGATCTTCAGAAGTATCTTAAAGAGGCAGCATCATTACAGCACAGCACCATGTAAAACAGGTAAGACGGATCACTCCTTCCGCCGCTGAAATTTGTCAGGCAGCCACTCCCGGGGCCATTTGCAATGCCGTTCATTGATCTCCACGGATGAAAACAGAATTATTCCCGCTCTCTTTACAATCCTGACGCTCGGGTTCTGAAGGTTCATACAATTAATGCTGCATCTTGGTTTGTAAGAATGAAAGAAGGCCTTGCAAACATTGGTTTATTTCCTTAAAAGCCGGTGGGTATTCAAAAAAAGATTGCCTGCAACAACAGGCAATACCTATTAATCATTTCCGCCTATCATTCTCTGTTTGTGCGGTCCTGTGCTTTTTGATAAGGCCTGAATGGTGTCAAAAAATGCGCTGCCCCGGTGAAGGCACTTTTATTTTCGTTAAGCGCCGGTTTTCAATAAGACGGCATCGGCATCTTTACCCCAGTGTATTACTTCCTGATTGTATAAGGCCTGGTTCGCCAGGTGCACGCATATAGCTGTTTTTGCTCCCGTATAAACATTGGAGTCCGGTAATTTCCCGGAGCTTACGGCCTTGTAAAAATCCATTAATGCATACCAGGTACCATCCTTTGTAGGTGCCGGCAAAATGGGTGTCCCCCCTTCTTTATTCCATGCAATTTTTGAAGCGCCTGTTACCCCATCCACCACTTCGTTTTTGGAAACAGCATTTTTTTCCGGCAGAAAAACGCCCCGGTCGGTTAATAAAGAAATAGTGCCTTGGGTCCCCTTTATCTTAAACAGGTACCCATCAGAAGCGTTACCACAGGTTGCTCCAAAATTACCGATGATCCCTTCCTCCGGATAGCGGAACATCACCTGCACATTATCAAAGGTTTCACGGCCGTCTTTAAAAATATCAATGCCGCCCGCTGCCTGAACAGAGCTGGGATGCGTATCGAAAGCCCAGTTAATAAAATCGATCTGATGCGACAGGAGTTCCGCCACCAATCCACCGGAATATGCTTTGTACATCCGCCAGTTGATCTGACGCTCCAAAGAGGGATCAGGCACCGGCCGGCGCCAGTTTCCGTTCCTGTCCCACCGGCAGTCTATCTGGTTTACCCTGCCCAGTACTCCTTTACCGATCATCTCTTTTACTTTGTAGTAAAGCGGCGAATAGCGGTACTGGTGGCCGATTTGCACCACCTGCCGGGGCCGCTGTTTAGCTAATTCCACAAGCTGCAACGCCTGGGACATATCAAAGGTCATCGTTTTTTCGAGGTACAGGTGTTTGCCTGCCTGTAAACTGTCTGCCGCAACCGGATAGTGCAGATAAAGCGGCACAGCTATTACTACTGCGTCCACATTGTTATCTTCCAGCAGTTCCCGGTAATTTTTATATGCCCGGAATGTGCCGGTCTTTAACAGGCTGCGGGCACCCTCCAGCCGGAAATCAAGTATATCACATATTGCTGTAATGCGGAACTGATCCTTTAGTCCCTGGATGACGTGCATCATCCCCCTGCCCCTGTCGCCACAGCCGATAATGCCTATTTTTATAACAGCCCTCCGATTGCCGGCAAAAACATCCACATCACCAACCAGGGCGCTACCGGTCAACAAGCCTGCACCTTTTAAAAACGTCCTCCTTTTCATATAAACTCATTAATCTTTAAACCTGAAGGTTGACACTTCTGCCAGGCCCGGCTGTTTCTGACTGTCGTAGCCGGATTTTGGAACCAGCTTGAAGTAGCGGAATTGTTTGCGTTGCGGCAGATCAATAAACTGCCGCAGCAGGTTAACATCATTAAGCGTAAACAGCCCCAGGCTTTCCCAGTCGTTGTTGTCATTGCTAACGAGCAGCTCCAGTTCTTTTATTTTGCGGTCCCCGTCTTTCTGCGAAATGATAAACCCGTCCACGGCAGCGGTTTCTCCCATATCCACGGTTACCCAGTGATCGGGGTAATCCGTCGGATCCGCAGAATAGCGGGTGATCCATATCGTGGTCAGGTTATTGTCGATAATAGAAGGTGCGAGGCGGCCGTTAACGGGTTCTTCCGAGCTGACGCCGGCAATAGACCACTTGGCCTTGGAATGGATATAGCGCCACGGCTCTCCGGATGGCCGCTTTTGCAGCGTTGTCATACTTGTGGGAAGACCAAAATTGGGCGATCCGTCCGGGTTCCAGGTAAACCGCTGTATGCGCGGGCTGCGCCCGCCGGAAGCACCCTGATTGGCAACCGAACGCGCATGGTAGATGATCCAGTCTTCTTTACCGTCGGGCGATTTGAAAAAGCCGTTATGTCCCGGTCCGAAAACACCGCCTTCGGATCTCATGGAAAAAACAGGGTGTACTTTTTTTGACCAGTCCCCCGGGTTCATGGGATCACCATCCTCCTGCAATGTAAGCTGTCCGAGGCAATAGCCGTCCGACCAGTAACCGCTACCCGAATATATGAGGTATACGCGCCCCTGCGGGTTGATGAGTACCTGTGGTCCTTCATTGATGGGGTTGCCGTTTTTTTCCCATGCAAAATCGGGAGTTGAAATCATTACTTTTTCTCCGGCAATTGTCCAGGGATTGCTCATTTTTGCAATATAGATATTCTGTGGTGCCGCACCGGCATTTCCTCCGGACCAAATCATGTATCGTTGGCCCTGGTAATTGAGCAGCGTACCATCGATGGCCCACATATCGGTCGGATCAGACAGTTTTCCCTTAAATTCCCAATTGCCTTCCACCGGAGTTGCCGAAGTATTCTCCAGCACATACATGCGGTGATTGGCGTTGTCGCCGTCATCGGCTGCAAAGTAAAAATACCATTTGCCGTCGATCTCATGCAGCTCGGGGGCCCAGATATTTTTTGAGTACGACGTTCCGGCAGGCGGCGTCCATACCTCATACCTGCGCGCTGATGCCAGCTCCGATAAATTTTTAGTTTCCAGGATCACCAGTTT
Source organism: Niabella beijingensis (assembly GCF_020034665.1). Lineage (NCBI taxonomy): Bacteria > Pseudomonadati > Bacteroidota > Chitinophagia > Chitinophagales > Chitinophagaceae > Niabella > Niabella beijingensis. The sequence goes on along the minus strand of NZ_JAIQDI010000002.1, from coordinate 1,083,931 downwards.
ACTCCCCTGCGTGTATGTATAGTAGTAGGTGCCGTTTTTTTGTACCACCCAGGGATCGGGGCCGCCCGGCATCACCGGATTGCTGAACGTGCTGTCCAGGGTAAAATCCGACCACTCCCCTTTAGGCGCTTCCGGCTCCTGGGGCTTTTCGGGAATGGGGTCGTAATAAGGTTCTTTTGTTTTCTGGCAGGCGTTCGATAGTACTAAACAACCAAGCACATATACCATTATTATTGATCGTTTCATTTATGTATTTTTTCTGGATTTTAGTTTAACATCCGCCCTTACCAATCAATTGCCTGATCTTCATCCGGTATCAATATATTCCGTTGCCGCTCCATGGTCATCGTTCCCTCAGCCCTGTACCGCACCGGTATCCCAGGCATGGTGGTAATATCATCATATTTATACCGCAGGTTTACGGTGCAATATTGCTTCACCAGATATTTCTTGGTAGGGTCTACCGTTTGTGTAATCTTGTAGGTGGGCTGGCCCAGCATTTCAAAATGGATCGCATCGTTGGTCGCATATACATTTAAGGCGCCTACCTTATCGCCATTCGACTCTGTAACCGGTTCTAAAAATTCCATCACAATTTTATACTCGCCCCTTGCTTCTGATTTCTCTTCGGTTACACCCGCATAAAAAAATACCGATTTTTCATCTACCACCCATGAGGTGCGGGTGCTTGAAACCAGCGGATTCGTGGTTTGGCCGTCCAGATATACGTTCATTGAAGTAGCCGAGTAATTACCGGAATAATCGTTAAATGGTATCACGTTCAGCAACGCTTTCCGCCAGCCCTTGCGGTAGTTGGAAATATAGGAAGGATCATCTATTATGGTAAGCGGCAGCACATACCGTTCCACCAGGTCCAGGTTGTCAAATTTAAATTTTACCGGGTAGTTGACCGTACTCGATCCTTTGGGAATAAAACAGGTAGGCGAGGTCAGTTCAAAAAACTGGCCGGGCAGCTGCTTGAAATACAGATCGGTGCGGTGCTGGAATTTTTCCCGGTTGTAAATACCAAGCGTATCATTATCCACCCCTATTTTAACATTTATATCCTGGTGACTGGGCTGCGACCCGCTTATGATCACAGGCAGGTTATAGATCACTTCCCCGTTTTTGTTATACCTCAGGTATACCGGGGAGACGCCCTCGCTGTTCAACCGGGCTTTAAAAGAAATCATCTGTATATAAAGCTCATCTTTCCACTCATTATTACAGGCGCCGAACACAAGGCCCAATACCGCTATCATGATATATGTACGTAAACTTTTCATTCGTTTATTTTTTATGATCTGCTGCCCGTCTGGCCGGCAGCGCATCTTTTATAACAAAATCAAACCGTTTTTAAATTAATCAAATGACGGCCAGCCCGGTGCCTGGGTCAGACGTTTGTTTTTCTTCAGCTCATCCCAGTCAATGGGCCAGAAATACATTTTCTTTGAAAACGTGGTCTGCAAAAGCGGTACGCGTATCGGGGTATAAAAAAGGGTGGCCTGATCCTTGGTCATAAAAGTATTAAAGCCGTATATCTGCTCCGCTTCATCCACCGGCGCATCTTTCCAGCGCCGCAGGTCGTAGTAGCGCTGGTTTTCACCCAGCAGCTCCACCTGCCGCTCGCGCTTTATTTTTTTACGCAGTTCCTCTTTGCTGGCATATACGGAATTATCGTGGTTGGGTACACCTGCACGGATGCGTACCTGCCCGATTGCCTTTTTCATTTCATCGATGTTCCGGGATATAGCGTGGGTGGTACCACCGTTCCATGAAGGAATGTTGTAGGAGCTGCCCAGCTCGTTGAGTGCCTCGGCATACATAAGCAGGATGTCTGCGTAGCGAATAGCAAGATCCACTTTAGGGAAAATCTTGCCTCCATTGCCGCTGTTATTGTCTTTGGGATTCACAAATTTCATAATACCGATACCGGTAGGCAGCCAGGTATCACCGTTTATATAGCCATTAAATTCGCCGCGGTAATAAAAGATCTGCTGGTTGGTAACAGTCGGCAGGTTATTCACCGCGCTGGACATGGTCCAAAGCGCTCCGCTAAAAGCAACTGAAGCATAAAAACGCGGTTCGCGGTTGGCAAACTCTTTCCATACATTTACCAGCAGGGGTTTAAAATCATCTACTTCGCCGGCCTGTACAAACATGTCAGCGCCGTATTTGTTCCGTATTTCCTGCCGGTCAAAAGGCGTTCCGTCGTTCATGGAATAGGCATCGCTCTGCTTCAGGGTAAGACCGTGAGAATTGTAACCGCCCCCCGTCTTGGGCATCTGAAGTCTTGCTAACGCCATAACGCCCCCTTCGGAACTTATCTGGTTATCGCCCCTGGTAAATATCATTTCGGGATTTTCAGAAGCATAGAGTTCTCCGTTGAACAGGGACCTGTAGGATTCAAAAGGATCAATATCGGCCCAGCCATCAGGAAAATTTTTTTCGGAATAATCGGGATGGTAGGGAGGAACAATGGTGGCCGGATAATCCGTAGTTCCCCGGGTTTTAAGTGCAGCGGTGTACAGTTTGTAGGTGCCCAGGTCCATAACATCCTTACAGGCCGCTGCCGCTTTAGCCCATTTTCCCTCGTTGTATTGCTGGGAGATCAATGCTTCGCCCTTGTCATTGGTAAAATCCGCCATTTCTGCATTGCCGTTTGCCAGCGGGCTGGCCGCAAAGAGCAGCGCTTTGGCACGGGTAGCCAGCGCCGCACCACGTGTAGGACGGGCAATATTGCGGTTGTCGCGTTTTAATGGGAGGTCCTTCGCTGCCACTGCCATTTCATCGGCAATATAATTTGCCACTTCATCATACGTGTTGCGGGGATAGGACAGGTTATCATAGCTATCATCATAGTTTACTCCTTTATCAGGCATAATAGGCACGGGGCCATACTTGCGTAACAGCAGCCAGTACAGGTAAGCCCGTACAAACCGCGCCTGCGCCTTATAATCCGCTACCTCATTTGCAGTAAATGTGCCGCCATCGGCCATACTGTTAATCATTACCGATGCCTGGCGGATACCGCCATACGATTGCGACCAGGACTGCAGCCAGGTATAGTCGTACTCCCCGAATTTGAACCGCCGGTACCGGTCACCATTGCCGCCGCCGGATTCGTTAAAGTACATATCATCCGAATAATTGGTAATGTTATTACCTGTGTTCCCCATTTCGAGGTTATTATTCAGTAATGCGTTATAGGCATTGGCGAGCCACCGCTCGGTATAGTCTTTGCTGTTGAAGATACGCTCCTCACTCTGGCGGTCATCAAAGTAATGCTCCACGCTAAGGTACTTGCGGCAGGAGCCCAAACAAGCTATTACACCGGTCAGCAACAGGACTGTTATGATTTGTTTTTTCTTCATAGCCTTTATATTACAGGTTTAAGGTTAAACCAAATGTGAATGTTTTAGCCAGCGGGTAAGCCTGGCCGTTCGTGCTGTTCATTTCCGGATCCCACATCTTAAATTTGGAAAAAGTAAGCAGGTTGGTACCCAGGAAGTATACGCGCATTGTTTTTACCCCCATCCTGTTGGTGAAAACTTTGGGGAACGTGTACCCGGCATCTAACGTTTTTAGTCGCATGTACGAGCTTTCGCGCAGCCAGTAAGTGGAAGCCCGGTAATTGTTGGCACTGCCGCCATAACTCAGCCTGGGATAGGCAGCGTTGGGATTTTCGTTCTCACCCAGGATCCAGCGGTCGGATTCAACCACATCAGTAAGGATATTGCCCCAGTCGCCCTGACTGAAAGGGTACACGGTAAAGCCATTGATGAAGAACGAGGACTTGCCGGCTCCCTGAAACAGCACGCTGGCGTCAAAACCCTTCCAGCTGGCAGACAGACCAAAACCGTACACGAGGTTGGGATAACGGGTAGCGCCTACGGCCACGATGTCATTATCGTCAATCGTACCATCGCCGTTAATATCCTTGTATTTAATATCACCGGGTGCCACCCGTCCAAAATTTTGGGTAGGACTGTTCCGGATATCGTCGTAATCTTTAAAAAGTCCCAGTGCTACCAATCCCTTGTTCTGGTTTACCCTGAAACCTGCACGGGTCGTGTAGGGGTAGTTGCTGTACTGTTCGTCGGCTTCCAGTATTTCATTCTTGCTGTAGGTCATGGTACCGCGCGCGGTAAGATTGACTTTATTGATCTGCTGAGAAAATTTCAGTTGCCCGTCAAAGCCTTTGGATAAGGTAGAACCCACATTGGCGCGGGGATCCTGCCCCCTTAATCCCACAATGTCCGGGATGTACTGCCGTTCCATATAAATGCCGTCGCGTTGTTCATGAAAATAATCAAGAGCACCGCTGAACTTATCTCCAAAGAAAGAAAAGTCAAGTCCAAGATCATGCTTTGTAGACACTTCCCAGGTGATGGTGTTAGAAGCGATTCTGGAATAGGTAAGCCCGGAATAGGCGTTCCGGCTTTCGAGATCGCCCCAGTTGTACCCTCCGGCCGAATCGGTAAACGAAGCCAGATAGGGAAAGCGGATCGGCTGATTGTCGCTTCCTCCTATATAATCGTTCCCCACCCTTCCATAAGAATAGCGGATCTTGAACATGTCCATCCATTTCAGGTTATCCTGTATAAATTTTTCTTCGGCTACATTCCAGGCACCGGAAACAGCGGGAAACAACCCGAACTGATGTCCGGTGGCAAAGTTTTCGGAACCATTATAACCGAAGTTGATATCAAAGAAATAACGCGACTGGTAGCCATAGGTAAACCGGCCGGCCACACGCTGATTGCGGCGTTCTATACCCTGCATAATGTCGGTGCCATAGTTAGAGGTATTCACCTTTTTTTCCTGGGTATATTGCAATATCCCTCCCAGTGTGTGGCGTTGAATGGTTTTACTGTAGTGAAGTTCTCCCTGTAAGGTTTCAGCTCTGTCGCCGGAAGCGCTGGACCGCTGGGTAAGCAATTGCTCGTTAATGGTACGTTTTAACCGGAGATCCCCGTTCGATTCCCGCTGCCGTTCGGCGATCCAGCCTTCGGGCCATTTCATCCGGCGGATATAGTTTTTGTTGTTGTTATCATAACCAAACCGCCCTACAAAACGCAGGCCCGGGGCAATGAATTTAAGATTCTGTTCCAGTGTAACGTTCGTTTGTATTTTGTTCTCCCAGTTTTCAATATAACCCTGCTGGGTAATGAGCACCCAGGGATTTTGTTTTTCAGCACCGCCCCGCGAAGCCACTTTACCATTGGAATATTTAATGGGAATGGAGATCGGATTTTGCCCCATCAGCGAGGCCCATATCTCGTCATAGGTACCTCCGGGCAGGTTTTGCTTACCCAAAGAGCCACTCACGCCCACTCTTACAAGGGTTGTTTTGGTAAGGTTCATGTCTACATTGGCACGGTAATTCCATCGTTTATAGTTGGCATTGGTATTATAACTTCTCAGGTTCTCATCGGTTTCATACATACCACCCTCATTGATATAACTACCGGATACAAAGTAACGGGCCAGGGCACCGCCACCGTCAAAATTGAGCGAGGCACGTTGCGTAAAGGCTCCGGGCTTCAGGAACATATCCATCCAGCTGATGTCAGGAAACAGGTCCGGATCCAGCTGGTTCCGGATCAGGGTAAGGTCCTCAGGAGTATAAAAAGCTTCCTCGTTCCGGGTGATGCGCGCTTCATTCATAAGGCTGGCATAGGTATACCCGTCTACAAATTTGGGCGTAAATGTACGGGTATTGTAGGAGGCCTCGTACTTACCATTGATACTGACCTTATCCATTTTCCCTTTTTTGGTAGTGATCAGCACCACCCCGTTTGCCCCGCGGGAACCGTATATGGCTGTGGTGGAGGCATCTTTAAGCACGGTGAAGGTCTCAATGTCTTCGATGTTGATCTCGGTGAGACTTCTTTCAAAACCATCCACCAGCACAAGGGCCGATGTGCCTGCTCCAAAAGTAGAGATACCGCGTATCCAGAACTCGGAGGAGTTGCTGCCCGGCTGACCGCTCCCCTGCATCGCCAGCACCCCCGACACATTTCCCGCAAGTGCATTGGTAATGCTGGATGTGGGCGTTTTAAGCGTACTGAGGTCCACCGTGGTGATGGCACCGGTTACTGTTGCTTTTTTCTGAGCGCCCAATGCCGTTACCACTATTTCGTCCATCGCTTTTTGTTCCGAGGCCTTCAGCGTTACATCTATTTTCAAGGCATCGTTTATTAATACCTCCTGCTGTTCGTAGCCTACATACGAAAAAACAAGCCACTGGTATTTACTGGCCGCTATTGTGTATTCCCCTTTATTGTTGGTGCTGATACCCAGTCCGGGCTGGTCTTTTATGGCAACGGTTACACCCTGCATGGGCTCTTTCTGCTCATTAAGAACCGTACCGGTAACCGTAACAGCTATCCGGGTAGTATCCTGTGCATAGCTACCCGTAACGGCTCCGGCAATCGCTATCAGAATAAAAATAATTTTTCTCATTGATCGGTATTCAATAATCGCCTGGCCGAGCACCCAGGGCCTGATGTGCCTGGAGCAACAAAGCAATTGGTTAAAAATAAATGATGGTAAACAGTACTCTTTTATTCTACGGTTATGGTACGGATGCGCTTGTTGTCGCGCTCCGCGATGTAGAAAATTTTCCGCTCCGCGTCATAGTCGATCCCGGTGGGATCGGCAAAGCGGGCTTCCTTTCTCGGGTCGCCGTCTATATAGCCTTTTACGCTGCCGTCGGGCGTGGGACTGCCTTTGCCGGCAAAGGTGGTAACCACGCCGGCGGGCGAAAGTGTGCGAATGCTTTGGTTGTTCTGATCGCAGAAATAAAAATCGTATTCATCCGCCTGGCCGGCATAAGCCGGATTTTTTACAAACACCCCCTGGTATCCCCTGCCGATCCTTGCTGAAGTTCCGATGGCATCCACATCACCTCCTGTAGCGCTGCCGGCAAAGAGGATAGGCGGTTCCAGCTCCCGGGTCTCCCAATTGTAAATACTTTTGTAGATGCGGGTAAATGATACGATATAGGCATAGTTACCGGAGGGATGAAAGAAGATAAGCGAAGACTGGTTGGTACTGCCTCCTACCCTGAACAGTAATTTGGGAAGCAGCTCCCCGGTTGTCAGATCCGGGATGGCTTTCTTGATGCCGATACCCTGTAAGCCATTATAGAACATCTCATTCGTTACAGGATGGGGCGCAGCAGAGAAACAGGCGGGATCGTAAATATAAGGATGTACACGGCGATAGTTTTCCGAACGCAGCGTATACGCAATAGCTACCTTATTCCTGCTGGTAAGGTTTCCATTATCATCCGAAAGGAATAACGTGTCCTTATTGGAACTGAGCGTGGTGGTCTGCATTTTGGTGAAAGCTGCCTGCCCGTTGGTAATCAGGGTTGACACGGTTTGTCCGGTCAGATCCAGCCTCCTTACAGCACGATCCAGTTCGGTTACAAACAACACATTACTTTCCGGTTCGTAGGTTACCCATGCGGGGTAGGAAAACCGGGCATTTTCAAAATCGCCATCCACAATGGAAGAATTACCCAGCTCGTCTACATTACCTACCAGCGTACCCACGGTGGTGCTCTTGGTATAGGTGAACAGATCTGCGAATGTATGCTCCACGGGGGTGTTCCCATCTATGACCACCCGTACCTGCCCGGTACTGGTTTGGCCCGGAACCCAGCAGTAGATCTGCTTTCCATTGGCACCAACTACCTTAAGCTCCCGTTCACCGATATAAACATGTATTTTAGAAACATCGGTACCGAAATTGTCTCCATAAATATAAAGGCGTGTCCTTATCGCTCCCTGTTTCGGTGAAAAATCAGAAAATACCGTAGGCTTTCCGGGATCATAACTGTCCTTTCGGATCAGATCTTTGTCTTTACAGGCGTAAAAAAAACTGCCGAAAAACAGGAAAAAAATGAAAAGGCAGTCCGTTCTCTTTTGAAATCTCATAATGGCGTTATCTTGTTTTTATAAATTATTCTATGGCTGCCGCTGATCAGCAGCGACAATACGATATTTCTGAATCGTTCTCCCGTTCAGAGAAACAGTTCTTTCCCTCAGTAAGTCCTGAATAAAATTTAATTCACAAACAATGCGTCCGATGCGAAAAGCAAGCTATCTCAATTAATTTCATTACACCGGCAAAGGAATTAAATACACCCGATATATTTTGTTCAATGTTTTGTCGAATCGTACCAAAATAAGATGCCGTGCGCCTGGATGATTCTGCCGATACGGGCGTTCCCGTCACCGGCTTTACACACCAGCCCCATAGCCGCAGACCGTCAGCAACAATGGAAAGCGCCGGGAAATTGTTTAATTTTGAGATGCCATGTAATACGGATATAGGAAATGTAGCTATGTATTCGCGGATTTAGCAGAAAAATGAGTGGTCATGTAAGACCCCTGATTCCAAAAACAACAGACAATTAAAAAAGCAAATGATGAGAAAAGTAATTGCTGCAATCAATATGACCCTTGACGGATATTGCGATCATACGGCGATAACTCCAGATGAAGAGATTCACCAGCATTATGCCGATCTGTTAAGTAGCGGGGACATCATTCTCTATGGAAGGATCACTTACCAGCTTATGGAATACTGGCCAACGGTGGTAAAAGATCCTACCGGCAATAAGGCAATGGACGATTTTGCAGTGATCATGGACCGGCTTCCAAAAGTTGTTTTTTCCAAAACATTAAAAAGTATCGACTGGGAAAGTGCGGAACTGGCGGACCGGTCTCTCGAAGAAACGGTCTCCACACTCCGGCAACAGCCGGGCAGGAATATCCTGGTTGGCAGCCGGAGTGTGATCTTACAATTGCTGAAGTTGAACTTAGTTGATGAATTCCAGCTTTGTGTTCATCCGGTTGTAGCAGGAAGCGGCCTGCCGTTATTTGAAAATGTAACCGGCGGGCTGGCCTTTAAACTTTTAAAGACAAAATCCTTTGGTTCCGGCGCAGTGGTCTTCTATTATCTGCCTGTCCGCTAATAAGGAGACTTAACAGATCATGTCAATGTACAGCAAAGACACAGCATTTGCCGTTTTTACGAACACTGATTTTACGTTACAGGTAAAAAAAACAGGCCTGCCAAATTCATGATTTTACAAACACCTTTTCTTCTCTTAAGCGCTCCGGCAGATCCGGCCCGTTAACGAAAAAAAGAGTATTTTGCAGCATGGCCAGTCTTTATCTTACTTCTCTTAATTCCGGCAGCAATGGCAACTGTTATTATATCGGCAACGATGACGAAGCGGTATTGATAGATGCCGGCCTATCCTGCCGGGAAACAGAGAAAAGAATGTACCGGCTGGGACTGGCCATGAAGCATGTAAAAGCCATATTCATATCGCACGAACACAGCGACCATATCAAAGGCCTCGAAGTACTGTCCCGTAAACATCAGCTCCCCGTATACATCTCTCCGGGCACGCTGCGTCATACAGGCCTTAAGCTGGACCCCAACCTGGTACGGCCATTGTCAGCAGGAGTTCCCGTCCATATTGGCGCGCTCATGGTCAGTGCTTTCCTGAAACATCATGATGCTGCAGATCCGCATAGCTTTACCGTAGAGGATAATCATACCTGTATCGGCATTTTTACCGATATCGGGAAGGTCTGTGAGAATATCAGTACTCATTTTCAAAGATGCCATGCGGCTTTCCTGGAAGCCAACTACGATGAAGAGCTGTTGGAGAACGGCCGGTATCCCTATCACCTCAAAAAAAGAATCCGGGACGGCCGGGGACATTTATCCAATAAAGAAGCCCTTGATCTTTTTCTTTCCTGCAGGCCGGAACATATGAGCCACCTGCTGCTCTCCCACCTTTCTGCCGATAACAACAACCCAGACCTGGTCCGCGATCTTTTTCTGGATCAGGCAACAACCACTACTATTGTAATCGCCTCGCGGTACCGGGAAACGCCGGTTTATGCTGTTTCCGGAAATAAGGGAGCCTGTGCCAGTGTTCCACTCACTCCGGGACAGCTGACATTGTTTTAACAACGGTTCCGGATACAATCAGGAAAACATGTTACCGGTGATCGGAACCACCTTATTGGGATATTTGCATATAAATGAAATGATCAATTGCATGATATAGTGGGTGCCGGCATACCGGGTAAGACGATCCTTAATATCATCCGGCGAATAAATGTCCGCAGTATTATCGATATACCCCATCCCGTAAAAGTTCCCGTTTTCCACCCAAATACAGCTTTTTTCATCCCGGTTCCTTCCCTTGTCAACTATATAAAATGCCCCGGTATCTTCTCTCAGAAAAGAAAGCGCTTTTATCACTTTTTCATTATAAACTCCGGGAGGCTGATTGGCGGAGCAAAGCAAGTTATTTTTCTTATCAATAAGATGACACAGTTCACAATGCCGTAAACGGCATAAATCAGCGCATAATCCAAAACGCCTGCTCAGCTCGCTTAGTTTGTTCACCGCTCCCTGGCGCGTTGTAAATACCTGGACCGGCTGTTCGTTTTTCCCCAGCCCCGAAATCTTTAATCTGGTATAGCCCTCCGGGTCTTCCTGTACAAACAAGCCAAACTTTGGTTCATACTTTTTCAGTGCCTGGTTATACCTGGGGTAAATCCGTTTAATTTCCAGCGCTTCCAGTATGAAGGCCATCAGCTCGGTTCCGCAGGTTTCGTAGCTGATCGCCGTAATTTCTTTTATAAAATTCTGACGCTTCGGTCTTTGACCGCGCTGTTTAAAATGTTGTCCGACGCGCTTCTTTAAGTTCCTGGCCTTACCTACATAGACCGTCTCTCCCGCATCGTTGTGCAAATAATAAACGCCGGGGCCATCCGGCAGGGCATCGAAATCTTCCTTTATTCTATCCGGCACCGCTTGCTGCGCTTCGGCATCCCTTTCCAACATTATTAAAGCAACGTTGATTCCGTCCCATTGCAATAACTTTTGAAATAATGCTACAGTGGCATCTGCATCGCCGCCCGCCCTGTGTCTGTTATCCAGCTCAATACCCAGTGTGTTACATACGTTGCCAAGACTGTAAGAAGGCAAACCTGGCCTGATGGCTCTTGAAAGTTGTACCGTGCATAATTTGTTCGCCTTATAGCTGTACCCCGCACTTTCCAAATGATGTTTTACAAAAGAATAATCAAAGTTAACATTGTGCGCCACAAATATTCTGCCTTCAAGCATGGAAAAGACCTCTTTTGCAATGCCCTCAAAAACAGGACTGTCCTGCACCATCGCATCGTCAATACCGGTGAGCGATGTGATAAAGGCGGGTATCCGGTGCGCAGGCTTTACCAACGTTTCAAAGCAGTCAATAACCGTATTGCCGTCAAAAACGCGTATGGCAATTTCCGTGATGCTGCCCCCCGCCGTTGCCTTTCCCCCGGTGGTTTCTATATCAACTATTGCATATTCCATCTCCGTTTAGCCCTTTACTTTTGTAGCATCTTTTTTAATCCATGCATCCTTTTCCGCAATAGTTTGCAGTTAAGGCGCAGGAGGAATAAGCGATCCGCTAATTTACTTAGCAAATGTCGGCTAAACTTTTTAACATTCCCAAATCTGATCCGACTTTTAGATTCAACTCAGTTGAATTGATAGCTGACACCGGCGGCGGCATCAAATACTTTCGGGTATAAACCTACGGCGCAGTCTTGAAATTTAATCCGGATACCGGACGGTTGACATTGCTGAAAACGGGGCAGCTTACTTTGCTATTCTTTTTATCCGGTTAATCCCCGGGAACCATTCCATCGCCTTTCCAGCCCATGATATGCCCATCCTGTGCACTTACGCGGATGAGCCGGCCCTGCTTGTTATACACCAATTGAAGGCCATGCTCCTGTTCCCAGCCGCAGTCGCAGATTAATTGCAGATAAACCCCTTTATCTTCATAAGGTTCGCGACTTATATAAATTTCGGTGCATTCCACAAATTGCCATACTTCTTCCGGCGTTTTCATATTCCACAAGGCATCATCCTCCTCATCATAGCCAATCGCATCCAGAAAATCCATACAATTCCGGTATACATAACTGGTGGCCGATAAACGGTCGGTCGCGGTCTTTTTCAAAAAAACAGATAACAATTCATCTGCTTCTTCCAAAAAGGAAGCATCTTCATTTGGATTGAAATCCATGAACGTAATGGCTAACTGCCGGTTATCCCAAAAAGGAATTGCTACTTCTTCGGAGGTCCACCAGTCTTCAAAACCACCCTGCGCTAATGTGCCGATTATACCGGATTCCACGCTTGTCTGGGTAATCGGTACGCTTTTTTTCACTTCGGGCGGCTCGTTGGTGAGGCGTTCAAAGATTGCCGCTTTTTCGGGTTCGGTGCGTATTTCAAAATTATTGAGCTTTTTTGACAGTTCTGCAATATTCGTGGTGCGTGTCATTTCCCGGGCGCTGATGATAATAGCAAAGTTTGCAATGTTCTTGTCATAGGTCATGGAAATGTTCAGATAGTCAAATAACGGTAATTCAAAATAATTATAGCTATACATTGTATAATAGGCCAGGCATATCCTGTAATTGTCTGCAGGATGATTGGGATCATCCGGAGCGCAGTTAAGCTGCGGGTGGTATTTACGGATAATAAGCAAAACACTATCATCCCTGCTTATAGTTGCCAGGGGATATTCCTTCAAAAAAGAGCGTATCTTCTTAAACCTTTTAAATAAAAGATCCTCATTTGGTTTTTCAAGTTCCCATCCTGTCATGGCCTTCATTTTTAGTTTCGTTATTTTAATTACTGCCTCAAAACTGCCCGGCTCCTGCTATTATATCCAAAATCAACATACCGGCTAAAGTTTTATTGCTCATCGCAACATTGCATGCTCCAAAGATGAGCCGGAACAGGGCTTTTCTCCAAAAATCCGGCACCTACAAAGGGTCTACAAAATTGATTTATCCCGTCATACTATAGCTACAATGACAAGATACTGTATTATTCCCGGGGAGATAACGCACACTCCGCCCATTTCCCCGTACCTTCGCGACCTAATTTAAGAATGGAACATTTTTTTGAACTGCCCCTTACCTACCGGGGTGAGCCACTGACAGTGAAAGGACGCCTGGCAACCTTTGCCTACAGCTATAAAGTTTATATCATTGTGAATGGCCGGGAGCTCACCTTTGAAAAAGACGATGAAGGGCAATTCCGTGTTATAAGCGATCAGCAACAGCCGGAGATCGACCGGCAGTTACTCTCAACGATCATCGAGGCACTGAAAAATATTTCCGCCGGGTAAAACCAATAAACAGCCTTCAGCAATCCCCCAAAACCAGCACCCGGTATCCGGCAACCCGCTCCTTACCGGCGGCCATCGCCGTTATTCAGAGAATATGGGTACCAGGCCAGGATCGAATGTCCGGGATACACATTAAAATAAGACGGTACACTTTACAGATCCGTGTAGCAATTCCAAACGATAATTATAATTTTGACGTTTGTTGCGCCCGGGCTAATTTTACCGTTTTACTATATTGAACCTGCTTTATATAAAATTAATGACCATTAAACAACCGATTATGAAGTTGCCATCTCTGCTTGTTTTAAGCATCTTTTTACTGACTAGCTGCAGCAAACCCGCAACCCTGCCGGAGAAACCTAAATCAACAATCACCGTAAAAAAGAACGACATGGCCTGGGTGAGTGAAGGTGTTGCGGCAAATTATAATGTGGATGAGGACCGCGTCCATGTGATGTCCGGAAGGGATAATGAAACGTTTATGATTTCATTCAAAAAAGGCGGTATTCCTATTGATGGATTCATCCGGGATTTTTCAGCGAGTGTGTTCATTGCACCTTTTAAAGGAAGTGCGGCCATTTCCGAGTCGTACCGGCTTGATTCAACAAAACCCAATAAGCTCAAACTGCTTCTTTTTGAAAACCCGGAAAAACGTATTGCCTGTGATTTTGTTTTGTACTTTAAAAAAGAAGGCCCGGCATCAGAGGAAACGAATGTTTTCCAGGGACGGTTTGACGTCCGGTATGATATTTTTTCTTTAAAATAAATTCCACCCTCCGGCACCGGCAGGCCATGTACAACTTATAGCCTGCCGGAATCATCATGATTAAATACCAGAACAAAATCTTACCGGCCCAGGAGCAGCTCATCCAGATTTTGCATACACATTGTAAACCCTTCTTTAAAGCCCATTGCGATCATCGTTTCGATATCTTCAACACTATCATGCCGTAATACGACGCTTACTGTTGTAACGCCGTTTTCTTCTGTGAAACTGTTTGTCCAATGCGAGCGCGGCTTTAGCGTATTTTCCGTTCCATTTTCATCGCAGAATGCATCCAGCCAGGAAACGATTTTCTGCTGTTCTATTTTTTCGTAATCGGCCTTGCACCAAAGCGCTTCGTTTTCGGGGCTGATCATTGCATAGAGCCACATTCCCCCCTCTTTAAAGTCTAACGATTTGGTTTTGCTCCTGTAAGGCTTGGGGGCCCACCATTGATCAAGCAGCTCGGCAGTGGTCCAGGCCTGCCAAACCAGTTCAAGACCGGCATTAAATTCACGCTTTATCTGAATGGTCTTGTCTTCCCTGTTTACGGAAAAATCGAATAACAATGCTGTGTTCATTTTCGTTGTTTTTTAATTGTTGATAATACTTGGTCAAGTTGATTAAAACGGGTTTCCCAGATCTTCCGGTATTGATCTAACCACCGGTCAATTTCCTTCATTTTCTCAATTTCAAGAGAATAGTAAATCTCCCGGCCCTGGTGTTGCTGTTTTACCAGTTCACATTCCGTAAGAATGCGCAAATGTTTTGAAACTGCCTGCCGGGTAGCGTCAAAGTGTTCTGCAATGGCGTTGGGAGTCATTGCCTGCAATGCTATTAAGCCTATGATCGCCCGTCGTGTCGGGTCGGCTATGGCCTGAAAAATATCACGTCTCATTTTCTTCTCGTTAGTAAATTAAGAAACCAATTGGTTGCAAATATATACGCAACCTTTCGGTTTCACAAATTTTTAGCTGGCTTTTTTTTGCCGGCTGAAATCCACAACCGTTTCTTTCATTCAAACCAGCGGCCGGGCCCGGGCGTATTCAATGCAAAATGCGAAAACAGAGCAGGAAGCGGTTCCGGCTGGCGGTAATGAAAGATTCTCTTAATTTTTTGCAGAAGCGGTTGTCATTCTATTTATCGCCTGTTTTAAAAGCTGGTTAAACATATCCGGGTTTTCAAGCATCGGGTAATGTCCTGTTGAACCGATATTTAATAAATGATATTCAATTCCGTTTTTCCGAAAAGCCAGGGTGTCAGTGGGATGATAATCACTATTGATCAGGTACAGCGGTTTGTGAAGCTGTTTCAGTCTTTTCGAGAAGGGATATTTATCAAGATTTTCCAGGCAATTTACTGCAATTACCGGGTCGGCATCCATCATATCTTTCAACACCCTTTTTTGTATACCACTATCCGTAGAAGGTGAAAATAAATGCTTTCCTTCCCCGATCACACTCGGTTTAAAATTTTTTCTTATCTCCGCATACGCTTCCGTCCATTCTTTTTCCATTTGAGGCGTTAATATCAATCCCGTATTTTTTAAATTATCAACGCCAACGATACCGATAATCCGTTGGGGATAAGAAATAGCTGTTTCAACGATAATTGAGCCACTCATTGAATGGCCGATAAGAATTACATTTTTCAGATTCAATGCAGAGATGACCGCATTTACATCCTTTGCATAATCTTCAACGGTCCACGTGCTTCTGTTTTTACCTGATTGACCAAAACCAGGTAAGTCGATGGTGACTACCCGGTAATCTTCGGAGAACGCAGCAACCTGACTGGCCCAATAGCCCTGATTAATGCCCCACCCGTGAATAAAAAACAAAACGGTGTCCCCTGTTCCGTTATCACTGTAATCAATGTTTACGCCATTGTTGTATATCCGTTGGCTGGAACCGGGTCGCATTTTTGAATGGGGTTTATTATTTTCACAGGAATAGAGCAACATAAACAGCATACAATTGCCTGTCACTAAAAACCGAATGAATCGTTTCATTATAATAGCCGTTTATAAATTTTAACCGGCCGCATAGGACAACCGATAAAATATTCCTTTCAGATACAAAGTTATCCGGACTTTCGTAGACATCGACTTGTTCCGGGGAAAATAAAAAAGGGTTGCAAGTCTGTTACTTACAACCCTTTCGGTGTGCCCG
Organism: Niabella beijingensis; assembly: GCF_020034665.1. NCBI lineage: Bacteria > Pseudomonadati > Bacteroidota > Chitinophagia > Chitinophagales > Chitinophagaceae > Niabella > Niabella beijingensis. The sequence continues at coordinate 1,067,754 of NZ_JAIQDI010000002.1, read as the reverse complement.
GGACTGGATTCGAACCAGCACATCCTTGCGAACGCTGCCACCTGAAGACAGTGCGTCTACCAATTTCGCCACCCGGGCGGGGGTGCAAATATAGGTGAAAAATTGAAATACAAAGAAATAAATGCGGCACTTTTTTTAAAAAATCGAGATGGAATAAACGGCTGGGTGATCCCGGCGAGCTCCCCGCCACCGGCTCCGCCGCAAAAATATCGGTACGCTGCGATTGACGGGGATCACCGGGGCTGCTAATCCCTGTCATTGCAAATGCCCGCTGTTTCAATGTAGCTTGCCGTGAAAAGAACAAGTAAAAAAAGTTTAGAGCCGGCAATGCTTCCGCTGCCGGTGTTCAAAAGAAAATTGTATGAAAAAAATCCTTTTTGTTTGTAATACGCAGCATTACCCGCATGGCGCATTTGAATTTATAAAGCAGCTGCGGCAGCAGGAGTCCCTGTTTGTAAAAGGAATCTTTTTTACGCCTGCCACACCCTCCGGTACTGCTCCGCTGCCGGAAGACAACAGCCCTGAGCGTTTTGTGAACCAGTGTAAGAGTCATGATATCGATTACCGGGTGGTAGAGAAAAATGATGATGCATGGAGCAGGAGTTTTTGGGTGCGCGAAACGCATTATGCCGATCTCCTGGTATTCAGCCAGGAACTGCTGTATGCGGGCGCCGATAAGGTGCAACCGAATGCCTATATGCAGGAGCTGCTGCACTGGACCGGTTGTCCCGCGATTGCGGTCCGGGAAAACGGGCATCCACCGGAACAACTGATAGCGGCGTATGACGGAACCCGGCAGAGCATCGAAGCCCTGCGCAGTTTTTGTACTTTGTTTCCCCAATATAAAAAACTTCCGGCCCAGATCATCTATGTAAAAGATGAACCCAGCAACCGCATCCCGCACCGGCAACTGCTCGAAGAGTATGCAGCAGCACATTTTGCAACCCTGAAGATCCTGAAACTGCACTGGAGCTCCAAAAAGCATTTCACCACCTGGATCGAATGCTTTAAAAATCCGCTGCTGATCGCCGGTGCCTACGGCCGGCCGGCACTCTCTGTCGCATTCCGGAACAGTTTTGTGGAGACAACCATTCGCAATCAGCTGGCAACTGTCTTTATTGCACGCTGAATAAGCACCGGGTGATGACAATCAGGTAATCCGGTAATCCTTCTCATATGACCGGCCATTTAACATAGTTAATTTAGCCTCCGTATAAAAAATAAAACAATATGAATACAGATAAAACGGATAAAGCCGGCGGTATTGTGTACCCGGGTTGCTATGTCCCTGCCGTTCCGGTTGGGGAGCTTGCCGGTATTGCCGATACGGATTCCCGCGAAACCACCCTGCCCCGGGCGAACATTACTGAAATCCACAATGGTTATAAAGTGGAACTGGAAGCTCCCGGTATGGAAAAAGAACAATTCGTGATCCAGACCGACAAAAACATCCTGACCATTGCCGCCGTAAATACAACTGAGGTGCTTCCGGCTGATGCGCATTACTGCCTGCATGAGTTCGGCAGCCATTCTTTTCTCAGGAACATCGCGCTGCCACCGGATGCAAATACCACATTCATTCATGCGGCATACCATGCCGGCATCCTGACGATCCATTTGTGTAAAACCAAGGGAGAACAAGACCACACAAAAAACAGCATCCCGGTATACTAACGTTCTTATACCGGGCCGTGTCAGCGTTCACAGCCAAACCAATTGTTTCAGAACAAGCAGGATGCCCCTGTTTCATTAAGCCGTGTTCTCTCAGGAACAGGGCTTTTATTACTAAAAAAGAGGTTTTATAATGGAAGATCCGAAGTTGCAACAGATCCGGTATGAATATGACGCCTGGAAAAGGGCCGTGAGTTTTATCATGGAAGAATCGATCATAATGAAAAACCGTCTCGCCGAGGTGCTGAAAAAGGATTTTAACAGCAATTTGCTGGAAGGGATCGAGCTGCTTCAAAACAAACTCATACGAAACGATGAACGGATCGGCATCTTCAGGGATGATCTGAACCAGTTCGATGAACTGGCAACCGGTACACAGGGGAAACAAGATTTCCAGGAACTTGAAACAAGAGTGCGTCTCCTGCACGATCACCTGCTGCAGATCGAAAAACAATTTACCCGGTTAAAATCGGAATTCAATCATTATTTACTGGATCATATGGGGATGCCTCCCGTTTCAAACCGTCCGGGCTAAATCCCTTTTAGCGGACCGTTTCCCTGGGCAAAGAAAAATAAAATGTTGCCCCCGCACCATCGGCCGCAGTGGCCCATACCTTACCCCCGTAACGGGAGATGATCCGCTCCACCAGTGAAAGTCCGATGCCGTTGCCTTCAAACTCCTGATCGGAGTGCAGCCGCTGAAAAGCGCCAAACAATTTGTTGTAATACATCATATCAAAACCGCTGCCCTCGTCCTGGACAAAATAAGTCGTTTGTTGTGGTGTTTCCTCAAACCCTACCCGGATAACCGTCTTATCCTTTTTCCGGCTGTATTTGATGGCATTGCTCAGCAGATTGATCCATACATGTTTCATAAGCGTTGCATCCACGCCGGCATTCGGAAGTTCGTCCACTGAGAACTCAAAGACCCGTCCTTCCGGCTCCTGTTTGCGGAGCGCGTCAAAATATTCTTCCGCCATTTCTTTCATAGAGGTATCTCCCGGCCTCAGCTCTTTTTGAGATGTGGTAAAGAACACCAGCAGGTTATCGATCAGGTGGGTCATGTTCTTTACGCATTGCAGGATGAGGTCCGTCAGCTCCTGTCCTTCCCCATCCAGCCGATCCCGGTATTCCTCCTGCAGGATACCGGCCAATCCCTGGATCCCCGCCAGCGGCGACCGCAGATCGTGCGAAACCGAATACGCAAAAGCCTCCAGCTGTTTATTGGCCACTTCGAGTTCTGCAGTACGTAATTTTACCCGTTCCTCCAGTTCCGCGTAGATCTGTACATTCTCCATGGTCACCGCGGTGATATCGGCCAACGACTGCAGCAGCTGCGCTTCTTCCAGGGTGGCATGATGTGTATGCGCCCAGTAGTTCCCGATCGCACCGATCGGATCCATCGTGCGGATGGGAACCATTACAAGGCTCTTTACAAAAGTGGGACGGTAGGCTTCCGCCGGTATGCGGTCGTCCTGATAAATATCCGGAATGATCACGGCCTGTTTGTTGAGCATCGACCAGCCGCTGACACAGGTCTCGATAGGAAACCGGCTGCCTTTCCAGAGCGGACTGATGGCATCTTCATCCACATAAAAGCATTTGTCTTTATCCCGCAGCACAAAGGTGGCGCCATCGGCGCCTGTCAGCTCACGGGCGGCGGAACGTACAATACGCGTAACGGTTTCAAGATTGCGTGCCAGAGACAATTCCTGCACTGCATCCACCAACCGCTGCAGGCGTTTGTCGGGCGCTATTTCGGTGGCCGGCAAAGAAGGTGTCATTGGATGGATTTTATTAACGAATATAAATAAATAACCGGTTAACGGGATCATGAATTCCAAAGAACAGTTGTACGGAAAACTGTGGGGAAAACCCCTATTCATAATTAATCATTTACAACATATGCTTTCCATAGGCAGCAGCATACCGTTCTTCATTTTATGTTGCCAACCCGTCCTTTTTTACACAGGAGGGCTTAACTTTGACAGCATTCAACACTTAAATTTTATTCTATGCTTGCAGCTGATCAGACCGGTACCTGCTCCCGGCGTAATTTTTTACTTAAAGGCAGCATGGCCGCCCTGGGCGCTCTGGCAGCCCCTAAGATATTTGCCGGCAGCTATCTGCAGAAAAAGCCCGACTCAAAATTTTTTGGGGTGCAGATCGGGGTGATCACCTATTCCTTCCGTTCAATGCCCGGCACCCTTCAGGAGGTATTGCAGCATACCGTCAACTCCGGCATCAGTGCCGTGGAATTGATGGGTGATGCCGTAGAGCAATTTGCGGGATGTCCGGCAGATAAAAGCCAGATGGCTGCCTGGCGCGCCGCTGTTTCAATGGACAAGTTCAGCCAGGTAAAAAAAATGTTCCAGCAGGCCGGTATAAAAATATACGCGTACAAGCCCAATGCCCTGGGCGCCGGTAACACAGATGCCGAAATTGAGTACGCGATGCGTGCAGCAAAAGCATTAGGCGCCACTGCAGTAACAGTAGAGTTGCCCAAAGACCCGCAACAGACCGCACGACTGGGTAAACTGGGAGAAAAACACAAGATCTATGTCGGCTATCACGCGCATACCCAGGCCACAGACACCCTCTGGGATACAGCACTTGAGCAATCTCCTTATAACTCCATGAACCTGGACTGTGGACATTATATTGCTGTAGCAGGCCACAGCAGCGCCTCCTTACTGGCCCTGATGAAAAAGCGGCACGACCGCATCACCTCTATTCACCTGAAAGACCGGCAATCAGCAGCACATGGCGGGGAAAATCTTCCCTGGGGAGAAGGAGATACTCCAATCAGTGAAATCCTTACGCTGATCAAAGACAACAAATACAATATACCGGTGACCATTGAACTGGAATACAAAGTACCCGAAGGTTCGGATGCGGTACAGGAAGTAAAGAAATGCCTGGCCTTTGCCAAAAAAGCACTGGGCGCCTGATCTCTTGACTTTGCGGCAATTGCGGTCTTCAGCTATCAGATTATTGAGACTTGAGATTTGAGCCCCGATAGCTATCGGAATGAGATTTGAGAATCCTCATAGCTCAATATTCCACTTTGTAATCTTTTTTAACCGGCTGCCCGCTCCAGGCTTTTTTGCTGGTCCAGTCAGCAGCGGCATCCGTCCAGAAGCGGTTATCTGCCGGCAATCCCAAGGGCAGGAATCCCAGTGCGGCCATGTACAGGCTGCCGGTGGATGTATACTGATCTGCCATCGTGGGCTGATGCCCGTTAAAACCCAGCACCAGCCAGCCTTTTCCGTCAAAGTTCTGCGGACCATCATACATATCCTTTATAACAGCGGTAAGCGCGCAGCGTACCTGGGCCGGTGCTATGTGCTCCGGCAATTTTTCCATCAGTGCCACCTGGCCTAATGCCTGGAAGGCCGCAGTGCGGTAGGTAACGGAACGGCCAAATACCGGGTAGGTACCTTCGGGAGAAATGATGCGCTCCGAAAATTCAGAGTACCGGATCATCCGTTGTAAGGCCTGATCATAGTCCTCTTTCTGGGAGAATTTCTTTTCTGTGGTGATCGCCAGCAGGTCTACCAGCATCGGATGTATCACATAGGAATTGTAATAATCCATGCTGAACTTTTCTCCATCACTGTACCAGCTGTCGCCTACATACCATTCTTTCATTTTGTGCAGGGCATAATCAATACGGGACGGATCATACTGCTCTCCTATCTTCATCAGAAACCCTTCGGTCAGGCCGGCGAACAAGAGCCAGTTGTTATAGGCTCCTTTCCGGTTGCGCAGGGATTTGAATTCTTCGATGAACCGTTTTTTTGTCAGCGCATCCAGCGGCTCCCACAACGCTTTTGGCGCTCTTAAAAATGTTTGTGCCATATAGGCCGCATCCACAATCGGCTGGCCTTCCGTCCGGAAGTTCAGGTAATCCGGATTTCCGGGATCGACGGCATTTGCCAGCCCCTGCAGCAATTCCTTGCGCAGTTGTTTACGCAGTTTCCCTTCCGGCGTATCATCATCCGGCAAAGCCAGCCAGGGCGCCAGTCCCGCCGACAGCCGGCCCACTGCCTCCAGGTAGGTCACTTTTTTTACCGGCAGATAATATTCCGGTCCTGTCTCCAGCGGCATCTGTTGTTTTAATGTACCGGCTGCAAGATTGTGGACCACCGGGTAGGCGATCTTATACAGGGCCTTTACCCATTCTGCGCGGTCCTGCGCACCCGTGGTTGCCGCAGCTGCCAGTGTCAGTTTTGTGTTGCGGTTCTGCTGGGCATTAACTGGTAATATCACCACAATTGCCAGCAGCAGCAATCCGTATTTTCTGATCCGTTGTTTCATATTGTATCCTTATTTCTATTCTAAAAAATAGTTGCTTTACTATTATTCGCTGGTCAGCTTTTCGCCATGGGCCAGTTTCTTGTAGCGCAGCAGGGCTTCAAGAAAATAATAATCTGCATATACCAGCGGCACATCAATCTCTGCATTATGCGGAATGCTGCCTACACTGTGTTTTAAAATAAAATTACCATTGGTACCAGGTTCCGCCCTGTAAGCCGGACTGCCCAGAGAATGCAACGTGGCCTTCGCAAACTCCCGGTATCCGGCTGCTTTCCTGTCATTCACATACCCGCTAAGTTCCAGCAGGGCCGAAGCTGTAATGGCGGCAGCCGAGGCATCACGGTAAAGCGGTGTTACGTGCAGTGCATTCGACCGCACCCCGGGTGTATAACCGGTTTGTTTTACATTAAAATCCCAGTAGGGTATCTTATCTGCCGGCAGATTCTTATTATTGACGTAATAATCGGCCAGCCCTTCCGCTGTCTTTAAAAACTGCGGATCCTTTGTAAAACGATAGATCATCGTAAACCCGTAAATGGCCCAGGCCTGACCACGCGCCCAGGTAGAATTATCGGCATAGCCCTGTGCCGTTTCCCTTCCTTCCACCTTATCCGACGCCGTATCGTATGCGACCACATGATAGGTACTGTAATCCGGCCGTACCTGGTTCTTCATTGCATTTGTGGCATGCGCTACCGCAATATTTTTAAAGGAAGGATCCCCTGATGCTTCGGAGGCAAAGAATAATAATTCCAGGTTCATGAGGTTATCTACAATAACCGGGTAATAGTAGGTCTTATTCCCGTGCCAGGAAACAAAACGGTTCCAGGATTTGATGCTGCCCACCCTCGGGTCAAAGCGGGTGCATAACGAACGTGCCGCCTGTACCAGGATCTCCTTATAGGCATTGTTATGCGTCAGCCGGTAAGCATTCCCATAACTGCAGTACATCATAAAGCCCAGGTCGTGATGTTCGGTAAATTTTTTGAGCGGTTCCAGTTTTTCCGTCCAGCGGATCGCTTCATTTTTCAGCACCTCATTTTTTGAGTATTCATAGGCGTACCAGAGGCTGCCCGGGAAAAAACCAGGGGTCCAGTCGTACATGGATGTTGTTACCAGCGCGCCCTTCTTATCGATGGTACGGGGATAAGCACCTTTGGGTGCTGAAAAACCGATGTCTGCTTTATCCAGCAGGCGATTGAGCAGACCAGCTGCATGTGTCATGTTTTCATCCACGAACTGGTCGGGAGTTTCCGGAGCTGTGGTACGATGCTGTTTGCCTGCGGAGCAGGCGGTCAGCATCAGGAATAAAACCGCTGTGAGAATTTTTTGTTGATACATAGTTAAATAAAACAATTATTATTTGTTGAGAACAACGACCTCCCTGTTCCGCAAGCTAAGAAAGATAAGATAAAAATGAAAAAGCAATGGCTGCCCCCTCCACACTGAGCACCGGCAGCCATTGCCTGGCACATTTATTTAATAATAGCTTACCAATTGGGGTTCTGGGTAAGCGTATTGTTGCTGAGTCCGATCTGAGCGGTTGGTATCGGCCAGAGATAATCCCGGGCCGCATCGAATCTCCGCGTGGGGTTCCCTTTCTGATAAAGTACATAGCCATTCTCCAGGGGCGGTTTGGTGCTGCCGCCATAATTCACATTCTCAAAATATTTACGTTCCAGCAATGGTTTCGGAAGCTCGGTCTCTGCTGTTTTCCACCGGATCAGATCCCAGTAGCGGAAGCCTTCATAAGCCAGCTCTACAGACCGTTCCCTGCGGATCTCTTCCCGCATATTCAATCCATTGGTGGTTACAAAAGCATTTGTCAGCAATGGCAGCTTCGCCGGATTATTATTTGCGGCACGTTTACGCAACAGGTTGATCGAAAGGTTCAGATCAACGTCCGAAATGCTTCCGCCTAACTCATAAGTAGCTTCTGCATAATTAAGCAGTACTTCCGCATACCGGATTGCTATAAAGTCCAGGAACAGGTTCGGGCTTGCCAGGAAGTCGGCCTGACCCGTCCAGTATTTTTGCTGATGATAATAATAGGTATTACCATAGGTAGGGTTTCCTCCGGATATTGACGCATAGGGATCGCCAACTTTAAAAAGGGTCTGCACCAGCCGGGGATCCCTGTTCCGGTAATCCGTAAGCAAACCGGTTTCTATTCCATTGGAGTCCAGCGGTGATTTACCGGCAGGCAATCCGTCGGAATACAATGCCAGTGTTACAAAAGCCCGTGTAGCTGCGTTTCCGCCATCCGTAAGGAATGGCCGCATATAGCCTCCATTATTCGCAACAACATTGGAGATATCTTTACCATATAAACGTACCAATATATTCTCTTTATTGTTTGCATACGTTTCCCCCGGGTACCTGAATAGGTTCTGGAAACTCAGGTCCCCGTCTTTTGTGTACAGGCTGTGCCGGCCTTCCGACATCACGGTTTGTGCCGCTTCCTTGGCAATGGTAAAATGCCTTACGGGATCCTTGGCTCCTTTCAATTCCGGTTCGTCATGATATTTCTCCCAGCTGCCCTCATACAAAGCTACCCTTGATTTAAAAGCCAATACAGCGCTGCGCGTGATGCGGCCATATTCCATCCCGGCTTTTCCCTGTACCGAAGTACTTCCCGGAAGCTGATCTGCCTGCGGGCAAATCGCCATTGCAAAATCGAGATCGGCATAAACAGAGTCAATAACCGCCCGTCTGTCTGTTCGCGGAGTATATAGTACCTCATCCTCCCTTCCGGCAATGGTTCTACCGACATAGGGCACATCACCATATGCTCGCACCAAACGATAATAGGCCAGGGCCCTAAAAAACCGTGCCTGGGCTATACAGTAGGTTTTCATTGAACCATCAGGAACGTTTACCGCTTTTTCCAGGACATTATTGGCTGCACGGATAAATGCATAAGAATTGGTCCATTGTGCGTCATTGGCAGGAGCGGTACGCGAGCCTTCACTAATTGCATTGATCGTGGGTGTCCGGATATCCAGGGCAAAATCACTGTATAATTCTTCAGTTGCACTGTTGAAATCGGGTACGCTACTATAAAGATAATTTACCGCCATGATCAGATGACTGGAATCTTTCCAAAAGATATCATCGCTAATCCTGTAAGACGAATATTTATCTAGCTGTTTAACACAGCTGCTGATCATCACTCCAATGCTAAAAATAAATATGATGATCAGGTTGTTATTATTAAATAATGATTTCATTATTCCGTTCTTTTATTTTTTAAATTATTTCCCAGACCTTGGGTCCGAATTTTTAAAATCCGATATTCAGCCCGATAGCGTAACTGCGCCATAACGGATAACCAAAAGACACACGATCGGTGTTTTCAGGATCATAATAGTTGAACCACATCCCGGTTTTTTCCCAGAGATCCTGACCGGAAAAATAAATACGCACATCCCCCAGGTAGTTAAGCTTATGTACCGATTTATTCAGTGTATAGCCCACCTGCAGGTTTTTCAGACGGATATAGCTGGCGTCCTGTACCCAGTGTGAGGAGATCTGATCATTGATCCGGTCACCGAAACGTAATTTGGGAAATTTGGCATTGGGATTCTCCGGTGTCCAGTAATCCTGGTGAATGGCCCAGGGCATCCTCCAGCCATCGTAGTAGGCCATGGTGGCATAAGGATCCAACAAAATGCTTCGCTTTCCTACACCATTAAACAGGATCGATAAATCGAACCCTTTCCAATTAACTCCTGCATTAAAGCCAAAAACGTAACGAGAATTAGTATTACCCAGATAAGTAAGGTCACCATGATCCGCAGCTGTATTATTACCCGTGTTGATCTTTCCATCCCCATTCACATCTATCAATTTGATATCACCCACACCTGTGCCGGGGGTACGGACCGGATATCCTGTCAGTTCCTGATCATTATCAAAATATCCGTCTGCTTTATATCCAAAGATGGAATTGGTGGGCATTCCCAAAAGACTTTTATTGATCCCTGCAACGTAAGCGATCGATCCGTCATAACGGGTTACTTTATTTTTATCATCGCTCAGGTTGGCGGATATAAAGTAGCTCCCGTTCCGGAACTGGTCGCTCCAGTTCACCGAAACGCCCCATCCTTTCACCTTAATGGCAGCCAGGTTGGCCGCATTGGGAATAACACCCAAAAGGGCGGGAAGCTGCTGATCAACAAATACGTTGTTATTAGTTTTAATAAAGTAGTCGTAATGAATACGCAGTCTTCTTTTTAAAACCTCGAGATCAATACCCACATTCGCAGTTTGAATCACCTCCCATGCCTTGCCTTCGGCGGGCAAGTAGTTTTGATAAAAATAAGCAGAACGGGAATCGTTGAAAGGATAGTAACCCAGAGTCAGGAACGACTGAAAATCGTAATTATTGTCATTAGGATTAGCTGTTTGTGCGCCACCCGTCGTACCATAGGAAACGCCAAGTTTCAACTCATTGATCCAGGGCAATGCATTTTTAAACCACTCCTCTTCCGCTGCTCTCCAAAAAACATTGCCCGCATAAAAGGTCTGGAACTTATGACCTGGCGAAAGGCGGGAACTTCCATCGCGCCGGACTGTTCCTTCAAAATAATATTTATTATTAAAGTTATAAGAAAGTCGACCAAAATAAGATAACCAAGCATTTCCTGGGATACTATCCCCAACATTCCCGATATCAGCATTAGCCAGGCTGGTATAATTCAGCGTGGGAAAATCATTGAGCATTAAAGCACGTTGTATGGCCTGCAACCAATCAAATTGATGCGATTTGAACTCATAGCCTGCTAAGAGGTGAAAATTGTGATCATTGATCTTATATTCATAGTCTGCTGTGGTGTAAAAACTTTGATCAATGGTATAGGGTCTGCTTTTCTGATACGAATTCACCTGATTGATCGGAGTTCCAGCAATGGGCACCATGTTCTGATCTATAGACCACCGCGGAATGGTTTTATTGAATCGTACACGATCAGAAAGCACCAACCCCGGACTGTACACGGCTTTCAGGTCCAACCCTTTCAGGATTTGTTTAGCAGACAAACTGAATACTCCATTCACATTATACCTGTCTTCCATATCGTATCCACCGTCCTTAAGAATTGGATAAGCAGTGGATATCGTCCCGATACTCATATACTTTGTCTCATTTGTTCCGGGTGTAAATATAGGATTGCGCGACGCCCGGATAGAGTATACCTGGTACATTAACCCGCCATCACCAGTAATACCTAAGGAAGGTGCATCAATATTCTCTTTTGTTAGTGATAAACGGGTATCTAAACTAAATACATTGGAAAGCTTTGTATTATAATTGATCCGCGCATTAAATTTATCATATTTATCTGGTCCGAATTTAAATACACCCTGCTGATCAAGATACCCTATAGAAAACAGGTATGTTGATTTGTCCCCTCCGCCGCTTGCTGTAAGATTTATATTACGTTGCGGGCTTTGCTTGCGCATCAGCAGATCTTCCAGGTTATAATCATAATAAAAATCCCAGGCGTTGGTATTAGTATTCCATACGTCATTTATGTTCGGATCGTCAAACCATCCCAACTGCTCATCGGTAAAATCCCTGTTCTGGTTGCCGTTTAATTTAGCAATATTTTGCAACTCTGCCTGTTTTCGGGAGCTAATCAGCTCAGGTCTTGCGTAGGGCTTTCTCCAGGTATACATCATGTTCAGATCCACCTTGGCTTTTTGGTTGAGTCGGCCTCCCTTAGTAGTTACGAGGATCACACCGCCTCCTGCTTTGGCTCCATAAATAGATGCCGAAGCAGCATCCTCAAGCACTGAAATACTCTGAATGTCATTGGGGTTTAGTGCATTCAGGTCTCCCTCGATCCCGTCTATAATCACTAATGGGGCATTTTGTCCGCCCAGCGAAGTGATACCCCTGATCTGAGCCGTCCACCCTTCCCTTCCCGGTTGTCCGTTGGAACGGGTAATCACCAATCCTGGTGCAGCGCCCTGTAAAGCGCCCAGGGTATTGGTTACCGGACGGTCCTTCAGCACCCGCTGATCCACCGATAATACGGCTCCGCCCACATCGCGTCTGCTCCGGGAACCATACCCCACAACGACCACATCCGCCAGACTTGCAGTACTCGCATTCAGCTTGACGGCAAGGGGTGTTTGCGATCCGGCAGTAACCGTGGTGGTTTCATAATTAACAGCGGAGATCTCCAGCACGTCATCCGGCGAAGCGCTGAGCCGGAACCGGCCTTCGGCGTTGGTGGCCGTTCCCGCCCCGGAAGTCTTGTTAACAACAGATGCATTGGGTACAGGGGCATTGTTCGCATCGGTTACTGTACCCTGGATTTGTTTTGGCTGGGCACGCAGCAGCGATGGCGCCAGCAGGAGCAATAGAATGATCACCCAATAACTGCGGTGATGAAGCCGGCGGCTTGAATCCTTTAATGGCATAAGCACAAACTTTTTTAAATGATAAATGATGGCAGATGTAATGATTAATGGCAAGTACGCAAGCATTGTTCTCTCATATACATTTTCCCGGATGCAATATGTTGCACCCGGCTGGTAGCAGGGGATGAAAATCCTAAATGAATGGGGGTGTTTTTTTAAACACAGGCCCAACCAGTTGATAGTCAATAAAATATTTTTATTGATCAGAAGTCATTTCTATACTTATCTTTAAACCGTTTTTTCGAAACCGGACGTGAGAAATAAAAAGACTGTTGTGATCGGCAAGATTTATTCAAGGGAAATGAATGCCTCCGGCATATGGGCAAACGCATTGGCAGGTGTCATCTTCCTGTTTCTTGCCTCAGTCTGCCGGGCTCAGGCCCCGGCGTTCAGCCATCTTACATCAGAAAACGGACTGTCCAATAATTCCGTGCTGTCCATCGCACAGGACGGGCAGGGATTTATATGGCTGGGGACCTCCAACGGACTGAACCGCTATGACGGCTCACAGATAAAAATATACCTGGCCGAAGAAAATCAGCCAACCGGTCTTTATGCCAATAATATTATCGCGCTCTACCGCGACGCTGAAAAAGTGCTTTGGGTGGGTACCAGCAGCGGACTTAACCGGTACAATGATGAAACGGATAATTTCGAAAAGATCGTCCTGCCGGTCAGCTCCCCGGTTGCCATCAACTGCATTTTTGAAGACCGTCAGGGCCTGCTGTGGATCGGAACTTCAAAAGGGGTTTTCGCCCTCTCCCGGGGAGAACGGCAACAGGTGACCTGTTTTATTACTCCGGAAAAGCAGGATGTAGCAGGAACAATGGTCAAAACCATTTTTGAAGACCACGAAGGGACGATCTGGATCGGCTCCGCCAACCGGCTGGTCCGGATGTGGAAGACCGCGGGTCGCTATTTTTATGAGTCGTTCTTTCATAATAACACGGATCCGGGATCCCTGAGCAGCGACAATATTTCTACCATCTGCGAAGATGCGATGCATCATCTTTGGGTGGGCACGCAGAACTCCGGGGTAAATCTCTTTGAACCCGTGGCAAGAACATTTAAACGGTTCTCAAAAAACAACACTTCCCAGGGACTCATCCACAACAACGTGCGGACCCTTATGGTCAAAAATGACAGCACCCTTTGGATCGGAACACAGGAAGGATTGAGCATCCTGAACACTCACACCCAAAAAGTCATCTCCTTTCAAAATGAAGGCTCAAATCCTAAAAGCCTCAGTCAGAATTCAATATACAGTTTATATAAAGACGATAATGGTTCTGTATGGATCGGAACCTATTTTGGGGGCGCCAACCGCGCAGATGCATTTACAACCGGGTTCAGCGTCATTCAAAATGACGGCAGCCGGAATGCAATTGTCAATAATGTGGTAAGCAGTATACTGGAGGATCGTAATACCAACCTCTGGATCGGTACCGAAGGCGGTGGGCTGGTACTGTATAACCGGCAGAGCGGACAGTTCAGCGTTTTTAAAAACGACATCAATAATCCGGGAAGCATCGCCTCCAACCTGGTAAAAGTCGTTTATATTGATCAGCAGGGAACAGTCTGGTGCGGTACACACGGAGGCGGACTGAATGCACTGGACCCGGCAACCGGCACCTTCCGGCACTATTTGTACAAACCTGAGGATGTGGAAAGTTCGGGGCTGGAGATCATGTCGGTGCAGGAAGACGACCTGGGCCGGTTCTGGCTGGCTACCAACGCGGGGATCCGCCTTTTTAAAAAATCCGGGATCGACCTGGAGCCCATTCCGGTTGCAGGCATCGATGAAAAATTAAACCGGTTATCCCCAAATAAGGTCTATAAAGACCGGGACGGAACCATCTGGATGGGTGGTCTTTCCGGCCTTTTTACCGTAAAGGGCAACCAATTCAGCACCGTAAGCACCAGCCTGCCGGTGAATACCTTCCTGGAAGATGCTTCCGGCAATATCTGGGCAGGAGCCAGGAACGGAACCCTGATCTTCTACGACAAAAAAAAGCGGACACTGACCCCGTACAATATCCTCCCCGGACAATCCAGGAATATTGTCGGCATCCTGCAGGATAACCGCGGGTTGCTCTGGCTGAGCACCGACGAGGGACTGATAAGATTTGACCCTGCAACAAAAGCGGTACTGTCCTATAATGTTGCCGACGGACTGGCCGGCCGGGAATTCAATTACAATTCCTACCTCAAAGACAGCAGGGGTGAATTTTATTTTGGAGGATACCGGGGGATCACGCATTTCTTTCCGGACCGGATCGAAGTGAACCAGCATAAGGCTCCGCTGGTCTTTACCAATCTGCGGCTGAACAATAACGAAGTACGGATCGGTGCTTCTGACGGGCTGCTGCAGCGCAATATCAGTCATACCCGCCAGCTTATTTTCAACCACAACCAGAATCTCTTTACGATCAACTTTGCCCTGCTCAATTTTATAAAAAGTAATAAGAACCGGTATTCCTACAAACTTTCGGGGTTTGACAATGACTGGAAACAGGTACGCAATCCGGCTGCCACCTACACCAATCTGCCTCCGGGCGATTATACATTTTCTGTGCGCGGAGCTAATAATGACGGGTTGTGGACCGAACCGATCAACATGAAGATCACGGTGCTCCCTCCTTTCTGGCGTACCTGGTGGGCCTATCTTATTTATATAATGTGTCTGGCGGGTGTATTGTTCCTGGTGGCCCGTTTTTTCTTTCTCCGGGCCCTGCTGAAAAAAGAGGATGAACTCCACCGGATAAAACTTAATTTTTTCACCAATGTTTCCCATGAACTCCGGACCCATTTATCCCTGATCATGGCGCCGGTTGAAAAGCTTCTGGACATCAACCATCCCGACCCGTTCACCACACAACAGCTGACACAAATAAAGAAAAATTCCAACCGGCTGCTGAAACTGGTCAGCGAACTGATGGATTTCCGGAAAGCCGAATCCGAGCACCTCCGGCTACAGGTAAAACAACAGGACCTCCTGCCCTTTCTCCGGGAAATCTACTCCAGTTTTAATGAACTGTCACTGACCAAGAGCATTCATACCTCCTTTACACATGATACGGATACCGCCAACCTGTACTTTGATGAAAAGCAACTGGAAAAAGTATTCTTCAACCTGCTGGCTAATGCCTTTAAGTTTACTCCTGAAGGCGGGCGTATCACTCTGTCCGTTCGCCGTGGGGAAAATACTACGGAGATAGCCATAGCCGACACCGGAAGGGGCATTGCTTCCAGTTATTTAAGCAAACTGTTCACCAATTATTTCCAGGTAGCCGATCATGGAATGCAGAATACCGGGTACGGACTGGGACTGGCGCTTTCAAAAAAGATCACAGAACTGCACCACGGTACCATCCGTGTGGAAAGCACACCGGCAACACCAGACCGTGAAGGACATACCTGCTTTTTTGTAACATTGTTACACGGCAAAAAACATTTTGAAAAAGATTCCCATGTTACCATAGTTCATCAACAGCAGTCAAGCATCCCTGTTGACGAGTCACCTGTTGCAAAAGAAACCGCTGAGGCGGTTCCGTCATCCCTGCCGGCCAACAGACAGCATACCATTCTTATAATAGAGGATAACCCGGAACTGCGCGGGCTCATCCGGCAACACCTCGAAACCGGATATTTTATAGAGCAGGCGGCAGACGGGCTACAGGGATGGGAACTGGCTACAGAAAATATCCCGGACCTGATCATCAGTGATGTGATGATGCCCCATATCAGCGGTACCGAGCTCTGTACCCGGCTGAAGACCGATCCTCGCACCAGTCATATCCCTGTGATACTGCTTACGGCAAAAAGCACGCAGGCCGACCAGATCACCGGGCTGGAGCAGGGGGCAGATAGTTATATTACCAAACCTTTCAGTACAAAGATCCTGGAGCTGAATATCCGCAACCTGCTGGAAGCGCGCAGACGGCTGCAGCAGCGGACCATCAGGGAGTTTACATTGCGTTCTGCCCAGCCTCAGCCGGAGGAAACAGATGCGGTAAGGAGCAGGATCGATTCCGGTTTTTTAAACACCGTCATTGAGCTGATCGACGGCCACCTCGAAGATGCCGGTTTTGGGGTTGAAAAATTATCAAGGAAAGTGGGCATGAGCCCGCCTATTCTTTACAAGAAGCTAAGGGCACTCACCAATATGTCCGTAAATGAATTTATTAAAACACGCCGGTTTAAAAAAGCAGCGGAGCTGATCCTTCAAAAAGAGCTGACCATTAACGAAGTCTCTTTTGCTGTAGGATATGAGGACCGTAAATACTTCAGCCGTGAATTTAAAAAATACTTTGGAGTGGCTCCAAGTGATTTTAATCAACAGTCGCTGGAGCAGTACCCGGCCGGTAAAAAAGAACAGGACAACAGCAACGGACCTGACGGATTTAATACATAATCTTCTTTTGAATCCTGACAGTATAAATGATGTTAAAACAACCGGTGCAATCCCGCTGTTTTTAAGTATTTTTCCGGGAACCATTTTTCTTAATAAATGAGCCGTTTTAAAATACACCTGCTGACCACCTGTTTGCTTCTTACAGGCATCGCTTCCAGGGCGCAGCTGCTGCCGGAAATGTATTACAGTGACTCCGGCGTAATCGCAAAGCCGGTGGCCAAAGACCCCAAAGTGATTTATTTTAAGGGGAAATACCTGATGTATTATTCTGTGCCTGGCCGTGATAATAAGAACTGGAGTATTGGTATAGCCATTAGTGACGACCTGACACACTGGAAGAAAACCGGCAGTCTGGAACCAGGGGCCAGCTATGAAAAAAACGGACTTTGCGCTCCCGGAGCCCTTGTGAAGGATGGAAAAGTAAACCTGTTCTACCAGACCTATGGCAATGGGAAAAATGACGCGATCTGCCATGCGGTGTCGGAAGACGGCATTCATTTTACCCGGAACAGTACCAACCCTATTTTCAGGCCATCCGGAAACTGGACCTGCGGAAGGGCCATTGATGCGGAGGTGGTGGCATTTAAAAACAGGTACTTCCTGTATTTCGCTACCCGCGATCCTGATTATAAAATACAGATGCAGGGAGTTGCCGCAACCGCCTCGCTGAATACCAGTTTCAACAGAAACGAATGGACACAACTCACCGACAGCGCAATATTGAAACCAGAACTTCCCTGGGAGAAAAACTGCATAGAAGCAGCGTCCTGCGTGCAGCAGGGAAAATACCTGTATATGTTTTATGCGGGCGGCTATAATAACGAGCCCCAACAGATCGGCATCGCCCGCAGCGCCGACGGGATCCGCTGGCAGCGTTTATCCGACCGGCCTTTTTTACCTAATGGTGCACCGGGCTCCTGGAATGAAAGCGAATCGGGGCACCCGGATATTTTTAAAACAAAAGACCAACGTTATTATTTATTCTTCCAGGGCAACAATGATAAAGGACGCACCTGGCACCTGTCAAAAAAAGAAGTGCGATACCGCAATGGTTGGATACTGGATAAAGAATAAATAACGTTTTACAGTTTAATGGACCGGAAAGTACGCAAAAGGCCAACGGAAAACGGACAGTCCTAATACTACCCTTCCCTTGCGCCCCTTAGCGCCCTTGCGGTTAAACACTTCTCCTTTTATGTGTTTTCGGGACAGCGATACGTTGGGCTCCGTAAATGCCGGAGTGCCCGCTAAAATAGTAGGCCGTAAAACAAGCCACTGCAAAATACAGGACATTCTCTCCGCCAAATAATTCCACGCCCATTACCATACAGGCGATGGGCGTATTGGTAGCAGCAGCAAAGACAGCAATAAAACCAAGACCTGCAAAAAGATCCGGCGGTGCCCCGGTCAGTACGGCGATGGTATTTCCTAATGCTGCGCCAATGAAGAACAACGGCGTTACTTCACCACCTTTAAAGCCCGCGCTCAATGTAACAGCTGTGAACAACAGCTTCCACAGCCAGCTCCAGGTATCCACTCCACCCGCAGAAAAAGCGCTTACAATGCTGTTGTGCCCCCGGGGATTCACCACTCCCAGGCCCAGGTAATCAAAATTACCAAGTGCATAACTGCCGCCTATAATGAGCACCGCTCCTGCTACAGGGATCAGCCATTTCACGGGGACCAGTTTTACCCAGGCCTGTTTTAATAAATGCGTACAACGGGCAAATGCCATACCCGCCAGTCCGAAGGCAATACCAGCAGCGATTACCTTTAATAAAAGGAACAGGTCAAAGGAAAAACCGGGGATCCAGGTGGTTACTGTTTGGGAAAGCTGTGTACTGATGGTGTAATGCGTATGACTGATGCCATAACTGGTACAAACAATATGGGCCAGGACACTGGAAATAAGACAGGGAATAAGTGCATTGTATCTCATGCTGCCGATGAACAGCACTTCCATGGCAAATAACGCACCGGCTACCGGGGTACCAAACACAGCCCCAAAGCCCGCAGCCATTCCGCACATCAGTAGTATGCTGCGCTCCTCCCTGCTGATCCGGTACCATTTTGCAAAAAGATCGGCAATACTGCCCCCCATCTGCACTGCGGTGCCCTCTCTGCCGGCGGAGCCTCCAAACAGATGGGTAATGATCGTGCCGGCCAGCACCAGCGGGGTCATCCGGGCAGGCACACCTCCTCCCGGCTCATGGATCTCATCCATGATAAGATTATTGCCGGCTTCTGCATCTTTTCCAAAATAACGGTACAACAGCCAGATAAAGATCCCGGCCAGGGGCAACAGGAAAAGCAGCCATAAATGCTGCCACCGGGTATGCGTGGCCCAATCCAGCAGCCATAAGAACAATGCCACCAGTGATCCTACAACAAAAGAAAGGGGTACAAGACGAATGGTCCAGTGGGAGAGCTGGTAAAAGATTTTTCCCTGTTCTGTTTTAAACTGATACATCCTACAAATAGATTACTGGTGTAATAAAATATTACTATTTGTAGGCGCCATCAGATCCCGCCGGAGACGTGAACGGTTGGTTCAGGAAGACACCATTTCCTGTTTTATATACTGCAAATATAGGATTTATAGCGGAATTGAGATTTGAGGCTCTCACCCCGATAGCTATCGGGGTGAGATTTGAGATTCAGGACTTCGGCAATTGGCCGCCAGTTCTCGATATTCAGATGGAAGAGCTATTCACTATTCCTGCTCAATTATGGCTACTCCGTCGCAGCCACAGCCTCCTGTCCATACATCTGGTCTTTGTATTTTAACGAAGGCGAAGGAATAAAAGCCCCGATCCCCAGCGATTTCCATTTTTCATCGATCGCTTTAATAGTGGCATCATCTGCCACAATGATATTGGGCCAGTCCCGCTGAAAATTATCAAAGGCTTTGGTTTTGATGGTGCCATCCAGCCCGAGACAGCTATAGCCTTCTTTTGAAGTGGGCGCCAGTACATGATCGCGTACCGGGTCCAGGTTATTGCAAAAGCGCCATAACGCCAGGGCCAGGTCGGAAGCATTAACGGTATGCTCCACATAAAGGATCATTTTTATTTGTTCCATACCCGGCAATATTGCAATTTCCCGGTGCAGTTCTTTAATATGCCCCTTCCGGTTCTTTTTAACCGAAAGGATCAAAACAGGGATCTGTTCTTTTGTCAATCGATCATTAATACCCGTAATATCAGTAAAGCGCCCGGAGAGCAGACCGGCAAAATCAATTCCCGTTTGCAGCGTTGTCATTTTATAATCATCCTGTATTTCTTCTTCAAATTTCAAGGTGCCATCGATGCACATCTTTCCGCCAAAGCCCATTTTACTGCAACTGTGATCCAGCACATCCATCGGTCCCTGGCTGAATGATACGTCAGTAGCGGGATTCAGGTTCCTGAAGAGTTCACGGGCACCGGCTTTATAATCGCTTAGTTTCAGCGCACCTCCGTCAGCAGTTTGCGAAACCAGCACCAGGATCTTGTTAAACATCATCTGTCCTGCACCCCACATGGCATTCATCACTTTTTGTCCCTGCCCTGCATAGTCCTTATGAATTTTTGTAATCACCAGGTTATGAAATACTCCCTCCACAGGCATTTCCATGTCTTCGATTTCCGGCACCAGTGTCATTTTGATGGGCGCCAGGAAAATACGTTCGGTAGCCTTACCCAGCCAGGCATCTTCCTGCGGAGGAATACCCACGATGGTGGCAGGATATACCGGGTTCTTTTTATGCGTGATGGCAGTAATATGAAATTTGGGATACCAGTCCGGAAGTGAATAATAACCGGTATGATCACCAAAAGGCCCTTCCCACAACAACTCATCGGAAGGATCTACATAGCCTTCGATCACAAAATCCGCATCGGCGGGTACCTCTATCTCGGGTTGGGTGATACACTTTACCAGTTCCACCTTCTTCTTCCGCAGAAAACCGGCGAGCATATATTCGTCCACATTTTCGGGCAACGGTGCAGTTGCCGAATAAGCATAGGCCGGGTCCCCCCCCAGTGCTACTGCCACCGGCATTCTTTTATTCAGCTTTTTATATTCGTTAAAATGTTTTGCCGATACTTTATGCTTGTGCCAGTGCATGGCTGTAAGTTGAGGTCCGAATACCTGCATGCGATACATGCCCACATTGCGGATATGATTATTGGGGTCCTTTGTATTGATGACCGGAAGGGTAATAAAAGGTCCTCCATCCTGGGGCCAGCAGGTGATCACCGGTAATTTTGTAATATCCGGGTTGTCCGTAATGACCACTTCCTGGCAGGCGCCTCTGCCCTTTTTTACTTTTGGCATCCAGGATGCGAAGGCGCTCAGTTTGGGCAATAATCTGAGTTTATCGATAAGCCCTTCTTTTGGAGCAGACAACAATTTAAACAGGTGCTCGATATCGCGGGCCACATCATCCAGCTGATCCACACCCAGTGCCAGGCACATTCTTTTTTCGCTGCCATACGCGTTCATTAAAACCGGGAACTCATACCCGGTATTTTCAAACAGAATGGCCTTTCCACCTCCGGGTTCTTTGCTCATCCGGTCGGTGATCTCGGCCATTTCCAGTTTCGGGTCCACATAGCTTTTTATGCGAACCAGCTCTCCCGCTTTTTCAATTGCTTCAATAAATTCCTGTTGATTTTTATATGCCATTTGAGATTTCAGATTTGAGCCCCGATAGCCATCGGGGTGAGATTTGAGACTGCAGAACTTTTCACCACCCGCTATTCACTTTTCACCTGAAACAATCCTTTATATTCAATCCCCAGTCCCGGTTCATTATTATAAATAAGCCGGCCGTAATCATATTCCAGGCCGGTGGCCACATCTTCTTCCAGCAGCAGGGGTCCGTCCACATCCACATGGTCGATAAAGGGCGCCAGGTGTGCGATGGCCGCCGAGCCCACCGTACTTTCGTTCATACACCCCGTCATGATCTTCAGTCCTTTTTTCCTGGCATCCTGTATCATGCGTAATGCCGGTGTGATACCGCTGCATTTGGTGAGTTTAATATTGATCCCATGAAAATGGCCAACACATTTTTCAACATCCTGCTCAAACACACAGGATTCATCAGCATACAACGGCAGGGAGGACCGCTCATACAAAATACGCATGTCTTCCCAGTTGTCTTTTGCCAGCGGCTGTTCCACATACTCCACTCCCAGGGCTTCCAGCTCCGGTATCAGCTTCAGCGCAGTATCCAGGTCCCAGCCGGCATTGGCATCCACCCGCAACGGCACTTCGGTTGCGTCCCGCAGTGCCTTAACAATAGCAAGGTCATCTGCTGTACCTACCTTCACCTTATATACCGGCCAGGGCCGCTCTTTTAATTTGGCCACCATCTTCTCGGGCGTATCAATACCAATTGTAAAATCCGTCAGTGGGCTATTGGCCGGGTCTCCTTTCCAGATCTTATAAAGCGGCTTGCCAGACAGCTTCCCCCACAGATCCCAGGCGGCCATATCCAGTGCACATACCAGGAACGGATTCTTTGGCAGCAGGTGATGTAAAAAATGCCAGTACCGTTCCGGCTCTGTGAAAGCGAACCGTTCGATCATCTGTTTTTTTGCTTCCAGGTCCCGTATCATGTCCTCGACAGTTATATGATAATAGCTGATCGCCGGCGCCTCCCCATAGCCTTTGAGACCAAAATGCTCCAGCTCCACGATCAACGTAGGCTGGTGGGTTTTTGTTCCTTTTGAAATGGTAAAAGGATGTCTGAATTTTAAATCAAACGGGTAATACGTACACTTCACGCTTCAATTACCGGCATCCCCCGGCAGGGTTTTGGCAAATGTAAGACAAAGGAACTGAATCACTGCTTACCACAGGGCGCAAAGGGCCTCCCCTGCAGAGTTACTGCCACAGATGGCGGGCTGTTTCCTGATTTCAAACAGCTCGCAGCTGACACCTGCACCGTACTTGTTGTTTTGCGGGAAAAGCGGAAAGAAATCCGCGGCATATGGCACAAAATCACCGCTTTTTTTGTAAATTTAAAGAACTAAAAACGGTAGATTATGAAACGATTTTTGGTGGTCACCGATTTTTCTGATGCCGCAGGTCATGCAGTCGATTATGCCTGTAACCTTGCCAACCGGCTAAACGCAGCACACCTGTTCATATTGAACACCTACGAAAGCGTGCCGATCTATGATTCGGGCGAGGCCGGCTCACTTGCGCTGAGCATGCAGGAAGCCGATGCGCTGGAGGAAGGGCGGAATGAAGAACTGCAATTGCTCAAAGACCGGATCCGCAACCGGTTAAAGCCATCAACAGGGCTCACCACGATGATCATCAATGATGCACTGGCGCCTGCCGTCAACCAGGTTTGTGAAGACGAGGACGTTGATATCGTGATCATGGGTTTTAAACCAAAGGACGACCTGGAAACCTTTCTTGTAGGAGATAATGTACAAAGAGGCGTGGATAAGATCCGCTACCCGGTATTGCTGGTACCCAGGGATGCCTCCATTTCGATACCGGACAATATAATACTGGCCTCCGATTTTAAGGAGCCGCTCAGCAAATCGATACAGGTAAAGCTTCATAAATTTCTTGAGCGATTCAATGCGCGGGTAACAGCGGTACACCGGTGTCTGAAGAATGAGCTCAATGAAAAAGAAAGCAGACTGGCAAATGAACTGCAACTGGAACTACAGGATTATCATTTCCGGCTGCACCTGGCAAATAATGCAGAGGATCTGCCAACGATTGTAAATGATTATGCTAAAAAGGACAATGCATCCCTGATCATCTCCATTCATAAAATGCGCAGCTTCCTGGCCGGTTTGTTTCATAAAAGCGTCACCAAAAGCCTGGCATGGCGCAGTGAGGTTCCGGTACTGGTGCTGCATATGGAGTAAGCTGCAGGGCTTTTTGCCTGCTGATCTGCACCGATCTTTTCCATACCATATCCGCGTCATATGCGGGAATCCTGGTCTGACGCTTCTGCATCCTTTTGAGAACCGGGGTTCTGTCCTCCATCATCATCCGGTAACAGTTCCAGCCCGGTCAGGTATTTTCCGGGGATCTGCTTGCTCACCTTTGCCTCCAGGTTCCGGATGCGTTCGAAACGGCCGATGATCGTATTGCCTTTTTTTGTCCCCTCCTTTAAATGATTCATGGCATCGCGATGGGCTCTGGAAGCCTGTGTCAGCGCACCCTCCACCCGGTCCATTTCCTCCAGGAACAGCACAAATTTATTATAGAGTTCCCCGCACTGACGAAAGATCTCTTCCACGTTCTTCACCTGGTTCTCTTTCTGCCAGAGCAGTTTCACCACTTTCAGCGTTGCCACCAGCGTTGTGGGAGTGATCAGTACGATCTTCCTCTTCAATGCCTGTTCAAAAAGGTCGGGATGCTGGTTGAGGGCCAGTGTTAATGCGGATTCTACCGGCATAAAAAGAAACACATAATCCGGTGTGTTCAGTCCTGCCAACGTCTGGTAATTCTTATCCGCCAGCTTTTCGATATGATCCGTCACACTCCGGATATGCAGCCGGAGCTGCTCCTGTTTTGTTTTCAGATCTGCTGCATTAAAATAATTCACATAGGCAGTGAGCGACACCTTACTGTCGATGATGATATGTTTGCCATTAGGCAGTTTCAGTACAAAATCAGGACGCCGTATGTTTTCCTCTGCCGCATCCCGGTATACTTCCTCCCGGGTATAATCAATGTATTGCTGCAGCCCTTCTGCCTCCAGTATCATATTGAGCCGGTCCTCTCCCCAGTTGCCCTGCATCTTTACTTCCGACTTCAGCGCTGTAGCAAGATTTTTGGCGTCATCACTGAGCTGTACATTCAGCTGTTGTAATAACTCGATCTCTTTTTTCAGAGAGGTCAGTTCCTGTATATCTTCCTTACGGGTTGCTTCCACTTTTTCGCGGAACTGGTCGAGGTTTGTTCTCAGCGGCTCCAGGATGGTGCTCAGTTCCTTTTTATTTTCATCAAGAAATGTTTTCTTCTTTTCTTCCAGTACATCGGCAGCCAGTGTTTTAAACCGCTCATGTGAGAACTGGTGCAGTTTTTCGAGTTCTGTAGCAAACAGTTCCAGCTTTTCCTTCAGTCCTGCCTCTTTTTCTTTTAGCGTCACCAGCTCGCTGTTCAGCTGCAGGATCTGCCGGTCGCGTTCCTCTACTTCTCCTTTGGAAAATTTCTGTTCTGCCTCCCGGGTCAGGTTCAGCAATTCCTTCTGGTGTTGGTGCACAGCCCATTTTTCATCTTTCAGCTCTTCCTGCAATACACGTATATTTTCCTGCAACAGCTCCGCAGCCTCACGGGAGACATACTGCTGCTGTATTTCCTCCCGCGATAAGCGGGATGCGTTGGATTGCTCCAGCAGGCCGATCTTTTTTTGTAATTCTTCCGCAACTGATCGCGGTATTAAAGCCGCAGCAAGCAGCTTCCGCGCTACCAGGTAACCGATAGCAGCTCCAATGATGATTCCAGAGAGCAGGTATAAACTTTCCATAGCCAGATCCGTTCCTTTAATAAATCCTGTCGTATAAATTCAGGTACAAAAGTTCACCTTTTTTCTGAGATTCCGGCATCTAAAAACAGAATTTGCCTCCTGGCCTGCATCCGTACCCGGAACAGTGGCGGCGATCAGGACTTCAGCGGGTGACGTAAATAGATAATGACCAGGTTGAGCAGCAGAAAGGGCAGTTCGATCAATGCCCCTTTAACATTACTGTTGGTAAGCTGAATGCAGGTGATCAGCAATATTCCGGCCGCCATAATAAAATTGCCCCATACAAATGTTCGGGGAAAAAGGATCAGCAGCGCCGCCAGCAGGGTGATGATGCCGTTGATCTTTACACCCACCGGGCCAAAGCCGCCTTTACCAAAAAGCTCCAGCATTTCCGGTTTGCCGGAGTACATGGCATAGCCCTGCTTCAGTCCCATATACACGGCTGCCAGGATCAGGCATCCGTTTATCCATTTCCCTATCATATACTTGGTTTTAAAAACGACACGGTATATTAAATTTAAAGCAAATGCATTGAGGATCCAAAAATGATGCGGGTATATTATTCAGGGGAACCCGTGGCTTCCCCTGAACATTCATTGTATCCTGTACCAACGGAACCGGCATCAGCGCGTGGTATATCCGCCATTTGCAAAAATGGTCTGCCCTGTGATCCACCATCCGTCCGTTACAAGAAACTCCACCAGCGGTGCAATATCTTTGATATCGGTTAAACCTCCTAGTGCGGAAGCGGATTTATGATAGGCCACGGCATCCGGTGATTCCTGGCCATAGAAGAACGGTGTGTCCATCGGTCCGGGTGCAACGGCCGTAACAGAGATCCCGCGCCCGCCAAATTCTTTTGAAGCCATACGGGTAAAATGTTCTACCGGCGCCTTTGCTCCGGCATAAGTGGAATACAAGCCGGTATAAGCCGCCAGCAGCGAGGTTACAATGGTGCAGATCTTCCCGTGGTCATTCAGCTTCTTTCCGGCTTCCTGGATAAAGAAATAAGCGACTTTCGAATTAATATTGAACATGGTGTCGTACTCCGCTTCCGTGGTTTCGACGAATGGTTTTTTCAGTACCATACCCACGGTATTAACAGCAATATCAATACCACCAAACTGCTCTATCGTTGCATCAAACAAGCGGGTGATCTCGCCCACTTTTGTAAGATCGGCCTGGAACAGAAACCCCTCAGCCCCTGCCGCCTGCACGGCTTCCAGCGTTTTTTCACTGTCGGCTTTTGAAGCTTCACTGTTATAATGGATCGCCAGACGGGCGCCCGTTTTTGCAAAATCACGACTGAGCAGTCCTCCCAGGTTTTTTCCGCCACCAGCGATCAGCACTACTTTCCCTTTTAAATCTTTTTGTGTCATACGGTTGTTTTTTGTTTTTAAAATCAATCAACAACCAAAGGTCTGCCGCTTCCGGGGATCTGTTATGGTGAACTTTTCGGTTTTTTATCCTGATGTTGCCCACGGTAGGCGCCCGGGGTCATACCGGTAAATTTCCGGAAGAATTTTGAAAAATTAGAAGGGTCATAGGTAAGTTTCAGTGCAATGGCGGCCACGGACAGTTCCGTCTCGCGCAGCATTTTTTGTGCCTGCTCTACGATCTTTAAGTCATAAAAATGACAGGGGTGATTGCCGGTTGTTTTCTGAACCGTATCCGTAAGATGCCGGTGCGATACAAAAAGCAGGGCAGCGATCTCTGAAAGCTGCAGCATCGCCGGAGCATCTCCGTTTATTACCTGCTGCAGGTGTTCATCCAGCAGCCGGAAATATCGTTCTGTAATTTCATCTCCACGTTTTACAGTTGTTTGTTTCGTTCTCATTGTATTGTTATAACAAAGGTCTGCATTAAAAACGTATTACCGGCAGTTTTAGTATGTAATGACCGGGTTGGTCCCATTTTTATGCGGATTGATCCCATTTATGTAACCCCGTTGATCAATTGTTCTAATATTGTTCTTCAGGAATCAAAACCAATCATTCAATGCGTACAACAATTATCGGGCTACTGATTGCAGGCTGTCTTTCCTGCGGTGGTCATAACAGAGAGGAAGTAACAGTAAGCGAACGCAATGGAATGCTCCGTATCCGGATGCATATTGTCAAAAGCGGACGCACATTGGTCAATTATGATAAAAGCTTCCCGGCAGCAGCAATGCGTCAGACAGAGCGGAACGAACTGGTCAGTCATATCCTGGATTCTCTAAAACAGCGATACTAGCAGCATGTGACGGGGATTGTCAAAGTCCCATCCAGCGAAAAAAAGCCTCTTTGTAATGTGTTCCGATGGGCACCTCTTTCTTTTGCAGCAGAATGCGGTTGCCTTCAATACCGGTCACCTTGCTTTTATTGACGATATAGGAACGGTGCACCCGCATAAACAATACAGCAGGCAGCATGTTCTCCAGCAGTTTCAGATGGAGGCCTGCCAGCAGGGTTTTATCCTGCAAAAAGATCTTTGTAAAATCGCGCTGTGCTTCAAGATACAGCAAGGCATCAAAGTCCAGCCGCATATGCCGGTTGTCTACCTTTAAAAACAGGTGATCTGACACCATCGGTGCAGTGGCAGCAGGTTGCTCCTGTATGGTAACCACCGGTGCAGACAATAGTTCCTGCGCCCTGGCAACGGCCTGGGTAAAGCGCCCGAATGTGACCGGCTTCAGCAGATAATCCGCCACCCGGAGTTCAAAACCCTCCACAGCATAATGGCTGTAGGCAGTGGTCATGATGACTACCGGCGGCTGTTTCAGGGATCGCAGCAGTTCCAGTCCGCTAACACCCGGCATTTGTATATCCAGGAAGAGTACCTCAACGGACTCCTCCTGTAATGCCTTCCAGGCTTCCGTGGCATTGATGCATTCGCGCACCAACTTCCAGTCGGGGAAACGGGACAGGTGCTGTACCAGAATGTTCCTGGCCAGCGGTTCATCATCTACTACGATACAATGGATCATGTGCATTATTAATTTCGATCACAACGGTGTACATGTCTTTTTCATTATGGGTCACAAATGTATGATTCCAGCCGTAATAATGCTGCAACCGCCTGCGTATATTGTCTTGCCCGATACCGCCGCCCACCGCGGGCATCCGCATTTCACCGGTGGAGTTGGCAACAGAAATATACAAATAGTCCTGACGGAGCACCAGCTGCACCCAGATCCAGTTACCCGAGCCGGGTGTGTCCGGGCAGAATTTAAACGCATTTTCAAGAACAGGCATCAGTAATAACGGCGGGAAAAACAGCGAAGGATCATCTGCTTCAAAAGTAAAGTTGACCAGCGTATGATTCCGTCTTATTTTTTCCAGTTCGATATAATCCTGCAACAGGTGGATCTCTTTGCCCAGCGTGTTATCGGCAGTGTCACTATAAAGTGAATAGCGAAGGAAGCTCGCCATCTGCGCCACTGTGGCAGCAGACTTTTCCCTGTCCCCCTTCAGGATAAGACCATAGATATTGTTCAGCGTATTAAACAGGAAGTGCGGGGCGATCTGTGACCGGAGAAAATGCAGTTCCAGCTCTTTGTTTTCTTTTTCCAGTTTAACGGTGGTCAGCCGTTGCTTAAAGTAAGCCATTCCTATTTTTAGTCCGATGGGTATGGCTTGCTGCACAAGCAACTGGTACAAAAACCCCAGACTGATCAGGCGGGTAAGCACCATATGGAGCAGCCCCCGGTGGAGATAGTTATAATAATCCGGTTGCTTTACGCGCAGCTCTTCCCAGCAGGCCGGGCAAAGATTCAGAATACGAAGTTCCCAGATCGCATCCCCAAAAACAAAACATCCAAATAAAAGTAATGTCCATAAAACGCCCCGCCCGTATTTTTTTCGTGCAAAAAAGCGCGGCACGATCCAGTACATCATCGGATAAAAAACAAATGCCGCCCCTGCGATTATGCGCAAGGGATTTAAAAACATTGCAGGTGCTATTTTCAGGCCTGAGATCGATACCAGGTCATAGTAGAACTGTACCACATAAAATACCACCCAGAAAAGCAGATGTGCTGCTGTGCGCCGCAAGATTGTTTTTAAGAAAGGGGCAGGCAAAGTCCGGAATTTCATCTCATAAAATTCGCGATTAAAGTCCAGCAGTCAAACTTTATCGATCAACAGCTTCTTTGCGGCAACAAACCATCCTTTTAGGGCGACAAATAATCCGGCACCTGCTTTTTCTTTTTTATCCGGTGTTATCTGCCGTTGGCAGGCCGGTGGAGATCACCTGTCGATTTCGTTTTTATATACCCTGTTGTCCTTTCTATTTTACAGAAAAATTAAAGCTATGTTTACTTTTTTCAGAGCAGCTTACGAGAATCTTTCCCAAACAGGCTCCATCGTTGAAAGTTCCCCGCGGCTTGCCAGCCGTATGACACGGGTCATTGATTTCAGCCGGAAGGTGCATGTGGTTGAGCTGGGTGCCGGAACAGGCAGCATCACCCGGCACCTCCTGTCCCAAATCAATCCGGCATCGCGGCTAACTTCATTTGAGATCAATGCCCGGCTCTTTTACAAACTGCAACAGCTGCACCACCGGCAGTTTGTTGCTGTCAACGATGATGTGTGCTCCCTGCGGGAATATGTGTACAGCGGTACTGTGGACTATATCATCTCCGGGCTGCCGCTGGCCAATTTATCTCCGGAAGTAAAAGAACATATTCTTGATACCGTCTGTACGGTACTGAAGCCCGGGGGCTATTATATCCAGTTCCAGTATTCGCTTAATGACCGGGCGCTGCTGCGCCGTAAGTTCCCACTTGTGCAACTCGGTTTTGAGCCCATTAATATACCTCCTGCATTTATTTACTATGCACAGAAACAGTAACCGGGGGGTGCAATGGGCCAGGCAATTGCTCCGGTTTGGCTGGCTGGCCCTGATCATCGCCGGGTTCTTTTTTTATTTATTCAACCGGGAACTGTTCACACGGGAAACGATTGCCGCGCTCCTGCTTCAATACCGGCAGCAGGTCTGGCTCGTCTATTTTGGTATCTGTATCCTGCGGGGATTACTGCTGTTGCCCTCCACCCCTTTTCTTCTTGCCGGTATGCTGCTGTTTAAGGATACGCCCCTCCTGCTGTTCCTTGTATTTTTACTGACGGTCTTTATAGTATCCACGTTTATTTATTATGCCGCGGGTTATCTGAAAGGCAGCTTTTTTTCCGGAAAGAACACAGCAGCAAGACTGGAACGGATCAAAGAACAGCTGAACGGGAAACGGGGTTTCTGGCTGATCCTGGGCTGGGCCTTTACGCCATTTACTCCTACCGACCTGGTTTGTTATGCAGCCGGCCTGCTGCGGTTGCGGTTCTGGCAGTTTATACTGCCCCTTTTACTGGGTGAGGCCATCATCTGCGGGATCTATATTTACAATGGTGTGTTGCTGTTACCCTGAACCGCCTCAGATCGTCTCCTGTTTATTGATGCCCCCGGTAAGGTTCTCATTTCCTCCGTCAGTAAGCAGGATATTATCTTCGATCCGTACCCCACCGATTTCCATCCAGTATTCCAGCTCCTGCCAGTTGATATTATTTTTGTAACGGTTGCGAAGCTCCGCATCGTTAAGCAGGGCCGGGATAAAATAAAGCCCGGGCTCAACTGTAATGAGATGACCGGGCTCCAGCGCCAGGTCTACACGCAACCGGCTGCCGTAATAAGACCGGTTATCCCTGCGTTCTTCCTGGCCCGTATCTCTTACCCCCAACCCCACCAGGTGACCCACTCCATGCGGGAAAAACAGGCGGATCACTTCGGAGGACAGCAGCTCTTCCATTCCGCCTTTCAGGATGCCCAGTTCCAGCAATCCCGTGGTGAACGATTCAGCGGCATGCATATGTACCGCATGCCAGGGTGCCCCCGGCAGTGTCATTCCGATGCAGGACAGCTGTACTTTTAACACCAGCTCATATAACATTTTATGGCGACTGTCCATGCTATGTGATGACCCGAAAGTGCGGGTGATATCCACGCAGTAATCAAAAACAGCAGCACCTGCGTCGATCAGTACAAATTCGTTTTCGCCAATGGTACGCTGTGTAGGAAGCGCATGCAGGATGGCACTGTTTGAGCCGGCGCCCACGATCGTTTCATAGGGAACGGTATGCGCTCCGTTGCGAACAATCTCTGTTTCAAATAACAATTGCAATTCTTTTTCACAGATACCCGGCATCAATACCTGTTCCAGCTTCTCGTACCCCCGCTCTGCAATAGCTGCCACCTGCCGTATCAATGCGATCTCTGCAGCATCCTTTACCCTTTTTGTCTGATCCAGCAGCGTGCGGAGCTCGATGGTTTTGCCGGGAGCCAACGGTCTTCCGGTTTGTCCCAATTCGTATATCGCTGAATATTGCTGTGTCTGAAGATACCCTTCCAATTCCTGTAAGGGACGGCCCGGACTGATCACCAGCAGATCATTGCGCACTCCTTCCCAAACCGCCTCCTCTTTTGCCGGCTGTTTTTGAAATCCGGTCCATCCGGTATTTTTATTGTAACATAATACTTCGCCTTCCCGTCTCCTGCCCGTAAGCCAGTAGTAAGCGGGATGCGGAAGGAACGGATAGGTCTGGTCCAGACCTCCGGGCTTCTGTACAGGATCACCGGAGTATATCAAAACTGCTTCATCGTCATTAAGCACTGCATCCCATTTCAATGTCAGCCGCGCTCTTCGTTTTTCAATATCCTGTTGGGTAAAATACATATTACATAAATTTCGTTATCGGATAGTGTTTTTAACTGCATTCTGCACCGGCATTTGTTCAAAAAGGTTAGTACCGGCGAAGGCCCACCGGCCGCACTATTGCTAAGATACTGATTTTATCCGGGTCTCCGGCCCCGGATAAGGCAAACCTCTATTCCTGCAGCAGCTTATTTTGTTTATAAAAAAGATAAAATATTTGAACAGGCATGCTGCTCTTTTTTATTACTTTACAGGTATTAATACGCTGTACGCATTAGTTAAGATCAATCGGACCGGCTTTTTCCAGAGCTGGTATTTTATATATCCGGAAAACCCTGCTTATGAAACCCATACACTCATTTCATCTGCAGCACAACTGCCGGGGTTTATCCTGCCGGATACGGGAATCAAAAATACATCTAACGATTTATACATATGAACAGAACGACAACCATATTTTTTTTCTGCCTGCTGCTATCCGGGTCATTCCGGACAGTAAGCGCTCAAACCGATTTCTTTGTATCTCCCGCCGGCAATGACAATAACAGCGGTACCAGGCAGGCACCTTTTAAAACCCTCCACAAGGCAGTAGCACAGGCCGCAAACCAGAAAAAAGCAGCAACCGTTTTCCTGAACGGCGGCACCTATTATCTTGATTCCACCATCACGCTCCGTTCAGAAGCGGTTCAGGCGGCTTCACTTACCATTACCGCCTATAATAACGAGCCTGTAAACATCAGCGCCGGCCGGCAATTGGCACTGCACTGGGAACCCTACCGCAACGGGATCTACCGGGCAGCAGTTCCTGCAGGAGTTGTTTTCGAGCGGCTCTATGTAAATAACCAGCTGCAGGTACTGGCCCGGTATCCCAACTATGACAGTACGGCAAGGGTTTTTCATGGTACTGCTGCCGACGCCATCAGTCCGCAAAAAATAAAGCAATGGAAAAACCCCGTTGGTGGTTATGTACATGCATTGCATGGCCATGAATGGGGCGGTTTCCACTACCGGATTTCAGGAGTAAGATCAGACAATAGCCTGGAACTCGAGGGCGGATGGCAGAACAACCGTCCTGCACCGATGCACGGGCAATACCGTTTTGTCGAAAATATTTTTGAGGAACTGGATGCGCCCGGGGAATGGTTTCTTGATCGCGCAGGGCACCAGCTGTATTATTATCCGCCCCGGGGTATCCACCTGGCAACCGCCCGCATTGAAGTAGCACATTTAAAAAACAGCATTGAGCTCAAAGGCAGCGCTTCCCGCCCGGTGCGGAATATCCGGCTGGCGGGGCTGAATTTCCTTCATAATGAACGCAGCTTTATGGATACGCGCGAGCCCCTGGTACGCAGCGACTGGACCCTGTACCGGGGTGCTGCCGTGCTATTGGAAGGAACGGAATCCTGTTCAATAACAAATTGCAATTTTACGGGCATCGGCGGCAACGCCATTATGGTAAGCCGATATAATAAGAACGATACCATCAGCGGCTGTCATATCGCCGCTATCGGCGCCAGCGCGGTAAGCTTTATCGGCGATCCGGATGCATTGCGATCCCCCTCCTTTCGTTATGAAGATTTTGTCGGCTACGAACAGCTCGATAAGACACCCGGACCACGATCAGAAAACTATCCGCGCCAATGCCTGGTTACGGATAATTTGTTACATGACCTGGGCCAGATCGAAAAACAGGCCACCGGTGTTCAGATAGAAATGGCAGCCGCTATTACCGTAAGCCATAACAGCATCTACAATACCCCGCGCGCAGGCCTGAACATCGGGGACGGCGCCTTTGGCGGTCATGTACTGGAATACAATGATGTGTTCAACACGGTACTGGAAACGGGTGATCATGGTGCTTTTAATTCCTGGGGGCGCGATCGCTACTGGGCAGCCAACAGGAAGTATATGGACAGTCTTGTGGCGCTTCATCCGGAACTGATCCTGCTGGACGCACAGCAGCCGACCATCATCCGCAACAACCGCTTCCGCTGTGATCATGGATGGGATATCGACCTGGACGATGGTTCCTCTAATTATCATATTTACAATAATGTTTGTCTGAACGGGGGTATCAAACTCCGGGAAGGTTTTTACCGCACCGTGGAGAACAATATCTTGGTCAATAATTCTTTTCATCCGCATGTTTGGTTTAAGAACAGCGGGGATGCGTTTAAACACAATATCATTCTGAAAAAATATTTCCCGATACAGATCCGGTGGTGGGGCGATGCCATCGATTCGAACCTGTTCCCCGACAGTACTGCATTACGGCTGGCACAGCAAAACGGAACAGACAAGAACAGTATTTACGGACAGCCGATGTTTACAAACACGTCGGAAGGCAATTATACGGTGGCAACGGGCTCTCCGGCTTTCCGTATCGGGTTCAAAAATTTCCCGATGGAATTCGGGGTACAACAACCTGCGCTTCGAAAGCTGGCACTGCAACCTGCGATTCCTGTTTTAACAAACCCCGCAGCACCCGACAGCAAAGAAAGCAGTGTAACATTCCTTGGAGGGAAGATCAAATCAGTGGAAGGAATCGGCGACCGGTCGGCATATGGTCTTCCGGATGAGAGTGGTGTCATCGTGCTTGCTGCTGACCGCACCAGTCTGCTGGGCCGTTCCGGCATCCTGGAAAAAGATGTGATCCGCAGCGCAGCCGGTATGCCCGTTAAAGATGTACGACAACTGCTGGAAATCCTGGACAGCAATAACTGGAAAGGCCATTTCCCGGTATCCATCATCCGGAACCAGCAGTCACTCACAATGGAGCTAAAAACCCGGTAAGTTGTACCCGGTACACAATAAACGGTTATTTTGTTTATAAAATGGTTAAGATATTTGATCAAATACCCGCAGAACCTTTATTACTTTACAGTATTACAACAAGCAATTCGTTATCAAAAAGACCCATACCAGCTTTTTCCAAAGTCCGTATCGGGTTTTTTTAATATTTCCAGCCAGGCGATTCCCGGATCACCCAATGTTACAATTCTTCAATCCCCTCCGTGACCCGTTCGCCACTAAGACACTAAAACACGAAGAATCACAAAGATAAACCGGCGTACTGGTCGCGCAGCACAGAAAAACCTGGCGCTGCCACGTATACATTTATCTGTGACAATCCGTGTAATCGGTGAGAACAATCCTCAATCCACCCACCACCTGTTCGCCACTAAGACACTAAAACACGAAGAATCACAAGGATAAACCGGCGCACTGATCGCGCAGCACAGCAACACTGGCGCTGCCGCACATACATTTATCTGCGACAATCCGTGTAATCGGTGAGAACAATCCTCAATCCATCCACCACCTGTTCGCCACTAAGACACTAAAACACGAAGATTCACAAAGATAAACCGGCGCACTGATCGCGCGGCACAGCAACACTGACGTTGTTATATATACATTTATCTGTGACAATCCGTGTAACCGGTGAGCACTATACTCTATCTCCTCCACGATTCATGTTGATCTCCGGAGCCTTGGTGTTACCGGGTCCAAAGACACAAAGTCACTAAGCCACACAAAAACATTTCATACACCCCCTTTGTGGTTCTTTGAGCCTTAGAGCCTTCGTGGCATTTCGCCACCAGGACTGAGCAATAAGAAGCTCCAACAGTAAGCAGGAATTTTTAAAACCATTAAGCCATTAAGAATTTTCAGACGGCCTCTTAAATGCGCCTTAACTTTTTAATGGTTACTACCCGGCAGGTACACCACCGGGGCACTAAGCCACACAAAAACATTTCATACACCCCCTTCGTGGTTCTTTGAGCCTTAGAGCCTTCGTGGCATTTCGCCATCCATCTTATTTCACTACACCCGGCAGTTTCAGCACCAGCAGCTCCCCGGGTAATTCGCCCGGCCTGAATGCGGACAGATCGATCACACAATCCTTTCCGGTGTTCTTTACCGGAACCGGTTGATTATTGGCGAGCAGCACTGCATTTCCGTTTGCCGGCATGTTCAGCCCTTTTATCACCACCTTGCTCCTGTAATCCGGCAGGATACAAAACAGGTCCTTTCCTTTCTGTGTAAAAAAGAGCTCGATATGCGCCGCATCTGTCTTTGGTTTTACCAGCTGCGCTACACTGTATCCGGCCATATAACTCTTGTCACTTTTCTTGGGGATGTTGCTGCTGCTCCATTGATAAGGCTGACGAAAGGCTTTGGTGCCGTAGATCGCATCCCCATTCACTTTAAGCCAGTCACCGATCGCTGTAAGCCGCTGCTGCATGATCACAGGAATACGGCCATCTGCCGTTGGCCCGATATCCAGCAACAGGTTCCCCCCTCTTGACACAATGTCCACAAGCATCAGGATCAGCTCCCGGTCCGTTTTATAATCCGCCAGCTTTTCATTACGGTTGTACCCGTAAGAGTGACCGATCCCCTGGCTCTCTTCCCATACCCGGCTGGCATCCATTCCGCCGCCATATTCCGATGTGGTATAAGTAGCGCCGGTATTGTGTTCGCGGGTATTGCTGCCCCAGCGGTCATTGACCACCACATCCTTTGCCACCGGTGATTCGTTAAACAACCAGGCCAGGAATTCCGGACTGTGCCAGGCCGTATCCGGCATATCCCACTCCCCGTCTGCGAATATGAGTGAGGGCTTATACTTATTAACCAGGTCCTTTATTTGCGGAAGCATGTGCTCCGTTACATACCGTTTCCGGTCTTTCTGCCAGAGCGGGTTGAACCATTCGTACAAAGAATAATAATACCCCATTTTCAGACCCGCTTCCTTCACAGCACTGGTCAGGTCGCCCAGCAGATCGCGCTTAGGAGCGCCTGTAACTGCGTTCCAGGGCCGGCCCCAGTCGCGATCGGCTTCAGGACTGTTCCATAAACAATACCCCTCATGATGCTTTGAAGTAAGCACCACATAACGCGCTCCGGAGGCCTTAAAAACCGAAGCCCACTGCTGCGGGTCAAACAGCTCGGCTTTAAACATCGGTTCAAATTGTTCGTATTTAAAATCAGCACCGTAATTCTTATTATGAAAAGCAATAAAATCCTTTTTCTTCTCCGGCAGGCGGTACCAGTACCACTCTGCATAACTTTCACCGCTGTTGGGGATCACCGGTGCATAGGAAGGCACGGCATACAGTCCCCAATGAATAAAGATCCCGAATTTATCCTGCTGGAACCAGGCAGGAATCCCGCGTTTATTCAATGAGGCCCAGTTGGGCTCATAGTGCTGCGCGGGCAGGACATTGCTGATGATGATCAGCAGCAGTAATAAACTTATTTTTTTCATGCAATCAAATTTTAAAATGACAGAACCGGGAAATCAGCCGGAAGCCGGGTCTTTATCCCTGTTGAATTTTTTTCCGGTACCCTGCCGGTGTCGTCTGCTGGATCTGCCGGAAAAACTTATGAAAATTGGCCGTGGTATTATAACCACATTCATAACAGATCGTGGAAACGGCGTACTTTTCATCGTGCAGCAGCTCACAGGCATAGCCGATCCGGAGCTCGTTGAGAAATCGTGTGAACGACTTATTGGTGCGGCTTTTGAAAAAACGGCAAAAGGAATTGGTGGTCATATGACAAAGATCTGCCACTTCCTTGAGACTGATGTTCCGCTTAAAATTCTTGAGCAGGTACTGGTATACATTGTAGATCCGTCCCGCATCCTTTTCATCATACCGGTTATTGTAAAGTGTTGTCGCCAGCGGGTTCAGCTCGTCTGATGTGATCAGCAGGTCAATCACCTTTAAGAAACCGATGATCCTGGGAATGCCTTCTGTTTCCGCTATACCCGATAATATCCTTACCACTTTTTTACAGGTTTCCCCGTAAAACAAAATCCCTCTTCCCGATCTGGCGATCAGTTGCCTGAACCGGTCAAGGGTGCCTTCTTCGTCGGTAAGATGCGCCAGGAATCCCGGGTCAAAATAAATGGTCGTGGATTTCACAAAATCGTTCCGCGCATCGCTTCTCCAGATATGCGGAAGATTGGGTGCCATCAGTACCAGGTCGTTCTTTTTAAAATTGGATACGGAATCCCCGATGATCCGCGTTCCGAATCCTTTCTCCACCCAAACCAGTTCGCATAAATGATGAAAATGGAAGGGCGCGTCAAACTTTGACTTGGCCGTTTTCTTTACCTGGATCTTTCCGGACTTTGAAAAAATAATATCAACAAACTGTGGTTTCACCTGTAAACGGGAATTCTATTTAAATCAGTACCTACAAAAGCAAACCGTCTTCTGAACAAACGCAATCCATAACCCGGCAGCACTCCGTACCCTTCACTGCACATCAGCATCTTCATTTTCTACCGGCTCCGGGCGCTCCTCCTGAAATACGCATGCTCTCTTCAAAAATAGCCTACCGGCTCTTTTTATCCAACATTAATTCTTATCAATTATATAAACTATATTACCCTAATCAATCAATTACATTATCAATTCCTGTTTTCCGGACCTATAGCTGCCCCGGGAAAGCTGTGGGCGTCTTTAAAAGAATTGCCGTAAATTTAAATGGCAGATCGCTTCTGCCGGGAGTGCCGCGCCCCTAACAACCGGCTGCTATAAACACTGAATTATGGATTTGAGCAAGATCACCAACGAAAATGTACGCAATGCCATTGCCGCTTTACAGGCCGGAGATCCGTCCTGGTATTCCTTTTTCACCGGCAATCCGGTGATGACGGATGATGGAAATGCAGTAGACTTCAGGTCCTTTTTTTCCGGGGCACTGGGCAATGAAAAATTTCTCAGTATTGATACAGTGGAAAACGAAGGCAGGGATGTATATGGAAATTTTGAGGCGGGTCGGTGGGGCCGCTTCAGGGTCTTCTTTAAATTCCATCAGGATGCTGCCGGTAAATTCGACCGTCTGGATATTGGTCAGGCAAGATAAAACTCCCGACACCAGCTTTAACAGCAGACATATTATAAACAACTAAAAATGAAAAAAAACCTCCCGATCATTGCCCTGCACGGTATCATCCTGCTGGCGGCCTGTAATACCGGCAGCGCACCTGCAAAAACCGAAACCGCCCCGCAAACCACTGTGGCGGCAAAGGAAAGCACACCTGTTCCGTTTACAGTAGCATCCCATTATTTTGTAAAAAATGATTATACCGATGGCACACTGAGCAATGCCAGGATCAGCAGCCAGAAAGACTTTGATGCCATTTTTGGCCAGGCTGCGGTGATGGGTAAAGACGGTAGCCCCACGCCTGTCGATTTTACAAAACAATATGTAATTGCGGTTATCAACCCGGTATCCGACAGTGCAGTACTACTGGAAAATCCGGTACTGCAGGCAGACAACGGGCGGATCATTTTTTCCTACGAAGAAAAAAAGGGTGCAAAGCAAAGCTTCAGCACCCGTCCTTTTTTGCTGCTGATCGTGGATAACCAGTATAAAGGGGATGTGCTCACCATAAAAAGATAAAAAACCCGGAAACGGCAATTCCGCTTCCGGGCTGTACTGCCGTAAAGGCCCTTTTTTAGGGTACCAGCTTTTTATCGTATAACTGCTGGTGCAGCCGGAACATACGCTCCAAAGGATATTTGAGCACTTTACGGTCGTAGGTATACAATCCGTTTGTTTCCACCTCCACATCAGTGGTTTGTGTGTAAACAGCTGCTGAAAGTCCTCTTTTTATCAGATCCGGCAGCCGGTTGATGAATTCTTCATATTTATCGTAAAGCGCTGTCTGATCTTTAAAGCTCTGGTAGCCCCAGTTGCCGCTCGACACCCAGGTATGTCCTTCCACCGGCAGGCCGAGACCTCCGAACTCACCCAATACAAGGGCTTGTTTATCTCCATAGATGTCCGGGTCCGGCATCATGGGCGCGGGATAACGGTGCAGGTCCATGATATGACCGGGCAGCCCTTTTACATAATTACCACCACTTGCAGCGTTTACCAGGCGCGACGGATCATAGGCCATGGTCCACTCCACGATCTCTTTTGTTTTAAATTGTCCCCAGGCCTCATTAAAAGGCACCCAACAAACAATACTGGGATAATTGTGCAGGTGATCCATAATGGCCTTCCATTCTTTTTTATGAATGGCCTCCGATGCGGCCGTCCGTTCCTTGTCGAGCGGAAGCCCTGAAATAAATCCGGGATACTGATCCCATACGTTCCCGCCTCTGTCGCCACTCGGCATGTCCTGCCAAACAAGCACGCCCAGCTTATCGCAGTAATAATACCAACGTGCGGGTTCTACTTTGATGTGTTTGCGGATCATATTAAAACCGAGGGCGCGGGTCTGTTCGATGTCAAATTTCAACGCCGCATCGGTGGGAGCCGTATACAACCCATCGGGCCACCAACCCTGATCCAGCGGACCATATTGAAAAACAAATTCGTTATTGAGCAGCATCCGGAAGATGCCGTTCTTATCCTTTGCCACGGAAGATTTGCGCATGCCGAAATAGGAACCTGCCTGGTCGATGACCTTACCTTTCCGCAACACTGCGATCTTCAGATCATACAGAAACGGATGCTGTGGCGACCACAGTTTGGCATTGGGGACCGGCAGCCGGATCGTGTTTCCGTCCGTACCGGTTTGTGTGGCTACCTGGCTGGCCCCATCCCAAACTGAAACACGGATCTGATCTCCCGGCTGCAGCTGCTCCGTAACTACGGAAACAGCCAGTTCCTGTTTATCGATATCCGGCGTATGTTTTACCGAAGTGATATATGTTTCCGGAACATGCTCCAGCCATACGGTCTGCCAGATACCGGTAACAGGTGTATACCAGATACCATGCGGATTTTTCACCTGCTTTCCCGCAGGCTGGGGGCCCTCATCCGTAGGATCCCAGACACGTACAGCCACGGACTGTTTGGCTCCTTTCTTTAAAGCTTTTGTAATATCTACTGAAAAAGGATCATAACCACCTTCATGAGTGGCTACCTGTACTCCATTTATGTAAATCTGCGCTGCCCAGTCTACCGCGCCAAAATGCAGCAGCAGTCTTCCTTTGCGCATGGACGACGGTATGTCGATGATGCGGTTGTACCACAGCACACTGTCTTTTCCCACCGTTTTTCCAACACCGCTCAGCGACGATTCAACCGCATAGGGAACAAGGATCGAGCCTTCATAGCTAGCAGGAAGCTGGTCGGCGGCCGCTTTGGGAAGAATGGTATATTGCCAGAGCCCGTTCAGATTCTTCCAGTTATTCTCCCTTGTAAGCTGGGGACGCGGATATTCGGGCAGCGGATTTTCCGGATTAATTTTCTCAGACCACGGGCTGGCGATCTTTCCGCTAACAGGCTTCCACTGTGCATTTGCGCCTGCCGTCCCGAGGACCGCAGCAAACAAAAAGTACAAAATTCTCTTTTTCACTTGATTGTTGGTTGTTGTTTAAAATTATCGTTAATGTAATTGATATAGCTTCATCGCATCCCGGCAAACCGGTACCTTCAAAAATACGATTCCGGGATCAAAAAACACAGACAATCAGCGGCTTCCTGCTAATTTGTACAAGCAGGAGCATTTTAACAACACCGGGAATAAACAGTACTGCTTTTGTAAATGCATCCGGAACCGGATCCGGGTCATACCTGTTCTGTCCAGGTCAGCCGGTCAACATCAAACCCGAGTTCCCGGGCCCTCCGCAGGTAACGTTCCTCAATATGCCGGGGCAGGGTCTTCTTTCTTGACAGCAGCCAGAGATAATTCCTGTTCTTACCACAAACCAGCGCATACCGGTAATCCTCATCAATTGCAATAACATTATAGCCCGTGTAAAAAGGCCCAAAGAAAGAAACGGAGAGCTGGCCGGTACGCTCATTGTTAACAAACTTAGCTCTGCCTATGGACTGTTGCCATCTATGCCTGCGGTGATCAAAGCCGCGGTTCACCACCCGTAATGTTCCATCGTAGCGGAGGCTGTACTCGGCTCTCACATAGCTCAGATCTTCTTCATAGCGGAAATCAAGACGTGCAATTTCGTACCAGATCCCAAGATAGCGGTCTTTATCAAAATCCGTTACGGCTGTAACTCCTTTTGGTATGGTCCGGCGTCTGGCGATTGCAATCACGGCTGCTCCTGCGGTGAGCAGTCCAACGCCTCTTATTAGTTGTTTTTTTCGCATAGCTGTTGCCATTAAAGGATAGGAATAACGGGATGGGGCGTTCCCGGCGTTAATACCACTTCGCCTCAAAAGTTATGCCCGGAATCTTTAATAAAAAAGGACCGGTCATAAAAGATGATCCGGTCCTGATAAAATGAGTATCGTTAAAACGCCTGATTTAACTTTTTAATGCCCGTGTAGTGGTGGTGGCGCCCTCCAGTGAAAGATTGACCTGCTTGTTGGTTTTCCAGTTCCCCCTGGTAAAGTCAGGCACATTTATGGGCGAGGACCTTTTTGCAACAGAATGTTCGCTTACGATACCGGCGGCACTCCAGAGTGCAGCATCATATACATCCT
This sequence comes from Niabella beijingensis, assembly GCF_020034665.1. Lineage (NCBI taxonomy): Bacteria > Pseudomonadati > Bacteroidota > Chitinophagia > Chitinophagales > Chitinophagaceae > Niabella > Niabella beijingensis. The sequence continues at coordinate 1,025,322 of NZ_JAIQDI010000002.1, read as the reverse complement.
GATCAAGCGGCAGCCCGTTGCGCAGGCAATCGATCAGTCGCCAGTCCATAATAAAATCCATCCCGCCATGACCGCCTACTTTTTTTGCCATTTCACCAATATGTTTTACCAATGCCGGTGTATATTTTTCTTCCAGTTTTTTCATTTCATCTTCCTTTACCCACTCATGCCCGAAAGCGATCTTTGCCGGCTCGGGCCATTTTTGTGCTACGCCCTTTGTACCGCTCAGCACATGAATACGTGAATACGGCCGGGGTGAAGTAACATCATGTTGCAGCATGATCGTCTTTCCCTTAGTGGTCCGGATGATGGAGGTATTCATATTGCCCCGAAAGTTCTTGTTGGTATATTTATTATAAAAGCTGTCCTCCCCTGCTTTCTTTACTGCCAGGTCGTGCATCTGAAAATCATTGGTACTCATTGAAATGAGGTAATCCATTTTATCCCCCCGGTTGATATTGAGACATTGGGCTATCGGTCCCAGACCATGGGTCGGATACAGATTGCCATTGCGCTTTGCGTTTTCTTCCAGGCGCCACATCTGATCGTACGAATTCTTTTCAAAGTTCATACTCAGCAAATCATGGATATATGCCCCTTCTGCATGCAGCAACTCGCCAAAAACACCTTGCTGTGCCATATTGAGGGTCATCATTTCAAAAAAATCATAGCAACAGTTCTCAAGCATCATACAATGCTTCTTGGTTTTCTCCGATGTTTCAACCAGTTGCCAGCACTGATCCAGCGTCACTGCTGCAGGCACCTCCACCGCCACATGCTTCCCCTGCTGCATGCCATATACCGCCATGGGTGTGTGAAGCGACCAGGGGGTGCAGATATAGAGCAGGTCTACATCATTGCTCCCGGCAAGTGCTTTCCAGCCTTCCTCTCCCGTATACTCCTTGGCCCTGGGCAATCCTGCCTTCTGCAATGTTTCCTGGGATCTTGCAATACGCTCGGGGCGGTGGTCACAGATCGCAACGATCTCCACTTCCGCGATATTTCTCATACGGGCGACAGCTCCGCTGCCTCTGTTGCCTACCCCGATAAAACCGATCCGGACCTTATCCAGTTTGGTGGCCCCGAAGCCGCTCATGTTAAAGGCAGCGGTGGTTTTCTCCAACGCATGCGCGTGTTGCATAGATGCATCGTCAACGGCAAATGCAGGGTCAATGGCAAGGGCTCCTGCTCCCACAGCAATGTTTTTAAGGAAACTCCTTCGGTTACTCATAATGGAAGTATTTTGTTATACTTATAAAAATACTCATTATAATACTATAACCCTTGTGCAAACGGTTGTTCAGCGGGCCTTACAGCGGCGTTTCCTGATTGAAAAACTCCTCCGGTAACCGTTGCTTTCAAACAATTGCTATTGTTTTTTCTTCCTGGTTCGTTTTTTTGATTCAGACACATCAAACAGTTTTTCCAGTTCCTGCATGGGTGTGGAAACGGGGCCTTTCATTTCCTCCTGCGGGTCCGTTTTATGCAATGTTTCTGCATCCGGTTTGATCGTTGACTGTTTTTTCCTTTCTTTCTTGCTTTTCATATCCTAAAATTAAAATGGAACGGTCAGGGCAGGGAAGGTACGCCATTTATCCGCTGACGCTCCAGGATGCTGTCCACGCCTCTGGCATATCCCAGGTGCTGTTTCAAGGCCGGCAGCTTCAATATAGCCCACCTCAGCAAGTCTGAATCTTTTCCCGCGCTGATGTATCTGTTAAAAACCTCAATGTTCTGCCGTTGCGAACGGATCATGGTTTTGATATAATCCTTGTCAAACCGATCTCCTGTTAAAGATTTCAATTGCTGATACCGTGCACCGGCAACAGCTGTATCCGGTAATGTAATTTGTTTGGAAGCGGCCATTCTCCTTAATTCGTTATTCGCAGTCTGTTGAGCTGCAGCCATACTGTTTCCAAACGCTTTTACCCGTGGTTCGCTGCCGTTCTTTTGCGCCAGTTCGCTCCACTTTATTTCCATCAGGCCTGATGCTATAGCATCCACAGCAAAACGGGCATCACGCTCCAGTGTAGCCGACACCACATCCGGGTTTCTTTTTTTAAACTTTGCTTCATTTGCCGCCACCGCTTTTTCTTTCTGATCATTGCGATGCGGCCCGCATGCCGGAATGACCAGTGTACAAATCATGCTTATCAAAACAATACCGGTAACGCTTCTGATCATTTTTCCCCGTATTTAGTATATTAACACATCTTTTAAAAGAGGAGCACTCAATCAGCGCTCCCCGTAGTTCCCGGTTCTTTAATGACTTAACTTTTAAACGTATGTATTACCGAAAACCGCTTCTGTCTATTCAGCGCAATCGCTGGGCCAAAAATGCATAACCGCGCTGCTCCGGATATTGAAAGCAGCATCAGAAAAAACAACCTCAAACTGTGGAATCTGTACCCCATCAAGGGTGCAGCAGGCGCTCTGTTTTATCCCTGCTTATCAACCCGAAACTATACCGGGTCCTCTCCTTGTTTCTCCTTGTTCTTGCGCAACCGGCGCATCGCCATCTTACATTTCAAAAGCGCGGAACAGACCGGGGAAAAGAACAGCATTCCCTGAGATCAGATTTTATATTTCCGGGAGAGATATTTGTTTGCCGTACTCACATAAAAAAATCCCGGCAATTGCTTGCCGGGATCACTTCTTGCTATCAAATGATTTATTTCACTTCTTCAAACGGAACGTCGGTCACATCATCCGCACCGCCTGCGTTACCACCGGCTGCCTGATCGCCTCCGGGCTGACCTGCGTTGGCCTGTGCACCTTCAGCGCCTTGTCCAGATTTATAGATATCCTCGCTGGCTGCGGTCCAGGCGGCATTCAGTTCTTCCATGGATTTATCAATACCAGCAATATCCTGTTGTTTATGCGCTTCTTTTAATTTTTCAACGGCGCCTTCAATCACGGATTTTTTATCTGCAGGGATCTTATCACCATATTCTTTCAGCTGCTTCTCGGTCTGGAACACCAGGCTGTCGGCCGCATTCAGCTTATCGATCTTTTCACGCTCTGCCTTATCCGTTGCTTCATTGGCTTTTGCCTCTGCTTTCATTTTTTCTACTTCATCCTTGCTTAAGCCGCTTCCCGCTTCGATATGGATCTTCTGTTCTTTACCGGTTCCTTTATCTTTTGCTGTTACATGCATGATACCGTTGGCATCGATGTCAAAGATCACTTCGATCTGCGGCACACCTCTCGGAGCCGGCGGAATCCCATCCAGGTTAAAGATCCCCAGGCTCTTGTTATCTTTTGCCATGGAGCGTTCACCCTGTAATACATGGATCTGTACCCCTGGCTGATTATCGCTTGCAGTAGAAAACACTTCTGATTTCTTTGTTGGGATCGTGGTGTTGGAAGGGATCAGTGTGGTCATTACACCGCCCATGGTTTCGATACCCAGGGAAAGCGGGGTAACATCCAGCAGCAGTACATCCTTTACCTCACCGGTCAGTACTGCACCCTGGATCGCTGCACCAACAGCTACCACTTCATCGGGGTTTACACCACGGTTCGGTTTTTTGCCAAAGAACTTTTCTACAATTTCCTGTACTTTAGGAATACGGGTGCTACCACCTACCAGGATCACTTCGTCGATCTCTGAAGGGTTCATACCGGCATCTTTCAACGCCGCTTCGCAGGGTTTTAAACAACGAGAGAAAAGGTTATCTGCCAGCTGCTCAAATTTAGCACGCGTCAGTTTTTTTACCAGGTGTTTCGGTACCCCATCCACTGCAGTAATATACGGCAGGTTGATCTCGGTTTCGCTGGAGGAAGATAATTCGATCTTTGCTTTCTCAGCAGCTTCCTTTAAGCGCTGTAATGCCATCGGGTCTTTTCTCAGGTCGATGGCTTCTTCGGATTTAAATTCTTCAGCCAGCCAGTCCATGATCACTTTATCAAAATCATCCCCCCCCAGGTGTGTGTCCCCGTTGGTGGATTTTACTTCGAATACCCCGTCGCCCAGCTCCAGGATGGAAATATCAAATGTACCACCACCCAGGTCAAATACGGCGATCTTATGATCTTTACCGCCTTTATCAAGGCCATATGCCAATGCGGCGGCGGTAGGCTCGTTCACAATACGGCGTACGTTCAGACCGGCAATTTCACCGGCTTCTTTGGTAGCCTGACGCTGTGCGTCGTTAAAATAAGCCGGCACGGTAATCACCGCTTCGTTTACTTCCTGGCCCAGGTAATCCTCGGCCGTTTTTTTCATTTTTTGTAATACCATCGCGGAAATCTCCTGCGGGGTATATAAACGTCCATCTATATCGATACGAACGGTATTATTGTCACCCTGTGCCACTTTGTAGCTCCAGTGGCTGATCTCTTCGGAAACCTCATCAAAACGGCGGCCCATAAAACGCTTTACAGACATGATTGTATTCTGGGGGTTGGTGATCGCCTGTCTTTTGGCAGGATCCCCCACTTTACGCTCGCCGTTCTTCAAAAATGCAACAACGGATGGGGTTGTACGGCGCCCTTCATCGTTGGCAATCACCACCGGCTCGTTACCTTCCATTACCGCAACGCAGCTGTTGGTAGTTCCTAAGTCAATACCAATAATTTTACCCATAATATTTAAATTTCTCCTTTTATTAAAAATTACCACAATTTGTGGCAGAAAATAGCTTTCAATGATTATGCCGCAGTAAATAAATATGCAAAAATGTCAGAAATCCCTGCAAAAAGCTGCCGGATGGCACCACTCTGCCATTTTACACATTCAGCTGCAAAAGTTTATAGAATAAACACCGGCGCGCACAGTTTAGGCCCTGCCGGTATTTTCATGCCGCCGATTTGCCTATTTTAGCACTTTATTTCTGGATATGAAGTCTATTTTTTTCCTTTTGTCGGCCTTCCTGCTAACCGCTACCGGTCAGGGACAAACGATCAATACCCCCGCACCGGTTCTATCGGCGCCGGAATATCCGTCGGCAACCATACCGGAGTCTGAATTAAATATCCCCGTGCGGATCGACCTGGCCCCTTTTTTTGCAATGGCCAACAAAAAAGTGGATACACTTTTTACCTCCCCCCGCTTTCCGGACGGCTGGGTGCAGCAGGGCTGCGATACCCGTTACAAATACAGCTTCCGGAGAGGCCCCCTGGAATTTACACTCCGGAATACCAACCTGGATATTTCCTTTACCGGTTATTACAAGATCGTAGGTTCCACAAGGGCCTGCGTAAACGGAAAGGCGATGACCCCATGGACGCCGGCCTGTCAGTGTGGCTTTGACGAGGGGGAGCGGAAAGTGAAGGTTGGGTTTTCCATTGCCATTTCCCTGTTGACCAATTATACCGTGAAAATGCAGGTCACCCGTAAAGAACCGGAACCCGTTGATAAATGTACCGTCTGCTTCTGGGGGCAGGATATTACCACCGTGATCATGGATGCCCTGAAAAAGGAGCTGGACGCATCAAAAGCCGACCTGGAAAAAAGCTACGGGCGGATCGATCTAAAACCGCGTTTTCAGACACTCTGGAACCAGCTGAACACGCCTTATAATGTAAATAATATGGGCTGGCTGCAGATCAATCCCCAAAAGATCCGCATCAACAGTTTACAAACCCTCAGCAATAACCAGTTGCAGATCAATGTAGGGCTGGCGGCCAAACCTGTGGTGCGGTTTGAAAAACCGGCCGCAGCAGTGACTCCGGTTCCGCATATCAGCAATTTCAGCCGGAACCGGGGCTTCCAGGTGTATGCAGACCTGGTAATGAATTATGACTCACTCAGCCGGATTCTTACCAGCCAGATCGCAGGAAAAGAATTCACCTTCAGCAAGGCCTTTATAAAAAAGCGGTTCATTTTCACGGAATGTAAACTCCTGGGCAGCCGGGACAACCGTCTGGTAATGCAGGTACGGTTCACAGGCACCAATGACGGTTATTTTTATGTGACGGGCAAACCCCTGTATTATGCAGACTCCAGGACACTGCAGGTAGCCGATGTCAGCTTTGATATCCGCTCGCGGGATGCCCTGTTAAAAACAGCAGACTGGCTGTTCTCTAAAAAGATCACCACGGAGATCGAAAAGATGGCGAAGTATGACCTGGGCGCGCTGCTGACAACTGCAACAAGCAATATGAATCAGCAGCTCAACCAGCAGTTCATGAAAGGCGTCAGTGGGACGGGAACCGTGAAAGACATCACCGTCGCCGGCATTTTTCCGCAATCCGACTGGCTGGCGGTACGCGCTTATTGCAGCGGGGATTTCCTGTTAAATGTAGCGGGACTGGAACTGAGCCTGTAAATTAATAGTAACTGAACACCGTGGTTGATCTGTACGTTGACGAAGGATTTACAACCACGCTCTTTATGGGCCAGCCTCTTTCGTTGAACTGATAGGTTATATCGTTCCAGGCGGGCATGGAAGAAGACTGCTGATCCGCAGAGTTCCTGTATTTCGATAAATAATTCCTGGAAGGAATATAATTCATCGGAAAAGGAAGAATCGTCAGTTCCTTATAAATCCTGAAGAGCGGATCAGAAATACTGCTATGGAGCGATTCCGTTACAAAAACAAAGTGCATCTCGTTGGGGGAAACAGGGCTGCTCAGGTAGTTTATTGCTTTGCTGACATTATCGCCTTCATATAAAAGACGTATAGCGGAAAGCATGGAACTCCCGTCATTAAACTGGTTTAAATAAACCACAGAGTCTACCCGGTTAACGCCGGACCTGAAAAACCTGGCATAGCGTACACCTGTCTGCAATCCTTCGCTTACGATCTGCCCATTGCTGTTCAGGGATTTGTCGTAAGAGCTGTCAAGATAAATTTCATCCACGGCATTATTTTTCCATTTATAGGAAAATCTCCTTATCCGCTGGTTGTATAAGGGGCCTCCCGATGGTGCGGCAGTAGAATCCCTCCATTCCATTCGTGACCAGCTCAGCCTGTTATTACCGTCATAAAAAAGATGATGGTCGTTCACCGCAATAAGCCGCTTATCGTCATACCGGAAGTTATAATCCGTGGTAACGGTGAATTCCTCCGGAGGACCATTCGGCAGTATGTCTGTGGTGGTAGTGTGTATGGACCTGATCAATGGGTCATCCGCAAAAGCATGTTCTTTGTTCTTATTACATGAAATTGACAGGAGCATTAAAAGCAGCGCGTAATAAAAAAAATTCTTCACAGTCATTAGTTTGGGGCAAAAATAGAACAACTTTCCTATTTATGCTTTTCTTCCAGGTAGGTAGGCTCCGGTACCTTTTTAAAGCTGAAATGCCGTTGTGCCAGATAACTTACCAATACCACCACAACGGTAGTACCGATCTGCGCAAAAACGGGATAGATGCCCCAGACCTCTACCATTATTTTAAGCAGTACATAATTGATGGTGAGATTAAATACACAGACCAGGAGGTAGCGGAACAACTGTACCCGGCCCCGGATCCTGCTGTCGTCAAATACCACATATTTCATCAGGAAAAAACCAACCAGGAAACTTACTATAAACGAGACCACGAGCGCTGCCACGTGCGACTTCAGCGCATAAAAACCAAAGTGGAAGTCCAGGCCCTTTAAAACGAACTTGTAAGTAATATAATACGATAGCAGTCCCAGAAAGGTATTGCCCGCTCCGGAAACCGCATACCGGAAGGTTTGCAGGGGCATGATCCGTTTAAAGGGAGGATAAAAAAAGTCGATCAGCGGGAGAATCCGGTCCCTTACACTATGTAGATGCTGCCTCATCGGCGGCGAAGATATTCTTTATTCCCATGATTTCTGCGCCTGTGTTCCTTATTTTTGCAGCAAATTTGTTAAGAATGAGCATTGTAGATACATTGAGGCCGATAGTTGCGGATGCATTAAAAGAATTGTATCAAAGGGATCTTGCACCTTCGTCGATCGCAATCAACAGCACCAAACCTGAGTTTGAGGGCGATTATACGGTTGTTTTGTTTTCTTTTATAAAAGAGCTGAAGAAGAAACCGGAAGAACTGGGTGCCGAGATCGGACAGCATCTGGCAAACCATCATCCGGACCTGATCCGTTCTTTCAATGTGATCAAGGGTTTTCTGAATCTGACCATTTCAGCCAACTTCTGGACCGGTTTTCTGAATAAAAATTATAATAATCCTTCACTGGGTAAGGAAGCGCAACAGCCTTCAAAGGTAATGGTGGAATACTCCTCTCCCAATACCAACAAACCGCTGCACCTGGGGCACCTGCGGAATAATTTCCTGGGCTGGTCGATTGCCGAGATCCTCAAAGCTACCGGCAGTGAGATCCAAAAGTGCTGCATCTCCAACGACCGCGGTATCCATATTTCAAAATCAATGGTGGCCTGGCAGCTCTATGGCAACGGCGCCACACCGGAGTCTACCGGCATCAAGGGCGATCACCTGGTGGGTGACTATTATGTATTGTTTGGCGTCAAACACAAAGAGCAGGTGGCGGAGCTCATGGAAAAAGGTATGAGCAAGGATGAGGCAGAAAAGAATGCGCCGGTTATGAAAGCGGCGCAACAGATGCTGGTGGACTGGGAGAAAGGAGATCCGGAAGTGATCGCACTCTGGAAAAAAATGAACGGCTGGGTATATGCGGGCTTTGACCAGACCTACAAACGCATCGGGACCGATTTCGACAAGATCTATTATGAAAGCGATACCTACCTGTTAGGAAAGCAATTTGTGGAAGAAGGATTGAAACAGGGCGTATTCTTCAAAAAGGAGGATGGCAGTGTGTGGATCGATCTTACCGCCGAAGGACTGGATGAGAAGCTGGTATTGCGCAAGGACGGAACGGCAGTTTATATTACCCAGGATCTCGGGCTGGCGGATGAAAAATACAAAGACTTTCCATACGATCAAAGCATCTATGTGATTGCCGATGAGCAGAACTATCATATGAAAGTACTGCAACTGATCCTGCAAAAACTCAATAAACCCTATGCCGGTGGTATCTACCATATGAGCTATGGCATGGTAGAGTTGCCCAGCGGGCGTATGAAGACCCGGGAAGGCACAGTAGTGGACGCCGATGACCTGCTGGATGAGCTGGTAAAGGTAGCCGCTGCAAAGACAGAAGAGCTGGGCAAGGTAAAAGACTTTACAGAAGAGGAATTAAAGGAATTGTATGATACGATTGCACTTGGTGCTTTGAAATTTTTCCTACTCCGGGTTGATCCGAAAAAAAGGATGGTCTTTAATCCCGAAGAAAGCATCGACTTCCAGGGGTTCACCGGCCCGTTCATTCAGTACACCCATGCGCGCATCCGCTCGATCCTGCGGAATGAGCCGCTGATGGCGGATGTAGCCGATCCGGACCAGCTGGAACCTCTGGAGAAAGAGCTGATCATCCTGCTGGAACAATTTCATACCCAGGTATTGCAGGCGGCCGGAGAACACAACCCTTCCCTGCTGGCCATCTACGCCTTTGGAGTTGCCAAATTATTCAACAGCTTTTATACGGCTCATTCCGTACGCAATGCCGAAACCCCGGAAAAGAAAAACCTGCGGTTAAAGATCTGTACGCTCACGGCCGCCACTATTGCCGCTTCCATGGCATTGCTGGGCATCCGGGTACCGGAAAGAATGTAAAAACGGGAAGCACCACCGGGGGCACTGAGATGCATAAAGAAAGGTCCTTTGCACCTTTGCGGTAAAAGGTCCGGCAAAGAACGATAAATTTGAGTGGTTCTCTTCAAAAGCCTTGCGACCCATTGCGTCTTTGCGGTAAAAAACCCAGCCGCCTGGAGTGCCAAAAACGCAAAGGGCGACGGTTAATTGTTAAAACTATTTAACGCCGCATTACAGCAATATTTTTTTGTAAACGGAGTCTCACAGGAAAAATATTCCCTATGCGCAATCAGCTGCTCCTTGCTACCCTGCCGGTGCTGTTTCTATGCTCCTGCTCCGGCAGCAAACTGCTTCCCGCAGAAGCCATTCATATGGATGCTGCTACCAGCCGTGATTATCCCTCCCGGTTTTATGATGACAATACCCAGATCCGCTATGACTTCCGGAATGATGAGCAGTACCTCTATGTGATCCTGGAAACGGACAACCCGGCAGCCAGGATGCGGATGCTGCGGGAAGGTGTGAAAGTCTATTTTCCCGCAACAGGATCAAAATCTGAAACCCGTTTTGTGGAATATCCCTTTCATCCGGATAATGAGAAAGCCGCCGTCGCATCCCGGGACCGGCCATCCCAGCCCGGTGCAGATGGACCTCCGGAAGCGCAGCGCCAGCGTACCGACGAACGGGACTATACTTCCTTTTACAAACAGGCCCGGATCAGCGATAACGGAAAAGCAAGACTGATTGATGTAGCCGGTAACCAACTTGATGTTATTCATTTTAAAGCGACGAATGATGCAGACGGTTTTTTCAGATACATTGTGTCGATCCCCAAAAACCAGCTGCTGATCAATAAAGACCATACCGTCATTGGTATCCGGATCCCTGAGATAAAACAACCCCGGGGTGCTTATGCCGGTCATGGTGAACCAACAACCCGTATGAGCGGCGGCGGCGGACGCGGTGGTATGCGGGGCGGAGGAATGCGCGGACAAGGCGGCATGCATGGTGGCCGTATGCACAACGGGGATGGTGATGCAAACAGGATCAATCACAGCAAGGAAGATGTAAGCGGAAAGGTAGACTGGTGGTATAAGATCGCACTCGCTTCCTGAAAGCTCCTGTGATCCTATAAAGCATCCGGTAGCTGAAGGCGGCTGCGGTTGTTATTACACATCATCTTTTTTATTTTCCTTTTAGGTGTACAGAGCTGCAATACCAGTAATAAAAGAAAAAGAACAAGGCACACTATACCAAAATACTTAAACCAAGAACCCACATTATTTTTATAATGAGCAGAAAGCACTGCATGGCCCGTTTTTATACTTTCAGCAATTGCATCAGCTCCTTTACACCTTCGGTAGCCGGCTTTTCAATGGTGTGCAGATTGGGAAGCTTTCGCACGGCAGGAATGGTTTTATCAATAATATATTTGGGCGCCTCATCGGGCACATAGTCGATCAACCCGGCTGCGGGATACACCAGCATGGACGTGCCGATGACCACAAAAATATCCGCAGCAGCAGCAAGTTGTGATGCGGGCGCGATCATCGGCACCGCTTCACCAAACCAAACAATATCCGGCCGCAGCTGGCCGCCATCGGGTGCTTTATCCCCCGGTCGGATGTCGCCCCGGATCTCATAAGAGGGCTTGTGTGAACGGTCGCTGCGCATTTTAAAGATCTCCCCGTGCAGGTGCAGCACATGAGTGGAGCCGCCCCGCTCATGCAGGTCATCAATGTTCTGTGTGATGATGTGCACTTCATAATCCGCTTCAAGTGCTGCCAGTCCGCAGTGCGCTGCATTGGGTTGTACCTCCGCTACATTCTTACGACGCATGTTGTAAAAATCCAGCACCAGTTCCGGGTTCTTTGCCCACCCTTCCGGCGATGCCACTTCCGCCACATCATACCCCTCCCACAGTCCGTCACTGTCGCGAAATGTTTTGATCCCGCTTTCCGCACTGATTCCCGCGCCGGTCAATACCACTAATTTCTTTTTTACCATATGTCAATTTTTCCCCTGCAAAATAACACCTCTTTCGGGAAAATTAAAAACGGTGAGGCCGGTACCTCACCGTTGTGATCCAAGCTCAGAGAACCGTATATTCAATCATTCAACGCGGTTTCATCACCGGGTAATGCTGCACTCTTTTTTACCAGTGTTATAAATTCCCCGCGGTAGCCGTTCTTGTCCCTCCCTGTTGCCCCTGAAGCCAGTGCGAGAACCTCTTTGTAGCTGGAATTTTGTTTGAACCCGGAGTTCCTCAGCAACAATCCGAATTCTGCCACGGCTGCAGCGAAACGGAAATTATCGGAGGTTTCATCGATCCCGGCTGCCCGGTCTGCAACCGGAACCGTAATGAGTTTGCTACGCGTTGCGTCCACATCTTTATACCGGAGCTTTACTGTAAACATTTCATCGGTGGCCGACATCCCTGCGCGTTTGGCCACAGGCTGGTATTTCAGTTCATCCACCGTTTTTTCAAATTCATTTTTCACGCCCGGAGGTATTACTTCGTAAAGAGCGGTAACCGTATGGCCGCTGCCTATTTCACCTGCATCTTTTTTATCATCATTAAAATCCTCCTTATTCAACATACGGTTTTCATAACCGATCAGCCGGTAGGCCTGTACCTTGGCCGGATTGAACTCCACCTGTATTTTTACATCCTTTGCTATTGCGAACAGTGTTCCTCCAAATTCATTTACGAGTACTTTTTGCGCTTCGCTGATATTATCAATGTAGGAGTGGTTCCCGTTTCCCTTATCTGCCAGTTGCTGCATTTTGCTATCCTGGTAATTTCCGGTCCCGAATCCAAGTACCGAAAGGAAAACGCCCGTCTTGCGCTTTTCTTCAATTAAGCGCACCAGTGCATCCTCGCTGCTTGTTCCAACATTAAAATCGCCGTCCGTTGCCAGCAGTATCCGGTTATTGCCTTTCTCAATAAAATTTTCTCTTGCTACCTGATAAGCCAGTTGTATCCCTTCCCCTCCCGCTGTGGATCCGCCTGCTTCCAGTTCCGCGATCGCTTCCCGTATCCGGGATTTGTTTTCCCCACTGGTCGAAGGCAACACCAGACCGGCATTCCCTGCATAAGCAACAATTGCTACCCGGTCATCCGGCCGCAGCTTATCCGTAAGCAGCAGCATCGATTTCTTCAGCAGCGGCAGTTTATCTTCATCCTGCATCGAGCCCGACACGTCGATGAGGAAAACAAGATTGGACGCCGGCAACGCTTCTTCAGGGATCTCCTTTCCCTTGACTCCAATATGAACGAGACGGTGCCGGGTATTCCAGGGGCATTCTGCAATTTCCGTGATCACATTGAAGGGCTCCCCGCTCTGAGGGGATGCATAATCATAATCAAAATAATTGACCAGTTCTTCTATCCGAACTGCACCCGCTGGCGGACGCGCTCCGCTATTAATAAACCGCCGTACGTTGCTGTAGGCAGCCTTGTCCACATCAACAGAAAAAGTTGATAACGGGTGTTCCTTTGCGGTTTGAAACTCATTCTCTGTAATAGCCACGTATCCTTCCGTATCAAATTTATTCTCTGCCGCAGTTACAGGTATCGTACTTATTTCCATCGCCGCAGTTTGACTCTCAGCAGGCCGGTTACGGGTGCTCTCACAGGCAAACAGTATCCAGGGCAATATTGCTATTGCAAAAAAAAGGCGTTTCATAAAAAATGTTTTAAATGTTTTTGGAGATCGCTTGTTGTTAATTTTTTATTATGACGTACGTGTTAATCCGATTCCATATGCAGCCAAATATTTGTGCTTTTAAACCTTAATACATAAAGCCATTAAAGGTAACCATCAGTCCTTTGTTAATTAATAGCAAAAGCCCCTGATCTACCAGGGGCTTTATTCCTGTTGCCCGCGTAACAGGAACACCGCATATCATGCGGTCATCAAGAGTCTGTTCTATACCGCTACCGTGGTGCCGGAAACCGGGGTACGTCTATTAAAATAATGCCGGTATTTTTCGCTTGTTTTCTGGGATTGCCGTTCGCCATTGATATAAAGTTCCCCCTCTCTGAACTGGATCCGGTTATTGGGTCCTCTTTCGATCAGTCCGTCCCGCTCCATTTCCTGGTAAGCGTCTTTCAACCGCTGCAATTGTCTGCGGGTATCTCTCAATTCATTATTGATGCCGGGACCCAGTTGCCGCATTTCAAGGTTCAGGTCCCGCTGCTGCAGCCGCAGGTCCCTGCAGGCTGCTTCCAGTTGTACTTTTAACTGATCCAGCTTTACATCCTTCAGTGCCATGTTGATCTCACATTTTAATTTCCCTGCATCTATATTTTTAACGGCTGCCATTGCACGGGATACATCATGGTCTATTTTTGCCCGGTCGATGCCGGCCATTGCCTTTTCAAGATCCCGGTTCAGTTGATCAAAATCGATCTTTTTTACCGCCGCCCTTGCCGCTGACTGGATCTTTACAAGATCAATCTTTGACAATGCGTCGCTTACCTGTTGCTGAATACGATCTGTATTTATTGTACATTCCGCATCGCCATGATTCCGGATCTGCTGATCCACATAGTTCAGGGCCTGGTCCAGCCGTCCGGTCTCAAATTCGGTGATTGCCGGCAAGGTATCTGTATCAAACGGAAAATTCGGGCTGGAAGTAACTGTTGAATGCGGCGCAAAGGACAACGCTGCAAAGCAGGCCGCGGGCAGCAGGGTCCACAAGGCTGCTTTTAAAATAAATCTCTTTTTCATTAGTTGGGTTTTAAGACAAGAAATTTTTAACGAAGTTCTTCGTAGCTAAAATACGAACAGATACGTAACAAGCGGTGTTAACGAAATGGTAATTTATTTAGGGAAGCTGTTTCCGTAAACGCCCAGCGGCAGCCGGAGAACAGGTGCCACTCCATAGCGGGCTGCCTCAGAGCAGGGTCAGTAATACCTGCCAGGCTTTCCCGGTCTCTCCCGACCGGATCAGCTGTTGTGCATATTGATGAACAGCCAGCCTGCGCTCCTCATTATTTTCCGGGTACGGCAGGGCCGCCAGCACGGCATCATTAAAATCCGGATCGCGGGCGGGCATCCCGGTACCGTTTGCCAGTATCCCGAGATCATTCCCGGTAAGTACGGTACTGTTCCGGATAACGCCCGGCAACGCGTCCATACCCATACCCAGCTGCGTATTGGGTTTTTCCACCTCAAAAAGATTGGTGGTATCCACCCGGCAGTACCAGTTACCACCCAGGCGCGCTACATGTTGCAGCTTCCGCTGATCAATCTTATTATTTCCGTCCAGCAGTGTCTCGTTAATGTGCAGCAGCAACACCTCACAGATCACCAGGTTGCCAGCCCCTCCCCCGCTGCCCAATGGCTTTACCTCCAGTACCCGGCATTCCATTTTGGCTTTGCTTTCTTTTACCAGGGGTGGCCGGATCAGCTGCGACTGCTCCGTGGTAAAGCCCGCTTTTATAAATTCATTGGCGTCCTTCGGGTATTCACAACTGGCAAGGGAAACCTGCTGTACCATATCATAATCGACGATATTAATCGCTACTTCCGGAACTTCCAGTACGTTCTGCAAGGTATGCTTGGTGGTATTGTCACGCACCCTTCGGGAAGGGCTGAAGATGACCACCGGTGGATTGGTAGAGAAAAGATTAAAAAAGCTGAAGGGACTCAGGTTTATATGACCCGCATGATCCATGGTACTTGCAAAACAAATGGGTCGCGGTGCGATGATATGCTGCAGGTAATGCTGTTTGTCGGGCCCGTTAAGTGTATTCGGATCGATGATCATTTTCCCGGCTGTTTTTTCTTCAATGCTAAGATACTGTATCCGGAAGCATCCCGTTCAAATGTATTTTCAAGAATGCCCAGTCCCTCCACTTCCATCCGCACCCTGTCACCGGGCTGCAGCCATTGTGCCTTGTATTCCGGGTCCTGCAGCTTCCCTGTTCCGTTCAGTTCCAGGAAGCAACCGGTACCCACGGTACCACTGCCGATCACATCGCCGGGATAGAGATCCGTTCCATAAGAAGCCCGCTCGATCAGCTCCGCAAAGGTCCAGTCCATATCGCCCAGGTTCCCCCGGCTTACCGGTGTCTCATTTACAAAACATTTCATTTCCAAATTCCAGTTTTTGCCCGTATGCCCGGGTTTTGGATCGGTCTCATAAGATGCCAGTTCATCCGGTGTTACGAGCCAGGGCCCGATCACGGTTGAAAAATCCTTACCCTTTGCCGGTCCGAGATTCAGCAACATCTCTTCCAGTTGCAGCGTCCGGGCGCTGACATCATTCATGATCATCAGCCCTCCGATAAAAGCATCCGCTTCCGATGCTTTTATGTTCCTTCCCTTTTTGCAGATCACGATCGCCACTTCCAGCTCAAAGTCCAGCTTTTCAAAATGATCCGGCATACATTGTACCATCCCCGGTCCCTGAATGCTGCGATGATTGGTAAAATAAAAAACGGGGTACTGGTCAAACTCGGGGATCATTGCCACACCGCGGTTCCTGCGCGCCGTGGCCACGTGCTGCCGGAAAGCATATCCGTCGCGACAGGAGACCGGGCGCGGTACGGGCGCAATGAGCTGTACTGCTGAAACAGGGACAGGGTTGTTGTTTCCGGGAGTTCCGGATAGGATAGCCGCTTCTTTTTTCTCCAGTTCCGGCCGGCAGGACTCCCAGTTATTCAACAGGTCATCCATTATGCCGGCATCATCCCAGCCCGGGAATGACAGCGGGTAGACCTGGTCGGCGATCAACAGACCTGCCTGTTCCTTCTGATGCCGGATGTATGAGATCAGTTTCATGATTGTTTTTATTTGTAGCTCCTATTATTATGCCAGTTCCATTTTCTTCCGCAACACCTCTTTTAAACGCTGCAAAAACGGTGCAATATCTTCCATGCGACAGGTGCCCACACTAAGGCGGTACCAGTTGTGTGCATGAGCGGTACCAAACACCCGGAACGGCAACAAGGCAATGCCGGCTTCATCCAGGAGGAAGGTCGTTACGTCCTGCGGGAGGTCAATGTTGACCGTGAGATAAATGGAGGCCTGTGGTGCGATGGCATCTATGGGTAGTCCTTCTTTTTTCAGCTCCTGTATGCCGTGGTAGATCCGATCCAGCCGTTGCTGAAGTGCTGTTTTAAATCCACTTAAATAAGCGGCAACCGCTGCTCCGTTATTTAAAAAAGCAGTAACGGCCTGTTGTTCGGCCATCGGCGCCCAGGCCCCCACATGATTCAGCATTGTTTTTATTTTGCTGATCACCGGTTCCGGTCCGTAGCACCAGCCCACACGCACACCCGTTGCCGCAAAGGCCTTGCTGATGGCATCGATATAAATGGTATAGGGCCGCAGTTGCGGGCAAACACTTACCGGACTTACATGTGGTTGTCTGCCATAATTGAGCAGGTAATAGATCTGGTCGTACAGGATGTACAATTTTTTTTCATCCGCACCCCGACGGGCGTTTTCTTCCACCACCATGGCTCCGATGGCCTTTAACTGCGCTGCAGAAAAGCCGGTACCCGTTGGATTCTGGGGCGAACAAAGCGCCAGCAGCGTGGCATCCTTTATATGAGGCCGTATTTCTTCAGCCGTAGGCATAAAGTTATTTTCCGGCTTTGTTTCTATAATACAGGGTACGGCTCCTGTCAGCTGTACATAAAAATGATTGTTCCAGGAGGGCACGGGATAGATCACCTTATCCCCGGGATCCACGATCATATTATAGGCAGCAAATAATAAGGGCCTGCCGCCGCTCCCGATCATGATCTCTGAGGGCGTATAGGAAAGTTCCTGCTGTTTTTCTACAAACGCTGCGATGGCCTTCCGCAGATCCTCATTGCCATCCGCTGCCGGGTAGTTGGTTTGTTTGTTCCGGTACGCTTTTACAATTTCATCTTCCAGCAACTGAGGTATGGGGAACAGCTGCGGGTCAAAATCACCTACCGTATAATTGAGCAGTTGTTCTC
Source organism: Niabella beijingensis (assembly GCF_020034665.1). Classification (NCBI taxonomy): domain Bacteria; kingdom Pseudomonadati; phylum Bacteroidota; class Chitinophagia; order Chitinophagales; family Chitinophagaceae; genus Niabella; species Niabella beijingensis. Next base: position 1,007,812 of record NZ_JAIQDI010000002.1, on the reverse strand, counting down.
CTGCAGCCGCTCTTTTTTTTACAGCATTGCTGATGGCCAGAATGCCCGAAGGCGGCGTATGTGCTGCTAACCGCGATAACTTCATTGAAAATAAAATATAAGATTAAAAAATAAATGCATCAGCGCGGCATCTTACAAACCACGTCTCATTGCCTGCTTCTTACTGACACACCTTCCTGCCGCTTCTACAAATTCCCCCGCGCCTCCTGTTCCCGTTCCAGCGCCTCAAACAATGCTTTGAAATTCCCTTTGCCAAAACTCTTTGCCCCCTTACGTTGAATGATCTCAAAGAACAATGTCGGCCGGTCTTCCACCGGTTTTGAAAATATCTGCAGCAGGTATCCTTCTTCATCACGATCGATAAGGATCCCCAGTTCTTTCAGCGGCAGGAGGTCCTCATCGATCGTGCCAACCCGGTCTAAAACCGTATCGTAATAACTCGAAGGTATTTTCAGGAACTCCACACCCCGTTGTTGCAGGGCACTTACCGTTTCAATGATATTATTGGTAGCCAGTGCCACATGCTGCACTCCTTCCCCGTTATAAAAATCCAGGTATTCCTCTACCTGTGATTTCTTCTTGCCTTCGGCCGGCTCATTGATGGGAAATTTTACATACCCGTTGCCATTGCTCATCACCTTGCTCATAAGGGCGGAATATTCTGTGGAGATATCCTTATCATCAAATGAGAGGATATTGCAGAAACCCATTACCTCTTCATAAAATGCCACCCATTTATTCATCTGGTTCCACCCTACATTGCCTACACAGTGATCTACATAAAGCAGCCCGGTCTCGGAGGGATTGTATACTGTTTCCCATTTCTGGTAACCCGGCAAAAAAGCACCCTTATAATTGTTCCGTTCAATAAACAGGTGTATGGTATCTCCGTAGGTATGGATGCCACTCATGATCACCTCCCCCTGTGCGTCCTCCAGTTTTACGGGCTCCATATAACTTTCGCCCCCCTTTTTGTCGTTTGTATCCAGGCATCGGTGGCATCATCTACCCGGAGCGCCAGCATGCGCACCCCATCTCCGTGTTTGGCGATATGTGCTCCGATTGCATCACTGTTCTTTATGGGTGTGGTAAATACGAAAGTGAGTTTGTTCTGGCGGATGGCATAACTCGCTTTTTCCTTAACGCCGGTTTCCGGTCCGGCATACGCCAGCGACTGGAAGCCAAAGGCCGTTTTATAAAAATGGGCGGCCTGTTTGGCATTTCCCACATAAAACTCGATATAGTCGGTACCCTGCAAGGGAAGAAAATCAGCTGTAGCAGGCGCTGCAGCCACATTGCTTGTGTCAGGCATGATCAATTATTTTAAGGGTAAATAAAAAAGAAAAAGGGAACGGATCAGATGTCGCTTCGGTCGGTAGCCAATGCTTCTATCAACAAGACATAATTCACACGCTTGTCGGAAAAGATCTTATATGGGTAATCAGGTCTCAATCTTGAAAATAATAACAAATGTACGTTATTTTATAAATTGTGGTACCTTTATCCGGAATTATTTTTATGCCCTACTTCAGAAATTTCACCTACTGGAAGGATAAACGCCGGTGGAAATATTGTTTCCTGCTGGCCGCTCTTGCCATGGGCGCGGCCGTTTAGAATGTATCGCTTTTTGTTTATCGTTTGAAAGTACCCATTTTCAAATTCAGCATTCTAAATTCCAAATTCTAAATCCAGATTCACATGCCTCATTATTATACCCTGGGAAAAATTCCCCATAAGCGTCATACCCAGTTCCGCAAGCCGGATGGCGGACTGTACAGCGAACAGCTTTTTTCCACCGAGGGATTCAGCAATGACTATTCCCTTTTATATCATTGCCATCCGCCGACCCAGATCATCAAAACAGAACCGCAGCGGGATCTGAGTCCGCATATAGCCGAAGAAAAAATGCTGCAGCACAGAAGCTTCGAAGGATTTCATATAAGACCCGCAGCCGACTTTCTGGAAAGCCGCGTTCCCATTCTTGTGAACAACGACTGTCACCTGGTACTGGCAGCACCACAGCAGAGTATGGAAAATTATTTTTACAAAAACACCGATGGGGATGAACTGATCTTTGTGCATGAAGGCTCCGGTGTTGTAATGACCCAGTATGGCGCACTCCCTTTTGGTTACGGCGATTACATTGTTCTGCCAAGAGGAACCATTTACCAGATCCGTTTTAATGACGAACACAACCGGCTTTTTATCGTAGAATCCTTTACCCCGCTCCGCTTTCCGAAGCGCTATCTCAGCAAATACGGGCAGCTGATGGAACATGCACCCTATTGCGAGCGCGACATCCGTCCGCCGCAGCAACTGGAGACGATTGATGAGCAGGGTGACTTCCTGATCAGGGCCAAGAAAAGAGGGGTATTGTACGGACTGCATTACGGAACACATCCCTTTGATGTGATCGGCTGGGATGGCTGCTGTTATCCGTTTATTTTTTCCATCCACGATTTTGAACCCATTACCGGGAGGGTGCACCAGCCGCCGCCGGTGCACCAGACATTCGAGACCAGTGCCTTTGTGGTCTGCTCCTTTGTACCGCGGTTGTTCGATTATCATCCGCAGTCCATTCCGGCCCCTTATAACCATAGCAATATCGACAGCGATGAGGTTATTTACTACGTGGACGGCGACTTTATGAGCCGCAAAAATGTTACCCGGGGGATGATCACCCTGCACCCTGCCGGCATCCCGCATGGACCCCATCCAGGCGCTGTTGAAAAAAGTATCGGCGCAAAAGAAACAAGGGAACTGGCTGTAATGGTGGACACCTTTCATCCGCTGATGCTGACACAGGAAGCACTTCAAATCGAAAATCCGGGGTACATCATGAGCTGGGCGGAATAAATTGGCAGGTTAAAAGTAAATAGTGAAATGTGAGGGATGAAAACCAGTGGCTCATAAAATCCGCAATGGCCCTGATAAATTTTGAATAAAGATATCAACAGCTTTGCTAATACTACAAAATGCCTCACTTATTACCACTCACTTACCAAAGATCAAAACGGCCTGCTGTCTGCCGAAGGACCATAAATGGAAGGAACGGCAATGTCATTCAGCCGCAGGTAAACGGTGAGCTGGCCACGGTGATGTACGAGGTGGTTGATCGTGGATTCCAGACTTTCTTTTTTTGAAGATTGAAAAACGACCTGTCCATTGTTCTTCAGGTAAAAGGGTGCTTCCAGGTCGCCGTCCTTTACTTCCGCCAGCGCGGTTTTGGCACCTGCGATGTTCTCATCAAAGTGGGCCACCAACTCTTCATTATTCGTGGGATGGATGTGGGAAAATGTCGCAAAGTCGATCTCATTACTGCGGATCATGGTGGTGATCCATAATGGTATTTCCGCAACAAGCACCGCCAGATACCCCAGCTGCATCGACTTTTCATGCGGTTTCCAATCCGACAGGTTCATGGGAATGCGTTCCAGACATTCACGGGTAGCCCGCACTTCCATATCCAGCTCCCGGCTGAATGCCTGGGCAAATGTTGAATCGTTCATAGTAAATTGTATTTAAGATTTAAAAAGGCGCTTAAAGTTACTGTTTTCAGTTTATGATCCCGGAACCGTTCCCGGTAAAATTTCTATCTGCTTCAAAGTATGCAGTCCGTCATCGATCAGTTTTTTAAATCCGGGATGCTCTTCCTGACGCTGCAACAGCAGCTGCCTGATATGTTCCTGCAAAAGCGGGGTCTCCTTACGGTCTTTCAGGATCTCCAGTACCTCCAGCAAACAAAGCCAGTCTTCGGGGTATTGGTCTTCCAGTATCTTAACAAGATCCGCCAGCGGCGCCGTTCCGGTTTTTTCTTCCCGGATATTCCGCACCTGCTGATACAGTTCATGCAGCGTGCGCGTTTTCCCGCTGTAGACCGAACGCGGCATTTCCCTTGGCACTGTAGTGATCTGCTCATATGCATCCTTATCCGAAGCACCCGAAAATACAGATACGATCTCTGCGCCCACTGCCATATCATAGAACCCCCATTCGGGCTGGAACAACTGCCGGGCGGTGATCCTGTCGATGACCATACATGCTGAAAAACGGATCAACATTATTTTATTATTCCTGATCAGGATATCTTCAACCGTTCCGCGTACCTGTATACCGTTGCGAAACAGCAATTCGGCTGTGCTGCCGGTCTCGATGCCTGCATTCTTCAGGTCACCGGCTGTAAAATCTTCCAGCGGCAGATCATAATCGCGCAGTTTTCCTACAGGCGATCCAAACCCCTGCCCGTGCACGTTCTTATCATGCCCTTCCAATTGCCGGCCTTCAATGGCCAGTGCCGTAGGCCCGGCAGTGGTGATATAAGCGCCGTCGCCCACCCCGGATTCAACAAAAATACCGGACACCTGTAGTCCGGAACTATACACAGCAGTACACAACAACCCGCATGCAATGGCTTTCTCCAACCCGTACACACCTCCTTTCCTGTAAGCGAGTGTAGCTGCAAATGCATCCAGCACCTGCACCAGGTTTTGAAAATCGGGAGTTACAAACAGCTGCGGCTGCGGCTTTGTAATGTCGTAGGCATAATTAACGGCATCCAGCGTGTAGGCGATCTTTTTTACCTCCGGGCGCATACAGGAAACACTTTCCCCGATGGACGACAGCAGGCCGGCCCCGTAAATTTTATACGCTTCCGGTGTACCGATCAGACCATATTCCACCGTCCACCAGTGCAGCCGCGCCAGCAGCGCCATTTCTGAAGGTGCGCCCATATTCTGCTGAATGTATGCCAGCTCTTCTTCCGCCTGCTGAATGTCTTTTTCGGGCGTGCCTGCTAACTCTTTTAATACGGCCAGCCGACGGATCGCTTCAAACAGCTCCTGGTCTTTTTTTGTGAGCATTGCCTTTGTTCCTACTTCACCTGTGAATTGCAGGTAGGCCGCATATTCCGGTTCGCCGATGATCGGGGCATGACCCGCAGATTCATGAATGATATCGGGTGCCGGTGTATATTCGATATGTTCGATCTGCCGGATGTCTGCCGCAATGATCAGTACCCGGTAAGCCTGGAATTCCATAAATGCCTGCGAAGGAATAAACCCGTTTACTGTAACAGCCCCCCATCCGATCTTCTTGAGATGATCATTCATGGTTTGCAGGTCGGGAATATGTTCTATCGTAAGTCCCGCCTTCTTTAATCCCGGGATATAGGGATAATAGGCCACATCCTTCAGGTAATTGTAATTCTGCCGCATCACATACCGCCATACAGCATGATCCACCGCAGTATAATGCTCATAATGTTGCGCAACAATATATTGTTTTAAATGGTTGGGAAGCCGGTCTATGATGGGATTATTATAGTTGTTCATATTCCAAAGACACGCAATTTAAACAAACGAACGTAAGTTAACAAAAAATTACATGTTCTTTCTTCCAATGCTTCCGGCTGTGCGGACAGGATGTTTAGATCTTCTCCCCGCTCATTTTAAGGATGAGCTCCCATTCTTCGGGTTTTACGGTCTGTACCGACAATCGGCCCAGCCGCACCAGGTCCATATCCTTTAGCTGTGGTATTTCTTTTATTTCCGCCAGTGTTACCGGTTTTTTTAACGGTTTATGAGGTGCTACTTCCACAGCCACCCAGCGCTCATCCGTAGTAGTGGGATCCTGGAAGGCCTCTTTTACAATTTTTGCAATAGCCACAATCTCAACCCCTTCATTGCTGTGATAAAAAAAAGCAAGGTCGCCTTTCTTCATGGCGCGCAGGTTCAGTCTTGCAGCATAATTACGCACACCGTCCCAGACCGTTTTTTTGTCTTTTACCAATTGATCATAACTATATTTAAACGGTTCCGATTTTATCAGCCAGTATGCCATAAGAATAAGATTGAAAATTGAGATTTGAGATTTCTTAGTTGTATTTTTATTTTTATAAAAATAAAGAACAATCAGGAAACCGCAACATCAAATAAGCATCTGGGAACAGGAAGCATTTTATGCCTCCCAGGATATCGTTATCATTGGAGCGGGGTTCACAGGGATATGGACGGCGCTTTACCTGCAGCAAAAGTTTCCGTCAAAAAAAGTATTGGTTGTGGAACGCGGAGCTACCTCCGCCGGTGCCTCCCTTCGTAATGCCGGTTTTGCTTGTTTTGGAAGTCCTACCGAGATCCTCTCCGATATTGCACTGATGGGCAATGAGAAAGCAGTGCAGTTGCTCGCCATGCGTTTTGAAGGATTACGGATCATTCAAAAACTCTTTGCCAATGGCGCGATCGATTTTAACATCTGCAAGGGATATGAACTGCTGGATAATGAGCAGTGCCTTGACCGGCTCCGGACCCTCAACGAATGGCTGTATGAGATCACCGGTTCCCCTGAAACCTTTTCGCTTCAGGATGATCTGATTGCCCGCTTTGGTTTTGCCGGCATATCACATCTTGTTGAAAACCGTTTCGAGGGTAGCCTGCATCCGGGCAAGCTGTTAACCGAACTGCACCGGATGGCGGTTAAAGCAGGTGTGCGTTTTTTGTTCTGCACTGAAGTTCGTGAAGTAAAAGAAACCCCTTCCGGTATAAAGCTCACCATGACCAGCGGTCCCGCTCTCCTTACCGACCGGCTGGTATATTGTACCAACGCCTTCAGCAGCCGCTTGCTTCCAAAAATAGACCTGGTACCGGCAAGAGGCCAGGTATTATTGACCGCTCCCGTGTCGGGTCTGCAGTTCAACGGCACCTTTCACTACCAGGAAGGCTATTATTATTTCAGAAACCTTGATGACCGCATCCTGCTGGGTGGTGCACGCCATACATCGCTTCAGACGGAATATACACTGGATGAATTTACCACACTTCCGATACAGCAGGCATTGGAACACTTTTTATCAACCGTCGTCCTTCCCGGGCAGCGCCCGGAGATCACGCACCGCTGGGCGGGTATCATGGCAATGGGAACAGAAAAGATGCCCGTCATCGAGCAGCTGACCGACCGGAGTTTCTGTGCCCTCCGTATGAGCGGCATGGGTGTAGCCCTGGCACCGGTTGCCGGAAAAAAGATCGCGGAACTGATGTGACATACAATCATTATTAAACCATAAAACAGATCACAGGAATACACCATGCAATTTGGAAAAGTGAACAACCCCGGAGCCATTGATTTTTCATTGCCTGAAGATCATCCGGGAACCGCGAAAGTACTGGCAGCAAAAAAAAACAAAAAAGAATTTGAGGTATATGTAGGCTGTGCCAAATGGAACCGTACCGATCTCAAAGGCTTCTATCCGCCGGGAACAAAAGATGAACTGAAATATTATGCCACACAATTCAATGCCATTGAGCTCAATGCTACTTTTTATAAAATGCCCGACTGGAAACAGGTGGATACCTGGAAGAATAAAACACCACAGGGGTTCCGGTTCTTTCCCAAACTGACCAACACCATCACCCATTATAAACGGCTGATCGATGTAAAACAGGAGGTATCCGTTTTCTGCGATGCCGTCAGCAATTTTGAAGACCGGCTGGGAATGGCGTTCCTGCAATTGCACGACAACTTTAAACCGGTTCATTTCGACCGGCTGAAACAGGTACTGGAGGATTTTCCCAAAGGGATCCCCCTGGGTGTGGAGGTAAGAAATGAAGAATGGTTCTCCAGCAAGGCGGTCAACGATCAGTACTGCGCGCTGCTGGAAAAGCAGGGCATGACCAATATCCTTGTGGATACTGCCGGCAGACGGGATATGCTGCACATGCGGCTGACAGGCACTACTGCGTTCATACGTTATGTCGGGGCCAATCATCCCACCGACGTGGCCCGCCTGGATGCCTGGGTGCAGCGGATAAAAAAATGGAGAACAGAAGGATTGCAGCAATTGTACTTTTTTGTGCATCAGAATGTAGAGCTTGAATCGCCATTGCTGGCCGCACATTTTATCCGTTCGATGAACAGTACTTTCGGACTCAACCTGAAAATACCGGATAAAGCCGGAGAGCAGGGGGCGCTGTTTTAGCGCACTTCGAAGTAGAATACAACCGCAAGGGACCAGGGAACGCAAAGGCAGCTATAACCCCATCAAATCTTTGCGCCACTTTGCGCACTTCGCGGTAAAATATAACCGCAAAGAACGCCAGGGAACGCAAAAAACACACAACACATTCTTGCAATCATTGCACCGTAAATACTTATTCTGCCGGATCAAAAAGGACCAGCCGGTCGTTTGGAAGATCATATTCATACAGCCTGCCCTCCTCCTGGTCATAATACAACCATTGCAGGATATTGGAATGCCCCCCGGAAGTACTCGATATTCCTAAAACAATGTAGTTTTTATCATCCCGTTCCCGTTCCTCGATTGAATAGCTGAGGTCCTCATTGCTTTCAACAGCCAGGCGTACCAGTTTGTTCCCGGAACAGGCCAGGTAATATTCTGCTTCCAGGTAAAGCCGGCGCAGATAATCATTCGTGTACTCTTTGTCTCTGGGCCACCAGTATTTAAGCTCCTTTTTGTATTTTTTACGGAACAGGGCTACGGGTCCGTCTTTTGTCTTCTTTACCGCAAGCACCCATTTTGCCAGCTCCGGGCGCTCCCCGTCACCTGCAATATAGATCGTATCATTTTTCCAGGAAACCGCAATACTGTCACCCCGCAGCAGGTTCCGGCCGGTATTCCGGATTTTTCTCCCTGCAGGAGGATAACATTAAAACAATCAGGCAGGCGCCATAATAATTTTTCCTATTCATCTAAAAGAAATGCAGTATACACAACATTTTTGAAAGTACCAGAAACATAAAAGACCGGCCGCGTAGTGCCGGTCTTCTTTTATAACAATAGCCCTTACTGCGGTTGCAGCGCTTCAATATCCTTGAGCGCCCCGGTAAGTTCTTCGTCGGTAAACGAATGATTCACCAGCTTTCCGTCAAAATAATCCTGGTAAGCGGCCATATCCACAAATCCATGCCCGCACAAATTGAACAGGATATTCTTTTTCACCCCTTCTTCCTTTGCCCTGTTCACTTCTCGGATTACCTGGGCAATGCCGTGATTGGCCTCCGGCGCCGGCACGATGCCTTCTGCTTTTGCAAACAGCACACCGGCTTCAAAACATTCCAGCTGCTGGATGGCACTGGCTTCTATCAGACCGTCCTTCAATAGCTGGCTGCACAGTACGCTTGCTCCGTGATAACGCAGGCCCCCGGCATGTATGGCAGCAGGTGTAAAGGTATGTCCCAGTGTGAACATGGGCAGCAGCGGCGTATAGCCCTGTGTATCTCCAAAATCATACATAAATTTTCCTTTTGTCAGCTTCGGACAGGAAGCGGGTTCCACAGCAATGCAACGTACTTCCCTGCCTTCGATCTTATCCTTTATGAACGGGAACGACAGGCCGGCAAAATTAGAACCACCACCCAGCGGGGCAATGATCACATCCGGATAGTCACCGGTATATTCCAGCTGCTTTTTAGCCTCCTGGCCGATGATCGTCTGGTGCAGCAACACGTGGTTCAGTACCGACCCCAATGAATATTTTGTTTGCTCATCTCCTGCGGCGATCTCAATGGCCTCGGATATGGCAAGCCCCAGGCTTCCCGGTGTATCCGGGTTTGCTTCCAGCGCATTCCTTCCCGCCTGCGTATTGGTGCTGGGCGAAGGATATACCTTTGCGCCAAACGTGTTCATCAGAATTTTCCGATAGGGTTTCTGATTGAAACTGATACGCACCATATATACTTCACAATCGATCCCGAAGTGGCTGCAGGCAAAGCTTAGCGCCGTTCCCCATTGGCCCGCCCCGGTTTCGGTGATGATCCTTTTTACACCGGCCTTTTTATTATAGTAAGCCTGTGGGATCGCCGTATTGGGCTTATGCGATCCGCTGGGACTGGTGCCTTCGTATTTATAATAAATCCTGCAAGCCGTGTTCAATGCCTTTTCCAGCGCTGTGGCCCGTATCAACGGTGTTGGGCGCCAGATGCGGTACGCTTCCTGCACTTCCTCCGGGATATCGATATAGCGTTCTGCCGATACCTCCTGCAGGATCAGGTCCATCGGGAACAGCGGTGCCAGGTCTTCACCACTGATGGGCTGTTTGGTTCCGGGATGCAGTGGTGGTAATGGTTTGTTGGGCATGTCGGCCACAATATTATACCATTGGGTGGGCATGTCCTTTTCGTTCAAAAGAATCTTCTTTTCCATTGATCGTATTATTTTTTCGGTTGAATTAAGAAAGACTAATATAAGTCAGTTCGGCTATATAAACAATCGGATCCCGTACATAATATTGGGAACTTACGAGACCAGGACCGGGCGCCTCTTGCGTTAGGCTTTACTGCTTTCCCTGCCGGCGCGAAAATGCCACTCCTTCCATTCCATCAGTAGCCTTTACAGCAACCTGGAAGTAACATGTTCCGTGTCCGTGTCAAAAATCAAAAGGCCTTCCTCGTTATCCAGCTGCCCCGCCAGGCGCCCCTCTTTCGTCCAAACCGAACTTTTCCCGGCACTATTAAAATTGTCGCAATAACCAACACAGTTGGCCATTAGAACAGGTATGGAATAGTTCTTTGCCACTACGGGATAATGGAGCATCGCTTTATCAACTCCCTTTTGCGATTTTGCCACACTCGCCAGGTAAAGGTCAGCGCCAAGCGCTTTTGCAGTTGTTGCATGGTGCATCTGTAAACTTTCGAAACAAATTGCCGGAGCAATTTTTTGGTTGCCGGCTTCCAGAATCAGCTGGCCATCGCCATTTACAAAATAGGGCAATTCGTCTGTATGTAATTCCTGTTTAGAATAGACCTGTCTTGGTACATGGGGTTGGAAAATGATCATGCTGATGTGTATGCCTGCTCTTGCAACCGTTGGCATACCAATACCAATGGTTATTTTATTATTGTCACTTAGCAGCTGAAAATCATTGAACCGCTGGTCCTCCCGGTTTGTCGCCAGCTGTTCCGCCAGTTCAGGCTCGTACCCCGTAACAGAAAGCTCAGGAAAAAAAACGGCCGCTGCCTTATAATCTGCAGCAACCGCTATCGTCCTTTTATGTATTTCAATGTTTGCGGGGATATTCCCTTTAACGGATCTTACTTGTGCAACTGAGATATTCATTAAGGCGTTCCGTTGAATTACAATAATCCGGACAGGCAGTGTATCCTCAACTACCAGCCACTGGCCAGTACATCCGCCAGGTGCATGGTTTTTATGGAATATTTTTTATGATCGATGTACCCCTGTAAATGCATCAGGCAGGACAGGTCCGTACTGATCAGGTATTCCGCTCCTGTGGCTATGGCATTCTCCACTTTTTGTTCTCCCATATTAATGGATATGGAAGGAAATTTCACCGCAAAGGTTCCGCCAAAACCGCAGCAGGTCTCCACATCCTTCAGCTCGTTCAGCACCAATCCTTTTACATTGGACAATAGCGCCCGGGGCTCCGATTTGATCTTGCATTCACGAAGTCCCGCGCAGCTGTCATGATAAGTAGCATTGCCCCTGAGCATGGCACCGGTATCGGTTACTTTCAACACATGAATAAGAAATTCTGAAAACTCATAGATCCTTGCCCCCAATGCTTTTACTTCGTTATGCACGGAGGAGTTATCAAAAAGCGCCGGGTAATAATTCCGTACAAAGCCCACGCAGCTTGCGCTGGGGGCCACAATATAATCACTGCCTTTGAAATCGTTCAGGAATTTTGTACAGACCGCTTTCGACTCTTCCCGGAAACCGGCATTAAATGCTGGCTGCCCGCAACAGGTCTGACCGGCATTGTAGGATACGGTACAGCCAAATTTTTCCAGCACTTTTACCATATTGAATCCCGTTTCAGGATACAGCTGGTCCACAAAGCAAGGTATAAAAATCTGTACGTTCATTTTATTTTGTTTGAGCCGCCTCATAGGCATCTACCGTCATCTTATCCCCACTGATGGGCTCCGTTATTTTTATATCAAAGTTCTGCGGGTTCACGGTAAACAGGTAATAGGTCTCAAAACGGAATTCACCATTGTACCCTGCCCTAAAGTTAACTTCTTTATCAGAAACCGTATCGATCAAAAAAGCAATACCGTGTTTATGATCCGTAAGCGAATCGATATAGCGGTGGCTCTCCGCCACAAAAGGAATGTGTTTCAGACTGTCCACCACCTGTTCTTCTGTGGCAGCCTTTGGCACGGGAGCAACCGCAAGGGTATCCCGGCCGTCGCTGTTCGCAGTACTGTCGGCACCGGTGACCGGCTCAGCAACCGGTCCGTTACAGGAAACGGTCAGCAGCAGGACCAGCGCACCATATAAAAGACAATTTCTTTTCATCAGGAATGGATCATTTTGAGGGCCGTAATGGCTGCTTCGGCTCCCTTGTGCCCGTGTATACCGCCGATCCGCTCCCGGGCCTGCTCTTCCGTATTAACGGTCAGCACACCGAAAATGGTCGGCACCGGCAACAGCAGGTTCAGCTGCAATACCCCCTGGGTTACGGAATCGCATACATACTCGAAATGTGGTGTATCGCCTTTGATCACACAACCCAGCGCAATAAAGGCATCCGGGGCCGCCGCGGTCTCTTTATTCCGCTCCCAGTGCCGTTTTATGGCAAAGGGCAATTCTACAGCACCGGGAACCACAAGGGTCTGGTACCGGATCTTATACGTATCAAAGATCTTTTTGCAACCGGCTTCCAGCGCATCCACGATCGCTGCATTCCACTCTGTTTTCACTAAAATAACACAGGCATTCTCTTTCAGAATGCCCGTATCAATATTGTATAAAGAACTGTTTCCTGGTGTTGCCATTTTTAATTCACATTATAAACGCCCAGCTGCGCCAGGTACTTATCGGCGTCAAAGCCCGGCTGTGTACGCGGAAATTTTTCCTTTAATTCTTTGTAAAGACTGATCGCTTCATTTTTGTTATTCAGCACATGCTGTGCCAGGTAGGCCGCACTGAACAAGGCATCGGCAGAAGCCATCTGATCGGATTCAAATTCGTGTGCCGCTTTTTTATAGTTATCCAGCGCCTCAGCACCTTTTCCCATATCACCATAGGCATCTCCCAGCAATTTATAGGCACGCTGCTGGATCTGTTTTGAATCGGTCTTGAAATCTTTCAGATAACTGATGGCCTTGTCATTCTGATTTAATTTGACATAACAAACGCCGGCATAAAACTTAGCCAGGTTACCGGTAGGGGTACCGCTGTATTTTTTTGCAATCGTAATGAAACCCGGACTAACACCATCGCCATTCAATGCCAGGTTGAACGAATCCTTCCTGAAAAAGGATTCTGCTTTAAAACTCTTATCCAGCGCCTCTTCTATTTTCGGCTTTTGTACAAAAGCCTTATACAGCATATAACCTCCGCCCAGTACTACGATCAGGCCCAGAACGGCCGCTATTTTTTTACTGTGCTTTAACCAGAATACTCTTAAACCATCAACAGCGTTCGAATCTGCAATATGCTCGTTTACAGCTTCTTCATTTCGCTTATCTGCCATTTTTTTATATTGTTTTGTTAGTTTTAATCTACAATGAACGGATAATTCTGGTCCACGTACACATCTTTCAGCACTTCATCATCCGATGGGAAGGGGCTTTCTTCGGCAAAGGTTACAGAAGCAGCCACTACCTCGTCGCAGCGGGTATCGATCTCTTTCAGCTGTGGTTCCGTTGCCAGCTTGCTGTCCAGGATATTTTTGCGGAGCAGGTTGATCGGGTCTTTTGATTTGTACTCATCCACCTCTTCTTTGGTGCGGTATTTCTGGGGATCGCTGATGGAGTGCCCTTTATACCGGTAGGTCTTAATTTCCAGCAGGGTGGGTCCGCCTTTTTCGCGGGCGCGTTTTACCGCTTTAGCCACTGCATCATGAACAGTTTCAGGGTTCATTCCATCCACCACTTCCGAAGGCATTTCATAAGCGGCACCCAGTTTATAGATATCATGAATGTTGGAGGTCCGTTCAACGGATGTACCCATCGCGTAATTATTGTTCTCGCAGATATAGATCACCGGCAGTTTCCACAGCATGGCCAGGTTAAAGGACTCGTGTAAAATACCCTGGCGTGCGGCTCCATCGCCGAAGAAGCACAGCACTACATTTTCAGTCCCTTTATAGTTTTCTGCAAAGGCCAGCCCGGTACCGGTGCCGATCTGCGCACCCACAATACCGTGTCCGCCATAAAAATGCTGTTCTTTACCAAAAAAGTGCATGCTGCCACCCTTACCCTTGGCACAACCGGTGGCCTTGCCATAAAGCTCCGCCATACAGCTGTCCAGGGATACTCCTTTGGCAATAGCCAGCCCGTGATCCCGGTAAGCTGTAATAAAGATATCTTCGGGTTTGGTGGCGGTCATACAACCCGCAGCAATCGCTTCCTGCCCTACATAGGCATGGAAAAAACCACGGATCTTTCCCTCCATCTTATATTTCTCCTCGGCTGTAAGCTCAAATGTGCGAATCAGCTGCATCAATTCATACCAGTACAGGTAGGTCTCTTTTGAAAATTTTGTTGCCACGGCTAAAAATTTGAGTAGCAAAAGTAAGGGAAAATTTCTGATTTCTACCCTCTTACAGATACCACTCCGTCCTTTTTTGCCTTTTTTTTACACCCGTGGCAACGGTTTTTATTTTCCCGGCTGAAATGCAGGTGGCATCGGCCTTGCGTCGCACTCTTGTGCTGCAGTGCACGGGTCAGCAATTATCCTGTTCCCGCAGGTATCACCCGTTGAAGATCAGCCCCTCAGCCGCTCACCGGGGCAGTTCGGGCCTCCGCATCCGGTAAGGCACGCCATTAAGTGTATTTAGAAAGGCTACCAGTTGTGTTTTTTCCTCATCGGTCAGGTTCAGCGGCTTCACGAGGCGGTCCGTTTTGGGAAATAGGGGATCCGCCTTCTGCGCTTCCGTTTTCGGCAATTGCGGCATACCGCTGTTATAGATATTCACAATGCCCTCCAGACTGTGAAATAGTCCGTTGTGCATCCAGGGACGGGTATGATCCAGTTCCCGGAGCGATGGTGTCCGGAATTTACCCACATCTGCCCGGTCTTTGGTAATGTTGTAGCGTCCCAGGTCCTCATATTTTCGTTTGTAATAGGTAAGACCGATATTATGAAAACTGAAATCGGTAAGATAAGTTCCATTATGACAGTTCATGCAACGGGCCTTGGTGCGGAACAGGTGCAGCCCGGCGATCTCCTGGTCGTTCAGTTTTTTATAATTTCCCCGCATGAACGCATCAAAACGGGTGGAACGGCTTTTGATGGTTTGCTGAAAAGCGGCCAGGGCTTCCGAGATTTTTTTAAAACTTACGGCACCTTTTCCGAATGCCTTTTCAAACAGCGGCGGATAGCCGGGGATCTTTTCCAGTTTATCCGGCAGGGCGGGCACATCCATATTCATTTCGTGATGTGCACTCAGGGGCTCTACCATCTGTGCCTCAAAATCCTTGGCGCGTCCGTCCCAGAACAGTTTCGGCCAGATGGCCACATTCAGCAGACTCTGTGTATTGCGGTTGCCCTGCAGGTGGTCGTTACCCAGTGCCACAACCCTCCCATCCTGCCAGGAAAGATCGGGATCGTGACAGCTGCTGCAGGAGATCTGGCTGGAACCGGAGAGGCGGGGATCAAAAAACAACAGCATACCCAGCCGCGTTTTCGGGTCGGTCTCCACCAGCTGCCAGCTGCTGTCTCCGGGTATCGGCTCCAGCTCCTTCCACACCACACCGGAATCGATGGTAGGGTGAGGCCATTGGGAGACGGGTCGTTCATACAATAATCTTAATGAATCAGCAGGCGCACCGGCAGCCGCCTTTCCGGCGTGATTTTTATTCAGCCAGGAGCTGAGTCCCAGCCAGGTAAAAAAGATCGCGATCCCAAAAACAAAACGCATCGTAAATAAATTAAATAACAAACTAAAAACTAACCCCTGCCGTCAGCCAGAACTCATATGCCTGTCCTGAAAAAGTCTTAAACCGGTTCCGCTCTGCAGCTGTTTTAAAATATATCCCCAGCTTTGGCGCCACCGGGATATCATAACGTATAAAGCCCTTTAAACTCAATCCGTCTGCAGCATAGGACCTGTACATGTCGGTTAACATGGCATAAACCATGCTTTCCTCATTGACATCGGGCCAGCTATACCGGGCTTCCGTATTGTGCGTATACCTTCCCTGGATATTGATGGCAAAAGAACTTTTCCGAACAGATCTGAAATAATTCAGCCCGGCCCCCGGGATGATCTGACTGATCATTATTTTCCGCAAAGGTATTGCGTATTGATATTCATCATCCACCCAGTCGATCTGGCCGGTCACCGACCAGACAGCATTTGCTACTGCTCTTTCCAGTATGGCTTTTGCTCCCAGCCGGGTATAACCGCTGGAATACCGGGACGCCCGCCCGATCTCAACATAGCCGGTGCTGGTGTTTCTGTTGTCATAGATCCCTTCGTCGGCTCTGCGCCTTTTTGATGCACCGCTCACCTGAAATAAATAGTTGGAAGAACCTTTCCGCAGGATATATCCCACCGAGCCATCCAGCATGTATTCCGATACGGTGTTAATGGGCGTAAAAAAGATCCTTGTATTTAACCGCTTGTCGAGGTTCAACTGATGATAGGAGGCCGTCACCAAAAAACCCTTCTCCGTCTTTGTTACCCAGTTGATCGCCGCACCATATTGTGTTGCATTAAAAAATGCCTGCGTATTGGCACCCGTAAGCAACAGGTTATAAATACCCATACCAGCATCATGATAAATGGTAGCGCTGCCCAGTTCACTGCTAAAACCTACGGCGTTGTTCTGACGGTACGTAAAACCACCGATATCCAGCCCCAGCTGATAGTGGGTTGAAACCGGCATGGAAGCGGAAACCGTCAGGTCGATCTTTGATGTCAGGTCCTTTGTTCGGGGGTCCCGTGCCCGGAAAGCCTGTTCACCCCTGTACCCTGCGGAAACACCGAGTTCCATCCCCGAAAGCTGCCCGGCGAAACCACCGGAAAAAAAATAGGTCTCGGATTTAAGATCGCCGCCCGCCGTATCCACCATCGCAAGGGGATAGATCAGGTCGTAATCCAGGGTTTCATTATATTTTACATCCCGGAGGGTCTGATTATTGTAAAAAGCCCTACCCCACAAGGTCCTGTTTTTTTGGTTGGTGGTATAGCTGGCTGTGTGTACAAGAAAACCATTTCTGCCGCTGCCTTTCTGTGGCAGAAACTGGTCGTTCGCCGAATTGTGATAGGACACATCCAGTTGTGCAGCATTTTGCGTCCACTGCCATTTTTTCAGCGCCGGACCGGTATAATAACGAGACCTCGCTTCACTCCACTCCGAGTAGCGCTCCTTTACCGCATTTTGGATACTGTCGGTATTTTGAGCACGGCCATAGACCATGCTCAAAACAAATGCCGACAGCAGTACATATTGTATACCCGGGCGCATCTTATTTGAGTAATGACGCACGCGCATCTGCGGTAAAATCTTCTGTTGAATTATTATCATCCTTTAAAATAACACGGCCACCTTCGCCGGTTGACAATACTTTCCGGATAACGCTTTTTCCATACCGCTGCGGGTCCCCGTCAATCGCGCCGCAGTGCGACCATCCCATATCTATTGAAGGTGCCGTAACAATCCAGTTAAATTCAGCGGCCACACTAAGATTTACAGCATCCAAAATGGTATTGTTGTTGATGCGGTATACCTGCGCTGCCGTTTGTCCGCCTGCGGAATTGGTGTAAGATGCCGTGTACAGGTTATTTTGCTTAAACGCATCCAGCGATACATCCAGCTTTGCCAGTACATAGGATTTAAATCCGCGGTTGTGCATAGGTGTGCCATTTCCGAAAACGCGGATGGTATTGGGTACAGCAGGATTGTCTACATTCAGCGTAGGAATCAGATCCACTTCGAATTTTGCGTTGCTCAGATCCATCGAATTGCTGTTAAATTCCAAATGATTAATAGCATTTTCTGCAATAGTGAAGGAAGCACCCGGTTCAATGGGATAGGTCTTGCCGTTACCTGGTATCATATAAATACTGCTGCTGGTAAACGCATCCTTCATAACATCCGGAGTGTAATCCCTTTTTGTGGTTGTAAGAAAGTGAGATTCCGCAACGATAAGACTGTCTGCATACAACACTTTATCCGAATTATTGTGAATGATGATATACTTGTCTCCGTTATAAGTTTTGTCCTCCGGTGTCCGGGTGCCGGTGAAGAATATCTCCTGTATCACAAATCCTTCGGATGCATTTACCAGGAACAGGTCAAGGGCAACCGCCGCTTCAGTCGCCTCACGGATGACCACCTGGTCTTTAAATGCTTTTACATGCGCAGTAAGCGAGCTTCCGTCTTTATCATATTTAATAGCGCCGGTAAAGCTGAATTCATAAGAGCCGGGTGTAAGGTCCGCCGACATTTTCCCCTGGCTGAATGTGGAGATGACCGACTCCCTCCCTGAATTGATTTCTCTTATCTTAAGACTGCCGGAAGTAATCTCTGCATTTGTTACCCCTTCCGGATTGTTAAACGAGATGGCCGTTGGTGCTAATGGATTATAATTGGTGTCATCTTTTTTACATCCTGCTACCCATATACTGAAGAGGGAAAAGATAAACAGCCATTTTAAACTTTGTCGTTTCATCATTATTGTTTTTGATATTATTGATTTATAAGTTCAGATTCAATTCCATACCGAAGTAGGGCGAATTATCGATGCCCTTTCTTATGATGTACACCCCGTTCTCATTATAATAATTAGGCGTATACACAAACATCTTGTTTACAAACATGGAAAGCATTGCTTTTCCGTTCTTCAGCCCCTTGGAAACCTTGATGTTCGACTGCAGGTCGATGGGCACGGTATTTTTTTTGAAAATTTCCGGGCTATACTGCCTGTCCAGGAATTTTATATCGGGATCCCGCCGGATGCTTTCCTCGTTATAAACGTACTCCGTGCCGTTGATATCCAGGTAAGTGACCGGTGTACTTGACTTGTAGGCCATTTGTGAGCTGATGAACCACCGGGACTGAAAAGAGGCTGCAATGTACATATTCAATGTTTTTATGTACACGTCTGCGGTCAGGTTGGTATTAAACTGTTCATAGAACGTGCCGTTATCCTCTTCATACCGGCCCACATATTGCCGTATATTGCCATTGGTAATAACGCTGGTGCTGATGACATTATAGGAGGTCTGACTGTTGGAATAATTGGTCCGGAACCAGGCACCGTTCAGGGTAAAGCGTGTATTGATACCTCTGAAGCGCTTCGTGTTCAGCTGGTATTCTACGCCCTCTTTAACCAGTCCGCTTCCGTTAGAAGGTATCGTATATCCGTGGTATTCCTTTACATCCCTATAAGCAAAATCGCCTACTCCCGGCCTTGTAGTTAGGGTATCAGGGTTAATGGATGCGTTATCGTATTTTCTGTAGGCAAGCGCCTGGTATACGGAAGTCCCCCGGAAACCAGAGTTCATTTTCTCTTTAAAATAAGTTACCGATAACCGGTAGTGATCATAGTTCAGATCGGCATTCAACTCCCATTTATGGTTAATGGCAGGCTGAAGCTGATAATTGGTTGCATCAAAAATATAAGTAACAGCATTTGCCGTTCTGAAAGCGGGATTATTGTGATAGTAATTTAACTGGATCAGGTCTATATAGTTCTTAACAGGATACAGGTCATCAGTTGTCGGCAATTTTGTTAAAACGCCATAACCCGTGCCCAGTGTAATATACAGGCTCTTATCATTTACCAGGAGTGCCGGGAGCGTCCATTTGAAATTGATCCGGGGATCAAAAAATAATTTACCTGAAATCGCATACCGGCGGTTTATTCCGGGACTGCTGAATCCGCGCAGTCCTGCCGACAACATAAAATGATGGTTTTGCAAATTAACATCAGACACATTCTCAACATATGCAGATAACTGCTGCAGCGCCGGGATGTCCTTAAAGGCCCTGGGACGATCTGCCGACCCGGTCAATGGCCTGCTGACAACGTCAAGGGGGAAATTCAGATCATATACCTGCCCCCTCCCGAAATTTTTACTGTAGCGGTACTCACTGCCTATTTTAAGCCGGTGAAAAATACTTCCGGTATGATAATTCCCATTTATAATTAATTTTCCGGAACCGGTAACAGGCTTTCCTTCTACGATCAAATGACCAGCATAACCCGTTGTAAGAAATCCCGCATCATGCACCCCGGGTGCTGTAGTGTTTACCAGTACGGTTGCTGTCCGGGGCTGTATCCATTTTGTAAGATCGATCAGGTTATCGCTGTAACTTACATTGGCAGACAGTTCGGCCGATTTAATAAAACGTCTTTCTTTATAACGCAGCGAAAGCTTATTGTTGAATGCATACCTGTTATTGGTTGACTTGTATTTATCAATACCGGCCAGTGAATTATCCGGATCAGGCTTTTCATCATCTATATTATGAGAAAGATCAAACGCAGCGGCCCAGTTCAGCAGCCGGGTGCCCTTCTCCCAGTTTTTATCCGTCCGTATGGAAGCTGTGAGGCGTTTATAGTTCACAAAATTCTTTGTCGGATCTGAGACTGCATCCAGGAAATCAATATCGGTATTCAGGGACAATTTTCTGCGGGAAAAATAAAACCCCTTCCCTGCAGAAAATAATTTACCAAATCCATCCGCCTTTATTCTTGCGGTTAGAGGTTTTTCACCCTTTTTACGGGTGATCAGTACCGCGCCGCTGGTAAGATCACTGTATTCTACCGAAGGTATCCCCCGGATGACCTCTACTTTCTCGATCTGGTCGGTAGGAATGGTACGCATATCCACTCCTTTTCCCGTAATGTTTCTTGGCCCGTTGGCATCTGCGGTAGAGAACCCTTCTGTGGATTGCATGTCCGCATCAGTAATCAAAGGTGCTCCGTCAATATAAAATCCGGTACCCAGCGAGCTGATATCGGAAGCGTTGCTGTAGTTGCCATTCCTATCAATCGGGCTTTCCCGCAGCCGGATAGGATTTACTTCGGTAAGCCGGGGCGCTCTGGAACGACCGCCCGGTAACAGCTCCATGAGGTCTGCAAAACTGGAAGGCTGCAATACCCGCATCGCATCACGATCAATGATAGAGGCACTCGTAAGCCCCCTGGACTCCTGTGCGGTTACAAAAACCTCCTCCAGCTGCTTGGGATCACGTAAAAGCGTAATTGTTATATTCAGCCGCTCATTTGCGGCCACCTGGATCTTTTTCTTTTGAGTGACATAACCCGAATGCTGAAAGCTTATTTCATAGCTCCCCGGGGCAACCGTCAGGTTATAAGATCCGTTTTCCGCCGATAATACGGTCGGCTTCCTGTCACCCTTCAACTCTATAACAACATTTTGCAGCGCACCGCCGGAAGAATCCGTGATCATTCCGGTAATAGCGGCCGGAGCAGTTTGCTGGGCGTGTAAGAAGGTTGCAAAAAAAAGAAAACAGATTATACTAAAAAGTCCCTTACTCATTCGTTCATGCGCCTTGATCGCGTAGTTATTTTGCCGGGCAAAGCTATCATCCGTTTAATCAAATGATTTACGAAATCGGGAAATACCTGCAAAAAACAGAAAGATGCCGCAGTATTCAAAAAGCGTTAAAACACTTAACTTAGTGCCCGTTGTATCAATAAGATCGGAATAAATTTTCTTTTAGTTAATTATCAACCCATTAAGGCATATTGTTCCAGCTCAATTCCATAGCGCTCCTGCAGTTTAAAAACTATACCAACCGGAATTTTGTGTTCCCGGAAAAAGTGGTGGCCATCTGCGGGAAGAACGGTGTGGGCAAGACCAATATCCTGGATGCCATCCATTACCTCTGCTTTACTAAAAGCTATTTCAGCAGCAGCGATGCCGTAAATGTGCAGCAGGGTGCAAAAGGATTCCGCATCGACGGCAACTTTACACGCAACGGCAATGATGAAAACCTGGTCTGCATCCTGCGTGAAAATGGCAAAAAAGAGTTCTCTGTGAACGGGGAGCTCTATGACAAATTCTCCAAACACATCGGGCTTTATCCCTGTGTGGTGATCGCTCCGGATGATGCAGTGCTCATTACCGGGGGCAGCGAGGAGCGGCGCAGTTTTATCGATGCCCTGATCTCCCAGCTGGATCCGGAATATTTAAAACAGCTCATCCTTTATAACAAGCTGCTGCAGCAACGCAACAGTTTTCTGAAAACAGCAGCAGAACGCGGTGCCCTGGATGAATCCCTGCTGGCGGTACTGGATGAACAGCTGATCCCCGCAGGCAACTTTCTTTTCAACAAACGGAGGGATGCGATGGTAGCCTTTCTGCCAAAAGTAAAGCGTCTTTATACCGATATCGCCCGGCGCGAAGAGCCGCTCTCCCTTCTGTATGAGAGCCGTTTGCTGGAGGCTTCTTTTGAAGAACTGCTGCAGGCATCAAGGCAAAAGGATATTGCATTGCAACGCACCACGCTGGGCGTTCACCGGGATGATATTACCCTGCAACTGGGCAGCCAGCCGTTTAAAAACATTGCTTCCCAGGGCCAGCGGAAAAGCCTGCTCTTTGCCCTGAAATTAACCGAGCTGGAGGTATTGACCCAGGAGAAAAAATTCCCGCCATTATTATTGCTGGACGATGTTTTTGAAAAACTGGATGAGGACCGCATCAGCAACCTGCTGGCACAGGTATGCGGCGAAAAGGGCGGCCAGGTGTTCATCACCGATACCAACCGCGACCGCATCACACAACATATGGAAGCGATCCATACCCCCTTCCATCTTATTGAACTGTAAATATTAAAATTGGAAACACCAGGTTTTCCTTTTAATTTAGGACACGTGAACAAGGTTTCCCATTCAATCAGTTTAACATGACCGCTACAGCGCCGCTCCGTTTCCGCGCCCTTGATATTTTCCGGGGACTCACCATTTGTTTTATGATCATTGTGAATACAGGAGGGGCCAATCCCTTTTCCGAACTGCGGCATGCAAAATGGAACGGGTTCACGCTGACAGACCTGGTATTCCCCTCCTTCTTATTTGCCGTGGGCAACGCCATCAGTTTTTCAAAATCAAAATGGGATCAGCAATCCAACCGCGAAGTGCTTCCCCGGATACTCAAACGTACCCTGCTGCTGTTCCTGATCGGTTACCTCATGTACTGGCTTCCGTTTGTAAAAGTGGACCCGCAAAATAATATCCACTCCTTCCCCATCGGTGAAACCCGCATCTTTGGCGTATTACAGCGTATCGCACTCTGCTATGGCATCGGTGCGCTGATGATCCGTTTTCTTTCCACGCGTGGCATCTGGATCGCGGCGATCGGGCTGCTCCTCGGGTACTGGATCATCCTGCTCCTGTTCGGCGACTATACGGTCAGCGGTGCCGCCGGCACCCGGCTGGATGTACTCCTGCTTACCAATCATCATTTATACATCAAGGAACCGGGTCGTGCCTTTGACCCGGAAGGGATCCTGAGCACTCTTCCAGCAGTGGTGAACGTGCTCATCGGCTACCTGGCCGGCAGGCACATCAAAAAAGATCCTAAAAGCTATGAAATGCTGGCCCGGCTGGCTATTGAGGGTTTCCTGCTGTTGGCTGCCGGTTATTTATGGAACCTTGTTTTTCCTGTCAATAAAAAACTATGGACCAGCAGTTTTGTTTGTCTTACCACCGGTCTTGACTGTCTGATACTTGCCACCATACTGTATATAGTCGATTTTAAGGGGAAACAGACCGGGGCGAGATTCTTCGAAGTGTTCGGTATGAATGCGCTTTTTATTTACCTGTTCAGCGAGGTCGTTCCCATCCTGCTGTCGAGTTACCATACCCATGATGGCCGCACGCTTTTCAGCGCCTTGTTTGACGGAACCTTTGGCATGCTGGGATCCGGCCACCTCCCCTCACTTTTGTGGGCAGTAACATTTATGCTGATCTGCTGGCTGGTAGGATACCTGCTCTATCGCAGAAGGTTTTTTATCAAGCTCTGACCCTGCCCTCATCTGTAAAAAGGCTACCTTTGTACAAACAGATCTGTTGTGGCACAATATTCACTGGGAGAAGCATTAAATGAATTTCTGAACAAAAGCCGTATCAAAGGAGATATCCAGGCACTGCGCATCGACGGCGTGTGGGAAGAGATCATGGGCAAGACCGTGGCACGGTACACGGATAAGCTGCAGATCATTGGTGATAAACTGATCATATCCACAACGGTGGGACCCTTAAAAAATGAGCTGATCTATCAGCGGGAGAAGATCATACAACGCGTCAATGAGGCACTCGGACAAAAAGTGATCCGGGAAGTGCTTGTTAAATAAGGGGAAATCCTAAAATCTAAATACCAGACGCTAAATACTAAATTCTAAGCACTAAACTCTAACCCTCGGATCAAATACACCATACAGGATATCGGCAATGATGTTCATGACCACAAAGAAAGCGGCTGAGATCAGTACCGAGCCCATAACCACCGGATAATCGAGTTTTTCAAGTGCATCGACTGTCACCTTCCCGATCCCCTGCCAGCCAAAGATGTATTCCACAAAAAAAGCGCCTGCCAGCAATTCGGCAAACCAGCCGGTGACGGCAGTGATCACGGGGTTCAGCGCATTCTTCAGACCATGTTTCCATACCACTACTCTTTTGCTTAACCCCTTGGCATAGGCGGTCCGGATATAATCCTGATCCAGCACATCCAGCATTGCGCTTCTTGTTAACTGGGTGATGATCGCCAGGGGACGGATGCCCAATGTAATGGCCGGAAGGATGATGTTCTTTAACGAAAGCGTACGCTTTCCTGTTACTGCATCGATATCAAACCAGTTGCCCGTAATATGCAATCCCGTATAGGAAGTAAGCACAAATCCGAAAACATAGGCAATAACGATTCCCATAAAAAAAGAAGGTGCAGATATGCCGATGATACTCGAAAAAATAGCAGAAGTATCCAGCCAGGAGTTTTGCCGCACAGCAGCCGCCACCCCCAGGGGTATTCCCACAGCAATAGCCAGCGCCATTGCCGCAACCGCAAGCATGAGTGTGCCGGGCAGCGCTTCCATCAGCACAGCCCCCACTTCCCTTTTTGTCTGGTACGAACGGCGCAGGTAAGGCAGTTTTAACGCCAGTTTTTTTTCCCCGCCGATAAAAATGCCTTTCAGTTTTTTGGTCCGGATCTCTTCCCGGCTATGGAGCGCTATCGGCGAAACATCATTTACATATAACAGGAACTGCTTCCACCGGGGCTGATCAAGGTATAGCTCCTTCCGGATGTTCTCCTGTGTTTTTTTATCCCCCGTCTGCCCCATCACCAGGCGCGAGGGATCGCCGAAGCCCTGGAACAAAAAAAAGACAAGCATAACCACACCGGCCATCACCAGTATACCATAACCTGTTTTTTTTAGGATGAATTGTAACAATTACGCTATTTTAGGTGATCCGGATCAGCCGTTGCCGTATCCTGTTGTACCTGCGGTGCTACTGCAGGAAATGCAGACAACACCTTATTTGCGGTACCAAACTGTTTATAACTCCATTTGCCGGCCACGGTTCCCTTTTTCAGCAGATACAATGTAGGGTTGGTTCTTGCTGCCATACGGATCATCACCCGGTCGCCGCCCAGCACTTCCACATCTTTAAACGCAGTACCGGCGATTGCCTGCTTTACAGGATGCGCCATACTGCTGATGACGTAAACGGGCCATTGCCGTTGCCGTGCAGCGGCATAAACCGGTTCAAAGCCGGCTTTCCAGTCGGCTACCGGTCTTGATAAATCTTCAGCAAACAACAATAATATATGATCCGCATCCAGCAGTGCCTGGGTAACATTCGTGCCCATACCATTGATAAAATCAAACCCGCGGATCTCAGGAATATTGTTGGATCCCTCCTTCAGGATCTTATCATACCGGTTGATGAATTTATAAGTACTGTCGTTAAAATCATCCGGAAAATGATCGGAATTGAATTCGACCTGCTTGCCTTCCTTTTCATATACAAAGGTAATCTCCGTACTGTCGGGAATCGCATTCGCCGGTATCTTCAGTTTGTCCGGAATAAAACTTCCTTTTTTAAAAGGCAGGCAATCCAGTACCGGAAGGTATTTCAGCGTGTACCACTGAAAGCCAAAAGAAAGCACGGTTGCCAGAAGCATCAGGATGCCCGTTGCTTTTTTTGAAAACACCGGCCGGATGAAACGCTGGTTAAAAAACAAAAACAGGATCAGCACCAACAGCACAAGATCCTTTATAAAGGAGGTCTTTGAAGTGATCGGAATACAATCCCCGAAACAACCGCAGTTGGTAAACTTACCCGACAGGTAGGCATAGCCGGTAAGGAAGGTGAAAAACAGGATCAGCAATAACAGCAGCCACTGGATCAGCTTTCGCTGCCACCCCAGCAGCAAGGCTACGCCTGCAATGATCTCAAAAGCGATCATCAGCACAGACAGGGTCAATGTGATGCCGTTCAAAGCACTCATGCTCCATAGCTCGAAGAATTCCTGCATTTTATAACTGAGCCCGATAGGATCATTGGCCTTGATGAGGCCGGAGAAAATGAACAGTATGCCTACCAGGATTCTTGCGATGGTGACCAGTAGTTTCATATGGCATCTGGTTTACTGCTCTTCTTTTCGCCTTCCAGGATCAGCGCAAAAACAGCATAGTTAACAATATCATTGTAATTGGCATCAATCCCTTCACTGATCAGCGTTTTCTGATCATTCGCCAGTATCTGGCGGATCCGCTGCAGTTTCATCAGGATCAGGTCCACAAAGCTTTCCTGGCTCATACTGCGCCAGGCTTCGCCGTAGTCGTGATTTTTATCCAGCATGAGTTTTTTTGTGGTATCGATACACTGACTGTAGGCGGCTGCCACAGTGTTTTCCGGTAATTCTTCCGGTGCATCGGCAGGCAGTTCCAGTTGGATCAGGCCGATAACGGCATAGTTGATGATCCCCTTGAATTCGCCGGCGATATCATCGGCAACCTTCTGTACCTTCAGCTCCTGTATCGTACGGATACGTTGCGCTTTAATATAGATCTGGTCCACTATGGAAATCGTACGCAATACCCTCCAGGCCGTGCCATAGTCTTTGGTCTTTTTTAAAAACACGTCCTTACATTCGTTAATAACAGCGTCGTATTGTTCGTTTGTCTTACTCATATTCATTACATATAAACAGGCTGTTTAACCCGTTGATGACCGGAGCTGCCGCTTACCGTTTTTGTTTTCCTGTAAAGCTGCAGCAACATCTTATCTTTACGCTCAAAAATAACAAACAAATCGGGATGTTTACGCTTAATTGCAGGGGAAAGTTACTTTCGCTTCAAAGGCCGCTGGTAATGGGCATTTTGAATATTACCGGTGATTCATTTTATACAGCCAGTCGGCACCGGACCGGTGAAGGGCTGCTGCAAACGGCAGCAGCTATGCTGGATGCCGGGGCAGCCATCCTGGATATCGGTGGTCAAAGTACAAGACCCGGCGCCGGGATGCTTTCTGCGGAGGAAGAGGCTGCTGCCGTTATTCCCGCTATCAGTTCCATTCACCGGGCATTTCCTGAGGCCGTATTGTCTGTGGATACTTTTTATGCTTCAGTAGCTGCAAAGGCTGTGGCCGCCGGTGCTTCGATCGTTAATGACATCAGTGCAGGAGCAATAGACCCCGGGATGTTTGCAGTTGTTGCGGAGCTGAAAATACCCTATGTACTGATGCACATGCAGGGTCGGCCGGATACCATGCAGCACCATCCCGTTTATTCCGATCTGATACTGGAAATACTCGATTTCTTTATTGAAAAGATGGCGGCATTAAGAGCCGCCGGCGTCACCGATATCATCATTGATCCGGGGTTTGGTTTCGGCAAGACCCATCCGCATAATTTTGCGCTGTTAAAGGAGCTCCACCGGTTCTCTGTTCTGGATTGCCCGCTGCTCCTGGGGTTGAGCCGTAAAGGAACGATCTACAGGACACTGGGCATTACTGCTGAGCAGGCATTAAATGGCACCACGGTGTTGAATACCATCGGACTTATGAACGGTGCCGGCATACTGCGGGTGCATGATGTAAAAGAGGCAGCAGAAGCGGTATTGCTGACGGAGCAATGCCGTTAGCCGGAACTACGCATTTGTTTCGAGGATACCGGTAAGCTGTGCCGCCGGAATCACGCCGCTTTGCCGCCATACGATCTGGCCTTTCTTAAAGAGTATCAACGTGGGGACGCTCTGTACCTGATAAAAAGAAGCCGCACCCGGACTTTCATCGATATCCACTTTTATGATGGTTACTTTTTCACCGATCGTTGATTTTACTTCTTCGAGGATGGGTTTCATCATTTTGCAGGGCCCGCACCAGGATGCTGTAAAATCGACCAGGACCGGCTTATCGCCGTTAATAAGTGTTTGAAATGTAGCCGCCATATGCCTGTTGTTTATACAAAAATATCAACAATCCTGCCATTCCCCGTATAAAAAAGCTGTATCAGAAGTCTTCATTAATGATGATTCAACTTTTGATACAGCTTCCTGCGCATCACGCAATGCCTGTGTTTATTTCTTTCCTTTCGCTTTTGCAGAGTCTGCTGCAGGTGCTTCCTGTGGCATTACCACCGGGCCCTGCTGCTGTTGCGGAGTGTTACCCACATGGGTAATTTCAACCTCAAAATACAATGCATCATATGCTTTAAAAGGCGCATTGGGAGGCACACCCTGTGTGTATGCCAGGAAACCGGGAATATAGATCACACCCTTTCCGCCTTCCTTAAATTGTTTTAATCCATCCTCAAATCCCGGGATCGCACCTCCTGACCCCACCTCAGCGGTCATTGTATTCGCATCAAATACCTTATTATCTTTCACCGTTTTGCCGGTATACTTCAGTGTTACCGACTTTCCGTCCGTTACCTGTGTACCTGTTCCCGGAGTTTCAATTTTTACAAATGTTCCCAGGGGTGATTTTACGGCAGTGATGTTCTTGTTTTTCAGATATGCTTCCATATCCCTGATCTGCTTATCCTTGCCGCCGCCCTTTTCAAACGCGTCGACTATCGCTTTCTGTTCTGCGTCCTTTCTTTTCCGGAAAGCTTCCTCCTCTTTCTGATAGTCCAGCTGTGCCAGGCTGTCCTTTTTAAACACATTCAGCACTTTAAAAGTGAACAGGAGCTTGTCGCCTCTTTTAAAGAACGGCGGCAACTGGGCCTCCTGGGCAATCCCCTTTTTTATCAGGGAATCCACAAACATTACCACTATGGCACTGTCTCCTTTCCGGAGGAACCGGTATATCTCATCCGGTGCATACACCTGCTGACCGGGCATCGACTGTATCTCCTGGACCTTTGTAAAAAAGGGCATCTCCCCATAGCTCTGTCCCAGAAGGGTGTCCTTCGAGCCCATAAGACGAATGGACTGCTCCATTTTCAGCACATCTCCTATTGCGGTGGAATCCTTGCTTCCCGCCTCATAGATCTTATACTTAAGTCCGCTGGAAGTTGTTTTGTAATCCGCATTCTTACAGGCGGCGAAGGCTGCTGCTGCAAACAACAAAAGCCCCATTGTTTTTAATTGTTTCATTTTTAACTGTTTCCTGATTTAATTTTTATCCTGCTTTGCATGCAGCCGGGGAGCTGCATGCATTCCAAGCGCTGTTTAAAAACAACGAATTTATCTTATGTGACGTATACTTCCAAATGCAGCTTGTTATTTTCAAAAATAAGCATCCGGACCAATTTCTTCCGGAAGCCGCCACAGGCGGAGATCCGGCGCCCCGGAAGAAGTACCTTACAGGTTCCGGCGTTCAAAGGCATTGACCGATATTCATAAAAAATGGCCGTCCTGCTGGGGACGGCCATCCGATATTTTAGATTACCGGTTATTTCTTTGTATCTTTTTGAGGCTGTTCCTGGGGCATAACAGGAGGTGCCTGTGGCTGCGGCATGTTGTCGCTTACATCAGTAATTTCCACTTCAAAATACAATGGCTCATACTCTTTGAACGGAGAACCCGGAGGAGGTGTTTTGCCATACGCCAGAAAACCTGGGATATAGATCACGCCTTTCCCGCCTTTTTTAAATTGCTTCAGACCATCTTCAAAACCGGGAATGCTTCCCTGCTGGCCAATGGGCACTGTAAAACTGCTTGACTGGAATGTGCTGTCTGTTAATAAATGTTTGCCATTATATTTTACAGTAACGAACTTGCCATTTGCAATAGGTGCTCCGTCGCCCGGGGCATCGATTTTTACAAATGTTCCCAGCGCTGTTTTCGTAGCCGTGATATTCTTCTTCTTCAGGTACTCTTCAACTGCTGCAATTTGTTTTTGTTTGCCGCCTGACTTTTCAAAAGCGATGGAATCTGCTTTTTGCTTTGCCTCTTCCCGCTTCTGATATGCTTCCATTTCTTTTTGACGGTCGAGCATGGCCAGACTGTCATTTTTAAATACCTCCAGCACTTTAAAGGTGAAAATGAATTTATCGCCTTTTTTCATAAACGGCGGCAGCTGGGCTTCCTGGGCCAGTCCTTTTTTAATCAGGGAATCCACGAACATGATGATCACTGCGCTGTCGCCTTTTTTTAATTTTGGCAATATTTCAATCGGGCTATAATCCCCCTGCCCCGGCGGAACCGTTTGCAGCGGCATATATTCCGGCATTGTTTCATAAGAATTATACAGTGTGGTATCCTTTGTTCCGGACACTTTCTGGGTAACATTAAATTTCAACACCTCGCCGATTTTTACGGAGTCCTTACTACCGCCTTCATAAATCTTATACTTAAGCCCGCTGGCTGTTGTCTTAAATTCGGTATTGTTGCAAGCTGTAAAAGCCGCGGCTGCAAATACAACCAGGCCCAACGTTTTTAATTGTTTCATTTTTATTTTTTGTATTATTTTTTTATCGTAATAAATGCTCGTTCTCCTTCAGGACAATTTTGAATTGATTCACTGTTTCCTGCAAGGAGTTTTTGGAACCGCCACCTGAGGCATTAAAATGCCCGCCGCCGTTAAAATATTTCCGTGCAAATGTATTACAGTCAAAATCATCTTTGCTGCGGAAGCTCCATTTACGTTCCTCATCCCGGTCGATCACCAGTGCCGCCAGTTTAATTCCCTGAACCGAAAGCGGGAAATTAACCAGCCCTTCAGTATCACCTGTTTTGATTTCATATTTTAACAGGTCATATTTCGGAATGGCAATAAGCGCCGTATTATATTCATAAAAGAACTCCAGCCGGTGCAAGAACACATGGCCCATAAAACGCAACCGGTTTTCCAGGAAATTATCAAACAACAGACTGTGGATCGTGGTATGCCGGATCCCCAGCTCCATCAAATGCGCCGCCATCCGGTGCACGGCCGGTGTTGTAGCGTCAAACCGGAAGGATCCCGTATCGGCGATGACACCTGCATAAAGACAGGCCCCGATGGCAGTATCAAGCATGCTTTCATCTCCTGCGGCTACAATAAAATCGTAAACCATTTCACAGGTAGAGCTTTTAAGCATATTGCTGACCCCATAGTCAAAAGACGCCACATCGGGTTCCCGGTGGTGATCGATCAGCACCTTCACACATTTCGCCTGGTACAGGTCCTGCTCAAAATGTTTGGTCCGGTGAAAAATATTAAAGTCCAGGCAAAACAGGATCGCCGCATCAGTAAGGAGCTGTTGTACCCGTTCTTTCTCCTTATCGTAATTCAATACATCTTCCGCTCCCGGCATCCAGTTCAGCCAGGGAGCCCAGTTGGTGGGTGACACCACGGTAACAGTATGCCCCAGTTTTTTCAGGTATCCGCAGAGGGCCAATGAGGACCCCATAGCATCTGCATCCGGCTTCTGATGCATGGTAATCATCACTTTAGCCGGCTGTTTGAGCAACGGGAATATGTCTGTTACGGGTTTCAACGAGGCGCAAAAATAGGTAAATCTGTCATTTGGAGTCGATTAATTTTCCTAAATTTGCCGGCCAAATTAAATTAAAATCTAAAATGAGTAATCGTACTTTCACCATGATCAAGCCTGATGCAATGAAAAACGGGCATGCCGGCCTTATCATCGACCGTTTTATCAAAGAAGGCTATAAAATTGTTGCATTAAAACTCACCCGCCTTTCAGCAGAAAAAGCCGGGGAATTCTATGCAGTTCATAAAGAGCGCCCTTTTTACGGAGAGCTTGTACAGTTTATGAGCAGTGGCCCCATTGTAGCGGCGATTCTTGAAAAAGACAACGCGGTGGCTGCCTTCCGGGAACTTATCGGCGCTACAGATCCTTCAAAAGCGGCTGAAGGCACCATTCGTAAGCTGTATGCCACCTCTCTGGGTGAAAATGCGGTTCATGGAAGCGACAGCGACGAAAATGCAGCGATTGAGGGAGCTTTCTTCTTCAGCGGCCTGGAAAGGGTTTTGTAGTTTTGAACGCACAGAATATAGAAATAATAAAGCCGGTTTCAGAAACCGGCTTTATTATTTTAGATCATTGTTCTTACCGCGTCTCTCCTCTCCAATTCACACTGGAAGAAAAGGAGGCATTCTGTGACAATGTTCTGTGCTGCACAGGACGGTAAACGGCTGTTTGCTCTTCCTCCTGTGCCTGATGATTTGCTAAAAATAGCAAGGACGGCACCGAGGTGAGGAAAATCAGCATCAAGATAGATAAGAAACGTTTCATAAAACCGGTTTTTAATATAGTTAACGTGGACTAAGAGGGCTCGACAACAAAGTAATTAAAAAATTCATTCTTGTCAGGGGTTTGCTTTATTATTCTTTTATTAAGTTCTTTAAACGTGATCTCGCTTTATTAAATACATTACGGCCGAGATCCACACCTTTCCGTAATTCTTTCTGCTGCTCTCCCGGGAGATGGATAAAATCCTGACACTCCGTACTGCAACAGCCATCAAACCGGGTCTTACATGCTTCACACTGGATGAACAACAGGTGACAGGCATCATTGGCACAGTTTGCATGTGTGTCCGCCGGTTTGCCGCATTGATGACAATGAGCAATGACCTCATCCGTCACCCGTTCTCCGAGGCGCTGATCAAATACAAAATTCTTGCCATGAAATTTATTAGACAGGTTTTCTGTCTTTACCTCGTTCACATAATTAATGATCCCGCCTTCCAGGTGGTATACATTTTTGAAACCTCTATGCAACATATAAGCAGAAGCCTTTTCGCACCGGATACCTCCTGTACAGTACATAATGATATTTTTATCGATATGTTCCTGCATCATATCCACCGCCATGGGCAGCTGATCCCGGAAGGTATCGCTGGGTATCTCCAGGGCATTTTCAAAATGCCCCACTTCATATTCATAATGATTCCTCATGTCGATTACGATCGTATCCGGATCATTTGTTAATCTGTTAAATTCACTGGCATTAACATATCTTCCTTTCCGCGACATATCAAAATCAGCATCATCAATGCCATCGGCAACGATCTTCTCCCGCACTTTTACATCCAGCACATAAAACGATTTGCCGTCATCATCCACTGCAATGTTCAGCCTCAGGTTCTTTAATGCCGGCGTATCGTCCAAGACGCCCCGCAGCAGTTCAAGGTTGTCTGAGGGTACACTTATCTGGGCATTGATCCCCTCCGCAGCAATATAAATACGTCCCAGCACTCCTACAGCAGATAAGCTTTTATAAAGGCCGTTCCTGTAAGAAACAGGATCGTCAATTTTGAAATAGCAGTAAAAAGAAACCGTTGTACGCGGTGTTTCATCCATTAAAATGCGTTCTTTCAGTTCTTTGCGAGATATACGGTTGTGTAATGCCATTGCCTTTTGAAATTTGAATCATGCTATCCATGATAATTAACATTTTATTAATTGGGCAGTTGCAGGCTGCACCAAATTTCAGCGCGAAAATACACTTTTTAATACAAACTGCCAAGTAATTGGATCTCATCGCATTACCAATCCACAATTTTATAATTACAGGAGGCGGCCCAGACCCGGGGAAAATAAAACTAAAAAAATAGTTGTTAAACTAAGATATTAGTTTTAAATTGCTTTAAACTCAGTTTTCATGAAACAACTTACAAAAGCCGAAGAACAGATCATGCAGGCCCTGTGGCAGCAGGGACCTATGTTTTTAAGAGAGATCCTGGAGCTGTTGCCGTTGCCCAAACCCCATCAAAACACCGTTGCCACTATTTTAAAGATCCTGGTAGAAAAAGAATTTGTAACTGTAAATGTATTTGGCAGACAACATCAGTATGTGCCCGCAGTCAGCAAGGAAGAATACTCAAAAAAAACCATGAA
Source organism: Niabella beijingensis (assembly GCF_020034665.1). Lineage (NCBI taxonomy): Bacteria > Pseudomonadati > Bacteroidota > Chitinophagia > Chitinophagales > Chitinophagaceae > Niabella > Niabella beijingensis. Next base: position 973,608 of record NZ_JAIQDI010000002.1, on the reverse strand, counting down.
GCAAATGGTAAAAGGGTACTTCGATGGCTCGTTCAGCAACGTGGTGTCATTTATGGTAAAAGAAAACAACCTGAGCATTGAAGAACTGGAAGCCCTGCTGCAGCAGATCAAAAACAAGCAACAATCAAAAAAATAATATCATGGTAACCTATCTGCTTCAGGTGATCTGTTGTTCCGGTATCCTGTATGGTTATTATCATTTCTTTTTAAGGAATGAGCGGTTTCATCAGTATAACCGCTTCTATTTACTGGCCGCAGTGCTGTTAAGTATCACTCTTCCCCTGCTCAGGATCCGGCTCTCGCTGGAAGGAAATAATGTTATAACACAAAGCCTGGGAAAAATATACCTGTCAGAAGAACCGGCCGCAGCGGCGACCACACCAGTAAGGCAGATCGACTGGGCATTGCTTTCAGGCTGGGTGGCCCTCACTATAGGTGCGTTCTTCTTCATCCGCTTTGTAGCAGGCATTATCAAAGTGGTTCAAATCAAACGGCAGGGACAACAGGAGCAACTGGGACGGATCACCTTTATAAAAACCATTCACCCTTACGCTCCATTTTCCTTTTTCAACTGGCTGTTCTGGAACAAAAATCATAACCCCGGGTCTGATGAAGGGAAACAGATCCTGCGGCATGAAATGTATCATATTCATAAGCGGCATACGCTTGACCTCTTATTTGTAGAACTGCTGCTGTGCCTCTATTGGATCAACCCGTTTTTTTACCTGTACCGGAAAGAGGTAAAAATGATCCAGGAGTTCCTGGCAGACCGGTATGCAGCGAAGGAAACCGATCCATTGAATTACGCAGGCATCCTTGTTACCAGCGCCATTCAACAAAAACAATTACTGCTTACCAATCCGTTTTTTAATAACCAACTAAAAAGAAGAATTGCTATGCTTACAAAAAACAACAAAACCGCTTACCAGTACCTGCGGAAAATAATGGTATTACCACTTTCTGTTCTTGTATTTTGTTTGTTTGCATTTACCTATCATGCTGCAGGTTCCTTACCCGAAGCCATGAATGATATCCGGTCAACACTTTTTCCGGCTCCTTCCGAAACCATCAGGTATTCCCCCGGTAACGATTCCCTGTATGTTTTTAATGGCACTCCTATATCAAAAGAAAAATTCTTCGATATTCCAACATCCGATATAAAACAGGTGATCGTACTTGATGAAAAAAAAGCAGCAAAAATTTATGGCGAAAAGGGCAGCAATGGAGCAGTCATCGTTATTGGAAAAAATTACAAAGATGTCAAATCGGACCCGGCATTGGAATTAATAAAAAGGAAGAACAATCTTCCTGATTCCAAAGTTCCCGCTTCCGAAATTGCAGTGGTGGCTTATACAAGCGGGCCTTCAGCCCGGCAACCGGTAAAAGTGGACCCGGAATTAAGCGCATTAAAAATCGGTGGGAACAACTATTTTACTACAACCGAACAGCCTGCAACCTATAATGGGAACTGGGCACGCTTCCTTGCCAGTAATGTTCGCGGGGATGTGCCCGTTATCAACAATGCCGCCCCCGGCAGCTACAGAACGGCCTACCAATTTGTTGTGGAAGCCGATGGCAGCACCAGCAATATCCGGCCACTGACGGCGATTGGATACGGAATGGAAGAAGAAGGTGTAAGGATCCTGAAGAAGTCTGGCGCCTGGACTGCGGCGATCCAGAATGGCCGGAAAGTAAGAACCGCCCACATACAGTATATCCATTTTCAGGTTGTACCCGCTGCCGCCGCTCCGGCGATCACCCCGGCTCCGGATACGATCCCAAAAAATGTACCGCGCGAGCCGGAGATCTTTACAAAGGTGGAACAGGAAGCGAAGTATACCGGCGACTGGGTTCACTTTCTCAGTACCAATCTCCGGGGTGATGTTCCCGTTAAGAACGGCGCAAAACCCGGAAATTATCAGGCGTTGATTCAGTTTATAGTGGATACGGAAGGAAATGTGAGCAATGTAAAAGTTATAAAAGAACCCGGATATGGAATGGGCGAAGAAGCGGCACGGGTAATCAGCTCCTCGGGAAAATGGATACCCGCCAGGCAAAATAAACGCGTGGTAAAAGCTTACCGGAAGCAACCGATCACTTTTCAGGTTGCAGCAAATTAAACAAGCAGCCGGATGTCAATATCCGCAACCGGTCGTTTCATCATGGCTTATTATTATTATTAACATAATACTATTTCCAATTATGCACACCTTTATAATCTACCTGTTCCAAATGGTTCTTTGCTCCGGTTTACTTTATCTGTTCTATGCATTGTTCTTAAAGAACAGGAAGACATATCAGTTTAACCGGTTTTATCTACTGGGAGCCCTCCTGCTTAGCCTGCTGGTACCTTTTATTAAAATCCCCTATTATGTTTCGCTTACAAATAATTCAGGGATCGGGATGCAAACACTGGTTAGGTACAATGCATTGATGCTTGCGGAAATAGCAGTACCGGCCCGTTCTGGCGCCTTGAATTGGGAACGCATTTTACTTTTTCTTATAGCAGGCATTTCCCTTTTACTCGTTGCAAAAACGCTCTTTGCCATCAGAAACCTGGTACGGATGCGCCTGCAAAATATTTCCGAAAAAAAATATGGCGTAACGTTCATTGCCACACCAGATAAAACGGCTCCCTTTTCTTTCTTTCGCTGGCTCTTCTGGAATCCTCAGAAACAACAGAACCCGGTAACTGCTGAAAGTATTTTACAGCATGAACTCTGTCATATCCGGCAACTGCACAGTATGGATGTGCTGATCGCTGAATTTATTGCTGCCGCCGCCTGGATGAATCCTTTTTACTGGATCATGAAGAATGAATTAAAGGCGGTACATGAGTTTGCTGCCGACGATTATGCCGCAAAGCAGGCAGGTAACCTCACCTATACAGAGCACCTGATAACGGAGGCTATCTTTCAAAAACAACTGCAACTTGTAAACCCATTTTTTAACGATCAATTCAAAAGAAGACTTGCTATGTTAACTCAAAAAACCAACTCATCAAAAGGCCGCTACAACAAATGGATCGCGATCCCGCTTTTTATTGCCACCGCTATTTTCTTTGTTATCAGCTGCCAGAAGAAAGATGTATTCAACGAACAGGGGAACAACTCCCCTTCACCCTCCCTGCAACAAACCGTAAAGAATCCTGAAATCGACGCCCGTTATTCCGGCGACTGGGCACGGTTTCTTCAAACAAATTTAAGAGGAGATATACCCGTAGAAAATGGAGCGGGACCGGGCAATTACCAGGTGATCGCCCAGTTTGTTGTGGATGTTGACGGAACAGTAAGTAATGTAAAGATACTCAAAGACCCGGGCTATGGCATGGGTTCCGAAACCGTAAGAGTGATTGCCGCCTCCGGCAGGTGGACCCCGGCAATGCAGAACGGAAAACCGGTTAAAGCTTACCGGAAACAACCGATCACCTTCCAGGTTACAGAGGGCTGATGGTAAAAGACCCCGTCTCAGGTTGGGCCTGCAGTAGTCTTTTAGCGCTGGCTTCTGTTATAACACTATTTTGCGGCTGCAGCTCTTCCAATTTCATCCGGCACAAGCGCAGAATCGCTATTCAACAAGAATTCCCTAAAAGATTCTTTTTTGATACCATTACAAATACAGCATTTAATAAAGTATACGGGTTCAAATACATTAGCAAAAAATCTTTGACCGAGTTGAAAAAGACGGCTTTTTTTCAACAATTAAGTATCCATAAAGATAATTTAATACCGGTATATGCCGCAACAAAATGCAGTGAGGAAAGACTTCCGGAATATATATTAGTGTTTAGAATCAAACACAACCTTCCAATTATCGACTATCTTTCAACGCACTTTCAAAAAATTGATTTATACAGGCAGCTGGGGGGTTTTAAGCGCAACTCAAAACGGTCCATTCAAACATATTACGCACACGATTCAATAAATAAGTGGATCGCATCAGCTGCATTGGTTCGACCTAATACAAATGACATATCCTTTCTTGTGCTCGGATTTTTACCTTATTCAAATAATTCTGTGATCATAAAAGAACAGATAGAATACGCCAGGAATCTCCATAGGAAAGGTTTGGATTATTATGCTATATATGGGTCGAATAAGCACGGATTGGATACGCTGCTGCAAAATAGGGGGTTTGAAAAAATAACCTATATCATAAATTCAATTAATAACACTGACCAATTTGTTTACCATGACTATTTTGAGATTGCCGACAAAGCATTTAAAAAAAACGGAGGCCTTTTTTATTATGAACCCGTGAATGTTTTAAAAAACTGGGATAACAATGAACTGGAAACCAGTGAAGATGTTTATTCACATAGTTATTATAAACGAAGCCTATCAACCTATTTATCTTTTTTAGGTTTACACAAAGAAGCTGCAGAAGACACGTCTATTAAAAAAATGTCATGCCCGGAAGGGTATTCTGTTACTCCAGCGGGTAAATATGTTCTTGATAAAATAGGCGATAGCAGGATTATTGTATTCAATGAACTTGGTTTTGATGTAAGAAATCGCGCCTTCCTTTTTCACTTATTAGACTCACTGAAAAAAAGAGGGTTTACACATCTAGCTGTTGAAGATCTGAATAAAAAATTCCGGGCCAGCCGGATGCACACAGCATCCGGCTTTTATATCCGGGAACCGGTTTTCCATAGCCTGGTTAAATATGCGAACAATATCGGGTTAAAAGTGATCAGCTATGATTTTTGCAGCGATTGCCTTTTTGGCGAACGAAATAAAGCGGCGGCTAAAGAACTTTTAAATAGGGTTAACTTAAAAAGAAGACATAAGCTAATTGTACTTTGCGAAATTGGGAATATCAGAAAATCGAAAAAAGAAGCAGCCCCAAATACGTTGGTAGATTATCTTCAATATTATTCGCGCTATGAACCTTTTACTGTTGCCCAAGCTATAGAAAGATGGTTCTATTTAAAAGACACCACCATCAGCTACTACTATGTTTTACGTTCTGGTATAAATAACGATAGTTATCATCCTATAAATTCGTCGGCAAATGTGAGCGTCTTTGCGCCGACTACAGTACAATATTTCGATTACGACTTCTATTATCAAAACAGATTACTACCATTCAATAAATTTACTTTTCCATATGTTTCTGTAGATTCAGCGACAAAAAAAGAGGTCATCTTGTATCTATATAAAAACAAGAAAAGAAATGGTCCTAATACACCTTTACCCTTGTTTGTTAAACAACTGGAAAATAAATCTCAGGATGTAACCCTGTATTCCATATATAAAGGAAAATTTTACATTGAAATCCGGGACAACACGAATCGTCTTTTACTGACCAAAGAGTTCATTCCAAAACCGGAATAATCCGGCTTATAGTGTGCTTTGAAAGGTTGATGCTGTTGAAATTCATTTATTGGCGTCCTTATGATTTTTTTTGCCGCGTTCTTGTTTAATTCCTCGTCATAGTGCCGGTTGTAATTGCAAACCCGCCTCATTTTGCCCAAAACCGTTGTATAGTTAACCCCCGCAATAAAATTTGAATAGACTTTTAAAATGATTCGGTATAGAAAAACTTTTTATTGCTCCATAAGCTTATTACAGACAGAGCGTCCGCTTCTATATTTGACACCTATCCGATAACAGAGGAGCAATATTCTTCATTTTATCAACCTTGCCTTCGGTTGTCTTAAATAACAGGCGCTGAGCGCAGCCAGCCCGGTAACGAGTCCTCCGATAAGTCCGGTGATTACGGCCAGCAGCACCGGACTTTTCTCGATACCCAGCAACAACCCGATCCTGCCGGCCAGGATGCCGTCATTTGCCGCATTGATCCGCAGAGCGAGCACCAGCCAAAGCAGGAAAACGGCAACGAATCCCGACCAAAAAGCAGCAGCTGCCCGTTGGGGGATCAATAATGCTATTACAAATCCGACAACGGCGATCATCCACCAGGGGAAATAGCTGCCGCAGACATAGGACAGTAACACGATAGCAATAACAGTGATAAAGAATTTCATATAGGCGATTACTTTTGAGCAAAACTCATTTTCCATTTAACACGGGCATCCGCTTCTTCCCCGCTGTTCATCAACCACAGCTGGTAGTATTTTCCGGAGGCCCAGGTGTCGATAGCATTATCATAAAAACGGCTGCCGGGGTTCCCGCTTTGTCCGCCCGGGTACACGCCGTACGCTTCCGTAGGTGTACTCAGCTGCACTACCATACGCCAGCTGGGACCATGACTTTTTTTAACCGCATTGATGATATTGCCCCAGCCCCCCACATTTAATCCTGTATGGGCAAAAGGCAGTAAGGCTTCTTTCAGCAGGTGGTATACACTTACATCCTTAAACTTTGCCCATCCTGCTTTTTCTTCTTTTTCCAGTTGTGTTATCAGGTTTGCTGTTTTATTCAATGCATCCGTCACCTGCATCCGTATGGTTTCCTTTCCGGGTGTGCGTATGTCATCCACATAGCCCATGACGGTCGAGTCCTTCTTCAGCAATTCCATAAGGGTCTGTTCAGCCGGCAGTTCTACCTTGAAGCCAGCGCGGACCAGCTCGTCCCCCCAGATGTTCACAGACAGTGAATCCATCCACACCTGGTATATCGTCTGCCCTACAGATTCCGGACCGGCAAAACGGTTCCAGCTTTTTACCTGCTCAAAACATTTTCTTGCAGGGGCAGACAATCCCGTCTCATCTGTATATTTTAAAAGCAACGGTACCATATCACTGGCCATAATATTAAAATAATTGTTTTGCAGCTCCATCATGTTCTGTGTGGTGATATTATTCATGGAGCTCAGGTAATGATCGATCGCACTTGCCCTGGGATTGATATAGGCGCCGGGTATATAATACGGGTATGAGGCATCCGCAGGCCGCTGGTTGGCGCTGAAAAGATATCCCCTGTCCGGATTTACTGCATGCGGATTTTCGGCCTGCGGAATAAACGCCTGCCAGTCGTAACTGCTGTCGGTACCGGGCATTACATACATGCCCTGATTCTCCCACCGGTTGGGGAATTTTCCCTGCTGCCAGAGCGCGATGGTTCCGGCTTTTGAGGCAAATGCAAAGTTTTGTCCGGGACATTCAAAGAAGCGGATAGCAGTTACATAATCGTCGTAGTTCTTTGCCCGGTTAAGCAGGTAAAAGGTATTCCCATCATCACCGGTATGATGCGCAGCCCATTTAACGGCAAGCCCGTTATTTTTTGTAAGAGTATCCCGGAATGACTCATCGTACATCACTGGTCCGAACACCGTATAGGATACCGTGTCGTATACTACCGGCGCGCCTTTTACCTTAATGGTCTCTATCCGCAGTTGTGCGGGCTTCCACTGGTTATTGAACCAGTATTCACTTCGCTGGCGGTCCTTGAACCGGATCGAATAATAATCCTTTACATCCCGCTGGGCATTGGTAACGCCCCAGGCGATACTGTCATTAAAACCAATGATCACATACGGGCTTCCCGGCAGAGTGGCCCCATAGGTTTTACCCTGGGGGGTGCTCAGTTGCATCTCGTACCAGATAGAAGGCAGCGAGAGCTCAAGATGCGGATCATTGGCCAGGATCGGAACTTTATTCACCGTTTTATTTCCGGCCACCACCCAGTTATTACTCCCGTTATCCCGGTCGGGCGTGTATTGTTCAAAAGCTGTCACCGGGGGTGTATCCCTGAAATAAGCGGCAGCTGCTCCGGCGGGTATTTTTGCTGTAAACCCCGGTTTTACAAAAGCAGTTCCCGGCGGAACGATGGGCTTTAACGAGTCCGGCACCTGGGGGTACAGCGCGTTGAGTTGCGTGGTGGAAAACAGCTGGTGCAACCGCGTAGTGGCCAGGTCCTTTTCTGTTCCCGAAGCCAGCATCTTTGCCATCATTTTTAACAGCAAAGCGGTCCTCAGGTTGGTCCATTCTTCCGGCTCAAAATTCAGGATCTTATATTCAAGCGGCAGGCTGCTTTGTGTAAGCGTATGGATATAGGCATTGATCCCTGCGGTATACGCAGCATACACGGCGCGGGCACGGGCATCTTTTTCCATTGCCTGAAGCGAATACTCGGCGGCAAACTTCATTCCCAGTCGCCGCTGCTCGCGGTCGTAGCCGATCGCTTTCGGACCAGCGATTTCACTCACCCGCCCTTCGGCAGCCCGGGTCTGAAGGTCCATCTGGAACAACCGGAACTTTGCATGGAGGTATCCCTGTACAAAATAGAGGTCCTCATCGTTCTCTGCGAACACATGAGGCACCAGCCGCTCATCAAAATAGACCTCGGCCCTGCCCTTCAGTTCGGGAAAAGACAGCATACCGTTAAAGCTGGCAGCTGTATCCTCCGCATTTTGCCAGAAGCCGGTCTGCGGACTCAGGAATTTTCCTACCGGCATCGGCACTTTATCGCCCAATGGCCGGTTCAGCAAGAATACCAGCAATATCGTGGCAGCAGCAGTTACTAAAAAAGGAATCACTCTCATAAATTAGACCTTGTACCAGCAAGTTAACGATTAAACGGCAATCTGAAAACTGCAGATCAAAAAACCCGCAGGGCATTGCTCCGGGTATCCGGTCTCAGCCGTTGCGGCCCTTGTTCTTTCCGGATGGTTGTTCATCCATCTTTGTTTTTTTTCTTCCCGATTCGATAAGGGCCTTTTGCAACAGGTATTCGATCTGTCCGTTAACACTCCGGAACTCGTCCGCTGCCCATTTTTCCATCAGGCTGTAGACGGCCTGGTCCATACGTAATATAAAACTCTTCTTCTCCTTCAATGTTTCTTTTTTACTGGTACAGGGTACCGGCATTTAAAACGGGGGTGGCCGCCTTTTCTCCGCACAATACCACCATCAGGTTACTCACCATTGCCGCCTTCCGTTCATCATCCAGCTCCACGATATTTTCGGCCGACAGCTTTTTTAATGCGAGATCCACCATCCCCACAGCGCCCTCAACAATTTTGATCCGTGCTGCCACAATTGCAGCGGCCTGCTGGCGCTGTAACATTGCACCCGCTATTTCCGGTGCATAGGCCAGGTGGCTGATCCGCGCCTCCTGGATAAGGATACCCGCAGGTTCCAGCCGATCCGCCAGTTCCTGTTCCAGGATCTTGTTCACCCGCTCGCCCCCGTCCCGCAGGGTGATCTCCGCCTGTTCATCTTCCATACTGTCGTAAGAAAAACTTACGGCAAGATGGCGGATGGCCGCTTCGCTTTGGGTGCGCACATAATCGATGTAATTTGCCACCTGGTAGGCCGCCTTATAGGTGTCGCCTACCCGCCACACGATCACCGCTCCGATCTCGATCGGATTTCCCATTTTATCATTCACCTTCAGGGTTTGTCCCTGGAAGTTCTGATACCGCAGGCTGATCTGGTAGCTGCTGTAAAGCGGGTTTACAAAGAACAACCCGTTCTCTTTAACGGAGCCTACATATTTTCCGAAAAAATTCAATACCCTTGAGTGGTTCGGCTGGATGATCATCAACCCTTTAAAAAAGAACACACCGAGCAATACCAGCAAAACACCCCCAATGATATAGGGTATCTGATGACCGGAAGTTGCAAAAAGATAGATGCCACCCCCGATGACTGCAATCGCAATGACCAGTGCCACATAACCGGACATAGGTCTTAAAATTTTTTCCATGGTATTAATTTGATATTAAAATGATATCATAAATATACAAAGAAAAAACAGCTCCTGCCAAATTTATTTCCGGCAGCTCGTTTACCGCTTTTTCAGCAGGGGAACAAGACGGCCGGCAATGATCCGGTTGCCCTTGTCGGAAGGATGCAGTCCGTCGTAGGTAAGATCCGCAGCTTCCGGCGGATAGGGATAATCATCGGTTTCCGGGTTGAACGGTATTCCGTGGAAATAGGGATAGGTATAGTTTTGATAGCGGCCGGTAGCCGGGTTGCGGAGGCGTTTGAAGTGAACCAGCTCTTTTTGTCCCAGTTCCGGATCGTTGTAAAGGTCAACTACATCGAGTTTTGCCGTATGACCGATGGTGGCCACTGCGGCCGCAACCTGTGCCAGGGACTGATCGTTTTTCTCCCGGTAAGAACCCCAGGCATTATTGTGCATATTGCCGATGTACACAAAGTCGGTGCGGCGCAGAGGCGTGATGAGTAGGATGCGCGCATGATTGCTGGTTTTCCGGAGTTTGTCGATAATGATCCGGAAGGATCCGAAAACCGTCCGGTTACCAGTATTCTTTTTATAGTCTGCCAATGTTCCTACCGGCCGGCCCTGCCACCAGTCGTTGGTGCCGAGGAATACGGTGTACACATCCGCCGGCGGAATGTGCAGGGAGTCAAATGCTCCGGCGATCTGCGCTGCGGTCCAGCCGTTATATCCCTTATTGACGTACTGTACATCGGGCAGCAGTTCCGTTACCTGTGTAAGATATCCTTTGGTAACACGGTTGCCCGTCTCCGGCAGGTGATCATTGAGATAGGTGATGCTGTCTCCGATGGCTACCCAGGTCAGCTTTTTTTTATTATAGCTGAAGAGCAGGGGCAACAGTAATAAGGCAACAAGTACGCGTTTCATCGTCATTAAGGTATGGCTTCAAATAAAAAGACCTGTGTTTTTTCCTCCCTGCTGAAATTATTGTCTGCAATAAGGATGACGGAATAATGGCCGTTTGCCAGTTTCGGGCCAAAAGTGATGCCCTCCACATTGTCAATATAACGGTTCAGATCGTTCATATTCAACAGCAGCTTTTTGGAAGCGGGGCGGTAATTCCGGTCCAGGTGCAGGCCGCTCCTGCCGGATACATCCGTGGCATCCTTCAGGGTCGCTTCGTAGATCTTGATCGTGCAATAGGAATTGCCCATAGAAAATGAACGCTCCATTACCAGCAGGCGGTGGTCATCCAGTGGCAGGATCTCAGAGATACCATTTACCCGGAAAGCGCTGTCGGGATGCGGCTTACGTGCCACGGCATCCAGCAGGTAAGCATACTGGGCCACCGGCTTTCCCGTAGCTACGTTGTATTTTAAAATACGGACGGGAGCGCCGGGATAATCCACGTCTGCCCTTGGCCCGTCTTCGTAAAGGGGCTCTTCCACACTGGCAAAAAGGATCCGGTAATCCGCTGCAAAACCCAGGCCTTCGAAAACACCGTTCACCCGCGGCCCCTGCTCACTGGTTTGTACATGCAGATTCGAAGGCAGGGAAAAGCTATCGAGATAATTACCATTAAGATCCATTTTCCAGATCCAGGGGTCCTTGATATTGATCCCTCCATTCCGTTGTGCCCGGTCGCCTTCGCTCGACCAGATGAGGCTGTTCGTCGCTGCATTAAAACGGATCGACTCCGGATCGGCGGCTTCCTGCGCGCCTTCTTTCAGGGAGGGGAAGCGTTTTCCGCCCGGCATTTTTAATGACTGTACACCGGTAAAAATAACGGTATCGATCCTGTTTTCCGCAATGCGGATCCGGGCAGTATAAAACCGCGACGGTGAAGTGGCCGACCGTTCGTCACTGATGATAAAGTACCGGTCATTCCGCCGGTCGTAGTCAATTCCGGATAAGCCTCCCACCCAGGTATTTTCATATTTCAGGTCAAAGGGGATCTCGTATTCATCCAGGAATTTCAGCTGGGAAACCGTTGCCGGACCGGCACCTGTTGCCGCCGGGGAAACACTTTTCTGCTGCACTGCGCAGCCAAAAGCCCCAAAAAGGAGCAATGACAGAATTTTAAACTTCATATCTTTAAACACGCTGCAAAGCTAAAGTTTTTGATCACGCAAAACCACTGTATGAAGTTAAACAATCTCCGCCCGGTGATCTATGTCCCCGAAATAAAAACAACACTTGATTATTACCGGGAGCACCTTGGATTTGAGACCCGTTGTAATGAAACCGCCAGCTGGGGATATGCCTTTAAAGATGCTGTGGAGATTATGTTCAGCATTCCCAATGCGCACCTGCCTTTTACAGCTACTGCATTCACCGGCTCACTTTATATCAATACCGATGATGTAAACGCCTGGTGGGCACTGCTGAAAGAAAAATGTACGATCGTGTATCCGGTGGAAACATTCAGTTATGGCATGCGTGAATTTGCGGTACGGGATCTTAATGGCATCATCCTGCAGTTCGGGCAGGAGACCTAATAAAAGCCTGGTCCGGAACAACCGGAATGGTTTTATAAAAATGTTACAAGCCTGTAAGCCGGATTCTGTCCCCTGCAGAAGCAGGGTGGTTATCATTTATCTGTTCAAAGAGTTACCTCAATGAATCCATCTACCTACCCTTCCTGCCATTCCGCCAAAGGCGGGATAGTAAACGAGCCGCTCACCTTTTAAAACAATTGTTTTAAAAAGCAGGATTTACATGGTATTTCAGCATACAAGGTTTACCCGTATTTAACATTACTGCCAAATACCGTGAGCTCTTACCTCACGTTTTCACCCTCATCCCGCTTTTGGCAGGACAGTTATTTTCTGTGGCACTATCTATTTCCGCGGAGCGGAATCCGGCTGTTCACCGGTGTATTGCTCTGTGCTGTCCAGACTTTCCTCCTTCAAAATGAAGGCGATAACCCGGCTTGTAACGCAGCAAAGGTACACAAATCATTCGTTCCGGGTTTCAAAACTGCTGTGATCGGGAATGAGGATCAAGATTTGAGAATTGAGATTTGTGTCTTAATGAGACTCAATATTTAAAATGCACTTCCGTTGCACCATATCCATAAGAGGGATGGTACTGGTTTACAAAATAATTCACTTCTTTTTTCAGCCGCAGGGCATCGTGTATCTCATCACGCAGCTTGCCGGTTCCCACACCATGGATAATGGTAAGCGTGGGCTGCATATGCGTCACGGCGAGATTATAAAATTTCTCAAAGGTGTCCAGCTGCAGGGTAAGCATCTCAAAATTGCTCATGTGGGAAGCATCATCCGTCAGCTTCTCAATATGAAGGTCTACCACGCTCCGTGCGGGCTCCAGGTGCTTGCGGGCTTCTTTGGCATTATAAACTTTGAATTTATTGCTCAGCTTATTCAAGGAGAGCTCCATCGGGTCTTCCTCCGGGGCTTTATCGGGGTAAACATCAAATAATTTATAGGAAAAGGTTGCCAGATTTTTCTGGCGCAGCTCCTCGATCCTGGCAAAAAGCTGTTTGGGCTTGATCTTTATCGTCGTTTCAAAATGTGTCGCCTTTGTTTTTTGTGGTTGTACCAGCGAAAATTCAAATTCAAAAGAAGGGCTGTCGCTCATATCCGCAAAAGGAACATCATGAATATAAAAATTCTGAAATGACTGAACCGTATTTTTTAATTCAAATTCGGGCGCACCAAAAAAGCCGAGACCATACTTAAATTCATAGGCGGTTCGTGTATTGTTGACCAGGTGCACCTTCAACAGTTCTACCACTTCATCACCAAACTCATCGGTATCCGAAACCGGCAGGAAATTGAGCCATACCCCATCCTCCTTTTTGGGCACCGGCGCAGGTTTTTCCTTACGCAGGTCGTCCACATGCTGGCGGGGCCTGGGTTGTGCTGTTTTCTTTTTCTGACTGAAATTACGGAAATAGGGAAAATCGATCTGATCCAGGTAAACCGGAAATTTAACACCCCTTACATCCACCATCACCATTTTATCATTTATAAAATCAACGATGGTACCTTCTTCGTCCGAATGAAGGATCAATACTTTATCACCTAACTGATATTTCACAAGCAAATATACAACGCCGCCGGGTAATGCGCCACGGTACGGGTACAATTATATCATACGGATCTGCTGCCGGACGGCACGCCGCGGCCCTGCCTTGCCAGATTGCTGTTCCGGTAACCGTATAAGAAGTAAATCACCAGTCCTATTGCCATCCAGACAAAGAACCAGAGCCAGCTGATTGCAGGGATCTCGATGAGCAGATACAGACAGGATAATACCCCCATTACAGGAATAAAGGAATACTTGTGGATGACCGTTTTTACGGTGATGACCGTAGCAATTACAAGAAACAGCAGGAACAGGATCTCCTGGTACCCCTCATTACCGATATTCGCAAAGGATTGAACGGCACGGTCGCGGAACAGGTAGATGAATAAGACCAGCAACAGGGGAATAATATACCGGCCGCTGATATAAGGAATTTTAAACTTGCCGGGCTCCTTACGGATCGGTGGCAGGATCAGCAGTCCCCCGCAAACCAGGATGAAAGCGAACAGGGTTCCGATGCTTGTCAGATCCGTCATCAGGCTGCTCTCCAGGAACAAAGCGCCCAGTCCTACGATAACACCGGTGAGTAACGTTGAAAAAGAAGGTGTTTTGTACCGGGGATGGATCTTCTGAAAGACCTTTGGCAACAAGCCGTCACGGCTCATGCTCATCCAGATTCTTGGCTGTCCGATCTGGAAGACCAATAATACCGAAGTGGTAGCGACCACTGCACTTATGGATACGATCTTTTCCACCCATGGAGCTCTTTTTTCAAACACGAAGGCCAGGGGATCCGAAACATTTTTAAAGGATGAATAATTTTCGATACCGGTCAGTATCAAAGCGATCGCGATATACAGCACAGTACAGATCAGCAGGGAATAGATCATACTTCGAGGAAGATCCCGCTGCGGATTCCTGCATTCCTCTGCTGTTGTAGATATCGCATCAAATCCGATATAGGCATAGAACACAGCGGAAACACCCTTCAGCACTCCCTCAAAACGATTGGGGAGAAAGGGCGTCCAGTTATTGGTATCGACAAAAAATGCGCCCACAATGATAATGAAGATGATCACACCTATCTTGAACATCACCATAAAATTGGCGGACTGCTTGCTTTCTTTTATGCCGATATAAGCCAGCCAGGTAATCAGTGCTGTAATGATAAATGCGGGCAGGTTCAGGAACACCGGCATGCTGCCGATCCGGGGAGCCTCCCTGTAGGCGTCGATAGCGAACTGGTAGTTTTTCAACTGATCGGTTGTCAGCTGCCCTGCATTTTCAGCCAGGGCTTTCGTTGCCGTATTATAGGCATTTATTGCTGTCTCCGGATCCACCAGCAACCAGTCGGGCAGATGAATATGGAACACGTGCACCAGCAGGTTATTAAAATACCCGCTCCAGGAGATGGCGACCACAATATTGCCGATCGCATATTCCAGGATAAGCGCCCATCCGATCACCCAGGCTACAATTTCCCCGAAACTTACGTAGGAATAGGTATAGGCACTACCGGACACCGGCACCCTGCTGGCAAATTCAGCATAACACAATGCCGAAAAACCGCAGGTGATCGCAGTGATAACAAATAAAAGGGATACACCCGGACCTCCATGATAAGCTGCACTACCAATAGTAGAAAAAATACCCGCTCCAACCACTGCAGCAATTCCCAGAAAGGTGAGGTCTTTTACAGTCAGTATCTTATTAAGGCCGTGCTCCTGTTCTTTTGGCTCAGCAATAATATTTTCTATCTTTTTTTTCCGAAAGATTGAGCCCCCCATCGAAGATGAATTTTAGTGAAAATATTATAAAATGGCGGATTTTTGTAATTTATTCAACTAATTCTCCCGTTTTACCAATTTCTCGGCCAGTTCTTTCAGCGGCGTTTTTCTTTTGGAAACGACGGCCATGTCATCAAAATGCTGCAACGCTTCATTGAGGAACTGGTGTTTCAGTTCAATTGCCCAGCCATCGATCCTGCAGTCGCGGTAAATCTGAAGCACGCGGTCCACCTTATCGGGTGCATTACCCGCCAGCAGCTGATCCAGTTCTGTTCTCTGCGCGCCTTTTGCTTCCTGCAGGGTCTTGATCAGTAAAAAGGTCTTTTTGTTGGCCAGGATATCACCGCCTGCCTGTTTACCGAATTTTTTTGGATCTCCAAAAGCGTCCAGGTAATCATCCTGTACCTGGAATGCCAGTCCGATCTTCTTTCCGGCCTGGTACAAAAGATCAAGATTCCCGTAGCTGCCGCCACCCAGGATCCCGCCCATCTGCAGGCTTGCAGCCAGCAGTACGGACGTTTTACTCGTGATCATGTTTAAATATTCGTCCAGCGTCACTTCATTCCGTTGTTCATAATCCATATCCAGTTGCTGGCCTTCGCACACTTCCACTGCTGTATGGTTAAATAATTCCAGGATCCGCTGTACCAGGGAAAGATCGATCTGCGATATATACTCATATGCCCGGATCATCATCACATCCCCTGCAAGGATCGCGGTACTTTCATTATATTTTGTATGTACGGTCTGTTTGCCGCGACGCAGTGGTGCCTTGTCCATGATATCATCATGGATCAATGTAAAATTATGAAACAGCTCGATAGCGGTGGCCACATTCCAGGCATCCGGATGAATTTCTCCGAACAATTCATTTGCCATCAGACAAAGTACGGGGCGTAACCGTTTTCCACCCATTGATAAAAAATAGTTATTGGGTTCATACAAGGTGTGCGGTTCCTGCGGAAAATGTGTTTTTTCAAATGTCTCGGAAAACAATGCCGATAGTTCTTCGAATGTATGCATGGCTCAAAAATAATGGTTCTTCTTCAAAAAAGCAGCTTTTAAGCGTCCGCAATGAAGGAACGATCGCCTTTCCGAAATCAGCACACCGCCGGAACCGGGTGGTATGCATCCGGTACAGCAGCCGCCGCCGCATTAGCCACAGGATCAAACAGCATAGCCGTGCAAAAACAATTTTTAAACTGTGCCTTCCTGAGGTCTTTATAGTGCACACAACTTTTACATTTACCCCAGAAAACCAAATCCTGTACAATTTCCGAATACGCAACCGGCGACAGCCCCAATCGCGTATTGATCTTCATGGTAGCCAGCGTGCTGGTAATTCCAAAGATCTTCGCCATTGGATATTTTAGTCTTGTGAGCTCAAATATTTTTTCCTTCATAAGGGTTGCGATCCCTTTTCTTCTCCATGATGGCGGTACGATGAGGCCATTGTGCGAAACGAATGAGCCGTTTGCCCATGGTTCCATATAAATAAACCCGGCCCATTTGCCATCGCCGGTAACAGCAACAACCGCCTTTCCTTCCACTATCTTTTCTTTTATTAACCCGGGACTTCTTTTTGAGATGCCCGTGCCTCTTGCTTTTGCCGAGGCCTCCATTTCATTCGCAATAGCCGTGGCAAATGAAAGATCCTTTTCTGTCGCTAACCTTACGACAACATTACTATTTTCCATTATAACTGGTTTAAATTGATGAATCCTGCTCTAAAGATCAGGAAGATCCAAAGGGTACCGTTTTTATATTCCCGGTTTATAGTGTTGCTGTATGTATAAAGAATATAAGGTGATCGGCATTTTGGCGCTAAGAAGATTCCATTCCATGGTATCGCATTTATTCCGCATACCGGAAAAGGACAGGACAAAAACATTTTCAATTGCATTTTTTACAAGGGTATCGCCTTTCTCATAGATCTTCTCTACCATCCGCATGCATTTTATTACAACCGGCAGCTGGTGCATGGAAAGCATCCTGCTTGCAAAAGCCGACAGGATTTGCATGATCTGGATCGCGTCCCCGAATTTCCGGGTGGTTTCCAGCTCATGACATATTGCAGGTAATTCATCTTCGATGATTGCGGGAATTTCGTATTGATTCATAATTGATGTATTTATGGGGAATATCGGCCAAAATCTGTTCCACCCTTCACCAATTGATACAACCAGCTAACAAACAAAATATTACGGCTGGCCGGGGCATTTTCGATACCGCACAAACCACCTCAAAATGAAAAAACCATTTCATTTTGAAATGGTTTTTTAAGGCGCTTGTCCGATGGTCCGGAAGCCGAATGCGTCAGCTTTTATTTTTTCGTTTTTTTACGATTTTCGTTTTTGCCGGTTCAGTCGCTGCAGCAGGCTTTACCCAATGATAATCGAGGTACCGCTTTTCCAGGTTAGCGGCCACTACCTGTATACGCACTTTATCACCCATTGTGAACCGCGTGCCGGTACGCATGCCAATGATGGCATAATCCGCTTCGGAATGTTTGAAGGTATCATATTCTGCCAGACTGGTCATACCTACCATACCTTCACACAGATGATCGACCGTCTCCGCCCAGAATCCGAATTTTGAAACTCCACTGATGATCGCATCAAACTCTTCCCCTACAAACTGCTGCATGTACTCTACCTGTTTGTATTTATTGGCACTGCGCTCCGCTTCCATGGCGGCACGCTCCCGCTCACTGCAGTGTTTGCATTTCTCCTCAAGTTTCTTATCAATTTTTGCCTTATCCTCCAGTATCTCCAGCAGGATCCGGTGCACCATAATATCCGGATAACGGCGTATCGGTGATGTAAAATGACAGTAGTTCTCAAACCCCAGTCCGTAATGCCCGATATTGGAGGAGGTATATTTTGCTTTTGCCATGGTGCGGATCCCCAGTTGCTGCAGTACCGCCTCTTCGGGGCGTCCTTTAATATCCTTTAATAGTTTGTCAAAGGATGCGGCGATCGTCTCCGCACTTGAAATATCGAACCGGTACCCGAACTTATTTGCAAAGGCAACAAAGGGCAGCAGTTTTTCTTCATCCGGCGTATCGTGTATCCGGTAAGGGAAAGGCAGCGTTTTATTATTGATCTTCACTTTTGATGCGGCTTCCGCTACATATTTGTTAGCCAGCAGCATCAGTTCTTCGATCAGCTGATGGGCTTCCTTGCTTACTTTCAGCATGATGCCCGTGGGCACGCCGTTCTCATCCAGTTTGAAACGCACTTCTGTGGAATTGAAATTAATGGCCCCTTCATCAAAACGGCCCTGGCGCAGGCGCTGCGAAAGCTTGTTCACAATCGAAATCACCTCGGCATGATCGCCCTGTCCTGTTTCAATGATCGCCTGGGCTTCCTCATAAGTAAACCTTCTTTTGGAACGAATCACCGTTTTTCCCAGCCAGTATTGTTTTACTTCGGCTTTTTCATTCAATTGAAAGATGGCGGAGAATGTAAGTTTATCTTCATCGGGCCGTAATGAGCAAAGGACATTGGAAATATGTTCGGGCAGCATCGGGTTCACCCGGTCTGGCAGGTAAACCGATGTGGCCCGCAGATAAGCCTCTTCATCCAGTGCGGTTCCCGGAACTACGTAATGACTCACATCTGCGATGTGGACACCCACTTCATAGTTGCCGTTCTTGAGCACCCGGAAGGAAATGGCATCATCAAAATCTTTGGCATCTTCCGGGTCGATTGTGAATGTAAGGATGTTGCGGATATCTTTCCGCATGGCCAGGTCTTCTTTTGTGATCGCATTGGGGATACGGTTGGCCACCTCCATGGCTTCATCCGGGAAAAAAAGCGGAAACCCTTTTTCAAGCAGGGTCTCTTTCATGGCAATATCGCCGCTGCGGGCTTCATCCAGTATTGAAACGATGGATCCCACGGGTCGTTTGTCTTCTTTTTCCCATTGCAGCATCTTGGCCACTACCTTTTGTCCGTTCTGCGCCCCGTTCAGTTCTTCTTCCGGGATATAAATATCCGGCAGTCCTTTTTCTTTATCGCCCAGTACAAAACCAAATCCCCGGTTCAGCTGAAGCGTGCCGATAAACTCGGTACGGCTGCGCTGCACCACTTCCATGATCTTGCCTTTCAGCTTTGCATCATAACCGGAGGTAAGCTTTACCCGCACCACATCGCCGTCCATGGCATTGCGCAGGTCTTCCGGCCGTATCATCACATCTTCTTCCAGCCCCGGAACGATCACAAACCCCCTTCCCGATTTTGTTACTTCAAGTGTTCCTTTCAATAATTGTTCATTACCGGAAGAGGATTTGCTTTTTTTCTTCTTAATTTTTTTTACCATAGGAAACCCTATTGTTTTTCAATGTTTTGAATATAATCTTTGATCAAGGTATCAAATTTTTTGCTCCCGTCCAATAAAAAGAGGTGCTGCACCGGCAGGGCATAAAGCGCCACAGCGGTCAGCTGTTCTTTAAATTTCATCAGCCGGGTACTGTCTTTTTCTGTTGTAATAACTGCAGCGGTTCCCGGCGGAAAAGCCGTATAGGCCCGGATCAGCCGGTTGATGTCTTCCTGTTTGAAATCATGATGATCGTCAAAATAAAATTCACGGATCGGCTTGCGGTATAGTTCCAGTGCAGCTTTTAACGGCCGGGGGTTGGCAATGCCGGTTACCAGGAACAACCTTTGGATCCCCTCGGAAGACCAGGCTTTATTATCAAAAACGGGATACAGGTTGCCGTATTCCAGTGCAGCAAAAAAAACGGATTGCGTCCTCAGCGGGTTGATCTGTTCTTCGATCGCACGGGCCTCTGCCGGTGTAAGTGCCGGCGGGCACTTGGTGACAACGATACAATCCGCTTTCTTATAATGTGATTTCAGATCCCTTAACTGGCCGGCGGGCAGGTAATAGTCCCCGGGGAACAGGTTGTAATGTGCCGTAAGTAAAATATTGAAGCCCGCCCGTACCGCCCGGTGCTGAAAGGCATCGTCCAGCAGGATAACCTCCGGCCGTTCTGCCTGGAGCAGTGTTTCGATCGCAGTGGTCCGTTCTTCCCCAACCGCCACTGTTATGTCGGGAAACTTTGTGTGGAACTGCATGGGCTCGTCCCCGATCGTTGCTGCCGTATCACTACCGGCTGCGATCCTTACTCCACGGGTCTTCCGGCCGTATCCCCTGCTTACTGTAGCGATCCTGTATTCTTTTTTTAACAGCCGCACCAGGTATTCCACCATCGGGGATTTACCGGTGCCTCCAACAGCGAGGTTGCCTACACAAATGACAGGAAGCGGATAAGCCGTGCTTTTCTTTAACCCGGAATCATACAAAAAGCTGAAAATACGAACGCCTGCAACATAAAGCCATGAGATGGGTACCAGTAATTTGTTCTTTTTTGTGATGACGTTCTTAAAACTCATAAATCCTTTGCGGCGTGATACAATAATTTAAAGGTACATCAAATTTATCGGTATCTGTGATCCGGTCCACCGGTTCAAAATAACTTAATCCGATGATCGCTGCGTCCGGCCGCAGTTCTTTCAGGTATCGGTCGTATACGCCTTTTCCGTATCCGACCCGGTACCCGTGCGTGTCAAAGCACAACAGAGGCACCAGTACAAGGTCCAGTTCCCGCGGCGGTATTACCGTGCCGTTCTGCGGTTCGCTGATCCCGAATTCATTCACCTGAAACACGGTCGTTTCATTTGTCAGGAAGGCTTCCATGAGAGAAGTTGCGGGGTCATAGACCGGGTAGGCCACAGCGATACCCGGATTCCGGAATTCAAGATATCCCAGCAGCGCATCCGTGCTGATCTCTTTCCGGCGCTCAATGGCCGCATAACTGAATGCTGTATGCACAGGCGGTAATGCCAGTTGTTGAAACTGGATCAGCAGCAGATCATCCCATATGGTTTGCTGCTTTACGGTTATTTCGGCCCGTTTTTGCAGAAAGGCCGCCCTGGCTTCCGATTTTAGCATTGGTAAAATTACTAAAATCCGTTGAGGCAACCATCCCCTCCTCCTGCCGGGAGGTCATTGATTGATAAAAACAGAGAAAATAGTGGTGCCGTAGTTTTTTTCAAAGCTGTATTTTTCGAACTGCTTATAATCATTCCGGGGCGTGTGTTCCAGCACAAACCAGCCGTTCGGGTTCAGCAGTTGTTTTCCGACAATGATCTTAGGCAGTTCATCAATGGAGGTAAGCGCATAAGGCGGGCCTGCAAAAATAAAATCATAGGTAGTGCTGCAGGTCTCCAGATACCGGAAGACATCCATTTTGATGCACTTTATATTATCGATGTTCAGACCAGCTGCGGTCTTCTTTATAAAATCAAACATCGCATTGTCCTTCTCTACGATCGTCAGATCTGCAGCGCCCCGGCTTGCCAGCTCATAGCTGATGCTTCCTGTTCCGCCAAACAGGTCCAGGGTCTTTATCTCCTCAAAATCAATACGGTGCTGTAATACATTGAACAGGCCTTCCTTTGCAACATCCGTTGTGGGTCTTGTATAGGGCATTTTAGCAGGTGGGTTGATCTTTCTTCCTCCCAGCATGCCGGCTATAATTCGCATAGTGCCACCTGTTTTAGGGTCGTAAAATAATGCGCCGGAAAATCCATAGCCGCCTCATCCGTCCAGCCGGCATTCATCAGCCGGATGTTGAGGAAATAATCATACAGCATCTTATAAAGGCGGGAATCCGCATCTACCAGGCCGGAAACATTCAACTGCACCTCTGTTTGTGCCAACTGGTATACTTCCGCGATCTTCAACAGATAAAACAATACATCTTCCGGTGCCCTGTAGGTATAGTGCTGTGCCAGTATCAGGCTGCCGTCTTTTACTGCAACCACTGAAAAACTGTTATCCACGATATTTACCTCTAGAACCGCAGCAACTTTATCGGCCAGCGCTTCCGTGATGCGGATCTTTTGAAGGTGCCAGTAAGAAGCTCCGGGGATATACTGGATGCATTGATTCAGCAATGTAAAAGGAACGGAATAATTCAGTGCGATATCGCTCCCTATCCATTCATTCAGAATATGATCCTGCGGGTCTCCGCCGGCCAGGTGCAGCAGGGCGCTGTTATCACCCTGGTTCAGTTCTCCGGGCAGTAACGTGTACGCCGGAAAATCAAAAGCAATGATCTTTTTCTGGAACGGATGTCCGATCTCCGGGATACCGGCCAGCAGCTCCCGCAATCCGGACCCCGTTGTATTGAACCATTTCAATGTGCTCAGCTTTGCACCCAGTGCATCACAGATCGCGTAAGCAAAATAGCCCGGTCCGGTCTGAACCGCAAGCACACTGTTTGCTTCATCTACAAAATAGGTTCCGTTTATTTCAAATCTTGCCTGCACTTACTTTCTTATTAGGGAAGCAAACGTACATAAAATTTTTCATTCGCGTCCGGTGTTGCGGTGCATGGGGTGCCTAACATTTTAAGCGGATCACCGGTAATGCAGCACCGGGTATCTGTTTTTTCGCAGATACCACAGAGCGACACAAAAAAATCCAGGCATCAGCAAACAGGCCCGTGCGATTCCCCTCACGAGTTACCGCTGCGCCACCGGATCAGGGATAGAGCAGGTATTTTTTACGCAATGCTTTGTACTGCGACAATCCGGGCTCCCAGCTCTTGCGGATCGTTGCTTCCGAGGCACCTGCAATGATCTGTTCTTTAAAGTCATATACACCGGCCAGCTTATTGATATCTCCCATCTGGTTGCTTTGTGCCCGGTCAAAGAACCTTGCCGGCGCCGGGTAGGCCTTGTATAGATCGATCATCCACTGAATATTGATTTCCCGTTTGCGGATCAGTTCCGACATATCATATGTTCTCAGATCCAATCCGTAACAGGGCTGATCCTTATGCAGCGGCGTAGCGCTCATCCCTTTAATACTCACAGGAGTAAAAGAGAAATCGTATTTCCCTTTCAGCGCAGGCGCACCCAGTACGGTAAAGGGATAACGGGTGCCACGTCCCTGGCTGATGATGGTGCCTTCAAATAAACAAAGCGAAGGATACAGCAGGATGCTTTGCTGCGTATTCAGGTTGGGCGATGGAGCAACCGGCAACTCATAAGGCATATCGTGCGTGTAATTGGCCACCGGAATGATCCTGATCTTTGCTTTTATTTTGCCCGGCAGCCAGCCTTCGCCATTGATCATCTGTGCCAGTTCACCGATGGTAAGGCCATGGGCGATGGGGATGGGATAGGCGCCGATACCGGATTTGAGCCGCATATCCAGCACCGGTCCATCCACCAGGTAGCCGTTGGGATTGGGGCGGTCGAGGATCAGCAACTCTTTATTATTCTCGGCACAGGCTTCCATAATGCGCCCCATTACATTGATATACGTATAAAAACGGGTGCCCACATCCTGTACATCAAAAATCATGATATCCACATCTGCCAGGTCTTCTTTTGAAGGCTTGCTTTTTTTGCCATAGAGGGAAATAACAGGGATGCCGGTTTTCGCATCCACTGCATCGCCTACAGCAGCGCCGGCATCCGCATCGCCGCGGAAGCCATGCTCGGGTCCAAATGCTTTTACGATCTTCACGCCACGCTCCAGCAAACTGTCCACAAGATGTTTATTGCCGATCCGGGTGGTCGGGTTTGCCAGTATCCCCACACGTTTTCCTTCCAGGTAAGGGAGGTATTTTTCCGTTTGATCAGCACCCGTACGGATGGTGGCTTCCCGGTTTGCAGGTTCCGGTTTCGCGGGTACGCGCGCTGTGGCACAGGAACAACATACGATAACCAGCAGCAGGTTCAATAAAATAAGTTTCATGCTTTAATTTTTTTAAACGGACAACAGCTAAAATACGGTGAAATTAAGAACCTGCTGCTCCGGCGGGCCGGATTTATATTTTATAGAATACATTACAGACCGGTATAGCCGCGTCCCATATGGCATCGCCAGGGTAGCTCAAACCCGCAATACTAACACCCGTTATCATGACAGAAAAATCCCCTACATTTGTTGAAAACAAAGAAACATGTTACCCAAGGAAGTATATATCATTGCCGCGGTCCGTACCCCTCTGAGCAGTTTTGGGGGCTCCCTGAAGGAGCTGACAGCAACACAACTCGGCGCTATTGCCATAAAAAACGCACTCGCAAAAGCGGGGGTGGATGCCGGACAGGTGGATGATGTCATTATGGGATCCGTATTACAGGCCAACCTGGGACAGGCGCCCGCCCGGCAGGCCGCAAAATTTGCCGGTTTGCCGGATAAGGTTAATTGTACCACTATCAATAAGGTTTGTGCCAGCGGTATGAAAGCCATTGCCGGCGCGGTTCAATCCATAGCGCTGGGTGATGCGGATATAGTTGTTGCAGGCGGCATGGAGAGCATGAGCAATGTTCCTTTTTACCTGGATAAAATGCGCTGGGGAAATAAGTACGGGGATATCAATGCCATTGACGGACTGGCAAAGGATGGACTTACGGATGTATATGATGGACAGGCGATGGGCATGGCTGCCGAGCTCTGTGCTGCTGAATGTCATATCTCCCGGGAAGAACAGGACGCTTTTGCCATTGAAAGCTATCATCGCAGCCAGGCCGCCTGGGAATCAGGGAAATTCAATGATGAGGTGGTACCCGTAGAGATCCCTTCAAAAAAAGGCGATCCGGTTATCGTTTCAAAAGACGAAGAACCGTTCAATGTTAAGTTTGATAAGATCGCTTCACTGAAACCCGCTTTCAAAAAAGAGGGCACCGTTACAGCGGCCAATGCCAGTACCATGAATGACGGCGCTGCTGCACTGGTTTTAATGAGCAGGGAAAAAGCCGATGCCCTGGGCCTTCGCCCGGTTGCAAAAGTGCTGGCCTATGCCGATGCCGAACAGGCTCCGGAATGGTTTACCACTACCCCTTCACTTGCCGTTCCCAGGGCGGTGGAAAAAGCCGGGTTAAAGATGACGGATATTAACTTCTGGGAATTAAATGAAGCATTCAGCGTTGTTGGTATTGAAAATACAAAGCGTATGAAACTTGACCCTGCTACGGTAAATGTAAACGGCGGCGCCGTTTCCATAGGCCATCCGCTGGGAGCGAGCGGTGCGCGCATTATTGTTACCCTTATTCATGTACTGAAACAACAGAACGCCCGCTACGGCGCCGCAGGTATCTGCAATGGCGGCGGTGGGGCCAGTGCTATGGTGATCGAAAACTGCTGACCGGTTATGACAGCTCCAACCCTTCCCACAGGTATCAGTATCCGGACCAGGTTTGCGGATACCGATCCTGAAGCCATTCTGAAACTGCATCAGGAGGTTTATGCCAGCGAATATGGCTATGGTCCTGCTTTTTTTCATTATGTGGAAGAAGGGCTGGAAGAATTCAGCCGGCGTTTTGATCCGGCCTCGGACGGATGCTGGCTCTGTGAGCACAACGGTACTATTGTTGGTTCGCTTATCCTGATGCACCGGGAGCCGCATGTTTATCAATTGCGTTTTTTTGTTTTGTCGCCGGCATTCCGCGGCAAAGGACTGGGTCATGTCCTCCTCCGGCAGGGTTTTGATTTTTTAAGCGCACAAAATGCCCGCGCTGTTTTTTTATGGACCACTGCTGAACAGCATACCGCAGCAGCGCTGTACAGAAAATACGGATTTATATTAACCGCCGAAAAGGAGACGGTCAGCATGGGGAAAACACTGAAAGAACAGAAATATGAACGCCGGCTTTCCTGAGTTAGTGCTGCGCCCGCCGGATCGCTTTAATGATCTTTACAGCATGCTCCCTTGAGTTCTCGATAAAAAGCCGGTGGGTATTCATGCCGCCGCAGATCACCCCCGCCAGGTAAATCCCTTTCACACTGGATTCGTGGGTATCCGGATCCAGTACCGGGCATTGCACTTCATCATCACTCAGCTTAATACCGGTCTGTTTTAAAAACTGAAGATTGGGCTGGTAGCCGGTGGCGGCAATCACAAAATCATTTTTTATTGTTACTGTTCCCTCCGGGGTATCAATATCCACCGCATCGGTTCTGATTTCTCTTATGGTGGAATTGAAGTATGCTTTTATAGCCCCTTCTTTGATCCGGTTTTCAATATCCGGCCGTACCCAGTATTTTACGCGGGTACCAATTTCCGGGCCGCGCACTACCATCGTCACCCGCGCTCCTTTCCGCCAGGTTTCAAGGGCCGCGTCCACACCGGAGTTCATGGCTCCGACGACGATCACATCCTGGAAGGCATAAAAATGCGGATCCTTATAATAATGGGTCACTTTCGGCAATTCTTCCCCCGGCACATTAAGCAGGTAAGGAATGTCGTAAAAACCGGTAGCAATAATAATATGATCAGCGGTATAGGTCTCCCGCGTTGTTACCACTTCAAAAAGATCCACGGTCCGGGTCACCTGCTGCACGGTCTCAAACAGCCGTATGTTAAGATGGAACGAGCTGGTTACCCTCCGGTAATATTCCAGGGCTTCGTTCCGGGTCGGTTTGGGATTATTGGAAACAAAAGGCACCCCTCCTATTTCCAGCCGCTCGGATGTGGAAAAAAAAGTCATATTCACCGGGTAGTTGTAAAGGGAATTCACCAGACTGCCCTTTTCCAAAATCACATAATCCATTCCCGCCTTTTGGGCTTCAAGAGCGCAGGCCAGTCCAATGGGGCCACCGCCTATAATAATGATCGAAAAATGCTGCATCCTGCAAATTTCCAGTATCGGGTTTCAAATCCCAAATTTATATCGGCGAAGAAAGCCCCCGCTGCAGCGTTGTCTTATTGATGGATGCCTTCC
This sequence comes from Niabella beijingensis, assembly GCF_020034665.1. Lineage (NCBI taxonomy): Bacteria > Pseudomonadati > Bacteroidota > Chitinophagia > Chitinophagales > Chitinophagaceae > Niabella > Niabella beijingensis. The sequence goes on along the minus strand of NZ_JAIQDI010000002.1, from coordinate 946,425 downwards.
TCCTTCAGTGCAATGCCCTCCCGCTCTGTTTGTATCGTGGTATGCCGTATCCCGTACTGCCCGCCCAGTAAGCGTTGCGCCTCCTGTAATACTTCCATGGCGTCTGCATCTTTTTGATATACCAGGTGAACGGTCAGCACGGGCATCCCGGAAGTGATGGTCCACACATGCAGATCATGCACGGCAATCACGCCCGCCAACTGCAACAGATCGCTCCGCAATTGTTCGATCTTTATATCTTTCGGAGTGCCTTCCAGCAAAACCCCTACCGATTCTTTTAATAACCCCCAGGTACGCGGCAGGATAAACAACCCGATACCTGCAGAGAGGATCGGATCAATATAATACCACCCGGTAAACAACATGATGGCACCGCCGGCAATCACTGCAACAGAAGTGAGCATGTCTGACAACACCTCAAAATACGCACCTTTCATATTCAGGCTCTCCTTCGAATCTTTCCGGAGGATATAGAGTCCCGCAAGGTTTACTATTAATCCCACCACGGCGATCAGCATCATCATTCCGCCTTCCACTTTGGGCGGATCCTGAAACCGCTGGTAGGCTTCGTAAAGGATATACAGGGATATCCCGATCAGTACCACGGCATTGGTCAGCGCTGCCAGGATCTCGGCCCGGTAATAGCCATAAGTGCGTCCGGGTGTTGGTGAACGTTCTCCGTAACGGATGGCCAGCAGCGCCAGCACAAGGCCGCCGGCATCTGTGAGCATATGACCGGCATCTGCCCAAAGGGCCAGGCTTTTGGTGAGAATACCACCGATCACCTCGGCTGCAAGATAAACGCCGGTGATGATCAAAACCAGTATCAGCTTTTTCTTATGCCTGCTTCCGGCAGACCGCTCCACTTCATGCACATGTGCCATCGGGAAACCTTTTTATGATTGAAAATTAACAAATTCTTCCGGGCCGGCAATCGGCCGTCTGAAAGAACTTTAAACCATCAGGCGAAACAATCCTTCTTTGGTATTCTGGCACTTCTCACTTAAATTTGCCACTCTTAAAATGACAATTTACTAAATATGGCAAGGAGTATAGCTTTCAGGGAAGCCCTCAGAGAGGCAATGAACGAAGAAATGAGAAGAGACGACCGTGTGTTTCTCATGGGTGAGGAAGTGGCCGAGTACAATGGTGCTTACAAAGTGAGCCAGGGAATGCTGGCCGAATTTGGTGAAAAAAGGGTGATCGACACCCCTATTTCCGAATTGGGTTTTGCAGCCGTTGGCGTAGGTGCTGCTCAAAGCGGCCTCCGTCCGATCGTGGAATTCATGACCTGGAACTTTGCGGTTCTTGCCTTAGATCAAATTTTAAATACTGCCTCTAAAATGCTGGCAATGAGTGGCGGACAGTTATCATGTCCTATTGTTTTCAGAGGTGGGAACGGCTCTGCCGGACAATTGGGTGCACAACACTCTACCGCTTTTGAATCGCTGTATGCAAATATCCCCGGTATTAAAGTAGTTTCTCCAAGTAACCCATACGACGCTAAAGGGCTTTTAAAGCAAGCCATCCGCTACGAAGAAGACCCGGTGATGTTTATGGAAAGTGAAACCATGTATGGTGATAAAATGGAGGTTCCGGAAGAAGAATACTACATTGAGCTGGGCAAGGCGGATATAAAAAAAGCAGGAACGGATGTAACCATTATTTCGTTTAATAAAATGATGAAAGTGGCACTCGGTGCTGCTGCAGAGCTGGAAAAAGAAGGGATCAGTGCCGAGGTGATCGACCTGAGGACCATCCGCCCGCTGGATATGGATACCATCCTCGCCAGTGTGCGTAAAACAAACCGGCTGGTGATCGTGGAAGAACAATGGCCGTTCGCTTCCGTATCTTCCGAGATCTCTTACCGGGTACAAAAGGATGCGTTCGACTTCCTGGATGCTCCGATCCGCAGGATCACCGCAGCCGATGCACCGCTGCACTATGCGCCGAACCTGGTTGCTGCCGCTTTACCCGATGTGCCCAGGACCGTAAAACTGGTGAAAGAAGTAATGTACCTGAAGAAATAGGATCCGGGTCTTCCGAATAGTATTTTTGAAGAGCCGCTCATTTTATTTCTCAACATAAACTAAAATAACTCCGTGCCGAAAAGTAAAACCAACGATAATCAACAGGAGATCCTGATTATTGATGATGAAGCGTCCATCAGAAAAACGCTTTCAGAGATCCTTTCGTTTGAGGGATATAGGGTAACTGAGGCCGTTGACGGAGAGGAAGGACTCAAACTGTTTTCAGAAAAGGCCTTCAATGCAGTTCTCTGCGATATCAAAATGCCGAAGATGGACGGCATCGAGTTCCTGGAAAAAGCAAGTGCTGCTGCCCCCGACATCCCCGTTATTATGATCTCCGGACATGGCAACATCGAAACAGCGGTGGAAGCGGTTAAAAAGGGCGCTTATGATTTCATTTCAAAACCCCCGGACCTGAACCGCCTGCTGATCACCATCCGTAATGCACTGGAACGCACGACCCTGGTTACCGAAACCAAAGTGCTGCGGAAAAAAGTATCCAAGGTCCAGGAAATTGTGGGTACTTCTGCTCCTATCCAGAAGATAAAAGAGACCATCAACAAAGTGGCACCCACCGAGGCAAGAGTGCTGGTAACCGGTGCCAACGGTGTGGGTAAAGAACTGGTGGCACGATGGATCCATGAATTAAGCAACCGCTCCAACAGTCCCCTGGTAGAGGTGAACTGCGCTGCAATACCAACCGAACTGATTGAATCTGAATTATTCGGACACGAAAAGGGATCTTTTACTTCAGCTATAAAACAACGTATCGGGAAATTTGAACAGGCCAATGGCGGTACGCTGTTCCTGGACGAGATCGGGGATATGAGCCTGAATGCCCAGGCAAAAGTTCTAAGGGCCCTACAGGAAGGAAAGATCACCCGGGTAGGCGCAGACAAGGATATCAATGTAGATGTACGGGTGATTGCTGCAACCAATAAAGACCTGCTGCAGGAAGTGGAAGATAAAAATTTCCGGCTGGATCTGTACCACCGGCTTAGCGTGATCCTTATCAACGTGCCTTCACTGAACGACCGCAGGGATGATATCCCGCTCCTTGTTGACCAGTTCCTGGATGATATCTGTAAAGACTACGGTATTGCCAAAAAAGGCATCGACGGCGGTGCTATCGAGCTGCTGCAGCAATACAACTGGACGGGCAACATCCGTGAGCTCCGGAACGTAGTAGAGCGCCTGGTAATTCTGAGCGGCAAAACCATCTCAGCGCCGGACGTGCAGAATTACGTATCGATAAATTAATTCATACAGTATACCCTTCTTCCCGATTCCTGTTATTGCGGGCTAAGTGATATCCGGTACCATTCGTCAAATTGTTTACCAATTGCCTGGTAGGAATAACGTTCCGCGGCCTTTTCAGCCAGCTGATCGGGGAAATACATATAATCCGCGTACATACGCTCAATTGCAGCCACCAGCCCTTCCTCATCGCCGGCGGTTACCAGGATCCCGTCTGAGGCATCGACAAGCTCGGCAATCCCCCCCACATCCGTTGCAATTACCGGCACTCCGCAGCAAAGGGCTTCGCCGATCACACAGGGTGAATTCTCAGCATGACTGAAAATGAGCAATGCATTGCTTTTCCGCAGTTCTTCCCCTACCTGTTCATAGGAAACGGTCCCTTCCGACAGCACCTGCGGATATTCGCGCCGCAGCTGTGCTTTAAGCGCCTCGGTCAGGCCGAGTAATTTAAGAGAATACACCAGCGGATCCAGCTTCAGGAAGGCGTTAATGATCCCCTGTACATTCTTAACAGAAGCCCCTGTTGAAATATGCAGCAGGTCAAAGCTGTTTCCTGTTTTTGGAGGTCCTGCAAAAAATAACCGGGTATTTACTACGTTGGGAATAACTGTATATTCTACGGGCCATACCCATTCCCGAAGCCGGACACCAAGGTACCGGCTTACGGAATGTACTGCAGCAGCGTTCTTCAGTGTATCCCTGATCACCTGCCGGAACCAAAACGGCCGCTGCCGGTAATTGTTTTCTACCTGTGTGTTATATCCGCCCCAATGCTCTGTTACTACATACGGGATCCCATACTTTTTTTTGATCCACTGCGCAATTAATCCTGATTTAAACGGAATATGCACATGAACCAGGTCCGGTTTTCCGTTGGTGCTGATGTAGCGCGTGACCGCTTTTTTATAAAGATGGTACCAGTAAAAATAGGACCGCAGTTTCCCGGCAATACCCGGCCTTTTAGGATAATAGATGTGTTCCTCGATAAGGTGCGGGTATCCGGGATTTTCCCGTAATACAGAAGTGACGCCCTTCCCTTCCGGATCGGGCGTCACTTTAATAACATGAATCTGATTGTATAAAGAAGCTGCCTGCGCATGGCGCTGTACAAAATCCCCTTCAAAAGGAGCTACTTTATTGGGGTACCAGCTGCAAAGCCAAAGCACCTTCAGCATTTGTTCCCTGCTTATTTTAAGGATTTGATGATCTCCACAAAATCCACGGCAACCAGTGATGCGCCGCCTACCAGGCCACCATCCACATCCGGACAGCTGAACAGCTCTTTTGCATTACCGGCTTTTACACTGCCTCCGTAAAGAATGGAAATATCCTCTGCTGCTTCCTGGCCATATTGTTTTGCGATTACAGAACGCAGGTAAGCATGTATTTCCTGTGCCTGCTCTGTAGTTGCGGTCTTCCCGGTACCGATCGCCCAGATGGGTTCATAAGCGATCACCACATTCTTCAGGTCTTCGGCTGATAAATGGAACAATGATTCCCGGAGCTGTTTTTCCACATATTCATTTTGCGTACCGGCTTCGCGTACACTCAGTGGTTCACCACAGCAGAAAATGGGCTTCAAGCCTGCACCCAGCAAGAGATCCAGCTTTTCGGAAATTTCCAGGTTGGTCTCGTTAAAATATTCCCGGCGCTCGCTGTGACCAATGATGCAATACTTGATGTTCAGCGACTGCAGCATGTCTACAGAAACCTCCCCGGTATAAGCTCCCGATTTTTTATTGGAGCAGTTCTGTGCGGCCACATAAAAGTTCTTTAACGTATTTACTTTTTCATTTGCCGTCATCAGGTAAGGAAACGGAATACCAAAGATCACTACCTGGTTTTCGGTTGTTTCGATGTTCTCGTCCAGAATATCTTTTAGCAATTGCTGCCCTTCTACATACGTTAAATTCATCTTCCAGTTAGCCGCTGCTATTTGCTGTCTCATGATTTCTTTGTTTTTGTTGATTATAAATATGGGTAATTAAATTTCGTTCGGTATCCGTAAGTACCTGCTTCTTTGTCTGCATCCACCGCTCCAGGTGGGCAAGCGCGTTTTCCAGGTCGTAGGCAATCGCTGTATCATAGCCCCAGGAAAAGGAAGGGATCCATTTCGGGGTCAATCCGTTTCCAAAAATATTGGAGCAGATCCCCGTAACCGTTCCGGTATTAAAAGAGCTGTTGATCGCTGCGCGGGAATAATCGCCCATCAGCACGCCGCACTTGGTTCCTGCTTTCACCGCCCCGGTGGGAAGTTCGATGCGGATGCGACCTGCGGTATTCTTCATATTGCTGGTAGTGGTTCCCCCGCCAAGGTTGCACCAGTGACCGATCACCGAGTCCCCCACATATCCGTCGTGCCCTTTGTTCGAGAAGGGGAAGAACACGCTGTTCTTGATCTCTCCGCCCACCGTACAATCATGGCCGATGGTGGTTCCCCCGTAGATCTTCGAGCCCATTTTTACCACGGCATTTTCACCGATAAAAACCGGTCCCCGGATGCAGGTACCTTCCATAACGAGTGCGTTCTTTGAAATATACACCGGGCCTTCTTCGGCATTGATGATGGAAAAACGCACATCCGCCCCTTCCTCAATAAACACCGCTGCTTCATTGGTACAACGGTTGCCCTCACGCAGTGGCGCCGAGCGGCGCCCCGCTGTAAGCAGGGAAAAATCAAACTGGAGGAGGGCCACATTTCTTTCAAAGATATCCCAGCTGTATTCCAGGAAGGAGGCCGTCCCTGCCGGTACCGCCGCACCGCCGTCGAATACCGTATCCATGGAGCCATAACCCGCTACGGCCCCGTTCTCAAACTGCAACGACGCTCCCGGGGAAAGGGTATTGAGAAGGGACACCACGGCTTCTGATGGTACGAGATGGGCGGGAATGTGCCAGCAGGCATTGGGGTCACTTTTTAAAGCGGTTGCCGCAATCAGCTCCCAGCGCCGCCGGTTGGTGAGCATGCCGGCGGGCATTTCCTCTACCGCAGTAGTAAGACTAAAAGGGAAAAGAAGCTCCGCCCTGTACTGCTTATGGGTGAAAATGACTGCACGCATAAATTGAGGTGTCTAAGATAAACAGAAACAAGGGTAAAACAAAACCCCGGATGACCGGGGTTTATAAAAATCGTAGAAAAGCACCAGATTATTTCTTCGCGTATTTTCTTTTGAATTTATCAATACGGCCCGCAGTATCCACCAGCATGTTTTTACCGGTAAAGAAGGGGTGAGAAGTGCTTGAAATTTCCAGTTTTATTACAGGATATTCGTTGCCGTCTTCCCACTGGACCGTTTCCTTTGAATTTGCTGTAGAGCGGCTTAAAAAGGTATCGCCGTTACTCATGTCTTTAAAAACCACCAGACGGTAATTTTCAGGATGGAGACCTTGTTTCATAACTATATGATTTTTAAGGTTGTACGGATTTTGCCGTACAGTTATTAATAATTTTGAGGTGCGAAGGTACAAAAAATAATCAATCAACGGCAAAAACCAGGATAAAGACATCTGATTGATGCGAATCAGGGGCCAAAAAATAACAATTATGCATAACCAGGTATTCCTGACCCATTAAGATCATTAAAAACAGCGCCTCGATCATTCTCAGGGTTTTATCCGGTATAAAAAAGCCAGAGTGGATGCACAGCACCGTTGGCTCAGCACATAATGGGCCCTGCTGATGACACGCGCTGCTCAATTTATACAACAAAATCGAGGCGATACCGCTTACTGCAATCCAGGTGCGGCTGCCCGGAAGATCTGCCGGCAGGTTTAGTTCCGCATATTTTCCACCTGCAGGGGCACACCCAGCTCCCAGCCTTTTGAGGCCTGGATAACGGCCTGCAGGTCGTCGATCTTTTTGCCCGTAACCCGCACCACATCCTCATGGATCGACACCTGTACCTTTAACCCCGCATCCTTGATCAGTTTTACTATTTTTTTGGCATCTTCCTGGCGGATCCCGTTACGTACTTCGATGTCTTTTTTCCAGGCCTTTCCTACCTGGCTACCCTCCTTGCCCAGGTCGAACGCTTCCGGCGCGATCCCCTGCTTGTGTGCCCGGCTCACCAGCACATCCAGCAATTGTTTCATCTTCATATCATCATCGGTTTCCACCTGGATTTTGAAGTTCTTCTTATCGAGTTCGATTACAACGTGTGACCCTTTAAAGTCAAAACGGTTGGTGATTTCTTTTTTAACCACATTCACTGCATTATCCAGTGCCTGCGCATCTACTTTACTGGCAAAATCAAATGAAGGCATATTAAATTCTGTTATAGATTCTGATGATTAAATAAATGATCCCTCTAAAGTTACTAAGAAAATAATGATCCGGTTCTTTTTACATTATCCCTGCGGCAGTTCCCAATCCGTGCGGAGCTGTCTGTGATAGTCGGTATCCGCCGGGCCATTGTACAAACCTGCATCCGCCCGTTGCCGGAAAGCTTCATAAATACTGACCGCGCAGGCCACGCTGATGTTTAGCGACTGAATGATTCCCACCTGGGGAATTACAAAATTTCCGTCTGCAAGCGCGCGGATCTCATCGCTTACACCCTCGCGCTCATTCCCAAAAACCAATGCTACCCGCCGGGTAAGATCCAGCTGATACAGATTTGCCGCATCAGAGCTGAGGTGTGTGGTAAATACGCAATCGTACCTGCTTTTCAAATCCGAAAAACAGGCTACGGCATTATCATACTGATGGATCGACAGCCATTTGGCAGCACTGGAGCTGCTTTTTGCACCCCATTTTTTGTGCCGCGGGATCTTTGTATTCAAAATATACACATCCTGTATACCCACCGCATCGCAACTGCGCATTACAGCCGATATATTGTGCGGGTCAAAAACATTTTCCAGCACAACGGCCAGTCCTTCCTGGCGTTTACGGATCACCTGTTCCAGTTTTTCCTTTCGCTCGTTGGTCATTTGAACAGCTTTTGTGAACGGCAAATGTAACCACAAATTGCGGACACAATGGTGACATTCTGTTATAAACCGGGTCCCGCAACAAAACAAAACATCGAATTTCTTAATAATAATTTAAAGCCGGCGGTTATTGAAACTCCGATTATTCCCCGTAATTCTGCCGATAAAGTATTATTATTGTGGATATTCACTCAAAAGTTATGCAGAAGGTTATACCCAGAGACATCAGCTGGCTGGCGTTTAACGGCCGTGTGCTCCAGGAAGCTGCGGATCCCACCGTACCGCTGAATGAACGCATTAAGTTTCTGGGGATCTTTTCCAATAACCGTGATGAGTTCTTCCGTGTCCGGATCGCTTCGCTGAAACGCATGCTGCGGATTGAATCAAAGCTGAACATGCACCCGGAAAAGAACCCTCAAAAGATCCTCGACCAGATCCACCGCCTGATGACCGACCAGCAGGAAGAATTTGAAAGGGTATGGAAAAACGTTCAGCGCAGTCTTAACCGGAATAAGATCTACCTGAGGACGGAGACCCAGCTTACTGTTACCCAGAAAAAATTCATCCGGGATTTTTATGAAACGGAGATCAGTCCGAATATCATTCCCCTGATGATCGAGAATATCAAAAAATTTCCGGCGCTGCGGGATAAATCCATTTTCCTGGGTGTGGTGATGCGCAAGAGTTTTAACCGGCAGGACCGCAAATATGCCATCATTGAAGTTCCGGTTACTGCGGTGGGCCGTTTTATTGAGCTTCCCTCCCGCGCCAGTCAGCACGATATCATGCTGCTGGAGGATGCCATTATTTTTAACCTCCCGCATATTTTCCGGTTTCTCGGGTATGATGAGTTCAGTGCTCATATTTTTAAATTCACTAGGGATGCGGAGCTGGATATTGATACCGCAGACAATACATCCATCATCCAGAAACTGGAAACCGGACTTAAGAACCGGAAGAAAGGCATTCCGGTCCGCTTTACCTACGATGAGCGCATGGATGCCGATCTGCTGCAGTATCTTATTACGCGTATGGGTTTTGGAAAGCTGGATGCCATCAGTCCTGCGGGCGCCATTCATAACTTCCGGCATTTTATCGATTTCCCGTCAAAAGTATTCAAACATGTAAGCCGGCGGAAAGAACCATTCGACCATCCGCTGCTGCTGGACCAGCGCATTTCGGACGTGATCATGCACCGGGATGTATTGCTGAGTTATCCCTATCATAATTTTACGCCCATCATCGACCTCATCCGGGAAGCGGCTTTCGATCCGGATGTGGTTTCCATAAAGATCACCTGTTACCGTCTGGCCGCCCAGTCAAAGATCATCAATGCGCTGATCAACGCCGTACGCAACGGCAAGGAAGTAACCGTCATGCTGGAGCTGAAGGCCCGGTTTGATGAAGAAGCAAACCTTGAATGGAAGCAGCGCCTGGAAGATGTAGGTGCTACTGTGCTCACAGGATTTCAGAATATGAAGGTGCATGCAAAATTGTGCATCATCAAAAAAAAGAAGGGCCCCAGAACGGAATATTACGGATTTGTAAGTACCGGCAACCTGAATGAAAAAACAGCCCGCATCTATGCCGATCATTGCCTGCTGACCTCCAATAAAAAAATAATGGCCGATGTGAACCGGATCTTTGCATACCTGGAAAAGCCAAAGACCAATGAGCTTTCATTACAGCAATGCACTACCATTATTCCCAGCCCGCACCTTATCCGCAGCTTCCTCGTAAAGCTGATCGGCCATGAGATCCTGATGGCCCGCAAAGGCAAAAAAGCGGAGATCATCATCAAAATGAATTCGCTTTCAGATATCGATATGATCCAGAAGCTCTATGAAGCCGCACGGGCAGGCGTGGTGGTAAAGCTGATCGTACGGGGTATCTTCTGCATGCTCTCACAAAATAAGAAATTCAAACATAAGGTAACAGCCATCAGTATTGTGGACGAATACCTGGAGCATGCGCGCGTCTTTGTTTTCCACAACGGCGGCAAGCCCCGCGTATTCCTGTCTTCCGCCGACTGGATGCTGCGGAACATCGAGCACCGGATCGAAGCCACCTGCCCTGTTACTGATCCCCAGCTGAAAAATGAACTCATCGATATCTTAAACATCCAGCTCAGTGATAATGTAAAAGCGCGGGTACTCGACAATGAACTTAAAAATAAATATGTACATTCGGCGTCTAAAAAGATACGATCCCAGGAAGAGATCTATCATTACCTGATCAATAAAAAATATTCATAGTTGAAATTAGCGGCTATAGATATAGGCAGTAACGCGGCCCGCTTACTGATTACGGATGTCCGGGTGATAAAAAAGAACAGGCCTGAGTTCATAAAGTCCAACCTCATCCGTGTACCGCTGCGACTGGGATTTGATGTTTTTGAAAGCGGCGCGATCTCCCCTCAAAAAGAAATACACGTCATCAGCACGATGAAAGCTTACCGGTACCTGCTCGACGTTTATGAGGTAGCGCATGTGAAAGCCTGTGCCACTTCCGCTATGCGGGACGCCCGGAACGGACAGCAGATCATACAACAGATAAAGGCAGAAACAGGACTGGAAATAGAGATCATTTCGGGCGACCGCGAAGCGGCCCTGATCTATGAAAGTCATGTCGCGGAAAACCTTACGGCCGGAGGCGCTTACCTGTACATTGATGTAGGTGGCGGCAGCACGGAACTGACCTGTTTTATAGATGGCGCAATGACCTTTAAGCGTTCGTTTAACATCGGCACCATACGGCTGCTCAAGCAACAGGTGGACGAGCCCCAATGGGAAGAAATGAAGACCTATATCCGGAGCAATACCAAGAACATAAAAAACATTTCCGGTATCGGCTCGGGGGGCAATATCAACAAGGTCTTTTCCCTTTCAAAACGCAAAGAGGGACGTCCGCTTTCACTTGACCTGCTCCGCGATTATTATAAGGAGTTCAACAGCATGACACTCAGCGAACGGATGAGTTATTACAAACTACGGGAAGACCGGGCGGATGTAATTGTACCGGCCTTACTGATCTATATCAATGTGCTGAAATGGGCGGGCGCAGAAGAGATCCTCGTGCCAAAAATAGGACTGGCCGACGGGCTGATCCAGAGTTTATATGCGGACATCAGTCAGGAACTATAAGCCGTCAGCCGGCAGCGGTCAGCACAATAAAAGTTTTATCTTTACTACAAGGTTCATCACCATCAACCAATAAGTTATGTCCATCAATAAAGAAGTAAAAAGAGTTACTACCAATACCCTTGCAAAAATGAAGGCAGCGGGAGAAAAAATCAGTATGCTCACTGCCTATGATTTTTCGTTTGCCCGTATCATCGACGGTGCCGGCATTGATGTGATCCTGGTTGGAGATTCCGCATCGAACGTCATGGCCGGTCACGAAACAACCTTGCCCATCACACTGGACCAGATGGTCTATCATGCACAATCCGTTATCAGAGGAGCAAAGCGCTGCCTGGTAGTGGTAGACCTTCCCTTTGGTGCTTATCAATCCAATTCTGAAATAGCCCTGGCTTCAGCCATTCGGATCATGAAGGAAACAGGTGCCCATGCAGTAAAGCTGGAAGGCGGAGCGGAAGTAGTCGATTCGGTTAAGAAAATCGTTTCGGCCGGCATTCCTGTGATGGGGCACCTGGGTCTTACCCCCCAGTCCATTTATAAATTCGGCACCTATGCCGTGCGGGCCAAGGAAGATGAAGAAGCCAATAAATTAAGGGAGGATGTACAGCTGTTGCAGGAAGCAGGCTGCTTCTCAATTGTGCTGGAAAAGATCCCGGCGCTGCTGGCAAAAGAGGTCACAGAAAGTCTTTATATCCCTACCATAGGCATTGGAGCCGGAAAATACTGCGATGGCCAGGTATTGGTAATGCACGATATGCTGGGCATCAACACCGAATTCAAGCCAAAATTCCTGCGGCAATACCTGAATGTTTTTGAACAGGCTACAACTGCCGTTCAGCATTATATTTCTGATGTACAGTCGGGTAATTTTCCGAACGAGCAGGAGCAGTATTAAAAATGCAACCTGTAGCAGATGAAATTTTCAATGCTACAGGTTACATTCCTTCTTTCCGCCTTCACCGCTAAAACTTATACCGCAGCGATGCTCTGAAACTCCGCCCTACCAAAGGGCGTGCGATAAAGGAAGTAGCACCGGCATCATTGCTTTGAAACTCTCCCTGGCGGGGATTTCCCTCCGTAAGTCCCAGGGAATTGCCCAGGTTATCGATAAGTCCGAAAAGCGAGATCCTGTTGTTCAGTTTCACCTCAGCATTGATATCGATCTTTGTATAGCTTGGCAGGGATACCGAATTGGCTACATCCACATAGCGTTGTCCTACATATTCGATAACGGTTTGCAAACGCACTTTGTCTCCAAAAAAATTAAACCCGGGGATGACCCGCAGTGCTGCTGCAGGTACCCGGATAAGCTGATTGTCATTATAATTGATCAGCTTTCCGGAATTATCCGTGTACACATATCCCTTGTACCGGCCGCGCTGTAAAGTGGCCGTTGCAGAAATATCGAACCACTTTACCGGAAAATAGCCGCCTTCCAGCTCCAGGCCAAAGGTCTGGGTATTCGCATACAGGTTTTCCTGGGTCTGGTTTCCATCCGGATTAAACACATAATTGGTAAAACCCACATTATTGTACTTGGTCCAAAATCCCGTAGCATACAACGAAAGCACCGGGCTGCTGTACTTATACCCCACTTCTCCCAGCTGCATGGTTTGGGTAACGGGCTTTGCAGTGGCATTGGTTACATAAGCGCCCAGGCCGGGGATGCGCGCTGCTGAGGTGTACCGGGCAAAGGCGCCCATATTATTTGAAAACTGATAATTGGCCCCTGCAGTCCAGGTAGTAAAATTAAAGCCATGATCATAACTTTGGAAGATCCCGTTGCCGGTTAACACATTCGACGTTGCGAAGGTTCCCAGATTGACGCTCTTGCTTTGCTCCACTACTCCTTTGGTTTGTGCGTTTTCCCAGCGCAATCCGGCATCAATACGAAAAGCGGGAGTGATCTGCCATTCATCACTGACATAAACGGCATTGGTGGTCTGCTCTCCGTGTGCGTCGGCCCATTCATACCCATACCGGTAAATGCCATTATCTGTAAATGTCCGCAGCACTTTTCCATTGGCGTCCATGGCTACCAGGTTCAGCAGCCTTGCGTTATTCTGAACATCCAGCAATGCCACGGAAGAATACCGGGTAAAATCTTCGTCGAAGTGAGAATAGTAGTACCCAAAATTGAAATCGTGTTTTGACGATCCTGTAATAAATACGCGCGAAAGATGCAGATCGTTTGCGACTTCGGTCAGCGGCAGCGTAAGCCCCCGGATGCCGCCAAGAATTACGAGGCCATTGCCGTTCTCATTTGCATTATTAAAGGATGCACCGGTACTTACGTACTGTAGTCCCAGGCGCTGCGCACCCGGAACAGTAGCGAGCAGTGCCGACTGGCCCGACAGCATCGAATCCGCCGTGAGTAATGTATTTGGGTACACCCCGTTGCGCTGGGTATGTGTATTGTCGTAGCGAAGGGTATTTTTTAAGATCCACTTGTCAAAAATTTCGGTTTTAAACTTCGCCGTAACCTGGCTTCTTTGCACGGAAGTTCCCACGGTATTATCAAAGCGGTACAGGCTCCCGTCGCCCTGGATCATATTGACCCGTTGTGTTTCCGGGCCGGCAATGGTACCATAGTTGCCGTTAATTCCCGGAACGGCCACTATTTTGCCGTTCTGACGCGTCATCGGAATTCCGAGATAAAAAATCACATTATCATCCAGCCGTTTAAAATCAACATCGAAAGATGATTTTTCCCATTTTTTACCGATGGAAACCCTGAATTGTCCGCCATGGTTGCCACTGAAGCCCGGATCGCGCACACCCGCGCCCGCCCGGTAAAAGCCACCGGCTGAAAGCTTCCACCCATCACCAATGGGGGCTCCTACCCAAAAATCACCCCGGTAAAAATTCTGGCTTCCCAGCGCCAGTTTAAAACTACCCTCAGTTTTATCGCCAACGGCGCGTGGAATATAGTTGACCGCACCCGCCGGTGCATTGGAATAGAACACAGAAGAAGGTCCGCCCCGAACGACTTCGATAGACTGAATGGTCTCATCCAGCCGGAAGACCTGGTCGGCATTTAAATAACCAAGGGACGGATCGTGTTGCACAGGTACTCCGTCTTCGAGCAATTGTATGGATCCATAACCATCTACCGGAACACCTCTTGCACGTACATTACCACTTCCCTCACCACCCGATGATTCCACCCAAAAACCCGGCACTGATTTCAACGCCTCGGTGACGCTTGTAGGGGCCTGCAGGCTCAGCGCGTTGTACCCTATGGAGGTAACAGAATAGCTCGTCTCCAGTTTGGTACGGTTCTGGGCACCGGCACGTCCGGTTACGATCACCTCCTTCAGATCATTCGTGGTTGATCGTAATTGAATCACCAAAGGCTCATTGGAGCCGGCATTGATGTCATACCTGGAAATTGTCTGGGTCTGAAAGCCCACATGAGAAACAACAAATGAATATGTATTCCCCACGGCCAGGTTGTCGTATGTAAAAACACCAGCGGTATCGGTTTGTGTGGTAACCGTCTGGGAAGTGCTTTTATTCTTTGCCAAAACAGTAGCATTGGCTACCGGGTTGCCGTTTTCATCCATTACCCGGCCTTTTATTTCTTTGTTATTCTGTGCAGCTCCGGCAACGTGAATGTGAGCACATACTACCAATAATAAAAAATGCAGGAATTGCCTGATTTTGATAGCTGATCGAATCATAAGTTCGGTTTAAAGTGAATGATAACGTTTAGACCCCTGTTAAAGTATCGGGTACTGCGGTTTATCCGGATCCATTTACGAAACGCAAATATCCAAAAACTTCAAAACAGTAATATTTCCTTATTATTAATTTTCCCGGGAAGACCGTCGTTACACCGCTGCATTTTTTTATTACCCCTCAGGGAGCAATAACTTATACGCTTTTCAGAACAACACTTTAAAGAACCAGATGCCCACTTGATCTTCGATTTGGCAAACTGCCTGCAACCGTATTTTTTTCACCGGCAATTTATTATCTAAAAATAACCATACTTAATCGAAAAAGCAAATTTGCCGGAGACAAAGAAAGGATGGCTGTCATTATTATTTTCTCCCGCAGATGGGCAGGATTTTCACAGTGCTTTACCGGGATATTCCGGAGAAAAACAGCAGCCATAAACCCAGTAACCCATCATGGATCAGCAAATGCCGGGCCTTTATTTTAGGAAAGAAGACCAATTAAAATGGAGGCATCTAAATGCCTCCATTGCTTCTTTACTATTTTATATTTCTCATTTTACCACAACGCCTTCCAGGTCATAATCGTATGCCTTTTCAATTTTCACATTATAAAATTCTCCGATTTTCAACGGAGCAGTTCCGGTAATGATCACTTCATTGTCCACTTCAACACTGTCAAATTCGGTACGGCCGATATAACGCCCTGCCTCTTTTTTATCGATCAGGGTCTTAAAGGTTTTTCCAATCTTTTCCTGGTTCAGTTCATAGGAGATCTCCTGCTGAAATTCCATAACCTCCTGCGCCCGGCGCTCCTTTTCTTCCTGGGATATCGTGTCTGCCAGTTTAAACGCCGAAGTATCTTCTTCATGAGAATAGGTAAAAATACCCACCCGATCGAAGCGCTCTTTCGCCAGGAACTGTTTCAGTTCTTCTATATCATCCGGTGTTTCTCCCGGGAAACCGGCGATCAGTGTGGTACGCAAACAAATACCGGGAACCTTTTCCCGGATCGCGCTTACCAGCTCTTCCATTTCGGTACGGGTGATCTGCCGCTTCATCGCCTGGAGCATATTGTCAGCCGCATGTTGCAACGGCATATCCAGGTAATTACAGATATTATCGCGCTGCCGCATTACGTCCAGGATCTCCAGCGGGAATTTGGTGGGATACGCATAGTGCAGCCGGATCCATTCCAGTCCGGGGATATCCGCCAGCCGGTTGAGCAGATCCGGCAACGTGCGCTTTTTATAGATGTCCAGCCCGTAATAGGTAAGCTCCTGTGCAATAAGCATGATCTCCTTCACACCTTTTTTCACCAGCCCTTCTGCTTCGGCTACCACCTGTTCTATGGTTTTACTTACATGTTTACCCCGCATAAGCGGAATGGCACAAAAAGAACAGGTACGGTTGCATCCCTCGGATATTTTAAGGTAAGCATAATGTTTGGGGGTGGCCAGCAGGCGCTCACCCAGCAGCTCTGTTTTATAATCGGCTTCAAATTGTTTAAGGATCAGCGGCAGCTCCATTGTTCCAAAGAACGCATCCACTTCGGGGATCTCCGTTTCAAGATTGTTCCTGTAGCGTTCGCTCAAACAACCGGTAACATATACCTTATCCAGCCGGCCGCGTTTTTTAAATTCCACCTGCTCCAGGATTGTATTGATGCTTTCTTCCTTTGCCTTGTCAATAAAGCCACAGGTATTTACCACCACGATATTGTGATCAAATTTTTTATTCTCGTGCACCACATCAATAGCATTGGCCTGTAACTGACCGCTCAGCACTTCGCTGTCCACCATGTTCTTACTGCAGCCCAGGGTGATGATGTTTACTTTATCTTTCTTTAATGTTCTTGCTTTCAAACCGGAATTTTGATTTTAGAAGCTGCAAAGGTACAACATGCTGCTGAAATGGGCCGATAATCCCCTTGCAGCAACCCGGGCCGCTGCCGGGTGCTGAAAAAACAACCTAAAAGCCGGGATTTCAACCTCCTGGATCAGATTACCGTTCCCAAATCGGCCGGGGCAACGGCCGGAACTGCTTCAGCGGCAACGGGTCTTTCCTTATATCTTTGCACACATGAAATGGAAACCGGTCCTCTTTTTTTTGTTAGCCTGCTGTGCGGTTGCCTGTAAAACCAGGCCGGAACCGGCTGTAAGCTCCGGAGTATCCGATTCGCTGGCTGCTTCCCGGAAAGCGGTGCTGCATGCCATCCATTATGATCTTGAATTTAATATCCCGGCACAAAAACAAGCGCCGATCGCTGCAAAAGAAACCATCTCTTTTAATTATACCGGAACTAAAACACAAACCCTTTATCTCGATTTTAAAGAGAATGCAGGCGCATTGAAAAAGCTTGCCGTCAATGGCAAAGAGGTGCCGCTCCGTTTCCGCAATGAGCACCTCCTTATCGGCCCCGGCGATCTGAAAAAAGGCCGGAACAGCATCCGGATCGAGTTTACGGCGGGCAACAGCGCGTTGAACCGGCGCGATGATTTTCTGTATACACTTTTTGTACCGGACAGGGCACGGACGGTCTTCCCCTGCTTTGACCAGCCGGATCTGAAGGCTGTTTTTAATCTGACCCTCACTGTTCCTGCAGACTGGGTAGCTATTGCCAATGGCAGGTTGCAGGACTCCGCCATTTCCGGCACGGGTAAGACCCTGCGTTTTGCCCCATCGGATACCATCAGCACCTATCTTTTTTCTTTTGCTGCGGGCAGGTTCCAGGTTGCTAAAGAAAAATGGCGGAATGATTCCATTGAATTTTTCTACCGCGAGACCGACCGGGAAAAAGTTGCCGCCAGCAGGGATGCGATCTTTGATCTGTATAAAAAGATGGTGGTCTTTAATG
Source organism: Niabella beijingensis (assembly GCF_020034665.1). Classification (NCBI taxonomy): domain Bacteria; kingdom Pseudomonadati; phylum Bacteroidota; class Chitinophagia; order Chitinophagales; family Chitinophagaceae; genus Niabella; species Niabella beijingensis. Next base: position 928,526 of record NZ_JAIQDI010000002.1, on the reverse strand, counting down.
AACAGTGGATCGGTATTGCCTACCCTTTTCAGAAGCATGGCTTTGTTGCCATTCCCGATTTCCAGTTTGGCGGGATGGAGCATCCGGGGGCGATATTACTCCAGGCTTCCACGCTGTTCCTGACAAAAGATGCCACCGAAGGGCAGCTCAACAGCCGTGCACAGCTGCTGGCCCACGAAGTGGCGCATATGTGGTTTGGAGACCTGGTGACCATGGATTGGTTCTCTGATGTATGGATGAAAGAGGTCTTTGCCAACTTTATGGCCGACAAGGCGAACTCCGTTCCGGGTCATGAAGAGGGATTCGCTCTTAAATTCCTGACGGATCATCTGCCTCCGGCCTATGCGGTCGACCGTACCACCGGTGCCAATCCCATCCGGCAGCCGCTGGATAATCTTGAAAATGCGGGAACATTATACGGCAGCATCATTTATCATAAGTCACCGGTGATGATGCGGCAGCTTGAGGAAGTGATGGGCACGGCCGATTTTCAGAAAGGAGTACGGGAATATTTAAAAACGTATGCGTATAAGAATGCTTCCTGGCCGGATCTGATCCGGATCCTGGACCGCCATACACCAACTGATCTGCAGGCCTGGAATGCCGTTTGGGTAAACGAGCCGGGAAGACCGGTATTCGATTATAAAACAGATTATGATACCGCGACCAGCCAGATTACCGGCTTTACTGTTTTTCAAAAGCCCGAATCCGGCACCAGCCGGGTCTGGCCGCAGCGTTTTGACATCAGCTTTTATTATAAAGGGCTGGTACGTACCATAACGCTCCAGGACAGCCTGGCAGCGCAGCAGGTGCCTCGTGCGGCCGAACGTAAACGTCCGTTGTTCATCCAGTTCAATGCCTCCGGGAAGGGCTACGGTGTGTGGCCGGTAGACACTGCCATGCAGGCACATCTTTTTTCCATCGATAATTATGTAAGCCGCGCCTCCGCCTATATTTCACTGTATGAGAACATGCTGAACGGCCGCTACAATACGCCTGAACAGCTGCTCCGGCTTTTTGCATCCGGTCTGAACAAGGAAACAGTGGAGCTGAACCTGCGGCTGCTGACGGCCTACACCGGATCCATCTACTGGAACTTTATGTCGCGGCAGCAGCGCGGACAGTGGACCACTCAACTCGAGAACAGCATATGGGATGCCCTTCAGCAGCAAAAGAATCCCAACAATAAAAAGATCCTCTTCGGGTGTTATCAGAACGTATTCGGAACGGAAGCGGCCACCTCCAGGCTTTACGGGATCTGGTACAGCCAGGATCCACCATCATCCGTGGTATTAAAAGAAGAAGACTATACCGGTCTGGCGTTTGCACTCGCCTTAAGAAGCAGGAACGGAGACCATATACTGAACCAGCAGTTGCAGCGTATCAAGGATCCCGACCGCATCAAACGGTTCCGCATCATCCTGCCCGCCTTGTCGTGGAACGCGGCAGTCCGCGACCAGTTCTTCAACGGCCTGCAGAAAAAGGAAAACCGTTCCAACGAATCTGCGGCAGGAATGGCGCTCTCCTATCTGCATCATCCGCTCCGGCAGCCCTCTGCCGAAAAGTACCTCCAAAAAACACTGGAATTGCTGCCGGAGATCCAGCAGACCGGCGACATCTTTTTCCCGGGGAACTGGCTGCAGTCGAGCTTTGGCAGTTATCAGTCGGCATCGGCCTATCACATCGTCACCACCTTTTTAAAGCAGCAATCCCTATCGCCCAGTCTGAAAGCAAAAGTGCTGCAAAGCACCGATCAGCTGAGAAGGGCGCAATCGCTCATTCGTTAAAATCAGCAGTGTCTTTCTGATTCCGGCTGATAAGTAGTACCTTTAATCCCCCCTGAGGGAAGCGGTTAAACAAGAATGGATATGAAGGAAAAGAAGTTTCAGTTCTCATATAAGGTAGTAGCAGACGCCACCGGACTGGCGGAAGCCGATGCCGCATTATTGCAGCTGGCCCGTAAAACCACCAAAAAGGCCTATGCCCCTTATTCAAAATTTAATGTGGCCTGTGCGGCAAAACTGGCCAATGGAAAAACGGTGGTGGGTTCCAACCAGGAGAACGCTTCCTATCCCGTCGGCATCTGCGCAGAACGGGCCTTACTGGCCACTGTCGGCACCCAATATACGGATGAACCGATCCTGACACTGGCAGTCACCTATCATTCGCTCAACGGCGATAGCAGCCATCCTATCTCTCCCTGTGGCATGTGCCGCCAGGCCTTATCTGAATATGAAAAACGGTCCGGCACACCCATCCGTCTTTTATTATCCGGCATGGAAGGGCCGGTCTATATCATCAGCACGATCAAAGACCTGCTGCCACTGGCGTTCAGTGAAGAAGACCTGGGCTGAAAGCAGGATCGGGGAAATAATTCCAAACAGACCGGTTTGCAAACTACTAGAAATCGCGCTCCAGCGCCACACCGATCTTTCCGGTAAATCCTTCTATGGGAACCGTAAGTTTGTATAAGCTCATTCTGATCCGAGAGATCTCCGGGAAAGTCTCTTTTAATGTCTCAGCCAGTTCGGTAAGAAATGTTTCCAGCAGTTCCCGGGGGCGTTGCATCTCATCCTTTACCAGTGCATACACGGAAGCATAGTTGAGGGTTTCATTAAGGTGTGCAATAATGCCTTCGTTTTTTGGAAAGGAAATTTCCACGTTCATTTCAAATGCATTCCCTGTTTTTCGTTCCTCCTTGTATAAGCCATGGTAGGCAAAAAAACGGAGCTGTTCCAGGTGGATCGTGATCAGTTGCGCCATCAGAAAACCTTAAACGGGTTTGGAAATAAAATATTTAATGCCGGGAAGCCGTTATTCAGAACAGCAGCCCGGCACTATTTTTAAAACTATCAGCGGTTAATGGATCCCTTTTTCTCCCAGGTAGCGTTCTGCATCCAGTGCGGCCATACAACCGCTGCCGGCAGCTGTAACCGCCTGCCGGTAGATCTTATCCTGTACATCACCTGAAGCAAAAACCCCTTCTACATTGGTTTTGGAGGTACCCGGGATGGTCTTTATATAGCCGGCTTCATCCATATCCAGAAAATCTTTAAAGATCGCAGAATTGGGCTCATGCCCGATCGCCACAAAAAACCCGCTCACCGGAATTTCCTGCGTGGCACCGGTCTGGTTATTCTTTACCCGTACCCCGCTCACCGTCTTATCCCCCAGCACTTCTTCGGTTTCTGTATTAAAGTACACGATGATATTGGGCGTTTTAAAAACCCGGTCCTGCATTACTTTTGAGGCCCGCATCTCGCTTTTGCGCACCAGCATGTGCACGGTGGTACAAAGCTTTGAGAGGTACAGGGCTTCTTCAGCAGCCGTATCCCCGGCGCCTACAATCGCCACCTCCTTACCACGGAAGAAGAAGCCATCACAAACGGCACAGGCACTCACCCCAAAGCCATTCAGGCGCTCTTCGCTGGACAGGCCCAGCCATTTGGCCGAGGCCCCGGTTGAGATGATAACGGCATCGGCCTCGATCAGTTTTTCATCGTCGATCCAGACCTTATGCGGAAGACCTGAAAAATCAACTTTAGTAGCGATCCCGAAACGGATATCCGCTCCCATTCTTTTTGCCTGTTTTTCAAAGTCGATCATCATTTCCGGCCCCTGGATCCCGTCCGGATAACCGGGGTAGTTTTCCACTTCAGTAGTAATGGTCAGCTGTCCTCCCGGTTGGATCCCCTGGTATAAAACGGGACTGAGATTAGCGCGGGAGGCATAAACTGCCGCCGTATACCCCGCCGGTCCCGAACCTATAATTAAACATTTAACTCTTTCTGCTCCTGTTTCCTGTGTCATATAAACGATTTGAATAATTACAAAAATAGCGGGAAAAGGTTTACCCGGATAAACGGCTTCCCCACATTCCGCGGGCGGGATGTGGATATTTCGGCAGGGCCGGATTCGTTCGCCGGCGAAGCTGCCGGAACAGGTGCAACCACCTGCGCCGGGTCCCGGTCATTGCCGGCATTAAGGGTTCAGAAAAGGAAGGAACATCATGTAAAAGGTCTTTTTATATGCCACCATTGCTTTTTTTTCCGACAGCCGTTCCGTCAGTTCGTTATTTGAAAGCCAGAAGTCGGCCACGATAAAAAGCTGCTTCACCAGGGCCGGCCAGATCTTATCCGGAAGATCCTGCCGGAACACCCCGCTCCGGATCATCCGCCGGAAGATCCGGATAAACTCCCGGGTCCTGCGTTGGGTCAGGCCATGGTAATGCTCCCGGATCCATGGAATACGCCAGGCGATCTCCACAAAATGCAGGAACAGGAACCGGTAGCGGAACACCAGCCGGAAGGAACGGACCGACAGTTCCCCGATCGTATCCATATCCACCGTTTCCAGGGCTGCTGTTTTTTGCAGCTCGGCATCAAATGCTTCCGCCAGTTTCCCGTAAAGCGACCGGATGATATCATCCGTATGCTTGAAATGATAATGGAGGTTGCCCGGACTTATGTTAAGATGTGCCGCTATATGCCGTGTCGTAATGGTGCGGATGCCCTGCTGGTTGTACAATGCAAGGGCAGCCTGCAATATTTTTTCCCTGGTATCCATAGTCAAAAATAGAACATTTGTTCTAAACAGAGATAAATTAGTACATTTGTTCTAAATTTTCATCTACTTATGGAGCAGACAACCCGGCCGGAAGAACAAAAATCGTTTTACAGAAAGCTACGGGAAAGCATTCTCCCGGTGAAGCCGGCAGACAATACACTGATAAAACTGGGGAAGAACGCGGGCTTTATCGTATTTTTTGCGCTATTGCTGATCGTATCTGCAGCGATGCTGATCGCAGTTGCATTTGCATTATAAATGTACGTCTATGAATAGCGTATGGTACTGCTACGGACTGCTTTGGCTGCTGGTGCATCTTTTCAGGAGCCGGGGCCATCCGCTTCCTTTTGTAAATGGTCAGCTCACTGATTTTCTATTTATACCGGTCGTTGCCCCGGTGGCGCTCAGCATCATCCGGCGATATGTAGTGCATAACGGTAGTTACAATTTTCCTTTGTGGCAGCTGCTGATCACAGCAGGCTATGTTTCGGTGGTCTTTGAGGGCATCCTGCCGCATTACCTCCCCGCTTATACTGCCGATGCCGGCGATGTGGCGGCCTATTTCCTGGGCAGCCTGTACTACTATTATGTGCACCAGCGCTGTTTTTTATCCGGCAGAAAGTTTTCTGTTATTTAACCGGGGACCGCTCCTCTTTCATCTTTTTCTCATAGGCACGGGTCAGTTCCTCCAGTGCCTGGTCAAAGCCCGCCTTGTCGGCAAAAGCAGCCGGGTTGTAGTTACCGTGTGGCGGATGCTTTTTTTCCAGGTCGAACTGACTGGCATGCGCAGCCACCCAGAGATCAAAACGGCAATCCTTTAATGCCTTCAGTGTATGCGCATAGTCGGCCGCTATCCCGGGGTAAGCAGGGATATCAGCAAACTTTTTTTCCGTAACGATCGATGGCATATTGGCGATCAGTACCCGGTACCTTTTCCCCTTGTCTTTTACATCCAGGAGAAAGCTGCTCGATCCCTTTGTATGCCCCGGATGATGCAGCAGCTGCAACCGGGCATCCCCCAGCACAATGGAATCGCCGTCATACAACAGCCGGTTGGGTTTTACGGGTTCAAAGAGCGCTGTGTCGCTGCCAAACGCATAATCCGACCTGCCGCCGTCAGCAAGTACCGGGGCATCTGCTGCATTCACCATCAGTTGCGCGCCCGTCAGGCGCTTCAGGGCCGCCATGGCACCCACATGATCGTAATGGACCTGCGAGGTCAATAATATTTTTGTATCCTGCAACCGGAAGCCCAATGTTTCGATGCTCTTTTTGATCAGGGCAACAGATCCGCGCAGCCCGGTATTGATCAGGATATTTCCTTTGCAGGTGGTGACCAGGTAGCAGGCCAGATCGCGCGTACCTACATAATACAGGTTGCCGGCGATCCGGAACGGCGGGTAAGGCTCCGACCAGTTTGCCGGAACATCGTCAGGCTCCCGCACCTGTTGTGCACCGACAGGTACCCTTGCGATCAACAGTACTAAGAATAGAATGCCGGTCTGTAATAAAGCCGCTTTTTTGTTTTTCATATTTTCATACCAGGATTTGTCCTAAACGATCAAAAAGCAGGCCGTTAATCAAATGTCGTTTCAGCCTGCTTTCTGTTGTATTATTTCCGCGCGATCAGTGCAGCCGGTCAGTCCGCAAATTTTTTCCGGAGGGCATCCAGGCTTGACTGAAAGCTGTTCTTCGCTGCAGATGCCTTTGGCTGCTGTTGCCGGGCTCCGGATGTTCTTGTTCTTCCTTCTCCGGAATTTTCATCCTTCATGCTCAGGGAGATCCGCTTGCGGGCCTCATCCACCTCCAGTACTGTTACCATTACCTTCTGATTGAGCTTCACAACGGTATTCGGATCGCTGACAAATTTGTTGGCCAGGTGCGACACATGCACCAGTCCATCCTGTTTTACCCCCACATCCACAAAGGCGCCGAAGTTGGTAATATTGGTTACGATACCTGGTACTTTCATGCCTGGTTTCAGATCCCCGATAGCCGCCAGTCCTTCCGCAAAGCGGAATTCTTCGATCCCTTCCCGCGGATCACGCCCGGGCTTCTCCAGCTCCTTCAAAATATCCTCGATCGTATATTGTCCCGCTGTTTCCGTAACAAAGTCCCGTGCCTTTATGGTTTTGCGCAGCTCTGGTTTTGAGATCAGCTCCTGAACGGAGCAATGCAGGTTACCGGCCATCGTTTCCACTACTGCATAACTTTCCGGGTGCACTGCTGAATTATCCAGCGGATTGATCGCATTGGGTATCCGCAGGAACCCCGCACATTGCTCATAGGCTTTGGGCCCCAGCATCGAAACCTTCAGCAGCTCTGCCCTGCTTTTAAAAGCACCATTCTTCGTACGGTATTCCACAATGTTCTTCGCTGTGGTAGCAGTCAATCCCGAAACATACATCAGCAAATGCTTACTGGCGGTATTCACATCCACACCCACATAGTTCACACAGCTTTGCACCACCTGGTCCAGACTGTCTTTTAAACGGTTCTGATTGACATCATGCTGATACTGGCCCACGCCGATGCTTTTGGCATCGATCTTAACGAGCTCACTCAGCGGGTCCAGCAGGCGGCGACCGATGCTGATGGCGCCGCGCACCGTAACATCCTCATCCGGGAATTCTTCACGTGCCACTTCGCTGGCGGAGTAGATGGAAGCGCCGCTTTCATTTACCATAAACACGGAAACCGGCTTTCCGAAATCAATCCCCCGCACCAGCTTTTCCGTTTCCTTACTGGCCGTTCCGTTTCCGTAACCGATGGCTTCAATATCATACTGGCGTACCAGCCGCTTCAGCGCTTCTGCAGCTCCCTGCCAGTCATTCTGGGGCGCATGCGGAAATATGGTCTCGTACTTCAGAAAAACGCCGCTTTCATCCAGGCATACCACTTTACAGCCTGTACGGAAACCGGGATCAATGGCCAGCACACGTTTATGTCCGAGCGGCGATGCCAGTAAGAGCTGCCGCAGGTTTTCGGCAAAAACATGGATGGCCTCCTCGTCGGCACTGGTCTTACTGTTCATCCGGAACTCCGTTTCAATAGCCGGCTTCAGCAAACGGACATAAGCGTCTTCGATCGCCAGGGCCACCTGGTCGGCAGCCGGACCGGAAGCCGTAATGATCTCTTTTTTCAGTCCTCCGATCGCCGAGTCCTTTTCAATGGAAATATCCATGATCAGGAAACCTTCTTTTTCACCACGGCGGATCGCGAGGATCCGGTGGGAGGGACATTTGGAAAGTGGTTCTTTAAAATCAAAATAATCACGGTATTTCTGGGCGTCTGCCTCTTCTTTTTTTGATGTAAGTACTCTTGCGGATACCCCGGCGGAGTCTGCGAACATCGAACGGACAAGCGTACGGGCCTGTTCACTTTCGGCAACGCGCTCCGCAATGATATCTCTTGCGCCCTGCAGGGCGGCAGCGGTATCGTTTACCTGGTCGTTGAGGTAGGACGCGGCCACTTCTTCCGGTATCACCGCTCCCTGGGCGAACAACAGATCGGCCAGGGGTTCCAGTCCTTTTTCAATAGCCACCGAAGCCTTTGTTTTACGTTTCGGTTTGTAAGGCAGATAGATGTCTTCCAGCTCTGTGGCGCTGATACCGTCCTCGATCCTTTTCTTCAGCTCCGGTGTTAATTTACCGGCCGCTTCAATGGTTTTCAGCACGGTTTCCTTGCGCTTCTCCAGTTCATCATAATACCGGATCTTGTCGATCACCTGCCCTACCTGCACTTCATCCATATTACCTGTTGCCTCTTTCCGGTAGCGGCTGATAAAAGGTATGGTGGCGCCTTCGGCATGCAATTGTTCCACGTTGCCGACCTGTTTTACCGGAAGATTCAGGTCTATGGCAATCTGTTGTATATATTTTACTTCCATTTTTTAATCTGTTGGGGTGCAAATGTAAGCGGCGGCGCGGTAGAAACAAAGCATGTGCATAACAATTCCCTTTCGGAAAGAGCAGCCCTTATCATCGCTCCTTCCAAACGCCGTTTCGCTGAAACTGTTAAGAAAGCGTAAATAAAAAACATTCGCTTTAAAATAGTTTGGCGGTTCCATAGCCGTGCAATATATTTGTCTACAAATTTAGTAGACTATTTATAACGCCTTTGCCACAGCCGGCGAAGTGGCTGTCCCGGGGCAGCCGGTGTTTTTACTCTGTTTGAGGTGAGTCAAATTAAAAACACTTAAAGTAAATGAAAATGGCTACATATACCATTGCGATCAATGTGCCCAAAGCAGCGGACATTCTCCTTGCCCAATTGGTAAGGCTGCTGAAAGAAGCAGCATATACGCGGGAGGTTGACCGCTCTTCCGGTGAGATATCAGCCGATCATAAAAGCATCCGCTGGAATATAGAAGGAACGGTGAGCTTCCACGACATCCACAGTTTTGTCGATAACATCACCAAACACATACAACAGGCCTACAGTTATTCGATCACTCATCAGGGAGCCTCCCGATACCTGAACTAAACGGGATACATCATGCAGCTGAATTTTATTGCACTGGCCGTGCCTCTATTCCTGTTTTTTATGGCCCTGGAATACCGGTATGCGCTGAAAAAGAACAAAGAAGTATTTCACTGGAAAGAGTCCATTGCCAATTTAAACGTGGGTATCGCAGAACGCCTTTGTGACCTGCTTACCTCGGGTTCTTTTTATATTGTCTTTTCCTGGATCCACAGCAATTTCGGGCTTTTTGATATTAAGCCCACCCTGCTGAACTGGATCCTGCTTTTTCTTGCCACAGACCTGGTATGGTACTGGTACCACCGCTTCGGGCATGTGGTCAATTTATTCTGGAGTGCACATGTAGTACATCATCAGAGTGATGATTTTAACTACACGGTATCGGCCCGCATTACGGTGTTCCAATCCGTACTGCGCGGGCTTTTCTGGAGCATTCTGCCGCTGATCGGTTTTCCCCCGGACATGACCACCATCCTGTTACTGATCCATGGGGCTTATCCTTTTTTTACGCATACGCAGATGATCGGCAAACTCGGCTGGATCGAATATGTATTTGTAACGCCCTCCCATCATCGCGTTCATCACAGCAGCAACCCGGAGTACCTCGATAAAAATTACGGGGATGTACTGATCATATGGGACAAATTTTTCGGCACCTTTAAAGCGGAAGCTGCAACGCCGGTTTATGGTCTTACAAAACCCCTCAACAGCCATAGCTTTCTCTGGCAGCATTTTCATTTTTTACTGGAACTGTCTGTTGCCGTAAAAAGAGAAAAAGGATGGCGGCGTAAACTGAAACTGCTTTTTGGGAAACCCAATGCTGTGGATGCATCCATACGTCCAGTGCTGGAACGCAAGCTGCAGCGTAAAAGCATACCGATGGAGCCTTCGGTGCGGCTGCTGCGGACCATTTCCCTGCAAACCACTTTTACATTGACGATCCTGTTCTTTACCATCCTGTTCTCCCATTACCTGCAGCCCCTGCAACTGGGCATTACGGCAATATTTATCTTTCTCAGTGTGATCGCCACGGGTGCCATGCTGGAACAAAAGCAATGGGTATTCCCGCTTGAATATTTCCGTATCGTACTACTTTGTCTTTTTCTATACATTACCTTTCCCAATAAATATGTGGCCGCCGGCTGTACCAACCTGCTGCTGATCCTGCTGCTGTTTTACCAGAGTTTAAAAGCCCGTTATTATTCGCTGTACCCGGCGCACTGATTTTTTGATCCGGATCATCATTCTGATCTTATACAACCTTTGCACGATGCTGCCGGTCTGCATTGCAGGTATTCGTTGATTTATGTAAAAGCAATCTTTTGCGCATCCTGTTGTTGCAAAAGCAGTATCAACTCCGTATAACCATTAAAATCAGAGTTATGAAAAGAATTCAATTGGCAGGTTTTGTATGTTTCATGATGGCATTCGTGTCCTGCAGCACTACCAAAAAATCAGTAAGTTCCATGAAAACCAACGAAGAAGCGCATCAGCAGTTACAGCATTTCCCGAAGGAAAAAAAGGGATACAAACGGTATGTGATTGAGCTTCCGGCACAAAAAGAGGAAGCCGCTGATCTGAAACTGGAGCTCATCGCCGGTAAAGTGATGCCGGCAGATTGCAATACCCGCTCCCTGAACGGACGCATGGAAGAAAAAGAACTGAAAGGATGGGGCTATAATTATTACGAATTTTCAACGAACGGGACGGTTGTATCAACTATGATGGCCTGTCCGGACAGCAAAAAAACCGAAAAATTTATCGCAGCCCGCTCTGAACTCATCCGCTACAACAGCAAGTTGCCGGTAGTGGTCTTTGTTCCGGAGGGGTATACCCTGAAATACCGGATCTGGAATGCCGGCAATGCCGCAGAAGCACCGGTGAATTAAATGAATATCCAATAACGATAAAAAAGGACCCTGCGGCACGGTCCTTTTTTATCGTGCAGGTAAGATCTTTCATCAAAACAAGCCTCTTAAACAGGCGCAGTGCGGCACTGATCTTCTACAAAGTACCTGATACTATTCCCGGTGCGCAGCACCTTTATTGTTTGTCACTGTTACTTACTTTAATGATCAGCGCTGCGTTGCAGCTTTTAATAGCCTCTTAAACAGGCGCAGCGCGCCGCTCATCCGTGTAACCCCGGGTACAGGACTCCCTTTCCAGCCGCAGCGCGGCGCTGATCTCCTGCAAAGCACCTGATACTATTCCCGGTGCGCAGCACCTTTATTGTTTGTCACTGTTACTTACTTTAATGATCAGCGCTGCGTTGCAGCTTTTAATAGCAAAATAAACAGGCGCAGCGCGCCGCTCATCCGTGTAATCCCGGGTACAGGACTCCCTTTCCAGCCGCAGCGCGGCGCTGATCTCCTGCAAAGCACCTGACGCTATTTCCGGTACGCAGCACCTTTACTGTTTGTCACTGTTACTTACTTTAATGACCAGTGCTGCGCTGCAGCTTTTAATAGCAAATGAACAGGCGCAGTGCGCCGCTCATCCGTGTAACCCCGGGTACAGAACTCCCTTTCCAGCCGCAGCGTGGTGCTGATCTCCAACAAAGCACCTGACGCTATTTCCGGTACGCAGCACCTTTACTGTTTGTCGCTGTTACTTACTTTAATGATCAGTGCTGCGTTGCAGCTTTTAATAGCAAATGAACGTCAGGCTTTCTGTAACACCCGGTTTTCAATAATCATGATCTATTGCGGAAAGCGGATGATACCGCTACCGGTATGGATCTCCAGGCTTTGCTGGTCAGCTGCTTCCACCCTTCCGATCACCTGCGCCTCCACACCGAAGGACTGCGCCACTCCGATCAGGGTCCCGGCATCCTTCTCATTTGTATAAATTTCCATACGGGTACCCATATTGAACACCTGGTACATTTCCCCGGCATCCGCCCCGCTGGCCTTTTGGATGATATCAAAAATTGCCGGTGACGCAAACAGGTTGTCTTTGATAATTTTCACCTGGTCCGGTACATATTTCAGGCATTTGGTCTGCCCGCCGCCGCTGCAATGAATAAGCCCGTTGATCGACTCAAAATGCTCCTGCAGCAATACCTTCAGCACCGGGGCAAAAGTGCGGGTGGGACTCAGCAATAATTTCCCGATGGTAGTGCCAGTTCCGTTTATTTCGATCGGATCGGTGATACCATGCGGTCCGATGTAGACCACTTCATCCTGCAATCCGGGTTCAAAGGTCTCGGGATATTTTTTTGCATAGTCTTTTTTCAATACATCATGCCGCGCACTGGTGAGCCCGTTACTGGCCAGTCCGCTGTTGTATTCTGTTTCGTATCGGGCCTGCCCGGATGATGCCAGGCCTACTATTACATTGCCGGCTTGTATTTTCTCGTTGGTGATCAGTTTATTCTTCGGCCAGCGGGCGGTCATGGTGCCGTTTACGGCAATGGTGCGTACCACATCCCCCACATCTGCTGTTTCACCGCCCATATAGGTAATATGAATACCAAAGTCCCGCATGGTATCAAAAAAGGCCTGGCTGCCATTGATCACTTCTACCAGCACTTCAGCAGGGATAACGGTCTTATTACGGTCGATCGTGGAGGAAAAGGCCAGTTGATCATAAATCCCCACACATAGAAGATCATCCAGGTTCATTACAATGGCATCCTGTGCAATACCGCTCCAGATGCTGGCATCACCGGTCTCTTTCCAGTACAGGTAGGCCAGGATGCTCTTTGTTCCGGCCCCGTCCGCATGCATTACATTCACCCAATCCGGGTCTCCCACCAGCACATCCGGGTAAATTTTACAAAAAGCTTTCTCATAAAGGCCTTTATCCAGCTTTTCGGTGGCGGCATGTACCTCCTCCTTCTGCGCAGAAACACCTCTTTTGGAATACAACGACATTGCTTAATCCTGTTTGATAGGCCGCTAAGATAGGCAGGATTTTAGATTTGGGATTTCGGATTTCGGATTTATTTTTGTGCTTTATGCAAATTCACAGGAATATTGAGGCGTTACCGGGTTTTAGGAACGCCGTCATTACCATCGGCACCTTCGATGGTGTGCACGAGGGGCACCGGAAAGTGATCCGCCAGCTGACCACACAGGCCAGGGCCGTAGACGGGGAATCTGTCATCATTACCTTCCACCCCCATCCGAGAAAGGTGGTCAACTCGTCCATACTGGGACTGCGCCTGATCAATACCCTTGCAGAACGCATCGAACTGCTGGAAGCGCTGGGCATCGATCACTTGGTGATCATTCCGTTCACCGAAGTGTTTGCCAACCAGCTTCCGGAAGACTATCTCTGCGATTTTCTGATCGAGAAATTCAAACCGCACACCATCATTATCGGATACGATCACCGCTTTGGCCGTGACCGGACGGGCGATTATAAACTACTTGAATCCCTGCAGCAGAAGTACGGGTACGCCCTGCAGGAAATACCCAAGCACATCCTGGACAATATTTCGATCAGCTCCACTAAAATAAGAGCGGCCATATTAAAAGGCGATACCGCCACTACCAATCACCTGCTGGGGTATGAATTCTTTTTTGAAGGAGAAGTGGTACATGGCGACAAACTGGGGCGGGAATTGGGTTATCCTACTGCCAATTTAAAGATCCTGGATGAAGAAAAGATCATACCCGGGAATGGCATCTATGCGGTGTATACTTCCCTTCCGGGATATCCCCGCCGTTTCAAAGGCATGATGAGCATCGGGCTGCGCCCCACTGTTAACGGCACCAAACGCACGGTGGAGGTGAATATCTTTGATTTCGACAGCTCGATCTACGGACAAACGCTGCGGGTATATGTAAAACAATTCCTGCGTGAAGAAGTAAAATTTGATTCCCTGGAAGCGTTGGTAAAACAAATTGACCAGGACAAAACAGACAGTCTTGCTATATTGTAAAATCGCCTCAAATTGAAACACGCCGCTTTTTTCTGCATGGGTCTGTTCTTGTTGCTGTCGCTTGCCGGCACCGCCCAGGACACACCTGCTGCTATTGCACAACGCCTTAAACCGAAGGGTTCCGGGATCGTACATGATGTGATCCGCCAGGAAAATCTCTGGGGTTTTAAAAATGTGCTCATCGCTTTTTATGAAACACGTTATACCGATAGCAGCACTAACCCGCCGGGGCAGCACCGGCAATATGTGGAAGCCTTCTTGCTGATCCCCGTCAACGGAAGCTATAAGAAAATACGGATTGATAAATACGAGGACGATAATGTGGATACCCGGATCGAGAGCGTTTTTTTGCCAATGCAGATAAGGACGAAGCGAAGGAACTCCTGATCATTTCCAGTGTAACACACCAGTTACGTTATCTCTATGAAGGAACGGAATACACTACCTCCGTATACGACGATATCAAGCGCCCTGCTATCCCTGAAACGCTGCGGCAGATGAAGATCGGCTCCCGGCTGAGTGGCGGCTTTGAGGGCTTTTCCGATGCGGACGGCCGTTCCAAAGCCAGGTTTAAAACAGCCGCCGATATAAAAAAAGAACTGAAGCGGCTGGGGTACTGATCACCGCGTTGAAGGCTTTTGATAGTTCCTCATTTTTATTTCCGCAGTGCTCCGTTTCTATTTCCAGTCTTCAAGCGGCAATACCGTGTTGCTGATCTTTTTTCTGTTTTTTACCGGCACCAGGTTTACTGCAAACCGGCTGCTGCTGTTGGCTGGCAGGGTCGTTTCAAAACCCACCAGTACCGTTCCCGGGTTGGGTGCGTCGTAATCATTAACAGGAGCCGTGCTCCAGGTTTTAATAACAACAGGACTGTCTGATACGATCTTCAGCAGCAACTCCTTTCCTTCCTTTTTCAGCAACACTTCCGATGCCGAACGTACCGTTACAGTAGCCGGTGTCAACATACGCCATTGCATTTTAGCCGCTTTGTTCCCCGTGGTCACTTCATCCTGTATCAGGGCGTATGCCTGATCCTTCAATGCCACACCCCGTACTGTTTTCTTCACCTGCCCGCTATACACAGCAGACAGATCGGAGATGGCAAAACTGAATCCCGGCCGGTTCGAATAACGGTCGATCGTGGTAACGCCCTCCATCTGTTGCAGGCTGTCATCAAACGTAAGCGTGCTGTGCGCAAAATTGGTATACCGAAAAACCTTCCAGCGTTCTGAATTTTGCGTGCGTTGCCAGATGTTCAGCCCTTTTGATTCCAGCGATTCATAGTTTTGCATACCCAGGTCCATGGCCCAGCGGATACCATCCGCTTCAAATAGAAATGATCCTTCATCCATATGCGCATGGTTCGCAAACGGAGTGCCCGCCTTAAACCCGAGGAACAATGCATCCGGATCCGTCCAGCTGGTGCGCATCATCACTACCGGACTTACGCCTTTTCCTTCCCAGAACAACTGCGTTGGCGCGCTGATACCGGTTTGCGAAAGCGTTCTGCCCCATACCAGCATCGCTGGCAGAAAACGGTTATAGGCCAATCCTTTGGCGCTCCTGTGCAGGTATTGGAACTCATTCCAGGCCAGTGACGGCCGTTGCAGTTTCTGTGCGAACCAGAACATGGCTCCGTTGGGTTCAGCGCCCGGGCCGGAATCAGCATAATTAAACGGCAATCCACCGGGTGTGATCATCTGCTGAAAATAATCCGCCGTTTTCATAAACCCCGGCGAGCGGCTCAGGCCCGCATCAGTTCCGGTTAAACGCTCCAGCGCATCCAGGAAAAAGACATTATAGGTTGTTCCGTAACTCCAGTATCCGTATCCCTCCGGGTAAGCGCCGTCCGGGGCATATTGTTTCATGGGGATCTTAATGGATGCGATCGCACGGCTGATAATCGGAGCGCATTGTTCAGGCGCCGACTCAAAAATGGCAAAAGCTCCGTAAGAGATCCCGGCATTGCAGACCTGGTTCCAGTTGTTTTCCACTTTCAGCCAGTAGTTATACCGGGTATCCGTAGAGGTGCGGATGCCTTTATCAAGGATCGCCGTACTTATTTTTTTTCTTGTATCAGCATCCAGTACATCGTACAGCCAGTCGTACCCGATCGCCGCCGCCATGGTCATCTCTGCCACATCCAGGTAATGCGTGGGGTTCCAGTCGTCAAAAGCAGCAATAGTCCGCAACTGTTGTTGGGCCGCATCCAGGTATTTCCGGTCGCCGGTCATCCGCCACGAATAAGACAGGAAAAAGATCCGGCGGATCGCCTCCCGCGATACCGAAAGCAGCCGCTTCCCGATCTTTTTGTGCTCCAGCGGCGCTGCCGTGCAGAGTGCGTCCGATGTCTGCAGTATGAGCCGGTGCAGTTTTTCAAAGTCGGCATTTTGCCGGATGGTATTCTTTAGTTGTCCCTCCTCTTCTTTTGAAAGCAGCAGGCGCGGATGCGGTTTTGCAGCCACGGCCTCAAAGGGCGCCTGGGAAAAAGCCGTCGTATTTAATAATAATAATAACAGGAAGTACATACTACGCGCCATCGTTTTCATAACTCAAGTTTATGAAATAAAAATACTTAAGTAATTATGATTATTGCCGGAACTTTTTATTTTTCTTATTTTGCCGGCTGATCTTTAATTCTTTAAACTTCTGTAATGAACTATTCCTTTAAACTGGCCGCCATTGCCGTGCTGATCGCCTGCTCCTTAAGCGCCGCTGCGCAAAAAGACATGCGAATGTTAATAAAAAATGACGAAGCCTTCGCGGCAAGCCAGTACAAGCTTCTTATGAAAAATGTTCCGGCCGGTAAAATGCCCCAGAACTACGATCCCGCCAAAGACCAGTTGGTTGTTTCCGGCACGGACTGGTGGACGAGTGGTTTTTACCCGGGGGCATTGTGGCTCATTTATAAAGCGACCAACGACACTGCAATACTTGCAGAGGCAAAACGAAAACTGATTGTTGAGGAAAAGATAAAATACTATACCGGCAATCATGATATTGGTTTTATGATCTTCTGCAGTTTTGGAAATGCGTATGCCATAACCAAAGATCCCGGATACAAAGAAGTGATCCTGACAGCAGCCGAAACCGCTACCAAGCGGTACCGGCCGGGAATGCAGGCGATACAATCCTGGAATAAAAGCACCAAATTCAATGCACCGGTGATCATTGATAATATGATGAACCTGGAATTACTGGAATGGGCTTCCCGCAACGGGGGCAGTAAGCGGCTGGCCGGGATTGCGGAAAACCATGCCAACACTACTTTAAAAAACCATTTCCGCCCGGATGGCAGCAGCTATCACGCGGTAGATTACGACACGGCAACAGGTGCAGTAATAAAGAAAGTGACCCACCAGGGTTATGCGGATGAATCGGCATGGGCGCGTGGTCAGGCCTGGGGACTGTACGGCTATACAATGATGTACCGTTTTACAAAAAAAACGGAATACCTGGCACAAGCTCATAAGATCGCAGGCTTTATCCTTACACATCCCAATCTGCCTGCCGACAAAGTGCCCTATTGGGATTTCAATGCTCCGGATATCCCGGCTGCCCCGCGTGATGTATCCGCCGGCGCGGTCATTGCCTCCGCGTTGCTGGAGCTGGCACAGTACAGCAACAAAGAACAGAAAGCTGTTTATACTTCAAATGCAGCAGATATGATCCGGTCAATGTCTACTACCTATAAATCGCAGCCTGGCGGCAGCAAAGGCTTTATCCTTACGCAAAGTGTAGGACACCTGCCCGGCAAATCGGAGGTGAACGTATCCCTTTCCTATGCCGATTACTACTACCTGGAGGCACTGGACCGCTATAAGTCCTGGGTATTGAAATAGCGGTATAACGCATCCGGTATCCCAAACAGAAAGGAGCCCGTACGATGCGGGTCTCAATGAATACCGCGCCGCAGTGCGGCGGTAATTTCGTACACCGGCCTGTATAAATCCGGCGCGTCGACCGGTGCGCTGCACCTTCTTTGTCTGTTCTTATTTCTTACTCAACGGTCAGCGCAGTGCCGCAGCCTTTAATAATAAAGATCAACCTGACGCTTAGCGGGCGGTGCCGAAGATCCGGTCAGGATAACTATAAAAATATTTGTCATCGCCGCATTGATCTGGCATTACAAATAAGAAGACCGGCGCCATCAAAGCGTGTCTGATGCTGCCGGTCTTCCTTACAGGTTTAATCCATTATGTCTAAACGAGCTTGCGCACGCCTTCCGCAATTACAGAAGAGAAGACCCCGGGCTTATACCCGATCTTTTCTTCATACGCTGCCGTAACTTTTTCTGCAAAATCATCGAACTGATCCTGCTTGATTAATGCAATGGCGCAGCCGCCAAAACCGGCACCGGTCATGCGCGCGCCGATACAACCATCATAGGTTCTGCAAAAATCAACAATGGCATCCAGCTCCGGCCCCGACACTTCATACAGCTGCTGCAATGAATCATGCGAAGCATACATCAGCTGACCGAAACCTGCAATATCACCGGTTGTCAGCGCTTCCCGGGCTTTTTTAACCCGGTCGTTCTCGGAGATCACATGCAGTGCCCTTTTCCGCAGCACAGGATCCGCTACCAGCGCTTCTTCCTGCTGAAAGGTTTCCAGCGGTATATCGCAGAGGTGCTGCGCCTGTATTTTTTCCTGCAGTTGTTTTAATACCGTCCGGCATTCATTGAACCGTTCGTTGTACTTGGATTCTACCAGTTTCCTGGGCTTATTGCTGTTGATGATGGCCAGTACATAATCTCCTATTTCAAAAGGCAGGTACTCATAGTCCAATGTATCCGTATTCAGCAATACGGCATGCGCTTCCTTACCCATCGCCACAGCAAACTGATCCATGATACCACTGTTCAGTCCCATAAAATCATTCTCCACACGTTTTCCCAGCACGGCAAGGTCCACGCGGGAAAGGCCTCCGTTAAACAGTTCATTCAACGCAAATGCCGTCAGTACCTCAATGGATGCACTGGAAGACAACCCAGACCCGATGGGGAGGTTACCCGAAAAAAGAAAATCCAGGCCGGTAAGTGTTATATCTTTTTTCTGAAACTCCTGTATAACGCCCAGGGGATAATTAAACCACTCCGGTCCTGTTTTCTGATAGCCTTCAGGATTTAAAGCGATGTCGGCTGATTCAGGAAAATCCAGCGCCCTGAAGCGGAACACGCCCTCATCATTCGCTGTAACCAGTAAGGTTGTTCCCAGTGAAATGGCACAGGGCATTACCTGCCCGCCATTATAATCAATGTGCTCTCCGATCAGATTCACCCTTCCCGGGCAGAAGAAAACATGGCTTGCCTGCTTGTTGTAATTTTTTTCAAATTCTTTTTGTAAATCCCCAATGGTCATAACAATTACATTATTTTTATCAAAAATTGAACCCCTCATGATTGAAATAACTGAGCAGCTTGCCACACAGCATCCCAATGGAAAAGATGTCTATATATTTACGCTGAAAAACGGTTCCGGTACAGAAGTTATCCTTACGAATTACGGCGCCATTATCATGTCGATAAAAGTACGGAAATCGGATGGAACTTTTAATGATATTGTTTTAGGATTTGATACACCACAGGAATACTGGTCGGAACGATACCTTCAGAATTATCCTTATTATGGCGCCGCTATCGGCCGTTATGCCAACCGCATCAGCCCGGAATTGATCACGATCGGTGCAGCCGACTACACCTTAAATACGGTGGCTCCGGGTTATCAGCTGCATGGCGGCAAAGAAGGCTTTGACAAAAAAGTATGGGATAAAATTTCTGCCGGGGATGGCCGCGTGGTATTGCAATACATCAGTCCGGATGGTGAGGAAGGTTTTCCGGGCAACCTGACTGTCCAGATCATTTTTTCGCTGAATGAAGAAAATGAATTCAGCTATGAATACAAGGCCACCACCGATCAGCCCACTGCGGTGAACCTTACCCATCACAGTTATTTTAATCTGAACAATGGCAAGGGACGTATCGATAATCAGCATTTGTGCATACATGCCTCGCATTACCTGGAGCAGGACGCCAATTATTGCACCACGGGAAAACTGCTGCCTGTGACGGGTACCCGCAATGATTTCAGCACTTACCAGGAAACCGGGAATATCAGCGATCCGGAACAGGGCATCGATATCAGCTACCCGCTGGACCATCCCGGCATCGAGCAGGTTGCGGCTGAAGCCTGGTGCGATGAGGAAGATGTTAAACTGGAAGTGTATACCACCGCACCGCTGGTACACCTGTACAACAGTTACGGCTCACCGGAAATCAAAGGAAAAGGCGGACAGCAGTATACTGCTTTTTCCGGGTTCTGCTTTGAAACACAGGTACACCCCAATGCAATTAACATAGCATCCTTTCCCAATACGATTTTGGAGCCCGGTGCCGTTTCTTATACTAAAACGATCTATAAGCTGACAACGAAATAAAAAAGCGGTCCCGGCTCCCATAGAGGAACCAGGACCGCTTTCTTTTTACAGCCCTTTTACAGGGTCGCCATGTCAATTACAAAACGGTACTTCACATCGCTTTTTAACACACGCTCGTAAGCGGTATTTACATCTTTGATATCGATCAGTTCGATATCACTGACGATATCATGTGCGGCACAATAGTCCAGCATTTCCTGTGTTTCCGGGATCCCTCCGATGGAAGACGCGGTCAGCACCCGGTTCCCCCGCATTAAGCTGTTGCCGGTGATCCGGAGGGGTTCCGGCGGCAATCCCACACAAATATGCGCTCCGTCTGTTTTCAGCATCTGCAGGTACATATCATAATCGTGGGGGGCGGAAACCGTATCAATGATAAAGTCGAAATAACGATCCAGGCTTTTGACCTGTTCCGGATCCTTCGTCAGCACGAATTTGTGGGCCCCAAGGCGTTTGGCATCCGCTTCTTTTGAAGGCGATGTGCTCAGCATCGTCACCTCGGCACCAAAAGAAACGGCAAATTTCACTGCCATATGCCCGAGACCTCCCAGCCCCAGTACGCCCACTTTATGTCCTTTTCCTATTTTCCATTTACGCAGGGGTGAATAGGTGGTAATGCCGGCACAAAGCAAAGGCGCCACCGCTTTAAGATCCAGTTTATCGGAGACGTGCAATACAAAATGCTGATCACACACGATCTTATCGGAGTATCCTCCGTAAGTCACCGTTTTTTTATCCTTCTCCAGTGAGTTATAGGTCCACACCGTTTGTTTGTTATCGCAGAATTGCTCTTTCCCGCTCTGGCAGCTGTCGCAATGCTGGCAGGAATTCACCATGCAGCCGATACCGGCGAGGTCGCCTGCTTTGAAACGCGAAACATTTGTACCAACCGCAGTAATACGTCCCACGATCTCATGACCGGGAACGATGGGGTAAATAGCCGGCCCCCATTCGCTTCTTACCTGGTGGATGTCCGAATGGCAAATGCCACAATATAAAATATCAAACAATACATCATCGGCGCCCAGCTCCCGGCGCTCAAAATCCCAGGGCTTCAGCGCATCTGTTTTGCTGTGGGCCGCATATCCTTTTGCATTTATCATGTTTTTAAAATTTATCAGAAGTGAATATCTTGTTTTACATCTGTTAAGGTCTGCCCGCCGTAGCAGGTCCTGGTCTCAGGGTTTATAAAACATAAAGGTAACAGGAATTCAGATTCCGGTAGCCGGTGCCGGAAAATTCGTAAGCCGCTGAACTGCTGAAAAATTTTCCCGGGCGATATGTCTACCGGCTGAAATAATCCATTTCTTCCTTCAGGTCGAGGAACGGGTATTGCTCCATCAGGCGTTTCGCTTTTTCATACTGGGCCTGCAGGAACTGCTGATGCGCCTTTGTTTGAGGATGAAAGGGTTTATGTCTTCTTGCGATCATCAGTGGCCGCAGTTCTTTCATCAACTGGCGGGAGGCCGTATCAATACAGCTTTCTGTAAACTTTTCCAGTACAAACTCCGTGGCTGGATAGTTGGGATGCGCCAGGTCCACATCGTAGAACCGGTAGTCCCTTAATACATCGATCACCAATTCGTAAGCAGGAAAATAAAACAACCCTTCAAATTTCTGCACCATATGATGCACCGCCTCGATCAGCCGGGCCTTGCTCCGGTTATTGGCCACCACACCATCCCGGAGGTGCCTTACAGGACTGATGGTAAACAGGATCCCTGCCCGGGGATTAAAGATCCGCAACCGGTGGTAAAGATTATCCAGCAATGCCACCGTCTCCTCGATCTCCAGCATTTTTTTATCAAACCACTGCCCGGGCGCGCGGTGACAGTTCGCCACCCTTAATCCTGAAAGTGCTGCCTGCGGGTTATTCCCGTTGAGCCGGTACGAAAAGGAAGACCCCAGTGTAATGATCACCCAGTTTGTATGTTTCAGGAAAACATGCGCCGCTTCCAGCGACCGGTTCATCTGCTCCAGTACCACATCGCTGTCGGTTCCGGAAAAACGGGAGTGATGATGCCAGGATTGCCACACTTCATTCAGATAAAACAGGTCATCTGTTGTATAGGGCTTATTCTCGATGTACCGCACCAGGCTGTGATAGACACTGGCAGGATCGAACAGGATACCGTGCGGGTTCTGAAGCACCTCAAACTTGTGTTCTGCCAGCGCATTCCCGATATGTTCCGTAAAACAGGAACCGATCAGCAACAACTTATTCCCATACCGGATCGGCGGCAACAGGGTTTCCATTTGTATGGGAGCTATAAAATCCATTCCGCAAATATCCGGAATTTACAGTTATGGTTACCGGCGTGGTTGGCCGCATTGTTGTCGGTTTTCTCCCTGTTTTCCGCCCCCCGGTTGCGCCGGGAGGTGCTGTATCTTTTGGGAACCGGAAGAAAGGCCGTTTTATTGCCGGGCTTTAGCTAATTTTATCACATGTCGTATCACAAACACCTTTCAAAGGACAAAATATTAAAGAAGCTCATCAAAGACCAGGGGCTGCATACCCTCCAGCTGCAGCAGAATATCCTGCTCCATCTGTGCGGGTCCATTATGGGACAGCAGCTGAGTACCAAGGTTGCGGCCGTTCTGCGCAGCAGGTTTCTTGAGTTGTTCAAAGGCAAAAAGCCGACGGCAAAAACCATTCTTCTTATCCCTCATGATACATTGCGTTCGATCGGATTATCAAACGCAAAAGCGGAATATATAAAAAACGTTTGCCGCTTTTTTCTGGAGCACAAGCTCACTGATGCCAGGATCCACCGTATGCCGGATGAAGCCTTTATCGCGCTTATCACTCAAATAAAAGGTGTGGGTAAGTGGACTGCAGAAATGCTGCTGATGTTTTCGCTGGGCCGTGAGGATGTATTTTCCATTGGAGACCTGGGCCTGCAAAAGGCCATCAGCGAACTCTATGCATTGCCCAATACCAATAAAAAAGAATTCGAAAGCCGGGTACTGGCCATCACGCAACAATGGAGCCCGTACAGGACCTATGCGTGTATCCATCTCTGGCGTTACCTGGATGCCACACCCGGTTAACAGATCAGCGTGACAGGTTGTGCTGTACTACGCCTTTATACTGCCCTTCTGATGATCCCACCGGAGGGCTTTCTGTTTCAGGTAACTTTCATAACAAAGCAGCGAAGCAGCCGATGCCTGTACCCCGAAACGTGTATCCGCAACGGTCTTCCCGCCATTCTGTACAGTGGTTAAAAAATTAACGAAATGATCATGATGGGCACCTTTGGAGCCTTTCGGCACATTGAATTCATACTCGTTATCCGATAGTCTGACCGGCACACCACTCCATTCCTTCACCGCATCCAGCTTTGATGGGTCGGTCTTTCCAGTTGTCTTCAGCACCACTTTATCCCAGCCTACCGTCAATACCCCTTCCGCACCTTTGATCGTAAAATCGGTACTGCCCCATTTTTTGGATACGCCATCTGCAAGATTCGCAGATAGCGAAAGGGTGAATGCCCCTTTTTTATCGCGACCGGGATAGTCGAGGTATCCCAGTAATACATCCGGTGTATCCCGCGACCCGTTGGTATAATAACGGATGCCACCGGTGCCATACACTTTTTCCGGGCCTTCCGCATTCATGATAAAATGAGCGCTGGCAATGACATGAACAAAAAGATCCCCTGCCACACCCGTGCCGTAATCGCTCCAGTTCCGCCATTGTAAAAAGCGCTGCGCATCAAATGCCCGTTTGGGCGCATTGCCCAGGAAACGGTTCCACCAGATGGATTGTTCATTGGCCTCAGGAGGCGTTACAAAGGGCCGCAACGCCTGAGGCGCGGCGGTAAACTGCCCTTCTATGGTATTCACCGTTCCTGTAAGTCCGGCTTCCACCATTGCTTTTGCCAGCTTATTGCCCCAGGATGACATGCCCTGGCTTCCCATTTGAAAGACACGGCCTGCTTGCTGCTGTGCTTCCGTCAATGCCCGGCCTTCCTGCAGCGAATGGATCACCGGTTTTTCGCAATACACATCTTTACCGGCCTTCATTGCCTCTATTGCGATCCGCTGATGCCAGTGATCCGGCGTTCCGATGATCACCGCATCAATGTCTTTACGGTCGAGGATCTCCCGGTATTCTTTTGTAAACACCACGTCCTTTCCGGACTGCTGCCGCAGGGCATCCAGATTGCGGTCGTAAATATCACATATACCCGCAAGTGTTGCCATGCCAGTAGATAATGCTGTGCGCAGATCACTTGAACCCATCCTTCCCTTACCAATAACGGCAAGCCGTACCTGGTCTTTTTGGGGATTGATTCCTGTTACATTTTTTCCAAAGGAAAATTTCGGAACTGCGGATACGGCTATGGCTCCCATAAAAGCATCCCGGATAAACTTTTTGCGGCTGGGCATAAGATGAAGAGGGTTTAATAGATGAAAAATTGCAGATCGAAAAAAAGCTGTCTCCCATGTTTCTGCAAACACAGGAGACAGCTCCCTGTATAAAATTATCCCTTGGGTTCTGCGGGCAGATCTGTTACGGGCAGGTCCTTATTCTTCGGATCTTCCCCTTTCAGATAGCTGGGCAGGTTCAGTCCCGCCATATTAAAAAGATCGTTCAGCGGTGGTACCGATTTCATCAGTCCCTGAACGAAATTAGCAGTAGAGCCATTTCCGTTCTCACTGTTGCCGCCATCCCAAACGGTCACCTTATCGATCTTGATATTCTTCACGGCTTCCACCTGTGTGCGCACCAGGTCCGGTAATTTCTCCAGCAGCAGCAACTGGAAGGCATTGGTAGAATCACCGCCTGCGGCCCGCACTACCTTATCATATCCTTCTGCCTGTTTGGTAAGGATCTCCAGCAACCCTTTTGCTTCTGCTTCCATTTTTGCAAAGATCGCATCCGCCTCTCCCTTTGCGTTCAGACGGATCCGTTCTGCATCCGCCTCTGCATCAATGATGACCTTTTGTTTTGCGATCTGCGCCGGTATCACCACGTTCGCATTCTGGGTGGAGCGCTCTCTTTCCGCACGCGCCTGTTCCGCCTTTTGTTCGGCCAGGTACGATTCTTCCAGCGCCTTTGCCGACTGCACTTTTTCTGCGGTCACCGCGATCTTCAGCGCTTCGGCTTCTTTTTCGCGACGCAGCGCGTCGGAATTGGCAATGGTGATCTTTGCGTCGTTCTCCCCTTTTACCGCCAGGGAGTTGGCCATGGAAGTCGCGATCCGGGCATCCCGTTCTGCTTCAGCCTTCCCAATGGCTTCGTCCTTTCCGGCTGAAGCGATACTGATCTCTTTATCTTTTTGTGTAATGGCAATTTTTACATCACGATCGCGGGTAGTTTCCGCGATCTGGGTGTCCTTTTCCCGGTCGGCGATGGCCTTACCGGTTTCCCCGATCTTTGTTTGCTCTGCCACGCTAACAATGGCTTCATTGATCGCTTTCGCTGCGGCTTCCTTACCCAGCGCTTCGATATAACCGGATTCATCACGGATATCCGTAACGTTTACGTTGATCAGTTTGAGGCCGATCTTCTTCAGCTCTGTATCTACGTTCTTCGAAATGTTGTCAAGGAATTTATCCCGGTCGGAGTTGATCTCCTCGATGGTCATTGTAGCGATCACCAGGCGCAGCTGTCCGAAAAGGATATCTTTGGAAAGTTCCTGTATCTGGTCAGGGCTCAGTCCCAGCAGGCGTTCTGCCGCATTACCCATACTGTCGGGTTCTGTGGAGATCGCGATCGTGAACCGGCAGGGTACATCCACGCGGATGTTCTGGCGCGACAGTGCATTGGTAAGGTTGGCTTCGATGGAAATGGGTTTCAGATCCAGGTAAGCAAAATCCTGTATCACCGGCCAGATAAAGGCCCCGCCTCCGTGTACACAGCGTGCCGAGCTGCCGCCTGTTTTACCGTAAATCACAAGGATCTTGTCGGAAGGGCAGCGCTTATACCGGGAAATAAGTGAGACGATCGTAACAAAGAGAATCAGTGCTCCTACAAGGATCAGAATAAAAGGTCCGTCAAAATTCATGAGTGGTTGTTTTTTTATTAGATTTTAGTTACAATTAATATACGGTCTTCGATATCCAGCACCTTTACCCGCGTACCTGACAACAGGCGTTCTCCATCCGTAACAGCAGCTAATTCATGACTGGTATTGTTATAGCTGATCTGGATCTTTCCCACGCCGCTCCGGTTTTCAGGGATGGGCAGATATACGGCGCCGGACTTACCGATGAGGCTTTCTGCCTTAAATGTATTGTCTTCCGTAAGTTTGAGCAACTGGCGGATGACAAAGAAAAACAGCAGCACAAAAAACAGACCCACTATCACAGCAAGGGCGATCAGCAATCCCTTACTATCGATCGACCGGAAAAAGGCCACGCCGGTCCAGCCGAAGCCCATCAGGAAATTGATCAGGTTTCTCAGGGAAAACATCTGAAACGGCGCATCGGCACCGGTAAGATCCCCGTCGAAATCCGCGTTGATACCATCAGCTCCATGCCCTCCAGCAAAGGTCAGAATGGTCTGTATCAGAAAAATAATACTGGTAATTATGGCTACCCACCAGAAACCCTGGAGCAGGCCAGGCATTCCTTCAAAAAATGCATTCATATTTTAAATAGATTAGGTACAGCGTTGTAATATATTATCATCATCAGCAGTAAACTATTCCCTACAAATATATTAAACTGCAGCCTTTTTTCCAACTTCCGGAAGCGGAAACATCAGGCGACGGAACAAGCGCCGTCAGGAGCCGCTATGGCCGGTTGAAACAGATAGGACGGTTCATCCTTCCAGTTTCAGCAGCCGCCGGATATTGCCCGAACGCAGTAACTCCTTATCGGCCGCTGTAGCTTCAGAAGCACTAAGACTTTCGATCCGCAATAAGCCCGTCAGATAATCCAGAATGGGGGCATGAGTGCCAAAAGCAAATTTTTCCGGTCCGAAATTCTTCAGCAGCACATCCATGTACTGCAGACTTCTTCCAGAGGTATCAAAAATAAAATCAGCCGCTTTTAAAACAGTCATTTCCTCGGGACCGAGTGCCATTCCCGTTGCAATATTTAAAAACAGATAACGGGCATCGGGTACCCGTTTTACAATGGGAATAAATTCCTTTAATGTCCATTCTTTTTCCAGGTCCATCCACGACCGTTGCCGGGAGTCTACCATCCGCAGGGGAAAGGCTACCGGCACTCCCAGGTCTCTTGCCCGTTGCACCAGCTCGATCACGGGTGGCTCTGTGATATCATAATCATGATAGTGCGGATATAAGCGCACCCCCCGCATGCCCATTTTCTTTACGCAGATCTCAAGGTCCTCTTTCCAGGTCGCATATACCGGATTAATGATGGCAAACGGAAGCAGCCGTTTGCCAAAACGATGGTCCGACCGGATCTCATCATACAACTCTTCATTGGCCACCTGTGTATTTTTATAAAAGATACCGTTAAGATTGCTCACCAGTGACAGCGCTACGCCGAACTGATCCATCCGTTGCAGCAAAGCCTTACAGGTATTGTGTTGCAGTTGTTTAAAGGGCCAGTGCCCTATATAGGCATTACAGTCGATCAACATGATATCCTCCTTTTTTCAGTATCGTATTGTAGTTTTCAAAAAACAGTTTCCGTTTCTGCGCATCTGTCAGGCCGGAACACAGGACCTTGCCAATGCTCTGGTAAAACATATTATCCGACCCGAACAGCAGCCGGTCGATGCCCACTTCCTTCACGGCAAAATCGATCATATGTTCTTCATTGTTGCTTCCTGAGGTATCCAGGTATACATTCGGACTGTGCCGTAATATTTTGCAGGCATATTCCCAGTCGGTACCGCCGCCGATATGGGCATACTGGAACAGGGCCTCCGGGTATCTTTTTGCAACATCCGCAAAATCTTCCGGAAGCGAGGCCTGTGGTCGTATGCCTTTATCATATTTCATCCGGTAACCGGCGACCCCCAATGTGGCTTCTGCATGCATGAGAATGATCATCTTCAGATCGATCATCTTTTCGATCACCGGATAAAAAAGCGGGTTGTTGATCTTTACCTGGTGATAGACCTTTAATCCCACCATACCCCGGTCCACACTTCTCTTTATCTCCTCCAGCGACTCTTTTGCGTGTTCCGGGTTGAGGGTGAACATTCCGGTCAGTTTATCCGGATATTTTTTTACACACTGATATACAATATCGTTGGAGCGGCGGAACTCGTCGGGCGTCCCTTTTCCCGAATCGATACCTGCAGTTACCGGCCGGGAAATGAACATCCGGGTAAATCCCAGTCGCTCAAAAAAACGCACGTTGTCCTCGGGGCCGGCCTTTCCCAGGTAAACATGTACATGTGCATCCAGCTTGGGGTACTTCATCACCTCCTGCATCAGGTCGAATCCTTTGCTGACGCCGGCGGGCGTACCCGGCCCGTCTCCCACTGCCGCCGGAGACCCGAACGGCAGGACAATCCCGGCCATGGACGCGGCAGTCGTTTTCATGAATTTTCTTCTGTTGAAATATTCCATAGTACTGTTTTAAAACACATTTAAAAGATCCGGTCTGCCTCCCCATAATGCCCCGTTGCCGGAAACCTTGAGCTGCTGCCCGTTATTTATCTGGTTCCCGGGCAGGACCGGGCCAGGATTTCATTGTTGCTTTATTTTACTCCCAGCCGGCGCAGTACCTGCCGGAGCGCTGAAACAATCGTTTCCTCCACATCTTCACGGAAGGGGCCCGGCATTCCGTAATAGATCAGGTTTTCATTGGCCTCATAGCCCCCTTCCTTCAATATCTTTTTGGTAGGGATATATCCCATTACATGATTGCAGTAACCGGATACAAACAGGTTTTCGCGCGGATACATTTCCTTTAGCCTCAGCGCATAGTCTACCACCACCTCACCACCCAATGAAATAAAGGTCAGGTCTTTTCCAAACCGCAATACCTGCACAGGATACCAGTAGCGGGTCACCTCCCATCCTCTGTTATAGGCCTGAAGCATCAGCCGGGCGCGGCGTTGTTCAAAAATGGTCCCCTTTTCCAATTCTTCCTTGTACTTCCGTACATCAAAGGGCACAAATGAGAGCGGAATGGTACGCATCGCCGATTTCACGGTATTGCCCACCGGCCGCATGGTGTGCGCCAGCACCGCTTTAACAGCACCGGATAATTCGCGTCCGTGTTGTTCTGCAAGCGCAACCGTACCTCTCGGCTGCGGATTCTGGTCCCCCGCACACCCGGTAAAAAAAAGCGCCGTAGCCCCCGGATACGCCTGTTCCAGGTCCAGCTGGGCAAACCCGGCATAATCGCCGCTGATCCGGTAGTTGTCTCCGCCCATTGTGGTATTATGACAGGCATAGCCGAATAAGATCGCCCGCACAACACCTGATGTATTTGTTACTTTCAGCACCGGTACATCGTGGTCCTTATTTCCTCCGGGATTTTTGCCGTTGATTATTTTCCCGTTCACCGGCTGTCTTCTGTTCATTGCAAACGCTGCCGTACCGTGTCCCGTACTTAACCGGGCAGGGAGCAGGTTGTCCATCGCCATTTCCACGGCGCCCGTGATCTGCCGGATGAGGAATTTTTTATAGGCTGCAAATGCCCCGATGGCGGAGGAATCAAAATCGCCGATCATTTCCAGGGACGGCCATATCATGGGCCCTGAATGCGTATGAGACGCATTGAACACCAGATCCGATTCCCTGAATCCATAGCGCTCGCCAAGTGTGCTTACCAGCATGGTATGTATCTCCGGCGTAAGCCCTAAAACATCTGTGGTCACAAACGCCACTTTATTCCCGGTATCCGTTTCAATCACCAGTGCCTTTGTCCACAGATCGTGAATTTTTTCCACAGCAGGTTTGCTGCGTGCCGCATAACCGGTAAGCCAGTAGGGCATTTCGGGCGTAATGACCTTACGTCCCACGCCGGCTTTTACTGTTTGTGCAGCAACACCGGTATTGGTAACTACCTGCAGCAATAGCACCAGGAAAAACGTTCTCATCGCTGTTTATTTTATTGTTGTTCCAGCCCTTCCGGGATAAATACCGGTTTTTAATCCATCTGTCCCGGCTTCAGGTTCCTGCAAACAGGGGATTGCGAAAGCGGATCAGGTCGGTCACCTGTTTGCCATTGCGGTTGATACGCGCCAGGGTATAGATATTCCCGTCCCCGGCCACAGCAATCGAATTCACGTACAACGGACGTTCTCCGTTCTCATAAAATACCGGCCCATGATCGGTGTAATGACCCGATAAAAGATGATAGGTAACCAGGTGCAGGTTCTCCACCCCCCGCGCAGCGCCCTTGGTAACCGATGCCGCACCCCGCAACAGCCGGCCGTTCTCATACACCGGTCCTCCTGTTAAATAATAGATGGTTTCTTGATCGGGTCCGAGTGTAAACCCCAGGTAGCCATAGCTGAACTGATCGAACATGCCGCTGCGCTGCGATGGTACTGAGGTCAGGCGGTCGTGCAGCTGTACCTGTTTAAGCGCCGGATCAAATGAAAAAAGGTATCCCGAGTTTCCATGGATCCCGTATGCTACCTGATGCTCCGGATGCCAGAATATCTTGCGCCAGTTATAGGACATGCTGCCGGGTTGCCGGTAATCATACTGCCCGAAATAATCTTTTTTCAGGTCCGCCTCCCCGACAGACCACATACGATCTGCAACTGCATCATAACAGCAGATATCGCCCTCCGCAGTGGAGTAATAGACCCTGCCATCGCGCGGATCTATAAACAATGACCGGCATAAAGAACGGAAATCATCACCGGGCATACCTTTCTCACCGGATGCATTCACCCGTCCCTTGTTGAGCAGCCTGCCCGTTTTTACCCGATAGAAAATAAAATTACCGGCAGGCCAGGTAATGCAAAAGATGTGCTCCCGCAGCGGATCCATTACCATCGATACGACGCCCTCCCCATCCGGCATTGTTGCCAGTACCGTTGTTTCATTACTGCTCATATCATAAGCCAGTATATGCCCGCCGGGGTACCGCTCGTAGCCGGGAGGCGGATGCTGTGGCAGCCGGTCCATTCCGTCTATTAGTTCATAATAACCCACATGCGTTGAAAAATAAAGTTTGTCTCCGGATTCATAGAACGCTACATGGCTTTTGCCCTGAGCAATGGCCTGGCCTTGTCCTTCCCCGCATAATTCCGTCAGGTCACCGATCAGCCGGATATCGTCTTCCCTGGGATTGTATACATAGAACCGTCCCCCGGCATCATATTGCTGCGACGATAATACGTAATAAATATTTCCGTCACTGCCTTCAGAAAGGGCATTATACGTATCGTGTGCATCTTCAAATCCGGAATCATAGATCCTTGCTGTAATGGGCGCGCTGCTGGTTGCCCCACTCCTTTCCTCACGATCTGCCGCTGCTGTTGTCTTTCTCATTTCCGCTGGTTGATTGTTCCTGTTGTTACTGGGTTTGAATAAATATCAGTGTCCTTTGCTGCACCCGGAGGGCATTCCCGGCCCGGGCTGCAATGAGCTTATGATGGTGTAAAAGCAGTTGTCAGCAGCAAAGTACAGGCGGGTTCTGATGCTTACACTATTGCCGGCCGGCAGGAGCTGCCGGTGCCGCTGTTGCTGCATCCGTTAAAAAAAGCCCGCGGACGGACGTCGCATCCCGTTCTTTCCGCTGAAAAAAGCTCTGTGTCGCATCATTTACGTGTACGTACACAAATTGAAATTAAAGAAATCTGAATAAAATAAAAAATAATAAACCTAACTCCATTGGTCTTGCACCGGACCGAAGCAAAGCACACTGCTGCATGGTATTCAAATAAGGATACGTAACCGGAACTACTCCGTAAGAAGAGAAGAGCATATGCCCGTCCCCGGCGGCAGTCACCTCACATACCCCCTTGGCCGCGCCACACAGGGCGGAACAGCAACAGGTGACGCAAAACGGGTCGGCTAATTGAAACTACCTGAAAACAGGTATTTTTTAAGTGATTGATTCTGTTAGCTTTGCAAAAAAATTGAATTATGAAATTGAAACTGACATTCGTTGCAGTCAGCGTTTTTGCCGCCACTGCGATCTTTGCCCAAAGCGACTACAAACAATCGATCGGACTACGTCTTGGAAGTGGTTATTACGATATCGCCTCAGCTGCTTACAAAACGTTCCTTACCGATGCGGCCGCACTCGAAATCGACCTGGGCATCCGTCCTTACAGTGCCGGATCGTACAAATGGACCAATGTGTCCGCTTCTGCTGCCTATCAGCATCACTTCGATATAAAACCTGTTGCGGGATTGAAATGGTTTGTGGGCGGCGGTCTTGTGGCTTCCAATTCCTTTTCCAATTTCGACGACCGGAAGGGATTTAACCTGGGGCTTTATCCTACTGCGGGGGCCGATTATAAATTCAAAAATATACCGCTTGCGGTTTCCGCCGATGTGCGTCCCACATTTCATGTTGTGGAAGCCTACGATTACTACAACGGTTTTTATCCGAACGCCGGTATTTCGGCCCGGTATACATTCTGACAGATCTAATACGTGTTCAACCAGGCCATACCTGCAGGATCAGGTATGGCTTATTTTTTACCCTGCCGCTGCTTCCGGAACCAATGATTTTAACAGCCGCATCCCATATTTATCCCGCATCCATACTTTTTTGTACAAATAAAAACCTACCTTTGCAGGATGAGTATGGAAACAGATCAATTATTGCACAACAATGTAGACACAGAACCAGATGTTATTGAAAATCATGTAAATAGCGAGTACAAATATGGTTTTGTTACAGATATTGAAATGGAGGCCGCGCCCAAAGGGCTGGATGAAAATACCATTCGCTTTATCTCTGCTAAAAAAAATGAACCGGAATGGATGCTGGAATGGCGTCTGAAAGCCTTTGCCCAATGGCAGAAAATGAAACCCCCGCATTGGGCCAACCTTACCTACCCTACCATCGATTTTCAGGACATTATCTACTATGCCGCACCCAAACAAAAGATAAAACCCAACAGTCTGGATGAAGTAGACCCGGAACTGATCAAAACTTTTGAAAAGCTGGGGATTTCCCTTGAAGAACAGAAACGTCTTACCGGGGTAGCGGTAGATGCCGTGATCGACAGTGTGTCGATCGGTACTTCATTTAAAGAACAGCTGGCCGAGCTGGGTATTATTTTTTGCTCCATCAGTGAAGCCATCCAGGAACATCCGGAACTGGTACGCCAATACCTGGCCTCTGTAGTGCCTGTTACCGATAATTTCTATGCAGCGCTGAATTCCGCAGTATTCAGCGACGGATCCTTCTGCTATATTCCGAAAGGTGTACGCTGTCCTATGGAGCTCTCCACTTATTTCCGTATCAATGCGGAAAACACCGGGCAGTTTGAACGGACCCTTATCGTGGCAGAAGAAGGCGCCTATGTGAGCTACCTTGAAGGATGTACCGCTCCCATGCGTGACGAGAACCAGTTGCACGCCGCTATTGTGGAGATCGTGGCAATGGATCATGCCGAAGTAAAATATTCCACCGTACAGAACTGGTACCCGGGTGATAAGGAGGGAAAAGGCGGGATCTACAATTTCGTAACCAAACGCGGCATCTGCAAAGGTGCGCATTCAAAAATATCGTGGACGCAGGTAGAGACCGGCTCTTCGATCACCTGGAAATACCCCAGCGTTATTTTGCAGGGAGATCACTCGGTGGGCGAATTTTATTCCGTGGCCGTTACCAATAATTTTCAGCAGGCGGATACAGGTACCAAGATGCTTCACATCGGCAAGAATACAAAAAGCAGGATCGTATCCAAAGGGATTTCCGCGGGTCAGAGCCAGAACAGCTACCGTGGCCTGGTGCGTGTCGGAAAAAATGCCTCCAATGCCCGTAATTTTTCCCAGTGCGACTCACTGCTGCTGGGCGACAAATGCGGTGCACATACGTTTCCCTATATTGAAGTAAAAAACAATACAGGTGTTGTTGAGCATGAAGCCACTACCTCCAAGATCGGCGAAGACCAGATCTTCTATTGCAACCAGCGGGGTATCGACACCGAAAAGGCTGTGGCACTTATCATCAACGGTTTTGCAAAAGAAGTCATGAACCAGCTTCCGATGGAATTTGCGGTAGAGGCGCAAAAGCTGCTGGCCATTAGTCTGGAAGGTAGCGTGGGGTAGACAGTTCAAGGTTTAAGGTTTAAAGTTTAAGGTTGATCGGCCGTATAATGTGATCAGTTCCTCAGTTAAACTTCTATACGCTTTGTTATATCACGCATTTGATCTGTAAGATATAACCGCGGTTTTTTAAACGAAGCAGGAATAGACACCAAACTTTAAACATAAAAACAAGAACATGCCTACCGTAAAACACTTTGAAGATCTTGAAATCTGGCAGGAAGCACGCAGGCTCGCAAAAGAGATCCACACGATTTCAGTTGAAACGGATCTCAAAAATGAATACCGGCTGAAAGATCAGATTAAGGCAGCGATCGGATCCTTAATGGATAATGTGGCGGAGGGGTTTGAGAGAAACGGAAACGGAGAATTTCGCCATTTTCTATCAATAGCAGAGGGATCGCTGGGTGAAACACGGTCACAGCTCTATCGAATATTTGATTTTGGATATATCAATGAAGGAAAATTTCTTCAACTGAAATCAGCGCTTGAAAGCTTAAGCGGTAGAATAAATGCTTTTATTAATTATTTAAATAAAACCACATTTAAGGGAACAAAGTATCAATAAAGGTCTAAGCCTTGAACATTGAACCTTAAACGTTAAACAAGTTGACATGTTAGAGATAAAAGGCCTGCGCGCAGGCATTGAAGGAAGAGAAATTTTAAAAGGGATTGACCTGAATATTCAACCGGGCGAAGTACATGCCATTATGGGGCCCAATGGTTCCGGGAAAAGTACCCTGGCATCCGTACTCGCAGGGAAAGAAGACTACGAAGTAACCGGAGGTGCTGTAACCTTTGAGGGAAAAGACCTCCTGGAACTGGCTCCGGAAGAAAGAGCCGGTGAAGGCATTTTCCTGAGCTTCCAGTACCCGGTGGAAATACCGGGTCTGAGCACCACTAATTTTATGAAGACCGCCGTCAACGAGGTCAGGAAATACCGCGGACAGGGAGAACTGGATGCCGTTTCCTTCCTCAAAAAAATGAAAGAAAAAATGGCCCTTGTTGAGATCGACCAGTCGATGCTGAGCCGTTCACTCAACGAAGGATTCTCCGGTGGCGAGAAAAAAAGAAATGAGATCTTCCAGATGGCCATGCTGGAACCCCGGCTGGCGATCCTTGATGAGACAGACTCCGGGCTGGATATCGATGCCATCCGCATTGTGGCTAATGGCGTGAACAAGCTCCGCACTCCGAAAAACGGCATCCTCGTAATTACCCACTACCAGCGCCTGCTGGATTATATCGTTCCTGATTTTGTACACGTACTGTATAACGGACGTATCGTAAAGTCGGGCACCAAGGAACTGGCCTACGAACTGGAAGAAAGAGGATACGATTTTATCAAAAGTGAATTAGCATAAATAATGCTGATGCGGAAATCTGGAATTTGAAAATGGGCACGGAGTATTCCTTTATTGATAATTGGATACCATCCGTACATTTTTAAATTCCCAGGTTCTCAAATTCTCAAATTAAACAATGGATACAATAACATATTTTAAAGAGCGTTTTGAACATTTACAGCAGGAGCAACCTGATTCCCGGCTGAAGTCCTTGCGGGACGGGGCTTTTGGCGAGTTTCAGCAAAAAGGGATTCCTACTGTAAAACACGAAGAGTGGAAATACACCAGGATCAACGATTTCTTTAATAAGGATTATCATTTTACAACAGACCTGAAAGAACAGCAGTTCCGCGCTGCTGAGCTTCAGCCGTTCCTGTTGCCGGGTCATGAGAACGCGAACGTGATCATTTTTATCAACGGACATTATCACGCAGAACACTCGGTACTGCGCTCGGAAGAACTGGAGATCATTCCGCTGAACGAAGCGGCACATAACAACTATGCACCTATTGTAGAGAAACACCTGGGGCATAGTGCCGATTACCACCGGGACGGCATCAATGCCCTGAATACCGCCTTCATACAGGAAGGCGTGTTTGTTCACATCCGGAAAGGAAAGACCGTAAATCATCCGGTATATATTTATAACATAACGGATGCACGAAGCGGCAATATCTTCGCACAACCCAGGGCCCTGGTGCATATCGGGGAGAACGCGCAGGTGGAGATCCTCGAAACGTTTGTCACCCTTGGTGCAGACGAAAGTTTTACCAACCAGGTCTTCGAGATCGCGGTGGAAGAAGATGCGGTGCTGAACCTGTACAAGATCCAGAATGATGCGGCCAATTCTACGATTGTAAGCACTACCCATGTGCACCAGGTGGGAAAAAGCGTCACCAACGTGGTGACGATCTCCCTGAGCGGCGGGCTGGTACGCAACAACCTGAATATGGTGATGTCGGCACCTTATTGTGAAGCGAATCTCTCCGGGCTGTACCTCCAGAACGGACAGACACATGTAGACAATCATACCGTGGTGGACAACCGGCAGCCCAACTGTCTGAGCAACGAATTATACAAGGGGATCATGAACGGGCATTCGACCGGTGTATTCAACGGTAAGATATTTGTGCGTCAGATCGCCCAGAAAACCAATGCCTATCAGACAAACAGGAACATCCTGCTGTCTGAAAATGCTTCGGTAAATACAAAACCGCAGCTGGAAATATTTGCAGATGATGTAAAATGCTCCCATGGCTGTACGGTGGGCCGCCTGGACGAAGAGGCACTCTTCTACCTGAAAGCCCGCGGCATCTCCGATGCCACGGCACGTGCTCTTTTATTGC
Source organism: Niabella beijingensis (assembly GCF_020034665.1). Lineage (NCBI taxonomy): Bacteria > Pseudomonadati > Bacteroidota > Chitinophagia > Chitinophagales > Chitinophagaceae > Niabella > Niabella beijingensis. The sequence continues at coordinate 891,328 of NZ_JAIQDI010000002.1, read as the reverse complement.
ATGGATTTGCACTCGACGTACTGGAAAAAATAGGATCGGAACCCGTACGCAATTATGTAAATGCGCTGGTGACAGCTAACCTGAAGCTGGGCTAAACAGCGCATCCGCCGGGCCCCTGTTATTTTTCCCGCCCGGTAATCACATTAAAAACACAGGGTAATGAGTAATGAAACAATGACAGCAGCTAAAGATAACAAGACACTGGATATCGCAGCCATCCGGGAGGATTTCCCTATCCTCCGGCGGCAGGTAAAAGGGCATCCGCTGGTGTATTTCGACAACGCAGCAACATCACAGAAACCACGTGAGGTCATCGATGCACTGGTCTATTATTACACCCATCTCAATGCCAATGTACATCGCGGTATCCATTCGCTGGCGGAAGAAGCTACAGCTGCTTTTGAAGCCACGCGCGATGCGATCCGTGCTTTTATAAATGCGGCGCACCGCGAAGAGATCATTTATACAAAAGGTACTACCGAAGGGATCAACCTGGTAGCCTATACCTGGGGAAGAAAAAACCTGAAAGCGGGCGATGAAGTGATCATATCCGGCATGGAGCACCATTCCAACATCGTTCCCTGGCAGATCGTTTGTGAAGAGCAAAAAGCTGTTTTAAAAGTGATCCCGGTCAACGACCAGGGAGAGCTGATACTGGATGAATATGCAAAACTGCTTTCTGAAAAAACAAAGATGGTGGCAGTGGTGCATGTTTCCAATGCGCTCGGAACGGTAAATCCTGTAAAGGAGATCATCCGCCAGGCACATGACAAAGGCGCGCTGACACTGATCGACGGAGCCCAGTCCTCCCTGCACCTCGATATCGATGTACAGGACCTGGATTGTGATTTTTTTGTACTGTCCGCACATAAGATGCTGGGACCTACCGGAGCCGGTGCGCTGTATGGTAAAAAAGAGTTGCTGGAAGCCATGCCGGTATTTCTTGGCGGCGGAGAGATGATCAAAGAAGTGACGTTTGAAAAAACGACCTATAATGAACTTCCCTACAAGTTTGAAGCCGGTACACCGAATATCGCTGATTTTGTGGCATTCAAACCTGCGATCGATTATATCAACCGCCTGGGAAAAGCAAACATCCGCAGACATGAAGAAGAATTGCTGGATTATGCAACCTGGAACATAAAAGAGATCCCCGGTGTAAAGATCATCGGAGAAGCACGGGAGAAAGCCAGCGTGCTGTCATTTGTGATTGACGGTGTACACCCGCAGGATGTTGGGATTTTATTGGACAACAAAGGGATCGCAGTGCGTACCGGACATCACTGTGCCGAACCGCTGATGAACCGTTTTTGTATACCCGGGACGATCCGCGCTTCGTTTGCCGTTTACAATACAACCGAAGAGATCGACCGGCTGATGGATGGATTAAAAAAAGCCATCAAATTATTAGCTTAACTGATAACCGTGTATTAGATGAGTGAAACAAGACCCATATCTGAAATCGAAGAAGAAATTATAGAAGAGTTCGCGCTCTTTGATTCCTGGGATGATAAGTACGAATACATTATCGACCTTGGGAAAAAATTGCAGCCGCTGGATGCTGTTCATAAAAAAGACGCGAATAAAGTAAAAGGGTGCCAGTCTACCGTATGGCTGGTAGCCGATTATAAGAACGGCAAAGTGACCTACCAGGCGGAAAGTGATGCAGTTATCGTAAAGGGGCTGATCAGCATGCTGATCCGTGTTCTTTCCGGTCACACGCCGGATGAGATACTGGACGCCGACATGGACTTTATCAATAAGATCGGCATGACCAGTCACCTGGCTCAAACCCGCTCCAACGGCCTGCGGGCAATGGTAAAACAGATGAAGCACTATGCCCTGGCGTTTAAAAGTTTAAAGTTCGATGTTTAAAATCCAATGGTGAAGATGAAGCTTCAACTATTAAACCTCAAACAAAAATATGGAACCCGATACAATTGAAGAAAAAGTAATTAAGGAGCTCCAAACAGTGTTTGATCCCGAGCTGCCGGTCAATATTTACGAGCTGGGCCTGATCTATAAGATCGAAGTACTGGAAAATAATTATGTGAAAGTACTGATGACACTTACAGCGCCCTCCTGCCCTGCGGCCCAGACATTGCCCGTGGAAGTAGATCAAAAGATCCGCTCCATAGATGGTGTAAGCGATGTGGAGGTTACCATAACCTGGGACCCGGCCTGGGATAAGAGCATGATGAGCGAAGCCGCCCAGCTGGAACTCGGCTTTTTATAAACAAACAGAAAATCCTGAACAATACAGTATAATGAAAATTACCGCACAGGAAGAATATGGTTTAAGAATCCTGATCCGCCTGGCCTCCTGCAAGGATGAGGAAGGATTAAGTATACCACAGCTCAGCGAAGCTGAGGGCCTCACCACCCATTATGCCGCCAAGATCGCGCGTACCCTTCGTATGGCAAACTTTATCCGCAGTACCCCGGGCAATAAGGGCGGATATATCCTGGCCCGCCCGGCCGGCGAAGTGGTTATTAAGGAGGTGCTGGAAGCCCTGGGTGGGGTACTTTTTGATACCAGCTTTTGTGGTGCGCACAAGGGAAATATGCGTTTTTGTACCAATTCCGTCGATTGCTCAGCCCGGTCGCTGTGGCAGATATTGCAGCTGACCATCGATAAACTGCTGGTGCAGATCACCCTGAGCGACCTGATTGCAAAAGAAGAAGAATCCGCAGTAAAATTCAATACGCTTGTCCGTCAGAACCCTGTTTTATGATTTTTTAAATATTTTTTCAATAATAATAAATAAAATATTTATAATCAAACAATTGAATGAATTTTATTTTTTCATGAATACGGTTACCTTTTTAAAATTCCGGTATTAATACCAAATTATAATTTTAAATTAAAAAAACAAACAATGAAAAAATTATTTGCAATTGCTTTGATCGCGGTTTCTTTTGCAGCTTGTAACAGCTCTGAAACAAAAACTGAAGAAACTACAACGGCTCCTGATACAGCAACAGTAACTCCGGCTCCGACTCCTGACACAGCAACTGTTCCTCCTGCAGTAGACACAGCATCTAAAACACCTGCAGTTGATACTGCAACTAAGAAATAATTTAGTTATTCTTTTTTAGCAAAAAGGTTATTAATAACGCCGTCCCGATTTGATCGGGACGGTTTTTTTATTTACAATCCTGGGGGAATCTATATAATAAAAAAGCGGCTGAAAATTCAGCCGCTTTTGAAAAGACCCTCTTTATTAATTATTTCAGGCTTTTGTAAAGTGTATCGTATTTTTTCTCCAGGGCGCTGTATTTTGTTTTATTGGCACCTGTAGCATCCTGCCCAACAAAGAAATAATATTGGGCCAGGTTTCCGGAAATTACGCGGTACTGGCGTTTCTGCACGTTATCCAGCTGTCCGACCTTGCCCAGCATATCCGCAGCTTTTTCAAAATTTTCCGCAGCCAGGGCGTATTCCGCTACATAGGCCTTTTTGGCATCTGCATATTTTTGCTTGTCGGCTGCTGTAGCTTTCGCACCTTTATTGTCCATTTCCTTCTCAGCATTCCGCATTCCTTCTTCCAGTAAGCTTGCCTTCGACATAAAATGATCGCCCATTAATAAGGTCGGCTGCAGCTCATTCGGGTTGATGGAACCCGCCTTCTTTAAGGCATTCAGCATCTTTGTTTCCAGTTCTGCTGCATTTGCAGGCTGAGCCTCGCCTTCTTTCGGGCGGTTCAGCTTTTCAAAAATTGCTTCTCCCAGTGCCAGGTTGGCCTTATAATCTTCCGGAGAAGCCGCAACGATCTTTTCCAGGTTGGCTACCTTTTCTTCAAAGCTGTTGCTGCCGCCGATCGCAAAATCCAGTTTATTATAGTTGAAGAATTCGCTTTGCGGGTAAAGTTCTTTTCCCAGCTTGCGGTACTTTTCGAAATTTGCATCATCATTTTTACCGGCGTAATAGCGTACCAGGCTTTGATACACCTGCTCATAATTCTGACCGGTGATCTTCAGGTCCGCCAGGCGGGTATTGTATTTCACTGCTTCATCCACATGCTTATTGGTTTCTGCAAGCACACCCGCGTAATAATTGGCATTGGTATCAATAGGACCGGGCAGGTTGATCTTTTTCTCGATCAGGAGGTCCGACAGGTCCACTACATTCTTAAATTTTGCATAGGCTGCTTCATAATTCTTGGCATTGATATCTGCCACCCCGCTGTTAAAGTACGCAGCATACAGCTGGAAGGGCGTGTTTTTGTATACGGGGTCTTCCAGCAACTTCATGGTCGGGTCCTGCTCTTTAAACTTATTGAAGGCGGCGAACCCCTCATCCCGGTTCTTTTCGGCTTCCGCAACTTTTGAAGTATCTACTGCATTGTTAGCCAGAAGTGTGGATTGTATAAGATACCCTTCCGGCTTGGTATAAAACTTTTCATTGGTCGACTCTTTGTCAAAAGCTTTCTGGGCATCCGCTATTTTACCAATCGCCAATGAGGTCTTGATCGCTTCGTATTTTTGGGCATGTGCTGCTGTTCCCAACAGTACAATAGAAGCAAAAAGCGTAATTTTCTTCATCATATTCTTTTTTAAGTTTTTTTTGAGGTTCTGAATGGTTAAAAATGCTACCGTTCTTTGTAAACAATAAACACGGCAATTTTCGTTCCGAAATGATAACGCGGCACCATTAATTTTCTGATGGCGCTTCCCCATTATTTTTTTCTTCCTCCGGTGGTGCAGGCAAATCGTCCCCTGAAGTTACATCTTTTTCCGCGATCTGCTCACCGTTCGCTTCAGCAGCAGGGTCTCCCTCCTCGTCATTTCCTTCCGTAATTTCCTGCTCATCCACCTGACTGATGGCCGCGATCTGGTCGTCTTCCTCCAGACGGATCAGTTTAACCCCCTGGGTAGCCCTTCCCAGCTCGCTGATATCGCGTACCCGCATCCGGATGGTAATACCGCTTTTACAGGTGATCAGCAGATCCTGTGTCTCATCCACATCCAGCAAGCCTACCAGCGATCCTGTCTTCTCTGTTACATTAATGGTTTTAACCCCCTTGCCGCCGCGATTGGTAAAGCGGTATTCATCCACCTTGGTACGTTTTCCATAACCGTTTTCGCTTACTACCAGTACCGATTTGGGGTTTTCCGCCTCCAGGCAGATCATTCCCACCACTTCGTCGTTTTCATCATCTACTTCAATACCGGCCACACCGATAGCACCCCGCCCGGTAGCACGCACTTTCTCTTCCGAAAAACGGATGGCACGACCGCTTTTTACAGCCATCATGATCTCCGACTTTCCGTTGGTGAGACGGGCCTCCAGCAGGCGATCTCCTTCATTGATGGTAATGGCATTTACACCGGTCTGGCGCGGACGGCTGAAATCTTCAAGCGCCGTTTTCTTAATGATCCCTTTCTGTGTACACAGAACAATATTATGCGCATTTATAAATTCCTCGTTCTTGAGGTCCTTTACATCTATGATCGCCCGGATCTTGTCATCCGGAGGCAACTGCATCAGGTTCTGGATCGCACGCCCTTTCCCTGTTTTTTCTCCTTCGGGGATCTCATATACATTCAGCCAGTAGCACCTTCCCTTCTCCGTAAAGAACAGCAGGGTATGATGCGTGGATGCTACAAACAGGTGCTCGATAAAGTCCTCATCCCGGGTCTTTCCGCCCATTACGCCTCTTCCGCCCCGGCGCTGTGCCCGGAACTCATCTACAGGAGTCCGTTTGATATATCCCAGATGCGAGATCGTGATAACCACATCTTCTTCCTTTATAAGGTCTTTTATAGACACCTCGTCGTTCAGATAGGTGATCTCCGTTTTACGGGCATCCCCATACTTTTCTTTTATTTCAAGCAGTTCGGTAGTGATAATACTGTAACGGAGCGGTTCGTTTGCGAGTATATCCTTCAGATGTGTGATCAGCTTCATCAGCTCATCGTATTCCTCTTTGATCTTCTCCCGTTCCATTCCTGTAAGCCGCTGCAAACGCAGTTCCAGTATGGCCTTGGCCTGGATCTCGTCGATACCCCAACCCGCGTTGATCAGGTTGTCCTTGGCCACTTCCGGTGTGGGTGAATTCCGGATCAGGCGGATCACTTCATCCAGGTGGTCCAGCGCGATCAGGTACCCCTGTAAGATATGTGCCCGTTTTTCGGCCTCCTTCAGCTCAAATTTGGTACGCCGTACCACCACTTCATGACGGAAGGCCACAAACTCACTGATCAGGTCTTTCAGGTTCAGGATCTTTGGCCGGCCGTGCGCAATAGCTACGTTATTGATACCGTAGGAAGTTTGCAGGTCGGTATTTTTATACAGTTGGTTGATCACCACATTGGCGATCGCATCCCGCTTCAGATCAACAACGATCCGGGTCCCTTCTTTTTTATTGGATTCATTGTTCACATGAGCAATACCGTCGATGATCTTATTGTTCACCAGGTCACCAATGCGACTGGTAAGCGCATCACGGTTTACCTGATACGGAACTTCTGAGATCACCAGTTGTTCACGGCCGCTGGGCTTGGTATCTACACGTACTTTTCCCCGCAGTACCACCCTTCCCCGGCCGGTATGCATCCCTGCTTTAATCCCTTCCATGCCATAGATGATGCCGCCGGTCGGAAAATCCGGAGCCTTTACATGCTGCATCAGTTCATCAATGGTAATTTCCCTGTTTTCGATATAAGCAATACAGCCATCAATCACCTCGGAAAGATTGTGCGGCATCACGTTAGTGGCCATCCCAACGGCAATACCGCTGGAGCCGTTTACCAGCAATTGCGGGATCCGCGTAGGCAGCACAACAGGCTCCTCCCTGGAGTCATCATAGTTGGGCTGAAAGTCGACCGTTTCCTTTTCAATATCATCCAGCATGTGCTCGGCAATGCTTTCCAGTTTTACCTCGGTATAACGCATCGCCGCCGGACCATCACCATCCTGTGTACCAAAGTTACCCTGTCCGTTTACCATTGTATAGCGCATGCTCCATTCCTGTGCCATACGCACCATTGCATCATACACGGAACTGTCACCATGCGGGTGGTACTTACCCAGTACTTCCCCCACCACCAATGCCGATTTTCTGTGAGGCCGGTTGGATCTCAGGTTCAGCTCATTCATTGCGTACAGGATGCGCCGGTGTACCGGCTTCAAACCATCTCTTACATCCGGTAAGGCACGGCCCACGATCACCGACATCGAATAATCGATATAGGCCGTTTTCATTTGCTCTTCGATATTTACGGGGATAATGCGGTTGCTGTCCTGTGTCGCTTGCGGGTCTAAATTTTCTTCCATCTAATAGATTCTAAATCATTCTGAATAATGCAAAATGCACTATATGCAAATTTAACTTTTCCCCTCCGTATTTACGACTCCTGACCCCTGTTTTTTAGGAGAGTTTTCCACTATTTTCCGGGTTGATACGTGTATAAAAAAACGGATGCGCAACACCTCAAATGTTCAATGATCTGCAGGTGAAAAACAGGGTGTTCCGGAAGGGCAGGCATTAAAAAAGCTGCCTGGTATACAGACAGCTTTTTTAATGCATTGTTCCTGCTTTATTTCAGGCCAAAGGCTTTTTTTACTTTGGGTACATAGTCCAGTTTTTCCCAGGTAAAAAGCTCCACTTTTTTGGTCACTTTCTTCCCGTCCGGGGCAACAAAAACTTTTTCCACCACCTGGTTCTCTCTTCCCATATGCCCGTAGGCGGCTGTTTCGCTGTAGATGGGATTTCTCAGCTTTAAGCGCTGCTCGATAAAATAAGGCCGCATGTCAAAAAGCTTTTCCACGGCCTGGCTGATCTGACCATCGGTAAGATCCACTTTTGCTGTGCCATAGGTATTCACATTGATGCTGGTGGGCTGGGCCACACCGATAGCATAGGAAACCTGAACCAGTACCTCATCACACAATCCGGCTGCTACCAGGTTTTTTGCGATATGACGGGTGGCATATGCTGCCGAGCGGTCTACCTTGCTGGGGTCCTTTCCGCTGAATGCGCCCCCGCCATGCGCACCTTTACCGCCATAGGTATCCACGATGATCTTACGCCCGGTAAGACCGGTATCTCCATGCGGACCACCGATCACAAAATTACCGGTGGGATTGATATGATATTTGATCTTATTATTAAACAGGTGCTTGTACTGGGGGTATTTCTTGATCACACGGGGGATCAGGATCTCTTTCATATCCTTTGCGATCCGGGCCTGCATCTTCGCTTCTGTATCAAAATCATCATGCTGGGTGGAAATAACGATCGCATCAATACGAACGGGTTTGTTGTTATCATCGTATTCCAGTGTTACCTGGCTTTTAGAGTCCGGACGCAGATACTGTACCTTTTTATTCTCGCGACGGAGGGCCGCCAGTTCGATCAGCAATGTATGCGCCAGGTCCAGCGCCAGCGGCATGTAATTGGCGGTCTCATTGGTAGCATACCCAAACATCATCCCCTGATCTCCGGCTCCCTGGTCTTCCTTTTTTTTACGTTCCACTCCCTGGTTAATATCGGAGGATTGTTCATGAATGGCGGATAACACGCCACAGGAGCGGGCTTCAAACATGTATTCACTCTTGGTATACCCGATCTTGCTCACTACCCCACGGGCGATCTCCTGTACATCCAGGTATGCTTTGGATTTTACTTCTCCCGCCAGAACCACCTGTCCTGTTGTTACAAGGGTTTCACAGGCTACCTTCGACTGCGGATCAAATGCGAGAAAATTATCAATGAGTGCATCAGAAATCTGGTCTGCTACTTTATCCGGGTGTCCCTCAGAAACACTTTCAGAAGTAAATAAATAAGGCATAAACGATTTGGGTTATTAAGAAATAATTAAAATTTACGGGTGCAAATATAGCACCCGTTCGTATTTAAATAAAATATAAACTGCCGATCAGGGCTTTGAGTAAACAATCCGCAGTTTCATCTTTTGAGAAGAATTATTCCCTCCTGCGATCCTGGCCCGGCCTACGCCTGCCAGTCCGAAAAAGGTGCTCGACTGCGGAACACGGAACAGACTGGTTCCGGTTATAGCATCCCGGTCGCCCAGCGGAAGCCATACTCCTGCCGGAGCATACAACCTGAAGTTGTATAAAGGCACCACTTTGTTTACCGTCTTGCCATCCCACCCGATATTTTCCAGGCTTTGTACATAGCTGGTAAGGTTAAAACGCCATTGGCGAACGATATTCTGGGACGGATCCTTTTTAAAGTAATAGGTCTGGTCGGTATTTGCATTGTTCACACTATAAAAACTGGGGAAGTTGGTGATCGCATACCCTCCGGAATAAGTGATCCCGAATACATAGGGAACCATTTTAAACTGCTTGGTGGCGGTGTCCATCACATCCAGGAATACGTTACGCGGAGCACCAAACATGGAGTCGGATACATCATAAACCGATTCCATCTGCAATTCCGCTAAATGAATAACGGACCGGGGGAAGGTGGCCAGCCCCGGTATCTTTAAGGTAGCAAAGGTTCCGGGGGTATTATCAATGTAAACGAATGCATCCTCTGTTTCATCCCCGCTTGTAGTTTGGATTTCAGTGCCGTTGTAATCTCTTACAATATTGTTTGCACTGGCATTCGCATTTCCCACGGTCGTCTGCGAAACAAAATTAAAAATGCTGGTGGAAGTGTCGATATCGCCGGCAGTGGTCTTGTTCTCGTAGCGATAATAGACCTGCAGCTGTGCATTGTTCAATGTAAGTCCCAGCAACCCGTTACCGGCGCCGGCCGATTCCAGTGCAAAACCTTTGAACCGGGTGCGGAATACCGAATCAGTCGAATACCCGTCATTGGCCCCTGTAGAGTCGTATTCCATCAGACGCTGTCCAAAAGCCGCATCCAGCCTGATCCGCAGCTGGTGGGCCACTTTCAGGGTATCCGGTGTTCCGTTCTGAAAATCAATCACGGATATCGAGTCGCTCAACGTACGCGGAACCAGGGTTTTAGACCCCAGCAGCCCCGTCGTGGTAAGATTTTTTGAAAGCAGGTAAGATGTATCTCCTTTAAAGTCGTTCGATTGTTCGATCTCTGAAACATTGATGGTCTGGGCCGTGAGGGTGTCCCCGTAGTTAAAGGCATGGTTGATCACCAGCACCACAGAATCCAGTGTCAGTTTTGATGGCACATTCTTAAAGGGGGTCTTCGTTCCAGGGCTCACCTGAAAATAAAGCCTGGCATTGGTCTTTCCGAAAATAGGATCACTATTGATCACACCCAGCAGCTGCGGGTAGGTAAAGCCGGAGCGGAAACTGTCGTTTGCTGCTGTGAACATACCGTTGTACGCATGCACTTCAAGCGTGGTATCAAATGTATGGATATTGTCCACTTCGGGGATCAGCCCCTGCCCCAATTCTGTAGCCATGTTGATCTTACTGCAGGAAACAATAAATCCGATGGCCAGGACCAGAAAACAGCATGCAAGAAAATGCCTTTTTTTCACAAAAAATATTGAATTTAATAAGCGTGATAGATTCATTAGCTCGCAAGATCGTGATAGAGTTGTAAATACTCTGTTAAATCAGAATCTTCCTTGAACAATAAGGTCTTTTTACCCCGCACTTTCGAGAATTCCGTCACCAGCTTTTTGTCCACATCCGGAGAGCCGAAAGTGATGGCATCCGAAAATGTGGCTCCGCCTCTCATGAGTGCTGTATTGGTGCCGTCCTTGTAAACCTCCAGGTCCTTTTCCTTCAGTGACGGGTGGATGAGCGCCTTTTGTATAAAGCCTTTGCCCAGCTTTTCTTTAAAAGTGGTCTCCCCTATTGTATACACGATTTTGCTGTGGGCAAAAACAGGTTCTTTTTTATAAACGGTCTTCAGATAGGCCGGGATCAGCCCGGTCATCCAGCCGCTGCAATGAATGATATCAGGCGACCAGCCGAATTTCTTTACGGTTTCCAGGGCACCTTTACAATAAAACACCGTCCTCAGGTCATTGTCCTCAAACCACTGGTCGTTTTCATCATGGAAAAGCGTTTTCCGTTTGAATAATTCTTCGTTTTCCAGAAAATATACCTGTAAACGTGCACTGGGAAGCGATGCCACCTTTATCTGCAAAGGCATATCATCATTATCCACAGTAACATTGATACCGGAAAGCCGTACCACTTCATGCAGACGGTGCCGGCGTTCATTAATACTGCCAAAACGGGGCATGATGCAACGGACTTCAAAAGAATTATCGTTGGCCTTTATCGCAAGTTTGTTAACTGTTTCAGAGAATTCTGTCAATTCAAGATAGGGTGACATTTCATTGGCTATAAATAAAATTCTTTTCTTTGTTGACATGTTTTACAAACTTTAAAGGGTGCAAAGGTACATTATTATGCGGAAACAGGCCTATAAATTGGTGCGAATATTCTATTTTGCACTATGATATTGTTTAAAAAGAAGCGTGATATTCAGGAGTTTATTGCCGGTTATCACCAGAAAAATCAGCAGGTTGGCTTTGTGCCCACCATGGGTGCTTTGCACCAGGGACACCTCCAGCTGCTGCAGGCAGCACGCCGGCATTCAGACCTCACGGTCTGCAGCATCTTTGTCAATCCCACACAGTTTAATGATAAAAAAGACCTCGAAAAATATCCCCGCACCATTGAAAAAGACCTGGAGCTGCTGGAGCACCAGGGATGTGATGTGGTCTTTTACCCGGAGGTGGAGGAGATCTATCCCGAAGGGACGGGACAGGGTTCCCCTTATGATCTTGGAGAACTGGAATTCATCCTGGAAGGCCGGTACCGCCCCGGGCATTTCCAGGGAGTGGCGGATGTGGTCAGCCGTTTGTTTGATTGCGTCCGTCCGGATCAGGTTTTTTTCGGACAAAAGGACCTGCAGCAATGCAGCGTTATTGCACACCTGATCGCAACAACTCCCGACTTCCGTCATATCCGGATGCACCAGGTGCCTACCCTCCGGGAGGCCAGCGGACTGGCAATGAGCAGCCGCAATGCCCGGTTAACGCCGGAGCAACTGCAAGCGGCCCCCGCCATTTATCATACCCTGTTGCATCTTAAAGAACATCTGGTGCCGGGTGACCTCACCGGATTGTTGCAACAGGCTGCGGAACGCCTGGCACATGCGGGTTTCAGGACCGACTATGTTACGATCGCTGAAACAGATACGCTTAAAGAATGCACCCGGTGGGACGGGCAAACGCCTGTATCCGGATTAATTGCTGCCTATCTCGGGGAAGTACGACTGATCGATAATATGCCGCTGAACTGAGCTGTCAGCCATCAGCAGGCAACTTTTCACGCGATTTCATCTTGAGAATTGAGATTTGAGCATTCAGCCGTCAGCAGAAACCTTTTCACTATTCACTTTTCACCATTCCCTCAAAACAATCAAACATTCGTAAGCATGCCCTTTCAGAATTAGGTCAGCTGGTAAATTTCGGATAATTTTGCCGCTTAAACAGAGAGAACATGGCGAAAGTTGTATTAAAAAGAGTGAAGGGCGATTATGGTTTTGATACCGTTAATGAGAATGGAACTGTTATTAAGCTGGACTCCAATCCTGAAATGGGCGGAACCGAGTACGGTGCGCGCCCCATGCAGGTTTTGCTAAATGCCCTGGCCGGCTGTGCAAGCATTGATGTGATCAGTATACTGAAGAAGCAGCGCCAGGAGATCAAAAACTATACGGTAACCGTAACCGGTGAAAGAGAAGCAGGTGTGGAGCCTTCGTTGTGGAAGGATATTGAGCTGGTGTTTGAAATAACCGGTAATGTGGATGAAGGCAAGGCGCAGCGGGCAGTTGAAATCTCCATGAATAAATACTGTTCCGTTGCAATAACCCTTACCAGGGCCGGTGCAGCCATTCATACAAAAGTGATCATTCACAACGCATAATTTTTTTACATTTCTTAGTTTTGCAATCCCGTTCACACCTCCCCTTCTGACCGGGCAGGGAGCAACAGGCTTTATATTTTAGAATCCGATTCATGAGCAACAGAAAATTACATCCGTCCACCCTGGCGGTACGCGCACAAATGGAGCGCAGTCAGCAAATGGAACATTCCGCACCACTGTACCTTACCAGCAGCTTTGCTTTTAACACAGCAGAAGATATGCGGGCGGCCTTTGCCGACGAAACCGATGCCAATATCTATAGCCGCTACAGTAATCCCAATGTGGATGAGTTTGCCGGCAAGATGGCATTGCTGGAAAAAGCAGAAGCGGGGTTTGCCGTAGCAAGTGGTATGGCGGCCGTGTCGATGTCGTTTTTTGCCTTGCTGAAATCGGGAGATCACCTGCTTTGCTGCCGCTCGATGTTTGGCGGTACCAATACCGTTGTTACAAAATTCCTGTCGCGTTTTGGCATCGAATACACACTTGTTCCGGCCAACGATATAGCAGCCTGGGAAGCCGCTATACGTCCGAATACAAAGATGATCTATCTCGAAACACCTACCAATCCCCAGCTGGAGCTGATAGACCTGGAAGCCGTGGGCCAACTGGCACGCAGGCACGGCATCATTTACAGCGTGGATAACTGTTTTGCCACCCCCGTATTGCAGACCCCGGTCGACTTTGGAGCCGACCTCGTGATCCATTCCGCCACCAAATGGCTGGATGGCCAGGGACGCGTACTTGGAGGTGTGGTAGTAGGCAAAAAAGAGCTCATCCAGGATATTTACCTTTTCTGTCGCAATATGGGGCCGGCGCTGTCGCCCTTTAATGCCTGGGTACTTTCCAAAAGCCTGGAAACCCTTGAAGTGCGCATTCAGCGGCATTGTGAAAATGCACTGGCTGTTGCCAGCCATTTTGAGAACCATCCCAAACTGAAATGGGTCAAATACCCTTTCCTGCCTTCACATCCGCAATATGAGATCGCCAAAAAACAGATGACGGCCGGCGGTGGCATTGTTTGTTTTGAACTGAGCGGAGGACTGGAAAGCGGACGCAAATTCATGGACGCGCTTGAAATACTGTCGCTGACACCGAATCTGGGAGATGCCCGGAGCATTGCCTCGCATCCCGCCAGCACCACGCATTCCAAGGTTCCCCCGGAAGATCAGCTGGCCGTGGGCATTACCCCGGGATTAATAAGGATCTCAGTAGGACTTGAGCATGTGGACGATATTATTTATGATATTGAACAGGCACTGGAGAAAGCGTAAGACGAACTGAAATTGAGAATCGAGACCCGAGATTTCGGCAATCAGCTGTCAGCGTTCAGCCGTTAGCTGAGACCTTTTGCTACTCACTTTTTACCTGATCGGATCCTGAGAACTGGAATTGAGAATTCAGCGATCAGCACCTACATCATTATCTTCACCACCATCTCTTTTAACAGTGCTGCATCGTCGATCCTGGATGCATTGATCCCTATACTTTTCAGATTGTATTGATGCAGCAGCAGCAGGATCCTTTCCACACCTTCATAGCCATAGGTCTTTGAGGCCTGTGCATATCCCTTAAAAAAGAAGCTGTTCACACCAATTTGTTTTGCGATGGCATCATCCGCCCCGGAGGCGCCGAAGATCATAAAAACCTTGCTGAAGAAGGAATACAGGGAAGGCAATATCAGCTGGATGGGTGCCGCTTTGGGATTATCCCCAAAATACTGGATCACGCGTACGGCCCTCGCAAGATCCCGGGCGGCTATGGCCGTCTGCAGCTCAAAGATGTTAAAATCCTTACTGATCCCTACAAAGTTCTCTACGTCTTCTTCTGTAATAGCGGTGCGTGTTTTTAGGTTGATCAGTATCTTCTGGATCTCGTTCTCGATCCTTGCCAGATCATTTCCAATATGATCCACCAGCAGCATGGTGGCTTTGGGCGAAATCGTGTAGCCCAGTTTTGTTACATAGCTGTTCACCCATTCGGGCAGGGCACTGTCGTATATTTTTTTTGTGGTCAGGAACTCGGAGCGTTCCTTTACCAGTTTTGCAAACTTTGTACGGGCGTCCAGCTTTTTTTCCTTATAGGCCACGATAAAGATCGTTGAAGTGAGGGGCTGGTTAAAATAAGCTTCCAGTTTCTCAATCTCCTTCAGCTGTTGTGCTTCCTTAAGGATCACCACCTGTTTATCAGAGAACATCGGGTACTTTCTGCAGGCATTTACAATGTCCGCCCATGCAGCGTCCCGTCCGTAAAATATCGCCAGGTTAAAAGAGGCCTCGCTTTCAGTCAGTATATGCTGTTCTGCATAACCTACCAGCTGGTCGATGTAATAGTCCTCCTCCCCTTCCAGCCAATAAATTGGTTTATATGTTTTTTTCTTCCACTCCCCGATAATTTTTTCCACGCTCATAATCCGCAAGATAGGATTTTTAACAATTTGTAAATATTATATAAATACGCATATGTCCCGGGCAAAAAAGTCGTTTGGCATAATTTGTGTTTAGATTCGTAATTGATACGAAACACATACCTATATTTTTTATATATAAGTGCCGATAAAATTTGATTCATACACTAAAAAAACTATTTAAATTTTGATGATTATGGCAAATACGAATTACCCTTCCGCTTCTTCTCAAACAACTGGTTCCCCTTCACGCAACCCGAATAATAACACAGGCAGGAATGTGTTGATCGGCTTATTGGTTGCCGCACTGCTGGGCACCTGGGGATATATCCTCTGGAGCAAAAATGCGCCCGGCGGATCAGGCACTGCAGAACCCAGCAACACAGAGGTTGCCACTGCAATGTCGGAATCTGATTCCTTAAGACAAATGTTCAACCTTGCTGAAATGCGCCTGGATTCCATTACAGGGGCCAATAACAGTCTGCAGGGTGAAAAGACCGCATTACAGAAAGAAATTGATGACCGTAAATCTGAAATCAGCCGGATCCTCAATGACAAGAAAGCTACCGCTTCTGATCTTCAGAGAGCGCGCCACCTGATCGGTGAATTAAATGGTCAGATCGGTCGCCTGGAATCACAGGTAGCACAGCTGAAAGGAGAAAATATGGAGCTTACAGCAAAGAATACCCATCTTACAGCAGAGAAGGATATTCTCAGCCAGAACCTGGACACCAGATCCAAGGAAAATGATGAGCTCGCCAGCACCGTAGACGTTGGAAGTACGCTCTCTGCATCTGGCATGTCCATCACTCCTCTGAAAGAAAAGAAAAACGGAAAGGAAAAACAAACGGCTTTTGCACGCCGGGTAGATATGCTGCGGGTAGCCTTTAATGTGGAAAACAGGATCACTACTTCCGGACCCGCTGATCTTTATGTAGTGGTAACCGATCCCAAGGGCCAGGTAGTTCAGAACACACAGCTGTCTTCCGGCTCCATGACCACCCGTCAGGATGGTGACCGTAATTTCACCGCCAAAGTACCGGTTGAGTACGAGCAGGGAACACGCAAGGGTGTATCTTTCCCGATCCGCAACCCTGATGGATTTACGCATGGCGACTATAAAATTGAAGTATACCATAACGGATTTAAAATCGGCGAAGGTATCCGCAATCTAAGAAAAGGAATATTCGGATAGTCCGTTCTCTTAAAAGTCAAGTTAAAATTGTCAAAAGCTGTTCATTAAATGAACAGCTTTTGTTTTATCCGCCTGTGCTGTTTACGTCCGGTTAATCCCGCAATCCAGACAGGATACTGCTTCCCCCTGCCTCCGGTATGGTACAAATCATTAAAAGTGTTAGGTTATTTCTAATTATCATTTCCCGGTCTAAAATATACATTCATAAAGCGGTTAGTTTTGTCTGCCAGTAGCAGCAGGGACGCAGGCAGGCAACCTGCATAAGGCGGGTGGTCGCTCCGCAACCGGGATTTCTCCCTTCCAATGCGAAATGGTTAATTTTTAAACGATTAAGCTATGGGAAGGGACCAGGGCAGACCACCGCAGCTCCGCTCCGTTACCGGTCATCGGGAAGCTCCGGCAGGCTTCGTTTCTGTTGCGGTTTCCCCGGCCTTGCGGACGCTTATACTGTTAAACGGCGAGCCTGTTTTTTAGTAAGCTTTGGCACGATAATAGCAAAGCTTAGTGTAGGACAACTGGTTGTAAATTGGAGCACGGTTACACAAACGAACAACGACCATTTTGATAGTAAGTTTTAAAAGATGGAACGTATTTGTAAATACAGATACTGTGCAACCAAAGGCTGAAACGGAAATTCCGACGGCACACTAAACTGCAGTTTTAGTAAAATGCAGACAGCATTGCTTTGCTGGTTGGTTTTTCCCTGTTAGCCGCTGTTATTGGGTATTCATTTTTAATCACCGTATCAGGCTGCTGCCGGCATTCCCTTTTATCTGGACCTGGACACTTCTTTGTGTTCTGCCAGTAATGAAATGCCGGGGCTACGGGGCCAATCAATTGGCAGGCCATTCATTCAGCATTGTACAGATCGGGATCAGACGTAAACGACGTGATCAGAGACCGTATGGGCTGTTTAGGGATAATTGTGCCTGGCAAAGCATTAAAATTGGAGCGGTTCACCAGACAACAACCATTTTTATCGCAAGCAATTTTAAATCTATCGGGTACCTCCGAGGTAGCCCGAAATAGAAAACGCGTCAAAAAATATGAAATCCAAAGGTCTGTACCCCAAACTGGAATTGAATACGTTTCAGGAAACCCCTGAAATGAAGGATAGTGTTATTTATCACCGGTTTGACGGGGCAAGCAGCATCGAAAAACCGCATTCCCACGATTTTTTTGTACTCCTGCTTTTTGAAAAAGGCAGCGGCATTCATTCCATCGATTTTATTGATCATAAAGTAAACAGTTCGCAGATCCATATTCTTTTCCCGGGGCAGATCCATAAATGGGATCTGGGAACGGAAACGCTTGGTCATAAGCTGATCATCGGAAAACACCTGTTCGAACGGGCCGCCGCATCCGTTTCCTTTTCAGTTGCCCGGTACAACCAGCATTCAGTCATCAACCTGGAGCCGGAGGTATTCCGGAAAGTGGTGGCAGAATTCCTGCTGATCCAGAAAGAGCTTGGTGCCCAACCGGTCTTCTGGGATGTGATCAGCCTCCGGTGCAGCCTGATCGCCACGATGGTCCATCACCAGGCAGAACGGGTTTTTGAAGATATGATCCAGTTGCGCAATAACCCGGTGCTGTATCATTTTCACAATCTTGTAGAACAGCATTTCAGGGAACACAAATCGGTCTCTTTTTATGCCGAACAATTAAACGTGACCCCCAATTATCTGTCCATCCTCTGTAAGAAAAAATTCAGGATGCCGGCAATCGCGCTGATCCAGCAGCGGGTCATCCTGGAAGCAAAAAAGCTCATTCATGCCTCCGATATATCAGTTAAAGAGATCGCTTTTGAGCTGGGATTCCGCGAACTGGCACATTTCTCGTTCTTTTTCAAATCAAAAACCGGGCTGTCGCCGCGGCAATACCAGAACCAGCTGCAATAACAACTCCACTGCCGGCCTGAAGAGGTCTTGTTCTTCCATTTTTCAGCGTCTGTTCCCAAAAACTGCTCCGGGAAATGTCTTTACCAGAATGGTATGAAAACAAAAAAGTCCCAAAAGGGACTTCTTTTCCATCTACCTCTTAACTTAAATGGAGGGTTTTCCTGGTTAGTATTTGTGTTTGTGATGTGCGTAATTATTCGTTTAAGCCTGCCAGTCAGCAGTTTTTAAACGGCTTCAAAAATAATGCAGTGCGCAGCAAAGAAGTTACAAATATCCACCAAACACTTATAATAATCGAAACAACTCAGCGGGATACATGTTCATTCCGGTTATTACCCGGCAATTTTCCTGCCAGGAGGGCGATCGTTAAAAAAAAAATTTGGATTAAAAGAAAAATAGACTAATTTAGTCTATAAATTTAGTAGACTAATAAACTTCATGGTTCATCCTCATAAACATAACAATCCCGGTCTTTTCCTGTATTCCCGCAGAAAGCTCCTGTCTGTTGCCGGTTGTTGTTGTTGACCCCTCCTGTTGCCTGCCACCGGAATACTCCGGTATTGCTCCCCGCATCTGTTGCATTTGCATCACTATTATCATATAAAATAAAAAACAAATGAATATACCAATACAATCCTTTGTCTTTACAGGTCAGATCCATTCACTGCACCGCGCCTATTTTGCAAAAACCGGTGTACTCCATTTCAAAAACTTTGTTTCCAACAGTACTGTCACCCAGTTTTTACAGGAAGTGCGGGAAGTGGAGAACTACCTTATCCGACATCATATCACCAGGGTAAACGGGATTCCGCTTAAATACGGCACTGATACCGACGGCCGCCCGATCATCCAGCGGATCGCTTTTGCCTCTCAATTCAGCCCGGTGCTGAGTAATTTTCTGAAAAGTGATGCCCTTGGTGCCCTAACCACATTGCTGGCGCCCTATGAAGCCCGCATCGGCGAAACAGAAAAAGACGGCCTGGTAGTGAACCATTATGTTAATGCTGAAGACAGCAACTTTTCAAAACTGGGTTGGCATACAGATAGTCCCCGGGACCTGTTCCTGGGCTCGCGTATACGGCCGATGCTCAATGTAGGGCTGCACCTGGACGACTGCCCTTATGAAAATGGAGGGTTACGCGTGCTGCCCGGTACGCATAATAAAGGATTGTGGACATTGCTGTTCCGGAAAAGATACTTTATAGATCATACTCCCGACAAAAGAGAAGCAGGTTTTGCCATCGACGCCGGCGACCTTACCATTCATGACGGCCGGCTCTGGCACCGGGTACAACAAGCGCCTTTTACCGGAGAGAAAAGCCGGAGACGGGTCATGTACATACCCGTCATCACAGGCGCCTACCGGCCCAAGCACGCGGCAAGTGCCACGCCCTTTTATCACCAGATCGCCGGGATAAAGCTGTTCACAAAAAGAAAACAAAAAAAAGTATCCACACCGGCTTTGCCGCTGGTACCGGAAATAAACGGGTAACCTGTGATCGGGATCCCGCATTATTCCTGAAAAACCGTTTTTTAAACCCTGCAAATAACCAGATATTTATGGCATATGCATTAATAACCGGAGCTGCAAAAGGCATCGGACGCGCACTCGCGGAAGAACTGGCCTCAAGAGGATACCAGCTGATCCTGGCAGACCGTGACAAAGAACAGCTGGAAGCCACTACCGCCCGGCTGATAAGAGATTATGAGATCGTGGTAAGAGCGATCACCCTTGACCTTTCAGATAGGAACGCCGCTGAATACATTTACCGGCAAACCACTTATTATCATCCCCATCTGCAGATCGTGATCAATAATGCCGGCTATGGCCTGAACGGGGATTTTGAAAAACTGGGACTGGAGCAACAGCTGAACATTATTGATGTGAACGTAAAAGCCCAGCTGCGCATCGCACATTGGTTCCTGCCGGTTTTAAAAGCCCGGCCCAGCGCCTACCTGTTAAATGTTGGAAGTACTACCAGTTATCAGTCGGTACCTTATCTTTCAATTTACGCGGCTTCCAAGGCCTTTGTGTTATCGTTTACGCGCAGTCTGCGGCAGGAGCTGAAAGGGTCTCCGGTCTCTGTAAGCTGCCTCAGCCCCGGCAGCACGGATACAGATTTTGTGAACCGGGCGGGCATGCAGCTTCACACCCGGAAGATCGCCGACCGTTTTAACATGAGCCCGCAGCGGGTAGCACGGATCGCTGTACGGGGATTGTTTAAAAAACGGGCGGAGATCATCCCCGGCTTTATCAACCAGCTCAATGCAGTACTGCCAAAATTCTTTCCGAAGACCGTTACGGAGCGGATCGCCGCAAACATCTACCGGCCAAGGGTTTCACCGGATCCTGCTCCTGTTTCCACACCTGTACTAACTTCCCCATAAATACCTGTCGAGGTTCAATGCAACAGGGGGCATCAATAAGACACCCCCTGTTTTCATATCGGGAATATTGTTGATTAAAAGCTCAAGGGCAGTAATATCTGGTCGATCTTATGCAATGTTCCATTCAAATAGTACTGGTCGCTTGATCCGTTGGGCTCCGGTGTGGGGTTATACATAACATGGGCGGCTGTTGGATTAACCGCTCCTTTCACCGTGAGGGCGGTGGCCACCCCTCCGTTAAAGGTGGCTTTAACTTTTAGTTTGGGCGCCGCTGCCCCCAGGGCAAGACTCAGCAATGTGGGTATTTCTGTTTCTGCAGCCGGAAAATGACTCAGGAACACCGTGCTTCCCAGTATATGATAAGCCAGCAGTCCTTTTACCTTTTCGGCAGTAAGTACAGGGTATAAAAGCGGGTTACTGAATACCGCTGCAGATCCCACCAGCTCCTGTGTTTTCCCCGGAGCCTGGGTGTCTGCTATAACCTTAGCCACCGCGTCCGGGGCTCCCTGCGATTTGGCCTCTGCATAAATAGCGGCATGTACCGCCGGGTAGGCCAGCACATACAACGTAGCTTTAAATACATCATCCGTTGGTGCAAACAGGGTGATGCTGGGGCCGAAAGAAGACAACAAGGTAACCATCGACTTTGCGGGGTTCTTTTTATCGTCGGCCGTAAGTCCGCTGTCGGCGCGTTCCACTGCGGCTTTTAAGTAGGTCAGATCCGGTGCCTCGCTGATGCGCTGCCACAATAGCCGTGTAGGAGGCATTACCACTGCTGCCGTGCCGTAATAGCCGCCATTTCCGGCAGCCACCCGGGCGGATGCTACCGGCACATTATTAACATAATTGACGCCATTGTTCTTTGCCAGGAAAACAGACAGCCGCGCCAGAGCGCTCAGATTGGGAGCCGGGTTGATCATGGATGGATATTGCAGATTGAACGATCCTCCGGCCAGTGCCGACAAATCCAAACTCTGTGGAATGGTATTGTATTTCACCAGTCCATTGGCCGTGGCTACCGGGAAAGCAGCGCTTTGAATGAAACCGGCCACCACAGCATCCGGGGCGTTTGACGGAACCTGTCCGCCGGTTAGGAAACTCACTGCTGTTTTCACCGCCGGATTGGTTGGTACAAACAGGGTAAGCATGCGTTTTTTATCATTCAGCGTGTCGGCATAGCCCGATTTCTTAATTACTTCACTGAACAGGCTGTAATTCGCATCGGCTGCAATAGCGGCCGCCAGTCCGGGCTGGCTGCTTGTATCTGCCGGCTCCGGCTCGGGAAACTGCTGCACATCTTTATTACAGGAAAAAGTTACTATCATCACCAAAAGCACCAGAAAGCTATAGATCGTTTTTGATTTTATGTATTTCATAAACCGGTTTTTAATAATTAAAACACGTTATACCCAAAGCTGATGTAGTACAATCCGCCTACGCGTGCATTGCCGATGGCATTCACATAATATTCATTCAGCAGGTTGTTGGCACCGATCTTGATCATCGATTTGGTTTCGGGGAGTTTGAAGCTCACCTGTGCATCCACTACATTGATTCCGGGCACCTGCCCGTTGGCAAAGTCACCGTTGTAATAGAATGTGTCCTGCCAGCGATAAGTAATGCTGAATCCAAACCGGTTTTTAGGTCCGAACCCCGTGTTGGCCACACCGATATTGAAACGGTATTTCGGTGCGTTGAAGAACGATACAAATCCCGCCGGCAGGTCGCTCAGATTATCGGAGGAAACATTTGCATTCGCCGTAAAATTGCCATAGAAGCGGTAATCCAGTCCCAGCCCGAAGCCATAGGTCTTTACCCCTTCATCGATATTTGTAGGCACCGAATAAATATTTCCGTTTGCAGTATCTGATTGTGTTACCGGGGCCCCGGTTTTATTCTGAACCAGTAAACTGCGGGTGAGAAAATCCTTATACTGACCGTAGTAACCATATACATCGATCATGAGGCGATTATCCGCCAGTAATCCTTTATACCCCAATTCAAATGTAGACACACTTTCCGGTTTATATTTTACATAGTCATACTCCACCAGCTGGTTATCATCCCTCAGGTTATTCAGGTAATACACTTTATTTTCCCTGAACTTATAAAAATCCCAGAACTCGCTCTGTCCGCCAATGAGCCGGGTATTGCCGCCCACATTCAGGTTGATCCATTGCTGCTGTGTGGATGGAAAGCGGTAGGCCGTCTGAAAGCTCAGGCGGATGTTGTTGTTCTCGGCAACTTTGACCACTGCCGTGGCCCTCGGGGTAAAACGACCCTTGAAGTTCTCATTCTTATCATAACGCCCGGCAAGGGTTAGCTTTACAATATCCCCCAGGTTACGGCTGGCCTGGATATAAGCCCCCATTTCATTAATGGGAATGGTTCCGGTCGAATCCGCGAACAAGGTCCCTTCGGAATTCAATACATACCGTTTATAATTACCGCCCACCAGCAGATCCACCACTTTTCCGGTAATATGCGAAAAATTATACTGGCCTTCCAGACTGTACAGATCCGTTTTATCAACAAAAAGTCCGCCTCCTTTTGAAATAGGAATTGCTCTTACACTATCAAACATCCTTTTCCATTCTGCACTGCCCGCTTCCGGCCGGCCCTGGTCGGCAAATGCACGGGCAGCGGCATGCGCGTCATTATCAGACATACCGGCCATCTTACTGGCAAGGAATGTCTGCGAATACTGCGAATACCAACCCGTGGCCCCGCCACTGGCTTTCCAGGCCTCATTCGTCAGCCTTGTGGTTACTGTGGCATTAAACGATTCGCCGGCGTTCTCCTGTGTTGTCCAGCCGCGTAAAAACCAGTTCTTATTTACCAGTTCCAGTTTGTACTGACCCATTTTGAGGTTCTTCAGCGAGTAGCGGTCGCTGCCGGTATATACGGTATTACCAGTTCCGAAATTACCGGCGAGGATCGCTTCCGTGTTAGGTGTGATCTTATAATGCAATGCAGCGCTCACCTTAAAATTCTTTGTGGTCGGATCAATAATATCAGCCTCCTGGTACCCTGTTCTGGAAACCCAGATCGGGCTTCCGGATAAGGAATTGATCAATCCCTGAAGAAAAGGTGCCTGCTGGCCAATTCCCGGAAATACATCTTTAACCAAGTTCACTGTTGTTTCATCTCCATATACATTGATGCCATCGTAGTTGGGATCTGAGGCCCTGGTTCCCGCTTTCGGAACACCATCCGTCCCGATCCGCGCATAGTTCCTGTCATCCTGCGCTACCCAGTCTTTGGCCGAAGTGTATTCCGCAGCGATCTTATAGGCGAACTTATCCGACACTTTGTGTCCCCAGCGGAGGGCATAGTTATTAAAGATCGATGCATCACGGGCCGCATCGTCCAGGTGCATCACACCTTCTTTTATTTCTGCTGAAAGTCCCTGGTATTTAAACGGGTTTTTGCTGTTGATCACCAGTGTTCCGTTCATCCCGCCAGGGCCGTATAAAACAGAAGAGGCGCCGGGCAGCAGTTCCATACTTTCCACGTCCAGCTGTGTGGTCCCGATCACCGAGCCTACTGAAAAATTCAGACCGGGCGCCTGGTTGTCCATACCATCCACGATCTGGTTAAAGCGCAGGTTACCGCTTCCCATAAACCCCCGGGTGGTGGGCGTTTTAAACGTAAGCGAAGCGGTTACCACATCCACTCCTTTCAGATTGGCTACAATATCATAATAGCTAGCAGCAGGTGCATTTGTGATCGCGGCACTGTTTACCCGCTCTACGGTAACGGGCGACTCGATAAGCCGTTCCGCCACACGGCTCGCAGAGACCACTACCTCCTGCCCCAGTTCAGTTTTTGGCACCAGGGACAGGGTCACGGGTTCCGGCCCGGTTACGGTGATCTCCTGTGTTTCATAGCCCACAGAAGAAATCACCAGTTTTACAGGATAGCTGGCTGCTTTTATTTCAAAGCTGCCGCTGGGTCTGGAATAAGCGCCTGTTGTACTTCCCGCAACAACAACCGAGGCCGCGTTCACGCCCTCCCCGGTTTCGCTGTTCTTTACGGTTCCTGTAACGGTGACCGTCGTTTGGGCATCGCCCTCCGCCGCGGTAAATAAAAGGAGGAATAGAGTGGCTAATAAGCAAATCGCAGGTCTCATAAATTTCTAAGGTTTTGTGATTTGAATGTTAAAATAACACTTGTTAGTGGGAAATAAAAATTTAATTATTAACAGATTCGGTCGTAATGGATTTTTTTTCAGCCCGTTGGTGGTTAATACCTAAACCCTGATTATTTTCGCAGCATGTCAACGTTTAATTTTCCGGGTCAGACCGCTTTCTATAAGGGTAAAGTAAGGGATGTTTATACCATCCAGGACGAATTGCTGGTAATGATCGCATCCGACCGCATTTCTGCTTTTGATGTCATCCTTCCCCGCCCCATTCCCTTTAAGGGTCAGGTATTGAACCAGATCGCTGCCTTTATGCTCAATGCCACAAAAGATATCTGTGCCAACTGGCTGCAAAAAAAGCCGGCGCCCAATGCCTCTATCGGTATTAAATGTATCCCGTTTAAAATTGAAATGGTGGTACGGGGCCATCTCACTGGTCATGCCTGGCGTACTTATCAGTCCGGAAAAAGAACACTTTGCGGCATACCGTTACCCGAGGGTATGAAGGAAAATGAAGCCTTCCCTGCGCCCATCATTACGCCCAGTACAAAAGCGGATGAAGGACATGATGAGGATATCAGTAAAGAAGAGATCATCCGGCAGGGACTGACCACCCGGGACGAATGGGAGGAGCTGGAGCGGCTGGCACTCCTGTTGTTCAAACGGGGACAGGAACTGGCAGCAAAACAGGGACTGATCCTGGTAGATACCAAATACGAATTCGGGAAAAAAGAGAACAAGATCATCCTGATGGATGAGATCCATACACCGGACAGTTCGCGCTATTTTTATGCCGATGGTTTTGAAGAGCGGCTGGCTGCCGGTGAAAAACAAAAGCAACTGAGTAAGGAATTTGTAAGAGAATGGCTGATCGCCAATAATTTTATGGGCAAGGAAGGACAGGCCGTGCCCGAAATGAGCGACGAATGGATCCAGACCATCTCCAACCGGTATATTGAATTGTATGAAAAAGTGATCGGGGAAGCGTTTAAACCGGAAGTGCTCGGGGATGAGGAATTGTATGAGCGGATTGTAAAAGCATTAAATCTCTAGCGAAATAAAACTGTCTATATTCTATTACAACTGAGAAAATAATGAACAGCACAGAGCTTCTCACTGAGAACTCTGCGCTGTTATATCAAAAAACCATTTTCTCCTTTGCTGCCGCTAATAAGGAGGAGTTCCCAGATCTGCTCCTGCTACTATTCCTTCCCTAGAAAAAAAGCTCGGGTCCCTGGTAGTTGGAACAAAAATTCTTATTTTAGTTTCATCAAATCTATAAAAACTGATTGTTGCCGGGCTACGAATCCACCTTGCTGTAATAGTAGCAGATTGATCTTCCATTAAATAGACTCTTCCGTTAAATTCATCCCGTTCTAAATAAAATACGTGCCGTCTGGAGACCATACCAATATCAGCTCCTAAAGGAGAAAAAGACGCATTTGAATTTGTATGATATAATGACTGATCCACAGCAGGTTTTGAAAAAAGCGCATAGTCATCTGTCAGATTAGTCGTATTATTTCTGGCAATAATCCTCCTGTAAACACTATCAATCCCAACAAAAATCTCCCCAGTTATGTCATTCCTAATGAAGGCCCCTTCTGTGTAAGTCGCTGGAGGTGGGCCATTATTACCATCCGGAGGTGTTACCCCAGGAATATAGGTAATAAAAGCCCCGCCAGCTTCAATTGGCGCTGCGGTAACATTATTACTATGCCAACATGCATAATACATACGTAAAATAATATGCCCACCGACCTTTCCTGCAGGTATTGAAAAAGTTTTATTAATCTGAGTAAGATAATTGTCAAATTGCGAAGTTTGAATGTTTTCGACTTGCGATAAAGCAAGCTCTCCACTACCATCTTTGTAAAATATCTGATAGTTCAGGACTCCAAAAGTCTCATATTCCCTTCCATTCGAATTAAATTGCCGCGTAACATTTAAACTATAGTTTACCGTGGTTGCAACACTATTAGAAACAGGTATCTTATAGTCAGGAGTCGACGGAGTTATCGTAAATTTCGTTATTGTTGGAAATGCAAAAGCAAAAGAGGTAGAAAATAGCAGCACTATTAATAATAAGGTATTCTTTTTCATACAGATATTAGTTTTCATGAGTTAGTTTATAAATATTTGCTTCGTCATACTGTTCTTGAATTTTCTCAATCTTCATTCTAAAAATTGTACCGGGGACATAAAATTCATTCGTAGTTTGATCAATCTCAATTGAAGATTGTGCAACTCCCAAAACATCTGACAGATATTTTGTTAATTGAACAGTATCTGCAGGCGCTTCACCGGCTAACGCATCTCTGTGGGTGTTAGATTTAGTACAATTCGAAAAAGCAGAAATAGCTACAATCAGAAGCAGCTTAGTAATTGTTTTTTTCATAAATGATTCTTTTAGGTTAAATAATCTGCTAAAAGAGGTCTGTACCTGATGGTGCTTTTAATATTTGATAGAACATTCTTTGGGCTTGTAATATTTCAGTCATTCATATCATTAGCATCATACAGCCTTTAGCTCAACAAATATATACATTTATTTTACAATTTAACCAACAAAAAACCGCCCTCGCGGGCGGCTCATGTATAGGGAACGGACTAAAAAAATCTATTTAGTTATTTGAACGTCCAATTTTCTTGGTGTATTTTGTTTTGATGAAATAAATACCTTGTTTTGCTTTGTTGCGCTTGATGCATTAGAACCAAAACAATAGTAATCCAGGGCATCTGTTGCGTCAGTGGCAGTCTGTATCCCATCTTCAATAACTCTTATTGAAATCTTGTTGGGAGCACGAGAATTATTACGCACTATTCTATATTGATTGCTACGATAGAAGTCCCCATATAATTCATCTCCATTCTCCGGTAATTCATCATTATACCTGCTTTCAATAATGGCATAAGTATTATCGTTCGAAAACTGGACAATGCTATAAGGATATCCTTTGTTATATCCTGTAACGTAAGCATACTCATCATTCGTATTATTGTCATCGCGCCAGTGGTCCCGTTTTGAACAACTCGCCAATACAACGGTAGCTAATACTGCTACGATTGAAAATGTAAGAATCCGTTTCATGGTAGTTCGATTTAATTGTTTTTAAATTTTCTGATCGCTTGTTCCTTTGATATATAGAAGATTTATTGCGCGCTAAAATTGCACCGCGATTGTTAAAAAACAGATAAAACAAAAGGAACGCTGCTTCCGATTTATACCGTTCAAACCTTTAACTTGTTGTACCTTTGCTTTTTAAATTCAAGCATGAAAACAATCCTGGCATCCCTGTTCCTCTTAAGCCTTACAGGTACCGCCCGCACCAGCTGGGGTCAGTACCTGGTAGCCGGCACTTATACCAATAACAATAGTTCCAGCAAGGGTATTTATATTTATGATTTCGATCAACAAAACGGAACACTGACCGAAGTAAGTATGACCCCGGCTGTGAACCCTTCCTACCAGGTGGTTTCAAAAAACCAGCGTTTTGTTTATTCCGTAAATGAAACGGCCAACGGCGGCATCAGTGCTTTTTCATTCGATAAAAAAACCGGAAAGCTGACCCTGTTGAATACCGTGGAAAGCAAGGGCGATGATCCCTGTTACCTGGAAATTGACCGTAGCGGCAAATGGCTGTTTGCCTCTAATTATTCCAGCGGCAGCTTTTCCATTTACCGCATCAATAAAGACGGATCACTGGGCGGCCTGTCACAGGTTGTGACTCACGAAGGCAGCGGGCCGGACACTGCCCGCCAGCAGGCACCACATGTGCACAGCACCACGGTTTCTCCCAACAACCGTTTTGTATTTGTATGCGACCTCGGAACGGATAAAATTGTCACCTACCCTTTTAAGGCAACAACGGGTAAGGTGGATACGGCCAACGCATTCTTCACCAGCACTGCGCCAGGCGCGGGTCCCCGTCATATGGTCATCGCCCGGAGTAAAAAATTTGTTTACAATGTGGATGAAATGGGCGGCACGGTGAATACCTATACGCTAAAAAACGGAAGGCTGCAGCACCTGCATACAACAGATGCCCTGAAAGCAGAAAAAGGAAAAGCCGCCGGTGCGGATATCCATCTTTCGCCCGACAATAAATTCCTGTATGTCTCACAACGCAGCAACAGTACCATTGAAGTCTACCAGATCGATCCCGCAACCGGCATCCCGGCATTTGTGGGCAGTCAGTCCACCAACGGAGACTTTCCCCGGAATTTCACCATCGACCCTTCCGGGCGCTGGCTGATCGCTGCCAACCAGAAAAGCGACAACATCACTGTTTTCAAACTCAACCCTGCTACCGGGTTGCCGGAACCCTCCGGGCATGAAGTAAAAACAGGCATCCCCGTATCATTAAAATGGATCTTAAAATAACAGCATGAAATACGCATTTTTATTCCTGTCTGCCGTTCTCCTGTTCGTCACTTCCCGGGCCCAGACAACGGTGCTGCCGGTTCAGCAATTCAGCAAGGCACTCTCCGCACCGGCTGAAAAAACAATACTGGATGTACGCACCCCTGATGAATATACTTCCGGTCATATTGCCGGTTCGGTGAACATCAACTGGAACGACAGCAGTTTTGGTGAAAAAGCACAGCTGCTGCCAACGAACCTGCCGGTATATGTATATTGCCTCAGCGGGGGCCGTAGCGCCAAAGCTGCCGCTTATTTACGCGGGCAGGGCTTTAAACAGGTTTATGAAATGGAAGGTGGTATGATGAAATGGCGCGCCGCAAAATTGCCGGAAGAAAAAGCAGCAGCGGGCAAAGAAGGACTTACCAAAGCTAACTTTGAAAAAGCGTTGAATACCGATAAGATCGTACTGGTTGATTTTTATGCCGAGTGGTGTGGTCCCTGCAAAAAAATGGAGCCCTACCTTAAAGAAATCGCCCGTGAAAAACAAGCTACGGTAACAGTGCTGCGGATCGATGTCGATAAGAACCAGGAACTGGCTGATGCACTGAAAATAGATGCATTGCCGGTGCTCCACATTTATAAAAAGGGCGCACTGCAATGGTCGCACCTGGGCTATATTACAAAAGACAATGTAGTGGCTAATTTGAAATAACGGCTGGTTCCGTCAGTACCAGGTTCCGGATATCCCCGAACCGCATCAGCGATTCCGTAAAGCGGTGTTTGGGTATACCGATATCCATCACACAAAACAATTGCAGTTCCTGTTTGATGATGGTGCAGTCGAATTGTTTTATCACGTTCATTACTTCATTAAGCTGGGTATAATCAAACTGAAGGTGACAGGTCTTCAACACCGGTTTACGCACTACAGGCGTCACCTGCAACGCCATGGCTGCAGCTGATTTGTAAGCATTGATCAGTCCCGGCACTCCCAATAGTGTGCCTCCGAAATAACGGACCACCACCACCAGCACATTTGTGACCTGCCGGCTGTCGATCTGTCCAAGTATCGGTCTTCCTGCTGTACCCGAAGGTTCTCCGGCATCGCTCACCCGGAAGGTATTGCCGTCTGTTCCCAGGCGGTAAGCAAAACAGTGATGGTTGGCTTTGGGATGTTCTTTTTTCACAGCAGCCAGTATCTTTTTAAAATCGTCGGCATCCTTAAGCGGATAAGCGATCGCGATAAAGCGGCTTCCCCTGTCTTTAAATTCTGCCTGTCCGCTTGCTTCAATGGTCTGATAGTAATTTCCCTGATCCATTTTAAATTATAAACTGGTTACTCATATTCTTATAAATCGCTATTTCATCGGATCCGGAAACGGTGGTTTGCAGCAGTGCCTGGCGCTGCAACCGGGGTGCCTGAAGCCCGCTGCCGGCAATCATCCCGGTATTGGTGATCACCCGCGCCTCATCCCAAAGGTCGCTGTCGATAAAGGATTGAAGCAGGCGACGGCCGCCCTCCACAAAAACACTCTGAACCTGCCGTTCAAACAACAGGTCCAGCATTCCCCCGATGAGGTCCGGGTCTTCCACGCGGATCCATTCCGCCTGCGCTTCTTTTTTTGCCTGTTCCCGGTTAAAGACCCATACAGGATCCCCGGAATGAAAGAGTTGCAGTTCTCCCGGCAGCTTACCTGAAGCCGATACAATGATCTTCAGCGGCGGGTTTCCAAACCAGTAGCGGTTATCCAGCAACGGATCATCTTTTACCGCCGTGGCCGCCCCTACCAGGATCGCCGCTTCCTCCGAGCGCCACCGGTGCACCAGCCGGTCGGTCACCGGGTTGGTGATCTTCAACCGTTCCGCTCCTTCCGAAGCCATTATCCCGTCCCTGGTCTGCGCCCATTTCAGAATAATATACGGCCGTTTCAGTCCGTGAAAAGTAAAGAACCGTTTGTTCAGCGCTATGGCTTTCCCGTCAGCGATCTGCTCTATGACCTCCACACCGGCGTTCCGCAGTTTTTCAATTCCCTTGCCATTGACCGCTTCAAAACTATCGCGGCAGCCTATCACCACCCGCGGGATCTTATGCCGGATGATCAGGTCAGCACAGGGCGGCGTTTTACCATAATGCGCACAGGGCTCCAGCGATACATAAAGGGTCGCCTTTGCGATCAGCTCCGGATGGAGCCGGAGTGCATTATTAATGCAATGTACTTCCGCATGCGCTTCCCCGTACCGCTGATGATACCCTTCCCCTATGATGGCATCTTCATGAACGAGTATGGCACCCACCATCGGGTTAGGCGCTACATGGCCCGCTCCCAGCTGTGCCAGCTGAAAACAACGTTCCATATAAATACCCTGTATCCCTGTACCCATTTTTGCAAAAGTAAAAGAATTAAGTTTGCAGCATGTCTTTAAAAAATACAGAAAAAAGCTTTGTACAGGATCTCGGGGAGCTTTACCCTGAGAGTGAAGCACGGCAGATCTGGTACATGACCGTGGAAAACCTTACGGGCATTGATTTACGGGCAGGTGGCAGGCAACCGTTCAACCCCGACCCCTGTATGCTGAAGATGCTGCAGGATATAAAAAAAAGACTGCTAAAGGCCGAACCCATCCAGTATATTCTCAATGAGGCCTGGTTTTACGATATCTCGTTTTTTGTGAACCGGCACGTACTCATCCCCAGGCCGGAAACAGAAGAGCTGGTTGCCCTGATCATCCGCGACCACCAGGACAGACCGGAGGTCCGTATACTGGATGTGGGCACCGGAAGCGGCTGTATCCCGGTTATTTTAAAGCGGAAGCTGCCGGCCGCAACGGTTACCGCCTGCGATATCAGTGCTGATGCCTTAGCCGTTGCCCATAGGAATGCGGCAAAATACCGGCAGGAGATCGATTTTATTGAACTGGATTTTTTAAACACCGGCAACCGCTCGCGCCTGCCGCAGGTGGATGTGCTGGTCAGCAATCCGCCTTATATCCCGCTTGCAGACAAAGCGGCCATGCATAAGAATGTAGTGGAATACGAACCTTCCCTTGCGCTGTTTGTTCCGGATGCAGATCCCTTATTATTTTACCGGGAAATAGCGGAAGCAGCAAAAACCCTTTTGGCGCCGGATGGCAGGATCTACCTGGAGGTACATGAGCGCCTGGCAGCAGATACGCTTCAGCTTTTTGAGACAAACGGATACCGGTCTTCAATCAAAACAGATATGCAGGGCAAGCAGCGGTTTGTGCTGGCCGGGTTCGCAGGCAATGGATCCTGACTTTATCCCGCACAATCTAGTTTTCTTTTTTAAGCGCGTCTGTTCCCGAAGGCCGCATCATCATCCCTTGAAATTGCTTCATGGTATGCTCCATGCCCTCGGTGCTTCCGTCCAGGAAAATAACGTTCCCCTTTCCGTATTCGGCGAAGTTTTTGATCGCTTCGGTCCACATGCTGAATAAAATAAAATTGGTATCCAGGTTGGCCTGGCGCAGTTCCACTGCGGCCGACGACACCCCTTTTGCCACCTCTTCCCGGAACAGGGCGATCCCCTGTCCTCTCAGCCGGGCTGCTTCCCGCTCTGCTTCCGCGCTGATCTTGATCGCATTTCCCTCGGCCTCGGCCGATTTGGTCTTGGTGATCAGCAATGCCTGGCCCTCATTCTCCGCAGCAGCTTTCAGGTTATTACTGGCCACCACCTTGCTCATGGAATCCAGGATCATTTTATCAAAGGTGATGTCGTTGATCTGCAGATCCAGGAGGTGATAGCCCCACTCTTCTTCCAGGGTATGATCAATTTCTACTTTCACGTACTGTACGATCTCGCGGCGCAGCCCCAGCACCTCGGCCTGTTTTTTGGTCGCAACAAAAGCACGGATATTGCCTTCAATGGTCCGCACCAATGCCTGCATCAGGTTCCGCTCATCAATGAATTTAAACGCCACCTTTTTCACGGTTTCCTCCAATTCGTTCTGCACCGCGTATAACAACATACTTTTGAAATACACATTCGCCTGATCCTGGGTCACTGCCTGGAACTCCAGCTCCACCGACCGGTTCTGTACAGACACCTTCCGGTATACCCTTTCAATAAATGGGATCTTTATATTCAAGCCCGGTCTTACCACACGGCGGTATTTTCCAAACATGGTGATCACCCCTATATAGCCCTGGTTGATGGTAAACAATCCGCTGAGCACTACCAGCAAAAGCACCAGCACCCACCAAAAGTTTGCAATGATTTCCATAACAATAATTATTTTTATAAAGGTAAGGATTAACCTATATGTGAGATAATGCTTTTTGCCTCCCCGGTCCGGGAGGAAACCTTTTAAAAGCCCGGCATTATGCGTACAAGGAACAGTTTAAAATTCAGACAACTCTTCATCATCACCTGCGGGTGGCTGATCGTTGGCTTTTTTATCACGCTTTACGACTACCTTATCCTTCATTCGGCCCTTTCAGCGGGACCCGCGGCGCACTATACATTTACCACAGCGCTCGTCCGGAATCTGATCGGCGGTTTTGTAGGCGCTTTGCTCGGAGGCAGTCTGCTGGTGTTCTTTATTAATGTCAGGTACCAGGACAAACCTTACGGCTATACACTGGCGGCGGTTTGTATTTCTTTTCCTGTTATCATCATGCTGGTTACGGTTGTTGTTGCCGTTATACAGGTACCGTTACAGACGGGCCAACCGCTGGGTCATCCGGAAAGCAGGCTTGCCCTCCGGCAATTTTTCAACGACCCCACGCCGTTGAAAAATGCGTTGGTATGGTCTTTTATTGTAGGCATTACCCAGCTGCTGCTGCAGATCAATTATAAGTTCGGACAAAATAATTTCTGGAACATCATCCGTGGCAAATACAATACACCGAAGAAAGAGCAGCGTATTTTCATGTTTCTCGATATCAATGCATCCACTACTATTGCCGAACAGCTGGGCAATGAGCGCTATCATGCGCTGCTGAAGGATTTCTTTGCCGATCTTACCCCACCCATTCTCGACAGTCAGGGCATGATCTATCAGTATGTGGGCGATGAAATCGTGATCGCCTGGAATTATGAAGAGGGATTAAAAAATGCCCGGTGTCTGAAATGCTTTTATGACATGAAAAATCACCTGCGGAAAAAGGAACCGCACTACCTGAAAAAATATGGCCTGCTGCCCTCGTTTAAAGCCGGTATACACTGCGGCAATGTTATTGCCGGGGAAGTTGGGGTTTATAAACGGGACATCACTTACTCGGGTGATGTACTGAATACCACCTCACGGATCCTGAATAAATGCAGCGAGCTGCAGGAAGAATTTATAGCATCCGCTGACGTGTTGCTTCGGATACCCGCAGCTGCCCAGTTTATTACCAAACCACTGGGGGCACTGTTGCTGAGAGGAAAGGAGCAACGGCTTTTATTAAATGCACTGATGCATCCTTAATGCGCCGTTTTCTCTTCCCATACCTGCACCAGATTGATTAAGGTTTCCACCGATTTTTGCATATCCTGGATGCTGACATATTCCTGTTTGCCGTGGAAGGCCATTTCCCCGGTAAAAATATCCGGAAAAGGCACTCCCATAAAAGACAGCCGCGAACCGTCTGTGCCTCCGCGTGCACTGCTCTTTTTAAACGCAACTCCACTCCGCTCCATCGCAATTTTCACATACTCCCCTACCTCCGGATGCTGATCCACGATCTCCTTCATATTCCGGTATTGCTCCCTGCTCTCAAATTCATATCGGCTGCCGGAGTACCTGCCTGCAGCCTGCTTTGCGAATTGCTCCAGCCGGGCTTCATGCAGTTTCAGCCGGGAGGTATCAAAATCCCTGATGATAAAGCTGACTGTGGCTTTTTCAGCAGTGCCCTCCATATGAACCGGGTGCACAAAGCCTTCCCGGTCTTCCGTGGTCTCGGGACTAAAGCCATCCCGCGGCAAAAGATCCAGGAAAGTTCCCGCGATCTTGATCGCATTGATCAGTTTATCCTTGGCATAGCCCGGGTGGATGCTGTTTCCCAAAAAAGTAACGGTTACGCCATTCGCGCTGAATGTTTCATCGGTATAGCTGCCCCGTTCTCCGCCATCCAGTGTGTACCCGAAATCCGCGCCCAGCTTTTTCAGATCCACATGATCCACGCCCCGTCCGATCTCTTCATCCGGGGTGAACAGGATGCGGATGGTGCCGTGCTTTACTTCCGGATGTGTTACCAGGTAGTTGGCCAGGTCCATAATGATGGCGACGCCCGCTTTGTCATCGGCTCCGAGAAGTGTGGTACCGGAAGCCGTAATGATATCTTCCCCTTTTTTGGTTTTCAGGTAAGGATGGTCACCGGGCCGTATGATCTGTTCCGGATCATCCGGCAGCACCATATCCTTTCCATCGTAATTGTAGTGCACAACAGGTTTTACTCCGGTTCCCGGGCAATCTGATGATGTATCCACATGACTGCAAAAGCAGATCACCGGTACCTTTTTTTGTGAATTGGCCGGTATCGTGGCATACACATAACCAAATTTATCCAGTTCAACATATTCTATCCCAATCTTCTTAAGCTCTTTTACCAGAATTTTACTTAATGTTTTTTGCTTGCTTGTGGAAGGCACAGTATCCGACAGGGGATCGCTTTGGGTATCAACAGTGACATAGCGCAGAAAGCGTTCGGCAACGGTAAAATCATAAGTTGTGTCCATCTTTTTTATCTTTATTTTAAAATATCATACCGGCTCACAATTGCAGCAGTAGTAATATTTTACAAAGTATCATCAAAATAAAAACTTAACTATAAAAGCAGCTCCTGAAAGCTGCTTTTTACAAAATTTATTTACCAGACAAAATTAAGGCATAATGATCAGCGGACTGCCGCCTTCGATCTCAACCAGCTCCAGGTCGAATACCAGGTCCTTGCCCGCCAGGGGATGGTTGGCATCCAGAACGATCTTATCATCTGTAATTTCTTTTACAGTAACCTGGAATTGCTGTCCCTGCGGATCGCTCATCACCAATGGCATGCCCACTTCAACTTCCATATCCTGCGGCAGGCGGTCTTTCGGCATCTCAATGATCATGTCAGGGTTCACCGGGCCATAGGCTTCTTCAGCCGGTATGGTAATGGTCTTTTTATCCCCAACAGCCATCCCGGTAACACCATCATCAAACCCTTTGATAACCATGCCGCTTCCGATCTCAAACGGCAGCGGATCCCGGCCTTCTGAAGAATCGAAGGTTTCTCCGGTAGTCAGTTTGCCGTGATAGTGCACTTTTACCTTATCGCCTTTTTTTGCTTGTTGCATTGAATGAATTTAATAATGAATAATCTTATTTGCGGGCAAGGTAACCATTTTTAGGCAGACCCCACAATTTGAAATCCTTCCCAAATCCGGGCAAATGCGTTACCGGGAAGGAAAGCCGGGGCTTTTCATCACCTCTTCTATCTGCAGTGTGTGCCGTTCGCTGTGTGCTGCCAGCAGCAGCAAGCCCTGGAAGACATCAATCGTTCCGGCGGGTGTTGGCATAAAATGCTCCTTTAGCGGATCAGTTGTGCCTTTCAGGTATTGTATGGTGGAGTCTCTTCTTTCAACAAAAGCTTTCAGCGCAGCCGCTGCATCCGGGAACTGGTCTTTGGGTTGCAGCATTTCGGGGGCCTGTGCTTTTTTTGTCCGGTCGGTAACACCGGCGATCAGCTGTTCATTCGTAGGCGCTGTTTCCGGCTTTTTCAGGGTATCGCTCTTTAAAGAAAGCATGCACCACTGCCACAGGCCATCCTCCGCCAAAGCGATGTGTTCGATGCACTGCGTGATCGACCAGCGGGAGCTGTCCGGTTTAAAGGCCAGTTGTGCCGAGGTCAGTTGCCCCACATCTTTCAATAGCCGCTCTTTTGTTTTTATATAATAATCTACAGCAAATTTCCTGTCCTTGGGAGAAAGGTCCGTTGTTACGGGAGTAAGAAAGCTGCTCGCCATTACTACGAGCAGACAAAGTACCAGCTGTTTCATAAAATAGAATTTTAGTTGGTTAAAATTACACCGATATTTTTATTATCGGGATGAAATATCCGGATCCCGGGCCGGCGCCTGTTACCTTCTGTAAATAGCACAGGGATCCGTTTTTAAAAACAGGTTATTCCGCAAACAAGCTACCATGTTCGATTACATCATTATTTTTGCGGGATGATATTTAATGAACAGGCAAGAAATTTACGTATCGTGTTTATGGGAACACCGGAGTTCGCGGTGGCCAGTCTGGATGCCCTTGCCCGGGCCGGGGCTACCATTGCAGGGGTTATTACTGCTCCGGACAAGCCCGCAGGCCGGGGGATGGAATTGCAGCAAAGTGCGGTAAAAAAATATGCGCTGGATAAAGGCTGGAAGATCCTACAGCCGGAAAAGCTGAAACACCCTGATTTCCTGCAGGAGCTCGGGGAACTGAAGGCCGATCTTCAGATCTGCGTCGCATTCCGGATGCTTCCCGAGATCGTGTGGAATATGCCGCCCATGGGCACCATCAACCTGCATGGTTCATTGCTGCCCCAGTACCGGGGTGCCGCGCCCATCAACTGGGCAGTGATCAATGGCGAAAAGGAAACGGGGGTCACTACCTTCAAACTACAGCACGAGATCGATACCGGCAATATCCTGCTGCAGGCCCGCTTCCCGGTTTCGGAAACCGATACTGCGGGTACCGTTCATGATACCATGAAAGCAATCGGTGCAGACCTGCTCGTAGAAACGGTGCAGCGCCTGGCGGATGGATCAATTACAGAAATACCCCAGCAGCTCCCCGAAGGAAGCGCGATACACCATGCGCCAAAGATCTTCACCGAAACCTGTCTGATCGATTTTAACCGGCCGGTAACGGCCATCTACAACCTGGTACGCGGTCTTTCCCCTTATCCGGGTGCGTTCACCTATCTGAATGGTAAAAAACTAAAGGTCTTCACTGCTATCAAACATATGGAGGATCCGGATATCAGGCCCGGCAGCTATCATACAGATGGAAAAACATTCCTGCGTTTTGCCTGCACGGATGGTTATCTTGAAATAAAGGAGCTGCAACTGGAAGGGAAAAAACGCATGCAGATCGCCGATTTCCTTAGAGGGTATCAGTTCGTATGAAATTTGAAGCGCGATACCCGAACCATCCATTACTGAAAAAATACATTCAGTATTATTATTTTGTAAAAACGGACAGCCCGGCACACTACAGTCGTTATTATTCTTTTCCGAATACCACAATGCCGGTTAACATTCACAGGAATGTGACGGTATCAATTGAAAAAGAAAAAGTACAGATCAGGGAAAGCGCTGCAGCGGGTATTACTGCTATTGTTAACGGTATGCGGGAGGCCCCGCTGCAGGTGGAGTGGAACGGGAATATTGACAAACTGACTATTGCTTTTAAACCCGCCGGCCTCAACGCATTTATAAATGAACCACTGCAGCATGCCGTACGGGGCTTTACGAATATTTTTACCGGATGGGATTCATTACCGGAATACCAGGTTTTTCTTCAAAAATTGTATACCACCGCAGACATAAACAAACGCACTCAGACCACAGAAGATTTTTTGCTGGATATCTGTCGTCCATATGAGAAAGAGCCGTTGTTGTATACCGCCATTGATATACTGGGTGACTTCACTAATGAAAAAACCATCAGTGAAACAGCGGCTGTTTTAAATATCGCAGAACGAAGCTTTAACCGTCTGTTCAAAAACTATGTGGGCATTGCACCTGTAGGATACAGAAAAATAGCCCGTTTCCGTCAATCATTGGAAAATAAAGTAATAAAGGAAAAATTCAAACGGCTTACCGACATCAGTTATGAAAGCAACTACTATGATCAGGCCTATTATATAAAAATGTACAAAAAACTGACCGGTAAAAGTCCCAAAAACCTTTATAAAGCCATCGCCAAACTGGCCGATGACAATGTCATCTTTGAATTCCTTGAAAAGACTATCGATTTTGGCTGAAAAGTACAATTTAAAAATACGAAAACATACGTATTTTGTTGTTAAAATCGCCAGAATGAAAATATTATCTGCATTGCTGCTGGTACTCATGACCGGAAGCAGCCCGGCCCAAGCAACAGTAAACTCTGCAACGGACAGTATCGTTATTGCTTACCGGAAAGATACCCTGCATTCATCACTTCTTAACGAAGACCGGACGATCAAAGTGTATTTGCCCCCCAACTTTAAGAAGAATGAAAAATATCCCGTCCTCTATGTGCTGGATGAAAGCTGGATGTTTGAACCAACAGTACAGGAGGTAAGAAAACTGACAAGCTTTAATATCATACCTCCATCCATAGTGGTAGGGATCAGCAGTCCGGACCGCGGAAAAGATGTCAGTCTTAATTTTAAGATCGGTGCGTTCAGCGAGACCAGTAAAAAATTTTCAGCATACATTGTTACTGAATTACGGGAGTTTATAACACAGCATTATGCGGCCTCCGGCTTCAATATACTGGTGGGCCATTCTGACGGTGCCAGCTTTGCCCAAAAAGTACTCACCACCTATCCTGCTGCTTTCCGCGGCGTCATTTGCCTGAGTCAAAATCTGTTTGGAGATCAGTTGGGCGAATTCAGGGACTTCATGAACCAGCAATTTACCAGTAATATTTATTATTATGTTGCTTCAGGAACCCGGGATGCTACATCCAGGATCCGGTCGGGGCAGGCGCTGGACAGCCTGTTCCGCCTGAATCACAACGCCCATTTAAAAACAAAACAGGAATTGTTTGAGGCGGAACATTTTGGTGTGGGAGGTATTGGCCTTTCGGGCGGCATTACATTCGTATTTTCGGATTATTATCAGCCAAACGACTGGAACCGGCCATTGATCGATTCATTAAAAAAGACCGGGGCTGATCCTGAAAAAATCATCGAACTTTATACTTCGGCGGTGGCCGATATTTATAATGTGGATGTGAAACCCTCCCGCTCCGGAGTACTCAGCCTTGCCTTTGCGATCATCACTAATAAGGAACAGGCTGCAAATTATCTGAACTATATGTCAAAATTGCCGCCAGAGAATGACCAGTTCAACTCATCAGCCGCCCAGTTGTATGAAAGGATCCATGAATACAACATCGCCCTTGAATACTGGGTAAAATACCTGACCGATCCCCATACCTATAAGGGGCATTTCTTTTATTTCAGAAGACCGATTGAGTTACTGGCTTACAAAATGAACGATGGTACACGGGCCATTGATTTTGCAAAAAAATGGGAAAAACAGGCACCTGTACTACAACTTTCATTCAGTTATTTTATTGCAAAAATTGCCGCAGACAAAAATATCCGGAAAAAAGAGGGGCTCAATGCCATAGAATATTTTATTAACAACTATGATCCATCCCGCACGCAATATTCGTTGGAGGAAGGTAAAAAACTGCTGGAACAGCTGAAGCAATAGACAGATTGGCCGAAAACTACAATTTCAAACTGTACGAAAACAGGTATTTCG
The DNA here is from genome assembly GCF_020034665.1 of Niabella beijingensis. NCBI lineage: Bacteria > Pseudomonadati > Bacteroidota > Chitinophagia > Chitinophagales > Chitinophagaceae > Niabella > Niabella beijingensis. The sequence goes on along the minus strand of NZ_JAIQDI010000002.1, from coordinate 850,624 downwards.
TTGTTCAAACCTACACATGAAACCGATCCTGTTTTTAACCGCCTTTTTTGCAACATCATTTGTAAAAGCGCAGACCATTGTTACCAGAAGCATTTATGCCTCTGAACTGAACGATAGCATCCGTTACCGCGTATGGCTTCCGGAACGTTTTGATAAGAATGCAAAACATACCGCCATTTACACCGTTGAGGACACAGAAGACGGCATCCTGTTTGGCTGTGCCTCTTTTGCAATGAAACAAAAAAGCATCCCCGGCACCATCGTTGTTGGCATCATCAGCGGAAGAAAACTTATCGATTTTAATTTTTTAACCGGCAAACCCAATCCAAAAGGGATGACCTTTTTAAAGGAATGGACCACCCGGATCATTCCCGACGTGGAAAAAGAATTCGGGGCATCGGTATACAAAGCCTTTATGGGCCATTCCTACAGCGCCGTTTACGGGAATTACCTGATGCTTCACCATCCCGGACTGTTTAAGGGTTATATATTGTTCGCTCCCGAACGGTACTGGAACGACGAGACCAAACCGGTTTATTCCATCTCCGATTCCATTGCCCGGTACTATAACAACAATAAGGCTTTTGTATATCTGGCCGTGGGAGCAGAGGATATAAAAAGAAGAAAGGACTATGTAAGTGAAATCGCCGATAAAGTAAAGATACTGGACAGTACCCGGTTTATTTTTAAATCAGAGATAGCAGCAGGTTCGCACCACATGAGCATCGTACCGAACAAAATGGAGGCGGCGCTCTGGCATATTTTCAACTCTGTCACCAATTTCCAGGACAGGGACAGTGTGGTAAATGCGCTCGAATATTTTAACGAAGTGCAGAAAGACCTGAATGATGTATTCGGTATTGACATCCCGAAATACCCCGAAACCTCGTGGTATTTTTATAAACTGGCTGCAAAAAACCGCGACGAAAAAGCGTTCAACACATTCAGCAATTATTTCCCGTTTCAAAAAATGCTGGGCGGTGCCGGTCTGGATTATTGCAATATCGCGTCTGTTTGTCTTGCCGAGGGATGGAAAAGCAAGGCAGAAGCCCTGTATCAGCAAGCGATCAAACAAGCTGCTGAAGATGAACAAACAAAACCGGCCGTACAAAACCAGTACAATATTGAAATGGCCTCCCGTAACCTGGCGTTCAAGATCTATACCGCCGACCCGGATAAAGCATGGAACATACTGCTTCATGCCGCGAAAACAATAAAATACATCGGTAATTATTTCAATGCAGGTAGATTCGGGGTCGAAAAAAAGCTGCATTTGGAAGCAGGCATCTCCTACCTGAAAAAATGCCTTGACATGAAAGACAGCGAAGAATTTATACAATACGAAGAACGAATCTATCAATACCTGGCACAGGGCTATTTTCTTCAGGATAATAAAAAGAAAGCCCTTGAGTTTGCAGAAAAGACAGTGGCATTGAATCCTGGCAACGATCCGGCCAGATATATTTTATTCAAATACGGTAAGGCTCCCGGCTAACACTGGCCAAAAGAAATGCAATTTCAGGAGATTATTTTAATTTACAGGACGTCCAATAATAATTATAAATATGAAAAAACGGTACTGTTTCATTGCCACATTGTTGATCTGCATTTCCACCGCTGCTCAGGAAAAAACATACAATGCCGCATTGGCAAACGAATTAGCGGCAATGGTAAAAACCGACCAGATAGCCGCTAAGCCTCCGGCAGGCGCTTACAAGGATCTGGATAAGGCAGACTGGCAGCATTTTAAAGACAGTGTTTTCCAAACCCACAAAAAGCGGTTGGCGGTAATCTACCGCGATCACGGCTATCCGGGCTATGATCTTGTCGGCAAAGAGGGCGCATTCAATTTTTGGCTTATGGTACAACATTGTGATTTTGATCCGGCCTTTCAGCAACAGGTACTGGAGGGAATGCGGCAGCAGGTAGATAAAAAGAACGCGCCGGCTGATAAATACGGCTGGCTGACAGACCGCGTAAATCTCAATACCGGGAAGCCCCAAATCTACGGATCCCAGGTAACGTATAACACGGACAGTTGCCAGGCTTATCCTAAAAATTTATACGACAGCGTTCATGTTAACAAACGAAGGGCCCTACTGGGCATGGAGCCATTGGAAGCCTATCTCAATGCTATGTCTGAAATACACTTTGAAATGAACCGGGAATCCTATATGAAACAAGGCATTACCGGTCCAAAACGATATCCGCAAAACAAACAATAAAACCACAACTGAAACAATATGTTCCCTCATACTCCGGATTTTTAAGCTTTTATAAATTCCGGCTGATATTTTTAGCACAAAGTTTGTGTCATTAGGGAAATAAAGCCCTGATATGAAAAAGACATATACCCTCCTCCTCTCATTTTATATTGTTGCAGCGCTTATTGTTTTTGCGTTTGTAAGACTGAGCCCTGATCATCCCGACGGAACACCCGGCCTGGGCAGTACCACCCTCATTTTCTTTATGGTCTTTATCGGACTTCTTGTGCTGATCAATATCATCAAAGGGTTTACCGTCGGGAAAAATTTTTTCCTGGTTGCCCTCATCCACAGCATTGTACTCTTTATTACTTACTGGATCTTTCTGCGGCCCTGATGCCCTTACTGCAACAGTTCCGAAGCACAAACGCCCCGCAAAGCAGGGCGTTCATGAATTATTTAATGTGACGTTCTTTAATGGGTTACCACCACATCAAAATCGCCGGCATTGATGCGTAATGCTGTTGCAGCCGCATCGCTGATACGTGCCGCCGGTCCTTTTTTCTGTTTCAGGCTTTTTATATCACCCAGCACTTTGGCATACACGGAAGTGTTGGCATTGGGATTGGACAGCTTTACAATTGTGCCGGAGGGGATCCCGTCGATCAGCATGTAGTATTTCCCGTCATCCCAGCCTTTGTCTGTTTTAAACACCCCTGCATGTACCGACCGGTCTTTTGTAGCAGCCGCCCCCGTTTGTGTATCATATGCGGTTTTAAAATAGCCGCTCTCATCAAAACCTACAGCAGGCGGCGCTGTTTCAGCAACCGGGGCAGAAGAGACCGGCGCTTCAGTTTTTGTGCGGGGTTGTTTTTTGGATTCCGTTTTGGCAACAGCAGTTTCTTCAGGCGCGGCTTCCGCAACATTGTTGCTGCCTACCGGCCCTAAAAAGCGGGAAGCGATATACCCCGTAACACCTTCACCGGTGCGGACTGCAGCCCATTCGCTATTTACATCACGGGTTACCGTAACGATTTCATTGCTTTCTGCCCTGCCCACTACCGGTTCATTGGTTCCCGGACCTTTGCGGATGTTGATGCCGGTTCCTGTAATCGCCATTTGTTTTTCTGCCCGGGCTGCAGGCTGTTCTTTTTTAGCCACCGGCGGCGCCGGTTCAACGGAAGGATCAACAAGATACTGGCTGGCAGCATAGCCTTCGGTACCATCGCCTGTACGTACAACGGACCATTCGTCATTTACCCGGCGGATCAAAGTAAGCAGTTCATCCTTCTGTGCCTGCCCTACCACCGGCTGATCCGTGCCCGGACCTTTGCGGATATTTATATAGGTATCTGTTGCTGCCTTTACTTTTTTACCGGAGTTTTTTGCTGCTGCCGTTTTTGGAACTTCGCGCGTTTCAGTTACTGCACGATCTGCTGTTTCAAGAAACTGGGAAGCCATATAGCCCTTTTTTCCATCAGCAGTGCGGATCGCAGTCCATTCATCATTTATCCGGCGCGTTACAGTAACCACTTCATCTTTTTCCAGCCGGCCCACCACCGGCTGGTCGGTGCCCGGTCCCTTACGGATATTTACAGCTGAAGATACAGTTACTTTCGTGCCCGCCTTCAGATCGCTACCGCTTTTAGCAGTACTTTTCTCTTCTTCGGGCTGGGAAGCTGCCGGCTCAAGGAACTGAGCAGCCATATAGCCTTTTTTTCCGTCAGCTGTGCGGATCTCGGCCCACTCGCTGTTTACACGGCGTGTAACGGTAACCACTTCGTCCTTCTGAACCGTGCCTACTACCGCCTTATCGGTACCGGCACCCTTGCGGATGTTCACGGCCGAGGTTGCGGTAACTTTTTTACCGGCTTTAATATCAGCTCCTGAATTTGTGGCAGCGGTCTCTTTTTTATCCTCTTCTTTTTTTGCTGCATTATCGGTCATATAACCCACCAGCAGGTCCTGTCCCTTTGAAACCACGTCTTTCCGCAGTTTATTCCAGGACTTCAGGGTTTTGATGTCAACCCGGTTAAATTTCCTGCTGATCGTGGTCAGGTTATCCTTTGCACCGGCTTCATAATACACCGGAATCCCTTTTCTTGATTTTGTATTCAGGTTGGCAGCGGTAACCGGCACCCGGATCAGCTGGCCAATCCGTATATCCTGATTGGTTTTCAATCCGTTGGCCCTGGCAAGTGTTGAAAGGGAAATGCCGTACTTATTGCTTAGATACAATAACGACTCCCCGGAGGTAACTTTATGCTCAACAACAGTACCTTTGGAAGTAACTACTGCAGTCAGTCTTTTTTGCGCCTGGGCGGTTCCCAGTAGTAGAATTAATCCTGCCGTAACAATAAACGATTTCATGAGTTTCAAATATATCTTATAAAAAATCCTTACTAATTCACGAATTTACAATAATATTTAGAACTAAACAGCTTTAGAATTTGTTAACTAAATCATTGTACAGGATGAGTGTATATTTTGAAAACTGTACTTTTGCACCCCTATGTTTATTGAAGTTTTTAAATCCAAGATCCACAGAGCCGTGGTCACAGAGGCCTTTCTCAATTATATGGGCAGCATCACCATCGATGAAGCGCTGATGGAAGCGGCCAATCTCCTTGAGAATGAAAAGGTTCAGGTAGTAAATGTCAATAATGGCGAACGTCTGGAAACCTATGTGATCAAGGGCAAAAGAGGCTCCGGCACCATTTGCCTCAACGGACCTGCTGCACGCAAGGCCCAGGTAGGTGACCCGGTCATCATTATCTCCTATGCCATGATGAGCGTTGAAGAAGCCAAAAAACACCAGCCAACCATTGTTTTCCCCAAAGAAGGGAATAAACTGTAAACAAGGCCGTTATTCGCCAGGGCTGCTGCGTGTGCGCGACGGTAATTGTTGCAGGGCTTAGCCCTGATGAAAGATGAGTTTTGTATTTCCCAACCAGAAATAGTCGCCGTCCTTTAATGCCACTTCCGTTCTGTCGGAAAGACGTATGGAATTCTTTTCTGTATTGAAAAAGGTCCCGTTCTTACTCGGAGCCTTGTCCTGGAGAAAATAGGTATACTCCCCGTCGGTGTTGCGCCGGCGTAAAACCTGGCAATGATTTTTAGAGATGAACCGGTCGGATGTCCGGATGCTGAAATCGGCCGGCATGCCCGGCTGATCATTCCATCTGCCAACGGTAACCAGGTCCTTATTCAGAAAAAAGTGCTGTCCTTCGGTAAGGATATTGGGGGCTACTTCCAGGTAGGCTCCGGCGTTCTTTACCGGACCCGCGGGGTCAATATCGATCACTTCCGCTTCTTCCTCCGGGATCTCGATCTTACCATCCAGTCCGTCGTAAAAGAACCGGGCCAGCTCCCTGCCTGTTCTGAAACGCTTCAACGGATCCTTTTCCAGGCACCGGAGCACCAGCAGCTCCAGCCACGCAGGAATGTCGCAGCTATCCGGCCGCTGTCCCTCTCTCTGCTCCAGGGCTTCGATCCGTTTTTCACAGATATCCGGCACCGGAGCGCTTTTATGTTTTTCTTCCAGCGCGATCATTTCATTGGCCTGCTTATAATCCTTTACCGGAAACGGGACGCCGCCGGTCAGCAATTCATAAATCACGATCCCCAGACTGTAAATATCCGACGGCGTATCCACCAGTTGACCACGCCATTTCTCCGGGGCCTTGTACTCGGCCATGCCGTCTTCCTTCTTACTGTGCCTAACGGCATCAGGATCCACAAAAGACAAACCGAAATCGATAAGCACGTAGCGGTAGGATCCGTCCTCAATTTTGGAGCGGATGATATTCTTGGGGTTGATATCGTTATGGATAATGGCATTGCGGTTGATGATCACCGAATCGGAAACCCGGTGCCGGGGCGATGCGCCATAAGTATGGTAATGGTGGCAATAGCTGAGTGCAGCAGCCATCTGGGCGATCACATCCAGCGCGTCATCCACAGAAAAAGGGCCTTCGCGTTGCAGTACGGTTTCCAGTGTTTCGCCGTCCACAAACTCCATCTCAAGCGAGGGTTTATTATCCAGTATGTATTCTTCGTAGATCTTTACAATATGCGGATGATCCAGCCGCTTCAGGATCTCTACCTCATTCTTAAAATCCCGGTATTCTTTGGCGTCCTCGTTTTCCAGCACAAAATCCAGCTGTTTCAGCGCCACCACGTGTTCCGGGTCATCTTTGCTCCGCGCCTTGAATACGGCAGAAAAACCTCCGTGACCGATCACCTTCAGAATATCATATTTCGATGCCAGTTCCAGCATGTTCCTTTTTATTGGGTTAACAGAAAAAATTCCAGTACGATCTTATCATTAAAGCAAATGCTGTCTCCGTCCTTCAAAACATGCGGCACCGCTGCATTGCCCAGACTGATCCCCGAAAAATCATCCAGCGATGCATTAAAGATCTTGATCTTATGCGAGGGGTTGTTCAGGAATTTTGAGCGGTAAATCTTATAGGCCCCGATCTCTTTGTCGAAGACGATCATGGCATGCGAGCGGCTGATAAAATTGTTGATCTTGTATTGTTCTTCGTTTTGCTCTTCGATCCCCACAAATGCGATGTCGTTGTGAATTTTAGGACCGTTCTCAATTTTGGGATCCTTACCCCTCCCGATAAAATAATGCTTGCCCGAGGGTTCCAGGATATACTCCTGCTCCCAGGTGATGCCTTCAGTGGCCACTACGCGGGCTTTCAGTTTCCTCAGTGATTCCCCCGGTGTCAGCACTTCCACCCCTATCCCTTCTGTAATGGCCGTAACACGGGCGGTGTCGGGCGATTCATGGATCACTTCCACGCTCAGGGGCTCCAGGTACTGGATGCCCCGTGACCGGAATTCGCGCTTGATGCGGCTGATGAACTGCGGGTCTTTAACGAGGCTCATCAGGCCCACATTCTCAATCGCATTGTCCTTATACGCAGAATGAAATACCAGGCCGGAAATTTTTGTAGCGCTGTAACCCAGCATCCGCACCGTATTGCTGATGGCACCCAGGGTGATCTCCTTTAACGCTTCGATATTATCCACCCGTGGCGACGACGGCGCAGCAGGCGGTACCACCGGTACCACTTTTTTTCCGGAAGCCTCTTCCGCGGCCCTTGCCTTTTTTTCCACCTCACCAAAAGAAGGATCATCGGCGTTCAGCTTTTCCGAAAACTGTTCAAATTTTTTCTTAAACCAATTCATATTACTGGATTCAATGTTAATTATTATTTCAGCTACCGGCGGATAACTAAGGGCTGACAGCTAATTGCTGACAGCTAAAAATACCCGGCCGATTTTAATTGTTTCAATAGTTCAACCGCCAGTGTTTTTGCGTATTCCGAATTTCCGATCTCTTCGATCCGTATGGTAAAAGCCACCGGGGCCCTTAGCTTCGGCGAAGCTACAAAAAATGTATACCAGGAGTCCGTGACCCGTTTCAGCGCGGTTTTCCCGTCTGCCTTCCGGATCAGTTTATCGCGTTCGGGACTACCCGTTTTCCCATGTACCGTCAACCCCGAAGCGGCAGATACCTTAGCGGATTGCTCTTTCATAAATTCACCGATGAGTGGCGCGATCCGGGGCTCACTGGTAATGGACTGTTCCTTTTGCAGTGACAATTTGTTATTCCAGCTTTGAAACAGGAAACGGGAGGGTTGCAGCACGCCGCTATCGGCTATTACACCAGACATACGCGCCAGGTGCAGCGGTGTTGCAGCCAGCTCGCCCTGCCCCCAGGCCAGGTCGGAATACGGCGACTGCAGCCGTCTCCGTGTATTCATCAGCCGCTGGCTGTTAAAAATACTCTTACCTTTTGCAACAAATGTTCCCCACTCTTTGAAATAACGCTCGCTGTCGTAATCCTCCGGCCGCTGAAAATGAAAGCCACCCCGGTTCAGGATATTCATCCCCAAAGCATCATACAGGTTAAAAAGGGAAGTCTGCAAATTCTTATCGTTGGCCAGTTTGATAAAATAAACATTGCTGGAGCGGACGATGGCCGTACGCATATCCACATTCATGTTCACCGGCTCACCCTGATGGATCACCTCTGCGGGATAAATAAAATAACTGAACTGTGAGGCTGCAGTGCCATACTGGTTCATGGCAGCAGTGGCATCAATGATTTTCACCGTTGATCCCGGCCTGGAATTGAAAGTGATCCCCAGGTCCTGGGGCACGACCACCCGGTCCTGGAACAGTTGCCGGAAGATCGTACGGTAATCGGAAGGGTCGATATTGCTGATCAGCTTCAGATCCTTGTAGGAAGGTGCCGGATTGGACGCTGAGGCGAGCACATCACCGGTTGCTGCATTCAGCGCAACCACAGAAGTCCGGAACGGACCGGATGCCGCGGTATTCTGGATCACCGCATTGATCTTCTGGTTCAGCACCACGTCCAGCGACAGGCGGATGTCCTTATCCTTATTATTCTGCAGCTCTACCCATTTGCCATTTTTACCCTCCTTCAGAATCGGCGCCAATGCGCTGTAATCATATTTCACCAGCTCCGATTCCTTTTCGGTAACCGGCAGGAACCGGGCTTCCCGGTAGCGGTCGGATGTTTTCTGCGATGTGGTATAGGTAACATCAAATCCTTTCAGCAGGGTGTAATGGCGGTATTCGGCCGCATAACCCGCTTCTTCTTCGTTTGCGATCTCTTTATTGTAGTCGCCCAGCCAGAACAGCAGGTCCGCCCCGAACGGATAATACCGGTGCTGCTCCCGTTTCAGTTGTTCGGCATACAGAACCGGGTTGGCCCCCAGAGGAATGAGCTTGTTCTTAAACTGGTCAAAAGTCGCTTTGCTGGAAGTGGCCAGCAATACCCCGTTCTTATCATAAATATTGCCCGAGCGGATCTCGCGTAGGAAGATACCGATGCGTGGATTATAACTGTATTGCCAGGCACCTTTACGGTTCAGCACCAGGGACGGTTTTGTAATATATTCATCCGATTTATACTGGTACCAGAACAGGGTGCCGGTATAAAAAATCAGCACGGCAAAAAAGCTCAGGATCGCATAGGCATTCACATTATCAAAGTTCTTTTTCACGTATTCCATTTCCAGCGCATCCCCCCTTTCATGCGACAGTATCAGCACCAGAATAAAAGCAGCCAGCGTTATGATGATACCCGCATTCCCCTTACTGAGGAACGGAACTGAGATCCCTGTAAGCGGGATCAATCCCAGGGTACCTGCCGTGATCAGGAAAAACTGCAGCACAGTGGCAATAGCGATACCCGCCACAAGGTAGAAAAGAAACGGCTTTCCCGTTCTGCGCGCTGCGAGCAGGGAGCGATAGGTCAGTAATCCGAATGCCAGGAAAAGGGCGATCAGTGCTGTGATCCCCAACTCCTCCCCGATGCTTTCCAGGATCATATCCGTATGATAAGCGGGCATTACACTGGAATAACCCTGCCCCAGGCCCTGTCCGAAAAATCCTCCGGCATTCAGCGACCAGATCCCGTGCGCCACCTGATCCCCGCCAATGAGCTTATTCTCCCAGATATTCCGGAACATTCCGTTACGGTCGGCCAGCCGCTGTGTAAACTCAAATGGCAGGGTGGCCAGCAGGATAAAGGAAGAGATGATCAGAATGATAAAAAACACCGATTCGTACCGCTTTTTGAAAAAGGCGAATGCCAGTGTTCCCACGCAGGCTAGTGTGGCCAGGCCGGGAAGAAAATCATGCCGGGCATCATTGATGAACCGGGAAGTGATCGTCAGCAGCACCACATAGCTAACAGCAGCCAGCACCATTGCAAAGAATTCTTCTTTTGCAAATGAATAGAAGAACAGAAAGGTGAGACAAAGCACGATCGCAGGCCCCAGATCCCCCAGGGCCGCATAAACCGCCAGCAGGAAAACGAACAGCAGCAGCATCTTCAGGTTATTGCGCGTCAGCCAGCGGTTGTCCGGGATATTCCTGAAGTAATCGGAATTCACCGCGAAGTAAGCCGCAAAAAAAACGATCATTAAGAATTTGGACAATTCGCTTACCTGGAACCCGAACAGGTTCACTTTCACACCACTCCCTTCCGGACCGGTACCGATAAAGGCCAGCAGCAACATCAGTGCGATAGACAACAGCATCCAGGAATAGCCGCGGGGCGCTTTTAACCCGCCCGCCCCGGGCAGTAACGCATACACGGGATCGAACCACCGGGAATGATAAAAACGCATCACGGCCCTGTCCTTTAAAAAGAACAATACAACCGCTGCAAACAATAATACACCGGCTGCACATTTTGCCATACCGCTTCCGTGGATAATATCGCGCAGCGGGTCCTGCATGCTGTAAAGTGCCATGATCCCCGTACCCGAAAGGAAAAACAGCAACGGCAGGATGAACTGATCGCTCCGGTAATTCTTTAGCCACAGAATAAAGTGAAAGGCCCAGAACGCCAGCACGAATAATACCAGATTGGTGATGTATTCTTTCTTAAAATCGGCTGGCGTACGCACGGTAAAGATCTTGTCATTTTTGATCTGCCGGAACTCCGTCCGGTCCAGCAGCCTTATCAGATGCGGCTTTCCCGAAAAGTTGAAGGTCTGATCATTATCCATTGCTGCGATGCCTTTGGCGCCACCGAAATCATATCCGGGCTTCATGGCCGTTACCCGGTAGTTGCTGTGTTCTTTCAGGTTATAGAATTCATAGGCGCCGTTCTCATTTGTCCGGGCCAGGAACTCTGCCGGTGCATCAGCGGCTTTTGTACTCAGGGTATCATAATAATTGGAAGGAAAGATCTCCGTAAGTTTTACCAGCACTCCTTTTGCGGCACCTCCTTCGCTGCTGTCGGAGACGCCCAGGCGGACCTTGCCATGAATGGACAGTCTTGTTTTTGTGTTCTGAACGGCCACTTCATCCGGATAGGCTACCGGGTTTTTCAATTCCTGATCATACAGGGCACTGTCCATATCCAGTTGCGTAATGGCATTTAAAAAACGGAGTTTACCCGAAGGACTGGAAGTATTCAGAAAATCCGTTGCAGGGATCATCAGGCTGTTTTTGTTCAATGCCCCCAGGTTGGGCAGCACCCTTTCCTTTTCAACAAGCGTTTTGATCTTTCCCGCAATAAAACGGATATACGCCTCATCCGTAAAATAGCCACCTTTTGCAAAGAGCTGCTGCAGGGTAGCCGCCTGAACCGGCGCAGCCAGGTTGATCACTTTACCGCTTTCATACCCATAGTCCGTATTGATAAAATCCGCCTTCCTGTTCTGGTAATATTGAAATGCCATAATGCCCAGCAGCAGGGTGGCACCGAGTAAAAGAATACGTTCGGTTCTCCGGGGATATAAAACTATTTTTTTCTTCATGTGCTAGTAGCCTTGCAATGCATTCCGCCGGATACTGTCGCGATAGATCGTATCCGTTGCATTGATTAAAGTATCCAGATGTTGTAAATGGGCGCTGTCCGTCAGGGGCAGACTGTCCGGCCGTATCCCGGTAGTGTCCGGTAGTACCGCAGGCGGTGTCTCCTGCCCGCTAAAGAACGACCCTGTTCCCGGCCAGTTAGCCAGAAATCCAACGACGAACGCGATGATAACCGGAAGCACCGCTATTTTTTTTTTGGAGGAGCGCGTATTTATTTCAGTCATAATTTCATCAGATGAAGGTGGGGCTTCAGTAATCGGAACTTCGATCGCTGTTTTTGATCCTTTCTTACGCCCCGGCTTTTTCGGGGCAGCATAGGAAGCCAGTACTACGGTAATATTATCTTTTCCTCCCAGTTCATTGGCGGCATCGATCAGCTGCTGCGTTTTTTGCTGTAAGGTACCGGGGGCTGACAGCAACTGTACCATCTGTGCCTGTGTAACCAGGTCTGTTAATCCGTCGGAACAAAACAGCGCAATATCTCCGGGCAGAAAACTGTGTTCAATGCTGTCGAAATAATTATCAGAGTCATCCGCATCAAGGAAAAGTTCCCCGGCCATTTTGCTGATCTCATTTCTGCGCGGATGTTGCATCGCCTCTGCCTCGGTAAGATATCCGCTGTCTTCTTTCATTCCCACAGCAGAATGATCGCGGGTTATTTTCAGCATGTTCCCGTTACGGAATACATACCCCCGGCTGTCGCCCACATGCGCCACATACATCATTTCCTTATCGGCATCCAGCACAGCAACCGACATCACACAACTCATACGGTTCAGTGCTTCATTGGTTCTTCGTTGCTCAACGATCCGGTTGTTGGCGGCAATAGCTGCTTCTTTCAGCAGCTGCAGCGGTGCGCCAAAACTGAAATTCTGCAAATAATGTTCGATGGTCTCTTTTGCGATCGCTGCTGCTTCCGCCCCGCCCTCGTAGCCGCCCACACCGTCAATGGCGCCGATGAGCGCACGCGCGGGTGCATTCCAGAGCGCCGAAAGCGCAATGAAGTTATCTTCATTCTCCTCCCGTCTGCGTCCTACATCTGTTTGCCCGTATAAAACGATCTTCCTGCTCATGATTTCGTTTTAGATTGTAACAGAAATACCAGGACAATAAATACCAGCATTGCACTACCCAGCATACGCTATTTATTTTTGTTGCGCCATGATTTAAACCGTCCCTTTAAAATCCAGCTGAAAAATTCCACAGACAATGGTGGATTCATTCTTCAGCGGGTGCCATACGGGATTTTCACCTACCCTGCTCAGCTCCAGCTTTTGCTCGTTTACAAATGCGTCGGCAAACAGCGCGATGTAGAATGCCCGGGCAGCTTCTTCATATTTGATCATCACATGTTCTTTCTGCAGGCTTCCGCTCGGTTCATTGATACACAGCAAGGTTGCCGTACTGGTCATCCCGTCGATCTCCTTGGTGATCTTCAGTTGTTTTTCACGCATGGGGAAACTGTACCGTTGTTTGTTCAGCACAAACTGGATCGTAGCCAGCTTATCCGCCGGCGCACTGTTCCGCGAACCCGCGGGAGCCGCCTGCTGCGTGGTAAAATCGCCCAGGAATTCCCGGCGGAACTTTACCCGGAAATGTCCTTTGGAAAGGATATCAATGTTTGCAAAAGTGGTGGGGTTCAGATCATATTTTGAATACTTGGAATGTTTGCTGCTTACCGATACCTTAATGTGTTCGGATGAGAGCTCCGACCAGGATTTCTCAGAAGTCGGTGTGCTCACTACCTGGATCGTCCCCGGTTCAATTTCACTGTTATCAACCCCCCGTTCTGCGGGACAATACTGGAAATCCCAGAAGCTGCCGATCGGTTCATAGCGGGGATACTGCTCTTTGCGCTGATTGATATAATCATAAAATTCGTCGAGGATCCCCTCGGTAATGCCCGCCAGTCGCAGCTCTGCGTGCCGGTAATCCTCCGGCCGCATGAGGATGAGGTAGCTGCAGTCGTACATCATCCGCCGGTTAAAGGATTCCCGCTCCACCGTCTCTTTAAAGGAAACCAGTACCTGATCTACCAGCGCCTGATTGGTCAGCCGCAGTTCCTCTTCTTCTTCCTCATCCGGCAATAACCACTTTTTTAATCTGTCAAACATATTTTCAATTTGAAATTTATTATTTTAACCCTCTCTTCCCCCGGTACGTTCATCCGGCTGTTCCTTTTATAATTTTTCGATCCTGCGCTCCACAATCCGGGTAATCTTCATATCGCTATCAAAAACCATTGAAACATCAATATTGTAGGGGATCCAGTCATCTCCTTCATTCTGTTTTATCTTGTACAGCATGCTAAAGTCTACATAAGTATTCCCGTTCGGATTAAAGGTGAACACATAGGAAGAGCTGGTGATATCCGCTTCTGTGAAGCGCCATTTTCCATGATAGGCCGCACATTCTTTTTGTATCCGGGTCAGCACTTCATTCGACCGGTTATAGTATTGCTGCACGGTATCCCGGAAGAAACGCGACAAACTGCCGCAATCCTGCCGCATCCGGTAGTAATCGTTGATCTGGTTTTTAAGCGTTGCTTTCTTCATCCCAAGGTCTTCGCTGGTGACCACCTGCGTTGAGGTCATGGTGTCATTTTTTGCGTCCGTGGTATCCGCCGGCATTTCTTCAGCCGGTTGTTTGGGCGCCTGTTTACGGGAAGACGGACGGGTTACCGGCTTCTCCACCGGAGGCTTCTTCTCCCCGTTAACACCGAAAAGGGACAGGATCTCTTCTTTGTTCAATGCAAAAACGACGAGCCCCGCAACGATAAAAAACACCAGGAAAATATATCCGAAACGATTGGATCCTGTCCGTTGGGCAGGATGTGTCGATAACGGCGGGTAGATGGTCTCGATGGGTTGCGGCGGCACAGGGGTAAAGACGATCGTTTCATCTGCTTTTGTAGCCTGTGCATCGATCCGGCGCAGCTCCTTGCGGTCTTCAGGGTTCTTTGCCAGGTACAGCGCCAGCAACCCCTTCCAGGGCTCCGGAAGCACGCTGGTATCAATATTTTTACGTACGATGTTCTCCTGGATCTCAAAATCCGATATCCTGGAAGCATCATAAGGAGCATTACCGCTGACAAGATGATAGAAGGTAACGGCCAGTGAGTAGATATCCGTTTTATAGGTAAGCGTCTTTACGTCATATACCTGCTCCGGGCTCATATACATCAGTGTTCCCATGCGGGAGCCGGTTTGTGTTACCGTCACATTATCCCGGAGCTTGGCAATTCCAAAATCAAGTATTTTGATTTTACCCTCTTCTGTAAGAAAAAGATTGGACGGTTTGATATCCCGGTGAATGATATTTTTCCGGTGCGTGTACTGGAGCGCATCCACCAGATCGTTCCACCACTGGACCAGTTGCAGGTTGGAAAATTTTTCCCCGTCTTTCATCCGTTGCGAGAGGTCCTTCCCTTCGAGGTATTCCATGAGCATACAGGGGCACCCGTCCACCGTGGAATAATCATAGATATTGCGGATATGCGGATGATTCAGGTGTACCATCAGCTTCGCCTCGTTTTCAAAGCGGCTTACGATCTCCGGCATTTCGCAAAAACGTTGTTGCAGCACTTTTACCGCTGCTGGCTTTTGCAGGTAATTTTCTGCATACCAGATAGCGGCCATGCCTCCTTCCCCTAATTTGTACTTTAGTTTATAGCCGTTAATGGTCGTATTCTCCATTCCTTATATACTTGCTTGATCTGCCAACAATTTTTCTCCGGATATGCTTTCTGTCTTCTGTATCCAAACTTACTCCAAATATTTGGAACTGCCATACCCCTGATTAATACCCTTTTGGCTGTATTGTAACCTGTAAAGTAACAGCTCCCGGAGCCGGAATCTCTTAAAATTGGGATAAAACCGGCGAACGGCGGTTTAAAAACGGTCAATGCCGGTTCTGGTGCATTCACAGATCTGTGTTAATTTGCACTGACATGATTTCAAAGCCCTTACTCGATCAGCTGAAATTCCCGGTAACGGAGCAGGAGGTCATTCAAAGCGGACCGGTCAATCGGTGTCACCGCATTGCATCCGGCACCTCCAGCTATTTCCTCAAAGTGAACAACGCTTCCGGCTGTCCGATGCTGTTTGAAAAGGAATACAACGCGCTGAAAGCGCTCTCCGGCCGGAATGCCCTCAGGGTCCCGGAGCCACTGAAATGGGGCATTGCCGGTGAAGAGCAATACCTGCTTCTTGAGTGGATGGACACCGCTGCTCCCTTACCAAAAAGCTGGGAATTACTGGGCAGTGGTCTTGCACGTATCCACCGGGAAGGGGCGCCATATTTTGGTTTTTTTGAAGACAATTACCTGTCGGTGTGGCCGCAGGAAAACACAGTGACAGTCACATGGCCGGAGTTTTACGGCAACCACCGCATCCTGCCGCTCATCCGGGAGCTTTATCACTCCGGGATACTGACAAAAGCAGACAGTACCCTGGCAGAACGCTTTTGCAGGCGACTGCCGGAGCTGTTTCCTGATGAGCAGCCGGCGCTGTTGCACGGCGATCTGTGGAGCGGAAATATTCTCTTTACGATGCGTGGCGAGCCGGTTGTTGTTGACCCCGCCGTTTATTACGGGCACCGCGAAATGGATATTGGTATGACGCTCCTGTTCGGCGGATTTACGCAGGACTTCTACAGCTCTTATGAAGCGGTCTATCCGTTATCGTCCGGCTGGCGGCAGCGTTTGCCCTTCAGTCAGCTTTATCCCCTGCTGATCCATGCCTTCCTGTTCGGCGGAAATTATGTATCGTCGGTCCGGGCGGTGCTAAATCGATTTAGGTAATTCGTAAGATCAGCTGTTATTCCGCTGCAAATGGCAACTTCTTTTTGATATTTTTATACAAACAACTGTTATAGTTTAATAATCTTTAAATAACAGCAAACAGAACAGAATAAAAATCAATTTCACTTATATTTGCGCACTTAAGTTTAATAATAATTGTATATGGAGAAAAGTATCGTAATTCTGGCCGGCGGTGGTCCTGCCCCTGGTATTAACACAGTGATCGGCTCTGTAGCCAAAATCTTTTTAAAAGACGGCTACCGGGTCATTGGTCTGCACGACGGGTACAAAAACCTTTTCAATGGTAAAGGCCTGACCACTGATATTGATTTTAAGCTGGCAGACGACATTTTCAGCCGCGGAGGTTCTTTTCTCCGTATGAGCCGTTATAAACCAAAAGACGATGAATTCACCAGTGAATTTTTCGAAAAGAACAATATTAAATTACTGGTAACCATTGGTGGTGACGATACGGCATCTACAGCCAACCGTATCGCAAACTTCCTCACCAGCAAAAACGTGCCGGTTAAAAATATCCACGTTCCCAAAACCATTGACAACGACCTTCCGCTGCCTTACGGCCAGCCTACCTTTGGCTACCAGAGCGCAAGAGAAGAAGGTGTAAAACTGGGTAAGACCATTTATGAAGATGCCCGCACCTCCGGTAACTGGTTTGTGGTATCCGCAATGGGACGTGAGGCCGGTCACCTGGCCTTCGGTATTGGGGTAGCCTGTCATTATCCCATGATCGTGATCCCGGAAATGTTCAACAAAACAAAGCTCACGCTGGATAAGATCACCAAACTGATCGTGTCTTCCATTGTAAAAAGAAATATCCTGGGCATCCCGTATGGTGTTGCCGTGGTGAGTGAGGGGGTTTTCCACTTTATGAGCGATGATGATATCAAAGCCTCCGGCATCCAGTTCACGTATGATGACCACGGACATCCGGAGCTGGGCAATGTAAGTAAAGCACATATTTACAATATCCTGTTGCAGAATGAACTGAAAAAACTGAATATAGCGGTAAAAAGCCGTCCGGTGGAACTGGGCTACGAACTGCGTTGCCTGGCGCCTACCGCTTATGACCTGGAATATTGCACGTTCCTGGGTATTGGTGTTAAAAAGCTGTTTGACCAGGATATCACCGGCGCTGTTGTTACAGCAGATGCCACCGGTACTGTTAAACCGCTTTACCTGAAGGATGTAGCAGATGAGAAAGGGAAAGTGAAGCCCCGCCTGATCGACATGCAAAGCGCTGATGCGCAGACCGTATTTGCCGATGCACTTCACTACCTGACGGATGCCGACAAAGAAGCGGCGAAGCAGTACCTGCAGCACCCGGATGAATACCTGTTCAATAATATCCTGGAGTGGAACTAAAATAAAACCGGATTGATATTAAAACCGCCTTTAGTGTGCGGTTTTTTGTTTTAATTTGTAGATTCCGGTTTTGTTTGCCTGCTCCCGTTTTGAAATAATTGTCGGATATTTGCAGGTTTAATTTAACGCAAGCGTATTAATAAAGTTAAAATGACAGAAACTCAAAAAGTTCGAAAGAAAACATTGGTGGCTGCAGTTCCCAAGGACACTGATCACAGCTTTAACCGTACAAAAATAGTAGCGACCGTAGGTCCGGCATGCAATACTTACGAAAAACTGCTGGACCTGGTAAACGCCGGTGTAAACGTTTTCCGTTTAAATTTCTCCCATGGCGTACATGAGGAGAAGATACAGATCATCAATTACATCCGGGAGATCAACCGGAAAGAGAAAACAACGGTGGCCATCCTGGGTGATTTACAGGGCCCCAAGCTCCGTGTGGGTGAGATGGAAGGCGGCGGCGTGATTGTTGAGCCGGGCGACACCTTCATTTTTACCAATAAAAAAATGGTGGGCACCAAGGAAAAAATCTATATCTCCTACCCCAATTTCCACAAGGATGTAAAAGTGGGAAACAAAATAATGATCGATGACGGGAAACTGGAAGTGATCGTTCGAAAAATACTGTCCAACAATGATGTGAAAGTGGAGGTAATACTGGGCGGCTTTTTATCATCCAAAAAAGGAGTAAACCTGCCTGATACAAAAATTTCGCTCCCCGCTTTAACACCCAAAGATCTGGAAGATCTCAACCTGATCATCAAGGAACAGCTGGGCTGGGTGGCGCTTTCCTTCGTGCGCCAGGTGGAGGACATTAAACAGCTCCGCAAAATACTGGACAAACACAAGAGCAAGACCAAGATCATCGCGAAAATCGAAATGCCGGAAGCAATTCCCAATATCCGGGAGATCATCCATGCATCCGATGGTATCATGATCGCCCGCGGCGACCTGGGTGTGGAACTTCCCGTTGAGAAAGTTCCCCTGATCCAGAAAAGCATCATCCGCAAGTGCATTCACCGTGCCAAACCCGTGATCGTTGCCACACAGATGATGGAAAGCATGATCGACCGTTCAAAGCCCAACCGCAGCGAAATCACCGATGTGGCCAATGCGGTGCTTGAAGGTACCGATGCGGTAATGCTGAGTGCCGAAACCGCAAGCGGAAAACATCCGACACTGGTAGTGCAGACCATGCGCAAGATCATCCTGGAGATCGAAAAAACAGAATACCATTACGATCTCTCCAACGAGCTGCAGCCACAACCGCATTCTCCTTCCCTTTCCAGCGATGCGATCTGTTACAATGCCTGTAACCTGGCCAAGGATACAAGGGCCGATGCATTGATCGGGATGACGCAGAGTGGTTATACCGGCTTTATGCTGAGCAGCTACCGTCCGAAAGTTCCGCTGTATGTATTTACAAAAAATCATGCCCTCATCAATCAGCTCAGCCTGAGCTGGGGCATCCGTGCCTTTTTCTATGATGACGACCAGCACGATCTGGATACCATTTTCGCAGACCAGATCAATATCCTGAAAAAGAACGGCTTCCTGAAACGGGGTGATACGGCTGTAAGTACGGGCAGTACGCCGGTGCATCTGAAGCTGCATACCAATACGATAAAAGTTACAGAAGTACCATAAATAAAAAAGCCTCCGGATGGAGGCTTTTTTATTTTCTTCATCTATACAGTAACCCACTAGTAAACCAACCGGGTCTTAATCGTATGCTTGACATCATTGAGAATAGATGCGGCCTTTTTCGAAACACCTTTTTCCACATCCAGCACCACATAGCCGATCTCGTCGTTTGTTTTCAGGTACTGACCGGTGATATTGATATTGTTGTTGGACAACAGGGTATTGATCTCGGAAAGTACCCCCGGTTTGTTATAATGGATGTGCAGGATCCGGTGTACGCCTTC
Organism: Niabella beijingensis; assembly: GCF_020034665.1. Classification (NCBI taxonomy): domain Bacteria; kingdom Pseudomonadati; phylum Bacteroidota; class Chitinophagia; order Chitinophagales; family Chitinophagaceae; genus Niabella; species Niabella beijingensis. Next base: position 830,927 of record NZ_JAIQDI010000002.1, on the reverse strand, counting down.
CTGCGAGGGCAGTGCCAGTGCAGGAACGGTATGTGATCCGTTTGAAATCCCCTTTTCAACAAAATTGAACAGCTTTGTGCTTACATCCACGCCAATATTCTCCTGCGCCTCTTCGGTGCTTCCCCCGATATGCGGCGTTAAAATAACATTGGGAAGGTGCTGCATCGGGCTGGTGAATTGATCCCCGTTCTTCTCCGGTTCCCAGGGAAATACATCCAGTGCCGCTCCGCTGATATGCCCTTCTTTAATAGCCTTGCTCAGGTCATCCAGGTCTACCACCTCGCCGCGTGCATAATTGATAAGGATGGCATTCTTTTTAAAATATTTCAGGTTATTTTTTGTGATCAGGTTTTTCGTCTGGGGCGTATCCGGCACGTGCAGCGTCACCACATCCGATTTCTGCAACAGGTCTTTCAGCGTTTTGGCATCTTTTGCATTTCCCAGCGGGAGTTTTATTTCTATATCATAGAACAGCACTTTCATACCCATGGCCTCCGCCAGCACGCTTACCTGGGAGCCGATATTTCCGTAACCGATAATACCCAGCGTTTTTCCGCGCAGCTCATAGCTGTTCTTTGAATCTTTCATCCACACCCCTTCATGCGCCGCCATGATCTTGTCCGGCAACCGGCGGATCAGCATCACCGCATTTGCGATCACCAGCTCCGCAACCGAACGGGTATTGCTGTAAGGCGCATTAAATACCACTACTCCTTTTTCGGTAGCTGCTGCCAGGTCCACCTGGTTCACTCCGATACAAAAACACCCGATGGCCTGCAGCTTTTCTGCGGCATCCAGTACTTTTTTGGTAATATGTGTTTTGGAACGGATTCCAAGAATATGAACGTTCTTGATCTCTTTGATCAGCTCTTCTTCCGAAAGAGCTTTTGTTAATTTCTCTACTTTCGAATACCCCTCATCCTTAAACCGTTGTACCGCGAGGTCGCTTATATTTTCCAGGAACAATATCCGGATCTTCTCTTTGGGATAGCTCGTCTCTTTTTTATTTGTCATACGGGCAAATATCCAAATAAGTTAACAAAAATTAAAATTTTATAGTGATTAGTTTCGGTCAGGTGCAGATAAGGTTAAATTTGCCACTTTAAAAATCTTTGTACCTTGAGAAGAGCTATAGTTATCATCGCATGGATATCATTAACGATTGGTTGTAAGTCGAAAACGCAGGCCCAGAAAGAAAAAGCAGCTGCCGAAGCATCGGATCCGGCTGCTTACAACGCCGCGCAAATGACGGCTGAAGAAAAAGAACGGTATCAAAAAATACTCAGTGCCTTCTTTGATTCTGCATTGATCCGTCGCGGGTTTAACGGAGGGATCCTTGTAGCAAAAGGAGGTAATATATTGTATGAATCCTACCACGGATATAAAGACCCGAATAAAAAAGCGGATACGATTGACGCTGGCACCCAGTTTCATCTTGCATCTACCAGCAAGCCTTTCACTGCGGTGACCGTGTTGCGGTTAATACAGGATTCAAAAATAGGACTACAGGACCCTGTGACCCGGTATTTCCCCGCTTTTCCCTATCCTGCTGTTACGGTAGAACAATTGCTCTCCCATAGAAGTGGACTGCCCAATTATCTTTCCGTAATGGAGGATAAGACCAAATGGGACCCGAAGCAGATGGTCTCCAATGATGATGTGCTGCAGTTCCTCGAACAATACAAACCGGTACCTATGTTCAAAGCCGGCACCCGCTTTGCCTACTGCAATACCAATTTTGTAATGCTGGCACTGATCGTGGAAAAAGTTACCGGTAAAAAGTTTCCCCAGTATGTAAAGGAAACCATTTTTGATCCGCTGCAGATGACGCACACCTTTATTTATACGCCGGCAGACAGCGGCAAAGTGGTCATGTCTTATAAACCTTCCGGTGCCTTATGGGTGAACGACCAGTTTGACAACACCTATGGTGATAAGAATGTGTACAGCACACCGGAAGATATGTTTAAATGGGACCGGGCACTGTACAACCCGGCTTTTATACGCCAGTCGCTGCTGGATTCCGCGTATCAGCCGCACAGTCATGAAAAGCCCTCTATTCACAATTACGGCCTGGGCTGGCGCATGCTGAACCTGCCCAACGGCAAAAATGTGATCTATCACAATGGCAAGTGGCACGGGTTCACTCCGGCTTTTGGCCGGCTGCTTGATGAGCAGGCAGTGATCGTCATCCTGGGCAATAAAATGAATTCCAACATGTACAATATGGCCCGGAAAGCCTATGATTTTTTTGGCGACTATATGCAAAACAAGGTAGGCGGCAGTGAAGAAGAAGGCGATGCCAGAACCGCAGCAGCGGCGGCGGCTGCTGCTCCGGCACGGGAAGTACGGCCCGCGCCCAAAACAGCCCCAAGGGCCCCTGTAAGATCCGGCCGGACCGCGACTAAAACCACTTTAAAGAAACCGGTAGCAAAGACGCCTGTTAAAAAGACCACAGCATCAAAAAAAACAACCCCACCGGCCAAAAAGAAGACAAAAAAATAAGGCCCCCACGCTTCAGGAGCTCAGCGGCAAAAACCTGAACAGGAAAACGGAAACCTTCCTATCTTCGCGCCCTTATGAAGTATCACGATGAGATCATGCACCGGCGCACCTTTGCGATCATCAGTCACCCGGATGCCGGTAAGACCACGCTTACAGAAAAATTTCTTTTATTCGGCGGCGCCATCCAGGTGGCCGGAGCTGTTAAAAGCAATAAAATAAAAAAATCAGCCACTTCCGATTTTATGGAAATCGAGCGGCAGCGGGGTATCTCTGTAGCTACCTCCGTAATGAGTTTTGAATACAATGATATCCTGATCAACCTGCTGGATACACCGGGTCACAAAGACTTTGCCGAAGATACGTTCCGGACCCTCACCGCGGTGGACAGTGTGATCCTCGTGGTTGACAGTGTGAATGGCGTGGAAGAGCAAACACGTCGCCTGATGGAGGTTTGCCGCATGCGCGACACACCGGTGATCGTGTTCATCAATAAAATGGACCGTGACGGAAAGAACCGGTTTGATCTTCTTGAAGAAATTGAAAAAGAGCTGAATATTTCCCTGCACCCCATGACCTGGCCCATCAACAGCGGTAAGGACTTTAAAGGGGTGTATAATCTTTATGACAAAAACATCCGCTTGTTCACCGCCAATACAAAGGCTGACGAAGAAGATACGCTGGCCATTTCCGACATCAACGATCCCATACTGGATACCCGGCTGGGCGCTACCGATGCGGCTGTTTTAAGGGAAGATGTGGAACTGGTGGACGGAGTGAACGGGGAATTGAATGTAGCCGATTATCTGGCAGCAAAAGTATCGCCGGTATTCTTCGGAAGTGCCATCAACAATTTCGGTGTAAAGGAAATGCTGGATACATTTATCCGGATAGCGCCGCCGCCCCAGAGCCGGGAAACGACCGCACGTAAGATAGATGTGGAAGAAGATAAACTGAGCGGTTTTATTTTTAAGATCCACGCCAACCTGGATCCCAAGCACCGCGACCGTATCGCCTTCTTCCGGGTTTGTTCCGGCCGGTTCGAACGCAACAAATACTTTCATCATGTGCGCCTGGATAAGGATGTCCGCTTCAGCAACCCCTACTCTTTTATGGCGCGGGATAAAAGCATCATCCAGGATGCCTATGCCGGTGATGTGGTGGGCCTGTTCGACACCGGTAACTTTAAGATCGGCGATACCCTGACCGAGGGCGAGGACTTTTACTTTACAGGTATCCCCTCTTTCTCTCCCGAGATTTTCAAAGAGGTCATCAACAAAGACCCGATGAAAACCAAACAACTGGAAAAAGGATTGTTACAACTGACCGACGAGGGTGTGGCCCAGCTCTTTACCCAGTTTGGCGGCACAAAAAAAATCGTGGGTTGTGTGGGCGAGCTCCAGTTTGAAGTGATCCAGTACCGTCTTTTACACGAATACGGTGCCTCTGTGGAGTTTCGTGCGCTGCCTTTTTATAAAGCCTGCTGGCTTACAAGCAAGGATCCTCAAAAGCTGGATGACTTCGGCAAATTCAAACTGGCCAATACCGGCGAAGATAAAGACGGGAACATGGTTTATCTGGCACAAAGCGAGTGGTTCCTGAACACGGAAATCAACAACAACCCGGATATCGAGTTCCATTTCAGCAGTGAGATCCACCAGTGATCCATGTATTGTGCGGGTTATATTTCTCCTGCTGATTGGCACTGACCGGTTTCTTTGATTGGTGCTGCTGATTTCCTTTCCGTATTTTATCTGTGCCGCCTGCGGATTTTTCCTGCTGATGCATCTGTTGCGTTGCCAGCAAGCGTTTTTTTTATTATCTTTCTTCTAAAAATCATACGCATGCGCATTTTCAGATTTCTGATTCCGGCATTGATCCCGGTTTTACATATATCCGCTCAGAACACCAGCGTCTTCAATACGGCAACTGTTGAAAAAACGATCCGTTTTCTGGCTTCGGACGAGATGAAAGGCCGGGCGGTCTTTTCGCCCGAGATTGATAAAGCAGCCGGTTTTATTGCTGCCTCCTTTAAGAAAAGCGGGCTGCAACCATTGCAGGACGATTCCTTTTTACAATCCTTTGCCGTTTATAGCGCCGCGTTCAGAGGACTTTCCGCGCGCATCGACCAGAAAGATATTTCCAAAGACAATGTGATCGTCATCACAGGGGAGCCGGAACTGGCAGTAACAGAAAAATCCGGTTACAGCATCAGCACCATCGCCGCAGGCAGTTCCCTTTTCCGGGAAGCTTCCGAAGCGGTCGGCAAGGGCACCAACACCATTGTATTGGTAGACGAAAGTTTCGCAGCAGACTTTAAACGGCTGGTATTCTTTAAAAGGAACTTCTTTAAGCGCACCGGATCTGTCATTTTTATCCTGGGAAAGCCGGCAATGCAGACCTATTCCATAAAAGCATCGCATAGCATCAAAGAACATAAGCTTGCAAATGTAGCGGGCATTCTGCCGGGCAAATCAAAAAAAGACGAATACGTGATCTTTTCCGCGCACTATGATCACATTGGTACCGGCAAACCGGAGAACGGTGACTCCATTTATAATGGTGCCAATGACGACGCCTCCGGAACAACAGCAGTAATGATGCTGGCCGATTATTTTGCTTCTTTAAAAAACAATGAGCGTTCGATCATTTTTGTAACCTTCACTGCTGAAGAATCCGGCGGCTTCGGGTCACAGCACTTCAGCAGGCAGCTGGACCCCTCCAAAATAGCAGCGATGCTGAACATAGAAATGATCGGCACCGACAGTAAATGGGGCAAGAACTCCGCTTACATTACCGGTTTCGAGAAATCATCCCTGGGCACCATCCTTCAGAAAAATCTGGCGGGGAGTGGCTTTGAATTCCATCCGGACCCCTATCCTGACCAGCAATTATTCTATCGCTCTGATAACGCCACCCTGGCCAAACTGGGTGTTCCGGCGCATACCATCTCCACTTCAAAAATGGACAATGAGCCGCATTATCACCAACCCAGCGACGCCGTGGAAACACTGGACCTGACCAATATGACAGAAATTATCCGGTCCATTGGAATCAGCGCGCAATCCGTTATTGCGGGTGAGGACACACCCAGCCGGGTTACGGAAAATTAAATCAGCCAATAGTTTCAGCCACTAACATGCTCTGATATGAGAACGATCCTGTGCGCCATGGCGCTTTTTATCCTCCTTCCCGTTTGCAGTACCGGCCAAAGCAGGCAATTTGAAGATCTTTTACAAAAAGCATCGATCCGTTTTACAAGACCCAATGGGTTTGACACTACTGCTGTTTTATCCAAAACGGGCGTGGCTTATCAATATGCATTGAAACACAAAACAAAACAGATAGAAATAAGATACTACGTCAACCTGTTAAAAGAACGGGCAGAAACGTACCGGAAGATCAGGATCAGCACACCCCCCGGGAAAAACCCCGCTACCCCGGATCCCAATGAGGAATACCGCCTGACATTCTCGCTGCTGAACCTCAATACTGCTGCCGACCCGGTACGGCCCTATTTCAATAAGGTTTACTCAAAAGAAAAAGTCACCAGAGAATTTAATGCAGACTGGGGCGCAACCATGGGCTATGCACCTGCTCCGGACTTTGCCAAAGCATATTCTTTTTGTATCCTTATCGGTTTGCATAAAGCCGACTGCGCGGATGTCTATATTTTCTATCTGTTCAATAAAACGGAAGTTTTTGATGACCTGCCCATGGCCGATCTTTATGCATTGCGGTTCAGCGATTAAAAAAATTTATGCAATCGGATCCCTAACTGCATCTTTATTCAAACAGCAGTTATGAAAATACAAATACCCGTTCCCTGCCACGAAAACTGGGACACCATGGTACCCCAGGAAAAAGGCCGTTACTGCAGCAGTTGTTGCAAAACCGTGGTTGATTTCACCCATATGACAACCGATGACATAGCTGCCTATCTCATTCGGCATCAGTCACAAAAAATATGCGGGAGGCTTACCGAAGCGCAACTGGCAAAAGAATATGATACCGACATTTATCGCGCGGCAACACATATAGCCCATTCGGAATGGTCCTTAATGAAAAAAATCGCTGCTGTTTTTGTATTGTTCTTTGCGTTATCATACACCGGAAATGCGCAGATCGGCGAAAAAGATTCATCGCAGGTTGCGGTTATCACCGGTACCAAATTGGAGGGAAAAATAACTTTGAAAAAAGATTCAATTGTACTCTCCGAACCCATCCCGCCTCAGAACCAGGAGCAATGCCTTGAAGGATTCGTGGGCGGATTGGTTATAACAGAACAAAAAAAGACAACAAAAAGAAAATTAAAACAGATCCAAAAACAGCAACGGAAACAACAGCGTGCCGCGGGCAGGCTGGCCGGAGAAGTCGTTATCTTGGGCGGAGCCTTTCAGACAGAATGACCTCCTTGGTGCCTATTTTTTCATTCTGAAGAATAGTAACCTTTATTTTAATACTTTGCCACGATCCCCGTATAATTATGCGGAGTGATCTGGCGAAGCTCTTTTTTAAGACCGGCCGATATTTTTAATCCCTTTATGAATTCATGGATCGCATTCTTTGTAATGCCTTCCTTGCCTCTTGTAAGCGCTTTCAGAGCCTCATAAGGGTTCGGATACTTTTCCCGGCGGAGGATGGTCTGGATGGCTTCCGCCACCACCGCCCAGTTGTCTTCCAGATCCTGTTTCAGTTTAGCTTCATTGAGCACCAGTTTGCCCAGTCCTTTCTCAATGCTCTTTATGGCGATGATAGTGTGGGCCACGGGTACGCCGATATTGCGCAGCACCGTACTGTCGGTAAGGTCGCGCTGCAGACGGCTCACCGGCAATTTGGCAGAAAGGTGCTCCAGCAGTGCATTTGCAATACCCAGGTTCCCTTCCGCATTTTCAAAGTCGATCGGGTTCACTTTATGGGGCATCGCCGATGAACCAACCTCGCCGGCTTTGGTACGCTGCTTAAAATAATCCATACTGATATAGGTCCAGATATCACGGCAAAGATCCAGCAGAATGGTGTTCAGGCGTTTGATCGCATCAAAATGAGCAGCCAGGTTATCATAGTGCTCGATCTGGGTGGTATACTGCATCCGCTGCAGTCCCAGCACTTCATCCACGAATTCGTTCCCGAACTTCACCCAGTCAGTTTTCGGATAAGCCACATGATGCGCATTGAAGTTACCGGTAGCACCACCAAACTTAGCGGCAAAAGGAATATAGGAAAACAGCTGTACCTGGTGATCGAGGCGTTCCACAAAAACCATAAACTCCTTACCCAATTTAGTGGGAGATGCCGGCTGCCCGTGGGTCTTGGCCAACATGGAAATATCCTTCCACTGTTTTGCCAGTTCCCGCAGCTGCAGCTGAAGGTTTGCATATGCCGGCACCAGCTCCTGCTCCAGGCTGCTTTTCCACAGCATCGGAATCGCGGTATTGTTTACATCCTGTGAGGTCAGACCAAAATGGATCCACTCTTTTGCCTCCCGTGCATCGGTCTTGTCCAGTTCTGCTTTCAGGAAATATTCCACTGCCTTTACATCATGGTTGGTGGTTCTTTCGATCTCTTTTATGGCCTTTGCCTCATCTGTCCCGAAATTTTCGATCACGGATCGCAGGTGCTTTTTAGCGGAGGCTGATAATTTCAGGAACTTTTTTTCCGCCAGAAAAAAAAGATATTCGATCTCCACGATCACACGGTATTTAATAAGGGCATACTCACTGTAATATTCCTGCAACTGCTGCACTTGTTTATGATAACGGCCGTCCACCGGCGAAATTGCTGTTAAAGACATACTTAAAGTTTAAAGTTCAAGGTTTAAGGTTTATTGTTGAAGTTTAAACCCTAAACAAACTAAATTTGCACAAAAATAAAGGATTCAGCGTGGAAGAAAAGATAAGAGTCGGAATAATTAATTACCTGAATACAAGACCTCTTTTATACGGTTTACAATTCCCTCCGATAACTGAAAAAATTGAGCTTATTGAAGATGTACCCGCGAAACTGGCGGAGTTGTTGATTAACGGGCAGATCGATGTGGGACTGGTCCCTGTAGCCATCACACAGAAACTGTCGCACTATTCTATTAATGGCAATTATTGCATCGGAGCTATCGGCGATGTGGCTTCGGTTTGTGTATTCAGCCAGGTTCCCCTGGAAAAAGTGGAGAAGATCTACCTCGATTATCAAAGCCGGTCTTCAGTGGCCCTGTGCCGGTGGCTCATTAAGAACCACTGGAAGATAACACCCGAAATCGTGGATGCACGCAATGAATCTTATCTTGAAGAGATAAAGGGTACTACCGCCGGTCTGGTGATCGGCGATCGTGCCCTGCAGCAACGGCCGCGGTTCGAATATATTTATGATCTTGCCGGTGAATGGAAGCAGGCTACCGGGCTACCGTTTGTATTTGCGGCATGGGTAAGTACCCGGAAGCTGCCGGATGCTTTTATTACTGAATTTGATAAAGCCAATGCCTACGGACTCGCCCACCTGGATGAGGTGATCGCAAAAATTCCGGAAGGGATCTATGATCTTAAAAAATATTACTCGCAGGATCTGAGCTATACGCTTGATGAGGAAAAACGCAAGGGCCTGGCGCTATTTTTAAAGATCCTTTCCGATATTTCTTAGGTTTCTGGAACTATCAGAACAAAAGGTCTAATATAAACAGATACAGTAATCATTCCGGTATTATGCTAATATTCTCGGGGGTTCTGGCTGGTATGTCTTATCCTTGCAATAATTATCACATCTTCCATTATCAGGTATGCTATGCGATAATGGCGTAGTTCAAAAGCGCGGTAGTTTCCCATATTATTGTTTTTATATTTATCCGGGGCGTGTATTTCAGGCCGTACAGACAATTCACTGATCTTTTGAAGTATTTCTCTTTTTACCTTGGTTGCATTTTGTACAGAATCCCGGCGGATAGAGCGGATTGCTTCACTAAAATACAGGATTGCTTATCCCATTTGATCTCCCGCTTTTTCATCACCATTCCTTTGCCATCTTTTCTACTTCTTCCTGTGTATCAAAAGCCCCGGATTTGACACGGGCAACAGCTTCATCTATTTCCTTATTATATTCTTCGATGCTAATATGGTCATCGGTGACCTGACGCCCCTTTAAAAAAGTTTTTAGCATTTGCACTACAGACCTTTTTTCCGCCTCATTCAACTGGGTGAAATAATTGAACATTGCCTGATCTAATACATTTGCCATAACAACTATTTTCTACAAATTTAACTTAAAAAATGAAAATACCTTTACGACTCAAAATCAGCCCCTTACAACAACGCAACAAGATTATTTTTATCCTGGCAGAATCCCTGCAACAATCATTACTTCTCTGGGAAGCTGTTTTATACAAAGAGCATAGCAATCCTACCGGACCAGCTCCAGCTGTACCGGCCCCAGCAATCCGGAAGACATGTACGAAGATTCCGGTTTAAACGTATTTACATTGCTCCAGGTGCGGCGTTCGGCTTCCGGTAATTTACTGTCGCCGATCATCCGGTTCACCCATGTATTTACTACTTCGATCTCCAGTTTATTTTCGCCTGTTATTACGGCTTCCGTAGCATCCACGGTGTAAGGTGCGGTCCATACCGTTCCCAGGTCTTTACCATTCAGCCGCACCCTTGCCATAGCCACCACTTTATTCAGATTCAGGAATACTTTTTTACCGGCAAGGGGCTTCAGCTGAAAACTCGTCTTATACACCGCCGTTCCGGAATAATTCCGGATCCGGTCATCCGGATGCATGCTCCAATCCTGCAACTGTTCAAACACCACCGGTTCAACCGGTCCGCGGCCGGCCGTATCAAACGAAACCACCCAGGAACTTTTTACCGGTATTGTTTCGTAAGGCCGGGGGAAATTCTCACCGGTTGCTGGCGGCAATGTCTCGTTCTTATGAAACACCACAAACCCGCTCTGGAACCGGTCCAGCCGCAGCGGTATTTTTATGCCGCCGGGTTGTTGTGTATGATCCGTTAATTTAAGTTTTCTGCCGGTTACCGCATCATAAAAATAGGGCTGGCCTTTGCCGTCACGGAAGAGCGGTGCAAAATCAACCAGCGTATCGGTCTGGTTGGAAATAAAATAAAGTTCCTTATCCGCCAGGGAGCGGTGTGTATAGGCGATCTGGCCGGGTCTGCCGCTCACAAAATCCGGTGCTGTCCGGATCTGACCGAGCGCCTCCTCCATGGTAAGACCATTCATGATCTTTCCTTTTCCGAATGCGGCCACTTTGCGGTGTACCCCGTCAGCATTGGCCCAGAGCGCTGCAGCCAAGGCCTGTACACGCTGATCGGCAGCAGGAAAGTTTTGCAGACTGGGGGATCGCAACGGACGGGGACCCAGCACCACGGCTCCGGCTTTCACCAGTTCGGTAATCTTCTGGAGCAACTCCGGGCGCATGGTTTCAAGATGCGGCAATACCAGCATCCGGTAGCTCATACCATCCGGCAACACCAGCTTTCCATCTTTTACACTGAGTCTTTGTTCGATTACTTCCGCATTGATGTAATCGAACTGAAACCCATCGGGCAATTTCGGATCAGTAATACCGGTCATCTTTGGTGCATCTTCGCCTATAAAATAAGCCACATCATTCACCGGTTTTCCCTGCTGCAACATGTAGTTACAACGGTGAATGTATTTTATAAATGCCTGCCCCTGTCCGAACCAGGTATTGTGCCGGTTAAACTCCGTGCCAAACCAGGCGTTGATGCCCGGAAGCCGTTCATCCGGCTGTTGTATATATACATGAAAGATCGTGTTGTTGATCCCTTCGGTGAAGGACCAGTCGCCGCGCCGCTTGAGCAATGCCGGATAACGTGCATAGGGCTGGCCCGCCGCTGTAAAAGATTCTCCGGAAACACTTGTTTTACCATAGATATGAGCCGCCGAAGAAGCCGCCCTGCATTCTATTCCTCCCAGATCACCTTCTGCCCAGAACTCACCGCCTACTTCATCGCTTTGTCCGCCATACATAAGAAACTCGGAAGGGAACCCCCAATGTCCGTAGTTCTCCAGCCACAGGCTTAATCCCTGGCCATGGCAGGCATCTCGCAATCCGCCCACATAATCGTACGCCACCTTGTCCGCTACCAGCCGGCGCATATCCCAGAGAAACCGGTCGCTTTGCTCCCTGCTGCCAACAACCCTTCCGGTAAGTACCGGCAACCATTTCAACGGGTCATAACCATATTTTTTTCTGAAGGAGGCTGCAAAATCATCCGTCCAGTTTTGCGAGCCGGTCTCATAACTGTCGGCCACCACATACTTAAATGCTTTCTGATCTTTTTGGGGAATGCGACTCCGGATCTTCCCGATAAATGCATTAAAGTGTTCCGCAATTGCAGTACGGCTCATTTTATCAACGTCGTATCCCCTGCCCTCCGGTGTGGCAGGCGCATTGGTAACACCGGTGGGCACCATCCCAAAACGCACGATCACCCATTTGCCCGGAGGGACTTTCCAGCTCAATTTTCCTGAAGGGCTCGTCATCGCGGTAAGGTCTATCACTTTGGAAGGCGCGATCCGTGCGGCAGCATCCGTTACAGGCGCCTGGGATGCCCACTGGTATTCGTTCCATAGCGGCAGTGGTGTCTGAAACATCTTTGCCAGCTGTTTTTCCTCAATACGCTCCATAGCCGCAGCGCCGGTTAGCCGGATCTCCGAAAATCCGGCCTTACCCCTTATATGATCCAGCACGATCCGGTAGTCCTTCGCCTGCTGTTCCGGGAAAGTGATCACCACCGGGGCCCAGGGCCGGAAGCCTACATTTAATGCCGGGTTTGTCCGGTTATAAGAAAATGATTTCACCGTCCTGTATCCCGCTGCTGTTCTGACCTGCAAGGTAATGTCAGCAGCAAAAGCGCTTCCCTGTCCGCAGAGGATCAGCGACCGTGCCGTAAATACCTTATCCCCACTGATATCAATATGAACCGGCTGTTCCACTTTATCCGGGAAACCGGCAACAGTTGCGGTATCCCCGTCAAATGCTCGGCGGATCTCCACACTGTCGATATTGACCGTTACACTCTTTAATACCTTCGACAACTCCTGCCCCTCATAAGCCGGCTGTGGAAAAGCCATTACAGCCACCTGTTGAAAAAGCGGTACCGGAGAAAAGGATTTTGTCACGGTTCCCGGTCCTTCAACCAGCAGTTCCTGAGCATCCAGGTAGCGCATGCTTTGCTGCTCTTTGATCCAGGGTCCGCCGCTCTGGCTCCAGCCGGGACTGTTAAAAAAACCAATATCAACGCCGTGTTCGGCGCCGGCTTTTACTGCGGCCAGCGTGGCATTCCACCAGCCATCCGAGAACAGCCGCGCGCTTCCCTGTTTTAATGATAATTCACTCTCCGGGAATCCGACATTCCCGACAAAGGCCCTGCCAATGCCGGCAGCCGCCATTGCCTGAATGTCCTTCTTAATTCCTTCTTCAGAAATGTTGTCACTGATCCAGTAATAATAACATCCCGGCCGGTAAACAAGGGGCGGTTCTTTAAACGCAAGCGCAGCAGTCTGCTGTGCTATACCGGATCCGGCAATTAATAAAACAAGTCCGCTTAAAAATAATTTTCGCAACATGGGCAAAGCATTGTAATCATTAAGACCAACTGTATGTTCGGCAAACAGCTTTGTATAAAGGGCGAATATAGGTCTTCGTTTCAGATCAGCTGTCATGTACCGTCATGGCGAAAGTGGTCATGCATGACAGTACATGATAGTGGATTCTTTCTGATATGCTATCTTGTCGATTCATTCTGACCCCGAGTTCTAAAACGATTGATATGTGCCGGAATATTTACGCGATACTTTTCCTGACCGTTGCAGTTTGTTTTTGTTGCACCCTGAATGCACAGCAAAAGAACAATGTGCTGGAACAACTAAAAACACAATTCATCACGCCGCCGGATTCTGCAAAGCCGGGTGTGTACTGGTATTTTATGGATGGGAACCTGTCGGCGAGCGGGATCCGGGAAGATCTGAAGGCCATGAAAGAAGCCGGTATCGGGCATGTGATATTCCTTGAGGTAAACGTAGGTGTGCCCAGGGGCAGGATCGATTTTCTCAGCAAGGAATGGTTATTACTTTTTAAACAGATCGAACAGGAGGCAGAAAAACAGGGCATTGCCATCACACTCGGTATCGGACCGGGCTGGGCAGGAAGCGGCGGTCCCTGGGTGGCACCGGAATATTCTATGCAGCACCTGGTAAGCAGCAGTACTACTGTTACTGCACACGATAAAGATCCGGTAACATTGCCCGTGCCGGCGCCCAAAGCTCCGTTTTTTGGTGAGGGTGCTTTGACACCCGAGCTGACCAGGATACGCAATGATTTTTACAGGGACGTAGCTGTACTCGCATTTCCGGCTCCATCTCAGGAAGACAGTATCAAAGACGTGGATTACCGTGCGCTTTACTACCGGGCACCCTTTAGCTCGGCCAAAGGTGTTCCCGCTTTTTATCCGCCGGTAACAGGCGAACCGGGTGTTAAAAAAAATGCCATTCAAAAAACAGCGGTCGTTGACATTACAGACCACCTGGCAGCCGATGGAAAACTCAACTGGAAACCGCAATCCGGCGTCTGGACCGTCATGCGTTTTGGAGTACGGAATAACGGTGCCGGAACAAGACCTGCACCCCGCCCCGGGCTGGGCTTTGAGGCGGATAAATTTGATACCACTGCCATTAACCAACACCTGGACTTTTATGTGGGCAAGATCCTGGAACAGATCGGCCACTCCGGCAAACAAAAGAAAGGCGGGCTAAAATTTCTTCATATCGACAGCTGGGAAATGGGTGCACAGAACTGGACCAAAAATTTCCGGCAGGAATTCATTAACCGCAGAGGATATGATCCCCTCCCCTATTACCCCGTATACGCCGGCAGGATCGTTGGCAGCAAAGAGATCAGTGACCGCTTCATGTGGGATCTTCGGAAAACCGCCATGGACCTGGTTTTGGAGCATCACGCACAGCAGGTAAAAAAGTATGCCTATCGCAACGGACTTCGTTTGTCCATAGAGCCGTATGATATGAACCCTACTGCAGATCTTGAACTGGGGGCCGTTGCCGATATTCCTATGTGTGAATTCTGGAGTAAAGGTTTTGGATTCAATACCCAATTCAGTTGTGTGGAGGCCTCCTCACTTGGTCATGTACAGGGAAAGCCGGTGATCGGGGCCGAGGCATTTACAGCACAGAACAATGAAGGCTGGAAACAATATCCGGGGTCAATGAAAAACCAGGGTGATTGGGCCTTCGCGGCGGGCGTTAATAAATTCTTCTACCATACCTATCAGAGTCAACCTCTTCCGGACTCTTTAAAACCGGGTATGACCATGGGACCCTATGGGATCCAATGGAACCGTAACCAGACCTGGTGGCCCATGGCAGGCGGCTATCATCAGTATATTGCGCGTTGTTCTTACCTGCTGCAACAGGGCAATACGGTAGCCGATATCCTGTACCTTACCCCGGAAGAAGCACCTTTTGTATTTACAGCACCTGCCTCGGCATTGAGAGGCGATGCTGATCTCCTGGACCGTCGGGAATATAACTTCGACGCCTGCCCTCCGGGACTGATCGGAAAAGCAAGTGTCAAAAACGGAAAGATCTGCTTTCCCGGTGGTGCCTCTTACCAGTTGCTGGTGCTGCCCCGCTATCCGGCCATGTCAGCAGCATTGCTTCAAAAAATAGCTGAGCTTGTGGCCCAGGGTGCAACTGTTGTAGGGCCGCCTCCGCAAAAAGCCCCGGGCCTTTCAGGCTATCCGGAAAGCGATGCGGCCATCCGCAAAATGGCGGCAACCCTCTGGGGCCCTTCGCTTCAGCAGGAAACCGTTACAACACACCCCTACGGAAAAGGTTATATCATATGGGGTAAAGCGCTTGAAGACCAGATGGATCAGTTGTACTGCAATTACAATGCACTGGCCGGTATCCTGAAGTCAAAAAAGGTTAGTGAGAATTTCAGCAGCGACCAGCCCCTGCGTTATACCCAGCGGCAGCTCCCCGGAACAGATCTGTTTTTTATCTCCAATACAACGACCGACACGCTTACGGCCGGATGCCGGTTCCGGACCACAAAGAAGTACGCAGAGCTTTGGGAACCGCTGAGCGGAACCTTCAGATCTCTTGGACCACTTCGCAGGGAAGGGCAGCAGGTCATGCTGAATATAACATTCGCTTCATTTCAAAGTTATTTCGTGGTATTCTCCGATACTCCTTCCGGTCAGCGGCCGGAAGGCAGCGGCAGGAGTATACAACAGACAGATACCCTTTCGGGAAGCTGGACCGTGACCTTTGATCCGAAATGGGGAGGCCCCGCCCGGACCGCATTCAGCCAGCTTTCCGATTGGAAAGACAATAACGACCCCGGCATCAGGTATTATTCCGGCATTGCTGTGTACCGGAAAACATTCGATGCCCCAATGGCATCAGATAAAAATGCGCAGATAAGTCTTGACCTCGGAAATGTAAAACAACTGGCAAGGGTGCGCCTGAACGGGCATGACCTTGGCATATTGTGGACCGCACCCTGGCGGGTTTCAGTCGGTCCATGGCTTAGGGAAACCAACAACCAGCTTGAGATCACCGTTGCCAACCTGTGGATCAACCGGTTGATCGGGGATCAGCAATTTGCAGACGATGGCGTCAAAGACAGCAAATGGCCATCATGGCTGCTTGAAGGCAAGCCCCGGACCAGCAAACGGTATACATTCACCACTTTTAATCCTTATAAAAAAGACGACCCGCTGATCAGTTCCGGCCTCCTGGGCCCTGTAACCCTGATAAGGGAACAGTAAATAAAGCGGGGCTATAAAAGAAATTTTTTCTTGAAGTGATTGGGAGAATAGCCCGTCTTTGCCTTAAAGATCTTGGAAAAGGAATAGGCCGATTCAAAGCCCAGCTCATCTGCAATTTGTTTGACAGAATCGCCGGAGTTCAGCAGCAAAGCCTTGGCCTTGTTCAGCTTCAGCTGCAAAAAATATTGATGCGGAGACATGCCGGTATATAATTTAAACGCCTTGCGAAACAGGGAATAACTGATACAAAAATCACCGGACAGTTTTTCAAACGACAGGTAAGAATTAATATTCGAATGCATAATAGACATTGCCTGGTTGATCACCTCTTCGTGTTTATTCTTTTTATCAAAACTCAGTTGTTTGGACAGAGAAAATATTTTTCCAAACAAATGCAGCAGCATTCCCGATACCAGTTGCTGATAACCGGTCTTCTCCGACCGCGTATGTTCAATCATATCGGTGAATAAATTAATGACCGACTCATTGGTTCCCAGATAATAAGCAGGTGTTTCCTTCGGAAAAAAATGATGATTGTATATATTCTGAAGGATATTCCCTTTACATCCGATCCAGTATTCTTCCCAGCCCGTGTCCTCATTGGGTTTGAACCGATGCCATTCATAAGGATACAATATCAGCAATGTACCTGATTTCACCGGCATAAGCGGGCAACTCTTTGATTCAAAGACCCCTTCCCCGTTCAATATATAGATCAACTGGAACTCATCAAAAATGCGCCCGTCCTCCCATTTAAAATAATGATGTGAAGGGTGATCGCCTGGGGGATAAAGCTGGGACTTTGAGATCTTTGTACATCCTACATTCACTACATACAACCCCCAGCTTTTATCCACTTTACTAATCGGCAGGTATTTATAATAGTTGTTCATGCGTTCTCAAATTTATCAAAAAATACACGTCAAAGATCATTTTTGATATTGACTTTAGTTGCCGTGCAGCTGATTTTTGTACTGCATTCTTCAATGCCTTGCCGTTCATTCATCTTTTAAACCTACCAGGATTATGAATCACTTTTTCAAACTCAGACCAACTATGTGGTTGCGTGCCCTCCTGCTGACCTGTTCTTTTATTACCGGTGCCTTCAGTTGCCTTCAGGCGCAGAACAACACTTTGTCAGGAACTGTTGTCAATGCCGCTACCAAGCAACCTGTTGAAGGTGCTTCAGTAAGTATAAAAAATTCTTCAACAGGCGTGCTTACAAATGCACAGGGCGCTTTTAGCATCAGTGCTGCTCCGGGCACTGTACTGGAGATTTCCTATATCGGATATGAAACACAGACCATAACTGCAGAAAACAACATCACGGTAGCGCTGAAACCTTCCGCAGCAAAGGATCTGGGCGAAGTAGTGGTAGTTGGATACGGCACGCAGCGGCGAAGGGATATTACCGGGTCGGTAGCAACCGTTAACCTCGCGGCTACAAAGGATGTGCCCGCAACAAACCCGGGAAGGTTGCTGGTGGGACAGGTGCCCGGTGTAACAGCAAAACAGCTCACCGGCCGGCCGGGACAACAATTTGAAGTGGTGGTACGGGGCCTCAGCAGCCTGGGCGCCGGCAGTCAGCCGCTTTATGTGATCGACGGATTCCCTATCGGAAATTCAATGGACTACGGCATCAGCGCCAATGATATCGGGAACATCACCATCTTAAAAGATGCCGTGTCTTCCGCCATTTACGGAGCACGCGGCTCCAACGGTGTTGTGCTGATCACCACCAAAGCCGCCAAAACAGGTACAAAATCAATGGATTTTTCCGCCACCTACGGCATACAATCTGTCCCGGAATCCTGGCGGACCAAGGTGCTCAACGGTCAGCAATTTGCTCAATTCAAAAAAGACATTTTTGTAGACAACCAACGTTATTTTAATAATCACGATCCCTCCATCGATGAGATACCCGCAGACTTCCGGTATCCCGAACAGACAAAAATCTCCACGAACTGGTTCAACGAAATATTACATAACAATGCACCTTTTAAAAACTTTAACCTGACTTACAGCGACGGACAGGGTGATACCAAATCGTTGCTGTCAGTGGGATATTTTAAACAGGATGGTGTATTAAAGAATACGGACTTTGAACAATTTTCCGCTCATACCAATATCGAAGGAAAACTCAATGACTTTATAAGAACAGGGCTGAATATAACCGGTTTTTATGCCATCAACAATGTAGGCCCTGTTACAGAAGGGCGTTCCAGTCTCGTGGGAAGCACCCTCTTACTGGATCCACGCGAGCCCGTTTACAATGAGGACGGCAGCTATAATGCCTATATCGGAGGGCACGATGGCATCTTTGGCTACCCTAATCCGGTTCAGCTGCTGCAGGAACAATTGAACGTAGTTCGGGTGGGTCAGGTGCTTACCAATGCATTTGCAGAAGCAAAATTTTTAAAACATTTTACTTTTAAAACCTCTTTAAATGCACTGCTACGCTACTCCGAACAGAAACAATTCCGGCCATCCACACTCGCAGCTGAAAACGCCGCGCCTCCCCGCCCCGCTACCGAAAGCGACAATGCGTTCAGTACGGTAAACTATTCTGCCGATCAGCTCCTTTCCTATGATAATAATTTTGGCTCCAGCCGGCTGAATGTGCTGGCCGGTTACACGGCACAAACCGAAACAGTGAGGGGACTGTCAGGCACCGGATCCGATTTTCCTAATGATCTGACACCATTTTTAGACGCCGCTGCAATCAAATCAGCATCATCTTCAGAATACGGATGGGGACTAAATGCTTTTTTTGGCCGCGTAAACTATGTTTTTAATGAGAAATATCTGTTATCAGCCACCTTCCGGAGGGAAGGCAGCTCCCGCTTTGGAGCGGACAATCGCTATGGTAATTTCCCTGCCGTATCCGTGGGCTGGCGGCTGTTCAACGAGAACTTTATACCCAAACCCACCTGGCTGGATGACCTGAAATTAAGGGCCAGCTGGGGTGTCACCGGAAATAACAATATCGGCAATTATAACAGCCTTTCCTTCATGACAAAAAATGATTATATACTCGGCAACAGTCTTGCCCGCGGGTATACTGTTAGCGGACTTCCCAACCCCGACCTTGGCTGGGAGACTTCTAAACAACTGGATATCGGTCTGGACCTGCTTACATTTGGAAACAAGTTTTCATTTACTGCCGAATACTATAGAAAAATAACATCCGATATGCTGTTACCGGTACAGGTTCCCGCTATTTCAGGATTTATCTCTTATCTCGCAAACGTTGGCAAGGTACAAAATACCGGATTAGAATTTATTGCTTCGTACAATTCAAATATCGGTGCAGTCGGCTTCCGGTCGAATCTTAATGTTTCTATGAACCGGAATAAAGTATTGGAGATACGCGGGGAAAATGACCAGATACTCAACGGCACATTTTACGGAGCCTATAGCATTTCAAGAGTGGGCCGCCCCATTGGTATGTTCTACGGCTACCAGGTACTGGGCATCTTTAATAACCAGGCAGAGATCGATGCCGCACCCAAGCAGGACGGGGCAGTACCCGGTGTGTACCGCTATTATGATGGTGATGGTGATGGCACCATCTCTTACGATACCAAGGACATGGTGGAGATCGGCAATCCCTGGCCCAAAATGAATTATGGTCTGACTCTTGGAGCAGATTACAAAAATTTTGATTTTACTGTTCTGCTCAACGGTGCTACCGGTTTCAATGTGTACCGGGAAATTGAAAAATCCATCATGAATATGGACGGTGTATTCAACGTTTCTGACGGGGCCCTGCAACGCTGGCGTTCCGAACAGAACCCGGGTAACGGGAAATACGCCGGTACGCTAAACTATAAGTGGCAGCGGGAATCCAACTCCCGGTACATTTACAAGGGAGATTATCTCTGGATCAAAAACATCAGCCTTGGCTACACATTTAACAAACCGGATTTCTTTTTTAAGACACTGAGGCTCTACGGAAGTATTGACAATTTCCTGCTTTTCACAAAATATCCGGGGGCTAATCCGGAAGCCTCTGTAACCGGGGGCGGTATTTACCCGGGGGTGGATGATGAGACCTACCCGCTTTCAAGAACCTTCACTTTCGGATTAAGATTCAACTTTTAAAACTCTGTACAATGAAAAACGAAATGGCAAGATTATTCATCGCCGGGCTGATCATTTTATCCGTTTGCTCCTGCAGGAAGAATTACCTGGAAAAAACCGATCCGACTAAAATCAATCAGGAATTATTCTACACAGATCATACGCAGGTAGAACAGGCCATCAACGGATGTTACAGCCTTTTGCAATCGATAGGCAATACGCAATGGCTGTTCAACGAAATGGTTTCAGATAATACTACTTTTGATTTCAATCCGGATGACCGCGGGCAGGCCGACAAAATTGAATCTTATGAAACCTGGACCTATACAGCGGTAAATGGCAATATCACTGACTGGTACAATTTGCATTACAACGCTATCTACAATATAAACAACACCCTGTTCCGGATGCAAAAGGCGGAGCTTACCGACTCACTGAAGAACGTGGATGAAGGGCAGCTGAAATTCCTCCGGGCCTATCTTTATTTTGAACTGGTGCAATATTTTGGCGATGTTGTCCTGATTACCCAACCCCTGGCCAAACCATCTGAGGCCTGGAATTATTCCCGTAAGCCACAAGACAGTATTTACGCACAGATCGAAAGCGACCTGAAGGCGGCCGCAAACGGGCTTCCGATAAGTTACGCCGCGTCCCATCTGGGCAGGGCAACAAAAGGCGCTGCGTTAACCCTGCTGGGAAAGATGTTTCTTACCCGTAAAAAATATGCTGAGGCCGTCAGCACCCTGAACCAGGTGCTTGCACTGGGCTATGAACTGGTACCGGAATATGCCGACGTATTTGATCCCGTTAAAAAAAATGGTCCTGAATCTGTCTTTGAGATCCAGTACAAAGGAGGCACCGACGACAACGGGGAATGGAGCAGTTTTATTTATACCTTCGGACCCCGGCTTTCGAAAGGGGCCGTAACAGGATTTGATCAAAGCAATCCCTCCGGATGGAATATTCCTACCAATGATCTCATTCAGGCATACGAAGGCAATGACAAGCGGAAGGGCGCATCTGTGGGTCTTGATTTCAAAAGCCCGAAAACGGGACTGGTAGTGCCCTATATCAAAAAATATCAGCATGCACATTCGGTAATAGGTCGTACGGAAGATAACTGGCCGGTGCTGCGTTATGCCGATGTATTGCTGATGCTGGCGGAAGCCATCAATGAGCAGGAGGGTCCGACCGCCGATGCCTACAAATACCTGAACCAGGTACGGCAGCGGGCCGGACTGGCCAATGCTTCCGGACTGGGGCAGACCGCTTTCCGGGAAAAAGTACTGCATGAACGGCGTATGGAACTGGCTTTTGAAAACTGGCGCTGGTTTGATCTGAAACGTACGATGACGGTACCGGAACTGACGGCCTTCCTGAATGCCTACGGAGCAAAGGAAAAAGCCAACCCTACGATACCCCGCCAGGGCATCCCCTCCTCCGCCAGCGACTATAAATTTGAATCCTTCAGGGCACTCTACCCCATACCCAACAATGAGCTGATCATTAATAAGGACCTTGGACAAAATCCCGGTTACTAAGTAAAACTAAAATCATGTATCGGATCTTCTCTTGTATTGCCTGTATAAGTCTTTCTCTTGCCGCGATAAACGGCATCGCCCAGGAAGCGGACACGCTTGAAGTCGACTGGAATCAATCGTTCATGACTTCAAAGACCACGCCGACCCTGCAGGTGGTGGAAAACCCGATGGTACGGCCGGGCTCTCCCATTCATCAGCAAACATTCAAAGCCCTTAAAGATCTCGGAGCCGATTATGTCCGTTATGTGCCCTGGTTCCCTTATCCCAAAATGGCCGTTGCCGCATTAAAACCACCGGACAGTCAGCGAACATACTGGGACTTCACCTATCTCGACAGTACCATGAAAGCCATCATGGAGGCGACAGATGGGCATTCAGTGGTCATTAACTTCAGTACCACTCCTGCATGGATGTGGAAAACGCCACAGCCCGTAGTTTATCCCGAAGATCCCTACAGCGTTTCATGGGATTATAATCAGGGACGGGAGTTGCGCGACAGCACCGGGCAGGAACTGGCCGGTTATTATGCGCGGCTGCTGAGCTGGTACACAAAAGGCGGCTTCACAGATGAGCGCGGAACGTTTCATAAATCGGGACACTTCTATAAGATCCCCTACTGGGAAGTACTGAACGAACCGGACCTGGAGCATGCGATCTCACCTGAACTGTATACAAAGATCTATGACAGAATCGTTGTTGAACTGAAGAAGATCTCCCCTCATACCAAATTCATCGGACTTTCTCTTGCCCATGTCACCAACCCCGCATACTTTGAATATTTTCTGAACCGCGACAATCACCGGTTCGGCATTGTACCCGAAGGGATCTCTTATCATCATTACTCCACTCCTTCTTTTCCCGATCAGGATCTTGACGGTTATCAGTATGCTTTTTTTGAAAAAGCTGATGCCTTTATGGACAAAGTCCGTTATATCGAAAATATACGGAAAAGGCTGGCGCCGCAGGTATTTACCACCATTAATGAGATCGGCAGCATCCTGCGTTCGCCACAGGTGATCAAGCCCATCCCTGCCGCTTACTGGAATCTCTCCGGAGCGGTCTATGCCTACCTGTTCCTGCAGCTTACCAAAACCGGTATCGATGTGGCCGGGGAATCGCAGCTGGTGGGTTACCCCACACAGTTTCCGGATGTAAGCATGATGAACTGGGAAACAGGAAACCCGAACGCAAGGTATTGGGTGTTGAAAATGATCCATGATCACCTGGGGAGCGGAGACCAGCTGATGACTACAGGGTTTAAAAACAACCGATCCGATGGTATAGCGGCACAGGCTTATCAAACCGCAAAAGGCCGGCGCATCCTGTTGATCAATACCCGCAACACGACCACAATGGTGCGGCTTCCGGATGTTGCAAAAAATCAAACATGTAATACCGTTGATGGCCGGAGCGCCGACCAGCCACCCTTTCAGACAAAACTAAACAGCCCCGTAATAACAATGGCCCCCTTTGCCGTTTGTATCGTTCAGCTGGAGTAGACCAAAAGCAGGTGTGATCCGCTGCTCCGGAAATAATTACCCCGAACTCCTGTAAACTCTGAATTAATTTGTATTTTCAACACTCATTGTTTAACAGGATTTCCTCAACACTGCTACCGGGATGCTTAACTGTACGGATTGCCTTCCTGCAGTGTTTAAATCTCTTAACCAGGCAATCAATAGTAACGTTTAAAAGAAAAAATGATCATAAAAATACTGGCCCTTGTTTTTAACAGGCATCAACAATCAAACAGCCCTTTTTCGATCTTCCGGCTTGCATTTTTCCTGCTCCTCTTACCGGCCGGCGCTCCTGCCCAATCGCTGATGAAACCGGCGCCCCCTGTCCCTTTCTCCACTGTCAGCCGCAACTTTTCCAATCCGGGGAAGGAATTCCGGACAGCACCATTATGGGTGTGGAATACGAAGGTTACCACAGGAATCATCGATTCCATGTTGCAGGAGTTCAAAGCCAATGCCTTTGGTGGTGTATTCATACATCCCCGCCCCGGTCTGATAACTGAATACCTCAGCGACGAATGGCTGTCACTGTATAAACATGCTGTTCAGAAAGCGGCCGAGCTGGACATGCATGTATGGATCTATGATGAGAATTCTTACCCGACGGGGTTCGCAGGAGGTCTTGTTCCTGACCAGATGCCGGAGTCTTACAACCAGGGGCAAATGCTCCAGTTATTTCAATCCGATACCATTCCGCAGGACAGGAACTCCTATTTTATCTGTTTAAAAAAAGAAGGAAACCGGTTTACCGATATTACGGCGCAGGCGCCGCAGTCCGCCGGCAAAAAAGGAAATTATTACCTGTTCCGCAAACAGAGCTACTCCAACCAGGCCGGTATGGTAGGGCCTCCCAATTACCCACTCGTAGACCTGATGGTAAAAGGGGTTACCGAAAAATTTATCGACGTTACCTTCACAAAATATAAAAAAGCTTTTGGTGATGCCTTTGGCAAAACGGTTCCCGGAACCTTCTCGGATGAGCCCAGCATTCCCACGCATGGCAGCATGACCACGCGTTGGACACCTGATCTTTTTTCCGCTTTCAAAGAAAAATGGGGATATGATCTTATTCCGTATCTGCCGGCACTCTTTGAAGAAACCGGCGATTGGCAGAAGATACGGCATAATTACCAGGAAACCCTGCTGCAGTTATTTATCGACCGCTGGTCGAAACCCATGCAGGCTTTTACTCAAAAAAATAAATTAAAATGGACTGGGCACTACTGGGAACACGGCTGGCCCGATCCGGGGGAAGGGCCTGATAATATGGCCATGTATGCCTGGCATGATCAGCCGGGTATTGATATGTTGTTCAACCAGTTCAATGAATCCAGTCCCAATGCACAGTTTGGGAATATCCGTTCTGTAAAAGAGCTTTCCAGCGTAGCCAACCAGCTGGGTAAGGAACGCACGCTTTGCGAAACTTATGGCGGAGCCGGGTGGGATCTCACTTTTAAAGACATGAAACGGTTGGGTGACTGGCAGGCCGCGCTGGGTGTGAATTTCATGAATCAGCATCTTTCCTGGATGAGCATGGCAGGAGCCCGTAAATATGATTATCCGACAACCTTCTCTTATCAGAATTCCTGGTGGCCTTATTACAAACCACTCAATGAATATTTTGCGCGACTTTCCTACGCACTTTCGCGCGGCATTCAAAAAAATACAGTGCTGATACTTGAACCGACCTCTACCGCCTGGATGTATCACAGCCGCGTTAAAAGCAATGAGCGTTTTTTCGCGACCGGCAACCGGTTCCAGGCCTTCATTACCCAGCTGGAAAAAGCGCAGGCCGAATATGACCTTGGTTCTGAAAACATCATCAAAGATCATGGTTCTGTTGACAAGAACCTGTTCCGGATCGGGAATGCGGCCTATACGACCGTAGTCGTTCCTCCCGGTATGGAAAATATAAATAAGCAGACCTATCTCCTGCTGAAACAATTTGTTGCCAATGGCGGAAAGCTGGTGTTGTTTAACCCGCTGAACCGCCTGGACGGAGCGGAAATGAAACCCGACGGGCATCTTGCCGGTAAGCAGGGAGTGATTTCCTATACAGCACTTGATCCCGCCACAATGGAGCAGGTGTTCCGGTCTGCAGATTTCCGCATCCGTATGACGACTCCCGTTACGGCGGACGGCAGTCTTCTGCATCACCGGCGTGTGATCAGTGATGGGCAGCTCCTGTTCTTATCCAATGCCAACCTTGCAAAAACCGCGGCAGGCGATGTGGAGGTCAAAGGCAATAAGCAGGTACTCATCATGGACCTGAGTACAGGTAGTATTTTAAAATACCCTCAAACCCGGCAACAGGGGAATACCCGTTTTGCATTTGATATCCCGCCCGCCGGCAGTGCGTTATTCTTTATTGCAGACAGGGAACAAAATATAAAAGGCACTTATTACAGTCCGCAGAGATCCAATGAGATTACCGGCAGTGCCATAGCAGTGCAGCGCCCGGCTGAAAATACCTGGATGATCGATTTTTGTGATCTGCAGATCAACGGGAACAAAAAAAAGGACATCCACGTAAAAGATGCCACCCAGCTGGCCTTCCAGGGAAATGGATTTCCCCGTGATCCCTGGGATCACCAGATGCAGTTCAAAACTGACTTTGTGCAACGGGATACTTTTTCCCGGGGCTCCGGTTTTACGGTATCCTATCATTTTTCTGTTGACGATAATGTAGCCACCCGCAGTTTCAGGGCAGCGATCGAGCAGGGGCACTTATGGAGCGACATCCGCATCAACGGTCAGCAGATAACACCAGGCAACGATTGGTGGCTCGACCGGTCGTTCTCGGTTCTGCAGATCGGCCCCTATCTCAAACCGGGCGAAAACGCCCTGTCCCTTACTATCGACCCCATGAGCATTTATGCAGAAATCGGTCCGCTCTTCCTGCTGGGGGATTTCAATCTGGCAGCAGCGGCCAAAGGATGGAAGATTGTTGCGCCACAAGCGCTTACCACCGGAAGCTGGCGGCAACAGGGATTGCCGATGTACGGGCATACGGTCGTTTATAAAAAAGAATACCTTATTGATGCACCGAAAGGCCGTTACACGCTGCAGCTCGATTCATTAAAAGGTTCGCTGGCGGCCATTACAGTAAACGGAAAGAATGCCGGTATCATATATGCCGCGCCCTACTTGCTCGACATTTCCGCATTGGTAAAAAAAGGGAAGAATACCATCGGCGTAAAAGTAGTGGGCAGTTTGCGCAACCTTATGGGGCCGCACTATAAATCCTATCGCCCGGGATATACCGGGCCCGACAGCTGGAATGGCGTTACCGAATACCCTGCAGGTAATAACTACATCCTGTTTGATTACGGGCTCAATGACATTCAATTATTCCGTGATGGACCACATTAAACTGGAATTCATTTTAACCGATTATAATTAAAAGCACATGCAACCAACTGTTTTAAAAATTGGATTATTTGGTATCGGCCTCGATGCATACTGGGAGCAGTTCGAAGGGCTGCAGCAACGACTGGAAAGTTACCTGGGTATTGTTGAAACACGCATAGCCGCGATCCACGGGGAGGTGGTCAATGCCGGGCTGGTGGATACCGTTGATAAAGCCTTTGCAGCAGGCAGTCTTTTCCGCAGAGAGGAAGTAGATCTTATCTTTCTTTATGTAACCACCTATGCCCTTTCATCCACCGTGTTGCCGGCCGTGCAGCGGACAAAGGTGCCGGTGATCATTTTAAATCTTGCTCCGGGGTCGCATATCGACTACACGACGTTTAACGCGATGGATGACCGTACCAGGATGACCGGCGAATGGCTGGCCTGGTGTTCCGCCTGCCCGGTGCCGGAAATCGCCAATGTATTTAAACGTACCGGTATTCCCTTTCACCAGATAACAGGCAGGTTACAGGAGGAAGATCCTTGCTGGAATGAGATACGGGAATGGGTACAGGCCGCAAAAGTGGCACATACGATGGCCAATAACCGTCTCGGCTGCCTGGGACATTATTACAGCGGCATGCTGGATATCTACACCGACCTTACCCAGCAGTACGCCGCTTTTGGCGGGCATATGGAATTACTGGAAGTGGATGAGCTTTCAGCCCTGCGGAAAGACGTTTCTGAAAAAGAGATCTCGGAACGGGTTGCTTTATTCAAGGAGCTGTTTGAAGTGCAGGCAGACTGCCTTGAAACCGAATTGCAGCGTGCTGCCCGGACATCGGTAGCCCTGGACCGGTTAGTGGCCCGGTATAAGCTCGGATCCATGGCCTATTATTATAAAGGGACCGGCAATATGGATAATGAAGACACCATGAGCTCCATCATCCTGGGCAATTCCCTGCTCACGGCCAATGGAGTTCCCGTAGCAGGGGAATATGAGATCAAAAATGCCCAGGCCATGAAGATCATGGACAGCTTTGATGCGGGAGGATCTTTTACTGAATACTATGCAATGGATTTTGAAGACGACGTGGTATTAATGGGGCATGATGGTCCCGGTCACCTCGCAATCGCCGAAGGTAAAACAAAGGTCCGTCCGCTGGTGGTCTATCACGGAAAAGTAGGTAAAGGGCTTTCTGTTGAGATGAGTGTAAAACACGGCCCGGTCACCTTGCTGTCCGTGGTTGAAACAAAGGAAGGCCGGCTGCTGCTGCTGGTAGCAGAAGCGGAATCAGTGCCCGGCCCTATTTTACAGATCGGTAATACCAACAGCCGCTATCGTTTTCCTTCCGGAGCAAGAAACTTTATCAATAGCTGGAATTCCTACGGACCCGCACACCATTGCGCCATAGGTATCGGACATATTGCATCAAAAATTGAAAAGCTGGGGAAACTGCTGGATGTTAAAGTTGTGCTTGTGGCCACTTAGAGCAGGGCCTCTGGTTATAAGTTCTATTGTAACGATGTAATAGGTTGTTTACCCATTCTGTCCGATAAAAAATCTTTCCGTGCCCTTAAAACAGCATTCAAAACTTTTAATTTTTGCGATCCATACAGAAAATTATTTTTGAGCCGGTTATATAGATCTTTTTTAAGGAATGCTACCTCCCGGGGAAAGTCCTTCTTATATATTTTCGAGATGTACAAAAAATTCCGGTACATATAATAAAGCCGGAAAGGAGGATGTAATGCCCTATTGGTTTGACGCATATTTTTCAATGACCGGACGGAGTGTGTTGTCCCCAGATTATGATTCAGATAGATGGCTGTAAACCGGATCGATTCAAATCCTTGTCTACCGGCCCGAAAACAATATTCATGATCCACATCATCGATAAACAGTCGCTCATCAAATCCTCCTATAGACTTTAC
This sequence comes from Niabella beijingensis, assembly GCF_020034665.1. Classification (NCBI taxonomy): domain Bacteria; kingdom Pseudomonadati; phylum Bacteroidota; class Chitinophagia; order Chitinophagales; family Chitinophagaceae; genus Niabella; species Niabella beijingensis. The sequence continues at coordinate 802,175 of NZ_JAIQDI010000002.1, read as the reverse complement.
CAATCCCAAATTAATCATACTACCGGATGTAATCAGCAATCTTGATCGTTCAAATTCTGTTGATGGGGTCTGTGGCGTCTTCCCCGTTTCAATCCCGAACATGGCAACAGTTTCCCGTTGTTTAAAATTTAAAATATTGGAAATATATTGCTGAAACTGATCCTCATCAAAACAGGAATCCTGGTCCATTGTAAGCAGCCATTCAAACCCCTCATTCACTACTATGTCCAGCACCTGGTTAAGCCTTGTAGCGATACCTCTATTAACTCCGTCAGCAATAAGGGTAATCCTGGAGTCTTTTACGATTTCGGAATCAAAAGAAAATGAAGGTTCGCTGTTATCAACAATATAAAGTCGGTCTACATAATTCAAATAAGAACTAATATTACTTAAAAATTCTTTTCCGGGAAAGTAGGTTATCACAACTGCAACAAGTTTCATATTCTTTTGTTATTCGTCAAAAATATCAATTCATTTCAACTTAATGACATTATTTTGCAGCTATGAATTTCACAGAATCGCTCATCACCAAGGTCTCCTATCTAAAAAACCCCTTCAAAAGGGGAACAATTAACTATGCAAAAACCTTTAAAAATCAAATTGGTATAGAAATAGGCGGACCAAGCAGTTCCTTTGGATTAAAATCATTCTTTCCGGTTTACTTATATGCAAAGCGGATTGACGGAGTGAACTTTAGCAGCAATACGATTTGGGAGGGTCAAATAAAAGAGGGCCAAACCTATAAATATGAGCAAAACAAACCAGCCGCCCATCAATACATTGATGAAGCTGCGGAACTATCTTCCGTCCCTAATGAATCCTATGATTTTTTACTTTCCTGTCACAGCTTGGAACATGTAGCCAATCCTATTAAGGCAGTTAAAAGATGGAATGAGGTGTTAAAAACGAAAGGCCGGCTATGTCTGGTATTGCCCGACAAGCGATATACGTTTGATCATAACCGCCCCTATACAACTTTTGAACATCTGCTTGCGGATTTCGGGCAAAGGATAACGGAACGAGATGACACGCACTTTGAAGAAGTGATTCGGCTACATGATCTATCAATGGATCAGGCGCAATCAAAAGAAGAACTAATCGACCGTATCCAGAACAATTATATTAATCGCTGTATGCATCATCACGTTTTTTCCTTTGAATCGGTAACCCAAATGCTTGAATATTGCGGTTTTAAAACGGTTCTTAATAAGGAATTTAAACCATTTCATCTATTTATACTTGCAGAAAAAACAAGCTGAGACCATGTATTGAAAAGACGGTAAAATACAGATCGGTGTACCCAAAAATAACTGTTGTAAATATAGCTTTTAAATAGATCCCCCCGCTCCTGTTAAAACACTGTTCTTTTTCATGATCGTTTCCTGAAACGAAGCATCAGTCTTTTTAGCTGACCGGTAATGGATTTTTTTTGTCCAAACACCGCATAATTACCAATAGTTATTGTTTCATAACCTTTAAAAAGATTACGAGGTTCCTTAACTGTCTTTTTCAAATAGACCACCACAGCATTGTGATAATGAATACCCCAAACAGATGATGTGATTTTATTGAACATCTCCTGCTGTTGTCCTTTTTTAGCAAACCATCCATGAAGATTATCAATATGTCGTTTACTAAACTCAATAAATGTGCCGGCACGCCTTAAACCACCCCCGAAGTTCTTATAATAAGAGGTTTGCAGGTCTTCGCACATATAAATTCCATCACTTTTTACATGATCGAAAAGTACATTAAAAGTTGTAACCTGTTGCTTCATGGTATGCCCGCCATCATCTAACAGAATGTCGATAGGAGGAATGGATTTTTTTACAGACTCCAAAAAAACCGGATCTTCCTGCGAACCAATAAATATCTTCACATTCTCACTTTCGAATTTTTTACATTCGGGATTTACATCAATACCATATATTTTAATCTTATCCCCAAAATATTGCTGCCAGAACTGAAGAGAGCCGCCGTGTGCAACGCCGATCTCAAGAAACACCAATTCCTTATTTCTATAGGGAGAAAAATAATAATCGTAAATGTCGATATAACTATCCCACTTATTTAAAAGAGGGCCTGAGTAATTTTCAAATATTTGCTGAATACTTTCCATAAACTTTTAAGAGGGTTTATCTATTACAAATATAGGTTTAATGGTGTAATTAATAAGAATCCAGAGGCCGCTCTTATTTGCACCGGCGATACAAAGCCAAAAGCTTTTTGATAAAAAAAGAATACATTTGCTCATTTACAATAAGCATGCGACCTCTGATTTCTATTTGCATACCATCATACGAAAATGTGGCGCTTGTTAAAAGACTGCTTGACAGCATCGTGTCCCAAACATTTAAGGACTACGAGGTTATTATTACGGATGATAGCCGCTCCAATGCAGTAGAAATACTCAGCCATACCTATAAATCCTCGATTCCAGGCCTGACATATTTCAAAAATGCCGAACCGTTGGGGTCTCCCGCCAACTGGAACAAAGCAATCAGACAGGCCAACGGACAATGGATTAAACTCATGCATCACGACGACTTCTTTACAAGACCGGATGCATTAGCCCTTTTCGCACAAAAGACCCAGGAACCGCTGTCGGGCGACTTCATATTCAGCAACTACATCTCTTTCTCGGCGTATGCTGAAACACCTCACCGGGTAACATCCCTGGAAACAATCTTACTCCGCAAATCCCCCTTAAACCTCTTCAAGCGGAACTTTATCGGCCCACCCAGCACCACGCTGATCCGGAACAATAATACCAGCTGGTATGATGAGCGGGTAAAATGGGTGGTTGATTTTGAATTTTATATCAACTATTTGTCTACGACAACATTTACATATATCGCCGAAAGCCTTATTGGTATAGGCGTACATGAAGCACAAATCACAGCCAGCGTATTTCGCAAAAAAGGAACAGAAATCCCAGAAAACTTCTACCTGTTGGAAAAATTAGGTGCCCGAATATTGAGCAATATCTTCGTATATGATTATTACTGGAGGTCATTCAGAAATCTCAAGATACGATCGATAGCCGATCTTGCACCATACACAACAATAGAAACCATTCCTAAAAAAATGTTGCGGCTGATGAAATTCCAGTTTGCAATCCCCTTATCTGTATTAAAAATCGGGCCAATATCAAAGTGTCTTATGGCGTTTTCCTATTGTTTCCGTTAGCCGGCTCCGGCGCTACAACAGTAACTTTTTATACGCCGCATCAAATACCTCTTTGCTAAAATGTTTCCGCGTATAATCATATGCATTCTCTCCTATTCTTCTTCTTTCTTCCGGATGGCGGCTCAACCACTCCAATAACCGGGCACCTTCTGCAACAATACCTGTCTCGGTTACTTCGGTAATCAATAATCCGTTTTCTTTATCATTGATGTAATCCGGAATGCCATCCACATTTGTAGATAATACCACCTTTCCCCTGGCCATCATATCCATAACCACCAATGGAAGTCCTTCATAGGCCGAGGTCAGGATCAGCACATCAGCCTGCTGGTATACTTTGTGCAACGCAGCAGGATCGGTGATCTGTCCATACAAAGTGCTATACGTCTTCACGTCCTGGGGAACGATCGTTTCCACATCTCCCGCAAACGAAAAATGGACTGCTTCTTCTTTCTCATGCATGACCTTTGCGATGGCCGCAATGAGGTGTACCCGTTTTTGAGGTGCGCCCCGTCCTACAAATAATACCTGCAGGGGAAGTGCTGTATTCATCGGCTGTAATAGCGGTATGTCAATTTTGTTATCAATAAAAAGTAGCCGGTCATAATATTTTTGAGGCAAATTGCTTTCGGCGTATTGCCGTTCTGCATCCCGCCTGATCTTAGGCGTACTGAAGATCCGTTGATCTATATCGTCAATAAAACCCAGCGAAAAGGGAAACCAGGTATTTAAATGGCAAAGCTCTATCCGCCGCGTTCCCTGCTTTACATGCGGTATGATCTTATAAAAAAAAAGCGACTCTCCTCCAAATACAACGGGTTGCTCCGCTTTGTTGATCCAGGTGGCCAGCACGCCCCTGAAAAAAAAGTTTACAAAATGATACCCTTTATAATCAATATAGCGGTGCAGGTCAAGAATGCGTACCCCCTCCTGCTGAAACATCGGCAGGAACTTATTATTTTTAGGCTTCTTGCTAAAAATGATTAAAGGTTTTTCTTTAGCAATACATTCGGTGATCTCTGCATTCACTTTTATAGACCCCCCGATATCGGCACTGGGGAAAAATAAAAAATGCCGGTGCTTTGTTTTCAACTTAAAAACATAACCGGCTACCCTGCCCAGCAATACAAACGGGAACATGAGTGCCAGCTCAATATATTTCTTTCGTACTGCTGCCTGATACTTGCTCATCCAAAATATTTTTGTAACAGCCGGGGCAGATAATCCGGCCCAAAATCGATCTGAAGCTGCTCGATGACAGGTGCAATTGCAGATACATCAATATTAAATGATGTACCTCTTTCCACCAGGGTATAATTTCCTTCCTGTTGCAAAAAACGCTCGATCTCCTTTACAATAGTTAATACATTGTAATTTTCTTTGTTCGCAATAGCTATGATCTGATTCGGATGCCATCCCCCTTTCAGGATCTGCTCAACAAGTGCAAAAACATCATCAATATCGATCAGGTTACGGAAAGCATGCATCCAAACATCAAAATTGGTATTACTGCGTATATGATTGATGTAATAGTTAACGATAGTGTTTGGATTATCAGAGCGGCCCACTACGTTTGAAACACGGAAAACAGTATACCGTTCCGTCATTTTGCTGATATAATCCTCTACCTGTAATTTATGCCGGACGTAACGACCGTTCTGCTCCGAAGGATCAAAAATGCTGCAGGTACTAAAGTAAACAAAATGTTTTTCTTTATTATCGGTAATGGTTTTTTGCAATAGTTCCATTTCTCTTAAATAGTCCGCCTCACGCTGGCTTTTTGAGTTGGAGACTCCCGATGCAAACACCAGAAAATCATCCTGTTGCCGGTAAACAGAAAAACGTTTTGCGATCATACCAGTTCCTACAATCATATCTTCATTTTTTCAATTGAATCCATCGCCCGCTGTGCAATTTTATCCCAGCGAAAATAATCATAAAAGGCCTCCGGCATTGTTTCCATCCTGCCGTTTAAAACAGCAACCATTTCCGCAACAAATTCCTGGTCATTTCTGTCCGGAACCACCCGGAGGTGCGTGCCGGTAAGTGCTTCAGGCACCCCAAAAGCACCTTTTTTATAAGACACCGCAGGTGTGTTGCTCCCTAACGCTTCAACCAATTTGGTTTTTATACCTCCGCCTTCTGCCACCGGGTTAATAAACAAATCCGCCGCTGAAAAATAAAGCTGAATGTCTTCCACAAATCCCCGGAACAGGATATCATTTTCCTCCTGTTCGCTTATTTCCTGTAAAAGAGACGCAGGGAGCCCCTTTCCGCAGATCAGAATCTTATAAGGCTTCCGGAACTGTTGTCGCAGTAGAGGATTTATAGATCTCAAAATAGTGATCACAGCTTCCAGATTTGGCGGGTAGCTGAGGGTGCCATTGAAGAGCACCAGATTGGTAGCTGTGTCAATGCCTAGCTCATTGCATAAAAAATGCTTGGCCTCCCGCTTTGTTTCGGGAGCTACAGGAGCAAGTTCTATGCCATAAGGAACAACGGTACATTTTTCCGGCAGTAGCAGATAATTCTGCAATGCAAAACTGCGATCTTCCGGGGTGATAAAAAAACTCAGGTCAGCCAGCTGGTGTATCTTTCTTTCATAATAAAACAACAACTTCCACCACCACTTTTTAAGATCCCGGAAACGAAAGGCCTCAATATTATGGGAATGAACAATCAACTTTATGCCTGCAAACCGCTGCAACAGTATGCCCAGCCAACCATAATACGGATGTTCCAGAATAAGATAGCGGATTCCCTGCTTTTTTAACAGCCGGCGAAGTTGAAAAAAAAGTAGCAGATTTACATACCGGAATCGGTTTTTACTACTCCCCAAAACGGGAATCGTTTTGTAAATAGTATTTAATTTCCAGTTCTCTGTAACGGTAAAACAGGTCAGCTCCCCATATGCGGCCAGGTGGCTGGAAAAATAATAAACCCCTTTTTCCCCACCCGTTACCGGGGGAACGATCTTATAAGGAACCAAAGAAGCTATCTTTATCAAACCGTTACCTTATTTTTCGTTTTACGGTCCAGCCACCATTGCATTCCAAAACCACCCAGCACCAGGATTACGATCAGGACAGAGCTTACATAAGAAATGGTAATCCCCTTTTTAACAGTGGCCGGTTCAAAATCGAAATTCACTGTATGTTTTCCTGCAGGCACCAATAATCCGCGCATAAAATAGTTCGCTTTAATTATGGGAGTTTCCTTACCATCAACGGTAGCTCTCCATCCTGCCGGATAATACACTTCGCTAAATACTGCAAACTGGGGTGTATTGCTTGTGCTGGTATACTCAATAGCGTCATTGGTGTATTTAACCAGTGTAATTTTAGCAGTTGTATCTGTTTGAACTGTACCGATAGAAGATACTGCGGCTTGTGGTACTATTGCAGTATCTTTCAACTGTGTGTTGCCCACTGCCTGCAGTTCCCTCGCCGCATCCGCCTCCGGCTTTAACCCTTTCACAAACCAGGCAGCGCCATAGGCTCCGGGGTTGGGGATCGTTGCAACCTGTCCTTGTTGATTCTGGGTAATGATATAGCGCGTATCCAGTGCATTCAGCAACTCCTGCGGCGGTTGTCCGGTACCAAAATACCGTTCAATAATATCCTGGTAGATACGCAGTTTTGCAGGGTGATACCCGAGGATGGAGCGGTGGAAATAGGCAGCATGATTGCTGTTGAATCCATTGGCCACGTCAAACACCCTGAAATGCGGGTCCTTATCCTTAAGGATCTGTTCATCGGCAGCTGTCTTTACAAAATTTTCTGCTTCCGCAGTTTCTTTCGGGACATAGTTCTCATCTGTAAGATATTTTTTATCAACTGCCCAAAGATCGATAAAAACAACCAGCAACAATATTCCTGTGGCCAATGCCGGCTTCAGGGTACCTTTTACAAACAGGTACAGTATTCCCGCCAATACCCCGGCAAATAAAACGGTTCTGAACAACTGCCCCAGGAACAGGGATTGCCGGGCTGATTTAAGACCGCCGATTAAAATCATCTTGATCTGATCGGGCAATTCCCCTGTCAGCAGTTCATCATATCCGGATGTGTAGGATTGTCCGATATAAACAAGCCCGATCACTACGATAAGTCCGCCCAGCACATACAGGACCCTTTTAAAATTCTGCTGCAGCAATTGTTTACCATCAGCTGAAAAGAAAAGCTGTTGTACTGTAACCACAGCCATCACTACCAGGGTGAGCTGCGGGATGACCAATGCCATCGATGGTGCGCGAAATTTATTATAAAGTGGCAGGTTGTGCAATAATATCAGGTTAAAATCGCTGAAATAACTACCCCAGCTCATAACTATGCCCAGTACTGTGGCTACCAGCAGCCCCCATTTCAATGGTCCTTTTACTATTGCAAAACCGATCAAAGCCAGCAAACAGATAATGGCGCCCACATAAGGAGGCCCGGAGTTGGATTCCCCGGGTTTAGCCATGCCACCCCAATAGCCGGGAAGCTGGCCCACCATCTGGGGAGCTGCGGAATTAAGCTGCGGAATATTCAGGGCTGTAAGGCGTTCAATAATGCTTTCCTGAGCCTTCTCTTTTAAAGGTTCCGCACTGCTTCCCCCGTATGCATTCGGCATTAGCATTACAAGCGGCTCGGGCATTTTCATACTGTAGGAAAATGCGTAATCTTCATCCAGCCCTTTTGTATTGGCGGCTGTCACCTGGTCGCCTTTTATCTCCACCGATTTTCCTCCGCGCATCGTAAACTCCGTATATTCTTTTGTTGCAGCATAACTCTGATAGTACGATCCAAGTCCGGCCAGCGCGGCAACGGTACTCAACACAAAGACAAATATGATATGCTTAAAGTCCTTTTCCCTGACCCATCGTACCAGATAAAACAGGATAATAAAGGCCGCAATGATGAAAAAATAATAATTAATCTGCGGGTGGTTCGACATCAGCTCCTGGTAAGCTCCCAACGTCGCCACCGCCAGCCCGATCCAGTAGCGTTTGTTAAAGATCAGCAGCAATCCTGCCAGCAGCAACGGCATAAACCCGATGGCATACATTTTTGTTTCATGACCGGCCGAGAGGATCACGGGATTATAGGTAGAAAATCCATAAGCCAGCGCCCCAAAAACAGCCACCACCGGGTTCAATCCCATCGCCAGCGCCAGTATATAAAAACAGATGCAGGCAATAAAAAAGAAATTTGCGGGATTGGGTAATCCCAATCCAAAAACCTTGATCAGATTCGGCAGTACCGATTTCCCTTCCATATAGATCTGATAATTGGGCATACCACTGAAAAGACCGGTATTCCAAAGCGGAGCTGTCCCCGTTTTTGCTTTTACATCCAAAGCATTCTGCGCGGCGCCCTTCCACCCTACAATATCATGTTGATTCAACACATTTCCTTCCAGCACCGGCTTGCAGAATATAAGTGATACCACTACAAAAACGACAACAGCGATCACATGCGGCACCAGCTGCTTTACCCAATTATTTTTCATGCGTTCCATTTAATTGTTTAGGGTTTACTGCTTATCATTCATCGCACAACCGGTAAGGCTTTCCAGCCGGAAAACCAGGGAAGTGCTGAACTTCAAACATTAAACCCTTTAAGTTTGGGCAAAATAATGCTATTTTACAAGAAATTAGCTTATGCGTTGGTTAATATTTTTGTCCCGGGTGGCCTTTATTTGCGGCATTATGGTCATTTTGGCGTTCACCCTGTTGTTTGTTGAGTGGAACAAGGGAGAAACCGTGAGCTCCACCATTATTACGTCCGGATATGCACTCGGACTGGTCTTTATACCGCTTATCAACCTGATCTACCTGGTCTGCTGGATCACCGGTAAGAAGCCCGGCAGCGTGGTACCGCGGTGGCTCCTGCTTTTCAATATCGCCTGCCTCTTTCTTATTTTTGCATACATTTTTTATATTAATGATCCATACTATCACCAAAAATAAACCAACCCGCCTCTACATCCTGCTGGGTTGCTTTTTTGTAGCCAATGCCATTGTTGCCGAAGTAGTGGGGGTAAAGATCTTCTCCCTGGAGAAAACGATCGGTATAACGCCATTTAACCTCAACCTTTTCGGTAATTCCTTTTCCTTTAATCTTACGGCGGGGGTGCTTCTGTGGCCCGTGGTATTTATTATGACCGATATCATCAACGAATACTACGGGATGAAAGGCGTCCGTTTCCTCTCCTATCTGGCGGCAGCATTGATCGGATATACCTTTATTATGTTCCAGGGGGCTATTTTCTTAACACCCGCCGACTTCTGGGTGTCCAATTTCACTCAAAACAATGTTCCCAATGCGGATCATGCGTACCGGGTGGTGCTCGGACAGGGATCCTGGATCATTATCGGGTCGCTTGGCGCCTTTTTGCTGGGGCAGATCCTCGATGTGGCCGTTTTTCACCGGATCAAAAAAGCCACAGGCGAAAAGGCCATCTGGCTGAGAGCCACCGGTTCCACGCTGATCTCGCAGCTTGTAGACAGCTTCCTGGTGCTTTTTATCGCCTTTTATGTCGGCCCCAGGGTATCCGCCAACCAGGGGGCGCCCTGGAGCCTGGTACTGGTGCTCAGCATTTGTGTGGGCAACTACATTTATAAGTTCATTGTAGCAGTGATTATGACCCCCGTGATCTATTGGGTGCACAACGCCATCGAAAAATACCTGGGACATGAAACAGCAGCCGAAATGAAGCGACAGGCAATGAGCGATTAGCAGGAAAAGCCTCCGTTAATATTTTACGGCTATTTCTTTCATCTATTCAACTTTTCAACTTAACTTTGCGTGATTTTTTAATTCCCAAAAAAGATAAATGACAGCTACTCCTGCGATTTTACTGCTAGAAGACGGAACCGTATGTACCGGCAAAGCTTTTGGTGCCATCGGCACCACCACCGGTGAAATTTGTTTCAATACCGGTATGACCGGATACCAGGAAGTTTTTACCGATCCCAGCTATTACGGTCAGATCGTGATCATGAATGCCGTACATGTCGGGAATTATGGGGTGATTGATGAAGATGTGGAGTCGGACAGTGTAAAAATTCTGGGGGTCATTGCCAAAAACCTGAACGAGAATTATTCCCGCAGACGGGCAGTTGGTTCACTTGATGAGTACCTGAAAAAGAACAATATCGTCTCCATCCATGATGTGGATACCCGGGCACTGGTGACCCATATCCGCACAAAAGGCGCGATGAACTGTATCATTTCTTCTGAGATCTTTGATATTGACGCGCTGAAAAAACGCCTGGCGGAGGTACCGTCGATGGACGGACTGGAGCTGGCCTCCAAAGTAAGCACCCAAGAGGTCTATGAATCCGGTGACCCGCAGGCAGGCATCCGCATTGCGGTAATGGATTACGGAATTAAACGCAATATCGTTAAATGCATGACCGATCGCGGCGCTTTTGTAAAAGTATTCCCTGCCAAAACACCCCTGGAAGAAGTAAAAGCCTTTAACCCCGATGGCTATTTTATTTCCAATGGCCCCGGCGATCCCGCTGCTATGAACTATGCGGTGGAACAGTTGAAACAGATACTGGAGGAAGGCAAGCCGATGTTCGGCATCTGCCTGGGACACCAGCTGCTGGCACTGGCCAATGGTATTTCTACTTTTAAAATGCACCACGGCCACCGCGGATTGAATCATCCGGTAAAAAATTTAATTACAGGCAGATCAGAAATAACCACTCAGAATCATGGATTTGGCGTAGATCCCGAATCGGTCAAACAGTCGGAACTGGTGGAGATCACACATGTGAACCTGAACGACCGGTCTATTGAAGGCATACGGGTCAAAGGAAAGCCTGCGTTCTCAGTACAATACCACCCCGAAAGCACACCCGGCCCCTACGACTCGAGATACCTGTTTGACGAATTTATCAATCTCATCAAGCAATCAATAAATAATTAAACAGAGCGCTCCGGAAACGGAGCGTTTTTATTGTGCGGTGGCACCCGTCAGTGTATTACCATCCGTCGCCTTCAGCCGGAAGAAGATCAGTCCCGCAACTGCGGTTATGGCACCCATTGTCAGGAAAGAATACCGGAATACCGTCACCGGATCGCCGGACCTGATCCACGAAGCACTGCTGTATTTTGATAAGAGATAGGCGCTCACCGATACTCCAAGGCTCATGGAAAGCTGCTGCATTACCAGCAGCAGACTGTTGCCCGTGCTGGCGTTTTCATTATTGAGATCAGACAGGGCCAGCGTGTTCATTGTAGCCATCTGGATAGAGTTTACCGCACCAAAAAGCACCAGGTAAGGGATCAGCAATGGCAGGGGCGTATGCGCATCCGGGATCGAAAAAAGCGCGATGACCGCAGCGATGAGCATGGTATTAACAATAAGGGTTTTCTTGTAACCAAACCGTCTTACAACAGGCACCACCCAGGGTTTTACCATAATGGTGGTAATGGCGGACGGGATCAGCATCATACCGGAGACCATCGCCGTGTGCCCGAACCCTACCTGGAAAAGCAGCGGCAGCAGCAACGGCATTCCTCCGATCCCCAGCCGGGTGAGCAGGTTTCCGAAAACACCGATGCGCAGGGTGCGGATGCGGATCAGGTGCAGGTCGATCAACGGATACCGCAGTTTTTTGAAATGCCGGTAATAAGCATGCATTAAAACGATCCCTAACACGGCGACGCCTATGAGGTACCAACCCTCCACGATCTTTTCGGAACCCAGCTCGATGGCCACCGTGATACAGATCAGCGAGCCGCCAAATAAAATCATCCCCACCGTATCAAAAGGTTTGCCCCTGTAAATATAATTGGGCATCACTTTCCAGGCGAAGGTCATCCCCAGGATCCCCACAGGGATATTAATCAGAAAGATCCAGTGCCAGCTCGCTACATCCACCAGCCATCCTCCCAGTGTAGGACCGATAATAGGCCCTACCAGACCGGGGATCGTAATGAAATTGATCACCCCCAGCAGTTTGTCTTTTGAATAGGTATAAAGTATGGCCAGCCGGGCCACCGGCACCATCATGGAAGCCCCAACCGCCTGTACCACCCGGGAGAGGATCAATACGGTCAGACTGGTGGAAAGCGCACTGAACAATGAGCCGAGGGTGAACAGTCCCACCGCCCAGATAAAGATCTTCCGGGAGCCAAAATGATCCGACATCCAGCCGCTCAGCGGGATCAGCAGCGCCAGGATCAGCACATAGCTTACAATGATGGACTGCATGGTTAACGGCGAACGGTGCAGGTCTGCGGCAATCGAAGGCAAGGCTGTATTGAGAATGGTTCCGTCCAGCGACTGCATAAAAATAGCCAGCGCTGCGATCCAGGGCAGGTATCGGTAAACCACCGGTGAATTTTCAATTGCCAAAATATACCAGTTTTAAATACAATAAGAAACGCTCAGGGCTGCAATTGCTGCTGCACCCACTGACCGTCCTTTTGTTCATAAAGGTTACGGTGGTGCAAACGGGTTTCTGAAAAACGCATCAGCTCTATCCGTGCCGGTGTTATGGCATAACCACCCCATCCTTCAGGACGTGCCACCTGTCTGTGTTTGCCGGCTGCCAGCGCTTCCCGAAGTGCTTCGTGCATTTTATCGTAATCCCCCAGCGGTGCGCCCTGCCTGCTGATCACGGATACAAGCTGGGCCGCTGTATCCCGTTCAGCAAAATAAACTGCGGCCTCCTCCGGATCTATGGGTACGGCAACACCCTGCACCCGCACCTGCTTTGCACTGCAGGGCCACCAGAATGCCAGCGCCACTTTATTATCAACCGCGATCTCCTGTCCTTTCCGGGAGTCTGTCAGACCGGTAATAATAAAAGCTCCGTTCTTTATTTCTTTCAGTGAAACAAACCGGCTGTTCGGAAAGTTATCCAAACCTAAGGTGGTCAAACAACAGGCCCCCGGTAATGCTGCCCCGGACAGCGTTTTTTCTTCCAGGTACCATTCCTTAAAAAGTTCCAGCGGATCCATGATTTTTTTTTATCAAATCTTTAATTCTCCCAGCCGCTGCAAGGCATACAACATGCAGGTCACATGCATCGACTGGATGAACGTATTCTTACGAAACATTTCCTTAAACTGCTCCATCGGCACCAGCGTTACGCGGATCTCCTCATTTTCGTCCAACTCCTGCTCACTGGTCTTCCTTCCTCCTGTTGCCAGGAACATATGCATCCAGTTATTATTGGTGGATGGATTGGCGCAGGTCTTCCCCAGGTATTCAAGCCCGGCAAATTCGTAGCCGGTCTCTTCTTTTAGCTCCCGTTTTATAGCCGCCTCCAGGCTTGCATCCGAATCATCCACACAACCGCCGGGAATTTCATAATGGGTCTCCCCGATACCGTGACGGTACTGGGCTTCCAGTATTACCTGGCCGTCTTCTGTAAGTGCAAAGGCGGTCACCCATGTCGGAAATTCATATACATAATAAGGATCCACTATTTTCCCAAGGGGCGTTTCGCACCGGTCCTTGCGTACGGTAAACCAAAGGTCCTTGAATAAATATTCGGAAGACAGGGTCTTCCAGTTCATTGCTGCCATTTTTGTTGCTCCCTTAAATAATTGATTTGTGCCACATGGTGTTTGCCATGCCAGGCATATTGTTGTAAATAGTAGGCCAGCGACTGTGGTTGCGGTGCATCCGGACGAACGACTTTCCGGGCCCACTGTGCTTCACCAAGGTCCCGGATGGTAGCATACCATCTTGCATGCAGGGCATACAGAAGCGTAATGGATGTATTGACCGGCAGATTTTTTACATCATCCAGCAGGGCCCAGGCCTGTTCATCGTAAGGCCGGATCACCGGTTGGACTTCGGTCAGGCCCAATTTAAACCGGGTGTAGGCGTTTATATGACTGTCTGCAACATGATGCACCAGCTGATGCACGGTCCATCCCCCTTCCCGGTACGGCGTCTGAAGCTGCGCCTCATCCAGGTTGGTGATGGCGGCTTCCAGCATATTTGGTAAAAAGCGGATAGCACCGAGGCATTCCTGCTTTACCGCATCGGAAAAAACACGTTCCTTAAAAGGGCCTATTGGGTATTGGTTCTCGATCATCTGCCGGCTTCTGTTAAATGTTTATAAGAAACAATTAATGTACCTGTAACAGTTCCACTTCAAAAAGCAGTGTGGCGCCGCCGGGAATATCACCGCCTGCCCCCCTGTCGCCGTAAGCCAGGTCTGAAGGGATCCACAGCCGCCAGTGACTTCCTTCTTTCATCAGCGGAATAGTAAGCTGCCATCCTTTGATCAGGGCTTTGAGCGGCGCGGTGAATGGCTGGTTTCTTTTAAAAGAACTGTCAAACTCTGTTCCGTCGAGCAGGGCACCCCGGTAATGCGCCGTCACAGTTTGCTCCACTGCAGGCTGCTTTCCGGTGCCCTCCTTGAGTACTTCGTACTGGATACCTTCCGGAAGTGTCTGTACACCTTCCCTGTTCCCATTTTCTTCCAAAAACTTTTTTCCGGCCTCTTTCTGGGCCTCGATTTTGTTGCTCATAAATGCTTTTAATTTATCCTGTAAACCCATAATATATTTCGTGCTGTTTGAAAATAAATAGTGTCAAAGTTAACCAATCCGGCATAAAACATACCGCACAAAAGACGGGTGGTCTTTTCCTTTATCCTTCTCGGAGGTGTTTGCCGGTAAGATGAATAAACACATCTTCGAGATTGGCCTTCTTCACTTCTTTGGGGCGTTCGAACCCGGTAGCCACCAGGTTATCGATCAGCTGATCGGGTGTATCAAGGGCCACAATCTGCCCGGAGTCAATGATGGCGATCCGGTCACAGAGGTACTCGGCTTCATCCATATAATGTGTGGTAATGATAACCGTAGTACCGGCCCTGTTGATCTCACGGATCAGCTCCCATAAATTTCTTCGTGCCTGCGGATCAAGACCTGTGGTCGGTTCATCCAGGAATACTACCCGCGGCTTATTGATCAGCGTAGTGGCTACCGAGAACCGCTGTTTTTGTCCGCCGCTAAGGTCTTTGAACTTCGCCCTTGCCTTGTCCTCAAGATTCACGGTTTTCAGCAACTCCAGTGCCTGTACCTTTTCGTTGTACAATCCTGCAAACAGGTCCACCAGTTGTACCAGGTTCAGACCGGGATAATAGCCGCTGGCCTGAAGCTGTACACCGATAATGCCCTTGATCTGGTCGGGCTCCCGGTCCAGGTCGTAGCCCGCCACCGTTACCGTGCCGCTTGTCTTCGGGCGCAACGTTTCAATGATCTCCAGGGTGGTGGATTTTCCGGCGCCATTCGGGCCCAGCAATCCGAAGATCTCTCCCTCCCGTACCTCAAATGAAATACCTTTTACTGCCCGGAACTGGTCATAATCCTTTATCAGGTTCTCAACGGAAATAATGGGGATTGTCATGCGCTAAAACTACAAATAAGTTATCAATTGCCCTGCGGGATTATTTTTCAGGAGGCTCCTGTGTTTATAAAAAAAGGGCGACCTTCGCCGCAAAACAAAAAGCGATGAAGGTTTATAAATTCGGGGGAGCTTCGGTAAACAGTGCGGAACGGGTCTCCAATGTAGCAACGATTCTGGAACGGTTCCCGGATGACGACCTTGTGATCGTGATCTCCGCAATGGGCAAAACCACCAATGCCCTGGAGAAAGTCGCCCACGCTTATTATGAAGAAAAAAAAGAAGAAGCTCTCGGACTTTTCGATGAAATAAAAAAACAACATCTTACTATAGCAAAATACCTGCTGGTAACCCATTACCTGGCCTGCGAAGCACGGCTAAAAGATTTTTTTACAGAGGTGGAATGGATGCTGCATGATGCACCGGTGCGGGAATTCGACTACTACTATGACCAGATCGTGAGTGTGGGCGAGCTGCTGGCCACCTGTATTGTAAGCTTTTACCTTTCCGAGCGCGGTATCCGGAACCAGTGGATGGATGTACGCGACATTTTCCGCACCGATGATAATTTCAGGGACGCAAATATCAATTGGGAATTTACACAACAGCAGGTAGACCGCCAGATCCTTCCGCTGATCAAAGAAAAAAAATGGGTGGTCACCCAGGGATTTATCGGCGCTACGGACGAGAACGAAAGCACTACGCTCGGGCGTGAAGGCAGCGATTATTCGGCAGCCCTTTTTGCGAGCATGCTCCATGCAGAAAGCCTTACGATATGGAAGGACGTTGAAAGCGTGATGAGCGCTGATCCCAAAATGATACCGGATGCACTTCCCATCCATTCGCTCAGCTATAACGAAGTGATCGAAATGGCCTACTATGGCGCGCAGGTGATCCACCCCAAAACGATCAAACCCCTGCAGAATAAAAACATCCCGTTATATGTAAAATGTTTCCTGGACGCAGATCTCCCGGGAACGGTTATCCATGACAACATCAGCAAGGATCTGCCGCCTATTATTGTTATCAAAGAGAACCAGGTAATGATGGAATTAAAAACAAAGGATTTTTCATTTGTGGGGGATGCACATGCCTACCAGCTCTATCAGTGGTTCAATGAGCATTCACTGCGTCCCACTCTGACACAGAACGGAGCCATCAGTCTGATTTTTGCTTTTGATAACTGGGAGGAAAAGATCAGCAGGTTCTCATCCGCAGCTGCTGAAGTATTCGATGTGCACGTTACGCCCGGGCTGACGCTTACCACGATCCGTCATTACAATAAAAATGCGTTGGATCAATATGTCGGGGAGAAAGAGGTGCTGGTCAAACAACAGACCCTTAAAAATTTCCGGGCCCTGCACCGATAAAAGGCACCCACCGGCTATTCACCATTGACGCTGATGGTCTGGACCATTTTCTTTGCAACCGGTTTTTCCCTTAAAATGGCCGGCGACCAGGCAGGCATTTTTTCCAGCTTTGACAAGAGCACCTTATCAAAATAGTCGTCAACGCCTCCTTTCAGTATTTTAAAGTTCACCGGGCTGCCATCCTTGTCTACAATGAATTCCAGCTGCACGTAGGCATGGGTAACGCTATCGGGCAGCTCTTTTACCATCTCCGAACCTACCTGTTTCAGATAGCCGGCAAATGCAGCAGCACCACCGGGATATTCCGGCCATTTGGCAACTGCGTCCGCCACAAAATCGACATTCCGGTGACTGGGAACAAAATTGGATTTGGGCCGCTGTTTCGGCAGGAAGCGCGGCGACAGGGCTGGTGCGTCATTCACCACATATTCACCATTGTCCTTCGTCATGATCACCGGCAGCTGCTTGTGTTGTTCAAAATACTCAAAGGCCTCTTCCAGTTTTATGTTCAGTGTCTTGTAGGAAGGATCGCTCTCCAGCATTTTATTAAGGTATTCATAACTTCTTTTAACGCTGTAGTTGATCGGGAAAATATGTACCGGTATATAATCAAGCCCGGAGCTTTTGGCACTGGCCGTAAGGATATAGAGCTCGTCGATCTGGTCATTTTTAATGGGGATACACCCCACTGTTGCACAGCCGCCGTGAATAAAAATATCACCACCGGGTTTTGCCTGGTCCGCAAGGATGCGGTCGGATGCATTCGGATAATTCAATCCCAGTGATAAATAATAATTGCTGTTGGGGTTGAACTCATTGATATAATAGAATCCCTCAGGCACCTGGTAATCCCCTTCAAACCGCTTCGGCCCCAGGGAGCCGGCTAATGCGCATACTTTATAGATCTTAAAAAGCTTGTATTCCTCCTGTACTGAGTTTTTTACCCAAACTTCCAGCTGGCTGTCGTATTTGAAAGAACGGAGGTAAACATATTTTGCCGGCCAGGTCAGCCCTTTTAATTTGAACAGATTTTTAAGATACTCCCCTTTTCGCTGGAACGACTCTTTGGGGCGCGGGAAGCTCGTTTGCGCATCAAAAAAAGCCCCGTAGGATACTGCGGGTGTGTACGAATTCTGTGCGGAACTGAATATAGAGAATGCAAAAATGCCTGCTATTACAAAGTACCCCTTTTTTCCTGTCAGTTTTAAAGCCATTTTAAATCAATAATAATTCGCCGGATGAATAAATTGCCGTTTGAACCGGCTGTATTAAAACACCCGTACAAACTTCTGATAAAAACGAAAAAGGACGACGGATATTTCAATAAAGCCTTACAAATTATCTACAAATTTAGCTTTTATATGTTAAAAAATATGTAATACATGAATCACTATTGAATTTCATTCACTTGGAGCGTTCATAAATTTACCTGCCTGGATTATTTGCGGGTTATTCCAAAATCTTAATTTTGAAACCCAAATGATTGATCTACGCTCAGATACGGTAACCCGCCCTTCCCCCGGCATGTTGCAGGCCATGCTGCAGGCTGAAACAGGCGATGATGTATTTAGAGAAGACCCCACTGTAAATGAACTGGAGGCCCGTTGTGCAGCACTGTTTGGAATGGAGGCCGCACTTTTTTGCTCCAGCGGTACCCAGACCAACCAGATCGCTATTAAATGTCATACCCAGCCGGGAGATGAAGTGATCTGTGAGGCCAACGCACATATCTACCTTTATGAAGCCGGGGGCATTTCTTTTAACTCCGGTGCTTCGGTGCGGTTACTTCCGGGCGACAGGGGCCGTATCAACGCCACACAGGTAGCGGCAGCCATAAATCCGGATGATGTGCATAAAGCCGTGAGCCGGCTGGTATGTATCGAGAACACCAGCAACCGGGGTGGAGGAAGCTGTTACAGCTTTGAAGCGCTGCTAGCCATAAGAGCGGTCTGTGATGCCAATGCACTGGGCTTTCACCTGGATGGCGCCCGGTTATTTAATGCGCTGGTTGCCCGGGACGAGACCCCGCAGCAGTATGGAAATTTATTCGACAGTATTTCCGTTTGTTTTTCAAAAAGCCTGGGATGCCCGGTTGGCAGTGTGCTGCTGGGAACACGGCCATTCATCGCAAAGGCCCGCCGTATCAGAAAGCTACTCGGTGGTGGTATGCGCCAGGCCGGTATCCTGGCGGCGGCAGGGCTCTATGCCCTGGAGCACCATATTAACAAACTGAAAACGGACCATATCCACGCGGCAGTAATTGCCGGAGCCCTGCAGCATTGCTCCTTTGTGGAAAACATCCTGCCTGTAGAAACAAATATCATTATTTTTGAAACCAGGGGAATTTCAGCCCCGGACCTGGCAGCCCGGCTCCGGAAAGAAAACATCCTTTGCAATGCGACCGGTCCCGACAGCATACGTTTTGTGCTGCACCTCGATATCACGGAAGCAATGGTGCATCAGGTTGTAAAAGCCCTTCACTCCATTAAAAAAAACGACTAAAGAACTTTATATGTTACCAACCCAAAATCCCGTAAAAACAAAGGCCTGGAAAAAACTGGCGGCGCATGCCGCAACATTGCAACAGCTACACCTGCGCGATCTGTTTGCTGCAGATGAAAACCGTTTTGAAAAATATTCCCTCCGGCAGGGCGATATTCTTTTTGATTATTCCAAGAACCGGATCAATGACAAGACCCTGCAACTACTGATGGAGCTTGCAAAGGAGACCCGGGTCAAGGAGGGTATCAACGCGCTCTTCTCCGGGGAAGCTATCAATCAGACAGAACAACGTTCGGTGCTACATATTGCACTCCGTTATTTTGGGAAAGCAGCCATCAACAGCAACGGGAAAAACGTACTGCCGCAGGTACGCAAGGTTCAGCAGAAAATGAAACGCTTCTGCGAAGCGGTGCATACCGGAAGCCATTTGGGATACACCGGCAAAAAGATCAGATCGATCGTAAACATCGGTATCGGAGGAAGCGACCTCGGCCCCTTTATGGTTACGGAGGCACTGAAGCCTTATACCGTTAAAGGAATGGAGGCGTATTTTGTTTCCAATGTGGATGGCACACAGATCACGGAAGTACTGAAAAAAGTAAACCCGGAAACAACCCTCTTCCTGATCGCATCAAAAACATTCACTACCCAGGAAACCATGACCAATGCTCATACTGCCCGGGATTGGTTTTTGAAAAAGGCAAAGGATGAAAAACAGGTGTCTAAACATTTTGCAGCCCTCAGCACCAATGCAACCGCTGTAAAGCAATTCGGTATCGACACCAATAATATGTTTGAATTCTGGGACTGGGTCGGCGGCCGCTACTCGCTTTGGTCTGCCATTGGCCTGTCCATTGCATTAACCATCGGGTATGATAACTTTGAAACGCTTCTGAAAGGGGCCTATAATATCGATGAGCATTTTAAAAGCGCGCCCTTCGAAAAAAACATCCCGGTGATCATGGCACTGGCAGGACTGTGGTACACCAACTTCTTCGGGGCGCAAACCGAAGCCATCCTCCCCTACGACCAGTACCTGCACCGGTTTCCCGCCTATTTTCAGCAGGGTAATATGGAAAGCAACGGAAAGAGTGTGGACCGCAAGGGGAAAAGGGTCACTTATGCCACAGGACCGGTGATATGGGGCGAACCCGGCACCAATGGCCAGCATGCATTTTACCAGTTGCTGCATCAGGGTACACCGCTGATCCCCTGCGATTTTATTGCACCGGCCCAAACACATAATCCGGTAGGCGATCACCATCTCAAATTATTGAGCAACTTCTTTGCACAGACGGAAGCCCTGATGAACGGAAAGACCCTTAAGGAAGTAAAGGAAGAATTAAAAAGATTAGGACTGTCAAAGGCCGAAACCGACCGGCTGGCGCCCTTCAAGGTTTTTGAAGGCAACAAGCCCACCAATTCATTCCTGGTGAAAAAAATAACACCGTTCACCCTGGGGCAACTCATCGCACTGTATGAACACAAGATCTTTGTACAGGGCGTGATCTGGGATATTTACAGCTTTGACCAATGGGGCGTGGAACTGGGTAAACAGCTGGCCAATAAGATCCTGCCGGCACTTGAAAACAACGATCCGGTTTCGGGGCACGACAGCAGTACATCAGGTCTGATCAACGCCTACAAAGAAATGCGCAGCTGATTGACACACAATCCTGTTTAATGAATATGCGACCCGGCTTCCGAGGCAGTTTTATGCCCAAAACCGGCTGGCTGACCATAAAAAAAGGTTATATTTGTCGGTTAAATACCCTGTATTTAAGAATTGGTGATATATGAAAAAAATTGAGTTAGAAATTGTGGCCTTATCACACAGCATCACGCAAACCCATTCCTATGCCGTGGTGCTGGGCGAAGTGAATGGCCTGCGGCGGCTGCCGATCGTTATCGGCGGATTTGAAGCCCAGGCCATTGCAGTAGCACTGGAAAAGATGAACCCCAGCAGACCCCTGACTCATGACCTGATGAAAAACTTCCTGGTAGCCTTCAACATCGACCTGCATGAGATCATTATTTCAGACCTGCAGGAAGGCATTTTCTTCAGCAAGCTCATTTGTTCTTCCGAACACGATACGGTGGAGATCGACAGCCGTACTTCAGATGCCATTGCACTGGCGGTCCGGTTCGGCTGTCCGATCTACACCTACGAGCATATCCTGGAAACAGCAGGGATTGTAATGGATGAAAAAGGCGAACCGAAACCCACCCGTGAAGAAGCAGTGGGCGCCACCACCAGTGAGCCCGGCAGGGACGACCTGAAAAGTCTGAGCCTGGAAGAGCTGAATACCCTGCTCAATGAGGTGCTCGAGAATGAGGACTATATCCGGGCCATTGCCATACGGGACGAAATCAACAGCCGAACAAAAAAATAACCGCCCTCTTACCGTGGTATTCTTTTCCAATTGCAAAGTTAATCTGGGGCTGCACATCACTTCCAAAAGGCCGGATGGATTTCATGATCTTGAAACCGTATTTTATCCACTTCCGCTTTTTGATGTGCTTGAATTACTTCCCTCCGGAAAAGAAACGACGCTCACGCTTTACGGGCTGCCCATCCCCGGCAACCCTGAAAGTAATATTGTTTTAAAGGCCTGGCAATTGCTGAAGAACGAGCGGCCGGATCTTCCCCCTGTGCAATTCCATCTTTTAAAGAACATACCCGCAGGTGCCGGTCTTGGTGCCGGAAGCGCCAACGGAGCAACCACCCTGCTGGCATTGAACCGGTTCTTCGACCTGCAATTATCGCAAAAACAATTACTAAAATATGCCCTGCAACTGGGCAGCGACTGTCCTTTTTTTATTATCAACCAGCCCTGCCATGCCACCGGCCGCGGGGAGGAACTAAGCCCTGTATCACTTGACCTCTCTGCATATACAATGGTCATTGTAAACCCGAAACAACATATCAGCACCCCATGGGCGTTCAGCCGGGTCCGTCCCGCCCCTCCGGCACGCTCATTGAAAGAGCTGCCGGCAACCCCGCTTTCAGAATGGGAGGATCTTGTTACAAACGATTTTGAGCCCGTGGTTTTTGAGGCATACCCCGAAGTCAGTGCGATCAAACAACAGCTAAAAACCCTGGGTGCCGCCTTTGCCGCCATGACAGGCACCGGCAGCACGGTCTTTGCACTCTTTCAGGAAGCCCCGGCGGCCCTCCCCTTTCCGGAACATTATTTTATAAAGACGCTTTCATTGAAATAGTCCGCTCTTTTATCGGAGGCGGTTTGATTGTTTTTTTGTATCTTGCGGCTATGCTTATAGCTGGTATCCGACAAATTTCTTTTTTGCGACAGCATCTTGATCTGTTGAACCACTGACATTTCTGTCGTGCCTGAACAGGCCTATCCCGGATATAACTTTAATCTTACCACTCTTACGTTTCACTTTTCATTTCTTACTTTTTAATTTTCTGTCTATGTCTGCAATTGCCCAAAATACAGCCAGCTATTTTATGGAGCTTGAAGAAGCTTATGGTGCCCACAATTATCATCCGCTTCCCGTGGTACTATCAAAAGGGGAGGGTGTTTTTGTATGGGATGTTGAAGGAAAGAGGTATTATGATTTCTTAAGCGGCTACTCGGCCGTAAACCAGGGACATTGCCATCCGCGCATCGTTGCTGCCTTTACAGAGCAGGCGCAGCGCCTTACGCTCACCAGCCGTGCATTCTATAATGACAAGCTGGGTGATTTTGAACAATACATCACCAATTTATTGGGATACGACAAGGTACTCCCCATGAATACCGGTGTAGAAGCTGTGGAAACCGGCATCAAACTTTGCAGGAAATGGGCTTATGAAGTAAAAGGTATTCCTGAAAATGAGGCGGTCATCATTGTATGCGAGCAGAACTTTCATGGCAGAACCACTACGGTGATCTCCTTCAGCAGCGATCCGTCGTCTACCAAAAATTTTGGTCCGTTCACCGGTGGTTTCTTAAGGATCCCGTACAATGATCTTTCAGCTTTGAAAGAAGCATTGAAGCAGAAAAATATTGCGGGCTTCCTGGTAGAACCCATACAGGGCGAAGCCGGTGTTATTGTTCCGGATGAAGGATACCTTGCTGCTGCCAAGCAGCTTTGTGAAGCGGCTCACGTATTGTTCATTGCCGATGAGATCCAGACAGGGCTTTGCAGGACCGGTCATCTGCTGGCCTGCGATGCCGAAAATGTGAGACCCGACATCGTGCTGCTGGGTAAGGCCCTCAGCGGGGGCATGATGCCCGTAAGCGCCGTGCTGGCCGATGATGAGATCATGCTTACCATCAAACCCGGGGAGCATGGCTCTACTTATGGCGGGAACCCGCTGGCAGCAGTAACGGCCATCGCTTCGCTGCAGGTACTCATTGATGAAGACATGGCAGCAAATGCGCTGGAACTGGGCGCTTATTTCCGCGAAGCCCTTCTTAAAACAGCTTCCCCGCTGATCCGAACGGTGCGTGGGAAAGGCTTGCTGAACGCGATCGAGATCATTTCAAAAGACCCCGATGCCGCCTGGAAACTTTGCCTCGACATGAAGGAGAAAGGCCTCCTGGCCAAACCAACACATGGAGATAAGATCCGTTTCGCCCCGCCGCTCTGCATCACAAAGGAACAACTGGACGAATGTATCGGTATTATCAGCAATTCATTAAATTGCCTGAATGAATAAAACAGCAGCAACTTATTTTTCCGCTTTTTTGATCGGGCTTATAGATGGTATGATCATTCCGCTTACCATCTTCTGTTTTCTTTCCGGCCTGGGAAAACCCGCTGATCTTGTCTGGAATTATACAGGGTATGCCGCGCTCCTTACAGCAACCTTACTGGCGGTGGGCGGTTTTTTTACGCGGCGGGAAGAATTATCGCATACGCATGATAAACGCATTTTAAACGTGTACCGGGGTCTGGATGTGGCCGACCATATAAAGGAAGACCTCATAAAAGATGCGCAACGGGAAAGTGATGAATGGAAAAGCGACTGGAAGCAAAATGCCGCGCCTGTAGAGCCGTTGCGTCCCTTTGGCTATGCAGCCACCATTTTTACAGGATATATTGCAGGTGGTATACTGGTACTGGCAAACGCAAACAGGTTTGTGCTTCCGCACTACAGCTTTTTCTTGGTCCCGGCTGGTCTGCTGATCATTGCCGGCTTTATAAAATACCGGTTATTCGGCCGTCCTGTATGGGGAGGGGTTATTCTTACCGCCGGTGCCGGTATCCTGGCCGCTGCCGGTGCCTACTGGATAGGTGCGCTCATCTGAATTCAGGAATCGGTTTCCGCGTTTTCTTCCTTTAGTTCCATTTTTGGAAACAGGATGGTAAGCATCAGTATGATCGAAGCCAGCAAAACAAGGTAGAGTCCCAGCTGCCGCTCCGGGCAGTCGCCTGCCTCACAGCGGCCAAAAAGAATAAAATTCCGGATCGCCCAGGCCAGGTTCAGCACACCAAACAAGAGATTCAGCCGCTTTGCCCACAAACGCGCGATAAATGTAAGCACCAGGACCGCACCGGTTACAATAAAATGATTATAGGCAGGTTTGCCATAACGGGTACCAGTGGTATCCACTCCTGACAATGTAAGCCCCATGGAGGGAATCTGCGACCAGGGCATAAAACAGGCGATCGTTAACACAATTGCAGCTATTAAGGCCAGCCATTGGGAGCGACTTAAGATTTTCATCCTGCAAATAAAAAACAATCATACCTATAAAACAAGAGCGCTCCCTGAAAAGGAGCACTCTTAAAATTTTATAGGATAGATCACAAATGGTCGGTATAATAATCAGATCAGAACTACGCTAAACTGTTGGAATCCTTCAACCGGTTGCCATCTGTATAATTGTTTGTAAATATTATGCCAAAGTTTTGCCAAAAAGGAAAAAAGGGCATAAACAACTCATTTTCAGCATATAAAAATAATCCCACCTCACCCCTTCCGGCTGACAGTCCTGTTAAAAATAAGAAGTCTCGTCCTAACAGCTAAATCTGGCCGGAAAACGTACAAAAAAAATCTATCTTGCAGGTATAAAACGATGTCATTCTTTATCATAGAACCTGTTGAGTAAAATCGTTGGCATACCTGCTGCCGCTGAAATAAGCGATGCGGAGCTCCTGGATCAGTTCAAGCGGAACGACGACCAGGAAGCGCTGGCGCGTTTATACCTGAGATACAGCGATCTGCTGTATGGAGTGTGCCTGAAATACCTGGAAGATGCTGAAAATGCGCGGGATGCAGTGATGAATATCTATCATGAACTGCGGGAAAAGCTGCCCCGCCATGAGGTACAGAACTTTAAAAGCTGGGTGTATGTACTGGCCAAAAATCATTGCCTGATGATTCTCCGGGCTGCCAAAAAAAATATAACGGTAAATTTGGATACCCAGGTTGTGCAATCGGGCGATTTTTCGCATCTGGATGATATCATCGAAAAAGAAGAAGCCTTCAAAAAGCTTGAAAAGTGTATGGAAGCACTGCCGGATGAACAGGAAAAGACCATCCGGCTGTTCTACTATGAGAACAGGTGCTACAATGAAATAGCGGAAAGTACCGGGCTGGAATGGAACAAAGTGCGCAGCCTTATCCAGAATGGCCGGAGAAATTTAAAAAATTGTATGGACAAAAATGCTAACTGATCCTACATATCAGTATACAGTTGAAGACATTCAGCGTTATCACAGCGGAAGCATGTCCGCTGCGGAAATGCATGAGATGGAAAAAGCGGCGCTCAGTGACCCGATGCTTGCGGATGCGCTGGACGGTTACCGCAATGTAAGACCGGCTGTAGCAGCAACACATTTAAATGAGATCCGCAGCCTTGTCAGCGGGCAACAGAACACTCCTGCTGCAACTGCTCCGGTAGTTCCGCTGCGTCCGGCAGCCACGAAATGGTGGAGAGGACTTGCGGCAGCAGCCGTGATTGGCGTAATGGCGGTAAGCGCCTGGCTCTTTATGAAACCGGGTAAACAGGAAGGGCTCGCCCCCGTGGCCTTTACACCCCAGCCTTCCGTTACTACCCAATCAGTACCGCCTGCCGGGGATACTGCCCCCACCTCTTTATCGCCGGATAACAGGGATATCGCCGTACTGAATAAAAAAGAAGTAAGGACCGGCACGGCCCGTGTTCCGGCTCCTGTTGTTGCGGAGCCACAGGTACCTGCTGAACAAATGACACTGGCCCTGGATTCTTCCGTCACCGCTGATGCCCGCGACCAGCAGCAGACTGTAATTGCGGCTGCACCAGTGGCTGCAGAGGTTATGCCCGGGCCAAAAACAGAAAAACAGCGGCTGATGATCCGGGGTGTAACCACCCTCCCTGCCACACAAGCTGCGCCAGAAGCCAACGGCTTTTTGATGACCCGCACTACTGAAAACTACTTTATCGGGAAAGTGGTTGATTCCAGTGGTGCTCCCATCCAGGGAGTAACCATCACTACACCCGCCAACTACTCCACACTCTCTAATGTCGATGGCAGCTTCCGCTTACCGGCGAAGGACTCTGTAGGTTCTGCAGAATTTGCAGCCGTCGGGTACGAGAAAAAAATAACGCAACTGCTCGCTGGTAAAGTAGCCGGTATACAGCTCAGCCCTTCCGGCGACCATGTGAATGATGTAGTGGTGGTGGGTTACGGTACCCGGAAGAAAAAGGCGCTTACCGGTACGGTAAGCAGTTATAAAGTAGATACCCTTCCCTACAAGGAGTCGCCTTATCCACAGGGCGGATGGGACAGTTTTTACAGCAACCTGAACACGGAAATGGGTGTAAACAGAAGCAATGCCACAAAAGACCTGCACCTCCGGTTCACGGTGGAAAACGGGTTACCCGAAAAATTCACGGTCATAAAAGCACCGGATGAAGCTACAGCGCAAAAAGCCATCTCCATCATTAAGAAAGGACCAAAATGGAAGACCAGCAAACGGAAAAAGAAGGTGGATGTAAAGATGAAAGTGGATTAATAAAACTGGGAAGAGATGCTGCAGCTGTTTCAGATTCCGGTATAAAGAAATGCCTTTCACATGAACATCCACACCCTGCACGTCTTCTTTTTATCAATAACGCTCCTCTTTATTCAAACAGGGATCGGGGCACAACAACCGGCAGCTTTGCAACCGCCCAACATTATTTTTATCATCGGCGATGATATCAACTGGGATGACCTGGGAAGCTATGGCAACAAACAGATCAGGACACCGAACCTCGACCGGATGGCAGCCGATGGTATGCGCTTTGACAATTTCTTTGTAACCGCCAGCTCCTGCAGCCCCAGCCGGACCAGCATCCTGACCGGAAGATACCCGCATAATACAGGCGCGGCAGAATTGCATACACCACTCCCGGCTGGCCTGACCTATTTTCCGGAGCAATTGCGCAGCGCAGGATACTACACGGCCCTGCTGGGCAAATGGCATGAAGGCCCCGCTACCGCACGCGCATACGACAGTGTTATCAGCGGTGCACGCCGCAACGGTTCCGGCGGCGAACAACAATGGCTGAAGATGATCAGCACCTGTAAGTCGACCGGCAAACCCTTCTTCCTTTGGCTGGCCACCTTTGATGCCCACCGCGAATGGTCGCCGGACTCCGAATTTACCATAACCCATGATCCCCGGAAAGACATCCGGGTACCACCCACACTTATTGATGACAGCGCCACCCGCCGCGACCTTGCTTCCTACTATAATGAGATCGGAAGGATCGATGCGTACCTGGGCAAGCTCCGGGCAACGCTGGAACGGGAAGGACTGGCACAGAATACCATCATCATTTTTACCGCCGATAACGGCCGTCCTTTCCCGGGCAGCAAAACCCGGTTACAGGACAGGGGACTAAAGGAGCCTTTCCTTCTTTACTGGCCGGGCCACGCTCAACGGGGGGCCGTCAGCGATGCCCTTATCAGCAGCATTGACATTGCACCCACCCTGCTCGAGATTGCAGGTATCCAACCGGCGCCCTCCATACAGGGAACGAGTTTCCTGCCCTTGCTCAAACAGCCCGGAAGTCCGTTCAGGAGCTATATCTTCGGTGAGCACAACTGGCACGACTATGAAGCCTATGAGCGGTCGGTACGGACGAAGGATTTTCTTTACATCTACAACGCCCGCCCGCAGTTCGACAATGGCGGTCCTATTGATGCCAATCAAAGCCCCTCCGCCTACTCCCTTAAACAACATTCAGACAAGCTGACCCTGCTCCAGCAGGATGCCTTACAAAAGCCACGTCCCCGGGAGGAGTTCTTTGTAATGGCAGGGGATCCGCTCCAGATAAAGAATGAGATCGGCAACCCCGCATACCAACGGGAAATTGATTCCTTACGGAATAAATTAAAACAATGGCAGAAAGAAACCGGTGACACGGAACCGGCGCAGCTTACACCCGACTGGTATCACCGCGCAACAGGCCAAGCATTGCCGCAAAAGAACAAGCGGGGGGAAATGCCCGGTGCTGCTGCCAATGCTATACAGAACAATAATAAAGGGCCCTTTTAAAGGCCCTTTGCAATTTTTTTTTAAAAATAACAGGTTTAATTCGCAGGAGTGATCACGATCTTCCTGAACTCGATGGGTCCGTGATCGCCCTGGATATAAATAGGTCCGGGTGCACCTTCATCACTGTCCAGTGCTCCTCCGGTTATGCCGGGTATCTCCTGGTTGCTGATCACTGTTTTACCATTCACTACTACTGTAACCATTCTTCCGATCAGTGTTACATCATAGCTCTGCCATTGATCAGGCCCCTTTGCATTGATCTCGCTTGGCGTTAAAAATCCGTAGATCCCGCTGAACAGCACGCTGGACGGATGTGCGTCTTTTGGACTGTCTTCTATCTGGGTTTCATAGCGGCCTCTCAGGTAAACACCACTGTTGCTGCCTTTATGATAGCGGAATTCCACATGCAGTTTGAAATCAGTGAATTTCTGATCGGAGATCAGATTGGCACCGGAATGCGGACTCGTCAGCACACCACTCTTTACTATCCACTGATTCTCTGCTCCCACAGCTTTCCAGCCGGTCAGATCCTTTCCGTTGAACAGGTTAATGGATTTACCCCAAACCGGTGCTGCGGTTCTTTTCAAAAGCGGCGCCTTTACCCCTTTCCAGTTGTATTTTTTTCCTTCACTGGTAACCACTGTGCCTTCGATCCCTCCGTTATTCAATGTTCCCTCGATCACAAAATCCTGATCCCCCTCTTCCCATTGCGGCGGGATCGTAAAGCTGAATTTACCATTATCAAAATTAACCTTGGCCACCGGACGGGCACTTCCTGTTATCCCGACAAAATACCCTACCAGCGTTCTGGTGCCGGAAAGTTTTACTTCCAGCCAGGACGGCGAAGGTTTTCCGTCTACGTCTACCGTAATATCCCACCGGCCGATCAGGTCTTTCGCATCTGCCACATGGGCCTGCACAGCGGATAATGGTTTCCCGGAAACCGGACTGCCATAAACGGAGGCCGCAGCCAGCAAACAATTCACTCCAAAAACAAGAAAACGTTTACGCATAAAACTGATTTATGATTTAATAATGCTTTTTTACAACCGGCACCACCCAATAGCGATTCACACGGCTCAACAAGACCGGAAGATAAGATTTATTTTGTTCCCGGCCATTTCCATTCCATAAACGGCAAGGACCGCTTCTATTTCCCGTTTCCCGGATAGGCCGCAAAACTGTCGAAGATCTTTTTCAGCGCGGCAGCCTTTTCCTGCTGCACTTCAATAAGATTCACCCGCTCGGAGGGGTCTTCTTCCAGGTCGAACAATTCCTTTACCGCCGGAATGGTTTGACCGGTAACCGGATGTTCCCAGGACGGGGCTTCCCGGTACTTCCAACGCCCCTGCTTCACGGCTTCCGGTCTACCATGGTTCACAATAAATATCGGGCGATGTTCAAAATGTCCTGAAGCTGTTTGTTCCTGCAACAGCCCGCTGATGTCCTGGCCATCCAGCTCCCGGCCCTCCGGCAATGCAGCGCCCGTCCACCGGGCAAGTGTCGGCAGTACATCTACATTGCTGATTGCATCCTGCAGCCGGTAGCCGGCGGGGATCCTGTTCTTCCAGTAGACGATAAACGGAACACGCGCGCCGCCTTCATACGATTGGGCTTTGGAGCCTCTGAAGATCCCGGCTGCGCCGGCATGGGAACGACGGGTCACCCCGTCTTTTTCCATCCGTGCGGGGTATTCGCTCCAGGGCCCGTTGTCACTTGAGAAAATAAAGATGGTATTGTCTGCCATATTCATTTTTTCCAGCGTCTTCCAAACAGCCGCCAGTCCTTCATCCACCTCCGCTATTACTTTTCCAAGCGGGCCACCCGTCTTATCCTTTAGCGAAGCGGACGCCGCCGCAAAGGCAACCGGCAAATGCGGCAGGTTATGTGCCAGGTATAAAAAGAAGGGCCTTCCCTGCTGCTGCTGTTCTATAAAATGAATGGCTTCCTTTGTGTACAGGCCTGTCAGCAGTGAATCCGCAGGGCGCTCCAGTTCGGACCGGGTGTTCCTGAATAATTTAATCACGGTATCCGTTTTTACATATGGCGCCCGGTAATCATGACTGTAAAGGATCCCGTAGAATGAATCAAATCCCTGGCCATTGGGCTTATTGTAATCCTTCTGATCCCCGAGATGCCACTTGCCTACCATTCCCGTGTTGTACCCTGCCTTTTTAAGCATCTCGGCAAGGGTCACCTCATCTGCAGGCAACCCCAGGCGGGATCCCGGTGCGATGGGATCCGGAAGGTTGTACCGCGAAGCATAGCGACCCGTCAGCAGTGATGCACGTGAAGGGGTACAGGACGGGCTGGTAACAACATAATTGGTAGCCAGCAAGCCACCCGCGGCCATTTTATCCAGGAACGGCGTTTGTATCACCGGGTTGCCGTAACAACCCAGATCGGAATATCCGAGATCATCTGCCAATACAAAAATGATATTGGGACGTTGCTGTGCCCGCACCGCAAAAGCAGCGAGCCATAAGAACAGGAAAAGATATAAGCGTTTCATTTTATTTAATTCTCAATAATACAAGAGGGATTCAAGTTGGCTTCCGCCGATGGTTCAGGCACGGAACGATTCGCTGTCATTCAGTCTGAGCACTGCATCCAGCACGGCACTTTCGATTCGTTTATGACGCCGGTTACTCGAATCAATCGCATAAAGATCGATCTTATATTTCACAAAATCCTTTCCTACTTCGGCGATCCGGATCACAACTTCGCCACCGGGACTCAGGTCCTGTATCTCTTTCAGCGATGGGGCAAGCCGGCTGCTCAATACCTCCACATTCATTCGTTCAGCAAGCGGCAGTTCAAAACGTACAGTGATCTTATTGGATAACTGTGCCGATTTATTAATCACCGTAGCAGTAATCACCAGATTATTGGGCACCAGTACAATGTCTTCTTCATCATTCAGTACGACGATGTTCGCAAAAGTAATGTCGATGATCTTGCCCGAATGCTCGCCAATGCGGATGTGATCACCGATGGAATACTGCTCCGAGAACATAACGATCAGTCCGCTGATCATATTGGTGATGTATTCCCTGAAAATAACAGCGATCGCCATCGCCACGATCGTCATACTGGTAATAAACTCCAGGGGATTGATGCCAAACGCGATCAGCAATGCGATCACCGCAAATATGGCATTCAATATTGCCGCCAGACGATTGATACCCAAAACAAAATTGCCGCGTACTTTCTGCGAGGCATGACGCCGGTTGTAAAAGGAAACGATAGTAAAACGTCCGATGGAAATGATCACACTGGCAGTAAGAAACGTGTTCAAACCATAAGCCAGTTGCTGCAGGTATGCATGCTTTTTATAAAAGTCCTCAAAGAGCGGAAATGAAAAACTCAGCAGGACCCATGCGATCGCCCTTAAAATAAAAGATACCGGCACTGCTTTTTTACGTTGCTCCATCCAGAGGCATTTTTGTGGCAAACTAAACATTTTACCGGAATTTAAAAACTGTTTCAGAAACATATGTTTCCTGCTGCTTATTGCCCCATGATTACTGCTTCATGTTATTCACCGGTGTGGATTTAATTTTTTGTCCTGAAGCAAACAGGTAATTATCTTTGAGCGAATGGATGATAGAAAAGAAGTCAATGCATTGCTCAATCTGATTGACGATCCTGACAACGAGATTTACGAAGCGGTCAGCAATCGCATCATCACCTATGGGCTTCCGATGATCCCCAACCTGGAACATCTCTGGGAAACAACGGAAGACAAGGAGGTGCAGGAACGTATCGAATTACTGATACACCGCCTGTACTTTTCAGGATTGGAGGCAGACTTCAGACAGTGGGATGAAGCGGGCCATCATGAACTGATGCCGGCATTGCTGCTGATCGCCAAATTCCTGTATCCTGAATTGCAGGCCGCCAAAGTGCTGCACCATGTGGAGCGGCTTCGCAGAAACATCTGGCTGGAGATTAACAACTACCTCACGCCCCTGGAACAGGTGCATATCATTAACAGCATCATCTATAACTATATCGGCATTAAAGGCAATACCAACAATACAGACCGTCCCAACGAATACCTGCTTCCGCAGGTGCTGGAATCAAAAAAAGGCAACCAGACAGGCATCGGCTCGCTTTATCTGTTACTTGTTGAAATGCTGGACATACCGGTGCGCCTTATGCGGATCCCCCATCAGTTTGTGCTGGGGTATTGTAAACCCGGCCTGGGCGATGCCACGGGGAATCATGATGTTGATTTTTTTATAGAGCCTTCTCTGGGACAGGTTTTTACACATACAGACCTTCAGCACTACCTCACAAAGATCTCCGTGGAAAGCGGCCCGGAATTGTTGCGGCCCCAGTCGAACCGCGAAGTGATCAAAAGGATACTGATGGATTTCAGGGAATGTTTTAACAATACTGATGAAAAAATCCGGTATACGGAACTGGGTGCCCTGATCCGGCTATTGGATTAGTATTCAAAAAGATAGTAACCCCCCTTTTTACCCCGCCCCTTTTTTTCATTTTCCGGAGGCAACTTCTGCCTTTATTTTCGGGTCTATCCTGTTCAGGAAATCCGTATCATGAAAAAATATTCAAAATATCTTGTACTCCTGTTGCTGACAACAGGTATTCTTTTCACGGGTGCTTTACAGGCCCAGACAGATTCTGCTGCACAAAAAAACAGGGTTGGCGCAACAAATGCTGTTGCAGACAGCAGTAAGACACAGCAGGAGCTGGAAGAAAGTCTGGCAAAAGCCGCCGCGGCAGCAGAAAAAGCGGCAGGAAAGATCAGGGTCATTGTAGAGAATAAAGCAGACAAGCTGGCAAAGACCAGCCAGCCCTACATTGAAAGCCTCGCCACATCCACCGCACGCCTGATCGAAAAGCTCGCCGGCGAACTCGAAAAAATGGTCGGCGACAGTACTTCCCAAAAGCATTGACGGCTATCTCGCCGGGTGACATTCCATTATTTCGAGTCCTGCTGTTTCTCCGGAAAATGCAGGGCTTATGTAGGGGACACCCAGGTTCAGACCGCGCAATACCATAAGGATGGCCACCCCGGCAATAAAAAAAGGAACCGCTTTTTTCAGACGGCTTCTAAGGGGAAGGGAAAGCCGATGCCCGGTAAGCATCAGTAACGCCATCAAAGGAAGGGTCCCCAGTCCGAAGGCCGTCATCAGCAACCCCGCCTGTACCGGCCCCCCGGAGAGTAAGGCAGTGGTAACAGCCATGTATACCAGCCCGCAAGGCAACAGTCCGTTCAGCATACCGATCACCAAAAACATTGCAGTATGATTTTTACGCATCAGGAAACGGGCGAGCGTCTGTTTTATATACAACTGCACTCCGCTGAAAAATGTAACCTGCGGCAGATAACGGCTGCAAAGGAGCAGCACTAACAGCAGCACTCCCAGCGCAATGGAAAAGAATTGCTGATAGCCCGTAAACAGCAGCCGGCGGCCCGCCCAGCCCAGCACCAGTCCCATGGTAAAATAAGTCACTGTTCTTCCCAGGTTATAAAACAGGATAGAAAGTAACCGGGCTGCACGCGTACCGCCCTGTAATGGCAGCGACAGCGCCAATGGTCCGCACATGCCCACGCAGTGCAAACTACCGGCCATCCCGATGCCCCACCCCGCAAGTAGCGCTTCCCACATCTTTATGGTATTTTAAAAGATTGTTCGTGATAATAAGCATTCCCATTGTCTTCCCAGGCCATCCGTACCTTATACCATCCCGGCACAAACAGGGTCCGGGGCAAAGTATACAGTTGCTTTCCTCCCTGTTCCATTACAATGCTGCGATCTGCCGCACTTCCGGAAAGCCGTAAAAACTCGATCTTCCCCGAATCCAGCTTCCGCACCGCATCTTCGGGGAAATAAATCCAGATACCTCCCGAAGAATCCCTGATCTGTACCTGCCCCTGCAACGCCGCCAGGCGCTTTTTGCCGTCGATCACCTGCTGATATTTTAATTCCTTATTGTAATAGTCCGCATCAATGGTTTCGTTGGTCTGCCGCATGGCCAGCTGCACCATGAAGATCATGCCTGCAAGAAAAAGTACGAGCGCGATAATAATTCTGTATCCCCAATTCATAATGTGTTAAATAAAAGGTCCTAAAAATTTCGATTTTATAGTACTGATCCTTTTCCCGTTTACGTACACTCCGATAAGAATCGTGGTTGACCGCGCCTTGACCGCTGCTGCCGGAAGGGTAATAAAAAAAGTGCTGTGGGTCAGGCTTTCCGGTTTTAAAAACGGGTGCTGCACATCCACCATCCGCACGCTTCCGGGCATTCCGCCTTCCACTTTAAACAGGAAGGACACCTCCTTCCGTGTTTTGTTGATCAGCTTAGCCTGAAAAAGATTCGACAAGGAATCCGTTCCTACCTCCTGATACAATTGCCCTTTCACCCTTGAGATGGAAGTGTCGATCGGCTTCCTGGAAAAGACCAGTATTGCCATGATCACCGTCAGCACCAGCAATGCGGCAGTATAGAACCGCATCCTACTGTTGAACCGGAACGGACGCTTTTTTGAGATCTGGTGCTCCGAAGCCATGCGGATCAGTCCTTCCTGCCGGCCGATCTTCAGCATTACCGAGTTGCAGGCATCGATGCAGGCCGTACACCCCACACATTCCATTTGCACCCCGTTGCGGATATCAATACCCGTGGGGCAAACATGCACACATAATTTACAGTCGACACAGTCCCCGCCGGAGGCCGCTGCTTTTTTATTGAGTTTCCCCCTGGGCTCTCCGCGATTATAATCATAGGATACCTGCATGGTGTCTTTGTCAAACAATACCCCCTGAAGCCGCCCGTAAGGGCAAACCGTGGTACAAACGATATCCCGTACAAATGCAAAAACAAAATAAAAGAGACCGGTAAAGAAGAGAAGGCCGGCAAAGAGCGGAAGGTTTTCTGTAACCGGGGCGTTTACCAGCTGCCACACTTTTTCCACACCAATGATATAGGAAAGAAAGGTATGTGCAATAAGGAATGATACCAGCAAAAAGATACTGTGCTTGACGGCCTTCCTGAAAACTACCGCACGGCCCAGAGGCGCTGCATTCCGTTTCCGCTGCTGCGATGGTGAGCCCTCGATCCACCATTCGATCCTGCGGAAAACGAATTCCATAAATACGGTTTGCGGACAGACCCAGCCACAGAAAACGCGTCCGTATATCACCGTGAACAACGCAATAAAGACAATGGCCAGGATCATAGCCACGGCAAATATGAAAAAATCATCCGGCCAGAATATTTTCCCAAACAGGATAAAACGCGCCTCGGGGAAATTCAGTTCCACTGCCGGCATGCCATTCAGTTTAATAAAGGGCAGGGCAAAAAACAAAACCAGGTAAGCCGCAGACAACCATTTCCGGCAGCGGTACAGGCGCCCTTCCGGCTGAAGCGCATATACCCAGTTGCGCTTTCCCTTTTCATTTACATTGCTGTGCCGGTCCCGGAAATCATTACTCACTTTCTGCGGACCAACAATACCTGTTTCCATCTTCGTTGTTTTACATGATCTGTTACTGTTGGGCATCAGCTGCGACAGGCGGTTGCTTTACCGCCGAACTGTCTGCTGTTGCCGGCACTTCTTTATATAATTCGCCCTGCGGTTCTTTGGCCCCGGCCGGATTGGTGCCATGGATCGACTTTATATAACTGGCGATCTCCGCTATCTGTGTGGCGGAAAAAACATCCTTCCAGCTCATCATCCCCTTTTCCACCACCCCCAGTTTAATGGTCTTAAATACATCACCGATAGCACCTCCGTGCAACCAGTAATCATCGGTAAGGTTGGGCCCAACGCCCCCCTGGCCGGCGGTGCCATGACAGGCCGTGCAATTATTTACAAACAGCTGTTTCCCCGCCTCGATACCGGCCGCATCGGCCATTACCACATTGTTTTCATTTACGGCATCGCCTTTTGATTTAAGGTAGGCCGCTACTTTCAGATTGCCCTTTGTTACGGCGATCTCATATTCCTGATACTGGTTGGGTGCTGCATGAAGCACATGATACCGCCACAGGTAACCGATACCGAATACAATCGATGCGAGAAAGGCGATGGTAAACCACGGAGGGGTTGCATTGTCCAGCTCCCGGATGCCATCATAGCTGTGGCCCACATCCAGCTGCGCCTCTTCTTCAACCGGCTTAAATTTATTCGCCCGGCTCCACCAGGTACGCAGTCCCTTATGTTTCTCCTTACGCACTGCCGTCCTGTTCCGCCGCAACTCCTCAATGCCCGTAAAAAACCGGATCCAGTAGATAAATGCAAAGATCACCAGCAGCTCCAGCCCGGTCACCCCCAGCAGGATATAACGCAGGATGTGAGCCTCTGTAAAAGGATGCGGGATCGCAGGCATTGCATCTTCCTGTGCAAAGGCCCGCATGCCACCCAGCACCGCCAGCAGTAAAAGCAGCGACTTTAAATTATTCCCGGTGCGTTCCTTTTCCTTTTTCCGTTCTTTATATACATCCATGGACGCCCGTAATGTAAAACCCAACATACCGATGATCAGCAGTAAAAAAACGATCACTACGATCAGTACCGTATTTACATCCAGCACCAGGCGTGGTGTTTGTGCCGCCTGTTCCCGGGCACCTGCTAAAAGGGAGCTCCCGGCACCCGGTATAACGAGGGCCATCTTTTTTTTGATCTGTTTTATCTCTTTCATTGCGGCGTTATTAATTTTCATCCAGGGGTAACTTTTCCATTTCACTGATGCGTTCCTTGCTGGTCTTCATTGCATACAGCACCACTATTACAAACATCGAGGTAAACAGTATCAGCGATACAACGGGATAAATGCTTACCCCGCTTATTTTTTCCAGGTAGTTGATAAACTTCATAGCAAAAAATTATTCGGTTTTTTGTTCTCCTTTAATATCTTTTCCCAACCGCTGCAGGTAAGCGATCAGTGCCACAACCTGTTTATCGCTGCCGATACTGATCTTTTCTTTTTTCAGCCGGGCGGTGATCTCGGCAGCCTGTTGCTTCAGGTCATTTACTGCGTTAGCCTCATACCCTTCCGGGTA
Source organism: Niabella beijingensis (assembly GCF_020034665.1). NCBI lineage: Bacteria > Pseudomonadati > Bacteroidota > Chitinophagia > Chitinophagales > Chitinophagaceae > Niabella > Niabella beijingensis. The sequence continues at coordinate 764,216 of NZ_JAIQDI010000002.1, read as the reverse complement.
AGGAACACCCAGTTTGCGCATCGCATGGATCTTTGAGTTGGTAGTACCAATATCGATCGGCTTCTCAAACAGCCAGGGATAGGGAGGCATCACGGATCCGGGAGCCATGGAAGCCGGCTCCAGCATATGATTGAAATGCCAGCTGTCGGGATATTTTCCGCCTACCCGTGCCAGGTCTGGTCCGGTGCGCTTACTGCCCCATAGATGTGGATGATCATAAACCGATTCTCCGGCTTTTGAATATTCTCCGTACCGGGCCACTTCGTACCGGAACGGCCGGATCATCTGTGTATGACAGTTGTTACACCCTTCCTGGATATAGACATCCCGTCCCTGCAATTCCAGTGGTGTGTAGGGTTTTACGCTGGAGATCGTCGGCACATTTTCCTTAACGAGGAAGGTGGGCACCATTTCTATTAATCCGCCGATGGCCACCACGATAAAACTCAGCACGAGCAGCATTACCGGTTTCCGTTCGATCCGGGAATGCCAGTGTGCGGCAGCGGGTGCCCTATACCGTTTGGTGAGCGGAGGAGCGCTGGTTTCCTCGCTTTTTACAAAGCGCCCCTGTCTGGCCGTTTTAATGAGGTTATACACCATCAGCAATACACCGATCAGGTATACCGATCCTCCGATCGCCCGTAATGCATAGAAAGGCACCATTGATTGCACCACATCGATAAACTGGTACTGCAGCTGCCCTTCCGGGGTAAAGGCGGTCATCATAAAATAAGTTCTGAAAGCAGCCCAGTACATGGGTATGGCATACAGAACGATGCCAAAAGTTCCGATCAGGAAATGCGTACCGGCCAGCCGGGTGGAGTAAAGTTTTGTATTGAACAGTTTCGGGATCAGCCAGTACATCATCCCGAATGTCAGGAAGCCGTTCCAGCCCAGGGCACCGATGTGTACATGTGCTACCGTCCAGTCGCTGTAATGGGAGATCGCATTTACATTCTTCAGGGAAAGCATGGGTCCTTCAAACGTGGCCATCCCGTAACAGATCACCGCCACTACCATAAATTTCAGCACCGGGTCTTCCCGCACTTTATCCCAGGCGCCTCTCAGCGTAAACAAACCGTTCAGCATTCCTCCCCAGCTGGGCAGGAGCAGCATCAAAGAAAGCGCCGTACCCAATGACTGTGCCCATTCCGGAAGGGCCGTATACAATAAATGGTGCGGGCCGGCCCAGATATAAATAAAGATCAGGCTCCAGAAATGGATAATGCTCAGCCGGTAGGAATAAATCGGGCGGTTAGCAGCTTTGGGAAGAAAATAATACATCATGCCCAGAAACGGAGTGGTCAGAAAAAAGGCAACGGCATTATGCCCGTACCACCACTGCACCAGGGCATCCTGTACCCCCGCATACCAGGAATAACTTTTAAAAAACGAAACGGGCAGCTCAAATGAATTAACGATATGCAGCATCGCTACCGTAACCCAGGATGCCAGGTAGAACCAGATAGCCACATACAAATGGCGCTCCCGGCGTGTAAGAATGGTACCCATCATATTGATCCCGAACATCACCCAGATCACCGTAATGGCAATATCCAGCTGCCACTCCAGCTCCGCATATTCCTTACTGGTGGTGTATCCCATCAGCAGTGATACCGCCGCTGCCACAATGATCAGCTGCCATCCCCAGAAATGGATGCGGCTGAGCGCGTTGCTCCACATGGGCGTTTTCAGCAACCGCGGCATGGAATAATACACAGCAGTAAAAATAGCGTTCCCCACAAAAGCGAAAATCACCGCATTGGTATGTACCGGCCGCACTCTTCCGAATGTCGTATACTCCATATTAAAATTCATCACCGGGAAAGCTAGCTGAAATGCAGCCAGTACGCCCATCAGCATTCCGATCACCCCCCAGCTGATCGTTGCGACGGCAAACAACCGGGGGATCCGGTTATCATAACTAAACTTCTGAACTTCCATACATTTTGGTTATTTATTATGTTGATTGTTTTTTTCGTCGAACAAGATCCGGTTGGGTGGCGCATACGCATCATCAAACTGTCCGTCCTTTATACTCCAGATCAGCGCGACCAGGAAAAGGGCCGCTATAAAAAGACTGATGACCGCTGTGATAATAAGAATGTTCATTAACGCTGTAAAGATCTGATCAACGGTGCTGGTGAACGTTGATCCGGCGCAGGTCATTACATGATATTAATCAGTATCCTGCCGTTTTAGTTTTCGTCCATACCATTCCGTCATAAAAAATGTGAGCAGGATGATACTTACAGAGCTTGCCGGCATAAGAATGGCGGCCACTACGGGTGTCAGCTTTCCCTGAAGGGCAAAGAACAGCCCGATGACATTATAGATAACGGAATACATAAAACTGATCCGGATCACCATTCCCGCTTTAGCGGCAAACCGGAGCAGGGCATCCAGCTGTGTAAGCGCCGGTGCCCGGATGATGGCATCGGAGGCCGGGGTAAAGCTGTTTCCGCCTTCCATCACCGCTATGCCCATATCTGCCCGGCGGAGTGCAGCACCGTCGTTTAATCCGTCTCCGGCCATCAGTACTTTTTGCTGCCGTTCTTCCTGCAGCATTTTTATATACCGGTATTTGTCCTCCGGCGACTGATCGAAACACAATACGGCCGAAGGTCCTGTTATTTCCCGCAGGCGGTGATAGCTTGCATTGTTGTCACCGCTGAGGACGGACAGGAGCTTATCCTTCTGGATCCGTTTTGCAAATGACCGGAACCCGCTCCTGTACCTGTTCTCCAGCTCATAAAATCCGGGGATGCTATGATCGATCTTTATATATACACGCGCATTTTCCGTACCCGTTTGTGTTCCCGCTGCACCAACAAACAGGTAACTGCCGATCTTTACATGATGATCATCCAGCCATCCTTCGATCCCCAGCCCCGGCAGATTCTTAAAGCTGTCCACAGCAATGGATCCCTCCACATCTGTTTCAGCAAGAACTGCCCTGCTCAGCGGGTGTGTTGAGTGTTTCAGCAGCGAAGCCATCAGCAGTTTTTCACCGGCATTCAGACTGCTGCCCTGGTAAATCACCTTAAAGTTCTTATTCAGGGTGATGGTTCCCGTCTTGTCCAGTACCACATGGTCTACTGCCGCCATCTTATCGATAACGGCAGCATTCTTCAGGAACAATCCTGACCGTTTCAGGATACGGATCACATTGCCGTTGGTAAATGTGGCCGCCAGCAGCAGGGCACAGGGACAGGCCACGATCAGTGTTGTTGTAAGCGTATTCCACATCAATACGGTTTCGCCCTTCAGCAGCCAGAACAGCGCTCCGGCCAGGGTAAGCAGCAGCACGCATAATGTAAATCCATTGGCCGCCCTGTATAAAAAACGGTGCTCCCCCTCCCGTTCTTCTGTTTCATCCCGGTTCCAGAGATGGGTAAGATAGCCCTGGTCCGACCTTTTCATTACCATAAGTTCCAGGCGCTCCCCGATCTGTTTTCCCCCCGCATAAATAAGCGCCCCCGGGTCAACAGGCCGGGGCAGGCTCTCACCCGTTACAAAACTGTAATCGATCAGGGCCTTTCCTTTTATGAGAAGGGAATCCGCCGGTATGATCTCCTGGTCATAGACCTCAATAATATCTTTTTCCTTCAGCGCGCTGATCAGTACGGAGTCCATACCATCCGCGTGTTTTACGTTCACTGCAACCGGAAAAAAGGAACGGTAATCCCTGTCAAACACCAGGAACTGCTGACTCTTATCCTGTGCCCACCGGCCAATAAGCATAAAGAAAACGATCCCGCTCATGCTATCGAAATAGGTGTTGCCATTCAGGAAAAACAGGTTGTATAAACTTCGTAAAAATGTGAGCAGGATGGCCAGGACAATAGAAGTATCGATCGTCAGACGCCTGTTCCGGATGCCTTGCCAGGCATTGACAAAAAACTCACGTGCACTATAAAAGAACACGGGAAGTGCCAGCAGCAATCCGATATACCGGAACGCTGTTCCTACCTGATCGTGGAGGAATCCTGCTACTGAAAAATACTCGGGGAGACTCAGCATCATGATATTGGCAAAACAAAATCCGGCGATGCTCATTTGCATGATACGACCGGACGGCTGTCGCTGCGGCCTGCTGCTGCCTTCCGGCGAGAGGTAGGGTTCATAGCCGATATCGGTAAGCGTTTCCACGATCTGCCTCAGGGAAACCTGTGATGGATCAAATACCACGGATACTTCTTTTGCCGGAAAATTCACCCGTGCAGACAGCACCCCATCTTGCAGCTGGTGCAGGTTTTCCAGCAGCCATAAACAGCTGCTGCAATGCATCTGAGGCACGGATAAGGTAAGGTGGGTCTGTTTTCCGTCCGAAAAAGAGACCATCGCTTCAATCATTTCTGTTTTATCCAAAAATGCAAACCGCTCCTTTCCCGCACGACATGCCTGCGGCTGCCCCGGATGCCGGTTCAGCTCATAATAGGTACACAGCTGGTGCTGATTCAATATCTCATAAACCATTTTACAGCCCGGGCAGCAGAAGCTCTTGTCTTCTATTGTTTGTTGTGTATCCGGACAGGGGTCCCCGCAATGATAACAGGTTGTTTTTGTTTCGATCATTTCCGGTGCTGTTTTCCTTATTCACCGGCAAAGGTCACTACACGGCCGCTTCCGGGGCATGCGCGTCATCAGGCACAGGAATGATCTTTATCATATCAACGCGGTATTACAACTGCAGATTGGCGGTACGGGTCAGCTTTTCTTCATTCAGCAGTTTTATTTTTTTACCGCTGAGGCAGATCAGTTTATCGTGATTGAATTCAGAAAGGATCCGGATCGCACTTTCGGTAGAGGTACCTACATAGTCCGCCAGCTCGGTCCGGGATAATTGTATGTTTAATGTGGTGCCATCACTTTCCAGTCCATAGGTCGCTTTGAGAAAAAGCAGTGCTTCAGCCATCCGCTCCCGGACATTCTTCTGCGACATTGAAACAATAAGTTCTTCAGCATTTCGCAGGTCCGCACTGATCTTTTGAAATACGGCGCTGCAAAAATCAGGATTGGAATGTACAAAATGTAAAAAACACTCTTTTTCAATATAGCAATATTCCACATCCTCCAGCGCAGTGGCGGTACAATGATAACGGTCATTGGAAAGCAGTGAGCGGTACCCTATGATATCACCGGTATTTGCAAGCCGGAGGATCTGTTCTTTTCCATCCAACCCGGTTGCGCTCAGTTTTATCTTGCCCCGGCCGATACAAAATAAACCACGGGGCGTACCACTTTCGGCAAAGATCACCTGCCCTTTTTTTGCGAAACTGCAGGTTTTATTCTTTTCCAGGTCGGTCAGCTCCTCCTCTTTCAGTCTGGAAAAAAAGGAGTGCTGATGCATGGTGCATGCCTGGCAGCTATGGGGGGTAAAACGGGCCATTGCGCCGCAAAGATATCCAATACCGGTGGAACAAATGAAATCCATTGTAAAAAGAAACCGGCTGGCGGTTCAAGAAATTGTTAAAATCGATTCGAGGAGGAGTTTCATACGAAAAAAATCGTAAATTGCCTGTAAATCGGATGTTATATGCTTGAGAATAAGTCAATAAAGCCTACGGAAAGTGAATTGGAAATTTTGCAGGTACTTTGGGAAAAAGGAAATGCAACAGTAAGGGAAGTGCACGAAAGCCTGCTTACCTTTAAAGATGTGGGGTATACCACCACGCTTAAGCTGATGCAGATCATGAATGAGAAAGGCCTGGTGAAACGGAACGACTCCTTCCGGACCCATATCTATAAGGCGGCTGTTAATAAAGAAGTGACACAGCAGTATATGCTCAACAAGTTTGTGAGCAACCTGTTTGGCGGCTCTTCATCACAGCTGGTGATGCAGGCGCTGGGTAACGGAAAGGTGACACCTGAAGAATTGAATGAAATCCAGCTGATGATCGACCAACTCAAACAGAAAGACTAAATCATGCAAGGAGAATTATACCATTTATTTACTGCTTTGGGAAACGCGTTGTTCAGCAGCGTGTGGCAGCTGGGAATTATCTGGCTGCTGATAACCCTGTACACTTTTCTCCGCCCTTCCTCTGACGCCACCAATGGAATGATCCGGTTCGCGGGCCTGTTGGCCGGGTTTGTACTGTTCATTATCACGTTTGTGCTGTCGCTGAGTACTCCCCAATCCGAAAGCAGTGTTTTAAAATGGATGCTGAACCGGGAATGGATACAACCCCTGTTAAATTATGGGGCCATGCTCTACCTGGTGCTGTTCCTTTTTCCGCTGCGCAATATTATCCGGAGCTCATTACAACTCCGGCAGCTTCGCAACAGCGATACCGGAAGGGTTCCCGGCGCGCTGAAACTTTTTATGCTGGATGCTGCGGGCTATCTGAATATCAAAAGAAAAGTGCGGTTATTTACTTCGGCGCTGGTGGCCTCCCCCCTGACCATCGGCTTTTTAAAACCCGTGATCCTGCTGCCGGCAGCTATTGTAAACCAGCTCACGCCCCAGCAGCTGGAAGCGATTATTTTACACGAGCTGGCACATATTAAACGCAATGATTACCTGATCAATCTTATCACACAGATCATCCTGACACTTCTTTATTTCAATCCGTTTGCGCGGCTGCTCGTAAAGGCCCAGGAGCTCGACCGGGAAAAGTCTGCAGACCGGTGGGTATTGCGCTTTGAATACGGACAATACATGTACGCGTCCACCCTGCTGCAGCTGGCCAAAAACCAGCTGCCCGGAAATGGCTTTGCCCTTCAGGCATTGGGAAAGGAAAGCCAGCTGGGCAACCGGGTACAGGCAATTATGGGAGCCCCTGTTAAAAATGCCCTGTCTTTTAAAAAGATCGGCATGCTCGCCGGGGCCCTGCTGCTTTCGCTGGGGGTTTGTCTTACCCATCGTACGGCACCGCTGCCTGAGGCCGCATCCGGAAGTTTCAGCTATGCAACCGCCATCAATGAACCTGGTGTTCCACGTCCGGTATTTGCCGCAGCTCGGGAGACCGACAGTGAACAACTGAAATATGAGATCACTCCCATCCCGGCCATCGAAAAACCGGATAGTAAACAGGGTGACGATATCGTTTACCTGAAGATCTGCGAAGATGCCAATGGTAAAATCAAACCACCGGCACCTCCGGCAGCGCCTTCACCTTCTGCCAAAGTTGATGCCGCTCCTGCACCATCGTCAATGATGTTGTTCGCCGACCATCCGACGATCGTTATTCCGGTATTGGATAATGCGGCGGAGGAAAAGATCCGGCGTTCTATCGATGCGTTCAAAAAACTGGTGACAGCACTCAGCTGGAAGCAGCTGGAGAACAGTCTTGCTGAAACCGTTACTGAAGAACAGAAAAAAGCATTGAAGAATAAATTAAGCGCGTTGGTAGACCGGATCAACTGGGAAGAAAATGCCAATATGCTCCGCAGCTCTTACGAGGACATCGACTGGGATAAAACTACAGACCAGCTGAAGGCAGGAATGAATGCCCTGTTCGCCAGTGCCGACCAGTATAATAAAGCGGTAGCACAACAAAAAGCCGAACAGCAGTATCATAAAATTACCGATAGTGCCGCTGTGGCTGCAAAAGCAAATGCGCTACCCACAGCACCCCTGCGGACAGCACCAAACGACAGCGCCCGTAAAAAAGTAGTTGACCTGTAATCCCCCTTTTTTTACTTCATTTTATTGGTTATCTTTATCTTCAATTCATGTAGCAATATGAGGATAACCGCTGATAACCGTTTCAGAAAATTAATCGTAATAGGCGACCGCCTGCTCATCCAGCCCATAAAGGGGAATGAACGTACAGAAAGCGGATTGTACCTGCCACCCGGTGTTCAGGAAAAAGAGAAAGTGCAGCAGGGATATGTTATCAAGGCTGGTCCGGGGTATGCCATTCCCGTCCCTGTAGAAGAGGAGCCCTGGAAATCGGAAGAAGACCAGGTGAAGTATGTACCCCTCCAGGCACGCGAAGGTGATCTTGCAATTTTTCTTGTGAGTGGTGCCACAGAGGTAATGTACGAAGGTGAAAGGTATTTTATCGTTCCGCAAGGCGCCATTTTAATGCTGGAGCGCGAAGAAGAGCTCTAATCTAAAACACGCGATATGAAAGGATTTCACACGAATATCGAAAATGACACAAGGGCCAATGCCGCCTTCAGAAAAGTCTTGTACACCGGCAGGCAGCTGCAGCTTGTGCTGATGACCCTGCAACCTGGTGAAGAGATCGGTGCTGAGGTGCATCCGGAAAATGATCAGTTCTTCCGTTTTGAGGAAGGTTCCGGCCGCTGCCTCATCGACGACACCGAGTACACTGTAAGCGATGGCAGTGCTGTTGTGATCCCCGCTGGCTCCCGGCATAACGTGATCAACACCGGCAGCACGGAGCTCAAGATGTATACCATCTATGCACCGCCTCATCATAAGGACGGCATTGTAAGAAACACCAAAAAAGAAGCCGAAGAAAACGAGGAGGAATATGATGGCAACCCGACCGAGCAGTCCTGAACAGCGCCGGGGCCTTAAGGCTGTGATCGTTTCACCATTTTAGCCCTGATTATCTTCACATTCCGGATCGGACGATCCCTGTCCTTTCCTTTGCTGGTAGCCACCGCAGCTATTTTATCCAGTACATCATACCCCCTGATCAGCTGGCCAAAGACCGTGTAATTCTGGTCCAGATGCGGGGTTCCTCCTGCTGTTGTGTAAACCTGGCGGTAAAGTGCCGGTATCTTCCTGCCGTTTAACCGTTTTTGTTCCAGTGTATCCAGTCCGCCGCTGGTCCATACTTTTCCCTGTACAATATAGAACTGGCTGCCGCTGCTGGCTTTCTCCGGATTTACATCATCGCCTTCCCTTGCTGCGGCCAGCGCGCCCTTCCTGTGGAAAAGTGTGGTATCAAACTCTGCGGGTATCATATAATCCGGACCGCCCTCGCCCAGTGGCAATCCACCCGGAGCATTCCGGCTGTCGGGATCCCCGGACTGAATCATAAAACCGCGTATCACACGATGAAACAAAACGCCTTTGTAATAACCTGTTTTCACAAGCTTTATAAAGTTATCCCGGTGACGGGGTGTCTGGTCACTCAGCCGCAGCTGCATGTTTCCATAGCTGGTGATCAGCAGCACATCTTTCCGGTGATCTGCTTTTGTAACCCTTCCGGGAGAACAGGCGCAAAGTAATATAAAGAAAGCGAGTACCGTAAACACGACCGGTCCGCTTATTTTCCCGGTGTGCGGGAATGCGGTGCGGCCCCATCCGGGAACCAGTCGTATGCTACCGGCATTGTTGCGGAACAGCTGCACGTATATTATTTTGCGCGTTTCTTCAGATCTTCCACCTTGATCGACATTTGCCGTCCCACTTCCTGCTTCCCCTTATAGCTTATAATACGGAGCTGCTGGGCATCTTTGGGGATCTCCAGGGGCTCGTTGTATTTCGGATAAAAACGGTCCGGTGCCGAATTATCAAAGCTGGTATAGAGATCCAGTCCGTCTATTTCCGGGGTCAGTGTTACAAAATAATCGGTGCCCTTTTTGGTAACAGTAACAGCAGGGTCATAGATCGCCGGGGAATATTTGATCTCCGCAGCATCAAACCGTTTGAAGAAGGATTCGGTCTTGGCAGCAAATTTTTTCCAGTCTTTTTTCGCAAGGGGCGACCAAACAGATTCTGCGATCGCCAGTCCGCGGGGCCAGGTCATGTATTCCGCCTGGCGCATGGTATATACATTCTCGGTCCATAAGTTGGCCTGCCCGCCCAGGATGTATTTAGCATTGGCTCCTTCAGGTATGGGATTGAATTTGTAGGTCTGCGACAGGCGCAACGATGCATAAATAGGTACTTCAGTGCTTACATCGCCCTGCATATAATCGATATAAGCATATTGGGTGGGGCTCATTACCACATAATGTTTCGATTTTGAAGCTTCGATACCATACTGCTCTCCGCGCCAGCTCATCAGTGCGGCAGTGGGAGAAATACCTCCTTCCAGGATCTCATCCCAGCCCATCATTTTTTTCCCTTTGGACTTAACGATCTTTTCAAGACGCTTTTCAAAGTATGCCTGTACCTGCGGGATGGTCTTTAATTTTTCCCGTTTCATCAAAGCCTGCACCTGGGCACTTTTCTCCCAGAAATTATGCGGAGCCTCATCTCCGCCCACATGAATGTACGGGAAGGGGAAAAGCTGCGCCACTTCCGTCATTACCTTATCCATAAACCCATACACTTTTTCATTGGCCGGACAAAGGGTATTATCAATCAGCGCTATGGGCGGTGCGCCGTGCGACCAGTCCATTATGGGTTCGCCGGACCGCACCTGGTATTTGTCGGCCCCTTCGGTACACGAAAGCTCCGGATAGGAAGCGATCGCTGCCAGACTGTGCCCCGGAACATCGATCTCCGGCACAATGTTTATAAAACGCTCTTTTGCATATTGCACCAGGTCCCGGATATCCTCATGTGTGTAATAGCCTCCGTATGTTTTAGGCTCATCGGGTGTGGGAGGCGTAAAGGTATTGAATGCCCCTACCTTATTCACGCGCCATGCGCCCACCTCCGTCAGCCTGGGCAGGCTCTTTATCTGCAAGCGCCAGCCTTCATCATCTGTAAGATGAAAATGAAACATGTTGTATTTAAACCGGGACATGTTGTCGATATACTTTTTTACTTCCGCTACTGTAAAAAAATGCCGTGACACATCCAGCATCAATCCCCGCCATCCTACTTTCGGATAGTCGATGATCTCAACCGCAGGTGCCTGGATGCGGACATCATGAACCTGTTCCACGCTCTCGATTTCCGGAGGCAATAATTGCAGAAAGGTTTGCACGCCATAAAACAGGCCGGCAGGTTTGTTGGCACTGATGACTACTTTCTCCGGTGTAACAGATAAAGCATATCCTTCATCGCCCAGCCGGCTCTCTGTTCTTTTATTAAGTACCAGGTTCAGCACAGCACCCGAGCTGCCCCGCTGCTCCTGAACAGTAGCACCCGTGTTGGCTATTTTATCCTTCAGCAACGAAACAGTGGATCCGAGCGCTGCTTTCTCAGGAATACCGATGGTTACATACTGTGGTAACACAAAAACACCCTGCTTTACCGTCAGGGAAACCGGTTCCGGTATCAGTGCAGGAGCCGTAACCGTTTCCTGTGCAGTAGCGGAAAGAAAAAGGAATGCGGCAAAAATCGCCAGGATCCGTTTCGTCATATTGGTCGTATTATTAGGGATGGTTAAAATGCTAATATAAAAAATAAGGAAGACAACAGCATCAAAAATAATCAGTTTCTGTTCTGCATCGCCTCAAATCCGGCGGACGCTGTATCTGCCACTGTTCCGTCCTTTTTTAAATAAATGAAATAACATTCCAGTCCTTGGTGTTTTTCTAAAAAATCAAATGCTCTTTTTAGCGGCAGCCCCATAAACACGTTGTCATAGGCATCCGCTGTGATGCCATCTTTTGCCCACACGGTTACACTGATCATTTCGTTATTCAGCGTATAACCGGTACGCGGGTCAATAAGATGTGATATTTTTTTATTACCGCTCTGGTAAAAATTACGGTATTTACCGGAGGTGGTAACCGCCCCTTCTTTTACAAAAACTGTTTTTATCAGCACAGGAGTTTCTTCATTTTCTTTTTCCGACGGGCTTTCCACGCCTATTTTCATTACCTCTCCCGAAGGCTGCTTCCTGCCTTTTACGCGGATCTCGCCACCTACCTCAACAAGGTAATTTTCAACGCCCCTTGCATCCAGAAAACCGGCGATCACATCCACCGTATAGCCTTGCGCGATGCCATTGACATCAATTGTCAGCCGCGGATCTTTTTTCAGCAGGCTGTCGCCTTGAAAATAAAGTTTTTTATATCCTACGTATTTCAGCACTTCCTTTACCTCTTCCGCCCGCGGCTCCGGCTTCGTTCTGCCCGCAGGGCCAAATCCCCAAAGTTTTACCAGCGGCATCACGGTAATATCAAAGATCCCTCCGGAGGTGGCCGACACCTCCTGCGCCTTCAGCACCACTTTCTTTAAATGCAGATCCGGGACCAGTCCTCTTTGTTCCTGGTTAAACCGGGTAATCAGTGAGTACGGTTTATAAACCGACAACGAACTGTCCAGTGAATGAAAGATGCTGTCTGCCTGCTCCCTTGTCAGGCTGCTGTCTGTCGCATAATAGGTGATATGGTAAGTAGTTCCCTGGGCAAACCCGTTGACATGAAACGGTTTGAGGGAAGGCTGTTTTCCAAAATTCGCAAGCCCGAAAATCAGCAAACCGCCACCCAGCAAGCAACCGCTTTTTTGTAAAAATCTCCGCATAACGCTCAAAGATACGGCAGAAAGCGGAAGAGTAGTCCATTTTAAGTGATGCATTCAGGGCAAACGCATCAACTGATCCGGCCACTAATTGTTGTGGTGATGGGCGTAAGCCCCAAAGTCGCGAAAGCACAAAGATGCGCGAAAGTTGTTCTTTGAATTGCTTGGTACCTCAGGCGCCGGTTCACGCATTTATGAAATGCTGACTACAAAAACATGGGGGCGCTGAAAAACGGATTGATGTTGTACGGCTCAATATCTCGCATTTTTCAACGCATCACATGCCGCGGTTATTCAACAATGGCCACTTTAATAACAGTGCTGAGTCCGTGGTACGTTGCATGAAGTTCCGTGTACCCTGCACTGGTTCCAGCTGTAAAGGTCGTTCCGGCAATGGTTCCCGAACCATTCGCTTCTGTTAGCGTTACGCCGCTGATATCGGACGCAACGATATGTCCGTATTGATTCAGTCCGTAGAACCGGGGGGTAACTGTGCCATTTGGTTTTACGCGTACGGAGTACAGATCGGCAACCAGTTTCACCACCGCCGCATCAGCAGGTGCATTGGATACCGCGAACAGGCCATTGCCGGCATTGGGAGCCGTGGTGGTATTGTCCGGGAGATTCATCAATCCGGTATTGTTATATCCCGCACCTTTCGCATACATGGTGCTGTAACTTCCTCCGTTAAAGTTTACTGCATTATAAGCTCCTGCCAGTTTCATAATATCGGCCAGATCGGTACGCGAAGCGCCTACAGAAACGTCGGCTATAGCACCTTCGACCACACAATAGATAATTTTTGATTTATCCTGCGAAGCTCCGACAGCCGTTCTTGCTGATCTTGTGGCATCCCCGTTCAATGGCATACCATCCCGCAGCACCTGAAAGTCTCCTGAAATCAGCTGCTCCGCCTTCACTCCGTCAACATTACTTATAAAAGCCGTGATCTTTAAAATATCACCAATCTCTCCGTTGCGCAGGTATAAGGTATCCTGTATATCGTGTCCTGAAAGTACTGCGCCTCCTGCGGGGATTACCATTGAACCCATATTGCTGGCCCTTGTTGTTTTTGACAGCACCTTAACGGGCACATCTACATAATCGCCCCAGTTGCCATTTACCGGCACCACTCCCAATTCCGTTCCGAACACATTGGTACCGGTATTCTTTCCCCGGTAGCTATTATAGAAAACAAGATCATCTGCTCCTCTTCCGTTATTTATCACCCGGAAACTTTGCCTTTTCCCATCCGCCATTGTAACCCAGTTATTGAACATGATCCGGTCAAAGTAAATGGTATTGTCATTGAAAAATACAGGAGCATAGGTTTGAATCGAGCTATTGCTATTGGTGATCACACCATCCACCACGCTGGCATTGGTGATGCGTCCGAAATTGACATTGCCAGCTGTATTATTAAACAGATCGCCATTGATACCTGCAAAATAGTTTTTTCCCGCTACCGACTTGCGGTTGGCCATCGCAATAACTGTTTCCACATCCAGCACCGAATCTTTTGCCAATACGGTTTTAAAAGAAAGATTAGGGTTATTCGCATCAATGATCATTAAATGAACTCTCAGCGGATTTATGCTATCCTTATCCCGAAGATCAAGCCGCATGTAGTCGGTGCCCGGTCCTACTCTATAAAAGGAAGTAGTATCAATATCATAATAACTGGCTCCTATTTTATACCCTTCTCTTTCCGATGGTATTGCATAGGTGAATAATAATTTATTGGATTGCAGTTCACCGCCCCGCACCACCATTACAAAAGCACTTCCTGTACCATCGGGAACAACAAAGCTCATTTCCGTTCCGGATTTTGTCAGCGGAGCCACAGAAGTATTTCCAAAAAAAAGATTATCGGCAGCTGTAAAACTACCGGTGACCACAACAGTGTCTCCGGCATTTGCGATCGGCTTGCTAAGGACCGTCAACCGGGGGGCTTCTCCGTCAACGATATCCGTGTTTGTTGACACAAAATCCTTATTGCAGGACAGAAGCCAAATGAAAGCAATCACTAAAACTGGTTGTATCTTAAATTTCCTCATTGGTCGTTATTTTGAACTATAAAGCCGTGTAGAATCCGTTTACATCAAAGTCCCGGTACTGTATGATATCCCCGTTGGGTTTTACCCCGATCATATCCTTAAAGTTTACTGAAAACAATCTCAGGTAACTGAAGAACCCTTCTCCTACCACCCATCTGTTTGCTTCAACGGCAGAACTTGTCGCATTCATTGTATATACTTTAAGCCCGGTATTGGAATTGGTTATGATATCTTTCCCGATAATCAATTGCTGTTTATATAAGTCGGGATTCCAGCCTCCGTTAATATTCGTCCGGGCAGGATTCACACCACTGGCATTTAAACCGTTGAACCAATACAGGCCGTTATTTGTCCAGACGCCATACCAGTACCCGTTGGGTCCGCTCCAGAATGACTCCCTGAAGCCGGGAGTGGAATAGTCGGTGGATTTATAGACCAGCCAGGGCGCACCAATTTCCACATTAGGTGGCTCTGTTACCGTCCAGCTCACAATGTGATTTACAAAAGGCCCGCTGTTATAGATCCCGATCAGTTTAGAATAATACCTGTTAAAGATCAGTGATATTACATTTGAGAAACCAGAACCGATTTTAACCGGCGTTCCCAGTACGTCCCTTTCGCCAAGCGGATAGCGCCATAAGTTCCCCTCCGCATCGCGTACCAGTATATCATCAAAGAAATCTACAATCCTGGTACGGGGATCTGCAGCCTGGCGAATATTACCAATCACCCGTCCTACCGGTTGTACCGTTGCCTTGAATATAAAATAAGCGATCTGGCGTTCCCCATCGATCTCAAAATCACTTTCCCCCGTGTTAAAACGAACCGGAAGCAAATATTGGTCTCCCTTGGTCAGGTTCGGCAGATAGACCCGTATCGGTAAGGTGCCTGTGGAGCTGTTCCCTTTCTTTATAACAGTATCTGTTACCAGCTGATAACTGACAGCTGGTAACAGTTTATAGCTGGTACCTTTGTTCTTGTTATATGCATCAACATAATCCTGTCCCAGTGCTTCAAACCTGACAGCGATATCCTGTGAAGCAAGGACATTTCCGCCGATAGCTACATTGTAAATGGCAAAGCTGGTATCGGTTTTTTTTGCATTTACATATAACTGATAGTTGATATTGCCATTACCAGTAAGCGACGACTGTACCAGATAGAGCTTGTTGTATGTCTGAAGCGCGCCTTTGTCTTCGGGCAGGTTTTCCTTTGTACAGGAGGATCCCAGACCTGCAAGCATCAAGATTACAAATGATAGTTTCAAACCTGATTTTATCTTCAACATAAGTATCTATTATTAAGATGATAGTGGATTATTTTGTTAAAAACTCCAGTTCAAAACGATCCAGCCACGATGATCCGTTCGACAAGGTTGAGGGTTTGGCAACAGACAGCCAATACAGTAAAATGGCGGCAACATCTTCATTCCTCGGTATTATAACAGGATTCAGTTTTGTTATATCCTGACTGGAAAATCCTGCATAATGCGCGATAAAAAATCCGGGTATCTTTACCGCAGCACTGTCCCAGTTCTTTGTTGTAAGCAACGTGTCGCTTACCTGGGTAGTTGTGATCAGTGTCAGCCATTTTTCATCTTTATACCCCGGCCTGCTTTTAAGTGCTGTCATAATATCCCCCACATAGCTGTCCACGTTTTTAATTGCCGCCTCATATGCTGTTCCCGGGGCATAGCCAAATGCAGCCCCGGCTTGCTGTACAGAAGAAAACCGCGCACAAACAACATCTGCATTATCAGACTTCAACAGGTTTGCCACCTTTGTCTTTGTATCCGCATCATTCGTAGCGATCAGCTTTTTGTCGGCATCGGCAAACAGGGTATTTACCAGGTTAGGCCAATCAGCAACTGCTGCTATTTTTTTACCCGGGTACACATCATGAACATATCGGAAAGCCGTGAGGTTTAATGGCACCGGGATGGTATTGGTTGTATCCACCGGTACTGCATAGAAGGTACTGTCCCACATCCTTGTTTCAAAATTACCGGTATACATCGATCCCCAGGCGGAGGTATTGTTTATCGGCAGATTCACATTTGTGGTAAAGGAGTACTTTGCATTGGCAAGAAGCCCCTGGATCGACGGTGGCTTTACCGCCTGTAGTACTTCTGCGTTAAGTCCGTCTATATTTATCAGCAGCAACTTCCGCTGATTGGACACTCCACGTATCGTCGAATCCTTTTTATATTCCTCTATCAACAGACCGGGATCCGGAAATTTTTTACAACTATACAGCCCCCCCATACATAGCATAATGACGGCGGCACCAACGATATAAGATTTCATGAGCATTTTTATCATCATAGTCAATTAATTATTGTCCTTCTCCTGATCCATCCTCCGGCGGCGGCGGCGGATACGTAGGTGTTTGAGTGGGCAGGCCACTGAGCACCCCGAACTCTGCGGTTGAAATAGTATTGGTGGCAGAGGTCACAAACGGTTCTTTTACTTCAAACCGCACATACCGCGCTCCTATATATCGTTTATTGGAAGCAAAGTCCGCCTTATTGATTGTAGCGCCTCCGACATCCCACCCGGTGCTGCTATAGGCTTCGACCCAGGTGGCATTATCCCAACTCACGTAGACCTTGATATTCTTGGGGCGGAGAGTCGAAGGTCCGTTTACATAATAGAAGCCGCCGATATCCGCAATACTTCCCAAATCAAATGTAACCGTATGTGGTGTATGGTTTTCCCTGGTCTGCCATAATGTGTTAATATCCCCGTCTATCAGTTTTGAAGCATACAGCGGCCCGGTAGTCGATTCCTGGCAGCAGAAGCCGATTACCGACCATCCCGCACGCTCCAGTTCACGCGGTTTCGGCATGGCCGAATCCCTGATTCCTGTTTTTGTAATGGGATTATAGTCGAAGATCGTCTTTGTCAGGTAAGGAAATCTTTTTTCTATAGAATCCTTGATATTGGTAGAGACGGGAATGGCCCAGGCCCTGAAAAACGCAGACAGATCTGTTTGTGCATATTCACTGGCCAGGGTAAAGAAATAATTCATTTTTTGCTGTTCCGACAATCCACCCAGGTTATAATGGCGGGCGTTGTACTCAATATAGCCCATCATTCCGTATCCATAGTACTCAAATAACTGGATAAAAGGAAGTAATTTGATCAGATCACCATTTGTTCTTGCAGTAACATCCTTGCTGAAGTTGGAAGTAAAAAGCTTGTTCTGCCGGGTATACAGGAGCCCTGTATCTACCGCCAGCCGCATTCCGGGATGCAAATTGGCAATGCTGAATCCCCGTCGGTTCGCCATTTTTGCGGAGAATAAATTCCCGGCTGTCGCATTTAAGGTACTGAATAGCCAAAAATAAGTACTGTTGTTTCTCCCGATCTCGGATATTGTTCTCCATGCCCCCTTTGTAATCAGGTTTTCATAATTGGCGATCTCATTGGTGAATAAATTTTCATCCATTTGCACCACAACAGGAAAAGCATTGTGCGCATAGGCAAGACGTGGCTGTGCATCCATGATCACCCGGATCGGATGGTTGGGCATCCTGTTCAATGAATCAATGGAATGATCTTCCAGTCCTTTCCATTTGTAAATGTCTTCTTCTATAATTCGGTCCCATTCCTCCATCAGCGCGGTCGGGCTCTCAATGGGATGCTTATCCAAGAATAGTTTGGGCAATTCAAAAATGATCCGCTTCCCTCGCAGCTGGAACCAGGGAACACTCGAATTTTTAACCTGTGCCTTCCAATCTGCATCATTCGATACACCTAAAATAAAATCGGGGGATTTCACGGCTCCGGATACTTTTACCGATAGGGTACCCAATTCCTTTACGGTACCATTTGTCCGCAGATACAGCATACCGCCATAAAGATTCCGGATCACATTCTTTCCCGGCTGCAGCGCCAGCTGGTTAAAAATAACGGGATCTCTTTTGGTTGCCGGTACTCCGTCCAGGTTGTCGGTCCAACCGCCGATTACCGCTACAATTCCATTCACGCCCTGGGGAACTTCAATCGTAACAGGCTCGCCGGTGGGAGCATACAACCCGGTACTATACCAGGGTTGCGGAGCAGAACTGATCCGGATATCTGAAGCCGGTACATACCGTTCCGAAAAGTCGACGGTCACATTTACATTGTTCAAGCGCGGCTCTGCGTCTCCAACGAGTCCGGGAAAATTACGGGCAGCATAGATCTTTGAAAGATTTATGCCCATTGAGTCCGATTGCCCTCCCGGCATATTGGCTTTTTCCTGTCCGCCCTCATAGCCATCGGCAAAATTGTACCCGTATTTGTTACAGGCGGCCAACCCCGTTAAAATCAGTACCGCAAAAAGTGACAAATATTTATATCCTTTTTTCATAATTGCTGGTTTTTATTTTGGCTCTATTCCGATCCGGATAATATTCCCCACTGTTTCATTATCAAACAAACTAAAACGTCCCACCAGAAGCAACGCTTTTTTCGTTCCGGATTTGGTTTCAAGCATATCAGTAATTGTCCCGTTCAACGCGCCCGTGTTATTCATATTCTCCGCCATTGTTCCATCGGCATTCAGGATCATAAAGTTCTGCCGGGTGATAAAAGCGCTTCCCCCGGGGTTTTTATATTTGGCAAAGTTTCCGCCGATCACGACCCTTCCGTCGTTTAACTGCCCCGCATAGGTTACCAGGTTACCGGCTGAGGCGGAGTTGGGCAATAATTCGCCCATTGTAAAGGAATTATAAGTGGTGCCATCTTCATTGAGCATAACCAACCCATTCGGGGTCGACTGCCCGTTAAATTGTGTGAAGATACCCACCACCAACAGCTTTCTTGTTGTGGCATTATAGGTAATCCTGTTGATCGCGCCATTAGCCTGGGCCTTGAAACCGGGATCGGGCTGGCCATTGCGATCCAGCATAAAAATGCGCTGCACCGGTACATTGTTGAATGCTGTAAAGCCTCCTACAACAATGATCTTGCCGCTGGGACCATTTCCATCTCTTATCTGCACCGCATCGGTAACGATATTATTAGCGCCCGTATACAACTGTCCTCTGGTGATATCATAGTTAAAAGTGGTATCCAGATTACCATCCTGATCCGTTGCAACAATATTCGGTACATAGGTATTTTGACGGGTCACATTGAAATAGGTAGACAGATCATATAAATTTTTCCGGTGGTACTTGAAATTACCGATACTGATAATTCGCTGGTCTTTATCCAGGAATGCCTTTATAACCCCAATATCCGTTCCTCCGATAAAAGCAGGCAATGTATCCACATTATACTGTGTTTCCAGCGGGTTGGGATTATAGACATTTTGAATGACAGAGTCCATCCCGCCATTGGGATACATCCTTGTCATATTATTTACGCCGTCCCGGTTATTATACAGACTGAATCCTCCGTATACCAGGTATCCCGGAAATCGCGTCAACGGCAGCAGGCCCATAACACTTCCGTCGGTACCCGCCCCTTTTGCAAAATCATTTTTAATGGTACCGGTCCTGGGATCCAGTTTCAGCAGAAAGCTTCTGCTGGAAGTAATATTTGCGCCCCCCGAGATAGACGTATAGCCGGTTTCACCATTGAAACTGGTGAACGACCCCATTATATAGATGCTTTCTGCAGCACCAATGGATTCCAGATAAACCCGGTTTATCGTACTGTTGGCGTTGGTTCCGGAACCCATAATAGGTTTGCCCTGCTGATCAGTGCCCAAATTATTAAAGGTGGAATCGATCCAGACATCACCCCTGACTTTAAATTGCGGGCCATAGAACATCCGGTCCTTTACAACGATGGCGGCGGCTCCCGAGGATGCGTTGTCCGGAACAACAATGGTGATCGTACTGTCGGACGGCGACATCTTCTCGATCTTTGCCTCTATCCCATTCAATAAAAACTGGACATCCCCCGGCTGGAGCAACAAAAGTGAATCGACCCCCGCGATCTTGAAGGTCACTAAAGTACCAGCTGTTCCTGAAGACGGAACCGGAATACTTCCGGAGAATTTCACAAATGTCTTTACCGCCGGTTTATAGGCGCCGGAGAAACTCTGATCATTTTTCCGGGTACAATACGCGCAAAGCAGCATCACTGATACCAGGCTACATATCAGACCTGTTTTATTTGTCTTTAAATTCATGTCCTTATTCTCAATTAGATTTAGTTAAAGCCATAATATCTTGCAAGCTGCCATGCATCTCCCGGATCAAAGCCAAAATAATGAGACGCATATTGGAGCACATGAACCATTCCGTTCCTGGGTTTTATATTACAGGTGGCCACCCGGCCCAGTATCCAGGAATTATAGGGCGCCGCTTCAT
This sequence comes from Niabella beijingensis, assembly GCF_020034665.1. Taxonomy (NCBI): domain Bacteria; kingdom Pseudomonadati; phylum Bacteroidota; class Chitinophagia; order Chitinophagales; family Chitinophagaceae; genus Niabella; species Niabella beijingensis. Next base: position 743,557 of record NZ_JAIQDI010000002.1, on the reverse strand, counting down.
TCGGCACGTAAGATATATTCAGATAACGCAGCCCCTGGTACTTGATCCCCCTTGCATCTGTAAAAACAGCGCCGATATTCATTACCCGTCCTCCCATGGAACGCGAAAACTCACCGGGAAAAGCCTGTTTGTTATCTAAGTCCAGTTGCGGGTAATCTTCCAGTCCCTTTATGCTTTTGAACATATAGCTTTTCAATAGCGCACCCCAGACTTCCTTTTTTACATCGGAGAGGACTTCTATCGTATCCTGTCCAAATCCTTTCAGATTGGCATTAAAATAATCAATGGTAAGATGGATACTTGAATCCGCGGGAGCGAAAAAAGTAAGACTGCTGTCCCTGAAATAGGATTCCATCCCTGCCAGTTTTATGACCTGCACCAGCGTATCAAATATTACCGGGTTGGATTCCAGGTACTCCATCACAGTGCCATTGAACTCGGATTTGCTTAAACCAGAGTCATAGTAATATTTTTTCTGACAGGCTGTGGCCATTAGCAGCAGCAGCAGAAAAGCGCTGATCAATGTATAGTTTAATTTTCTTTTCATAGTCTTTAATTTACATCCAGAATAAATTCGGTTTTACTTTGGGGTTGCTTAACATTACATTCTGATGAATCGGATAGGTCCAGGCTCCGCTCAAAAACTCCTCATAAGTAATCGGGAACGGCGTGTATTGCCCGCTCAGGATCCGTTTGGTGCGTACCAGATCATAGAAGGTGGAGCTTTCTCCCATTAATTCCCGCTCGCGCTCCCACCAGATCGCATCACTCAGCAGCTGACCAAACTGGTTGGTCTCCATTCCGGTAAACAATTCAGCACCTGCTCTTGTCCGGATCACGTTTACATCAGCTACCGCTTCTGCGTAACGTCCCAGGCGTTCCAATGCCTCAGCTCTGAGCAGATAGGCATCCACATAACGGAAAAGGATCTTTGCATCATTGGGGTTCTCCGTTTCCTGCTGCGTAGCGAAGGTGTTCAGGAATTTTTTAAATACAAACTGGCCGGTGGCATTGTACATCGTCGGTTGCTCAAACCAAAGATCAATGCGTTTATCATTTTGTCCGTTATTTTCGGAAGCGTATAATTGCTGCAGGTAAGGCGTTGAGTAGTACAGATAGGTGGAGGTCACATTCTTCTTGTATGGCGTCCGCAATACGATATCGGCAATGGTCGCCATCAGGCCGAAGGTTTCTCCATAGTTATAGTCCTGCCCTATTTCAAAAAGACTTTCTTTGGATGTTCCCTTGAAAATCTCTTTATAATTATCCAGTGGCAGCAATTCATAGGCACCGCCGTTCTGACCGATCAATTCATCCCCCAGGTTCACCGTTTCCTGGAAATAGGCTTTTTCATTGGCCTCATCGAAACCGGCCATCCACATGTTCATTTCCATCATCAGCGCCAGTGCCCCGCCCCTCATCGCTCTTACACCACGCATGGTAGGATCCGCATATGTCCAGGGCAGATCGTTCTTGGTCTCCTTCAACAGGGCAATGCAATTTTTAAACACTTCGATCTGGTTCATCCGCTCATGCGGTGTTTCATCAGAAGGATCCGTAATATACGGCACATCGCCCCAATGACGGACCATCAAAAAGTAAGTCAGGCTTCTTATAAAGATGGCTTCGGCCTTGTAGCGTTTCCGCTCTTCTTCAGTAATATCCGTTATATCCTTGCTGTCAATGTTCGCCAGTATGGTATTGGTACTGGTGATGATCCGGTACATATAGCCCCAGTCCGACATATTCTTAAATCCAAACTGATTGATGCTCTGGTCGAAATTACCATAATCCCCCGCCCAGCCGGCCGTTTCAGTCAGGAGGTTTTTAATGCGGTTATTATTCAGGTTGGAGATATAGGTCCTTGCCGTTCCCAGCGAGGACGGGATCCATGCACTGCAACGATAGTCTGCAAGGGCCAGCAGGGAATAGCCATCCATGCAGGTATAATTCCTCAGCAATATGTAAGAACCTGTAATAAATTTTTCCACATCATCCCTGCTTTTCCAGAAATTATTTCCGGACATGGAATCTACGGGGTTTACATTGAGAAATTTTTTACAACCTGTGCCGGTAATCAGACCTGCAACTACTGCAATGATCAATAAATACTTTCTATAGCGCATGCGTTGAATTTTATAATGTAACATTTAAACCAATTGAAAACTTTTTGGGATTGGGATAGCCGTCGGGATGATCCCTTCCAAGATCTGATACATTCTCCGGGTTGGGACCCGAATAGTTGGAAAGTATCAGCACATTGTACCCGGTGAAATATACCCGTGCTGTTTTAACGCTGATCCGGGAAAGCAGCTCTTTTGGAAATGCATAGCTCAGCGTAACCACATTGAACTTAAAATAAGACCCGTCTTCCATAAACAAGGTTTGATTATAGCGGTACGCATCTATCCTTGAATTATGGATATAAGAGTAGGGATTCGGGTAAGTGGCGATATCTCCGGGCTGCTGCCAGTAGTCGTATGCTTCGATCGGGGGCAGTGAATTGGCGTTGCTGGTGGGCGTATAAAAGTAACGGAACCGTTTTGCCAGCGGCGTATTCAACACATCCCTGAAGAATGTATAAGAACATTGAATAGACAGGGACCAGTTCTTATAAGACAGGTTGTTGATCACCCCCCCGGTCAGTTTTGGCTGCGGATCACCCACAGCTACCCGGTCATTATTATCGATCACGTAATCCCCGTTCAGATCAGCAAAAATGGGATCTCCGCCCTTCAAATATTCCGATCCCACCCGCTGCGGCAGGCCGGTGAGCGGATCCACCGGAACGTCTGCATCGGTAGCATAAACGCCCTTCGTATTGAATACGAGATTTGTTAACGCATTTCTTCCCAGCCGGTATAAGATAGGCAGGTTCAAGAGATCGTTGGGGTTTACAACAATTTGCCGGGAATCTTTCGGCAAATGCGTAAGCACATTCTTATTATACGCACCGTTAACCATCAGGTTCCAGGTAAAATTTTTGGTTTGAACGGGTTTAAAACGCAGCGACAGTTCGTGTCCGTAGTTCACCATACTTACATCATTCGTAGGTTTTGTTGAATACCCGGACTCTTTTACTATAGAGATGCTTCTCCGGATATTTTCCACGGTCCGGTAGTAGGCATCATATTCAAGTGATACCCTTCCTTTGAAGAAACTTGCTTCCAGCCCTCCGTTCCAGCTGATCGATGTATTGGGCAGGAAGTAGGCATTGGGGGCCGATTCGAAATTCAGCCCAACAGATGGCTGCCCCATATAGGTTCCGCCGGGATAGTATTTCCCATAAATATCGAAGACGCTTCCCTGAGGAACGATGTTCCGGCCCCAGCTGCCGCGAAGCGAGGCAAAATCCACCCAGTTAACATCCTGCATAAAACCCTCTTTATAAAGGTTCCATTTCAATCCGATGGAAGGATTGTGCCGATACCCGGAAAGCGGTCCGTTTGTCGAGGTCCCGTCAATCCGGTAGTTAAGATCCACCACATATTTTTGTTCATAGGCATAAGTAAACGCCGCACCATACCCGAATGTCCTCCTGTTATACGGTGTTCCGTTTGCACCAAACCTTGAGTTGGAAAGATTGTACCCGATCGGACCGGAGATCACATCACTCGGAGCACCGTAAAGCGCCATTCCATTGCTCCGGATCATATCCGCGATCAGGTCCGTGAAAGCATAGGTTTGAATATAATGCTTCTCTTCATTAAATGCCTTGGTATAGGTCAGCACGTTACGGTTGTAATAATTATTGGTGATCCTTGAAAATGTATTGTATTGCGCCAGCGGATTAGCCCCCGTTGTCAGATAATAACTGCTTCCGCTGTTTAACCACGACGGATAAAAAGTATTGCTGTTGGAATGCGAATAGGAATGGCTTCCTTCTGTGTGGAACCGTAAATTTTTATGCATCATTACATCCATCTGAACATTTGAAAGGATGGTGCTGGCCTTATTGTCCTCTTCAATCTGAAAGGCTGCCAGGGCCGCATTATTTTCCGTATAGATGTCCGGCGGTGGTAAATTGGTAGAAGCCATTCCACTGGTAGCCACACCGGTTTGGAGCAGTCCTATCCCGCTTCCGTTATTACGTACCGTGTTGTTCGCATTGATATTTGCCACCAGCTTTATCTTTTTTGACTTGGGTTCATAGATCGTATTCATACCCAGCGTATACCTCGACATCCCGGTATTCTCTATGATCCCTTTTTCGTTATAATAGCCGAGGTTGATCTTGTAATTAAAGCTCGGATCTCCCCCTCTTATACTCATATTATGATTCTGGTTGAAGCTGTTCCTGAAGAAATAGGATTGCCAGTTCGTCGAGTTATTTATATACGGATTCAGACTGTCTGAAAGATACGGAAGGCCGTTCACCATTGCCCATCCCGCATGTTCAGAGAGGTATTCATTGTACCGGATGATCTGGTCGATCTTTGTTTCCCGTTCGATACGGCCCCCATAAATATCCCTTAACGAAGGCACCGTACTCAGAAAGAAATTCGTGGTGTAATTGATCTCCGGTTTACCCGAGCGTCCCTTTTTTGTATTGATGATCCACACACCATAGGCGCCACGCGAACCGTAAACGGATATTGCTGCAGCATCTTTTAAGATCTGTATATCCTCAATATCTTCCGCAGGTATCAGGGTTAAGGGACTTACCCCCGCACCCGCCGTAGCAAAACCATATTCATAGTCAGTGTTGGGATCGATGGGGACACCGTCAATAATGATCAGGGGCTGGGTGGAAGCCAGATAGGCATCGTTACCGGAACCGGAAACCTCAACAGAGCTCAGCCCTCTTTGAAATATGGAACTCCGTGCACCGGGCATACCACTTGTCGTCTGGATATTTACCCCCGGCACCTTCCCCTGCAAGAGGTCGGCGAGGTTGGCAGCCGGCACATCCTTAATATCATCGGAGGTGATCACAACAGATGATCCGGTTGACAACACCTTGCTTTTTTTTGCGAATCCCACAACAACCACATCATTCATGGAACTTTTTGCATCGTCCGAAACCAGGTAAATCACCAGGTCATTTTCGTCTCCTCCCGGTTTATACGTTTGCTTTTTATAATCCACATAGGAGAAGTTCAGGGTCTCCGTCCGGGCCATTATTATCGCAAATTGCCCCAGTGAATCGGTATGGGTGCCTCTGTTGCCCACCACTACAGATACGCCCTCTATGGGTTGCTGCGTTTTATCATCAAATACCTTTCCCCGTATTTCAACCTGCTGTGCATGCAGCACCTGCATTGAAAAACAAAAAAACATAAGAAAGAACCCCGTCAGTATCCTCATAACATTTCGTTTATAATTCTATATAAGCAGATTAATCGTTGGTAAATTTGGGTGATGTATTCTTAAAGTGAAAAGCGATCTCCCAGTCTCCTTTCTGATAAATGGCGAAATTAAATCCGAGGGTCGCCGTTACCCCAAAGCCCCCGGGCCCGAGCCGGTAATAGGAAAACTGAACATTCGCCCGGTTACCCGCACTGTTCGTATAGGTTGTGGGAATCTGAACCAGCGGTATCGGGTAGGCAACAGTGTACTTCACCTCGGTATCCGTCAGTTTCATATCAAACCCGTGTACCAGTTTATCCCATTTTGTCTGGTTGAACAGCTTGGGATTGATGGGTGAATAGGAAGAATCGAGAAATTTGAAGGTGAGCGAATTGCCGCTGCCACCGGTCAGTTTATTAAAATAGACGTCCACTTCCCCTACAGACATGCTTACATTGTCCCTGCTCCTCACAAAATTAGTCAGTGAAATACCGCTGGTACCGGAGGTCAGCGCAGGGCTGGAGGCCATGCCGGTATTCAGGTTATAATTATGCGGATCGTGTGGTACCGGTTTGTAAGGCATAAAACGCAGGTTATAAAAATACCGGGTAGCGCCGCTGTTGGAAACCTTCACATCAAACACATAGCCAGAGTCCGGCCGTGTTATCAGTTTGGAGGAATTCACATCTCCCCAAACAACGATATCGCCGGAACTTTTCCGCACTTCAAGAATGCGATGGTTCTCAATCGTGCGTTTTGCTTCTATTTCGGCAATGGATTTTTCAAAGCCGGTGTATGCACCTGCCCCGGTCGTCTTCCAGACGGTTACCGGATAGATATCCTGGGTGAGCTCGGGGGCTGGTTCCCCGTTAAATCTGCGAAGATTGAGTACCTCAAATTCCATCGGCAGGGTCGACTCTCCAAAACTAAACGCGCCTCTTGCGATATAATTTCTTCCTAATATCGGAGAAAAGTTCGTTGTAAGGTAGGTTGCAGCAGGGTCGATCGCATTCCGGTCATCAGGAAGCAGCTTTTTACACGACTCTGCTGACACCAGACCCAGCACCAATAAACCTGCTAAAAAAAATCTATTCATAATTTATTGCATAATTAATAGTTCATCCAAATCTCATCCAGGTTGGAATAAGGCCGGTCCGTATAAAGCCTTCCTGAAAACACCTGATTTACTGTAAAGCGGAAATAACGCGCGGTGATCTTTCGATCTAAATTGAAGCGTTTAGGAATCATGATCGTTGAGGCATCCGGCGGGTAAAAAAAGCGGAACCTGGTCCAGCTCGAAGAATCCGACAGGTTCGCCCCATCCGGCGCAAATTCTATATTAAAGTCAACCGGAGAACCGTCATGCCCGCCATCACCCCTGCACTTTATTGTAAGCCCTCCGATGGTGGTCATGCTCTTCATATCCACCGTGAAAAATATCGGCAATGGCGGAGGATTAGAAGTAAGCGTATGCCAGCGGGTATCGTAGTCGTTATCCAGGGCATGAAAAACAGTGCCGCCCCAGGTGCCCAGGTATTGCGAATGCCAGGCAATAGGAACCCAGCCGCCCCGGTCGATGGTGGGATCCAGCAGTTTCTGTGTAAAGCTGGCAAAGCCAAACTCATGATTCTGGGTTAACACATGCACCAGTGCATTGCTGGTTTGAACAGCGGCTATAGTGCTGGTTAAAGCCGATTTCCAATAGCGGCGAAAAATAGAATTATTCATATCGCTCAACTCTATTACTTTGGGGCCGTCTTTTGTTGCGCCCACCGCATTTTGTTGCACCGCCATCAAATTCATCTGGTAGCCCAGCAGGGAATGGGTCGGAAACCCGCTGGTCGATTTTGCCAGCTCATCATAGTTATATACGCTGTCAAAAATGTAACGGGTGATCAGATCTTCGAGCGCCTCATAATGATACATACCGGAATCCGGTCGGTTCAGATTATAAGCTGCAGGTTTAAAATAAAGCGGAACGCTGTCCTGTTTTGCACGCTCCCGGTTAAAATTCTTCTGCGCCAGTTCAAATGCAGTATTAGGTATTGCAAATAGGGTCATTGCTCCGGGCGAAGAGAGCTTTTGAACCAGGTCGGGATAACGGCGGATCACAATCACCATTGAATCATAAATCCCTTTCTGGCTTTCCAGATATTCCAACACCGTGCCATTGAATTGAACAGTGGCTGTAATCGTTGCATTATAATAAGGACCTTTTGCCTTGTTGCAGGAAGAGACCGCTGCTATCAGCAACAACAGGGTACCTAAGAAAAATAACTGTCTTTTCATAATATCTACAATTATCGCTTCCAATAAGAATTTTGTTCAATCAATGGATTTTTGCTGATGATCTCTTCATCAATGGGCCAGTAAATGCCCCCTTCATCTATCAGTTTGTTAAACGCAGGGTTGTTCCTTGCAATACGGTTATACCGTACCTGGTCGTACCACCATCCGCCTTCACCGGCCAGTTCAATACGCCGTTCGCGGAAAATATTATATAAAAGGCCGCCTTCCATACTGGCTTCTGTCGGCTTAAGCTTATACCCTGGTCTTGTCTGGCTGTTGGTATCTTCCCAGTATCCGGGAGTGTTCCGGATCTCACGCACAGAGTTCAATGTTTTATAGGCATCCGCAAATTGCCCGAGCATCAGCTGTGCCTCGGCCATCAGCAGACGGTTATCTTCAAAGCGGAAAATAGGAATGGCGGAGCCAAAGATGGAAAAGGTGTTTGAGCCGGTGGCGATATTCTTAAACTTCGCAAAAATGGGGATCGTTCCGTAATAGTTGGTAAAGTAAATATCTTCATAGTTACTAAACTCCGGCTGATAGGGATGCCGGAAATCCCCGTTATAGTAAAACCATCGGGCAATCGTGTCCCGCGGTACATAGATATCAGGCTTGGCCCTAACCACATAAGGACTGGCAAGGGTCAGTGATTCCAGATGTCCTACCCCGCTCGGACCGGACTCCCTGTTGGCCATGTTATAAGGGAATGAGATGATCTGGTAGCAGAGTGAGCCCTTCACCCCGTTGCTGTAAAAGATGCTGTTTCTTCCGGCGAGATAGGCCCGGGCGTTTGAAGAGCTCACATATCCTGTACGGGCGGCAGCGGGATTAGAATTGATCTCCGTTGTAACAGCCAGACAGGATTGATAGTCTCCCTTCCACGCATACATATGAGCAAGTAATCCCAGACACTGGTAGTATCCCCAGAAAGCGTTCCCCCAGCTGCTCCAGCTCTGTCCGTAATAACTCCCGTCATAATTCAGTTTGGATTTATCATCGCCGCCATATTCAGTGGGCAAACTATCCCGGTACAACCTCAGTTCATTGATACAAAAATCCATTACCTGGTCTTGCGGGGTACGGGCCACCTGGTTGGTTTCCCCGTTCTTCGAAGCAGCGGTGATCAGGGGCACATCTCCCCAGATCCGCACCATATAAAAATAAAGGAAGGAACGCAGCATATGGGCCTGTGCAACATCCACAGTGCAGTTCAGATCGGAATACCGGAGGTCCTGTTTGCAGCTCTCTGCATTTTCAATAAAGGTATTACAGGCATCAACAGCTGCATAAAAGCGGCGCCAGTTGGTGAGCTGTTTGATCTGCGGGAACCCTTTGTTCAGTTCGTTCTTAATAATCGCATCCAGGTAGTTCCCGCTGGAGGTGGCTACGAAATCCCCTTTCCGGAGATCACCGTACATCCAGTGCGCATTATTTTCAGCCAGTGCAGCACGGGAAAGTCCGTATATCGCAACAAGGCCGTTCCGGGCATCATCATACGATTTCCACATAACCTCCGAAGATTGAGCAGACGAAGATTGTGTGTCCAGCTTCTTGTTGCAACCAAGCGCAACAAGCAATACTGCCAGGGAGAAACAAAAGACGGAATATTTAAAATAGTTCTTACGCATAACTTAAACCTTGTTTATTTAAAAGTCCAGTTTCAAACCAATAATGAAAGATTTCGGAATGGGCAGCGCCCTTCCATTATAATACCCCATATAATCCACCTGCTCCGGATCGCCTCCGGAAAAAGAAGAAATGGTAAACAGATTGGAAGCGGTTACATATAAAAGCGCTTTATTAAACTTTGCCTTATCCAGGAAGTTGAGCCCTGCCAGATCATATCCAAGTGATACATTCCGCAATTTCAGGTAGCCGGCATTTTCCAGAAACAGATCCTGATCCACGCGGTAAGGGATCGTACTACTCCAGGGGTTGTATAGCGGATAGTCATTATAATCAAAGGTCTTTTGCCAGAAAGTCACTTCCTTTACATAACTGATATCCCTGGAATTTTCGTTGTTTACAAAATCCAGTTTATTAGAGGTAGAACGGTTCAGCAGCTGCTGCCCCAATGCCAGGTAGAACTGAAAATCAAGCGTGAATCTTTTATAGGTCACATTACTTCCCAATCCGCCGATATATACCGGCAGCGCATTTCCTTTAAGCACCTTATCATTTACATCAATATTGCCGTCGCCGTTATTATCCGCCCACAAGGCATCGCCGGGAGAGAAACTGATCAGACCGCTAAAAGTTAACGGATTATAACTTCCATCCGGATTCAGCTTTCCCCTGGGAATATCTGCTTCGGAATTGATGATCCCTTTATTCTCATATACCCAGTAGGCATCCACCGGCTTACCGATCTCGATCTTTTTGCTGCCATAAACCAGTGAAGTAAGCCCATAAGGCAATTGCAGCAATTTATTTTTATTCCAGCTGAAATTACCGAACAGGTTCCAGCCGAAATCTTTCCTGTCCTTTACTAATGCCGCATTGAATGTCAGGTTCAGACCACTGTTCTGCACCGTCATCCCCTGTACATACTTATAGGAAAAACCGTTTTCAGCAGGCATGCTTGTGGGCACCAGCAGATTCTTATTCTTATTATTATAGTAATCCAGTCCCAACAAAATCCGGTTCTGGTATAACCCGATCTCTGTTCCGATGTTGGTACGCACACTGAACGGCCAGTTGTAATATTCGTTTACCCAGCCAAAGGAATAGGGTTGTGAAAGGCCCGCCAGCCCGGCGTAGCTACCCAGGGTGGGTTCATCCGAGTAACCCAGGTCCACGCGGTACTGAGGCCCGATCTTGAAGCGGTTATCGGCCAGCAGGTTACCAAACTGTCCCCAGGATCCTTTCAATACGAACGTACTCAATACATCACTTTTCAACAGTTCGTGCACATTGAAGCGGGCACTTGCTACCGGGGTAAACAGCCAGCGGGAATATTCGGAAAAATTAGAATAGCCGTCATAACGTCCTACAAAGTCAAGGTCAAGCAGCTTTTTATACGAGTACCCGATGCGCCCGTACATGGAAGAAAGATTCGCTTTGGTCTTATCGGTAAACGGATATCCGAAAATATCATTACGGTTTAAAAACTTCGTATTATCATCCAGATAGATCTCCTTGATCTTAATAAAATCATTCGGACTGTTATAGGCAAGAACATAATCATACTTTACAAAATCAGATATGAAGCTTTGTCCGGCTTCCAGGCGGATCTTCTGGGCGTTATTATTAAACGGCAGTGTATATTTGATCGTATTGAGTACGGAAAACCGCTGGTTAAACCCGGTATACGTCGACAGGAAATTGTTGTTATCCATCAGTTCCTTACCATAGAATACATCCCGCAGCGATTCCTCGTAGTCAACCGCCAGGCGGGTATTCAGTTCCAGCTCATCAAATTTTGCGCGCACCCCGAAAGATCCGAAAAAGGAGTTATTGATATTGTCATCTACTGAGCCCTCGTATTTCCTCAGGAAGCTGTTATAGGAAGCTGCGTTGGGCGCCAGTGGGTTGGCCAGATCCGGAACAAATCTTGTTTCGGCGAAACGGTCTCTTAAACTCCGGTTACGGTCCCGGTCCATCCGCGTGGCGTTTACGTTCCCGCTGATGGTCAGCCATTTTGCGGGCAACATGTTAATACCAAAAACAATATTGTAGCGGTTGAGTGAAGTAGCGTCAAAATTCTGATCCTTTGTTTTGCTGATGTTAAACATAAAGTTGGCCCTGTCCATACCCCCCAGCAGCCCTACACCGATATAGTGTACCGGTTTTGACTTGTAATACACATCCGTCCAGTCGGAAGGACCGTAAAAATTCGGATCCAGTGTATTGGCCACATACAATGGTTTGTTCTGTATCTGATCCAGGGTGGCATACTTCTGATAGTACCGGTCGCGGAATTCATTTTCATACTGGCTGTTTACATTATATACCGCCGGTCGTTTCAGCACTCCGAAATACGTATCCACATTTATTTTCCGGTAGCCTGACTGCGCATTTTTGGTGGTGATCCAGATCGCACCGTTCGCTGCGAGTGGTCCCAGTACAGCCAGATCGGAGGGCGTTTTCAATACTTCGATTCTTTCGATATTGTTCACATCAATGGTCGATAAAAAGTTGGTACCGGAACCGATCCTGTTAAAATCGTAACGCTGGATATTATAGGTCAGCGCATTTTCCTGTACCAGCGGCACACCGTTCACAAAAACAGCCGGCTGCTGTGCGATCAGATCCTGCTTATTAAACACGGGCATGTTAAGCCCTCTGATAAACATAAATTGCTCGGCACCCGGTTCACCGCTTTCTTCATTCACGTATAAACCGGCAGCATTTCCTTTCAGGTATTGTTGCACACTGATGAACGGCGTCTTTTTTATCCCGTCCAAATGCACCAGGGTCAATACGGAAGAGGTATCGCTCAGGCCCGGATGATTGGACCGTTCCAATTCCTCATTGAATTGCCGGCTGGCATCCGCCTTTAAAATTGAATCCTGCTTATCAGCGTCGGAAAGTGAGTCAACCTGGGCCATACCATTGAAAGTGGAAGTGGCTCCCAAAAGCAAAAAAACAATCAATTGCCACCTGCAATGCATAAACAGCTTTTTTAATTGCATACTAAACAGTTAATCAATTCTGAAAAATTTCTATTATATGAATTCTCTTTTATACATACTCCGGCCTCCCCCGGCAGGAAGCACTCCTCCGGGAAAGATTACAACAAAGCCGGCCATTCGTATTTAAGGTTTTTGCAAATGCAGTACGAACCGTTGCCCAATACACCAAAGAAAACTATCTCAAGAACAACCAACGAAGTCCGTACACGGAAAGCAATTTGTCAATAATCTCGGGTTCTGTCTGTTAATTCCAGTCTTTTCCTTCATAAATTTCCTTTTTAAAACATTTAAAAAGGTTTATTTTATTTAATGGATTCCAAATATATAAGACAACATCGGATATAACAAAACTTATTTAAAGTTTTTTATAATATTTTTTTTGTTAAAACAGAATTAATAAATCCTTAATGTTTAATTAAAACAACAATGTATTCAATAAGTTATTTGCAAAAAATATAACATAACAATCTGATACTTTTTTAAAAAAATAAAATAACAAAACAGGTATAAATTTCTTGAGCCGGGGAATCCGGTTGCTCAATCGTTTTTCATTGCAACAGGTAGCGCCCATTCCGGTACGATTGTACGGCCGGCAATAAAAAAAGGAGCGCTGCTGGCGCCCCTTTGCATATTACAACAATTGTATGATCCTTATTTCGCGGAAAATTTATAATACGAAACTGTATGATACGCTGCACCCGGCTTTAATTCCACGCTCGGAAAAGCAGGCTGATTGGGAGAATCCGGAAAATGTTGGGTCTCCGCACAGAAGGCACCCCGGTGGATGTCCTTTGCACCGGATTTCAATGTATTTTTTCCTTCATTAAAATTACCGCTGTAGAACTGCAGCCCGGGCTCCTGTGTATAGATGTCCATTACAATGCCGGACAGGTCACCGGTAAAAGTAGCCGCATGGGTCAGCCCGTAATCGCCCTTGGTACCATTGAGCACATAGTTATGATCATACCCCTTTCCATATTTCAACTGGGTATTGTCTTCACCGATACGGGCGCCGATGGCCACCGGTTTTGTAAAATCAAAGGGCGTTCCGGTCACGGGGTCCAGTTTACCGGTCGGGATCAGGGTTGCATCTACCGGTGTGTATTTATCGGCATAGATCTGCGCGGTGTGTTTCAGGATATCCCCACTGCCTTCACCATTAAGATTAAAATAAGCATGGTTGGTAAGGTTCACCACCGTGTTCTTGCTGGTCTGTGCACTGTAGTCCATCTTTAACGCATTGTCCGCTGTGATGCTGTAGATCACTTTTACTTTCAGTTCCCCCGGAAAACCTTCTTCCATATCCGGACTGGTATAACTTAATTCCAGCGTGCTGTCGTTGGGCTGCGCGGCATCCCATACCACGTACTGGAAGCCCTTTTTACCGCCATGCAGACTGTTGGGGCCGTTATTGGCCGCCAGCGTATATTCCTTGCCATCGAGCTTGAAACGCGCATGGGCGATCCGGTTGCCGTACCGGCCGATGGTTGCGCCCAGATAAGCTTCTGTTGCTTTCTGATAGCCTTCCACGCTGCCCATGCCGATCACCACATCTGTTGGTTTCCCGGATTTATCCGGAACCCAAAGCCCTACAATGCGGCCGCCAAAGCTGGTGATGGCCACCCGCATGCCGTTATTATTTTTTAGCGTATACAAACCGGTTTTCTTTCCATCGATGGTCGCTTCAAAGTTTGCCGGATTCAGGGCAGATATACTGTCTGCACCCGCTACTGCTGTTGAATCCGGAGCACCTTGTTCCCCAGCCTTGTTTTCGGGGCTTTTGCAGGAAAACATTCCTGCGGCCAAAAGTGAAAAAGTTGCCACTTTAAAAGTCTGATTCATGTTTATCATTTTTCAATTTTAATGTTTAATCTCGTTAAAATTACAACGCTTTATGTTTACGGAACCACGGGAAAAGCTACGATCCTCAGGCGGGTAAAACCATAAGGGATCAGGGTGAGCGGATACGCTCCTGCTGCTACCGTTCCTTTATAAATGCCTTCGCGGTCGGATACCGGCTGATCGGCAACCCTTCCTTTTTCCGCGTGCCATGCAGGAATGCGTTTGCCCGTGGCGGTGATGGTAACCGGCGCCTGGTCCTGCACCCATCTAAAATTATGCTTCAGCGGTTCTACGGTCACTTTCAGTCCGGAAGGATCATCAACGATCTTTTTTAGTAATCCATAATTCCAGGGATCCGTAGTGGTGAGCGTCTCGTACATACCTTCGGAAGCTTCTGTGCCCGTAGCAGCTTTTTCATTTAATTTAAGTGCATATACCAGCGGACCGCGTTCTATGGCTCTTGAATTACGTCCCCAGTTGCTGACCTGAACCGTCATTGGCAGCCGGAGCCGGACCACATCCCCTTCTTTCCAGGTCCGGTGCAGGGTAACCAACCCCTGTTGTGTCACCGGGGTTTGTATTTCGTTGTTCACCCATAGTTCGGGCTTTTGACACCAGGAGGGAATGCGTAGTAAAAAAGGGAATACCACCGCGGTGCCGGTCTTTATTTCAAAAAGGATCTCGTCATTAAATGGGTAGGTTGTTCTCTCTGCAATCGTTACGGGAATGGATCCGATGGTTGTTGTCAGTTCACTGGGACCATATACGAGTGCCGCAATGCCGTTGCTGCCGGACCGGTGCCAGAGGTTCCTTACAAATTTGGGCCAGCCCTGATGCATATTTGCCAGGCAGCAGCTGTATCCGCTGCGGGCACCAAATACATTGTTCATTTGCCGGTCGAAAGGCAGCGAGAAATCGTACACGCCACGATCTACTTCCACCTGGTTGGCGATCTGGAAATATTGCTTCCTGTTAAAATCAGCAGTTGTCTGTGGCGGAAAAGCATTAAAGGTCATGCGTTCCAGTGCATCCGCAAACTGCAGCTCACCGGTAATGGACAATGCTTCTTCCATCGAGAACATTGTTTCCACTATTGCGCACAGCTCCGTTCCCTGCGTGGGCAGGTTCCCATGAAGATCTTCATCCGCCGAAAAAATGCCGTTCGGCAATCCGTGCAGCAGCATAATATCTTTCCAGCCGGTATTCAGTATATCTATATATTTTCTATTACCGGTCCGCTCATAATTCAGCGCAGGTTCTTTGATCGCCATTCCCACATTTACGCCGTGCCGCGTCATCCAGCTTTTATTATTCTGAAATGCGGCCGCATTCATTACCCAGTCGCGCCCGCCGAACATAGAGCTCCACGGCAACGACTGATCGCGGACCATCGCCGCCAATTTTAACAGGAAGGGTTCTTTGGTAATGCTGTAAAGCCATTGCACCACCAGCATATTTTCAGAACCCCGGGAAACCGCCCATTCGGTCCATTTGGAAAGCGGTGCCTTTTTCAGTGCGGCTTCCTGGTAACGGAAATAACGCAACATAAATGGCACTACCCGTTTATCTTTTGTAGCACTGTAATATTGCTGCAGCACCTTAAGCATGACCATCTTCGGCCACCAGTCTTCTCCTTTATCAGCAACCGCAACCGTTACCGGTTTTCCCGTCTCCCGTTCGTATTTTGTAAGCGGGCCAAAATATCCCGAAGGCCGCTGATGGTCTAAGGTCCAGTTGATATACTTTACTACTTTTTCTTTCAATGGAGCATCGTTCAGCAGATAGGCTGCAGGGACCGCTCCATCCAGCCAGTACGGCGTCTCTTCCCATCCGTCTCCTTTACCACCCAGCCAGCCATTGTCATTTTTGATTTTATCGTGGGTTTCGTCTAAATGCCCCGTCGAATTCGCTGCAACGGTCTTCAGCTGATCCATCAGCCATCCTTCGGGCTTTACGGCACCGATGTCAAACGGTGTGAACACCCGGGGCACATACCGGATCGCTTCCGTAAGATGGGGCTGTTCCTGGGCAGCAGCCGCCGGGGCTAAAAACAATAATAAGATGCTGTAAGATTTAAGCAGGCGCATGAACAATCATTAAGAATCAAATATACAATACATCACCATTGTAGCAGACCTACAAAATACCGCTTTTTTCGATTCGTCCAAAGCGGATTTTTATATCATGCCCTCCTCCTGCTCTTTTTCTTGATGTTACAATACCGACCGTATGTTCGTCAAACTGGTACATTCCCTGCCAAAGTGTTTGGGTCCAGTCGGTTTCAAAAGGCACCTGAAGTACCCAGGGCATGGGTTGTTTTTTCCAGGTAAGTCCGTAATCATTGCTTACCGTGACCACTCCCAGGTTAGAGGACAACAGCAGGTTCCCATCCGCAAGAGACAGTACATAGGGGGCAGCCTTTTGTTCGGGGGCTTTTGTACCCAGTCCTTCCGCCCAATGCAGGCCATCAGCACTTGTTTTATAATAGATGCCGCAATCTTCCGGTCCGCACACTTCGTAAACAGCAATGTACTTCCCGTTCTGCATGCGGTCTACTACCGGCATACCGGGTCTCGATTTCGGATGTCCCGGTGTATGTGCCACCCAGATCTCTTTTCCCCAGGTCTTTCCAGAATCCTCCGATACTTTCTGCGCAATGGTCTGACTATAAGAAGGCGACTCCGTTACATGTTTTTCATTGGCATACATGACCGCCAGCCGGCCATCTTTTAAAAAATAAAAATGGGGTTCATAAATGCCCTTATCCGGTTTTCCGAGCGTGCCGGGTGCTCCCTCGTTTGCATCGATGATGCTTAACCGCTGCCAGTTCCTTCCGTCGTCGCTGCTTTTATATACGGGCAGCCGGTACGATTCCTGCCAGCGGACGGAGCGCCCGGCCAGCAATACTGATCCATCAGGCAACTGGATCATTTGTGCATTATCCAGGTCCCTTCCCGGATCGGTGATCCAGCTGACCGACTTCCATGTTCTTCCGTTATCCCTGCTTTCCGCAACTTCCAGTTCCAGCCCGCCTCCGGACTCCTGGCGGTAACCTTTATTCCGCAATACGGTGTACGCCGCCAGCCAATTGCCATTCGCAAGTTTTAAAAGACGCGGGTACTGGGCGCCATAACCCGGCAGCTGGTCCGCCGCCGCATTCTTAGTATACCCGGTACTGATGGTCACACTATCTGTCCAGCGGATGGAAATAGCCGGTGGTTGTTCTTTTACAACAACCGGCCATCCATCCCTGTATATTATACGGTCGATATACATCACCCTGCCGTATCTTTTTTTATCAAACGCTTCCCTGGGAATGGCATGATAGGCGATCCATTTTTTCCCGTTGTTGTCTTTGATAACCGAGTTGTGCCCGGGTGCGACGATATGTGCATCGCTTTCCAGGATCACGCTGCTTTTATTGGCGGCCACTTCGGCCAGCCGGGTGTAGGGGCCGGTGATATTTTTTGAGCGTGCCACCATTACGGCATAATGGGCTTCAATACCGCAACAGTTATCCCCGGAATAATAGATATAATAGTAACCATCGTTGTAGTCAATCCAGGCACCTTCCACCAGCCTCCCGTAATCCTTATCGGCGCCCGCCTGAATCACTGCTTTTGCAGCCGACCCCTTTTTAAATGCTGTCATGGATGGATCCATTTCACGGATCTGGAGCGGCTGGAAACCGGACCCCCAGATCATATAAAACTTTCCTGAGCGCGGATCTTTGATCACCATCGGATCAATGGCTTCAAATTCCGGACGCACGATCAATGGCTTGCCGGAATCTTTAAAAGGCCCCTCGGGATGGTCTGAAAAAGCAATGCCGATGGCCTTTCCGGCTGTCGTATCCACGGTTTCTGCGGAATAGAATAACGCATATTTTTTGAGTTGCGCATTGTACAACACATGGGGAGCCCAAAAATCCTTGTATCCCCATACGGGCTGCCCGGGCAGCGCATCACCAATGATCTTCCACTCCTTCAGGTCGTCCGAAACAGCCACCTGGATGTGAAGAAATTTTCCGGCAGGATCTGAATTCGTGGCATAGGCATAATACTTACCGTTGGCTGCAATGACCGTGGGATCCGGAAAATCCGTATGGATCACGGCCGGGGACTGGGCGCTGGCCTGTAGCTGAAGCAGGGCTGCAAAAAGATAAAGGGCTTTTTTCATCTTATTTTTTTTTCGATGGAGCGGATAAAGGATTGCCGGTAGGCAGCGGGCGGCCAAAATCAGGAGTGCCGTCCTTCCGCCAAGTGAACCGCTGTGCCCGGGGCGAGCGGTGTCCGCCACATCCCTGTCCCGGCTGAGGGTTGGCATGATAAAGGATCCAGTCCTCCTTTCCATCCGGGGATTTAAAAAAGGAATTGTGACCAGCCGCATACACACCGTTCTCGGGAGCTGCTTTAAATACCGGTTCCGGGCTCTTCACCCAGTTATCCTGGTTCAGCAGGTTTTTATTGTCTTTCAGTGTCAGCATACCCAGCGTATAGTTTTCCGTCCAGCAACCGCTTGCGGAATATACAATAAAGATCCGGTCGTTCCGGATCAGGAACTGGGGGCCTTCGTTTACAAATACATGATCCGGCGTCTCGCCTTTAAGGTATCCGTATTTTTCCCATTTATATTCGGGCTCTGAGATCAGTACGCGCTCGCCTTCGATCGTCCAGGGGTCGCTCATTTTTGCAATGTAGATGTTCTGCTGACCATTCGCATCACCGGCCCAGCCTGACCAGATCATATACAGCTGTCCTTTATACTCAAACACATCCCCGTCAATGGCCCATTTATCGGAAGGATCTGCTACTTTTCCTTTAAATACCCATTCGCCCTGCATCGGGTCGGGAGAACTGTTCTCGATCACGTACATCCGGTGGTTATGGTTATTGCCATTATCCGCAGCAAAATACATATACCATTTTCCCCTCAGAAAGAGGATCTCAGGGGCCCATAATTCTTTGGAGTAAGCGGTATTGCGGGGCGGTGTCCAGACGATCTTTTGTTCCGCGTCCTTCAGATCGGAAAGATCTTTTGTTTTCCATAACACCAGCTTATTCTGAGCTGTATGTGTATAATAGTAGTACCCATCTTTATAAAAGCTATACGGATCTGCCCCCGAGGGCAGCAACGGATTGGTAAACGAGCTTACGGCAGAAGTAGTTTTGGAACCGGAGCACCCGGCAAATACCATCGCAAAAAATAAAAAATAAAAAAGTCGGATCATTTCTGAAGATTTAAAAATCGGAATGTTTTGGGATCGGCAGTTATCATCGAATTATTTTTTCCGGGAAGCGTCAGCTGTATGATCGCTGTTTTCCGGGGTCCCACCTGTGATGCGGAAGCATGGGTATGCAACACATATTGCCAGTTGCCCTTTTTATCTTTAAAAAGATCTCCGTGACCGGTACCATTAAAGCCCGTAAGGGATCTTGAAATAAGCGGATTGCCGGCCTCTTTTTTCCAGGGCCCTGTGGGTGCGGCACTGGTGGCAACTCCTATCGCATAGTCGGGGTTACGAAAATCATTTGCAGCATACAGCATATAATAACGGTTCTTTATTTTAAACACCGTCGGGCCTTCCGTAACACCCCATTTGGCACTGGCGGTATTTTCCCAGGAGGCTGCAGCATGCAGGCATTCCTGCGCTGTTTCTTCTTTAATACTGCTCAATGTTTCGTCCATTTCTGCAACAAAGATCCGGTTGCCTTCCTGCAACCGCACATGGTACAGATAGATCTTACCCTTATCAAAGAAGACAAAGGGATCGATCATCCGCACGGGTGCCTGGAGCGGCTTTAATTCCTTTTGCCTGAACGGACCCAGGGGATTATCGGCTACTGCAATTGCAATATGTTCATTTGCCGTATACGCCATATAGAACCGGCCTTTATACATAAATACCTGCGGCGCCCAGAAGCCGCGATCGCCAAATGCCTGGCCGGGGCTAAGTACTTGCCCGGCATTTTTCCACGACATCAGGTCCGCGGAAGTATAGGCCGTAAACCCTTTATCGGCATTATGTCCGTTTGTTCCATATAAGTAATAGATTCCCTTGTAATAAAAAATCGTGGGATCCGCTACCAGCGGGTTCTTTGCTTCGGCTGCCTGGGCTTCGGCTTTTAAAGCGAACCCCAGTGATAAGATCAATATGCTCAAAAAAAACCGGTACACGTCGTTGCAGGTTTAATGGTTAAAATAAGGAGCGGACATTTATGACCATCAGCTTTCCGTCCTGTTCTTTCACAGCCCGGATCCCCGTTCATGATAAACACAAACGGGGATCCTTTCTGTCTGTTTTTTCAACAATATAAATCTAATTTTATTGTTTGCCGGTCATGGTTTTTATGAAATCAACCTCTTCCTGTTTATAGGGAGTACCATCTTTCCGGAAAATATCATGGAACCAAAGCGGCGGCTCGCCGGTATATGTTTTTGTCCAGCTATCCCAGGGATAAATGGTCTGGGACTTACCATCCACAAAACCCCAGTTGATCATGGCCACCTTATTTTCCTTGCCGATCGGCAGGGAGCTCTGGAAGGTGCTCTTATTGGGGCGCGCCATGTATTCGGTACACCAGAGTGGCTTGTTATAGCGCTTTAACTCATTGATCTTTTTACGAAGCGTTACCGAGTCATCATAGCAATGGAAGGATACGATGTCCGATTCTTCGAGTTGTAACCGTTCGATGGGTTTCAGGGTACTGTCCGACTCCCAGTTGCCGGCCCATACACCCGAGGTCAGCGGCTGTGAAGGATTGGCACTTCTCGCCCATTCAAATGTTTTTTTCAGCAATGGTAGCACCAGTTCTACTTTATTAGGTATCTCCACCTTCTGATAGGAAGACCCTGTCATATTATCCGGTTCGTTCCATACATCCCAGGCAATGATGCGCTGATCGTTGGCGAATTTACCTACAATTGATTTTACATAATGCTCCAATGCGGGGTATTGCGTCGAATCCTTCAGCACGGCCTGACCGGGGCTCTGTGCCCAGCCGGAATTATGTGTAAAGGGCTTCGGGTCCCGTTGCTTTCCTGCTTTGGGAAAGGGATCCCAGCAGGAATCAAAAATGGTGAACAGTATTTTTATTTTATGCCGGTCGGCTATTTCAAGGAATTTATTTATCCGGTCATAAAAACCCTGTTCGTCATTTTTAAAAACCAGGTCGTGCAGGTACACCCGCATCACATTCATACCGATAGACGCCGCAAGCGCCAGCTCTTTGTCGATTGTAGCCGTATCAAAGGTTTCAGCCTGCCACATTTCCAGCTGGTTAATGGCGGTACTGGGCAAAAAATTGGCCCCTACATACCAGGGTTGTTTTGCATTCCAGTCGTTGGCCTGCTGCGCCGTCCATATTTCCCGGGTGGTGTTGGTGGCGGTAGCCGAGTCCCCGCCTTCGCTTTTCCCAGCACCGGGTGTGTTGCAGGAAGTTGCTAACAATGCCGCGACGGCCAGCACCATTGTGCCTTTCATAAAATTCCTAATGTTCAACTTTTTCATTATGCGTTATGTTTTTTTATACTTGTTTATCGGGCAAATCCGGGTGATGTATTAATAACCCGGGTTCTGTTTTAAATTGGGATTATTCAGTACTTCTGTTTGCGGCAATGGCAAACGGATATGCTTTCCAATGGTAAAGTTTTTAAAATCCGGATCCCGCTGTGCTACCACATCCAGCTTTTGCTGTGTTTCCAGGTCACCCCAGCGTTTCAGATCTGCCCAGCGCACACTCTCTCCGCAAAGTTCCAGTGCCCGCTCCATTTTCAGCCGGTCGCGGAAATTATCTTTGTTTAACACTGCGGTAGGATGGGCTGTTGCCAGCGGTGCCATTTTTGAACGTTCCCTTACCTGGTTCACATACTGGACTGCATCGGATGTTTGTCCCAGCTCATTCAGCACTTCCGCATACATCAGTAAAATATCGGCATAACGTACCAGCCGGTTGTTCACTTCTGAATAATAATCTTCATTGGTCCGGTAATAATCCCTGGAATATTTCTTAAACCAGGCTTCGTCCTGCCCCCACTCTCCCTGCTCCCAGGTTTTACCATATACCTTATCCCCAAAATCCTTCTCCAGGTCGGGATAAAACAGTGAATAGCGCAGCCGGGGATCGATTTTGCCGTCTGTTGTTTTTTCTTTCTTAAATTCCTGCACCAGCCAGAACCGGGCCTGCCCGTCCGACCAGCCGATACCACGGGGTGCAAAGAACTGTGTACGGTTGCTTCCCATATTGGCGTTCACCCCATCGCCTTCTCCTGTTTTATTGGCATCGGAGAACTGGATCTCAAAAACAGACTCTTCATTGTTCTCATCGGTGGCCCTGAAGTTCTCTTTAAAATCAACCAAACTATACTTTCCCTGACCTGCTCCCGTAAAAAAATAATCCAGTGCTGTTTTGGCTTCGGTCCATTTATGCTGCTGCATATAAGCACGTGCCAGGAAGGCATTTACGGCGCCTTTGGTGGGCCGCCCTACATTGGCGTCATCCCAGATTACCGGGAGATCCGGCAAGGCTTCTGTCAGGTCTTTCTCCACCAGGGCCCACACTTCGGCCAGTGTACCCGCAGGGGGCGTGTAGCCCGGGTCATCCACGTGCGGATCAGTCATAATCGGCATATTTTCCCAGAGGAGCGCGCCATAATAATAATAGAGTGCACGGAAAAATTTTGCCTGGGCAAGAATGGTTTTTTTCTTTGCTTCATCGGCAAACGGGATATCCGGAACAAATTTCAGTACCTGGTTGGCGCGGAAAATAGCTTTGTAGGTATCCTTCCAGGTATTGCCATTGCCTTCAAAAAAATTATAATTCACATAATTAAAACGTGTCCAGTCCGCCAGCTCCACCCAGGGACTTTTGCTCATGCCTTCATCAGAGGTAAGGTCGAGCCGGAAATAGATCCAGCGGTTCCAGCCACCGTTCTGATAGAACATCGCATAAATGGCATTTACTGCCTTTTGTGCATCATCTTCCGTTTTCCAGAACTGGGTAACCGGCATGGCATTGGGATTTAACTGATCCAATACAGACTTGCTGCAGGAGCTTAGTAAAAGGGCCATCGATATAAACAAGAAACTCTTTTTCATCGGAATATTTTTAAGTTGTTGCCGGCATGCGGTGCGGCCGGATTTTCACTTTAACTAAATTGCCTAAAAACCAAAATTTAATCCAACAGTATACATTTTCAGATTCGGGTAGGCTCCGAAATCATAGCCTCTCTCATAAATGTTGGTATTATTAAACTCAGGATCCAATCCTGTATATTTTGTAATAGTGATCAGGTTCTGTCCGGAAACAGATATCTGGGCATTGGCAAACCCGATCTTTGACAACCATTCCTTGGGTAGATCATAAGAAAGGCTGATCAGTTTCAATCGCACAAAAGAGCCATTCTCCAGCCAGCGGTCAATATCCCCTCTTGAGTTCAGTGAGGAAGCATATAAGGCTCTCGGCACATCGGTGTTGGGGTTTTCGGGGGTCCAGGGCTGTATCCCTTTCCGATAGTTGGCATTATCGGAGAATCCATCCATTGCGATACGCGGCCCGTTCACCACCTTGGCCCCAAATGATCCAAACCAGTCCATGTTTACAGAAAATCCTTTATACGCCCCGTTGAGGTTCAGTCCGGTTTCAAATTTTGGCCAGGCATGTCCCATAACCACTTTATCGCTGTTGGTGATCTGGCCGTCATCGTCCATATCCACAAAACGCAGATCGCCCGGCTTTGAATTCGGCTGGATTACTTTACCCTCCGAATTCTTATGATTGTTCACTT
Source organism: Niabella beijingensis (assembly GCF_020034665.1). NCBI lineage: Bacteria > Pseudomonadati > Bacteroidota > Chitinophagia > Chitinophagales > Chitinophagaceae > Niabella > Niabella beijingensis. Next base: position 719,717 of record NZ_JAIQDI010000002.1, on the reverse strand, counting down.
CCTCCTGGGTCTGGAAGATCCCGTCTGTTTTCAGCAGGTACCATAAGCCCAGCGGCTGTCCCACTGTAGTACGGGTCATTCCTGTAAACAGATCATTGCCCTGGTAACCCAGTTTCAGCACCTTATTACGTACGCTTGTAAAATTCAGTGTACCTCCGTATTTAAATTCATGTGTCTGATCCTGGTAAGAGACCGAAAGTTCAATACCACTGTTTTGCAGTGAAAGTGCATTCACCAGCGGGTTACCGCCATCATTCCCTGTTGTCATTAAGATGGGAGCTCCATAAAGCACATCTCTTGTTTTTGCTACGAAGTAGTCTCCTGTTAATGACAATTTATTATTCAGGAAAGAAACATCAAATCCATAGTTCTGCTGTTCCAGGGTTTCCCAGCGAAGATCAGGATTGGTCAGCTGCACCTGGGTGCCGACATGTTCCACATGCTGGTCTTTCCCCATAGCGATGGTGGGGAAAGTATTGATCACTGCGAAGGGATCATAATATCCGATATTGGAACTACCCAGTGTACCATAGTTAGCTCTTATTTTCAGATCGCTGATCCAGGGCACCTGGAAGAACTTCTCCCCGCTAACGCGCCATGCTGCGGATACAGAGGGGAAATAACCTGTTTTATAACCAGTCCCTAATCTCGATGTTCCGTCATAACGCAATACTCCATTGATAAGGTAGCGGTTATCATACGCATATTCCACCCGTCCGAAATAAGAGATCAGATCGGCTTCCTGGCGGTAACCGCCCAATTGTCCGCCATCTCCCTGATCGAGTACGTCATAATAGCGGCCGGACGCGTCCCGAACTATATTCCGCTTTGAACCCCATATCTGCGCATAGGTTTGTTTTTGGAACGACTGTCCTAAAATAGCAGAGATATCATGCTTTCCGAATTGCTTTTTAAAGCTCAGTGTATTTTCTATCAATTTATTTTCATAAGAGGCCCTGTTCTCATTGGCAATGGAAGGATCATAGGATTGGTTCAATGTCCAGAACCCGTCCTTCTTCAGGTATTTATAATGATCGCGGCTGGTTTCATAACCCAGGTTCAGCCTGTATTTCAGGAAGGAGGTAAATTTCAATTCGCTCCAGAGGTTGCCTCTTACACGGAAATTTTCAACACCTGAGTTCACTATATTTGCAATGGCCAGCGGATTGGTACCAAAGGTCCTGGCTTTCCGCTCATCACCATAACCATATCCGCCCGGGTGACTGTCATCATATACCGGTATAGTGGGCAGGAGGCGGTAAACATCTACTACCGGGTTGCCCTGCATATCGGATACATCTGCGTTGCTGATGGCCAGGTTTTCGCCGATACTAAAGATCCCTTTTGTACCCTGTGTATTGACCCGCAGGTTATAACGATTGAAGTCAGTACCGATCACCGTTCCTTTATTTCCGAAATAGCCTCCGGAAACATAATAAGAGCCATTGTTTCCGCCGCCGGAGAAGCTCATGTTCAGGTCCTTTACAGCGCCGGGGCGGAATGCCACATCCTGCCAGTCGGTATTTACGCTGCTGTCCAGCTGCTGCCGGGCAACACCGGCATTGTCATACGCCTGATAATTCAGCTTCATAAAGTCCGGCGTTTCCATCAGGTCGTACTGTGGCATCTTCTGCACTGTATAGCGTGCTGAAGCCTGTATCTTCATCGGTCCGTCCTTCCCCTGTTTCGTGGTAATGATGATCACCCCATTCGCTGCCCTCGAACCATAAATGGCCGCCGCAGAGGCATCTTTTAAGATCTGGATCGACTGGATGTCAAAACTGTTAAAATCGCGGTTGGCATCTGTGATCAATCCGTCGATTACATACAAAGGATTTGTTCCCGTAAGGTTCTTTGCGCCACGGATCTGTATAAGTGCTTCAGAACCCGGACGACCACCACCTCTTACACGGATACCTGTAGCCAGTCCCTGCAGGGCTTCTGCTACTGTGGTGGACTGGCGTCTTAATACATCGGCGGATTTTACAACAGAAACCGCTCCCGTCAGGTCTTTCTTTAACTGGGTACCATACCCCACCACCACTACTTCATTCAGGTCGGTGGCAGATGCTTTTAATACCACGTCAACGGAAGGCTGGTCTCTTACAGCTACCTCCTGCGTCGCATAGCCTACGCTGGTGATCACCAGCACGGCATTTGCAGGCACTCCTATCTGGTAGGTTCCGTTTTCCCCGGTTACCGTTGCAGTGGTGGTGCCTTTAACAGATACACTGGCACCCACCAGCGCCGTTCCCCGCTCGTCCGTTACCGTACCCGAAACGGTCTTCTGCTCCTGGGCGTACACCGTACTCAGCAGGGAAAACAGAAAGATGAAAAAGGGCACACAACGTCCATAACGGAACAGGCCCAATGGCTTTTTGAATCGATCATTCATATAGCATAAAATTTAACAATCAGCGTTCTTCCAAAAATAGTATTCCACACACCTGATTCCTTAATATTTTGTCTCATTCTTTCATCAAATTGTATCAATTCACTTCACTGGGTATCTACCGTACTGATCGCAATCATAAAGAAATGCATGCTGCTTAAAAAATGTACCCGTACTGATTCCGCTGTTACATTTACTTATATTTGACTATAAAAACCGGTTGCATTTGAAGGGTTGGATCATACATGTTTTTTCAGCTGTTGCATTTATATTCTGTGTACAGAGCGTTTGTGCGCAACAATACTATTTTGAACGCTTCCAGGTAGAGAAAGGATTATCCAATAATACAGCCACCTGCGTGATCCAGGATAAAAAGGGATTTATCTGGGCTGGTACCAAAGACGGACTGAACCGCTTTGACGGCTACAGTTTTAAGGTATTCCGCAACACACCGGGAGACAGCAGCAGTCTCGGAAATAATTCGGTATGGCAATTGCACGAAGGACGCGAAGGAACCATCTGGGTCGGCACCGAACATGGCATCTATGCGTATCACCCGGAAGATGAGACTTTTACTTTCCTGCAACATACCCCCAAACAACTGGTGCGGGCCATTGATGAAGATGCTGCAGGCAACCTGTGGTTTATCATCAATTTTAAATTATACCGGTACTCCCGGCAAACCGGAAGAATCACCCGTTTTCTGAACAATGAACTGGATCTCTGCACCACCCTCACTATTTCAAAGGCCAATGAATTATGGGTAGGCCTGTTATCGGGTTCTGTCGGCCGCTACGACAGCGCCAGCGGGCGATTCTCTTTTTTTTCCCTTTTTCAACACTCGCCCCCGCCGGTCTCTCCCTGGCTGGAACGGATCTATGATACAGGCGAAGGATATTTTCTTGTAGGAACAGCAACCCAGGGCATCAAGAAATTTTATACAGCGTCGCATACTTATGAAGACCTGCTGACCTACAATACCGACAACACACAGATCTATGCGCGTGATTTTGTGCAATCGAAAGAAGGCGAATACTGGGTTGCAACAGAAAGCGGCATCTATATTTACAACGCCCGCACCGGCAGGTTTACCAACCTGAAGAAACATTACCAGAATCCCTATGCACTTACCGATAATGCCGTGTACTCCTTTTGTAAAGACCGGGAAGGCGGCATCTGGATCGGGACCTATTTCGGCGGGCTGAATTACTACCCTAAAGAAAACCCGCCGTTTGAAAAATATTTCCCCGGCGCCGGTGCAGGATCGATCCGGGGCAATGCGGTACGGGAGATCACCGCCGATGATTCGGGTCATCTCTGGATCGGCACAGAAGATGCCGGGCTCAACAAATTCGATCCGGCAACCGGAACATTCATTAATTTCAAACCTACCGGAAAACCTTCGGGCATCGCCCACACCAATATTCACGGGCTGCTGCATGATGGCAACCGGCTCTGGATCGGAACATTTGAACATGGTCTGGATGTTATGGATCTCCGCACCGGCAACGTGATTCATCACTTTACGGCCGGACCCGGTCCCAATGATCTGAAAAGTAATTTCATACACAGTCTTTATAAGACCTCCGACAACCGGATATGGGCCGGTACTTCCAACGGGATCTACATCTATAATGAAAAAAAAGGCAATTTTACTGCGCCCGGCTATTTTCCCCGGGGAGGCTTTTACTCCGGTATCCTTGAGGCAAGCGACGGAACGATCTGGGCGGGCACCTTCCAGGACGGACTGCACTACTATAATCCGCGGAAAAAGATTTACGGTCAGCTGCAACTGCTGTATCAGAACAAGGACCGCCTGTCCGAGAACAGGGTCACCTATATTCATGAGGCCTCCGATCATACATTATGGATCGCCACTGAAGATGGCTTATTCAATATTGATCCTGTTACACGAAAGGTGGTCACGTATTCAACTGCTACAGGTTTTCCGAGCAATCTTATTTATACGGTTGCAGAAGACCCGCTGCGCCGGCATTGGGTCACCACATCAAGAGGCCTGGTGCTGCTGGATCCGGAAGGCGGGGTATTAAGGACCTTTACAAAAACGAGCGGACTCCTGGGAGACCAGTTCAATTATTCTTCGGCATTCAAAGACCGGAACGGACGGCTCTATTACGGAAGCGTAAAAGGAATGATCAGCTTTGATCCGGCGAAGCTCACTACAGATACATATACGCCTCCTGTATATATCACCAACTTCTCGGTATTCAACGCGCCGCTATCCATTGCGCCAAAGAAAGGCCCGTTGTTCCGGTCATTGCTCATCACGCCGCGGATCACGCTCGCCTATCCGCAGTCAACCTTCAATATCGATTTTGCAGCAATCAATTTTACCGCACCGGATAATGTGGAGTACGCCTATAAACTGGAAGGGCTGGATGAAGAATGGAACTATATCAAAACCAACAGAAGCGTTTACTTTACCAACCTGCCTCCGGGTTCATATGTTTTTAAAGTACGTTCCACCAACAGCAGCGGCCGTTGGCAGAATAATGAGCGCAGTCTCCGCATCCTGATCCGTCCCCCGTTATGGAGAACCCCGCTGGCGTATATGATCTATCTTTTATTGCTGATCATTATTGCGTACATTTCCGTCCGGACCTATCGCAGCAATATAGCCGCCAAACAAAAAAGAAAAATGCAGTTGTACGCCGTACAAAAAGAAAAGGAACTCATCGAATCAAAGATCGATTTCTTTACCAAAGTGGCACACGAGATCCGCACGCCACTGACACTGATCAAAGCGCCGCTGGAAAAAATCACCAAACTGCTAACCCCCACCCCGCAGACAGAAAAATACCTCCGCAGTATGAACAGGAATACGGAACGCCTGCTGGAACTGAGCAACCAGCTGCTCGATTTCCGGAAAGCGGAATCCGAGCAGGTTTCATTAAATTTTGTGAACACCGATATTACCGAGCTGCTGGCGGCCATCTGGAGCAATTTTCAACCCACGGCAGAAGAGCATGCTATTTCTTTTGAACTGGATATCCCTTCTGAAACATTCGAAGCCGCTATTGATCCGGAGGCTTTTAAAAAGATCGTCAGCAACCTGCTGGATAATGCACTCAAGTATTGCAACAGCAAGGTCAGCGTCAGTCTTTTACATCTGAAGGAGGCACAGCAATTCCTGATCCAGATCAGCAATGACGGCCCCCCGATACCGGAAAAGGACCGGCCCCGGATCTTTGACCTGTTCTTCCGTTCGCAGTTTACCGAAAGCATCTCCGGCGCAGGGATCGGCCTGGCGCTCGCCAAATCACTTATCGACCTTCATGGAGGTCTTATCCGTTTGGCCCCGATGGAAAATTTGGTTACTTTCGAAGTCCTGTTCCCTATCCGTCCGGCACAGGCATAAACCAATGTTTTTATCTTGAACAGCAAAGAGCTATTTACAGAAGACCTGTCGAAATTTACAATACTGATTGTAGATGACAATGAAGATATTCTTGACTTTCTACGGGACGATCTGGAAGAGCGGTATACCGTACTTACAGCAACCAGCGGTAATGAAGCACTGCTGCAACTTGAAGAGCAGATCGTTCACCTGATCATCAGTGATATTATGATGCCGGGCATGGATGGCCTGGAATTTTGTGATTATATAAAATCAAATTTCGAGCTTAGCCATATCCCCATTGTATTGCTGACGGCAAAAAATTCTTTGCAGTCAAAGATCGAGGGGCTTGACGCCGGCGCAGACGCCTATATTGAAAAACCATTCTCTCCCGAACACCTGAATGCACAGGTTGCCAGCTTGCTCAATAACCGGATGAAACTGAAAGATTATTTTGCGAACTCACCGCTCACGCATATCAGAACGATGGCGCATACCAGGATGGACGAGCAATTCCTGGAAAAACTGCAGCAGCTGATCGAATCCAATCTCTCCAACACCCTTCTGGACGTAGAGTTTCTGGCACAGCAGCTGAATATGAGCCGCCCTACCCTGTACCGCAAGATCAAATCGATCTCTGATCTCTCGCCTAATGAAATGATCAACCTTACCCGGCTGAAAAAAGCAGCTGCCATGATCAGCGAGGGCCACCACCGGATGAATGAGATTGCAGAAACCGTCGGCTACAGCTCGCTGACCCAGTTTGGAAGGAATTTTCATAAACAGTTCGGAATGACCCCAACCGACTATATTAAAAAGATGGGGCACTAGCCAGCTGTCCTGCGGATCGTGCCGCTATGAAGCCCGTGCTCCAGGCATTCTGAAAATTGTAGCCGCCGGTGATACCGTCCACATCGATCACTTCTCCTGTAAAGAACAGACCCGGTATTTTCCGGCTCATCATTGTTTGTGGTTCCACTTCCGCCAGCGTAATTCCTCCCGCCGTTACAAATTCTTCTTTATAGGTGGTCTTCCCTTTTACCGGCAACTCAAAAGCCAGCAGGTTCCGGATCAGCAGGTTTTGATTTTTTGAAGGCAGGTCTGCCCAGCGCCGGTGCTCATCGATTCCGGACCGGGTCAGCAGAAACAGCCAGAGACGGCCGGGAAGCTCCAGCGGATTTTTATTCCCTATTTTTTGTGCAGCTTTTTCCGAACGCCATGTTACGAACCGTTCCCTCAGCTCCGTTTCCGAAAGCTCCGGCAGCCAGTTGATGATTGCGGTGAACGTCCATTCCTGCCCCGCAAGGTCCCTGGCGGCCCAGGCGCTCAAACGTAATACGGCAGGGCCGCTGATCCCCCAATGTGTTACCAGCAACGCTCCGCGCTGGTGGAGCTTTGTACCTGCAACAGCAACCCGCGCCTCCGTAACGCTTACCCCCATCAACTCCGTTAACGGATGTTGCGGACTGTTAAAGGTGAACAACGAAGGTACCGGAACAGCAATAGTATGTCCCAGATTACGCAGCCATTCAAATTGCTCTGCCTTCGGAAAACCGCCGCAGGCCACACATACATAATCACTATGAAAAACCGTTCCTTTTGCTGTTTCAATTTCAAATCCTGCCGCTGTTTTCCGGATGCCGGTCACGGCTTCCTGCATGCGGATCGTTACACCGTAGCGGCCGGCTTCGTTTAGCAGGCAGTCAATAATCGTTTGTGACGAATCGGATACCGGGAACATACGTCCATCGGCCTCGGTCTTCAGCTGCACGCCACGTTCCTCAAACCAGTTGATCGTATCGCTGGTAAAAAATTCATGAAATATCTTTTTTACAAAATTGCCGCCCCGCGGGTAGCGCCGTGCCATCTCAGCAATATCGAAACAGGCATGGGTAACGTTACAACGCCCGCCGCCGCTCACTTTCACCTTCGACAGCAGCTTCGCGCTCTTTTCAAGGATCACTACACGTAAATCCGGGTACAACCGTGCCGCATTTACCGCACAAAAAAATCCGGATGCACCACCTCCGATTATATACAACGTTTTTGCCAACCGTCTTTTTATTTTTTTACGGATGCTAAAATAATATATTATCTTTACCTGCTCCGATCTATTTCCTCCTCCCCTTCTATCTTATTTTATAACACCATCCGCTTAAAATTTTATATGAGCCTGTTAAAGAAAATACTGTTACTACAGCTCCTGTTTGCCGGTATGCAGCTGAGCAGCCAACCGGTTTCGTTCCCGGTACTGCGCTCCATCCGCGTATATAAAAAAAGTATCCGGGAAAAACCGGACAATGAAATGACCGAGCTCAGAACACTTGCACCCGGTCTGGTGTATGACCTCAGGTATGCGACCACCAATAATTTTATGCACCGGCTGATGTATCCTTCCCATACCCGCAGCACCTTTATGAGAAAACCTGCGGCGGTGGCGCTGGCCGCGGTTGAAGCAACATTGAAACAGGAAGGTCTGGGATTGAAGATATTTGATGCCTACCGCCCGTTTGCTGTCACCAAAAAATTCTGGGAGCTGGTGCCCGATGAGCGCTATGCTGCCAATCCCGCAAAGGGAAGCAATCACAACCGTGGTACGGCGGTGGACCTTACGCTTATCGATCTGAAAACCGGGAAGGAATTACCGATGGGCACCGGCTTCGATAATTTTACGGACAGCGCACATCATAGTTTCACCAACCTGCCGCAGCAGGTGTTGCAGAACCGGGTCCGTCTGCGGTCAGTTATGGAACAGAACGGATTCAAACCGCTGAGTTCAGAATGGTGGCACTATACCTATGGCAATGGTTCATTTGATGTGCTCGACCTTTCATTTGATCAGCTTAATAAAATGGGAAAATGAACAGCGACCGTTTTTTTGTGATCACCGGCGGACCTGGTTCAGGAAAGACCACATTACTGAATGCATTGCAGACAGCCGGCTTTACCGTTGTTCCGGAAGTGGCGAGAGCCATCATACAGGAGCAGGTTGATGCCGGCGGAACGGCGCTTCCCTGGGGCAACCGGCCGCTATATATACAGCTGATGCTGGACCGCTCCGTGAAAAGTTATCAGGAAACCGTTGAAAAGGCAGCGGCCGTTCCCGGCTCGGTTTTTCTTTTCGACCGGGGCATTCCCGATGCGCTCTGCTACGCCCGAATGACCGGTACGGAACTACCCGGGGATCTGGAACAAACGGGCCGGACCTACCGGTATAACCGTTCGGTTTTTATACTCCCTCCATGGAAAGCGATCTACAGAACTGATGAGGAACGTAAACAGGATTGGGAAGAAGCGGTATACACTTATACCTGTCTCGAACAGACCTACAGGCATCAGGGCTACCATATCATTGTGGTTCCCGAAGGCTCCATACCCCGACGGCTGGAATTTATGCTGCAGCAACTCCGGTCATTCAGCTGACCGTCGTTTTACCAGGGATAACCCATTGCAGGAAGCTGCTGATTCCCCATACCAGCAAGGCGCCGATAGCATTGAGCCACAGAAAACCCAGTGAAATGACCTTATATTCATTCAGAAAAAACAGCACCACTACAATGGCTTCTGCGATCAGCGCCGCCCAGAACACGGCATTCCCTTTCACCCGCCGGGAATAAAATGCCACCAGGAAAATACCGAGTATCGTACCATAAAAAAGCGAACCGAGTACATTCACCACTTCAATCAGACTATTGCCCCAGTTGGAGACGAACATGGCAACGGCAATACAGAAGATGCCCCATAAAAGCGTATACAATTTTGAAACACGGTACTCTTTCTCCTGTGCTGTATGTTTTATGCGGAACCTTTTATGAAAATCGATCATCGTACTCGACGCCAGCGAATTCAGCGCCGCTGCAATACTTCCCCAACTGGCCAGGAAAATGATCGCGATGATCAGGCCCACCAGTCCGGCCGGTAAATAATCTACTACAAAATGCAGGAAAATATAATTGGTATCATTGTCTGCGCCGCCGTTCTTTTTCACCAGTCCTTTGATCTGTGAACGCACGGTCTCTGTTTCCTTCTGCAACTCCTGCAACTGGCCGAAGGCTGTTTCGCGCTGACCGGGATAGAGTGCCAGTGCCGCGTCCTTCCGCTGCTGGATCGATTGCAGCTCCTGCTGCAACTGGTGTAGGGAGTCCTTATAAACCGACTGTTCCAGCCGGTTCAATTCAAACTCATTGAAGAAAGCCGGGGCTTTGTTGAACTGGTAAAACGCAAATACAAGTACTCCGAGCAGCAGGATAAAGAACTGCATCGGGATCTTTACGATGCCGTTCATCAGCAGCCCCAGCCTGCTTTCGGTCAGACTCCGGGCAGTAAGGTAGCGCCCTACCTGCGACTGATCGGTACCAAAATAAGAAAGCAGCAGGAAAAAGCCCCCGATCATTCCGCTGAAGATATTATAACGGTCGCCCCAGTCAAACTTACCATCGGTGATACCGGAGGTCACTATATTCATTTTCCCCAGCTTACCGCCTACCCGAAGGGCATCCGTAAACCCGATACCCGGGGGCAGGTCCTTTACAATAAAATACCCCGCCACAGCCATAGCGCCCATAATGATCAGGAACTGGAAGGTTTGTGTATATGCCACTGCACGTGCACCACCGGTTACGGTATAAATGATCAGCAGTCCGCCCATGAACAGGTTGGTGAGATAAATATTCCAGCCCAACAATACGGAAAGAATGATCGATGGCGCATAAATACTGATGCCGGTTGATAAGCCACGTTGCAAAAGAAAAAGGAAGGAGGTAAACGTACGTGTTTTCAGATCAAACCGGTGTTCCAGGTATTCGTAGGCTGTAAACACCTTCAGCCGGCTGAACACCGGAACAAAAGAGATACAGATAACAATGGCTGCCAGCGGTAGTCCGAAATAATACTGGATAAAACGCATCCCGTCCGTATAGGCCTGGCCCGGGGCTGCAAGGAATGTGATGGCACTGGCCTGCGTACCCATGATACTTAAGAGAATCAGGTACCAGGGCATGCTGCGGTTGGAAAGAAAATAGCCATCCAGATCGCGCGTAGTACGGCTTTTATAGATCCCGTAAAGGATGATACCCGTCAATGTTACAATCAGTACAACCCAATCCAGTGACTTCATGAGAAGGTTTTAGTGATCTGGTAAAAACAGGCAATCAAAATAAAAAGCACGGCAATCACAAGAATATACCAGCGGGACCAGGATCCCAGCAGCGGTGCCCGTTCTGTTTCCTGTATGTTGTTTTTTTCACTCATCTTTCACAGGGTTTGCCGGCAGCAGCGCTCAGCACCTGCGTTTCCGGCAAATGTTACAGAGAACAATCAACTAAAAATACCAGGACTCCTCCTGTTTTCAACAACTTATCGTTTTGCCCGCAGGCTGTTCATAAATACGATCCCGAGCCCAATGATCAATCCGAGCATAAGACCCAGCCGTATCTTCTTTATAAGGGTTCCAACCACCAATCCGATCACAATGGCAACAATAAAGGCCATTTCTCCCCTGCGGACCCCCATAAATTCTTTTTTCTTATCTGTCATTTGCACTTGTTGAAAGCTGCGAATTTAATGCAATAATATTTGCAAATAAACGGATCGCTCCCGGAACCGCTGCCGGCAGTTGCCGGAAAAAGGCGATACCGCAATACGTAAAATATCCTTTCCCGTATTTACCGGTAACCAGGGCTCCGGTATCTTCCTGTTCACCCGGATCCTTCATGGCAAATACCGGCTTCAGCTGTGCATCCCAGTCCGCTGCATGATACGTGCTCCGCTCCTGCACCCATCCTTCAAAATCTTCCTGTGTAATCTTATTCGGATAATTGAGCACCGGCATGACAGGATCGGTGAAACGGACGCGGGCTTTTTCATCTGTGATCCGGTTTCTCGAAATAGCGAAACTGTAGGGGCCGATCTTCGCTTTTACAGGACCGATATTGTTATTGGTATTGTATTGTACGATCAGGTTTCCCCCGTTACGAATATAAGCCATTAATTTATCATAGGACTCGTTCAGCCATTCATGGATATTATAAGCACGTACACCGCTGATGATCGCATCAAAACCGGAAAGGTCGGACCCCGTCAGCCTGCTGCGGTCGAGTAATACCACCTCGTATCCCATAGCGGTCAGTACTTCCGGCACTTTATCACCGGCACCCGGGATGTACCCGATCCTTTTACCCGCCGTTTTCAGGTCGATGTTCAGCAGTTTTACCGAATCGGTAAAGAAATAATTAATGTAAGGAATGTGATCGTAGTGGATCGATTTCAGCGCCTGCGCATATTTCTTCTCCGGTTTTGTCTGATCCCAGACGGTTCCGTACACCGAAGTTACGGGCTGCGTCAGCTGCTGGTTGGTAACGGGTATCTGTACCCCCGCACCGGTATCCGCCACGGCAGCGGCGGCTGTTCCGGGAAGCCCTGCCAGACCAACACCCAGCTGCCCCGGGAGCGGTTTATTGATAACCGGTTGCAGTTTTAATTGCTTTGTCCCTGTTGTTCCTTTCTGAAACAATACCAGCTTGGGTGATAGCTGTACCGTAACTTTTGGTGCAATGACAACCGGTTCATAAAGTTCTCCTTTTACCGGGTCGGTAAAATTATAACGTACCGGCTCTGTAAGAGTAAATGGCATACCCTCTATCGTAACAGCTATTTCCGCAGTGTAGGCGGGCAACGCATCCGGGATGCCTATCTGCTGCTGATCCGGCACAGTATAGTTGGCCGCAGCCATTGTTTCGCGCAGCCAGTAGGGCTGGCTCAATGGCACATCATCGGGGATGGCTACCGTTACGGTCTGGTTTACATTGCGGTTCTTTTCCAGCGGCAGGTCCAGGGATACATGATCATTTCCCACCTTGATGCCCTTGAGCTGTACCCGGGCAGCCGAGCGGTTGATAATAGCGGTAGTGAATTTTACCGTTTCTCCCGGGAACAACATCTGTACAGCGCTGGTGGCTTTTATAAACAACCCACAGCACTGGCGGATCAGCTCCTGCACTTCCTCCAGCTTTTTACGTTTCCAGTAAGAATCCGGAAGTTTCCCGATCTGCTGATAAAGGGCTGCCAGCGGTTTCACAGCAGCGGCAGGATTTACAACAGAAAACTGCGTTTCGATCTTTTTGATCGCTTCGCTGATCGTCGTTCCCTCCGGCCCTACGCGGGCCCAGGTAAGATCAACATCATCCATAAGGTCCGTTGCAGGTGCATCGCCGCCGGTCGTTTTAAAATACTCCCAGCTTTCCCCGCGGGTTCCCGCGGAACCGAAGCCCTGGCTTTTATGCTGACTTCTGCTCAGTGCCGCGATCTCTCCATAGCTTTTTCCAAGCGGTGCATTATAGGCCCCTGCATCCATCTTGAACTGAGAGGGAGCCGTTGTGTTATTTCCACCAAAATTAAAGGTGTTCCAAAGAATGCGTTTCGCCTGCCAGGGCTTTACATATTTTAACTGCTCCGGGAACTGACCGGGGTCGGCAGCCAGTTTGAACGCCTCGTTGGCCAGGATGGCCGACGCGGTATGATGCCCATGACCGCCCTCTCCCGTTGTCGGGAACCGGGTAATGATCACATCCGGCTGAAATTTACGGATCACCCACACCACATCGCTCAGAACCAGTGCGCGGTTCCAGATCGTAAAGGTTTCTTCGGGGTTTTTTGAAAATCCGAAGTCAAAAGCACGTGTAAAAAACTGTTCCCCGCCGTCGATACGCCGGGCCGCCAGCAGTTCCTGGGTGCGGATCAGCCCCAGCTCAATGCCCTGCTCCTCACCGATCAGGTTCTGTCCGCCGTCTCCTCTTGTGAGCGAGAGATAACCCGTGCGGTAAAATTTCTCATTGGCCAGGTAGGTGATCAGCCGGGTGTTCTCATCATCCGGATGAGCAGCCAGGTACAGCACACTTCCCAGCACATTCAGCTTGCGGATGCCCTGCAATATTTCTGCACCGGACCAGCTCCGGGGGGCCTGCGCCATCGCACTGCTGCCAAGGCAGGCAATAAAAAAAAGATACAGAAAACGCTTCATCGTACGAATATACAATTCATCGATCATAGTTGTGAACCATGCATCACATTCCTCCAACAACACGCCGTCGGGAAACCGGAAACTTTTTTTACCTTCCGCTAAATTTTAAGCATGAACTACCGTAAACTGATTTGGGCGCTCTTTTTGTTTTTATCCGGAAGCAGGATAACTGCTGCCCAGAACGGCTTCGATTACAGTATCCGGAAAACGGCCACTGCTTCCAAAGGCGCTGTCGTATCTGCCCATCCGCTCGCCAGCGAGGCCGGACTGGAAATGCTGAAAAAAGGAGGCAACGCGGTGGATGCTGCTATTGCCACGCAATGGGCGCTGGCCGTAGTATACCCCGGAGCCGGCAATATCGGCGGCGGCGGCTTTATGGTAGCCCGCATGGCGGATAATAAAAAAATTGCACTGGACTATCGCGAAATGGCTCCTGCTGCGGCACACCGGGATATGTACCTCGACAGTGCTGGCAATGCCATTGCGGAAAAAAGTCTGAACGGACATCTTGCCGGCGGTGTTCCGGGAACAGTGGCCGGGCTTTTTGCTGCACATAAATACGCGCGGCTGCCGATGAAGGTACTGATACAACCCGCAATCCTGCTTGCCGAGCAGGGCTTTAAGATCACTGCGGGTGAGGCAAGAGGACTGAACAACAACCAGGATGACTTTAAAAGATACAGTAGCCTTCCTTCGGCTTTTGTAAAAGAAACATCCTGGAAGGAGGGCGATACCCTGGTACAAAAGGAGCTTGCAGCTACATTAATGCGGATCCGCGATGAGGGCCAGAAAGGATTTTATGAAGGCGAAACGGCCCGACTGATCGTGGAGGAAATGAAACGGGGGAACGGCATCATTACAAAAGAAGACCTTAAAAATTATACCGCCCGCTTCCGCACCCCTCTGGAGTTCGATTACCGTGGTCATCATATCATCAGCATGCCCATGCCCAGCAGCGGAGGTCTCCTGCTCAACCAGATGCTCAAAATGACAGAACCCTTCAATATCGGTGCCATGGGCTTTTCAACGCCGGCATCCGTACAGCTGATGACAGAGGTGGAACGGCGTGCCTTTGCAGACCGTGCCCGGTATATGGGCGATGATGACTTTTTTAAGGTACCGGTGGAGCAGCTCAGAAGCGCGGCATACCTGAAACAGCGCATGAGCGATTACAGACCCGGTAAGGCAGGCAGCAGCAGTGTTACAAAGCCCGGAATGATCCCCGGGTACGAAAGCGAGGAGACCACGCATCTCAGTGTGCTGGACGGCGAGGGCAATGCCGTTGCCGTAACCACCACCCTGAATAATAGTTATGGCAGCCGGACGGTGATCGGTGGTGCCGGCTTTATCCTCAATGATGAAATGGACGACTTCAGCGCCAAACCCGGCTCCCCCAATATGTTTGGTGCAGTGGGGGGCAAAGCCAATGCTATTGCACCGGGAAAGCGGATGCTGAGTGCCATGTCTCCCACAGTTGTATTAAAGAACAATAAACCTTTTCTTGTACTGGGCACACCCGGCGGCACCACCATCCCTACCTCCGTTTTTCAAACGATCATCGATATACTGGACTTTAACCTGTCTGTCACTGATGCTGTAAACCGGCCCAAATTCCACCACCAGTGGTTGCCGGACCGTATCGATATTGAAAGCGGCTTCCCCGATACTACCGCAAAAGCACTTGAAAAAATGGGATATAAATTATACGAGCGTAAACAAATCGGGCGCACAGAGGTTATTAAAGTACGCCCCGACGGAAAAATGGAAGCTGTAGCCGACCGGAGAGGCGACGACTCAGCAGCAGGATTCTGATATAATTGCAGGCATCAAATTCTAAATCTCAAGTCTGAAATCTCAACTCTCAAAAAAGCCAAACCATTCCCGATGAAGGATCGGGCTGTTTTTGTCTGCTTAATTACTGATGCTTATGATCTTACCTATTATACCCTTTCGCAAAAGTTATCATATAGAAAAAAATGTCGCGTATTTTTTTGGCAACAACAAGATGGAGGATATTTTATTTGGTTCTATTCAATTTGATAAACTAAACCTATGCACAGATGTAAAAGAACAGGATCCACTTACAGTGGAATTCAGAAATATAAAAAACTGGTTGAATGAGGTACCCGCGACAACATACTCAATAACAATAGATGCCACATTTCTAAAAACCACTCCCGGCACAAAAATAAATATCGTATTAAAAACAAATCCATTCCTCTATTATTTTTATTCGATATTCGGAGCCGGACTCATTTATCTATCGATTACAGAAAAGCCCTATTTGTTTTCAGTACTATTGCTTTTCGCTGTGGCTATGTACGATATTTTTTCGAAGAAAATGTTTCTCAGTCGGTTCGAAGAGATAGTAAATGCCGCCGCTTAATTTTTTCTTTTATAAATTTGAAGACCCATTCAATAAACTATGAAAGAAGATCTCTTTATAAAAAGCGCTATTCAGCAGTTTAAGGATTATAAAGCCCTTGCTGAAAGAACATTTGCACAATTAAACGAAGCCGATTTCCATTTCCAGCCGGACACGGCCAATAATAACCTGGCGGTGAACATCACCCATCTGCATGGCAACATGCGCAGCCGCTGGACCAACTTCCTCACCGAAGACGGTGAAAAGGAATGGCGCAGCCGGGATGCAGAGTTTGAAGAACAGCACCTGGACCATACAGCGCTGCTGCGGCTTTGGGAGGAAGGCTGGAAATGCCTGCTGGGCGCGCTGGAATCACTGCGGCCGGAGGACCTTGAAAAAACCGTCACCATCCGTACAAAGCCATTGACAGTTATTGAAGCGATACACCGGCAGCTGGCGCACTACTCCTATCACGTAGGCCAGATCGTATTTATCGGTAAACACATCCGGAAAGACCAATGGCAGGACCTGTCAATAGCAAAAGGACAATCGGCAGCATACAACGATCAAATGAAAACGGAAATAAAATAAAATGGCAGAAGATCTTATCATCAGTAAAGGCTCAAAAGAAGCACAGTACCAATCATTGATCCCGCAGATCCGCGCACTGACCGAAGGAGAACCGGACCTGATCGCCAATCTTTCCAATATTGCCGCCGCGTTGAAAGAACAGTTCAGCTGGTGGTGGGTCGGCTTCTATCTTGTAAAGAACGAAGAGCTGGTGCTGGGGCCGTTCCAGGGACCGGTAGCCTGCACCCGTATTAAAAAAGGACGCGGCGTCTGTGGTACCGCCTGGCAGCAGGCTGCAACGGTCATCGTGCCGGACGTGGAACAGTTTCCGGGCCATATCGCCTGCAGCAGCGCTTCAAGATCAGAGATCGTTGTGCCGGTGATCCGCAACGGAGCAGTTGTGGCGGTGCTGGATGCCGACAGCGAGCAGCAGGGTCATTTTGACACCATTGATCAGCAACACCTCGAAACAATAGTGCAGCAACTGCATTTTTAATAACAGGTACCTCATGAAAAAAATTGTTGTCACCGGAAAAGTACAGGGTGTATTCTTCAGAAAAACGGCAAAGCAAGAGGCGGACCGGCTACATCTTTACGGTTCCGTGGAGAACCAGGACGACGGCTCGGTACTGATCCATGTCACGGGCAACTCCGGTGCCCTGCAGCAATTCATCAACTGGTGCGGCAAAGGCCCCCGGGATGCAGTAATAACAAATATTAATATAACCGATATCCCTGAAACAGAGACGTATACAAGCTTTGAGGTCCTTCGTTGATCAATATTAACAAAAAACGCGTTGTCCGCCCCGGTTATTTTCCCTATATTTGAACTGGCCTATCAGTTCATCAAATGCATACCTTCTGGTGTGTTCAATCGTTTAGCAAACCGTTCCGTTAACTACAAAGGTCATAACGGTTTACTGAAAACATCAAATTTCAAACAATGAATACAAAGAAGCTCATCATCAAAGGCAAAACCCTTCATCCGGCATTTCAAAAAACACTTCAGCTGAAAGCAGAGGAACTGGATATTACCGGCATACTTAAAGCCAACGACAACACAGCAACCCTGGTTACCACCGGTGTCAAAGATCATCTTGAAGATTATATCACCTGGTGTGAAGCAGCGGTGAAGGAGCAGGGAGCAGAACTTATTGAAACCAGCGACCTGGCCTTCAAGGCATACTATAATTTTTCGCTCACATAATTTTTTCACAGTTCGGACGATATTGTGTAAGTTGCTTGTTATTTAATTCAATGTTCATATACATGAAAAAGCAACTTTATCTTGCGTTTGCGGCCCTCTATGCAAGCAATCTTTTATGCGCCCAGGATGGCGACCCGAAAATTACCGAAGTATGGAACCCCGAGCCCCGTATAGTAACGCCGGGTGCAACAAGCGCCGATCCCCCCTCTGATGCGGTCGTTTTATTCGATGGCTCCGGTTTATCTGCATGGGAACGTGCAGACGGCAGCGGACCTGCAACATGGAAAGTAGGTGATAAAGCACTCACCGTAGTAAAAGGAGCCGGTGCTATCCGTACCAAACAATCCTTCGGCGACTGCCAGCTGCATGTGGAATGGCGCGCTCCTGCTGAAGTAAAAGGAGATGGACAGGGACGCGGAAACAGCGGTATCTTTTTAATGAGTAATTATGAACTGCAGGTGCTCGACAGTTACAAGAACCGCACTTACAGCAATGGCCAGGCCGGAAGCATTTACAAGCAACTGATGCCGCTTGCCAATGCATCACGCAAACCGGGAGAATGGCAGACCTATGATATCATTTTTACAGCACCCCGGTTTAACAAGGACAGCACAGTAAAATCACAGGGACGCATCACGGTAATCCATAATGGTGTGCTGGTACAGAATAACGCAGCCATTTTAGGTGCCACCCAATACATCGGCATTCCCCAGAATATTTTTCATAAAGAAAAAGAGCCCATCATACTCCAGGATCATGGTAATCCCGTAAGCTTCCGGAACATCTGGATCCGCGAACTGGAATAACTATTTTGCCGCAGCATCACAGGCAATCAATAAAAGGGCTGATCCGGATCAGCCCTTTTATTTTTGGACGTAAATGCGATGTGCTGTAATAACAGATCGGTTGTAAATAAGATTGTCAGTCGTTTAATGAGGCGTATACTTCTGCCGGAAGGAACGGACTTGCATCCCCATTGTTCTTGATGATATCCCGGACAATGGTGGACGCCACAGACGTGTATTTGGGTTCTCCCGTAAGGAAGATCGTTTCAATCGTATGATCCAGCGCGCGGTTGGCATCGGCGATTGTTTTTTCATATTCAAAATCGCTCACATAACGGATGCCTCTTAATATAAAACGGGCACCGATCTCCCTGCAGAAATTTACGGTAAGCCCTTCATAGATCGCGCCTTCGATACGTGTATTATCCGGGTAGATCGCCCGGATCCAGCTCAGTCTTTTTTCTGCGCTGAACATCGGGCTTTTGGAAGTATTGATACCAATGCCCACAATGATCTTGTCGAACAGCGGCAACGCCCTGTTAATAATGTCCACATGCCCCAGGGTAATGGGATCAAAGGTTCCGGGGAATAAGCAGATCTTTGACATAGCGCCAGGTTAAGTACTACAAAATGTTTATTGATTTTTATTTGAAAGCAGATAGAGCACCGCCATTCTCACCGCCACGCCGTTTTCCACCTGCTGCAGGATGATCGATTGTCCGCTGTCGGCCACATCACTATCCAGCTCCACGCCCCTGTTGATCGGGCCGGGGTGCATGATCACGATGTCTTTCTTCAGACTTGCCAGTAATTTTCTGCTGATACCATAAGACAGGTTATATTCCCGCAGCGAGGAGAACAACACCTGGTTCTGCCGCTCCAGCTGGATGCGCAGCACATTGGCCACATCGCACCAGTTCAGTGTTTCCTGTAAATTATAATTCACCGTTACTCCAAAAGCCTCCTCAATATATTTCGGCACCAATGTGGGCGGACCGCACACGGTTACCTTTGCGCCCATTTTGGTAAGCAGGTACATATTGCTCATAGCTACCCGGCTGTGCATGATATCCCCGATGATGGCCACCTTCGTCCCGCTGAGCGTTCCGATCTTTTCACGGATGGAAAACGCGTCCAGCAGTCCCTGGGTAGGATGTTCATTGATGCCATCACCGGCGTTGACGATCGCTGCCGGTATATGCCGGGCGAGGAAATGAGGCGCGCCCGTGGCACTGTGCCGCATGACCACCATATCCACTTTCATGGAGAGGATATTATTCACGGTGTCCAGCAGGGTCTCTCCCTTGGATACGGATGAGCCCGATGCTGTAAAATTGATCGTATCCGCCGAAAGACGCTTCTCCGCCAGCTCAAAGGAGATGCGGGTCCTTGTAGAGTTTTCGTAAAACAGGTTTACGATCGTAACATCCCTCAGGGACGGTACCTTTTTCACCGGCCGCTGTAAAACTTCTTTGAACTGAACTGCTGTATCTAGGAAAAGGGAAATATCACCTTTAGTAAGATCTTTAATACCCAATAAATGTTTGGTGGAAAGCTTCATTAAAGGACAAAGATAAGGGGAATCTGCAGAATATTAAAAACACAACCAGACCCATCCGCGGATCCCGCAACCGGGATAAAATAAAAGAGCGGAAGACCGGACTCGAACCGGCTACCTGCAGCTTGGGAAGCTGCCGCTCTACCAGGTGAGCTACTTCCGCTTTTAATGGCGGCTATAAATATACGCTGTATCCTGATAAAATAAAAAACACCGGGCTATTTTTTATACCGAATGGAACAGGAACCGCGCAGTGTGGCGCCGTTCTGTTTCATTCAGAAAAAAGTGGTGAAAGACAGTTTCAACAGTTGTTTTACTGTTTATTCTCCGGACGGGTCCCTGTCTGCATTGCAAAATCAATGAGCCATGGACAAACAGTTTTACCGTCTTCCGGCCAGATACCTGTCCGCTGTACGGTTATCCCCAGAGGTTGGTGGTATAAGCACCCTGAGCTATAAGGTCATTCAGCTGTTTCTGAACCGCAGGAGCATCTTCCTTATAAGTAACCCCAAACCAGGGTGCGTCTGTTTTAATGACCTTCACCACTCCGCCTTCTTTAATAAAATGATCCACTACGGCGGGGATCAGGAATTCGGACTTCGGTACATTGATATTTTCTTTGATGAAAAGTTTAAATTGCTCTTCATACCATTTATAAATGGAAGGATGGAAACACCAGAAATTCATGGACACCGTTGTATCTTTTGAAAGTTCCCGGGGCTCCTGGCCGTCATCGGCGATCACCACAGCACCCTGCTCCGCAATATTGTAACGTTCCACCACGCTCTCGAGGTTGCCGTTCGCATCCAGTCCGCAAACACCGCGGTTTACGGTTCCATGATCCGACAGCGTGTTCATCAGGTTATACCCTACCACTGCGTAGGTCTTTTCATCGGCACCGGCCGTTAAAAATCCGAACGCCTTTTTAAAGGAGTCCGCTCCGTAAAAATCATCCGCGTTGATCACCGCAAAGGGTTCCTTCACCACATTCTGTGTGCTTAAAACCGCGTGGCCTGTTCCCCAGGGTTTGGTACGCTCAGCGGGTATTTCCGCACCATCCAGGTACATATCCAGTTCCTGGAAGGCAAACTCATAATTTACTTTCCCATCGAGTTTGGAAGCAAACAATTCGCGGAAATTGGACTCGAACTGCTTACGGATCAAAAACACAATTTTTCCAAATCCGGCGCTGATGGCATCAGCAATGGAATAATCCATAATGGTTTCTCCGGAAGGCCCGAACGCCTCCACCTGTTTCATGCTTCCGTAACGGGATGCCATACCGGCTGCTAAGATCACTAACGTTGGTTTCATTCAATTTTTTTTTACGACTTCTGCCTGATTGATATATTTTACTTAACGAGATTTCAAAAATAGGTAAATTAGCCAACTCATAAAAGCGATGGAACCGATCCGTGAAGATTTAGCTGTTTTGGAAGCCGTGCCCTGGATGGGGAACGGAAACACTTCGGTAGATGTGCTCCGGCTCGACAGGATCCATCCGCAGGTGAGCGGTAATAAGTGGTACAAACTGCGCTATTACCTGGAAGCTGCCCAACAGGAAGGAAAGGCCATTGTTACTTTCGGGGGGGCCTATTCCAACCACATCCTCGCAACCGCTGCTGCCTGCAACTTAACAGGCCTGCGCTGCGCCGGTATTATCCGCGGCGAAGCGCCTTCCGGATACGCGCCAACCCTTGCAGATGCTGCATCCCTGGGCATGGAACTGCATTTTATCTCACGGCAGGATTATAAAGAAAAGATCCTGCCCCAGGCAGTAAACAACGCCGGATGGCTGGTAATACCTGAAGGTGGTTATGGCACAACGGGCATGCAGGGCGCCGCCACCATTCCCGTTCCTGCCGGTATGTACGACCAGATCTGCTGTGCCACAGGAACGGGCACCATGCTGGCCGGGCTGATGCAGCGGGCCGTTGCCCCGGCAGGCATTTCCGGGTTCAGTGTGCTGAAAAATCATAAAAGCTTAACACAGGAGATTGCGGCACTCTATCCCCGGTATCCCGGAAAATGCAGGATCTACCCTGATTTTCATTTTGGCGGCTATGCAAAATATAATGCCACCCTCCTTCGTTTTATGAATGAATTATATGACCGGACGGGCATCCCTACCGACTTTGTATATACCGCCAAATTGTTCTACGGCGTAAAAGCAGTACTGGAAAAGGATTTCAGTGATTGCAGAAAACTGCTGGTCATTCACAGCGGGGGGCTGCAGGGAAACCGGTCGCTGCCAAAAGGAACGTTAATTTTTTAACGGATATGCAGGGCAGCATTATCTTTGTTTGAATCAACAACAGCAGATACAGCGCACAGGATATGAAAAAAATAGCTTTGTTACTCTTGATCGGACTTGCAGTCGGTAATTTCTCTTACAGCCAGGAAGACCTCCCCAAAGATTTTTCGGTATTCAAGGTGGGGAAACGCGTAGTGGTTTCCTGGACCCACAACTTTCCTTCCGTAAAGATGATCTCCGTTCAGCGGTCGTACGACAGCAGCAGGTATTTTCAATCCATCGGCTCCCCTCCGGATCCGAATCTTAAGGATAACGGGGTTTCCGACCCCAACCCGCCCGGCGACAGCATGTACTACCGCGTATATGTGCTCCTGGACGGCGGAAAATACGCCATGACAAAAGCCAAACGTCCAATGGTTGATACTTCCGGCGTAGCCGGCGCTTACAGCGATGTGAATACCAACAACAATCCTGCCGCCCAGACCAATGATTTTCTTCCTGCGGGATTTGTACAGTCGAAATATATTTTTACCACCCCGGACCGGTATGTGCGGGTAGAACTTCCGATGGACTCCCGGAAATACGACATTAAATTTTTTAGTGAGACCAATCAGCCGCTGTTTGAATTGAAAAACGTAAAGGAGAAACGGTTTAAGCTGGATCGCTCTTATTTTTACAAAGCCGGCTATATCAATTTTGAGCTGTATGCAGACGGAAAGGTTCTGGAAAAATACCGGCTGTACCTTCCAAAAGATTTTTAGCGGGCGCCCGTTTAAAACTGACCCGGCTGCTGAACCGGTGATCCGTGGTATGCAGGGCCGGAATTAACATTTCCCTACTGCCATACTGTCATACAAACAGGAGATTTACCTATCTTTGCGATTTTATAATAATGAGCAGTATGTTAGATGTAGCAACAACAAAGGTGCTTGATGAGACGCGTCAGGGAGAGCAGTTTGCGCCCTTTACGAATGACCCTAACAGCTATGCAAAGCGTTTTTACATAGAAAGTTATGGCTGCCAGATGAACTTTGCCGACAGTGAAGTGGTGGCAGCTATTTTAAATAAGGAAGGATTTGGCGCCACCCGGAATGTGGAGGAAGCAGATCTTATTTTTATCAACACCTGTTCCATTCGGGAAAAAGCGGAACAGACGGTTCGTAAACGGCTCTCCGATTTTAAAAGGCTGAAAGCCGGCCGGCCCGGCACCCTTATCGGTGTGCTGGGCTGCATGGCGGAACGCCTCAAATCCAAATTCCTGGAAGAAGAGAAACTGGTGGATATTGTTGTAGGACCCGATGCCTACCGCAGTTTACCCCGCCTGGTGGATGAAGCCAACGACGGACAAAAAAGTGTGAATGTGCTTTTGAGCCGTGAAGAGACTTATGCGGATATTGCGCCCGTACGGCTCAACAGCAATGGTGTCAGCGCTTTTGTAAGCATTATGCGGGGGTGTAACAATATGTGTTCTTTCTGTGTGGTGCCGTTCACGAGAGGAAGAGAGCGCAGCCGGGATGCGGAAAGCATCATCAATGAATGTAAAGATCTTTTTGAAAAAGGATATAAAGAGGTGACCCTGCTGGGACAGAACGTGGATTCTTACCACTACATCCCCAAAGACGGGACCGAAGCCGATGCGATCAGTTTTGCCAGCCTGCTGGAACAGGTCGCACTGATTTCCCCCGAATTGAGAGTACGGTTTTCCACCTCCCACCCTAAAGACATTACCGATGACGTATTGCATACGATGGCAGCACATGAAAATATCTGCAAATGCATCCACCTGCCCGTTCAAAGCGGCTCCACGCGCATATTACAGCTGATGAACCGTACCTATACCCGTGAATGGTATATGAAAAAGGTGGACCGGATCCGCGAGATCCTGCCCGATTGCAGCATCACCTCCGATATCATTGCAGGTTTTTGTACGGAAACCGATCAGGATCACCAGGACACGCTATCCATTATGGATTACAGCAACTATGTGTACGGGTATATGTTCTATTACAGCGAGCGCCCGGGCACACTGGCCCAGCGCCGTTACCAGGACGATATTCCCCTGGAAATAAAAAAGCAGCGGCTGCAGGAGATCATTGAAAAACAAAATCAGCTGTCGCTGGCGGACTATAAAAAAGATATCGGGGCCACCTATAAAGTGCTGATCGATGGCGACAGCAAGCGCAGCAGTGCGCAGTGGGTGGGCCGGACCTCTCAGAACAAAGTAGTGATCTTTCCCAAACCGGAGGAAAGCACCCATCAAAAGGGCGATTATGTTTTTGTGCAGATCAATGACTGTACACAGGCCACGCTGTTTGGTACGATCGTATAACCAGCCGGCCGGTATCCGGCATGGCCCCAAATTATTAAACCCGGCAGGTTCCGGAAAATGCAGCAGCATCTCCTCTGGAACAATACGCCGGGAGTGCTGACAATAAAAAAGAATTGTAAATAAATGGAGCTACAATCAATAAAAAACCGCTTTAACATCATTGGCAATTCACCCGAATTGAACTATGCCTTGCAGGTAGCGGTGCAGGTGGCCAACACCGACCTTACCGTGCTGATCATCGGGGACAGCGGTGTGGGAAAAGAGGCCTTTTCCTCTATCATACACTCCCTTTCGGCCCGTAAGCACAACCCGTTTATCGCGGTGAACTGTGGCGCCATACCGGAAGGCACGATTGATTCCGAACTGTTCGGACATGAAAAAGGCTCCTTTACCGGCGCAGTGGATGCCCGGAAAGGTTATTTTGAAACGGTGAACGGCGGTACGATCTTTCTCGATGAGATCGGCGAAATGCCGCTGGGCACGCAGGCCCGTTTGCTGCGGGTGCTGGAAGCGGGGGAATACATCCGCGTGGGATCCAGCAAAGTTCAGAAAACAGATGTCCGGGTGATCGCTGCCACAAACAAGGACCTGCTCAAACTGGTAGAACAAAATAAATTCAGGGAAGATCTTTATTACCGGTTAAGCACCGTGCCCATACGGGTGCCTTCCCTTTCCGCCCGGAAGGAAGATATCGTATTATTGTTCCGGAAATTCGCAGCAGACTTTGCGGATAAGTACAAGACCCAGTCGGTGCAGCTGGATGAGGAGGCAAAAAACCTGTTGCTGGAATATCCCTGGCCGGGAAATATCCGGGAACTGAAAAATATTGCCGAACAGATCTCTGTCTTATCCGAAAACAAGCAGATCTCTGCAAAGGCGCTCAGCCGGTATCTTCAGCCCTATTCCAATAACCGGCTGCCGGCACTTAGTTCCACCCAGAAACAGAGCGAATTTCAGAACGAAAGGGAGATTCTTTACAAGCTTTTCTTTGACATGAAGAAAGATGTCAATGAGCTCAAGCGCATGTTCCTGGAAGTGCTGCAGAATCCTTCGGTGGCCGCCCAGAATCCTGCATTGATCAATGAGCTCAAGGACCTGAATAATGGTCATGACTCCAGCTACCTGCCGGCACCCGTGGCCAGCTACCAGCCGGTTCAGCTAAGCATGCCGCAGCCGTCCGCAGCATCGGTGATCGTTGACAATGCCATTGACGAACACGAGGAAGTGGATGAAAGCCTGAACATCATGGAAAAAGAAAAAGAGCTGATCATTAAAGCGCTGAAAAAGCACAAAGGAAAACGCAAGGACGCATCGCTTGATCTGGGCATCAGCGAGCGCACGCTTTACAGAAAACTTAAGGAATATGATATTGAAGAACTATAAAGGCTTTTTTGCATCGCTGGTAGTGGCCGCAATAGTTGTACTGGCTTTTGCACAAAGCGGCTGCGGTGTTTACAAATTTAAAGATGTAAGCATCCCGGATTCCATCAGCGTGGTCCGCATAGGGATCATCCAGAACAAGGCATCCTATGTAAACCCGCAACTGGCACCGGAGCTGACCGAGCGCCTGAAACAAAAGGTGGTCAGCCAGACCCGGCTGAAACAAACCAATGGAGATGATGGCGACTGGGATATCAACTGTACCATTACCTCCTACTCCTTTGCTACTTCAGGGGTTTCCAACCAGCGGGCCAATACCAACCGTCTGAATGTGGGTGTTCATATCGAAGTAAGGGACAATCATTCCCAGAAAACAAATAAATATGATGTAACACGCAGCTTCGACTACGATGGCACACTGGCCCTGCAACAGGCGGAACAGGGGCTTAAGTCGGAGATGCTGCGAAGCCTTTCTGATGATATCTTTAACCGGATCTTCTCCAACTGGTAGCGCCGGAAGCATAAAAAACAGAACCGGGGTAGCGCAATTATTCTCCGGTAACAACGATCAGTACGATGCCCGCCCTTATCGGTTACGGGGCGGCCCGCAACAAGAAACAAACGTATGAATCATTTTATCAACAACATCGCTTATGCGGTGTTTCCCCACCAGCAGTCCCTGCCGGAAGCCGATCTGGAGGCCCTGGCGCAAAAATATCCCTATGCCCCTGCCCTTCAGTTATTACTGGCAGCGCGGCTGAAAGAAAACGGCGACAGCCGCTTTGACGCACAATGGCAAAAGACCCTGCTTTATTTCCAGGATCCGCTGTTGCTCCAATACCAGTTCTTCGCCGGCAGTAAACCTTCCTCCGCTGTTGTGAAGGCACCGGAAGCTATGGAAACCCCGGAGGAAGCGGTTGCCGCAACGGAATCAGCAGAAGTGCCTGTAATTCCCGGGCTGAAGCTGGAACCAATGGACCCGGCAAAAGCCGACCTGCTGTTTACGCCTTACTACACCGTAGATTATTTTGCTTCCCAGGGCATTAACCTGCAGGACGAAGCAGCCGCGGGCGAGGGCGACCGGTTTGGAAATCAGCTAAAAAGCTTTACCTCCTGGCTCAGGGAAATGCGCCGGCTGCCGGATGCAACGGCGGGTATCCGGCTCAGCGCCAATAACGAGGCGGTGATCGAAAAAATGGCGGAAAAATCATTGGATGGCGAGAACGAAGAAACCGCGGCCATGGCTGAAGTATGGGCCAAACAGGGCAATAAGGCCAAGGCCATTGAGATCTACCAAAAATTAAGTTTGCTAAATCCCTCTAAAAGAGCTTATTTTGCAGCGAAAATCGAACATTTAAAGAAATAGATTCCATGTTAACAACACTTTTTGTAATACTCATTATACTGGCTTGTGTGATCTTAAGCTTTATCGTATTGATCCAGAACCCCAAAGGAGGCGGTCTTGCCGGTACTTTCGGTGGTGTAAGTAGCCAGTTCATGGGCGTGAAACAAACCAATGACGTGCTGGAAAAAGGCACCTGGATCTTTGCGGCCATTATCGGTCTTTTATGCCTGTTTTCCACGTTCTTTATATCCGGTACCAAATCCGGCGGTACTAACAACGGAAGATTACAGGATGTAGGCACACAACCGGTACAGCAGGCACAACCCCAGGCAGCACCCGCCGTTCCTTTTAACAACGGCGCGCAACAACCGGGCACACAAACAGCACCGGTTCAGACAGCTCCCCTGCCAAAAGCAGATTCAGGAAAATAAGAACAGAATTCTGATAATAATAAGATCCCGGAACGGCAATGCGATTCCGGGATTTTTTAATGCCCCGGGTGGTGCAACAGAAGGACATCTGTCTGGTTGCGCAGGGGCATTAACAGAGGTCTTATGTCGTATTCGGGACACTAAATATAACCGCCTGCAGGCAGGATGTATTCATGTTTTATAGTCTGTCAGATAACAGGCGGCACTCAACGGCCAAACAACAGATAGGCGATCACCAGGGTGATCAGTACATTAAACAGTTGTGCAATTAAAAAGGCCCACAACGGTTTGCGGCTGTTATTCCGGAAAAGATCAGCAAACCTCGTTTCGAGCCCGATACTGGTGAACGCCAGTGCGAACCACAGGCCCTGCAAACTTTTAAGACCATTCTTTACGGCCGCATTGGTTTCAGGTGTCACCATAAAGGAAAAGAGCAGGGAGGCTCCCATAAAACCAAGGATGAATTTTGGAAAACGTTGCCAGATCACCCCCAGGGTAGGCTTTTCCTGTTTTCCTGCCGCGGGGCTTTTGGAATAGGTCCAGTAAACCGAAATGGCGAAGGCCGCCAGCCCCAGCAATACATTCTGCGAAAATTTGACAATGGTACTTATCTTAAGTGCTTCCTCTCCTACCAGCGAACCGGAGGCAACCACCGCTCCGGAGGTATCAATGCTGCCTCCGAGCCAGGCACCGGTTACCTGCTCCGGAAAATTAAAATAATTAGCGATGACCGGCATAAAGATCATCATCGGCACTGCGGTCACCAACACCATGGAGATCACATAGGATAATTTCTTCGAATCTCCTTTGATAGCCCCTGAAGTGGCGATAGCAGCAGAGACCCCGCAAATGGAAACCGCACTGGAGATCATCATTGTCAGATCATCATCCACTTTCAGTTTGCGGCACAGCCAGAAAGCAAAATACCAGACCGACAATACGACAACGAGTGCCTGCACCAGCCCCAGTCCTCCTGCTTTCATCACATCCGAAAAAATAACGGAACATCCCAGCAGGACCAGCCCGATTTTTACATACAACTCCGCATTGAGTACCTCCCGGAACCACTCCGGAAGTTTAAAGCAGTTACCGATGATCAATCCCAGGGCAAGACTGAAGATCACCGCTTCCAGATTAAGATCTTTCATCACCTTATTGCCCGCCAGCACCAGCGCCAGTTGTGTAATCACAAAAACGACGATAAATACGGGTATTGTTGTTTTCACCGGTTTTCCCGTAAGCCATGCGGCCAGGACTGCCACAGGGAACACGATCAGCAATTGCGTTCCTATAGCCAGCAGGTTCCCTGCTGAAAAGACAGATGTGGTCAGCTCGGTGCCGTTGTTCCAGGAATAGGCCGGAACAGGAATGATCAAACCGGAAAGCGCCAGCGCAATAAGTGCTCCGCCCAGCATCACGATCGCCCAGTCTTCCTGCATCAGCGGTTGTTTTGTTTTCTCCATCATGTAATATCTATTGATCTTTAAACTTCATTCCGAGGTTGTACATAACAAAGGCCCATATGTCGGCAGCCTCATCAATCACCTTGCTGGTGGGTTTTCCCGCACCATGTCCCGCATTGGTCTCCACCCGGATCAATACCGGGTTGCTGCCCTTATGGTATTCCTGCAGCCGTGCCGCATACTTGAAAGAATGTGCCGGTACCACGCGGTCATCATGATCACCGGTGGTGATCAGTGTAGCGGGATAGCTGACTCCTTTTTTCAGGTTATGATACGGGGAATATTTGTACAGGTAAGGAAAATACTGTGCAGAATCAGCGCTGCCGTATTCTACCGTCCATCCCCATCCCACCGTAAATTTCTGAAAGCGCAGCATGTCCAGTACTCCTACCTGGGGGATGGCTACTTTAAACAGATCGGGGCGCTGGGTCATTACCGCGCCTACCAGCAGTCCGCCGTTGCTTCCGCCGCGTACCGCAATTTTATTTTTGCCGGTATATTTTGCTGCGATCAGGTGTTCGGCCGCTCCAATGAAATCATTGAATACATTTTGTTTGTTAAGCAGCATTCCTGCTTTATGCCAGGCCTCGCCATATTCGCTTCCACCCCTGAGGTTCACTACTACATAAATCCCCCCCTGCTCTACAAAAAAAGCATTGCTGACGCTGAAACCGGGTGTCATGGGAATATTAAACCCTCCGTAACCATAGAGCAGTACGGGGTTATTACCGTCCTTTTTCAATCCTTTTTTATACGTAAGAAACATGGGCACCTGTGCGCCATCCTTGCTTTTAAAAAACACCTGTTCTGTTACAATATCATCTGTTTTCAGGTTCAGCTCGGTCTTCTTATACAGCGTTGATCTTCCGGTGGCGATGTCGTATTCATATATAGCGGGGGGGGTGGCAAATGAAGTATACGTGTAGTAAAAGGTCTTATCCTCCTTATCGGCCCCAAAGCCGCCCGCGGTACCGATTCCCGGCAGTTCCACGTCGCGGATACGGTTTCCTTCAAAATCATACTGCACAATTTTCGACGCGGCATCTTTCAGATAACTGGCAAACAGACTGCCTCCTGCGGTGCCAACACCCTGTAAGGCTTCCTTCTGTTCCGGTATCACCGTTTTCCAGTTCTGGCGTCCGGGTTGTTTCGGATCCACCGCCACTACACGGTAGTTGGGTGCCTCGTAATTGGTATTCAGCAACAGCAGGTCGCCTTTATTTTCAATAACCGAGGATTCGGTATCAAATCCTAGTACCAGTAAGGAAAAGTTTTGCTGGCCGGCGTCGTTAAGATCCCGGTACCAGAGCTCGCTGCCGCTTGTGCCTTCTGTTACATACAGGATAAGGAACCGCTCGTCTTCTGTGAGTCCCACTCCGAAATAACGCAGCGGGTGTTCTTTATCCTGATAGATGATCACATCTTCCTTCTGGCTGGTACCCAGCTTGTGATAAAAGACTTTCTGGAATTCATTTTTCTTACTCAGCTTTGATTGTTCATCCGGTTCGTCATAAGCGCTGTAATAAAAACCTTCATTGCCTTTCCAGGCAACACCACCGAATTTGGTCCAGTTGATCTTATCCGGCAGCAATGCTTTTGTTTCGGTATTCATTACAAAGATCTCACTCCAGTCGCTGCCCGCTTTTGAAACGGAATAGGTACACAGCTTTCCATCCTTTGTGAACGACAGTCCGCTCAGAGCGGCAATACCTTCGCTGCTCAATGTATTGGGATCGATAAAAACCTCCGGGGTGGCCGCAAGTGACGGCGTCCGGTACAGTACCGACTG
Organism: Niabella beijingensis; assembly: GCF_020034665.1. Classification (NCBI taxonomy): domain Bacteria; kingdom Pseudomonadati; phylum Bacteroidota; class Chitinophagia; order Chitinophagales; family Chitinophagaceae; genus Niabella; species Niabella beijingensis. The sequence continues at coordinate 688,474 of NZ_JAIQDI010000002.1, read as the reverse complement.
GTTCTGCAGCCCGTCATTTTTATAAAAATAATAGTAGTCGCCTTTTTTAAACGGGGCGCCGTATTTCGGGTAATTCCAAAGGGATTCCAGCCGGCTTTTGATCTTCGAACGATACGGTATGGTTGCGAGATACCCGTTGGTCACTTTATTCTGCTCGGCCACCCACGCCTTGGTTGCCGCGCTGTTGTCGTCTTCCAGCCAGCGGTACGGATCTGCTACTTTGGTTCCGAAATAATCATCCGTAACCACTTCCTTATGGGTTACCGGGTAGTTTAGCTGTGCCGCACTGTTCATAGCAATTAATACAAATGATACACAAAAAGCCTTCTTCATATAAGCTCATTTGCATAAAGATAACATTTAGAGGTAATAGTCGCTTAGTTTTTAGCTCAGGCTGAGGAACGGAGATCAGGCAAATGACAAACGTCCCTTTAATATTGATTTACATGTTAATATATATTTCTTCCTTCTCCGGCTCCATTTTTAATGATTTTGCAGTAACTTCAAAAGATCATCTGTTTGTTTTTTGTTATTCCGATCATTATCAAAGACATTCTTTATGGCGCAACTCACCGAACCCATGTTTAGCATCAATGGCAACCTCATTAAACAATTCACCTCTTTTTCGCTTAACCAATGCATATCCGACCATCACTATTTTTCGCTGGTAGTGCCAGCAACTTCCATTGACGGCACGGGAGGACTTTTTACTTCATCGCAGGATATGATTGGCAGCACCTTTGGTGCCCGGATCTCCGGCCTTGGATTAGGGGGAAATGTCCTGTTCAACGGCATCATTACCAGTGTGGAAACATCCCGGTTTGCCGGTCATCATGGAGACGTGATTATTATGGGTTATAGTCCCACAATTGTACTGGACAGTGGTCCTCATTGCAAAAGCTGGGAGAAAAAGACCATTAAAAGTATTTCTGAAGACGTGTTGAAATTTTTCCCGCAAAACCTGCTGGAAGCCAAAGTACAGCCGCTTTACAGCGAGGAGCTGGGTTATACGGTACAATATAGAGAGTCTGCATGGAAGTTCCTGCAGCGGATCACCGGCAGCTATGGCGAGTGGCTGTTCTGGGACGGGCGTAACCTGGTGGTGGGTCCTCCGCAAACCAACACTAAAGTGGCATTGGTCTATGGCAGCACGTTAAGCCGCTTCAATGTAACGCTGCAGGCAAGACCCACAGCAATGCAATACATAAGCTGGGACTATCAGAACAGCCAGGTATATACCAGCCAGCCACAGGGTGTTGAACAAAAAGCCGGGCTGAACCCCTGGGGCGAAAAGGTATTTCAAAGAGCCCGGTCCGTTTACGGTACCCAACCCAAACAATGGAATTACCGGCATGCTAATAATAAAAAACAGCAGGACGATCTGGCTACAATGCGCAGTGCCGTGGAAAGCAGCAAAATGGTCCGTTTTACAGGACAGAGTGGTCATCCGGGCATTGTACTGGGCGGAACGATCGAAGTAAGTGGTAATAATGTATACAGTGCTGGTACGGAGGGCTACGGCGAGTACCTGGTCACTGCAGTGAACCATCATGTAGATGCCATGGGAAATTACGAAAACGATTTTACAGCTATCCCCGCCAGCATCAATGTACCACCGGTAACCATCCCTGACGATCCCGTGTGCGAAACACAGAGTGCTATTGTTACGAACAATCACGATCCGCAGGGTCTGGGACGGGTGCAGGTAAAAATGCACTGGATGAACGGGGCTGAAAAAACCCCCTGGATCCGGGTAACCACGCCACATGCCGGTGGCGGAAAAGGGCATTTTTTTATTCCGGAAATTGGTGAAGAAGTAGTGGTAGGTTTTGAAGGTGACAGCGCTACCAAACCATATGTGATAGGTGCCGTTTATCATCAGCAGGCGGATAATAATTTCAGCAATGCAGGCAATGATGTAAAAGCGATACAGACACGCTGCGGAACAAAAATTATTATGAACGATGCAGAGGGTTCCGTATTTGTTGAGGATCCCAGTGGCAATACCTGGTTTATGGATGGTAAAGGAAATATTAAAGTAAATGCACCGAATGATATGGAAATAGCCGTTGGTAAAAACTTTAATATTACTGTGGGTGAAAATATGACCACCTCAATCGGTAAAAATGAACAGCTGTCTGTTGGCAATGATAAGAATGTGACCATCTCAAAAAACTATACGCAGTTTTCAGAAAATAAAAATGTAACGGTCAGTAAAAACAAAACAGAACACACCGGGGATACCTACCACCATGTAGCCGGCACATCGGACATACAAACTTCAAAAGGTGATTTGAAATTGCGTGGTTCCGGCCTGGCGGTATTCCAGGGAGGAAAGGACGTAAAAATAAGTAAAGGCTGATTTTTATTGAATATCTATGGCAGAAAAGAACTTAAATACGCCTGTTGTTACCGGAAGCCCGTCACCCGCCGCTACAGATGGCATACCCGGCAGTGCCCACCAGGAAAAGCTTGCGCAAAAACGCGCAGCAAAACAGCAGCAGCAACAAACAGACAGCCCCAATGAACAGCGGGAAATGGTGATCCACGGTGCGGAACTAAAATGCCCTTATGCTCAGGGAGCGGGTAAAATAAAAGTAACCTCCAACGAAATTTTATTGCAGGATCAGTTATTTGCCACAGAAGGTGATCATAACAACATGGTGAACCTGCAGTTTGAAGGTATCTGCGGGCATCCCAAGTTTAACGGGCAGACAAAACCGCCCTGCAAAACTGTTATCAGGCTCTCCTCCTGGTATAATTTGGGGACCTCACTTGTACAGGAACAAAAAGTGCTTATCAAAGCATCCTGTATTGATTGTGACCCCGTGCCCAATGCGGCTACCGCCGGTGCTATTCCCAAAGCCCAGCCACTAAATACAGCTGATGACTGTACTACCATTGTGAGTGCTTACTGGGCGGCGGATCAAACCGGCACACTCCGTACAACGGTACTGCCCTATAAGGAAGATGACCGCACATTTATTTTTATCAATTTTGTACCCTCCGCTATTGGGAAAAATTATCACCTAAAGATTGTTGCCAGTCATACCTTATCCGATGAGGTCATTTTTGAAACTACGAAGCCGGTGCTCTATGAAAAGACCTCCTTTTCTTTTTCCCTGACCGGTGAGCTGTTTGCGAAAGGCGGTGACCCGGTGGTGGAATTGTATTTTAAAATAAAAGTTGCTGATTGCACAGAAAAGGAGTACTGTAAAGAGACCGGGCTGCGCTTAAAAGTTCATTTGGTTCGCTACATTCCCCGCATTATGAAAGCAAAAAAATGGGAAAAGGGATTTTTATTACAGGAAAAATGGTTTAATGGTATTGCAAGTGACCGGCCGGGAAATAAAGCAGATTCAGGAAAGATTATTTCAATGGACTGGGTACTGGGCTTTCCAAGAGCAAGGGCTGTTTATGATCAGATGATCAATGGAAAAATATGGATGAACCCAGCAGGGAAAAAGGCGCTGACCGCAGAAATACGGCGAATGGAGCTAAAACTGCCAACAGCAATGGTTTATACAGTACCTTTTGGAACACTTGCTTTAAATCCTGAATCAACAAATAAGAAGGGGCAAAAATGTCCGGCCATTGATCTGCATCATTTTCAGGAGCGGGCATTTCATGAAAACTACAATGTGCCCGATACGGCGTTGGATGACATGTATGCAGCACTTGCAAATTTTGTGTTCCGGATGGCAGCAACAGGCGTCATACTCATGAACGCGAATGGATACACGATTCAGATTAAAGAGGTAGGTATTTACGTAAGAGACTCCTTTGATTTTATTGATGCCGCTGCAGAAATCCTAAGTCCTTCTACATGGAGAAGTCAGCCCTTGGGATACTGGAGCACCTCAAAAAATGATGTTTCTGTAAATGCTAAGGACAGCTCGTACAAATACATTACCAACAGCAGTTATCAGCAATACAGGAAGGATGTAAAAAAAGGCAGCGATTTTTTAGTTTACAGTGATGTAAAAAGAATAGCAGTTGACGACCGCTTTGACGTTTCTGCCGGGGAATTAACCAATCTTTTTTCAATCCCTGCTTTGATTAAGTAGTATGAAAGCATTATTTATAACCATCATTTTAGCAGTACTGGCCGTATTTTATTTTGCTGTGGCAGATGAGGCGTTTCGTTTCCACGGTGCCGACCTTTTTTTATGGGGTGGTGCTGAACAGTCCTTTCTGTACTTAACAGGAGCACTGATTATCCTGGCGACCCTGCTTGTCGCTGGCGATTCGATTATAAAAAAGCGAAGGGTAAGACAAGCCATGGGGGTAATGCTTGTGCTGTTTTTGCTATTTTCCCTTTATCAGTATATCCGGGCAGTCAAGATACTCTCCCTGGCTCCTGAGCTAATAGCAGTGGAACACCCGGACATCTATGATAAACAATTTCCTCCGGTACTGTATCAAATGGCTTCCTGGGGGATTTCACTGGCATTATTGATTTATTTTCTGGTAAAGACTGCAGGCAGGAAATAGGTTCCGGGTACAAAATGTAAATGTATGGGCGAAATTATAAAAGATGTGGTACAACAGGCAGCGGATCAAAACATACCCGTGTCCGACTCCGGGAAGGACGCTTATGCAGCCAATCCCAATCAGAAAACCTATGATCAGGTACACCAGACCGATCATTTGATCGATGTGGTGGATGTTTTTTTTGGCGATCGTAACCCACGGATGAAAACCGAAAAAAAGCAGGAAACCTACCCAGTAAAAAGTGGAGGTAAAATACCCGATGTTTTAAAGAACTTTAAGAAAGAAGGGCGCTCAAATTTCACCACGGTACCCGATCACCAGAACCCATTAAAACCGGGAGAAAAAGTGCAGGTTTTCTGGGAAGAAACCACGCAGGAAAAAGACGAAAGTGGTCAGCCGGCCTTTGACTATATTAAAAAGACAAGCGGAGATCTTGGTTGCGAAACCTGGCTGGTGGCCAAGGTCAACGGCGATAAGGGCGTTTTAAAAGTAACCATTCATGAAGACAACGGCACCGCTACAGATGCAGTACTGGCAAGCCCCGCTCCTTTTCTGGAGGCCGGCAAAGAAAAGACAACGGCACTCTTTAAAATAAACGGCACGGTTACATACGCGGTAAAAATAGCAGTGCGCCCCAAAGAAGACAACGACTTTTTAGAACTCGAAAAAAAAATTGCAGAACGGAAAGACAAGCTGGTACCGCTCTACTTAAAAGCCGAGGTAACGGATACGGATTACGAGATAAAATTTCCAGACAACAACCCGGAGTTTTACACAGCAGCCTCCGGAAGATATAAAGCCAAATATTGCCAGTGCTGTATCTATAAAATTGAAAACAATTTATTACAGGGACCAAACGTCATTCATACAAAAACAGGCAGCAAAGTCGTTTCCGCCGGGACCATGCAGAAGGTGATTGCCATTATAATGCATCGTACTTCCGGGTGGAGTACAGAGGGAGCCGTACAATCCAGCAAAGGCACCACGTTTTATGTAGATGGTGCTAAAGGCAATGATGGAGAAATATACCAGTCCATGAGCCTGGACAAAGCGCCCTCCCATATCTTAAGCTCAAAATCGAGACTGGCCCACCTGGAAGTACAGTCCGAGAACTCGGTTGGCATTGAAGTGGCCGGCTGGCCTTATATCTATAATGAAAAAAAGGAACTGGTAAATACGCTCAATAATAAAGTATCGGATGGGAGTACCGTATACATGGATAAAGGATATGCTTATGAAGGTAAGGGTGAGGCCACCTATTATTGGGAGAAACTTACGGATAAACAAGTAACATCACTGGTGTGCCTCGTAAAAGCTTTGTTGAAAAAATACGATTTAACGGTTAATGACATTTATCCCCACGATGAGATCCAGAGTAAAAACAGAGGAGAAGGGCGTTATGTTATGGATATAATTTTACCTCACTTAAATCAATAATGTAGGAATGCGGAATTATTTGTTTCTAATCTTCATGCTCTGCGCAATTAATGCAGGCGGGCAAACCAATAAAGAAGCAGCCTTCAAACGGGCGGCATTGAAGATCATTACGCTTTATAATAAAAAAGACACAAAAGCGATTAATCAATACATCCATAAGAGCACCGGAGTTTTTATATTGGGTTCTTTAGGAGCAACATCGGTATTTCAATTGCAGGACAGCCTGTGTTTAAGTGCGGCCTGTACCAATACAGAACAGGAACGGTATGTGTATCAAAAAATGATGCGGGAGCAAAAATATAAAAAACTGCCTTCAGCAATCAGCAATTCAGAAAAACCTGTTTTTGAGTGCGAAACCATTTACCGGCAGGGATTGTTCCGGATGCTAAAGACCGCACCGGTTATTTCTTCCACGATCGAAACCTCTATCCGGGTTAATAAAAATGTTCCGGGTGAGTCACTTGAAGAACAGGAATTGCAAAAGCTAAAAACGCAGCTCCGGCTGGCAAAAGATCTTGAAAAAAAAATGCGTGTTGTGGTCTTTACTACTAAGGAAAAGACCTTTTGGGGAGGCACTTTTATATTTGGTATGAATTATATTGACGGAAAATGGTGCCTAACCCTGCTGGATTTTCTATCAAACGACTGTAGTGTCTAATATATTTTGGTATGGAGCTGAAATTATATCCTGAACTGGTTGAGCTGGCATTAAACTTTTCAGAACGGAATCAGTTCTATGTATTGCGCATTGATGAAAGGGCAGTGTTAAACGACGTATTGCATCGCAATGAAAAGCTCAGCTATTTTCATGCAACCATCCAGGGAAGCCCGTATGGGGATTTCCGCTATCATATCGAGTTTTTTGACAGAAGTTTAAAGAACAGGGACTGGTCAGCCTCCGAAAAAGAATTTCTTCTGCAAATAGACCAGATACAGGATGAGTTATGGATCAATACCACTCGCTTTGCAGAAGTATTGGAAATAGAAAATCTCAAAAGCCTGGATTCCCGTGCCCGGCAAATCGTTAATAAACTGGCAAAGAATTATATTGGCGAAACTGCAGCACGTACCTTTAACCACCTGAAAATCTTTTACAGGCAGCCGCAGTGGGTTATTACAGACATAAACAGGTATGAGCAGCTGGGCCTTTTATTCTCCAAATTTTACGGGAACATCCTGGAAGAGGTCAATAAAAAACATCTTGTACGGTTTATCAATCTTATGCCGAATACGTTAATCCAGGTGCAGGAATCGGTACAGTCCTTCAGGGTGCAGTATGAGGCGGGTTGTACAGAGGTATTGTTCAAGGGCATTTTGGATGCGGCTTTTTTACAGCGTGCACAGCTGGAACGGCAGATGAAAGCAACTGCACTTGCATTTGAGCCTACGGATCAGCCGTTGCTGGATCAGTATACCGGTAACATCTGGTATCACAATCAAACAGGAATGGTGCAAAAAGCAGCATTACAAATTCAGTTCTCTTTTGGAAAAAATTATCAAAAGCAAATAGTTTACACGCTGGATGCTATTTGTGCAGATGAGGTTCCATAAAATAGCAATCTATGGCAGGAGCAACAATTACAATTACCAATACAGGGCAAACAGCATCGCCGAATACCCTTACACCACATGCGGGAGTGACCAGGCGGATCAAAGATGCCTATTTTGCAGTAAAGAAAGTTACAGAGGATGGGGCTACCCTGACTTTTTCACGGATAGATGAAAGCCATCCTCAGACAATTCATGACAATACAAACCTCCCCTACGACCTGCCATTGGGAAAAACGGTTTATTTGGTAATAGAAACAGAAAATATAAGGACTGCAACCGTGAATGTCCAAATAAAGCCAACTGACCAGAACCTCAGCGGGGCTACGGAGGCGCTTGGATTGATGCAGGGCCGGGCTGATGGAAGTTTTGCCGCCACTACCACCCTTTCTGCCACCGTTGGCAATTTTGATATTTTAAACAACCGGGACGGAAGTCACGCCCATTATACGAACCTGGAATCAGCACATGCAGATAAAGCGATCATAAAAGTACAGATACGACCTTCTACCCGGCGGGAGTTTGACGAATGGAGCAACCGCTTGGGAACAGCAACTGCCGGTGTACAGTTACATATTGAATGCGCCAATAAACAACCCTGTGCCATTAAAAACGAAGGCACAGAGCAATCGGAGCCTGGTGTATTTTTAAACGAGACAGGGAAGGCAATACGCATTGCCAACCGGAATATTTTCGAGAGCTATCACGGTGATAATCAGTACAATTTTTTACCGGTGCAGCAGGATGTGCGGAAACGCGTTGCCCAGGTGAAAAATCATAACACCGATAACGCCATTTTTTATTATTATGATCAGAATGACAGTCAGCATACGATTGCCGAACGTACGATTACAAATGCAGCGCCCAAACACCGGGATCGCGGGAGAATACCCGCCGAAGCACAACGGGGCGCACTAACAAGGACCATCTCTTACACAGCAAATCGTACCGCCGGGGAAAATATTGATGCAACGGAACTATTAATATATGAGAACGGAACCTTGGGTAAGGGTACCGCAGGCGACATCTGGTATTCCGGACAGGGCGATACAATACGACTTTTGGATATGGATATCCTGGCAACTGCGGGCACGGGCGCCCAGATCTTTGAAGCTTTAAATTATAACCGGGAGGGTACACTAATACGGTTTGGCTTTCAGCATACCCGCAGACGGTATATTAAGCCGGAACTCTTTGCCGGCTTCTTAGGTGCTTTAGCAGAGTTTCGTCAAAAAGGGCATACGCATTATATCGTTTCACAAGGTTTTTCTTATGAAGATGGTTCCTGCTATCCCAGTGCTGAACACGTAAACGGCCTTGCCGGTGATCTGAACCTGCTCACTTATACGGGCGACGGGAATAATACCAGATTGCAAAATGCAGATTTCGACTATGACAAAATGGTCATACTACGGAACATACTATATGATTTTGGCTTTACACGCGCACGATCTGAGAGTTTTTCAAACAGATTAAATCAATCGGAACAGGACAACATCCCGGTTATCCTGCCCCATTCTACAAATACAACCACTCCCCGGCACAACAATCATTTGCATATCTTTGATTTTGTAATTATCAACGATATTTATGAATAAGCTCCTCTGCCTCTTTATTGCAATCATTGGCCTGGTGCGTTGCATATATGCGCAGCAATCTGTTAAGGAACGATCCCTGGAGCAGGAACTGGAAATCCATTCCAAAAAGGTACAACTTCCTTATGGAACAGCCGCACTTAAAAAGGTTCATTTTCCAGTTCAATGGTATTGCGGGGGAGGCTATTTGGAAACGTCCTTACGAAAAGCCGGTTTATCCGATAAAGACAGCATCCGTTTCAGCAAACCCTATTTTGACATGATTGCTTTTAATAAAGATGCAGATCAGGATACGACTCTCTCTACCTTAACGATTCCGCAGGTGTTGGATAGCATTCCCGGAAAAGGCCGGGCGTACGGGTTCATACAGCTGCCCAGAATAAATGGTTTTAGTATTTTTGGAATATTGGTGCGCCAGGATGATCGTTTTTTCAATCCATACTATATTACGGTAAAGGGGGATAAGATCTGTGATACGCTAACGGCATATGAAAGCTCGGCCACGGCTGTTCAAAGCAATAAAATTATTTTTGTAGACAAAGACGGCAGCTTTTATACACGCACATTTACAAACATTGATGGCTACGAGGTGCACAACGGGCCTCTGGAACGCTATACGATTAACAATTCAGGGAAATTTCAGCGCCGCCGGTGACCGGCTATAACTCATTAGGTCTCCGGGATACTTCAGCAACCGGATGCTCTTTTTTTACCCAGAATTCCACAAGCACTCCCTGACCAGGGGTTGTGGTGATCTTGATCTCCGCGTTCATTTTCTGTGCTCGCGCTTTTATATTCTTTACCCCATTCCGGTCCGTCAATTTATCCGGATCAAACCCGATCCCGTTATCTTTTATAGCAAAAGAGATCACCGTTTCCTCATCCCGGGCAATAACGGAAGCCTCCGTGCATTGTGAATATTTGACCAGGTTATTGACCGATTCCTTTACGATCAGGAACACATTCCTCCTGGTATCCATCGGCAGGGGAATCTCGGAGATCGCATCCGGAAAATCGACCACGAACCGGATACCTTTTGATTCGAACATCGGCACCGCATATTCTCTTATATGCTGGCAAAGATTGCTGAACTTATCATTGGAAGGCTTCACCAGCCAGATGATATCATCCAGCGCATCCAGTGTGTCCTTGGCATTGGCTTCTATCTTGGACAGCAATGCTTCCTTATCGGTACCTGATTTCCGCAGCAATTCGCTGAAGATATGAATGCTGCTGAGACTGGATCCCATATCGTCATGCAGGTCGGAGGCGATCTGGGAGCGGATCTCCAGCTCCTGGCTGAGGCGCTTGTTGCGTTCCAGCAGGCGGTACCGCAGGTAGTAAAGGATCCCCGATGTTAAGATGAGCAGGAAAAGGATCAGGGCGCCAAACAGAAAGATCCGGTCATTCTTCCGCGTCGTTTCCAGAAAAGTGATCCGTGACTGTTCTTTCTCGGTATCATAAATAGCTTCCATCTGCCGTACATGCCGGTTATTGCTTTCCGTTACAATACTATCGCTGTATTGCTTAAACAATTTACTGTACAGAAGTGCAGAATCCATATGGCCGGTGGTCTCATTAAGTTTCATCAATCCTTCATAAGCACTTTTGATCTCGGTCATTGTGCCGATCCCACGGGCGATCTCCAGCGCTTTAAAAAACATTTCCCGGGAGTTGCCGTAGCGTTGCAGCGAGAGGTAGGCGTTCCCCAGGTTATTGTAGTTATTGGCGCTGTACAATCCGTCTCCCAGGGTATCGGTGATGTGCTTGGCACGTTCAAACAATACCAGGGCATCCGCAATCCTGTTTTGTTTCCGCAGTACATTCCCGATAGAATTATAACAGATGGCGATCCCTTTATGATTGCTGATCTTTTCGTTATAGAATAAGGACTCTTTATAATATTTGTCGGCCGAGTCCAGTCTGCCAATAAACTCATAAGCCTCCCCTATGTTGTTATAGTTCATGGCCATGCCCAGCATGTTGTTGGCCTTCTGCGCGATGGGCAGGCTTTTCCGGAAATACGTGATCGCATCGTTATAGTTTCCCAGCACAATATGAATGTTACCGATACTGTTCAGGGAAACGCTGGCACTGTAATCATCCCCCACTTTCTCCGCAAGCCGCAGAGCCTCCATATGATAAGTGAGGGCCTTGCCGTTTTCATCCAGTCTTCTGTAAACAACCCCTATATTATTGGTCGCGTGGATCTCAGTTTTAATATCCCCCAGTTTGCGCGCCAGGCTTCTGCTGTCTCTATGATTCGCCAGTGCCAGCGCATACCTTGAGAAATCACGGTTATAAACGCCATAGGCATCCAGCAGGCGGGCCTCTGCCTCCGGATAGCTGATCCTTTTTATCAGTTCAAATCCTGCTTTGAAGAGCGTGTCCATCAGGTTGTTCTTCCGGTTGCGCAGGGTAAAAGCGATAATGGAATCCATTTTTGCCTTACCATCCGGAAGACGCAGTACTGCCGCAGCCTCCATCCGTACCGGCTGGCCGGATTGCGGAAATACCTTACCTGCCGGCACAAACAACAGCCCGGCTACTAAAAGCAAACCATAGGAAAGGACGATTTTCATAAAATAGTAATGGGAATGCAGACCAACTTTTTCTCAAATCCGGCACTTAAAATTACTAAAATACAGAGAGAATCCCGGCAAAAATCATAAGCTGCAACGGCCGTCTGCTAATAACAGAATCGCGGGCGGTTTAATCTTATAAAAAAAGGACGCATTCATAGCGTCCTTTTTAATAGGGTTATACCAGCTCTTTTATTTCAGTAATGCCAGTGCCTTCTTAATGCGGCTCCAGCCTTCCTCGATCTTCTCCAGGCTGTTCGCAAATGAGAAGCGCACGCAGTTAGGCTCTCCGAAAGCAGCACCCATTACCGAAGATACATGCGCCTTGTTGAGGAGGTACATACAAAGGTCTGCTGAGTCCTTAATGGTAGTTTCTCCGTCAGATGTTCCATAGTAGGCTGTCATATCCGGGAAAATATAGAAGGCGCCATCAGGTTCCGTACAGGTGATGCCCGGTATATCGCTGATCAGTTCCATTACGCGTTGTTTCCGGCGTGTAAACTCTTTTGTCATCTCAATGGATGGTGCCAGATCTGCAGTGAGGGCGGTTACCGTTGCTTTTTGTGCGATCGTGTTCGTTCCGCTGGTGATCTGTCCCTGCAGTTTCTCCATTCCTTTTGCGATCTCAACCGTAGAAGCAGTGTACCCGATACGCCAGCCGGTCATCGCAAATCCTTTTGCCAGTCCGTTCACCACAATTACGCGGTCTTTGATGGCATCAAACTGGGCAATGCTCTCATGCTTTCCCACATAGTTGATATATTCATAGATCTCATCAGAAATGATATAGATCTGCGGATGCTTTTTAAACACTTCTACCAGGCTGGCCAGTTCTTCCTTACTGTACACCGCGCCGGAAGGATTGCAGGGGGAAGAGAACAGGAAGGCCTTTGTATTGGGTGTGACCGCCTTTTCCAGGTCGGCTGCAGTTATCTTCAGTTTCTGTTCCACCGTGGTACGGATCTCCACTACCTTGCCGCGGGCGATTTTTACGAGCTCGGAATAGGTTACCCAGTAGGGTGTCGGGATGATCACTTCCTCACCATCGTCTACCAAAGCCAGGATCACATTGGCCAGGCTTTGTTTGGCACCGGTGGAGATAACGATCTGCTCCGGCTTGTAATCCAGGTTATTGTCTCTCTTCAGCTTGGTACAAACTGCTTCGCGGGCATCCGGGAAGCCGGCTACGGGAGAATAGTGGCTCCAGTTATCATTGATGGCCTTTATTGCGGCGTCCTTGATATGCTGGGGCGTATCAAAATCAGGTTCACCCAGGCTCAGGTCGATCACATCGATTCCCTGGGCCCTCAGTTCGCGGCCTAATTTGGCCATTTTCAGCGTTTCCGGTTCACTAAAACGCTGTAAAAGAGAAGATAAAGACATTTTAAACGTTTATGGATTAATTTTAAACAAATTCACGCAAATTTAGGGGTTACAAAGACAGCTTCGAACTCAAAATCTCAAAAAATCGAAATATTCTATAAAAACAGCCATTAAGCAAAAATTTCTACAGCAGAAAAACCGTTTATAAAACCAAATCCACTATATGTCTATAAACCTTATCTTTGCCCCCTTTAAATTTAAAGAGGAACCAAAGATTAAATAACAAATACGTATGCAACTCAAAGGACTGGTTAGATTTTTTACAATCTTACTTATTATCTACTCACTCTACCAGCTGTCATTTACATGGTTTGTCCGCAACCACGAAAAGAAATTGGAGAAAATTGCGCACAATTATGTAAATGCAAATTACCAGACCGCTGCCCAAAAATACCCCTCCAATAAGGATTCTCAGGAGGTGTACCAGGAAAAGCTGACCCAGTTTTACAACGATCGCCTGACCCGCTTAAAAGACAGCACCAAAGATGAAACCATCACCTACGGGATTACCGGTGCCATCAGCTATCAGAAAGCGAAAGAAGAAGAGCTGAACCTGGGTCTTGACCTGCAGGGTGGTATGAACGTTACGATGGAAGTAGAGATGAGCGGATTGCTGCAAACGCTTGCCAACAATTCAAAAGAGCCCAACTTTTTAAAGGCATTGGAAAATGCCGATAAACGCAAAGGAAACAGCGATGCCAACTTTATTACCCTCTTTGTTGAAGAATTTAAAAAGCTGAGTCCGAATACCCCGCTGGCTTCCCTGTTCGCTACGGCCAACCGCGAAAGCCTGAAAGTGACCGACAACGACGCCAAGGTAACACGGTTCCTTCAGGACCAGGCCAAGGCTGCCTTTGACAATACTGCCCGGCTGATCACTACGCGTATTGACAAATTTGGTGTGGCCCAGCCCAGCATTAACCCCGACCCTGCCAAACAGATCATCTCTGTTGAATTGCCCGGTGTTCAGGATAAAGAGCGGGTGCGCAAGAACCTTCAGGCCTCTGCCAACCTGCAGTTCTGGGAAGTATACAATATTTCAGAGTTATGGCCCAATCTTCAGAAAGCAGATGAGATCTATTTTGCACAGCAATCCGGCAAAGCTGCCAAAGACAGCAGTGCCCAAAAGGATTCTGCGGCTGTAGCCGCTGCTCCAAAGGCAGATTCAGCCGCTGTGGCCACTACAGATACCGCTAAAAAATTACAGGACCAGTTAAAAGAACTGGCCAGCAAGGACAAGAACACCCCTAAAGCAGATGCTGCCAACAATCAGCAGGAAGAACTGAAGAAACACATATGGGGTTTACTGGTACCAGCTGTTGACCAGCAGGGAAATCTTGCTGACTATGGAATTATCGGACAGGTAAATATTAAAGATACCGCCGAAGTACGCGCCATGCTTACCGCGCCGGCACTGAAATCGCAGTTCCCTTCAGAGATCGCATGGATGTACGGCACTCCTGAAAAAGTAGGCAATAAGAAAAGCAATATGGTGGCGCTTTATGCGATCAAAACCTATGGACGCGACAAGGCCAAACTGGAAGGCGAGCACGTGACCAATGCCGGTGCTGATTACGACCAGGCCGGTAAGACCAATGTATCACTTGAGATGGATGCCATAGGAAGCCGCATCTGGGCAGATATGACCCGGGCCAATAAAGGCCGTCACATCGCCATTGTGGTAGATAACCAGGTCTATTCCGCGCCGGTGGTGAATGATGCTATTGAAGGCGGCCGGTCCAGTATCTCCGGCAGCTTCAGCGCAGAAGAAGCAAAGGACCTTGCCAATATTCTTAAGATCGGTAAACTCCCGGCACCTGCCAAGATCGTATCCGATGAGACCGTTGGTCCCACCCTTGGGGAAGCAGCGATTAAAGGTGGATTGATGTCCTTTACCATCTCCTTTGCAGTGATATTCATCTTAATGCTCATCTACTATAATACCAGCGGATGGGTAGCAAATATTGCATTGATCCTGAACCTGCTGTTTACGGTGGGGGTACTGGCCGGTCTGGGAGCCACACTGACCGCACCGGGTATCGCCGGTCTGGTGCTTACCATCGGTATGGCCGTGGACAGTAACGTAATCATTTACGAACGGATCAAGGAAGAGCTTACCAAGGGCAAGAGTTATATATCGGCGATCAATGACGGTTATAACCGGTCGCTGGCACCCGTGCTGGATGGCCACGTAACCACGCTGATCACCGCGTTCATACTTTATTACTTCGGGTTAGGACCGGTGAAAGGTTTTGCGACCACACAGATCCTCGGTCTGCTGCTGTCTCTGTTCTGCGGGATCCTGGTAAGCCGCTGGGTAACCGACTGGTTCACCAACAAGAATCATCACCTGAAATACTTTACAAGCCTCAGCCGCAGTATTTTCAAACACAGTGCGTTTAAGTTCATCGAATTCAGAAAAGTGGCCTATGCCATCTCAGTAGTGATCCTGCTGTTATCGATCGGCACCATCTTCCATGGTTTTGACTATGGTGTGGAATTCAACGGGGGACGCTCTTACCGGGTTGACTTTGGTAAAAAAGTGGATGTAGAAAAAGTACGGGATGATGTACAGGCGGCTTTTGATAATGAGAATCCCTTTATCAAAACAGTAGGTGATGCCAGCGCGCTGGATATTACGACCTCCTACCTCATTACCGACCCGAATACAACAAAGGCAGACTCTGTTGTAGTGCACAAGCTGTACAGCGGATTAAAGAACCATCTGCCGCAGGGCACTACATTTGAACAGTTCGATACGCAGTACAAACTAGGGACCAAGAAAGTGCTGCCCACGATCTCTGATGATTTAAAGAGAGGTGCTGTTACAGCAACCGTGCTGGCAATACTGGCCATCTTTGTTTATATCTTCCTGCGTTTCCGCGACTGGAGGTATTCACTGGGTACCATCTTCTCCCTGCTGCACGATGCACTGGTAACGCTGATCGTATTCTCTTATGCAAGGGATTGGGTACCCTTCCCGCTGGAGATCGACCAGCACTTTATCGCTGCCATCCTTACGGTGATCGGTTTCTCCATGAACGATACCGTGGTGGTGTTTGACCGGATCCGTGAAGACGGAAAACTGTATCCGAACCTGGATCAGAAGACCCTGGTGAACAAAGCGATCAATGATACCCTCAGCCGTACCATTATGACCTCGTTCACTGTATTCGTTACCGTCCTGATCCTTTTCATATTTGGCGGAGAAGCAGTAAGGGGCTTTGCCTTCGCAATGCTGATCGGGGTGGTTACCGGGGTATACTCCTCCATCTTTGTGGCGGCGCCGGTACTGGTAGATCTGAGAGGCGGTTTGAAAAGAAGCAAATCGGCTGCCGTTAAAGTTCAGCCGGAATCGCACTAGAACAATAAGATCATTTATATTAAAAGCCGTATCAGTAACTGATGCGGCTTTTTTCATGCCCGGTGTGCCGATGCGTACACGTTTCTATTGTAACCACATTGTAATAAAAACCAAACTGTGTTTTTTTTCCCGATCCCGTAAATGATTCCCTGCTTTGTAAAATAGATTTGCGCCGTTTAAAACAAGTCTACAATGAAGCAAAAACATTCCCTGTTATTTTTTTGTTCGCTTTTTATTACCACCTTGCTCGCCGCACAATCCGGAAAGGTAAAAGGCACTATTACCACTTCAGACGGTAAGCCGGCACAATATATAACGATAGCCATCGAAGGCACCCAATCCCGTTCAATGAGTGATGAGGACGGGCATTATGAAATAAGAAATATCAGGCCCGGTACCTGGACCCTGGAAGTATCAGCTGTTGAAACTGCCACCCAGCGCAGGACCGTTACCATTGCAACAAATGAAACATACACAGAAGATTTTATCATCAATGAAACCGCCCAGCAACTGGATGCCGTATTTGTTAACGCGCACAAAGGTACCGAACATGCTTCGGTAAGCCTGCGTTTGAAAACGCCGTTGCTGGAAACGCCTCAAAACATACAGGTGGTAGATCAGCCGGCCCTGATTCAGCAGCAGGTGATCAGCATGAGCGACGGACTGGTAAGGAATGTGAGCGGTGCCACACGCGTGGAGCACTGGGGCGATCTTTATGCCAATATCACCGCACGTGGTTCGCAGATACAGGCATTCCGGAACGGCTTTAATGTGGTAGCCTCCTACTGGGGTCCGCTTACGGAAGATATGAGCTTTGTGGACCGGGTCGAATTTGTAAAAGGCCCCGCCGGGTTTATGCTGGCCAACGGCGATCCCAGCGGCCTGTATAATATCGTTACCAAAAAACCAACCGGCGTTACAAAAGGAGCAGTCAACCTCACCCTCGGAAGCTTTGATCTGTACCGGGGCAGCCTGGACCTGGACGGGGCCCTGAGCAAGGACAAAAAATTACTATACCGCCTCAATATCGCTGCACAGAATAAAGGCTCGCACCGCGATTTTGAATACAACAACCGGTATGTCATTGCCCCCGTACTCTCCTACCAGCTGGATGACAAAACCAAACTGACCCTGGAGTATAACGGGCAGTTTGCAAAAATGACGGAGGTCGGCTCCTACTATGTATTCTCAAAGTTTGGATACGGAACCTATCCCATCAACTTCACCCTTACCAACCCCGGCCTGCCGCCAACGAAGATCAACGACCAGAGCGGTTACCTCACCTTCGAACATGCCTTTAATACCAACTGGAAGATCACTGCACAGGGCGCCTATTTCAACTACAACCAGGCGGGGATGAGTTCCTGGCCCTCCATGATGGACTCCGCTACGGGTCACCTGATCCGCAACATCGGCCTCTGGGATGCCAAAAGCAATATGGTCCTCGGCCAGGTATTCCTGAACGGGGAATTCCGCACCGGTTCTGTCCGCCACCGGATCCTTGCAGGCGTGGATGCCGCCAATAAAAAGTATTATGCAGACTGGGGGCAGTCGCACGACCTGGATTCTGTGGGCGCCCTGTTTGACCCCGAAAATCCCGACTATGGCGTTCCGGTAAACGGGTACCCGGTCTTCGACCGCAGCAAACCCATCGAAGAACGGGCCATCGCTGCCGGAGGCATCCAGACACAGCGCTATTCCAGCGTTTATGTGCAGGATGAGCTGGCTTTTTTCAGCGACCGCTTAAGGCTCACGCTTGCCGGCCGTTATACGGATGTAAGCCAGATCTATGGCACCGGTACCGACTTCTCAACGGCCAAACATTTCACCCCCAGGATTGGCCTGAGCTATTCGATCGATAAAACCCTCTCCGTATATGGTTTATACGATCAGGCCTTTATTCCCCAGACCGGAACACTTACCGGCGGAGGGGAAATAAAACCGGTTACCGGTAACAATATCGAACTCGGCATCAAGAAGAACTGGTTCCATAACCGCTGGCTGACCACGCTGTCCGTATACCGCATACTAAAACAAAACGAGCTTACTGCGGACCCGGATAACCCCAATCCCAACCAGCCCACCAGCATTGTGCTGGGAGAAAAAGTGGCCAGGGGTGTCGAATTTGATGTAAGGGGCACGATCCTTCCCGGCTTTACGGCCACCGCCAACTACGCCTTTACCGAAGGCCTGATCACGGAGGTAGCACCCGGCGCCGCGAGCGCGTATACCGTAGGCGAGATCGTTCCCGGTTATGCAAAACACACTTCCAATGCCTGGCTTTCTTATGAATTACAGAAAGGAGCATTACAGGGATTAGGGATATCAGGAGGGTTTACCTCGCTTATCGACCGGCACACCGGGTGGTCTACCCAGGGGCAACAGCTGCCGGACTATTTTAAACTGGATGGGGGATTGTTTTACACCCGGAACCGGTACCGTTTTACACTCAATGTATTTAATATTCTTAACAGTTACCTGTACACCGGTTCCTATTATGATCTGCCTTCCGTTTATGGCGACTGGAGCTCGGTAAAACCCGCCTATTATTACCAGACCGAACCGCCCCGCAATGTCCGGTTCAGTGTCAGCTACCGCTTTTAGCACATTAGTTTGCCACAGCAACTGCCGCCCTTGCCCCTGAGGTGCAGGCGGCAGTTTTATATTTATGCTTCCCGCTCCTTTCCTATCTTTGACCTTCTTAACGGTTCTTCAAAACAAATGATATGAAAAAAAGCCTTCTTGCCCTGCTCATTTTTTTTAGCCTTTCCGCCGCGGCCCAGTCCGGAAAAGGACTGCAACTGATCGACCGGCCGGAACAGAAACAGGTAGACATTGTATACAACGGCCGGTTGCTCACAGCCTACTGTTATACAGACAGCATCGCCAAGCCTTTCCTCTATCCTGTAAACACACCCGGAGGGATCACCGTAACAAGAGGATTCCCGGTAAAACCGCTGCCCGGTGAGCCTACAGACCATCCGCATCATGTCGGCATCTGGATGAACTATGAATCGGTGAACGGTATTGATTTCTGGAACAATTCTTCTGCCATACCCGCATCCCGGAAAGATCATTATGGCACCATCCTTCACAAAAAAATCCTGAGCCAGAGCGCCGCAAAAAACAAGGCCACACTGGCGGTTACAGCCACCTGGGTCAATCATTCAGGAGAAGCCTTCCTGGATGAAACCACCGGTTATTCTTTTGAGGTCATCCACAACCGGTTCTACATTACCCGTACCACTACCCTTACCGCACTGGATAAGCCGGTAGTGTTTAAAGATGTAAAGGATGGCTTCTTTGCCATCCGGCTTGCCAAAGAACTCGAGATGCCTTCGGCCGAAGCAAAGTCCTTTACCGACAACCAGGGGCAGGTAACAAAAGTGGAAGCTTCCGGATCCGGCATCCCAACGGGGATGTACTATGCCTCCAATGGCAAAAAAGGTGATTCCGTATGGAGCAGCCAGGGTACCTGGGCGATGCTTAAAGGCAAAAAGGAAGGCGCCCCCATCACCATTGCGCTATTTGATCACCCTTCCAACACGGGCTACCCTACCTACTGGCATGCGCGTGGCTATGGCCTCTTCGCCCTCAATCCCCTGGGCCGTTCGGTCTTCAGCAATGGTACAGACTCACTGAACCTGGTATTGCAACCCGGTCAGTCCAGGAAATTCACCTACCGCATTGTCATTACGCAGGAGGATCTGTCGGTCTCCGATGCGGCACAGATGGAAGCAGCATTTAAGCGCATGCATTATTAAGATCAGGGAGCCGGCTCAAACTGGAAGAGCTGTGCGTCGCTGCCGTTCCAGGACCAGGACCTGATATCCGCACCCGGCGTGGGATCGCCGTTGGCCAGGTCCATCACATTACCGCTGGCTTTCGCTACAATACGATACCAGCCGCCGCCGGCATCCTCGATCCGCCAAAGCTGACAATCATTATTCAGCTGATCCCATACCTGTATATTGGTGCCAACTGCCAGTTTGCAGGCATCTAGATCCAGCGACTTGTGAGCAGGTTGTTGGGAAATGATCTTATAAAAGCCGTTACCCTGGTAGGTCAGTGCCCAGCGCTGCCCGTTGCAGTTGGTCCGGGTCCAGGTCCTTACATCACCATTCCCCGTGCCACAGGCCGGAATATCCAGGTAAAGCCCCTGTCCTGAAGTAGTGGTCACTTTCGATTTGATGGCATAAGTGCCATTCGCAACGGGATTGGGACTGGTGCAGGGAGCCGCGCCTGTAATGCCGATAACGCCCGATGTGGTAATGTTCACCGGCATGATATTTCCCGCAGCGTCAAAGAACATCCGGTCGATCGCCACCTGGCGCTCATCCACATTGGAACTGGTTCTGCGGTGATAAATAAAATAGTATTCACTGCTGCAGCCGGGCCGCGTAAGAACGGCATTATGACCAGGCCCCAGGATATTACCGCTGGGTGCTGTAATGCGTCCTTTAACCGTCCAGGGCCCCATTGGTGAGGCAGATGTGGCATATTCCACGTGATAATCGCTGTTGCGGTAATCATTTACCGAATACATCATATAATAAGTTCCGTTGCGTTTGATGACATAGGGCGCTTCAAAATAGTTGGAAGGTTTGGTATTGCTCCGGGTACCGGTCAATGATATCATGTCGCTGTTCAGCTTCTGGATATTCAACGTGGTATTTCCCCAGTAGAGGTAGGCCTGCCCGTCGGTATCAATAAAGGCCATCGGGTCGATGGGATCGGTACCCAGGCCTGTGGCCAGCGGTGCGCCGATATCCGTAAAGGGCCCGGTAGGACTGGATCCCACTGCTACGCCGATCTTTTTGCTGGCCGTAAAATAAAAATAGTACTGACCATTCCGGGCCACCACGCAGGGCGCCCATCCGTCGGCATGCGACCAGCTGACGGTGTTCAGGTTAAAGACCACTCCTTCATCCATCCAATTGAGCAGGTCTGCAGACGACCAGGCGTGGAACTCATTCACCGTTGGACCACTGGCCGTGGTATAAATATAATAGCGTCCGTTGGCATACAGGATATCCGGGTCCGCCGTAAAGGGCGGCAATATGGGGTTGCCGCTCATCAGGTCCAGGGCGGCCAACGCAACGCTGCCGGATAAAGCCCGCTCGGCTGCAGGGTCGGAACCGGTGCTTCCTGCATCCGTATGCTGACGCGAGCAGGAATAAAAAAACAGGGAGGCGATCAGCAGGGCTGACAAGACGGGGCGTGTCTGTTTTTTCATATATGGTGATTTAATCGTTTAAGCAAATCTGCTAATACAAGATACAACTAAAATAGGATAGTTGCATGTTCCCGGAGCGGTGATTCTCTTTTATTTTTGACCGGTACGGTATACACCGCAGCGGACCCGGCTGCCGAAAATACCCCCAACGGCTCTTTGCCTATGAATAAAATGTGATATCTTCGGCCTGGAAAATTGTCAATTTAAACTGTGCTGTTTAACACGCTAATCGGTTTCCGTTTTTATTAAAAAAAAATACGCAAATGAAAAAAAGGTTGATGACTGCCTGTCTGACGACAGGATTACTGGTTGCTTCCGGCGCGGTCAGCGCGCAGAAAGTGGAATTCACGGAATACAAGCTGGACAACGGGCTCCATGTGATCCTGCACCAGGATAAGTCGGCGCCTGTTGTGGCGGTCTCGGTCATGTATCATGTCGGTTCAAAAAATGAAGTAAAGGGACGCACCGGCTTTGCCCATTTCTTTGAGCATCTTTTATTTGAAGGTTCTCCCAATATCCGGCGCGGGGAATTCATGAAATATGTGTCCGCAAACGGCGGACAAAATAATGCCAATACCTCGTTTGACCGCACATTTTATTACGAGGTATTCCCTTCGAACCAGCTGGAACTGGGACTCTGGCTGGAAAGCGAGCGCATGCTGCATCCCATCATCAATGACACCGGCGTGAATATACAACGGGAAGTGGTAAAGGAAGAACGGCGGCTGCGTTATGATAATACGCCCTATGGAGGCCTGCTGGCCGAAGTAGCCAAGCGGTTGTTCAAAAACACGGTATACGAATGGATGCCCATCGGGTCTATGGAAGACCTGAACCAGGCGAAGCTGGATGAATTCATTGCCTTCTTCAAAAAGAACTATATTCCCGGCAATGCGGCGCTGGTCATTTCCGGCGATATCGACATTCCAAAAACCAAAAGTCTTGTGCAGGCTTATTTCGGAGAAGTTCCCAAAGGCACACCGGTGGTGCAGCCGGGTGAAATGATCCAGCCACTGACAGCTTCTGTTGTCGATACAGCCTACGACGCCAATATCCAGATCCCCGCATTGCTGGTGGGCTACCGTTCGGCACCGCTGAAATCAAAAGAAGCAAAAACATTCAGCCTCATCTCCTCCATCCTTTCGGGTGGCGGCAGCTCCCGCCTGCGCAAAAAAATGGTGGATGAAAAGAAGGAAGCCCTGGAGATCGAAGCCTTCAACCTCTCGCTGGAGAACGGCGGTGGTTATATTGTATTTGCCCTTCCGAATGGCGCAACACCCCTGAATACGCTGCTACAGGATATTGATTCGGAGATCAAAGACCTTCAAACCAATCTGATCAGCGAGAAGGAATACCAGAAACTGATCAACCAGGCCGAAAATGATTTTGTAGGACAGAATACCACCAACCTGGGGGTCGTTAATAACCTGGCCGATGCCTATACCTTCCAGGGAAATACCAATGCGATCAATACAGAGCTGGACGAGATAAAAGCCATTACCCGGGAGGACATCCGCGAAGTAGCCCGGAAATACCTGGGAGAAAATCAACGGCTGATCCTGTATTATCTGCCTAAAAAATAAATGTAGGATCATCTCTATCTCATTCACTATTGATTTTTCACCTGACCTCTCACAATCTACAACAAATGAAAAAATATATACTGATAGCAGCCGTCGCACTTACTGCCCAAGCTGCCGTCGCACAAAAAATAGACCGGACCCATGCCCCGAAAGCCGGGCCGGCACCCGTTATTAAGATAAATGATCCGGCTACTTTTACGTTACCCAACGGCATTACGGTGCTGGTAGTGGAAAACAAAAAAGTGCCTAAAATATCAGCCACCTACTCCATCGATGCCGGCCCTATTACCGAAGGCAGCCAGGCCGGTGTAACAGAGCTGATGGGAGCCATGCTGAATGAAGGAACGCAAAAACAGACAAAGGCGCAGTTTGATGAAGCGGTGGATCAGATGGGTGCTGATGTTTCACTGAATGCAGCTGGCGGCAGTGTCTCCGCCCTGAACCGGTATTTTGAAAAAGCCTTTGAGCTCTTTGCAGAAGCGTTACAGCAACCGGCCTTCCCCCAGGAGTCCTTTGATAAATTAAAATCACAGACCATTACGGGCTTAAAGGCCCAGGAAAAGGATGCCAAGGCAATTGCAGGCCGGGTGACCAATGCGCTGTTATACGGCAGGACCCACCCGAAAGGAGAGTTTGAAACGGAAGCAAGTGTAAATGCACTTTCCCTTGAAGATGTAAAGAACGCCTATAAAAAATACATCACGCCCTCCCGTGGTTACCTGGTATTTGTAGGCGATATAACACCGGCAAAAGCCAGAACCCTTGCGGAGAAAGCATTTGGCAGCTGGAAAGGCGCACCGCTTTCCTGGCCGGAGCTTGCCCTGGTGAACAATCCTGCCAAAACAGAGATCAACCTGGTAGATGTTCCTAATGCCGTGCAATCTGTGATCACCGTTACCAACCTGATCTCATTGCCCCTGAGTAACCCCGATTATTTTCCGGTCATCCTAGCCAACAACATCCTGGGTGGTGGCGCCGAGGCCCGGCTCTTTAAAAACCTCCGCGAAAAACGCGGCTTTACCTACGGCGCTTATTCCCGTGTTGGCAACGGGCGCACACAGGCCGCCTTTTCGGAAAGTGCCTCCGTACGCAATGCCGTAACCGACAGCGCGGTTACCGAGTTCCTGAATGAGATCAAACACATCCGTACCGAGAAGGTATCGGATGAGGAACTGAAAAATGCCAAGGCGCTCTACAACGGACAGTTCGCCCTGGGTACCGAAAACCCTGCCACCATTGCCACTTACGCCCTGAATGTTCTTACCAATAAACTACCAAAAGATTTCTACCGGACCTACCTGCAAAAGATCAACGCGGTAACCGCCGACGATATCCTGCGTGTGGCCAAAAAATATTTCAATTATGACAATACCCGTATCATTGTAACAGGAAAGGCCGGTGAGGTGAAAGCGGGTCTTTTAAAACTGGGCTACCCCGTAAAGGAATACGACCGTTTTGCCGATCCTGCTGCCAGCACGTCAACAGCGCCGGTTACAGGAGTTAAAGCGGAGGATGTTATCAACCACTATATTACCGCAACCGGCGGAGCGGAAGAATGGAAAAAGATCACTTCGATCCTGGCCACCGGTACCATGAGCATCCAGGGAATGAACCTGGACGTTACATTAAAAAGCATGGCGCCGAACCTTTCACTGATGCAAATGAATATGGGCGGCAATACCGTGATGAAACGGGTGTTTGACGGTAAGGCAGGATACAGCATGCAGATGGGACAAAAAAAAGAACTGAGCGCTGATGAAGTGGCAGAAGCAGATGAGAACAGCATCATCCCGCAGCTGCAATACACCGGTGCAAACTATAAACTGGAATTGCTGGGAATGGAAAAAACAGAGGGAAAGGATGCCTACAAAATAAAAGTGACCAAACCCACGGGGAAGTCCGCACTGGAATTTTATGACGTCACCTCCGGCTTGCTGTTAAAACAGGACAACACCGTTACAACGGATGGCCAGGAGATCAGTCAGTCTGTGGTCACTTCCGATTACAAAAAGGTGGGCCAGATCCTTTATCCATCCACACTCGCCACAACCGTGCAAACACCGGCGGGCAACCAGGAATTTACGATCAGCCTGAAAGAGGTAAAACTCAATGAGGGGGTTGCCTCGGACGATTTTAAATAACCATTGTATTCATAATAAAAGCGGTCCTGTATGGTACAGGACCGCTTTTTATACCTGTTACCGGGTAACCCCGCGCTCCTGTTTATTATTCCTGCCGGGCGGTGGTTTTCTTCTTCTCTTTTTTCTTTGGATATTCTCCATTAAAAGAACATTGCAGCGCCCCAAGCCGGGATCCGCAGCCTTCCACTTCTTCCAGCGCAACACCATTATTTGAAAAGGTGAACTTGATCACACAGGGATCTCCTCCCTGGCGGTATTCCGCTACTGTAGGGGATACAAATACACCATCCCCTTTCAGTTCTCCCACGCATTCCTTATTGTTTTTCTCCAGGTGGATAAAAAACCGGAAACGTCCCTCCCGCTGCCCATCCCGTATGGAGATCAGGTTCATCTTCCGGTCGCTGTAATCGGCAGCATACTTTTGCTTGCGCGGAAGGGTATCGATCGGGTTGATCAGCTCGGTAAACCCGTCTCCAAGGCTATCCGTCATAATCAGCGAAAAATTCTTTGCCGCCTGATTGAACACAAATACATCATGACCGCTGATTTCGATACCATTGGGCAGCCGCTGGGTAAGGTCCTTGCTGATATTCAGCCGCTGATCGATCGTCATGGAGATCGAAACATCTGTATTACGGGTAAGTTTTATCACCGGCAGTCCGGCAATAAACTGTTTCTGCTTATCATGGGCCGTAATGAGTAACACTTTGCGTTCCTTGCTCACCCCTCTTGTGAGCAGGTAGAACTCCCCTCCCTTACCTGCCTGAACAGCGCCTACGGGATAATAGCCGGGTTGGACGCCAGGGCCAAAAACCTTTTGGGTGACAGAGTCCGGAATGAACTGGTGCAGGATCTCCGGGGCGATACGCGCCGAATCGTTTTCAGTTGCGGGGAAAGAAGTGTCGGCATAGGTAAAGGGGAGCTGCAGTGCCGGGTAAACCTCTATAAACTCCTCCACATTTACCGCATCGCCGCCGGTCATCTTCTTCTTTTTCTTCTGTCCGCACGCAACCAGGACAACCGCAGCCAATAGCAGTAACCAGTAACAAGATTTACACATACATAGAATTATTTCAACAAAATAAACAAAATCCGGGGCATATTTATAAAAATAAATTCCGATTGTTCTATTATTTTTTTTAGATTTGTCTAAATTTTTATTTAGATGACATTAAATCTTTCGCCCACGGAAGAGAATTATATAAAGGCCGTTTACCACCTCGAACGGGAGGGGCAGACGGTTACCACCAATCATCTTTCTGAATTCCTGAAAACGGCGGCAGCATCGGTTACTGATATGCTCAAAAAACTGAAGCAGAAGAAACTGGTTCATTACAGGGCCTATTACGGCTGTAATCTTACAGACAACGGGCGCAAGCAGGCGCTGATGATCATCCGGCGGCACCGGCTCTGGGAATATTTTCTTTCAAAAAAACTCGGGTTCAGCTGGAACGAGGTGCACGATATTGCAGAGGAACTGGAGCATGTAGGCAGCACCAGCCTGATCAACAAACTGGATGCCTTCCTCGGGTACCCCCGTTTTGATCCGCATGGCGATCCGATCCCAGACGAGGAAGGGCATATTATCAAAACGCAGCACCGGCTGCTGTCGGAAGTGCCCGCGCATACGCCGGTGGAGGTGGTACAGATCGGAGATCAGTCGGCCACCATCCTGGAGATCCTGAGCGAAAAGAACATACGGATCGGCACACTTATCGAGATCCGCAAACGTTTCAGCTATGACCAGTCGCTGGAGATCAGGGCGGGCAGCAAACACATCACTCAAATTTCAAAAGAATTATCCCGGAACATTTTAGTAAAGGATCATGAATAAGCATCATTCTGACATATCGCTGAGCGAAGTACATCAATCTGTTGATACTACTGTTGCCAACAAACCCAAATGGCGGCGCATCCTCTCCTTCTTCGGTCCGGCCTACCTTGTAAGTGTGGGCTATATGGACCCCGGCAACTGGGCCACAGATCTGGCAGGCGGCAGCCAGTTCGGCTATAGCCTGCTGTGGGTGCTGCTGATGAGCAACCTCATGGCCCTGCTGCTTCAGAGCCTCTCTGCCCGGCTGGGTATTGTACGGCATAAAGACCTGGCGCAGGCCAACCGGGAGACCTACCCGCGGGGGGTTAATTTCATCCTTTACCTGCTGGCGGAAATTGCCATCGCAGCAACGGATCTTGCCGAAGTGCTGGGTATGGCGATCGGTCTTCAGCTATTAACCGGTATGCCCCTGATGTATGGTGTGCTCATTACCGTGCTGGACACCTTCCTGCTGATGTTGTTGCAACGGTTTGGAATGCGGAAACTGGAAGCATTTGTTATTGGCCTGATCTTTATCATCGGTATGTCGTTCCTGGTACAGATCATCATTGCGGCCCCCGATGCCCGGGAAATGGCCACGGGTTTTGTGCCCCGCATTCAGAACGATGCTGCATTGTATATCGCTATCGGTATCATCGGAGCCACGGTAATGCCCCACAATCTTTACCTGCACTCAGCCCTGGTACAGACCCGGAAATTCAAGAATACGGATGATGGTATAAAAAAAGCATTGAAATACAATTTCTGGGACAGTGCCATAGCCCTCAATTTGGCGTTCCTCGTAAATGCCGCTATCCTGGTACTGGCAGCAACCATTTTCTTTAAAACCGGCAGAACCGATGTTGCCGAGATCCGCCAGGCATACGAGCTGCTGCCCAGTCACCTGGGCAGCGAGTTTGCCTCCAAGCTGTTTGCAGTGGCATTGATCGCAGCCGGGCAAAGCAGTACCGTAACCGGTACACTCGCCGGTCAGATCATCATGGAAGGGTATTTGAAATTACGGATCAATCCGCTGGTACGCCGGCTGCTCACCCGGCTGATCGCCATTGTTCCCGCCATACTGGTGATCGGTATTTATGGAGAAGATGAAGTGGATCAGTTGCTCATTTTCAGCCAGGTGGTGCTAAGCATGCAGCTGGGCTTTGCCATCATCCCCCTTATCCATTTTGTCAGCGACCGGGCAACAATGGGGAAGTTTACCATCCGGCCCCTTACCAAATTCTTTGCATGGCTGATCACCGCCGTACTTATTTATCTGAACGGGCGCATGGTCACCGATTCAATCTTTGGTTATTTTGCCTCTACCTCTTCCTGGGGATGGAAACTGCTGATCCTTCTTGCAGGCACAGGGATCCTGATCCTGCTGGGCTACACCATTTTTTACCCGCTCAGCCAAAGAAAACAAAAGAGCAGTTCCTCCCCCGTGCACCCGGAACTTGCCCCGCTTGATCTTACCGGAAAAAGCAATGACCACCGTACAATTGCCGTTGCCGTGGACTTTGGTAAAACCGACAGCGCCCTTATTACACAGGCATTACAACAGGGAAGCATGCATACGAAATTTGTTCTGATCCATGTGGTGGAAAGTGTGGCGGCACGGTTTAATAACAAAGAGATCAAGGACAGTGAATCTCAAACGGACAAAGCCTATCTGGAAGGGTATGCGCAACAGATCCGCAAAAAAGGTTATACCGTGGTTTGGGAACTGGGATATGGCATCCCCTCAAGAGAGATCCCGAAGATCGTGACCGGCCAGGAAGCAGACCTGCTGGTAATGGGAGCGCACGGACACAAGGGATTGAAGGATTTTATCTATGGCAGTACCATCAATAATGTGCGGCACCGGCTGCAGATACCTATTCTGATCATCGGAAAGGAGAATGCCTGACGGTTACCGCTATCCGCGTATCTGGTTGATAAAATTTTCGAAAACGTTCAGTTGTCCCTTCAGGCTGACAAATACGATAATAAAAACGATACCGAAAATAGCGCCCCATAAGTGTGCACCGTGATTGATGCGGCCTCCGCCCTGGCGATCCAGGTAAGCAGATATGATGAGGTACAATCCGCCAAAGATCCACCCGGGAATATCCACCGGGAAAAAGATAAACCGGATGGGCATTGCCGGGTACAATAAGATGCCGGCAAAGATCACGGAAGAAACAGCACCGGAAGCACCCAGGCTTCTGAAATGATAGTCATCCTTATGTTTGAAATAATCCGGTATGCTGGCGATAATAAGTCCACCGATATACAGGCCCGCAAAGTACAAAGGGGCATCCGCTCCAAAGACACGTTGATCAGGGAAAAAATAGGTTTCCAATGCCATCCCAAAAGAATAGAGTGCGATCATATTAAATGCCAGGTGCATCAGATCGGCATGGATCAGTCCATGCGTAATAAAGCGGTAGTATTGATTGTTCCTGGAAATGGCAGGACCAAAAAAAATAAAATTGTCGATCACTTTTGAATTGCTGAATCCCCAAAGGGAAACGGCTACAGTAATAATGGTAATGATAAGCGTAACGGTAATTTCCATTGGCTAAAAATAGCGACTATTTCTGATTTGCGATGAATGATCCGGCATTTATTCAGGAATGGTGGTATTTTTCATTCCGGATGATGGTACAGGCACGGTACACCTGCTCTGCCAGGATCAGTCGCACCAGCTGATGCGGGAACACCAGCTGGGACAGGCTCCACAAGGTATTGGCCCTCCGCTGTACCGTTTCATCCAATCCGTAAGCGCCCCCGATCAGAAAGATAATGCGCCGAGTGCCGGCATTGGCGCGGCTTTGCAGAAAACCAGCCAGCCCTTCGGAAGTCATCTGCCGGCCGCCTTCGTCGAGTGCTACCAGGTAATCTTCCTTTGCGATCTTTGGCAGGATCACCGTGGCCTCCTTTTTCTTTTGTTCCTGGGCACTGAGATGTGCCGCTTCTTTGGGTACCGGTATCAGCTCCCACTCGAGTTTAAAATAATTTTCGATACGGCCGGAAAACCCTTCCACCCCTTCCTTCACATAGGTATCGTGTTGCTTTCCCAACGCCCAAAAAACGATTTTCATGTAAAACGTGTTTTATAAATGAGGATGCCCGTTAAAAAATTCTACCAGATTTCCCAAGGATCATACCAAATTATCTGCATACAAAAAAAGGAATTACAAAAAAATGTAACTCCTTGATTTTAAGTGACCCCGTCAGGATTCAAACCTGAAACCTTTTGATCCGTAGTCAAATGCTCTATTCAGTTGAGCTACGGGGCCGTTTTGTGGGTGGCAAAGATAGGTTTTTCTTTCATTTCAGCCAAAAGACCTCAAAAAAACTTTACAAACCCGGTACTGGCGGCTTTGCCCGTAAAAAAACAAAGACCCTGCATAGCCAATACCGTAACCGCTACAATCTGTCCAGAAACCGGCAGATAATACCCGCAGCAAGCTCCGGCACCGGACTGCCCGGCTCATTGGTAAGCGCCTCACCGATAAATGAACCATGATTGCCGGGAAGCAGTGCCAGTCGGGCGCCGGGGATCATCCGGCTCATCTGGACAAGATGTTCATTCGTGATCACGTCCTGATCTCCGGCCATCAACAAAGCCGGTGCTTTTATCGACTTCAGCTCTTCCTCCGGCCGGTCGGTAAACGCCAGGCGACGCGCACGGTCTTTATGAAACATGTTCAGCAGACCTGCACTATCGGGATTAACATCCAGGTACGCTTGCTTCAACGCAGCCGGCATGTCATCAAATGTTGCACCTTCCAGTCCCTCGAAAAAACCGGGGATCATTCCGTCTCTTTTATAATTACCGGAAATGACCACGATCTTATTCACCAGGTCCGGATAGCGGATGGCCAGCTCCAATGTGGTACAGGCCCCATCGCTAAACCCGGCAATATTGGCACAGTTAACACCCAAAGATCGCAGCAACCCGGCCACATCCGCTGCGTCCTGTTCAAATGATTCCGGTGTGTCACGGTCGCCCGTTCGCCCATGTGCCTGCAGTTCCATTGCAATGGTTTGATAACGGCCTTCAAACAGTGGCAATAACCTGCCCCAGTTCGATGGAATAGTTGAGCCCCCGCCATGGATCAGTACCAGGGGAATACCCTGGGGATCTCCGGCTGTTTCAACATATATCCGGATCCCGTTTATCTGCACATACCTGCCGTTTCCGTTTTGTTGTACCTGTTGCGCTGTGGTCATTATTTATTATTTGAGATTTATCATGTGCTGAGCAAAACATTGCTGCTGTAAAAATAAATAGCGGGCTGTTGTTGTTAAAGATACAAACACGACAATTATAGCTGCGAAAGCGGCAATATTCCCGGAAAACAGTACCGTCGTCATCTGCCTGTTCTCCGCTACACCCACGCATCGGACAAGGACCGTTTTCCAGCACCTTACTGTCTCCTGTTATTGCCCCCTGCCCTCTTTTTTTTACAGAAATCTTTATAACTGTTATAATATTTCTAACTATCCTCCCGGAGTTAAAAATTATTATACTGAAAGTGGTTACTTTCGTCAACATAGAAAAATCAAAAAAAATCTTGCTGACTCTGCTCCGGGCAGGCTTTCCGTTGCAAAGCTCCCGGACGAAAAGGCCTGATAACTGAATTAATGAACGTGTTAAGACTGTTACGGACTAGTACCTTCTGTTTCATTAAACAGCTAACTAGTAAAGTGTAACAAGTGCAGCATCTTTTTGGGAATGGTCTACTATTGAAAATAACGTTTGGTGAACCATCGCTGCCATAACAGTCCATGACCTGTAAATAACTCTGAGTATTCTTGTTGTCTGAAGTTGGGGCTACCTGAGAGCGCCCGGGGGATCTTATGCATGCCCAACTGGTAACTTACAATAAAGCAAGGAGCTTTCTCCGGGTAAATAGTTCTGGGCATACTGCAAAATGCTTAAGGCTATTGGATCTCTGTTGAAGTCAGTAAGCAGCCCGGCCGCCCGTGGCCCATTCAACTTTGTCGCAACAAACGTATATAAAAAATGAAGTCGAACAATCAGTATCCGCTGGTACGGTTTAATGATCTAAAAACTGATTCAGAGATAAACAATCATGTCATTTACCGGTTGCTGGCGGGTATCAATCATCTCGACCATCCACATACACATGATTTTTTTGTATTTCTGTTATTCGAAGATGGCAGCGGAACGCATACAATCGACTTTTCCGATCACCCTGTACGCCCTTTTCAGATCCACATGCTTTTTCCGCATCAGGTTCACGGTTGGGACCTTGGAATAAATACCCGCTGTCACAAGCTGATCATTTCCCGAAGTCTTTTTGAAACCTTTTCTTCCTCTATACAATTTGCTTTCTCAAGATACAATCGTTATCCGGTGATCGATCTCGACCCGGTCATATTCAAAAAAATCGCTGCAGAGTTTTCGCTTATCTGCAAAGACCTGGACACCATTCCTATGTTCTGGGATGTTATCAGTCTGCGCTGCAGCCTGATCGCAACACTTATCAACCGGCATGTAAAAAGCACGTCTGAGCGCACAGAGTTAAGGGCCAATTCTGTATTGTCCAGGTTTCACCTGCTAATCGAAAAACATTTTCAAAGTCATAAATCAGTATCCTTTTATGCGGAGCAACTGAATGTGACTCCGAACTATCTTACAATTTTATGCAAGAAAAATTTTAAAGAGTCCGCCTTATCGATGATTCAGCAGCGGGTGGTACTTGAAGCAAAACGCCTGATGCATTCTTCCGAGTTATCAATAAAAGAAATCGCATTTGAACTGGGTTTTCAGGAGATCGCGCATTTCTCTTTTTTCTTTAAATCCAAGACAGGGCTCTCCCCCCGCCAGTACAGGACCTGGCTGTAGAGCCTGTTTTCAGGGTATAAAAAAAAGTCCCCCAAAAGGGGGTCTTTTTTTCTGTTTACCTTCTGCTGTAAACAGAACGCCTTCTTAAGTATCAGCATCATTTGTGAGTCTGCTGACCCTGTTACCTATAGCATTCACCATAGTATCCTGCAAATGTAGTGGTGCTGCAATTATCTTAATTACTCTTTTCCTTACAATACTTGCAAAAATCATCACACAAAATTGAAATGGCGGTGACTCCTGCGCCGGCCATATACAAAAACAGTCTACACCTTCTAGCCTTCTGAAGAATCCGGTACCGCAACACTTGTATGCACCTGTGGTTTATAGCCTGCTTTAAAAGTATTTACCGTTGAACGTGGTGTAAGCAAAGTCATGATTTGCTCATCAGCCACCCCGCCTCCGTTTTCATATCCCGAAGAAGTCCATTTATAAAGTCGTTTTTTCCAAAGCAAAAAAGGAACATTATCCAGTAGTATAAAGGTTCCATCCGGCAGAGAGGCCGCTTTTTCTTTAAAGGTAATTTTCGAGCCACGCGGATCCATCCGTTCTTCATGAAGGATAAAATCGATTTGCTGTATTGATGTCCGTTCGGTAAATCCATAACCCGGGTTACCTTTCAGCCAGTATCGTCTGAACCGTATATGATCCTGCCGCCGGCATTCAAAGCAGGGACGGTGTCCGGCAGCAAAAGCGGTAGCCTCATCCAGGAAAAAGAGTTCGGTATACTGCCCTTCCGTCATCACATTCCGTTTTCTTCCCTTGAATTCCAGCAGGCAGATCAGCCATGCTTTTAACCTGAATGGCCGCACAATTTGCTGATGCGCATCATGGATGCATCCCCGATTCCCCATCCATTGCCCCCGCGCTTCTGTACGGATCAGGTGGCCCAGGGGATCAACACGATTCTGTAACATTATGAATTATTTAAGTGATCACAGATGGTTGTCTGTAAAAAAATATGACTTTTCTAAAGTAAAATTTCCTGGTCACCGTCTACTATAGAAACAACAGTTTTAAAATTATAAAAAAAGAAAAAATGAAACACAAATTCTTATTTATTCTTCCGCGTCTGGCAGGGCTTACCTTGTTGGTGGGAGTTGCAGCACTGGTGCTTTTCCTTCTTTTCAAACTACTGATCCTTGCGGTCGTGATTGGCGTAGTGGTTGCCATTGCAGGTAAGATCCTGTCAAAGGCAAGGCAGCGCTGGGCTGCAGAGCACCAGCTGTCCTGGGCGGAACAGCCTCATTTCAAACCACTGAATGGTCCGGCCCCGTTCCAGGCAAATGAAAAAGATCAGCAGGCCGGGCTTGCGATCATACCAATCAGTTAATCTTCATTTTATCAAACACAAAAACAACAACTATGTTTACCAGTCAATCCATTGGTGGCAATACACCACACACAAACTTTGATGCACGTTTCAGACAGCAAGGCTGTTCCTTTGGCAAAAAATTCGGCGGACGTTTTGGGGGCAGGCATCCCTGGATGCACAAACTGCAGCAATTCATGAATGATTCAAGGCCTGCAAATATTGAAGAAACAGATAACACCTTTATCATTTCCCTGTATGCGGCCGGTCTTCAAAAGGAGCAGTTTAAAATTTCCCTGAACGAAGAAGTGCTTACCATCCGGTACGCCGCTCCGGAAGACACTGCAGCATCCCGGTACATTTACCAGGAATACCAGCCCGCTTCATTTGAACGCTCCTTCCAGCTAAGCAATAAGGTGCTGACAAATGAGATCCAGGCAATCTATACCGACGGCGTTTTAAAGGTAACCCTGCAGAAAAACCCGGAGACCAACAAACCCGCACAGGAAGTGCCGATCAGTTAACGGTTATTTCTTTATAGCAGGTGGCTGTTTCAAAACTTTTTGAAGCAGCCACCTTTTTTTATGTTGATGTGAACAAAGTGATCACAAGCCGGCGTATTGCCATACGGCGGTCATCACTTCCGTTCAAAACGCATCACCGCAATATCACCCATGATGAAATGAAGTGTACCATCCACCACATCAAACCGGTTCACTGTTTTTAATGTATTAAAGAACGTAGCTTCACCGGTACCTTCGCATGCCATTTTTGTACTGGCCGGATCCTTGAATTGTATTGAATTACCATCTATAGTGAAAGCAATATTATAATTATTGCAGCTACTGTTCCCGCTTGCACTTGTTTGTGGCAGCTGAAAAGTGATGGTCGGCCGTTTACGGGGATAAAGGCCCTCAAAGGCAATCCTGGGACCGGAGATATAATTCAGTTCCCAGGTACCGTTCAGTGCATTATTTTCTGTTCCTCCCCCGGCATAACGGAAACGCGCAAGTGGCGCCATACGGGCCTTATTCAGCGAAAGCGTATCACCACTTATTGTATAATTATCGGCAGCTTCGAGGGCTTTTGTCAACCCTTGTTCCATCTCCATGTGGTCACAGGCCATCAGGGTGGACATACCCATTTTAAAGCGAACCCTGCCGTTATCCCGCAGCTCGTAAGTTCCCCCCAGGCCATTGCATCCGGCCGATGCGGAAAAACGCTGATCTGCTTCCGCCAGTTGTAAGAACGGTTCTTTATCATTTATTTTATCCTGCACCGGTTTTCCCGCCAGTTCTATCAGCTTCCATTTTTTTTCAGTGATCCTGGGCGCAGCAGCGGTGCTGTCTTCCGGCTGATTGCCCGAAGATGACTGCTTTGGAGAATTGCAGGCCCACAACAGCAATGCGTTGCACAGTAGCGGAAGGAAGAAATGCTTTCTCATGGTAATTGGTTTAAGGAAGTGAAGAATCATAAATACAGCACAAAGATAAATCAATTCTGTTCCCAGAATGACAGGTTTTATAACCGGCATCCGGGCAGGTGTATAAACAAGAAAAGGCCGCCCGTATTGAGGCAGCCTGCCGGTTAGCAACGGCGTTTTTAACAGGTTTAGTCCAGAGCGCCACGATGGCTGCCGGACAGTAGCAATAATTCCTGCACCTGTATTTCGGTAATGTATCTTTTTTGCCCGTTCTTATCATCGTATTGGCGGTTGACCAGTTTTCCCTCTATAGCGATTTCCTTTCCTTTTTCCAGGTACCGCGCAGCTATATCTGCCAGCTTTCCCCAAACAACCAGGTTGTGCCATTGGGTTTCGGTGATCTTTTCTCCTTTTGTGTTCTTATAACTTTCATTGGTGGCGATACTGAAGCGGACCATCCGTCTTCCTGCAGTGGTTGCTTTTACCTCCGGTGCATTGCCCAAATGCCCGATCAGCTGCACTTTGTTTCTTAATGTGTACATGATTGTTGTTTTGTGCCTTGCGGCGATGATCAATGTTTGGAATTCCGGTTGAACCAACAGCGCTATCGGATCAACATCTCAAAAATGCAGCTTTCGAAAAGCGATACCCGGTTTATAAGCGTTTACTTACGTAAGTAAACGCTTATAAGTACTTATAAACACTTATAACGATATTTTTTTGTATATTGTAATGGGAAAATCAACAAAATATGCCAACCGCCAACGTTTCTGAGAAACACTGTCTTTCCTGCCGGAAACCCATAAAAGGGCGATCCGATAAAAAATTCTGCGACGATTTTTGCAGGAACCATTACAATAATTCAATAAAAGACGGACCGGAACAGCTGATCCGGAATATCAATGCAGCACTCCGAAGGAACCGCAGGATCCTTCTACAGCAACTGGATGCTTCCAAAAGAACGATCACCGTAGACCGGGATGATTTACGGCTGGCAGGGTTCCAGTTCAAATACTTTACCGATCAGCACAAGACAGAAAAAGGGAAAACCTATTATTACTGTTATGATTATGGTTATCTGATACTGGAAAACGGCCGGTTTCTTGTGGTAAGAAAACAACGGGATTGATGTTCCGGATTCCGGCAGCGGGATTGATGCTGTATAACTGATCGCTAAAATTTACGGCTGCCTTTTACCTGCATCTGCAGGGTATAAATGCTGGTACCGGCCGTCATAAAAAGCAGGTTGTGGTTTTTACCGCCGAAACAGACATTGGCGGTCCATTTTTCGGGGATCGGAATGTGCGCGATACAGTTTCCTTCAGGATCGAATACCGTAATGCCATTGCCGCTCAGGTACAGGTTCCCCCGGTCATCCAGCGTGATGCCGTCTGCTCCCCGGGGTACAAAAACGGTCTTGTCCGATAAACTGCCATCCTTATTAATGGAAAACCGGTAGGTCTTGTTATCTTTTATATCCGCAACAAACAGCAACCTGCCGTCAGGGGAACCGACGATCCCGTTGGGTTTTACCAGTTCGTCCGAAGCCACAACCGGTTGTCTTGCTCCTTTTGGCAGGTAGTATACCTTCTGCTCCTGAATTTCCTGTCCTGTCCGGGTCCAGTACTTCCGCTGATAATACGGATCCGTAAAATAAATACCTCCTTTAGGATCCAGCCACAGATCGTTGGGGCCATTCAATTTCTTCCCACCTACATCTTTTAAAAGTACTGTTACTTTTTTTCCCGGTGTAATGGACCAGAGCTCGTTCTGTTCATCCGCACAGGCAATAAGATTTCCCCGGGCGTCCATATCCAGGCCATTGGCACGGCCGGCGGCCGAAAGGAATTCGGTGAATGTCCCGTCCAGGTTATAGCGCCATATTTTGTTATTGGGCTGATCCGTAAAGTAAATAGTTCCTTTGCGGTCTGCAACGGGGCCTTCCGTAAAAGAAAACTGTGTACTTATCTTTACAGGAACAGCAGCTTTCTGAATGATACCCAGTGAATCAAACGGGGCATCAGCAACCTGCTGTGCATGCGCCATTTCCGCCACAAAAAGCAGCACTCCAAACAATAAATAGTTCATATTTTTTTATTCCCCGGTCCCGGGCCGGCCTGTATACTACTGATATTCTTTTTATCAAAAACCCTCCTTAACGATCCTTGCCGGATCTACATGCAGCCGGTTCAGCTGTTGCTCCACGGCATCCATCATAGGCGGAGGGCCACACAAATAGATATAGGTCTCCGCTCCGGGCAGCAGGCGTTTCAGCAATGTTTCAGAAATAACACCCTGTTCATAGCCCGGGAGCTGTTCTTCCGAAAGCACATTAATAAACTGCGCTCCCAGGAGTCCGCGCAACTCGGCTTCATGAATAATATCTTTTTTGCCTTTATTGGCAAAGACCAGGCGGTTTGCTCCCACGCGGCCTTCTTTTTTTAATTGCCTCAGAATTGCCAGGAAAGGCGTAATGCCCGCGCCACCTGCGATAAAGACGCCTTCTCCTTTATAAGCGATCTCGCCGAATATATCGTTCAGCAACAATCCGTCCCCTGGTTGCAGCTCCAGTAACTGTGCCGTAACCCCTTTCCGCTCGGGATAGGTCTTTATCGTAAACTCCAGATGACCCTCATCGGGTAACGAGGTAAACGTAAACGGGCGGCCTTCCTCCCGCCACCCATCTTTGTCAATGAACACTTCGGTAGCCTGTCCGGGGCTGTACACCAGGCCCTCCGGCTTATCTACCTGTATACCCAGTACATTATGGGTCACCTGCTCGATCGATCTTATTTTGACGGGATATTTCATGGCAAAAGTTTAAACGGTTGCATAAAAGTTGCACTTCTAAGTTACAACAATTTGCGCATCCCTTACAGATCAGCTGCACCCCCACACACAGACCCATCTTCTAAAGCAGGTGCTGTTGCTGCATCCATTCTTTCAGCGCAGCCATCCAGTTCTGATCCGAGGTTTTGTTATGCATGCCGAACCCGTGACCCCCTTTATCATAGTAAAAGATGCGTGCCTGCACCTTATTGTTCAGCAGGGCATCATAGTATTGCTGACTGTTCTGCCAGGGAACGGTTTTATCATCCTTGGCGTGTACAAGAAAGGCAGGAGGTGTTTTCTTATCCACCTGCAGTTCATTAGAATATTTCTGAATGGTGGCAGCGGCAGGCGTCTTCCCGATAAGCCGCTCCCTGCTCCCCCGGTGCCCCAGGCTGTCGCTGAAGCTGATCACCGGATAGATCAGTACTGAAAAGTCCGGCCGCAGTGAAACCTTCCCCGGATTACTGATCACAACATCCTTGTAGTGGGTAGAAAGCGTGGAGGCCAGATGTCCGCCGGCAGAGAACCCCATGATTCCTACTTTATGCGGGTTTATATCATATTCTTTTGCATGTTCGCGTACCCATTGCATCGCGCGCTCGGCATCCTGTAAAGGCCCTATCGATTTATCCGTCATGGTACGATCGTCCGGTAAACGGTATTTCAGCACAAAAGCAGTTACCCCCCATTCATTAAAGGCTTTGGCCACATCCACGCCTTCATGACTGATGGCGAGGATCGAATACCCCCCTCCGGGACATATGACCACAGCCGGCCCGTTCTTCTGCTTTCCCGCTGCCGGCTGGTATACGGTAATGGTAGGAACCGATACGTTATTGATACGGGTGATACCATCTGTCCCGGTTACCGACTGCTCCAGGTTCTCCGCCTGCCTGCTGTTCGGAACTGACTGGTACAAGGGAAATATTTCCTGTGCATGTGTTGTTGTACTCATCATAAAAAATGCAGCTAAACCAATCGTTAATCGTTTCATATGTATTCTTTAAAAATTGATGTCATCACATATATCTGATTAAAAACCAAATCAATATCATTTTTTTTATCTAAATATTATTCTTCAAAATAATCCCTTGCAACAGACCAGAAAGCATCGAGCGCGGTTAAGTGTTGTTTGAAAAAGGAAATGATCTCCGGCCAATCCTTCCTGTCAAAAATAGTAACATTTTCCAGCTGAATCAGGATCCTTGATAAGGGCAGTCCTGTTTCATCATATACTTCCCGCTGCCATTGCCATACCTCCGGCATCATATCATTGAAGACCGGTTTTAAAGAAACCAGCTTTTCAAATGCAGCGCTTCTTTCTTCGGTATCGGAGTGGGTGAGTTCGATGGCAATGGTTGCAGCTTTTTTTGTTACATCCGTTCTGAAATAAATGCTCTTAACACCGGTTTTATAATTGATCCAGTTGATCTTCCGGCCTTCCGCATTCAGTACCGGTTTCAGGTAGGTACCCAATGAGGTCCAGAATTCCTTTTTTATCAGCGCTGCCTCATTTTTACTATACATACCGCTTACAATCTTAAGGCATTCAATTATTTGAAACCCTGTTTCTGTAATTTTTAAACAGACTTTGCCACCGCAGGTTCAGTACTCCCAGGATACCTTCTTTTAAGATCCCCTTACTCATTTTCGACTGGCCTTCTGTACGGTCCTGGAAAATGATCGGCACCTCTTTGATCTTAAAGCCCAGCTTCCAAGTGGCATATTTCATTTCGATCTGGAAGGCATATCCTACAAAACTGATGTTATCAAAATTGATCGCCCGCAGCACTTTTGCGGTATAGCACATAAAACCGGCCGTAGGGTCTTTTACCGGCATCCAGGTGATGATGCGTGTGTACAATGATCCTCCTTTGGAAATGAATACCCGGTCTGCCGGCCAGTTCACAATGCCGCCACCTTTTACATACCGGCTCCCGATCGCCAGGTCGGCACCCGCAACGCATGCCTGGTGCAGCCGGATCAGGTCATTCGGGTTATGGGAAAAATCAGCATCCATTTCAAATATGAATGCATAACCCCGGGCCAGGCCCCATTTAAACCCATGTATATAGGCGGTCCCCAGCCCCAGTTTCCCCCTCCGTTCTTCCAGGAAGAGCCGGCCTTCATATTGCTCCTGCAGGGTTTTAACAATAGCAGCTGTTCCATCCGGTGATCCGTCGTCCACTATAAGCACATGAAAATCACCTTCCAGGTCCATAACGGCCTTTATGATCCTGGCGACGTTCTCCTTTTCATTGTAAGTGGGTATAATGACTACTTTATCCACTGTATCCATTCATTCAGTAAATAACGCTTCTTGATTAAAGAGCTTAGCGTTTAATTTTTTTTCAGCTTGCTGCGCGTAAAGATCTCAGTCAGCTTCTGTTTGGTATGTTGCGGAAAGTCGCCCTTCATCATCCAGTCGTAATACTGGGGTTCGGCCCTTAACACATCCGCAACTGCTTTTCCTTTGTATTTCCCGAAATTGAAAACCTCCACGCCGTTGTCCATAATAAAGCGACGTGCAAAATCCACAATAACTTCTTCACCGATGGCTTTATTGATAGATTCTATTGTAACTCCCAGTTCCGGATAACGCGTGATCTGCGCCAGCAATACCTCATGTGTGGCAGAAGCATCCGCTTCGGCCGAATGGGCTCCCTCCAGTATCTTATCGCAATAAAAACGATAAGCAGCTGAAAGGGTGCGCTGTTCCATTTTATGAAAAATATTCTGTACATCCACCAGCTTACGGCCCCGCATATCAAAATCAACACCCACCCGTAAAAATTCTTCAACCAGCAGTGGTACGTCAAAACGATTGGAATTATACCCCGCCAGGTCGCAGCCATCCAGTACCTGTTTCAGTTCCTGGGCTACCTGTGCAAAGGTCGGTGCGTCCTTCACCATCTCATCGGTGATCCCGTGTATATCGGAATTGGCCTGAGGGATTGGCATTTCCGGATTGATCAGTTTTCTTTTGACATTCCGCGTTCCATCCGGCAAAATTTTTACAATGGCGATTTCTACGATCCGGTCGGTGCCCAGGTTCACACCTGTGGTTTCCAGGTCAATAAAAGCAAGGGGCTTGGTAAGTTGTAACATGTATCCTTTTTAAAACTTTAAAGATAGGGCATTTTCCCCTGTAGGTGCGATTCTCCGCTCAAAAATTTCTATCAAAAAAATGGGAAATCATAAAATTCGTATATATTTGCACCGCAAAGAAACAAAGCGGTTTGTTTTGAATGTATGCAAAACCAATACAGCAGTGTTTCTCCGGCAACAACAACGAGAACAGTACGAATGAAAGTTTTAGCACATATCCATCATCATGTAACAGACTTACCCGTGTAGGCCCGGTGGTGATATGTATCAATTTATAGAAAAAGGCTTACAAATTTTGTAAGCCTTTTTTATTTAAAAAATAAAAACATGCAGGAAAAATTAAGAATTGCGGTCCAGAAATCAGGCCGGCTCAGCGAAGATTCCCTAAAGCTCTTGAAAGAATGCGGTATCGGTGTGCCCAACGGTAACAATCAGTTAAAGATCAATGCAGAAAATTTTGAAGCCGAGATCTTATTCCTCCGGGACGATGATATCCCTGAATACGTGCAGGATGGCGTGGCCGATATCGGGTTTGTAGGCGAAAATGTGGTACTGGAGAAAAACAAGGCCACGGACATTGTGGAGCGGCTGGGATATGGCAAATGCCGTCTTTCCATTGCCCTGCCAAAGACCCGGAAGAAATTGGCGATAAAGGATCTCGACGGCATGAAGATCGCCACCAGCTACCCGTTCATCTTAAATAAATGGCTCCGCCAGAATAAACTAAAAGCCGATATCCATGTCATCAGCGGATCGGTCGAGATCGCTCCGCGCATCGGGCTTGCAGATGCCATCTGCGACCTGGTAAGCTCCGGCAGCACCCTGTTCAGCAATGAGCTTTACGAATTTGAGACCATCCTGAAATCAGAAGCTGTTCTTATTTCCGGTAAGAAACTGAGCCCCGCCCGCAAAGAGCTGCTGGACAAATTATTGTTCCGGATCCGTTCGGTACGGAAAGCAAAATTCAATAAATATGTTATGCTGAACGCGCCTAATAAAAGTATTGAAAAGATCTGCGCCTACCTGCCCGGCATCAACAGCCCTACCATTGTGCCGCTGGCCAAAAAAGACTGGAGTTCCATTCATTCTGTTATCAGTGAATCCGATTTCTGGAATGTGATCGAGAACCTGAAAGCTGCAGGTGCCGAAGGGATCCTGATCATCCCGATCGAGAAAATGATTGAATAAGCTTTGAATGGTGGCAAGGGAAAGTAAAAAGGGAAAAAGAATGAAGTATTAAATATATTTCAGCCGGTTCTTTGCATCTCACTTCTCAACGCAACATAAAACCACAAACAGTGAAACTTTATAAATATCCTCATCGCGACCTCTGGTCAGAAATCTGCGCACGGCCGGTCCAGGACGACAGGAAGATCATTCCGGCGGTGACCGGCATATTGTCTGCGGTGCAAAAACAGGGCGATGCTGCGCTCCGCAGCTTTAGCAGGAAATTTGATGGTGTCGAGCTCGGGTCCATCGAAATGACCGCCACAGAAATAAAGGCGGCCGCCCAACAACTCTCTCCGCAGCTAAAAGCGGCATTGAAGCAGGCAAAAAATAATATCGAAGCCTTTCATCGCTCCCAGAAAGAAGCGTCAAAAAAGATCACCCCGATGCAGGGCATCACCTGCTGGCGCGAAAGCAGGCCGATAGAGAAGATTGGTCTTTACATCCCGGGAGGATCCGCTCCCTTGTTCTCCACGGTACTGATGCTGGGGCTTCCCGCCCGCATCGCCGGATGTAAAGAGGTGGTGCTGTGTACTCCCTGCAACAAAGAACAACAGGTACACCCGGCCATCCGCTACGCCGCTGCCTTATGCGGTATTCAAAAAATATTCAAGATCGGAGGCGCGCAGGCCATCGCCGCCATGGCCTATGGCACGGAAAGCGTACCGCAGGTCTTCAAGATCTTCGGACCGGGCAACCAGTATGTGACCACGGCCAAACAGCTGGTGCAGAACCGGGTAGCCATCGATATGCCCGCCGGGCCATCCGAAGTACTGGTGATCGCAGACGGAACAGCGGATCCCCACTTTGTGGCAGCCGACCTGCTGGCGCAGGCAGAGCACGGTCCGGATTCCCAGGTGGTCTGCATTACAACGCAGGCCCGTATGGTAAAAAAGATCGAAGCAGCGGTAGCAGCCCAGCTGAAGGTATTGCCCCGGAAAGACATTGCCGCAAAAGCGCTGGAGCACTCGCGCATCGTGGTGACAAAAAACCTCAATGAAGCAATTGCGCTATCCAATTTCTATGCCCCGGAGCACCTGATCCTGGCCTGCAAAACCGGCAACGCGTTATTAAAAAGCATCACGGCAGCCGGGTCGGTCTTTATCGGCAATCATTCACCGGAAAGCGTGGGCGACTATGCCAGCGGTACCAATCACACATTGCCGACCAACGGCTATGCAACAGCATACAGCGGTGTATCGCTGGACAGTTTCTATAAAAAGATCACCTTCCAGCAACTTACGGCAAAGGGGTTAAAAACTATTGCCGCCACCGTAACCACGATGGCGGAGGCCGAGGGGCTGCAGGCCCACAGCAATGCCGTCAAAATAAGAATGACGAAATAACTGGCGGCCATCAGCCATCAGCAATAAGAAACAAGAAAGCAATATGGAGTTTAATTTAGACTATTTGGTACGGGAGAACATCAGGAACCTTGCCCCCTACTCCACCGCCCGTCACGAGTTCAGCGGTGCGGCCAGCGTGATGCTGGATGCCAATGAAAATGCGATCGGTTCGCCGGTGACGCTCGACATCAACGAACAGCACGAACTGCTCAACCGCTATCCCGACCCGGTGCAAACAAAACTGAAAAACCGCATCAGCGAAATCAAAGGCCTTCCGGTTGAGAACATCTTTACCGGTAATGGCAGCGATGAGGCCATCGATGTATTGATCCGCATTTTTTGTGAGCCGGGCTTCGATAACATCATCACCCTGCCGCCCACCTATGGCATGTACAGTGTTGCGGCTGCCATCAACAATGTAAAAGTAAAAGAAGTCCCCCTGAACGCCGACTTCCAGATGGATATACAGGCCATTGCCGATGCCGTGGATGAATATACCAAAATCATTTTCATTTGTTCGCCGAACAATCCCAGCGGCAACAGCATTATCCGCCAGGACATCGAGGTGATCCTGAATAATTTTGACGGCATAGTAGTGGTGGACGAAGCCTATATTAATTATGCCCGCCAGAAAACGCTTTCGCTTCAGCTGGCCGATCACCCCAACCTG
This sequence comes from Niabella beijingensis, assembly GCF_020034665.1. Lineage (NCBI taxonomy): Bacteria > Pseudomonadati > Bacteroidota > Chitinophagia > Chitinophagales > Chitinophagaceae > Niabella > Niabella beijingensis. Next base: position 643,517 of record NZ_JAIQDI010000002.1, on the reverse strand, counting down.
GTAGTGCTGCAAACCCTTTCCAAAGCATGGGGACTGGCCGCATTGCGCCTGGGATTGGCATTTGCCGGGAAGGAGATCATCCGGTTAATGAACAACGTAAAGTATCCCTACAATATTAATATTGCCACGCAGGAACTCGCCTTGCAGGGATTACAGAACATCGACAAAGTAAATGCCTGGATCCGCGATTGCATTGAGCAGCGCAGCTGGCTGGAAAATGAATTGAACCAGTTACCTTGCACACAAAAAATATATCCCTCGGATGCCAACTTTTTACTGGTGAAAATGACGGGCGCCGATGCTATTTTTAAATACCTGCAACAAAATGGGATCATCGTGCGTAACCGCAGCAGTGTTCCGGGATGTGCAGACTGCCTTCGGATCACCGTTGGCACCGAAAACGAGAATCGTATTTTAATTGATACCTTAAAGGCCTATGAAGTTTTAAAAACCTCATAAGTCTGCAAACAAACAAGAATGAAAAAAGTATTATTCATAGACCGGGACGGAACATTGATTTACGAAGCGCCCCCCACTTACCAGCTGGATTCTATCGATAAGGTAACCTTTTATCCCGGGATGTTCACCTGGCTGGGAAAGATCGCAAAGGAAATGGATTTTGAACTGGTGATGGTCACCAACCAGGATGGCCTGGGCACGGAACAATTTCCCGAAGCGACCTTCTGGCCTACCCAGCACCTGGTCATGCGCAACCTGGAGGCAGATGGCATCCGGTTCAGCGAAGTATTCATTGATAAAACCTATCCGGAAGAAAATGCACCCACCCGCAAACCAGGCACCGGTATGCTTACAAAATACATCAGCAACCCGGATTATGATCTTGCCGGCTCCTATGTGATCGGTGACCGGATCACTGACATTCAGCTCGCAAAGAACCTGGGTTGTAAAGGGATCTGGCTGGCGCAGGATGAGGCGCTCGGCGCAGCAGAGATCTCTGATACGGTAAAGGACCTGGAATCCACCATTGCGTTGAAGACCACGAGCTGGCAGGACATTTATGCGCTGCTGCAGCTCAAGACCCGTGTGGTGGAACATGAACGCAATACTAACGAAACAAAAATAAAGATCAGCATCAACCTGGATGGTACAGGGCAATGTTCCATTAACACCGGACTGGGCTTTTTTGATCATATGCTCCATCAGCTGGGCCGGCATAGCGGTATGGACCTTGGTATTGTCACCAACGGCGATCTGCATATCGACGAACACCATACCATCGAAGACACGGCGATTGCGCTGGGGGAAGCGCTGGGACTTGCATTGGGCAATAAGGCCGGCATTGAACGTTATGGATTCTGTCTTCCGATGGATGATGCCCTGGTGCAGGTGGCGCTGGATTTTGGCGGCCGTCCCTGGCTGGTATGGGATGCCTCGTTCAAACGGGAACGGATCGGCGAAATGCCCACCGAAATGTTCTATCACTTTTTCAAATCGCTGAGCGACGCGGCAAAAATGAATCTGAACATAAAGGCGGAGGGCGAGAACGAGCATCATAAAATTGAGGCCATTTTTAAAGCGCTGGCAAAGGCCGTTAAAATGGCGATAAAACGAACCCCGGGCAATGACCAGCTGCCCAGCACCAAAGGAATGTTGTAATGCTGTTCAAGGCTGAACTTAAAACCTTATACAGCAAACTTTAAGCCTTGAACTTTAGAACCTGAAACAAAAAATGGACACTGTTATCATAAAATACAACGCCGGTAATATTCAATCGGTATTATTTGCGCTTGAGCGGATTGGTGTGGCGGCAACCGTTACCGACGATCCGGAAGCCATCCGTTCGGCGGATAAGCTCATCTTCCCCGGGGTAGGCGAAGCCAGCACCGCGATGAGCTATCTGAAGGAACGGAAACTGGACCAGCTGATCCGGGAAGCCCGTCAGCCGTTGCTGGGGATTTGTCTGGGGATGCAGTTGCTGTGTGCGCATAGTGAAGAGAACGATACTCCCTGCCTGGGGATCTTCGATGTGGCAGTGAAAAAATTCATCAGTTCCGATCTGAAGATCCCGCAGATGGGCTGGAACCGCATCAGCACAATAGAAAATCCGTTATTTAAAAATATTCCGGAGGATGCATGGTGCTATTTTGTACATAGCTATTATGCCGTGGTAAACCCTGCCACCATTGCTACTACGCGTTATGCTACTGATTTTAGCAGTGCCATTCACCGGGATAATTTTTATGGGGTGCAGTTCCACCCGGAAAAAAGCGCGGAGGCAGGAGAACAAATTTTAAAAAATTTTTTAGCAGTATAAATGGAAATCATACCCGCAATAGACATCATTGAAGGAAAGGCCGTACGATTAAGTAAAGGCGATTACAACCAGAAAAAAGTGTACAATGAACACCCGCTGGAAGTGGCGGCGCAGTTTGAAGATGCCGGTCTCAAACGCCTTCACCTGGTAGACCTCGACGGCGCAAAAGCAGGCGCTGTGCGAAACTGGAAGGTACTGGAGACCATTGCCGGAAAGACAAAGCTCACCATCGATTTCAGCGGAGGCATCTCCAGCGAAAAGGATGTCCGGATCACTTTTGACTCCGGGGCAGCTTATGCGGCCATCGGCAGCATGGCCGTTAAGAAGCCGGTGGTATTCCAGGATTGGCTGACCGCCTTTGGTGTGGAGCGGTTCATACTGGGCGCAGATGTACTGGATGAAAAAATAATGATCAAAGGCTGGACGGAAGCCACCGATATCAACATCCTGAATTTCCTGAAACATTACCGGACAAAAGGTATTCAGCAATTCTTCTGTACCGATATCAGCAGGGACGGTCTTCTGCAGGGCAGCTCCAATGATCTTTATAAAAAAATACTGGATGAAGTAAATGACCTGAAACTGATCGCCAGTGGTGGTGTCAGCAGCGTACAGGACCTGGAAACCTTACAGGCCATCGGCTGCCATGGAGCTATTGTAGGAAAGGCGATTTATGAAAACAGGATCAGCTTAAAGGAACTGGCGCAATTCAGTGATTAATTATTTCCGGGACCGGTCTTATTGCCGGAGATCTCAACTCTCAATTCTCAAATCTAAACTCTCGCCCCCAATCATGCTCGCAAAAAGAATCATACCCTGCCTCGACATAAAAGACGGACGTACGGTAAAAGGCACCAACTTCATACAGTTAAGAGATGCCGGAGATCCCGTGGAACTGGCCATGCGTTATTGTACGGAAGGAGCCGATGAACTGGTGTTTCTCGACATTACGGCAACCGTTGATAAACGAAAGACCTTATCAGAACTGGTGCGTAAAATTGCCACACACATCAATATTCCCTTCACCGTTGGTGGCGGTATCAATACCGTGGAAGACGTATCTGTTCTCATGGAAAATGGTGCCGATAAGATTTCCGTTAATACATCAGCGGTAAGGAACCCGCAGCTCGTAAGCGACCTCGCCCGGAACTTCGGCAGTCAGTGTGTGGTGGTGGCTATCGATATAAAATTATTTGATGGCGTCTGGAAAGTGGTCACCCACGGCGGAAGAAATGCGACGGATCTGATCGCCACAGAATGGGCCAAAACGGTAACCGGCCTCGGCGCGGGTGAGATCCTCCTCACCTCGATGGAAAACGATGGCACAAAGAACGGATTTGCGATCGATATTACCCGGGAGATCAGCCAGGCCCTGCCGATACCCGTTATTGCTTCCGGAGGAGCCGGTACCATGCCGCATTTTAAGGAGGTATTTGAAGAAGGCGCTGCAGACGCCGCACTGGCCGCCAGTATTTTTCATTTCCGCGAGATCGGGATCGGTACACTAAAAAATTATTTACGGGAAAACGACATCCCCGTCCGGCTGTAACATTCATCGGACCAGTTTTGCTTATCTTTTCACAACAACTTTTCACTATAAACTTTTCACTAATGACCCCCGATTTTTCAAAATACACCGATGGGCTGATGCCAACGATCATCCAGGATGCTTCCACGAAGCAGGTATTAATGCTGGGATTTATGAACGCCGCAGCACTGGAAAAAACCCGGCAGGAAGGAAAGGTAACCTTCTATTCCCGCAGTAAGCAACGGCTGTGGACCAAAGGTGAAACCTCCGCCAACTTTCTCCTGGTAAAGGAGATCCTGGTAGATTGTGATGCAGACACCCTGCTTATCAAGGCCGATCCGCAGGGTCCTACCTGCCATACAGGCACCATCAGCTGTTTTGGTACGGCGAATGATGTTTTTTCGCTGCAGGTGCTGGAGAATATTATCCGGGACAGAAAAAACAACCCCACGGAAAAATCCTATACCGCATCACTTTTTGCAAAAGGCATCAATAAGATCGCACAAAAAGTAGGTGAAGAAGCCGTGGAGATCGTGATCGAGGCCAAGGATGATAACCGTGAATTGTTCCTGGGAGAAGCCGCCGATCTGATGTTCCACTACCTGGTATTATTACAGGTAAAGGGATACGGATTAGAGGATGTGCTGGAAGTACTGGAGGCAAGACATAAAAAATGAGACCGGAGAATTGAGATCCGGGATCGAAATTTACCTTTCAGCCATGAAATAACTCTTTCTCAATGCGACTGCATAAATTAAGTAAATATTAACAAGTAAAATAACAACTGTTACCGGTTACTTTACGAAGTTCAGTGTACCAATATTAAATTTGTGTATTGAATAAGCGCTATCGATACCTGGTTATACTAGCAGTATCCTTGTTAATGCCATTTGCTTTTGAGATCACTGCACTTGCGCAGACAACAGATACGGTACGCATTCCCCCGATGCCTTCCATGCAGGAGATCATGAAGGACTGGGGGCCGCGGGATTCTACAAAGATCGCTGCGATCTGGTACGGCACGGATTACAATTCATTTAAGATGATGCCCTATGCCGAAGAGGAGAATATCTGGATCTCGAAGCTCCCGCCTGCACAACTGGAAAAGGTAAAAAAAGAATGGAGCCGGCTGCGGAACGCCGTCTATGTATGTTACCCTTACGCCAGGATCGCCGGTGCTACCATCAACCAGATCAGCCAGCAGCTACAGGAAGTTAAAGATAAAAAAGCCCGTAAAGCCATTATCAAATCCCGCGAAAAGGAGTTAAAAAAACAGTTTTCCGACCCCCTTTCCAACCTCTCCGTATACCAGGGCAAAGTGTTGATGAAACTGATCTACCGCCAGACCGGCGATGATTGCTATGAGATCATCAAAGAGTATAAAGGTGGAGTGAACGCACGTGTGTACCAGACAGTTGCCTTTTTTTATGGCAGTAACCTGAAACAGGACTATGATATCCGGAATGATCAGTTCGACCGCCAGATCGAGGATTTTGTACAGGAGATCAATGCCACCTGGTATAATAATCCTTACCGTTAACTCCCGCGCCGTGTACAACCCAACAGCCATCTCAAAAGCACCTGCTCCCGCTAACCGGTTGATACGCCGGGCACGCAGCAGAGTGCTTAAAACAGGGCCGGATACCCCCATTCCGGCAGCCGATAAAATATCTGTAATACTGACTGGCAATCAACCAAAAATGACGGGTTTATCCCTATTTTTGTCATCATTGAAAAAAAGACGCTTTTTAACATGAATTTCAGAAAAGTAAACAACCTTACCGGATGGGTGGTTTTTGCCATTGCTACCCTTACTTATTCACTGACCAGGGAAGCCCGCGGCTCGCTTTGGGATTGTGGTGAATTTGTTGCTACGGCCTATAAATTACAGATGGCCCACCCTCCCGGCGCTCCGATGTTCAGCCTCCTGGGCCGGTTGTTTATCTTATTCTTTGGTGATAAACCACAAACAGCAGCCAATGCGGTGAACTTTATGAGCGCACTGGTAAGTGCCGCCACTATTTTGTTCCTGTTCTGGACCATCACCCATTTTGCACGGAAGATGTTTGTAAGATCCGGAGAAGCACTGACAGGTCAGCAGATCTTTACCGTTATGGCCGCGGGAGCCGTTGGTGCCTTAGCCTATACCTTTACCGATTCTTTCTGGTACAGCGCCGTGGAAGGTGAAGTGTATGCCCTCTCGTCTTTTTTCACCGGTCTTGTTTTCTGGGCAATGCTGAAATGGGAACATGCCGATGAGCTGGCAGGAACTGATGAAAACGCAAGGGCACGCAGCGACCGGTGGATCGTTTTCCTGTTCTTTATGATGGGACTGTCGATCGGTGTGCACCTGCTCAACCTCCTTACCATACCAGCAATTGTAATGATCTATTATTACCGGCGGTATACCCCTTCTGTAAAAGGAGCCATCGGGGCATTCCTCATCGGTTGTATCATTACGGGTATCATACAGGTGGCCATCATCCAGTACAGTATGAAAGCGGCCGGGTTGTTTGATATTATGTTTGTGAACAGCTTTGGAATGCCTTTCTTCTCCGGGTTTACCGTCTACTTCTTGCTGATCGCCCTGCTGGTAATTGTTGGTCTGCGTTTCAAAACAGGAGTATCCAAAACGGTGATCATCGTCTGGACTACCGCCTTCTTCCTGCTGGCATTTTTACCCTTTGCCTTTGGCAGTACGCTGGCTGCACTGAAGATCATCCTGCTGCTTATCGTAGGCGCTGTGCTCGGATATTTCATCCGGCCTACGGCACTGAAGATTATTAAACTGTTCCTCTGGTGTTTTGCCTTTATGATGCTGGGATACTTCATGTATTTTACCAACATTATCCGCAGCAGTGCCAACCCGGCCATCGATATGAACAATGTCGACAATCCGATCAACCTTGTTTATTACCTCAGCCGTGAGCAATACGGTACCCAGCCCCTGTTTTACGGGGCGCACTATGCAGCCCAGGTTCCGGAAGATATCAACCAGGAAGACCCCTATGTTCTGGGCGAAGAAACCTATGTAAAAGGCAGCGACAAATACATCCCTATCGGACGTAAAAGAGAGTACAATTACAATGGAAATGTGAAGCAGCTCTTTGTGCGGGTATGGGATTCGAGCAACGATCAGCAACATGCTGATTTTTATGCCGACTGGCTGGGACTTGCCAAACCGGATCCCAACACCGGCCAGGGTTCCTATGGGGCACCCAGTTACGCAGACAACATCAACTGGTTTATGAGTTACCAGACCAGCTTTATGTACCTGCGCTATTTTATGTGGAACTTTTCCGGTAAACAAAATGACCTGCAGGGTTATGGCAATAAAAGGGACGGAAACTGGATCTCCGGTATTTCTTTAATGGATAATGCCCGTCTCGGTGATCAGAACCAGATGCCGGAAAGCATTAAACACAACAAGGCACACAACGTCTTCTTTATGCTGCCTTTTGTTTTGGGGATCATCGGTTTTGTATACCAGTTCCTGAAAAACCGGAAAGACTGGGTGGTGACCTTCCTCCTGTTCTTCTTTACGGGTATGGCCATTGTGCTGTACCTCAATCAGCCGGGTAATCAGCCGCGTGAACGGGATTACGCCTATGTGGGCTCCTTTTACGCCTTTGCCGTCTGGATCGGTCTTTCGGTGGTGGCATTGCTGCGATCCGCACTGGAAAAAGAAGATAAAGAGGCGTTTCAGAAGCTGCTTGTTTATGGTGCTTCCGGAACCTTCCTGATTACCGCGCTGAGTACGATTGTTAATACCACCTTTAGCGGTATCATTATCGCCGGTCTTACGGCAGCAGTGATCTATGCTGCGGTATTGTATATCGTCACCTTTGCGGCAAGGGCCCTCTCTTCCGGGGGTTCCAATATCCGGCCGGCCAATATCCTTGTAACCCTGCTTTGCCTCGCCGTTCCGGGCCTTATGGCACAGCAGGAATGGAACGACCACGACAGAAGCGAAAAGACCATGGCTCCGGACCTTGCAAAGGATTACCTGGAAAGTTGTGCGCCCAATGCGATCTTATTCACCTTTGGTGATAATGACACGTATCCCCTCTGGTATGCGCAGGAGGTGGAAAACGTACGGCCGGATATACGGATCATCAATACCAGCCTGCTGGGCATCGACTGGTACATCAACCAGCTCCGGTATAAAATAAATGATGCCGATTCTGTAGATGTGATCCTGAGCCCGGAGCAGATAGAAGGACACAACCGGGAATACCTCCGGTTTGCTGCGCCCCAGCCCGGCCAGAACATCGACGTCAATAACTTTTATCCTTTATACGATGTGATCAAAACCTTTATCGGCGCCCGTGCAGAAGACCCGGACACGAAACGGGATGTTGGTTCTACCAACCTGCCGTTCCGTAAATTCTTCGTACCGGTAAACAAGGACCTGGTCCGCAAAAACGGAACCGCCAACCCGGCCGACAGTGTAATGGATCAGATCGCTATCGAGATCCCTCCTTCGAGAGGCGGTATCCAGCGCAATGACCTGATGATCCTCAGCATCATTGCCTCCAACCAATGGAACCGCCCGATCTATTTTACTGCCCCCTACGGAGAGCTGGGTTTTGGACAGTACCTGAGAAAAGACGGACTGACCTATCGTCTCGTGCCTTTTAATGTAAAAACGCCACAGGCGAACTGGGTAGTAGACCAGGCCTACCGCCAGATGCGGGCAGGTGGTACCTCCATCCGCGACAACAACCAGGATGTGATGGCAAAGAACCTCCTGACCAAATTTGAGTTCGGCGGAGCCAATAAGAAAGGAGTCTATTTTGATGAAGTAAACCGGCAATACCTCCTCAATATCCGCAGCATCTTTGCAGAGGCCGCCGGTAACCTGGCAGACGCCGGCAAAAAAGAGGAAGCTGTTAAATTACTGGATAAGGCGGAGGCGGGCATCCTGCCGGAAAACCTGCCCTATGCCATGACCAGCCGCTACAATCAGCACAACCAGACCGGGTTGATGTACGCAGAAGCTTATTACAAAGCCGGGAAACTGGATATGGCGCGCAAAGTGATCGCCGCTGTCAAAAAAGATGTTGCCGATCAGCGGAAATATTACAATTACCTCAAAACAGACAAACCTGAATATTACCAGGGAATGGCGAATATTGAAGAACCGCTCAATGAGATCACAGAAGCGGCTGCAGAAGCAATTGAGGCCCATTACGATCCTTTGAAGAAAGGAGAAAAAAGCCCTGTTCAGGAACTGCCGGCCGGCGATGCGGCCAAAGCCGCCGACAGCAGCGGAAAAAATCCGGACACATCAAAAAAATAAACGATCTGTATACCTGTTATCCCCTCCCTGCGGAGGGGATTTTTTTGCCGCAACATTTTGCAGCCCGGAGTGTTATTAATACGGCAAGTCAATAAACCAGCCCTTTTCCCGGGCTTCCGGCAGCACCGTATTGTTTTTAGAAAAATAGTTTTACATTTAGTATATGAGAGGTATCCAATTCTCCGGGTTTACCGCTGATGATCAGGGTAAATCCCCGTTTGAAAAAATGCTCGGCCTTTTCATGCAGTTACTTACTTATACCAGTGGGGATGCCGCAGAGGCGCTTCAGTGGCTGAATGAACTTGATAAAGAGTACCAGCTGGGTAACGATGACTACGGAATGGGCGATTTTATCGAAGACCTGAAACAAAAGGGATATATAACAGAAGACCATCAAAAAGGTGAAATAAAGATCACTCCGAAAACAGAACAGGGCATCCGGAAAAAGAGCCTGGAAGAGATCTTCGGAAAGTTGAAAAAAGCCGGGACAGGCGATCACAAAACATTCAAGCCGGGACAGGGTGATGAGCTCAATCCCGAAACCCGGCCCTTCCGTTTCGGGGATCTCCTGGAGCAGATCGATTTTACAGCGTCCATCCGTAATGCACAGATCAATCACGGCATCGATGCCTTTCACATCCGGGAAGATGACCTGAGCATCCGTGAAACCGATTTCAAAACACAGACCTCCACCGTGTTGATGATCGATATCTCCCATTCCATGATCCTTTATGGGGAAGACCGGATCACACCTGCAAAAAAAGTAGCGATGGCGCTGAGTGAACTGATCACGACCCGCTATCCGAAAGACACGCTGGATATTGTTGTGTTTGGCAACGACGCCTGGCCGGTAGAAATAAAGGACCTCCCCTATTTACAGGTGGGCCCTTATCATACCAATACCGTAGCAGGACTGGAACTGGCCATGGACCTGCTGCGCAGAAGAAAAAACCCCAACAAGCAAATCTTTATGATCACGGATGGCAAGCCTACCTGTCTGAAGGTGGGGAAACGGTATTATAAAAACAGTTTTGGGTTAGACCGGAAAGTGGTCAACCGCTGTATGAACCTGGCCGCCGCTTGTAAAAAATTAAAGATCCCGATCACCACTTTTATGATCGCAACAGACCCCTACCTGCAACGCTTTGTTCAGGAATTTACAGAGATGAATCACGGCAAAGCATATTTTGCCTCCCTCGATAATCTCGGGAGCTTTATCTTTAAAGATTTTGAAAGCGGCAGGTCCAAGACCGTATTCTGACACCAACAGCCGCACCTGTCTTCCCGGCCTGTATGTCATTCCATCATTCACGCAATATATTTTACTTAAGATATTTCACTAAATACATCTCACCAGAAACATTTCACTCAAAACCTTCCACTCGTGATTAAAACTTTAGGCGAATTAAAAGCATCCGGATATCAACCAAAATCCATCAAAGAAGAGATCAGACAAAATTTAATAAAAAAACTAAAAACAGGCGAACGCTCCTTTCCCGGCATCGTTGGCTATGAAGACTCGGTTATACCTGAAACAGAGCGTGCCCTGCTGAGCAAGCATAACATCCTTTTCCTGGGATTGCGCGGACAGGCCAAGACACGGATGGCCCGCCAGATGATCTCCCTGCTGGATGAATACATCCCCGTGGTGGAAGGAAGCGATCTGAACGACGACCCCCTCAATCCCATCTCCAAGTATGCACGGGACCTGATCGCTGAACAAGGAGGTGCCACACCTATTGCATGGCTGGGCAGGGACCAGCGCTATGGTGAAAAGCTGGCCACCCCGGATGTAAGTGTGGCGGATCTTATCGGCGATATCGACCCCATAAAAGCAGCCAATCTCAAGCTGAGTTTTGATGACGAGCGGGTACTGCATTACGGCATCATACCCCGAAGCAACCGGGGTATCTTTGTGATCAACGAGTTGCCCGACCTCCAGGCCCGCATCCAGGTTTCGCTGTTCAACATTCTTGAAGAAGGCGATATACAGATCCGGGGATTTAAACTGCGGCTCCCCCTGGATATCTTATTCGTCTTTACCGCAAATCCCGAAGATTATACCAACCGGGGATCGATCGTAACGCCGTTAAAGGACCGTATACAAAGCCAGATCCTCACCCACTACCCCAAAACGCTGGAGCATGCGCTGGAAATCACCGAACAGGAAGCCGCGATCCATGAAATGCAAAAAGATACTGTAAAGATCAGTGATCTTGTAAAAAGACTGATCGAGCAGGTAGCTTTTGAAGCCCGCAACAGCGAACTGGTGGATAAAAAAAGCGGTGTCAGTGCGCGCCTTACCATCTCCGCCTTCGAAAATGCTGTCAGCACGGCTGAACGCCGCGCACTTGTCAACAATGAACCGGTTACACTGATCTGGATATCGGATCTCGCCGGCATCATCCCCTCCATTACAGGCAAGGTGGAACTGGTCTATGAAGGCGAACAGGAAGGTCCTTTCCAGGTGGCGATGAACCTCGTGGACAAAGCCATCCGGTCGCAGTTCATACAATATTTCCCCAATCCCGAGCAGTTGAACAAAAGAAGGAATACGGGCAAGCCTTCGGCACAACAGAAAGCCGAAGAAAATCCCTACAAACCTGTCATCAACTGGTTCGACAGCGGCAACCAGCTGCACATCGACTTCAATACAACAGATGCCGGTAAGATACAGCAGCTCTACCAGGTAGACGGTCTGTATCCGTTGGTTAAAAAACAGTTCCCCGGTGCCAACGAAACACAGGCGGCACTGTTAATGGAATTTGTCCTGCACGGTCTGTCGTCCTACTCCCTGATCAGCAAAAAACTTTTTGAGACCCGGGTGGAATTTAAAGATCTGTTCGGCAGTATGCTGGGCGCATCGGCAGCAGACGAGTATGAAGACTACGGCTTCGAAGAAGATGAATAAGAGATCCGGTTGCCTGCAGACAGCAGCACCGGCCCCGCCGGAAAATAAGCCCGTGTTTATTTCGGTGCAAACAGCTTTGCAATATCGTGGCACTGTATTGCGGATGGTTCTCCGTTCTGCCCAACTCAGGACGGTTCCTGCCACCTGAAATCAGCAGCAAGGGGCATCGCGGCGTAGGCATCTGCCACTTCGGGCGGAGGAGCTGTCAGCTTGCGTTTATTCGTATCCATCCAGGCGCCTTCCAGGTGGAGCACAGCAGCCAGTACCTGGTCTCCCTTGTAGATGCGGTGCTGTACGGCCCAGCGGCTGAAATCACGCCGGGAGGCTGTTAGTTCCAGATCAATAAAAACGGCATCTTCAAGGCGGATCTCCTTTTTAAAAACGGCTTCTTCCCTGAAGAGTACAGGACCGACCTGCAATTCCATCATACGCGTGGCCGTTAACCCCTGCCCGGAAAGAAAAAGGATCCGGCAATAAGCACCCCAATCATAATAAACACTGTGCCTTAAATGACCATTCTGATCCAGGTCCGACCAGCGGATCTGTAATTCTTTGATAAATCGTTCCATAGTTGATGGGATAACCCCTTTTTAGCATTATTAACAAACTTACACCATCCCGATAACCAAATTTATAAAAAGGGGCATTATATTTACCGTTTCAACGCAAAGGAAACAATTACAGCGATAAATTAAAAATGATGAAGTACATTCTTACAATCGGCATTCTGGGTGTGGGCAGCATGTCTCTTTTTGGCCAGGCAAAAGCAAAGCCCAAGCCCCTTCCCGCAAAAAAGCCGGTAACCACTGCAACCACTACCACTGCCCCCGTTTTAAAAACGCTGGCCGACTCTGCCAGCTATGCCATTGGTGTAAATGTGGCACAGTCCATGAAAAAAGACCTGGGCGACCTGAACACGGCCATTCTTATGGATGCCATGAAACAGACCTTTGACGGAAAAAAACCGCTGATGCCGGAAGATACGCTGATGCGTGTAATGATGTCCTATTCAGAAAAAGCCAAAGAAGCGCAATCGCAGGAGGTAATAAAAAAAGGGACCGACTTCCTCGAAAAGAACAAGACCCAGCAGGGGGTTACAACAACGGCCAGCGGGTTACAATACCTTGTATTGAAAGAAGGCACGGGTGAAAAACCTGCCGCAAATGATACCGCTATCTGCCATTACAAAGGCGCGTTGCTTGACGGAACCGAGTTTGACAACTCCTACGACCGCGGCGAACCGCTTACCATACCTGTTTCAGCCGTTATCAAAGGATGGACCGAAGGCCTCCAGTTAATGAGCAAAGGCTCCAAATACAAATTTTTTATCCCTTACGAGCTGGGATATGGCCTGCGGGGCGCACCGCCTACCATCCCCGGCGGAAGTGTACTCGTTTTTGAAGTGGAACTGCTCGATGTAAAAAAAGGCAGCTAGTCCGTAAAGATCGTTTATTAAATAAGCCGCTCCAAAGAGCGGCTTTATCATAGAAAACCAAAACCCTCCGGTTTTCAGTTAAGAGGAGATATATTGTTTTGCCGGTCCGCTGCCTTACAACACATTACAACAATCGTGAACAGCGTTCCTATCATTACATACCGTTTAAAATAAGGATCCCAGTCATCAGCCTTCCCGCGGGAGCCTGTTATCCGCATCATAAGATCCTGATACAGTTCGTATCATTTCCGCGAACCATTACTTCTTTTTCAAAACACATGGAATCAACCCCAAAAACAGCGAGCTGGCATGTCAGTTTCAGGCATCCCCGCTTTCTCATTTATAATTCAATTCGAATGACGTTACTTGTTAACGACATATTAAAGTTAACATTTTAAACGAATAAAATAAAAATTATAAATTGCCTTCGGGATACTTAATCAAAAAATAACCGGAAACAGCCACCGTATACCCCAAAAAAGAGCGCCCTCTTCTTTTTTATCGGTCCGGGGAGCCATAAATGCAGGCTGCAGGGCTAAAAAATGATCTGGTGCGTTTCCTTGATCACGCCCATTACAAACACACTCTGCACATGACCCAGGTTCTCCACCTGACTCAGCCGGTTCACATGAAAATCGTAAAACCCCGCCATATCCTTTGCCATTACTTTCAGCATAAAGTCATACTCTCCTGAAATGCTGTAGCATTCCACCACTTCATTCAACCCGTTAATGGCCTGGATGAACTTCAAGCCGGCCTTTTTATCGTGTTGCTTCAGCGAAACATAACAGATCACCATCAAGCCCTTATTCAGCTTTTGGGCATCCAGGAGGGTCGCATATTGCTTGATGATACCGCTCTCTTCCAGTCGCCGGATCCGCTCGTGTACCGGCGTGGGACTTAAATGGATCTTTGCGGCGATGTCCTTTACCGACATCCGGGCATTGCCCTGTAACAGCTTCAGGATCTCCAGATCCTTCTGATCAAGATCTGCAGGCAATACAGGGATAGCCGATTCTGCTGTTTGAATGGTACGTTTCATTTCTTTATGGTATATAATACTATAAATCTAGCATTAAATAGTGAAAAAGACTTATTATATAGGATTTTACGTAGTATTTTTTACTAAATCCTACCTTTGGGCATTAAAAAAACATATACATATGTCCGCTGAAACAAAATCCCAGATCGACTTTGATCTGAAATACAAAGTTGCCGACATCAGCCTGGCTGATTGGGGACGTAAAGAAATAAGACTGGCAGAAGCAGAAATGCCGGGTCTGATGAGCATCCGTAAAGAGTATGCAGGTGCACAGCCGTTAAAAGGTGCACGTGTTGCCGGCTGTTTACACATGACCATCCAAACGGCTGTACTCATTGAAACACTGGTGGCCCTGGGTGCCGAAGTAAAATGGAGCTCCTGTAATATCTTCTCCACACAGGATCATGCGGCTGCGGCTATTGCTGCTGCAGGGATCGGTGTATTTGCCTGGAAGGGACAGAGCCAGCAGGAAGCAGACTGGTGTATTGAGCAGACCCTCTTTTTTGGTGGTGCCGACCGTCCGCTGAATATGATCCTCGACGATGGTGGCGACCTTACCAATATGGTACTGGACACCTATCCGGAACTGGTGCAGCATGTAAAAGGAATCAGTGAAGAAACCACAACCGGCGTTCACCGCTTGTATGAAAGGGTAACAAAAGGCACCCTTCCCATGCCCGCCATCAATGTGAATGACTCTGTTACCAAATCCAAATTTGATAATAAATATGGTTGTAAAGAATCACTGGTGGATGCGATCCGCCGTGCCACAGATGTAATGCTGGCCGGTAAGGTAGCAGTAGTAGGTGGCTATGGTGATGTGGGTAAAGGATCTGCAGCATCCCTCAGCGGAGCCGGTTGCCGGGTGATCGTTACGGAGATTGATCCGATCTGTGCACTTCAGGCTGCAATGGACGGCTATGAGGTGAAAAAAATGATCGATGCCGTTAAAGAAGCGGATATTGTTGTTACAGCAAGCGGATGCCGCGACCTGATCACAGGCGAGCACTTCAAAGCCATGAAAGATAAAGCCATCGTTTGTAACATCGGGCATTTCGATATTGAGATCGATGTGGCCTGGCTGAATGAGAACTATGGTCAGACCAAAGACACCATCAAACCCCAGGTGGATCTTTACAATATCGATGGAAAAGACATCATCCTCCTGGCTGAAGGACGCCTGGTGAACCTGGGATGTGCTACCGGCCACCCCAGCTTTGTGATGAGCAACTCTTTCTCCAACCAGACGCTGGCACAGATCGAACTGTGGACCAATCACGATCAGTACGAGAACAACGTATACGTACTTCCGAAGCACCTGGATGAGAAGGTTGCAAGACTTCACCTGGCCAAGATCGGAGTAGAACTGGATACACTGACTCCTGCGCAGTCTGCCTATCTCGGCATTCCTGCTGAGGGACCGTTCAAACCCGAACTGTACCGGTATTAATCAGCATATAACTATTTTTCAAAAACGCATCCTATCCGGATGCGTTTTTTTATTTCCGTTGCCGGCCGCAGCCTATCACAATTAACATTTGTTTGTGCCCGCCATTTGCCACAAGACATTGCGCCTGCCATAAAAAACTGTAATTTTCAATTGAAATAAAGCAACCATCATTCCGTCTACTTATGAAACTGAAAATACAACTCATTGCTTTGTTGGCCGTCACCTGTTTCTGCAGCCGTCCGCTCTTTCAGCGTCATTATAAACCCGTTAACATTACAGGAAAGAATATCTCATTTATGCTTTCCTGTTCAGGAACACAAATAGCTTTCATCAACTAAATCCTTTATTATGCTCAAAACAACAACAGCCCTGCTCTTCCTGCTTGCAGTATCTGCCTGCAGCAAGGATGCCTTTAAACGGTATGAGAAACGGATCATCGGCGACTGGCAGGTGGAAGAGATCAAAAGCTATGGGTTCGGCTCCCTCCGCATCGATTTCGGAGAAGGTGACTATCGTTTTTCCGAGGACCGTTCGTTCTCTTTTACAGGAAGAACCGGAACCGAATACCGGGGAAAATGGGAGATACGGAAATACTGGGAAGGCGGTAACTGTGATGATTGCAGTTCCGACCGCATCCGCACACTGATGATCAGTGCTGTGAACGATCAATCAGGCGAGTTAAAGTCAGATTACTTCAACGACATTCAATTCACCGGCACCGATCGCTTCAACGCCACAATGGCCAATGGTTCGCGCACCAGGGTTTTCAAGTTCCGGCGGAAGTAATCCTTTACTTCCCTGCGATCATTGTCCCCTATTCCCGCGATCCCTCTGCCCCGTCGTCCGGTTTATCCATTGCACAATTCCGGCTTCCGGAACAACTGCTTCCGTATCAGCAAAAAGCGGTCTTCCAAAGCAGGAACGGGGGTCACCAAATGATCCGCCTCAGACCGGCGTTGGAATACCGTTTCTTTTCCGGTGTTAAAATAAGGATGCCCAGCCAGAAAACCTGTCTTTTATACCAATACTGCATGGTTTTTGTTTTTATTTTGTATACTTTTTTAAATGGTAAACAGCAGCGAAGCCGGTTACCGGTTAAAGAAACGGCTCCGTCATAAACGCTGATTTACAAAAACGAAATCATATGAGAGCAATATGGACAGGAGCCATTGGCTTTGGCCTCGTAAACATTCCCATCAAACTTTATACGGCTACCGAAGAAAGCAGTCTGGACCTTGATATGCTGGACAAAAAGGATCTCAGCAATATCCGGTTCAAAAGAATTAATGAAAAAAGCGGAAAAGAAGTTGCCTGGGAGAACATTGTAAAAGGATACAATTACGATGGTAAATACATCGTACTGGAGAGCGCTGATTTTGAAAAGGCCAGCCCGGAAAAATCGCAGCTACTCTCGATTGACCAGTTTGTAAAGAGCGAAGAGATCGACAGTATCTATTTTGAAGCCCCTTATTATACCGAACCACAGAAAGGCGGTGAATCAGCCTACAGCCTGTTAAGAGATGCCTTAAAAAAAACGGCGATGGCTGGGGTGGGTACCTTTGTTATGCGGAACAAAGAAGTGCTGGGCATCCTGCGTCCTTATGAAGACCTGTTGTTGTTTCAGCGGATCCGCTATGAACAGGATATCAGGAGCCCCGAAGACCTGAAGCTCCCTAAAAGAACGGTAAAGCCGGCAGAAATGAAAATGGCTGTGGCTTTGATCACACAGCTATCCCAATCATTTGACATTTCGGCGTATAAAGACAACTACAGGGCAGCGCTGATGAAGATCATTGAAGCCAAGGCCAAAGGCAAAAAGACCGCACCGGCAAAAATGCATGTGGCTTACAGTAAAACAAGAGACCTCATGGAACAGCTGAAAGCCAGTCTTTCCGCTACCAAAAAGAAAAAAGCATCCTGATCACTATATGTCAACATTAAAACGCTATAAGGAAAAACGGGATTTTAAACAGACCAGGGAGCCATCCGGGAAGGTAAAAAAAGATAGCCGGACGCGGCTGCGTTTTGTGGTGCAACGGCATTCGGCCCGGCGGCTGCATTATGATTTCCGGCTGGAACTGGAAGGTGTGCTAAAGAGCTGGGCAGTACCTAAAGGGCCGTCCCTCAATCCGGAAGATAAACGGCTGGCCTTGATGGTAGAGGATCATCCGTTTGAATACCGGGACTTCGAAGGCATCATCCCCAAAGGCAATTATGGGGCGGGCACGGTGGAGATCTGGGACCAGGGATATTATGAAGCAGATGATCTTCCTTCCGGCAAAAAAGAAACCGCTGTGTTGCTGGCCGGATTAAAGTCGGGCACCTTAAAATTCACCCTCCACGGGCGCAAACTGAAGGGCTCTTTTGCATTGGTGAAGATGAAAAACAACCCGGAAGAAAACAACTGGCTGTTGATCAAACATAAGGATGCGCAGGCCGTTTCCGGGCCTTATAATGCGGAGGATTACGTAAAAAAAAAGCCCGCTCCTGAAGCGATAGTAAAGGAACGCAGGCCGTCCAAAGCATCCACCGGCATCAACGGGCATAAGCAGGCTTTGCCGGAGCAGGGAAAAAAATTCACGCATTATGTAAAACCAATGCTGGCCACTCCTTTTTCAAAACCATTCACGGATCCCGGCTGGGTCTTTGAAATTAAATGGGATGGCTACCGGGCAATTGCTGAAACGGGGAAAACATTCCGGTTCTATTCCCGCAACGGGCTCAATTTCGCGGCTACCTACCCGCAGATCACTGCCGGTCTGCAACAACAGGGAGAAAATATGATCCTGGATGGAGAAATAGTGGCTTTTAATGAAAAAGGTATACCCGACTTTCAGACACTGCAGCACTTCCGGGACAAACCCGGTGTACCGCTGGTGTACCAGGTATTTGATCTGTTGTATCTCAACGGGCACAGTACCCGCTCTCTCCCTCTTTTGCAACGCAAGGAATTACTAAAGGACGCTCTGACCGAAACGCCTTTTATACAGTACTGCGACCATGTAACAAAGGAGGGTACCGCTTTTTTCAAGGTGATCCAAAAACGTAATATGGAGGGTATTATCGCAAAGCTTGCAGACAGTACGTACACCGAGGGAAAAAGAACCAGGAACTGGCTCAAAATAAAACACCACAATACGGAAGAAGCCATCATTACGGGTTACACAGAACCCCGGGGTTCCAGAAAAAAGCTGGGCGCGCTTATTCTCGGCCGGTATCAGAAAAACAAGCTGGTATACTCCGGGCATACAGGTACCGGCTTTGATGATAAGACCCTGCAGGAAGTGTACAGCAGGCTGCAGCCCCTGATCACGAAGAAGGCCCCGTTTGAAATTCCTCCCAAAACAAATATGCCCGCCACCTGGGTACGGCCGGTACTCGTTTGCCAGATCAGGTATTCGGAGCGGACCAAGGATCATATATTCCGTCATCCGGTATTTCTGGGACTGCGGGAAGACAAGGCCGCTGCAGAAGTCGTTATTTCTCAAAATGAAGAAACCATGGCAAAGACAACAACAGTAACGAAGAAACGCCCGGCTCGCCGTGCAGCAACAACGGCCGCGCCGGAAAAAGAAAAACTGGTAAAAATAAACGGGCAGGAAGTAAAGCTTACCAATCAGCAAAAGATCTACTGGCCGGAGGAAGGCTATACAAAAGGCGACCTGATCGATTATTACAATAAAATATCCCGTGTGATCCTGCCTTATCTCAAAAACCGCCCGGAAAGTATGAACCGTTTTCCCAACGGAATAGAAGGCGAAAGCTTTTATCAAAAAGAGGCCGGGGAAGCCATTCCCGACTGGATAGCCACCACGAAGGTATTTTCCGAGAGCAACCGGAAAAACATCAATTATGTGGTTTGTAACGACCGGGCTTCGCTGCTGTACCTTGCCAACCTGGGCTGTATCGAGCTCAATCCCTGGAACAGCACGATACAGCAACCGGATGCCCCCTCCTACATGATCATCGACATCGATCCTTCAGAAGGCAACAGTTTCGAACAGGTTATCGATACCGCACTGGCCACCAAACAGGTACTGGATGAATGTGGTGCGGCTGCCTATTGCAAAACATCCGGTGCATCAGGGTTGCATGTTTATATTCCGATGAATGGTAAATACAGCTATGAAGAGGTCAGGGAATTTGCACACCTGGTCGCATTGCATGTGGTGGACCTGTTGCCCGGCAGTACCACGCTGGAACGGAACCTGAAGAAGCGGGGTTCTAAAAAGATCTATGTGGATTATCTGCAGAACCGGAAAGGACAAACCATTGCCAGTGCCTATAGTGTACGCCCTAAAAAAGGAGCAACGGTATCCACGCCCCTGGAGTGGACGGAGGTAAAAAAAGGACTGCATCCATCCCAGTTCACCCTGCAAACCCTGCCTAAACGCCTGGAAAAAACCGGGGATCTTTTTAAACCGGTACTGGGAAAAGGAGTGGATATACTCCGGTGCATTAAAAAATTGGGTTAGCCGGCTGTAGTTCCCAGAACAGTAATAAATGAAACAGAAAATCATGAACGATCAAATCTCCATCGAAGTACTTAATGACCTCATCGAAATCAACAATGACCGTATGGCTGACTATGAAAAGGCCATTGCGTTGCTGGATGAGGACAGCAGCAGCGACCTGAAGCTGCTGTTCCGCACCATGGTCAATAACAGCCGCGATTACAATACGGAACTCCAGCGGGAGATCACCCTGATGGGCGGCGCACCGGACTATGGCACCAGCGGAAAAGGGAATTTATACCGCCTCTGGCTCAGCATCAAAGCGGCCTTTGGCGATGACGACCGGAAGGCCATCCTGAGCTATTGTGAAAAAAGCGAGGATCATACGCAGCAGGTTTATGAAAAAGCACTGGAGGTACCCGGTCTTACGGTAATGGCGCATACCCTGATTACCAAACAACAGGCCGCACTGGCAGAATCGCACAGCCAGATAGAAGCGCTAAGGAATATCCAGCAACATTAAGCAGCCGGGCAGCAGGCATAGATCTCCCTTCGCAGATGATACGATGCCTTCTGCGCAGCCTGCTGAAACATTCCGCCTATTCGTCTACACGAAAGGAGACCTTACAGATCAGGCCATAACTACTTACAGCGCCTTCTTTCACGTGCACTTTCATTTCCTTGATATAAACCGAGTCGATATTTCTTATGGTTTTCGACACTTCGGTTACGGCGCTTTGCACGGCATCTTCAAAACTTTTGGGAGACGCCGCGATCACTTCGATCACTTTTACGATTGGCATAAAAAAAAATTTAATTCAGCAATCCGTGTGTTGCAGTTGAACCCCATCTCCGGGTTGATCCGGCAACACCTCTGAAAAACTATTGAAAAAGAATGCCACATTTTCCGGCAGGCGACACTAACACTGCCGCAGGCAGTGGGGATGTTTTACTACAAACCGGTGGAAAAACCGCAACAACCAGGATCCCGTTTGTATGGCAGTACCTGCTGTAAAAACCGCTGTATCCTAAAACCCGCCTGACGGGGCGCCTGCTGTGATCCTGACAGAAGGTTGGCACAAATTTTTAACCTTATTAAGAAAAGCAGCGTTCCTGTATGTTTTATACCGGATCCTGTTCAACGATCCCTGTGATCTTAAAAATTAAAAATGATGAAAACAATTTATATCAGTTTTATAGCGCTCCTGTTTATTGCCGCATGCACGGGTACTCCCAAAAATCCCGTCGCCCGGGCAGACTCTATTAATAAGGTCAAACAGGACAGTAATGCCGCAGGTATTATCAGCACCGCAGACAGTACCAGCGCCGCTTTCCTGGTGCGGATCGCCAACGCAGCACTGAAAGGAATGGACCAGTCCGTATTGGCCGAAGGCAAGGCTACCATTCCCACAATAAAAGAATTTTCGGGGACCGAGCAGAAGGTCTGTGAAGAACTGAACCTGGCTGCCACACAGCTGGCAGCACAAAAGAATGTAGCCATCCCTACAGTGAGCAATGACAGGAAACCCGGAAATTTAGCGGCATTACAGGGCAGCAGTTTTGACAAGGCTTATATCAATGCATCCATTGACGGATACAAAAATATACTTGATGAATTTGAAGCAGCAGTAAAAATGGCTGACGATACGGACATAAGAGAATTCGCGGACAGGAGGATCCCGATGCTCCGGCAACACCTGGATAGTGCGAAAAGTATAAAAACAAAATACTGGAAGTAGTTCGGCAGCCATCCGCAAACAGCCCGTTGTGTGGAATAATATCCACATAACGGGTAACAGATACCCCTTACCGGGATATTATTTTTTAAACCATGAAGCGGCAGGGCTTCGCAAACCTTAGTATCATTTATGCGCAGTAGCGGAAATTCCATTAAGAACAGGGGGTTGCTCAGCGATCTGATAAAAATCAATGCCGACCGGATCAGGATCTATGAAAATATAAAGGAACTCTGCACCGGTAATTATCTCGCCGAATTTTTTGAGGAGCTGATCGCTGAAGGTTGTTCCTTCATTACCGTCTTAAGGCGATGCATTGAGCAGGAGGCCCCGGAGCATGCCAGTGCTTTTGTAAAAGGCTATTTATACAATATCTGGACAAGTCTCAGGTATACCTATCGCTGCAGTGGCGCACTGACCCTGCTGGCCGCCTGTGAGTATAGTGAAAATGCCGCACTGCGGGCATACGAGATCGTTCTTACAGAATATGAGATCAGCGAAGAACTGGAAACATTGTTACAGCAGCAACAGGAAAAGATCCAGAATACCCGTGACCGGATCAAACGGATCCGCAGTTTTATCGGCGAGCAGCCGCCCTGTTAAGCAGGCCCCCACTTCTTATTCATAGGGTTTTAGTTTATTATAAAGGGTCTTGCGGTCGATATTTAAAACCTCTGCCGCCTTCTTTTTATTGAAATTCACTTTTTGCAGTACCGACATGATCGTCTGGTATTCCGCCCGTCCGGCGGCCTTCTTTAAAAGATCAGTGGTTGCCCCCTGTTCACCCGCTACTTCCGGCTCTGTTTCCCTGATCTCATGTGGCAGAACCGTGCGATCCACGGTAGCGCGCTCCGGTGTCAGCAGGATCGCCCGCCGGATCATATTTTTCAGTTCCCGGAGGTTACCCGGCCATGCATAGTTCTGGAATAATTCATATACTTCTTCATTAAATCCGTCAACAGTCTTTTCATTCTCCTCACAGCATTTTTGCAGAAAAAAATCGGCCAGCGGGCGGATGTCTTCCCTGCGCTCCCGCAACGGAGGCAGGTCTATGGAGAATTCGTTGAGCCGGTGATAGAGATCTTCCCGGAATTTCCCGTTCTGACAGGCCTGCCGGAGGTCTTCATTGGAGGCCACAATGATCCGGACATCGGTCAGCAACTCTTTGTTACTGCCGATCCGCTTAAACTTCCGCTCCTGGATCACGCGCAACAATGCGGCCTGTATCTCCGGTGACAGGTTGCCGATCTCGTCCAGGAACAAAGTCCCTCCGTTCGCCAGTTCAAAATGTCCTTCCTTATCCTGTATGGCCCCGGTAAAAGAACCTTTTATATGACCAAACAATTCGCTGCCGGCCAGCTCCCGCGAAAGCGTACCGCAATCCAGCGCCACAAAAGGTCCGGATGCACGCTGGCTGCGCCGGTGAATGGACCGGGCAATCACTTCTTTACCGGTACCGCTTTCCCCGTAAAGGATCACACTGTACCTCGTGGCAGCCACCACTTCCACCTGGCGGTACAACTGAAGGGTAGGCAGCGATTTCCCGATGTAACAATCCTCACCATCGTCCGTAACAGCCGTTCTTCCGGTGGTCGGCGCATCATCGGGATCCCGCTCCGGCCGGTTTACGATCCTGTTCAAAATACTGAGCACCTCTTCCGGAATAAGCGGTTTCGAGATATAGTCAAAGGCTCCCAGCTTAATGACTTCCACAGCCGGTTTCACTTCTGAATAACCGGTAATAACCAATATAGCGGCCTGATCATCGTACTGCCTCAACGCTCTTACCAGATCTACCCCATCCATATCACCCAGGCGATAATCAGCAATGACCGCATCATATTTGTCTGCCTTATATTTAGTCAGACCCTTATTTCCTGAATATGCGGTCTCCACCTCATATCCGTTTTTTGAAAGAAAGCGTGACAATAAATGACACAGGTCGATATCGTCATCAATAATGAGGAGTTTAGTGGACATAATGAATGTAATTAACCAGTACGTTTAATAATTATCTTACAGCGCAAATCGTGCCGGTTTTTACCTGAACTTTTTTAAGCCGGGAAATTTGCTGTTTGGCAAAATAATTGTCGCGATTTTTTAGTGACCCGTAACAATGCTTTACATACACAGGCTCCGTACCTTTCCGACCGGATATCAAAGGCTTTAGTCGTTGATGACGAAGCGGATATCTACTTCCTTATCGGAAATATACTAAAACAACGGGATATTCAGACTGTTTCAGCGGCATCGATATCAGAAGCCTTCGATGTCCTGAAAAAAAACCCTGATATCGATCTTATTTTCCTGGACAACCGGCTTCCGGACGGACTGGGGTATCAATTTATTGGCAGTTTTAAAAAGCTCACGGCGGCCCCTATCATAATGATAACCGCTTATGACACCAGTTACGACCGGAAAATGGCAGTCAGCAATGGTGCCGATGATTTTATAGGAAAACCCTTTACCCGAAAGGAGATCCTTGCGATCATCGATAAAAGACAACATTCCCCACGCTGAACATTACAGGACATTCAATGAAATAACAAACAAACTACCCTTGCCGGGCTCACTGCTCACCTTGATATTGCCCTTATGATTTAATACAATGTTCTGCGAGTTCGTCAGACCAAGCCCGTTTCCTTTCTTCTTCATTGTAAAATAAGGTTCAAACAAATTCTGCAGGGTAGCCTCATCCATCCCGCTTCCATTGTCGCGGACTTCCACAATGCAGCGGTCGCCGTCGCGTTTTGTGGTCAGCTCCAGTATCCCCGCTCCTTCGCGCATGGCCTCAATGGCGTTTACGATAATATTCAGGAATGCCAGCCTGATACGTTCCTTATCCACCATTACATCACATACTTTATCCGAATAATTTTTTACCACTTCGATCTTCCGCAGCACCAGCCGGTCCCGCGCCATTGCCAGGCTTTCATCCAGCAATTGGTTGAGGTCCGCCTGCTGTTTATCCAGCTGCATGAATTTTGTGGCATTCAGCAGATCAGATACCATCTGTCCGATGCGGGTAGAGTTACGTTCTATCATACCCAGCAGGAGCTGGCCATCCGGGTCCTGCCGGATACAGGCAAGGTCCTGTAGCTGTTCTGTGGCCAGCGAAATATTGGTGAGCGGGTTCCTTACCTCATGCGCTACCACGCGCGCCACCCGCCCGATGGTCGCCAGTTTTTCCATTCCTTTTAATTCCTTGAGCGTGGTGTTCTTATCCTGTAATTGTTTTACATTCTCCTCCAGTTCATTCCGGTAAACATCTGCGGTTTTGTCGGCCTTTCTCTTCTGCCGGTACTGGCTGTTAAACGTCAGTACCGCATAAACCACCGCTATAGCCGCCATAAAAAGGGAGAGTATCGTCAGCGTTTCTGTGCTGTTGTAAAACCTGTCGAGCCGGGTCATGCGTTTCCGCATCAGTGGTTCTTCCCTCGCGGTCATATCCTGGATCTGCGTATATATATTGTTCGCCTGTCCGAGAACAGAAGCCCTCCCCTTAATAAGCGCTGTCGCCAGTTGCGCCATCCGCTCTTCGGTCATTGTCTGCAGGACGGATTCACTTTGTGCCTGCTGGCTGTTATATTGTGTCTGCCGGCGCACCTCCTGATGTAATTGATGCAGGTTTGCCCTTGTGGTATGGAAAGTGGCCAATGCCTTTTCGTTTTTATTCAGCAGGTATTCCCGTACGTTGGTTTCGGCCTCGCTTACAGCCATTTTGATCGCTCCCAGCTTGTTGATAAGGATATAGCTGTTTACCACGCGTTCCTTCTCGGTCTGCAGCCGGCGGTTGGTAGATAAAATAAGGATATAAGAAGTTAGCAGCAGCAGGGAAGACAATACATAGCCGATCCGGATTTTATTTAAGGATTTAATCATACCTTTTGGGCTTTTGTTGTCAGGAAATGCTGTCATTTGCTTTCACAGACACAGAAAATAACGGCCCGGGACCCGTAAAACCGGAATAATACTTCGAGCCGGTCAATTACACCTGTGCGCTATCCATTCCTGTGCTTTGACAGCACGCGAAACAAGAACACAAGAATTACGCCAACAAGGATAAAAAGACCTGTGGTAAAGAGCCCGGGCCGCACACTGGCAAAAAATGTTTGTCATTGAAGCGGGAATCAGGGCTACACCCGGGAAAATAAACCTCAAAAAAGTCGTCCCCCTGTTTTTAAATTGCCCATTCTTTTTGCTATCAATCCCTTATTTATTTGTCACCCGCATTCGATCCACATCCAATGCAGCAACTTGCAGGGAAACAGCAAAATGGGCCACCGCCTGTACAAAAGCCTTATGCGTAATTGTCGTCTTAAATTTCCTGACCGGGAAAACGGCGTCCGGCTCCGGTGCTTCGTCTTCCCTGCCATGATCGGCATAAAGGGTAACGCCCCAGCCCTCTTCTTCAAGAAAAAAACGGAGACTTACGGGCAGATACAACTTCCGGATCGTAATTAGCAAAAAGAGCCGTCAGAAATGCAGCAGCGTTGTTTACAAAGTCTATCGCAACAAGGCCTGTAAGCTCATGTGCCGCGGTTTCAAAAGATTGTGTTTTCATTTTACAGGGCCGTTTAAGGGGATTACAAAAAGCCCCCGGCATTGCCGGGGACAAAATTCCTTCTTCCTCCGCTGGCATTATCCAGTTCAGGTACAACGGGTTTTTATTCTCGGCGTATATCTTTCGATATGTAACACTCCCCGGAAGAAAACTTTTATTTATAAAATGAAATTATGATGCCAACGAACAGCACCGGTACTCATCAGCGGTAAAGGCGTTCACCTGTTAATCGTTACAAAACAACATCAAAAACAGCAATTTAAAGAAAGAAGAAATTTAAACCACGGAACAATCCTGATCCGGAAAGCCTTTGCCCGCCGCCGTTCCTGTTCCATCCATCTACATGAAGCGGGCATAATTTCCACACGCTGCCCATTTGACCGGCCTGTTGTTTTATGAAAAAGCCTGCCGTAACCGGGAAGGAATTTTTTCTGATTTACGAAGGTACCACAGCATGAAAAACAATGCTGTAAGCGCGCCCATTGCAACCATAACCTTCCGGCGTATATGTGGCGCTGCAGACGGAAGTTGTTTCCGGGTACGGCCGATATTCTTTACAAAGGCCGAAATTCCCTTATCAGAATACACTCCGTAAGCATCCAGCAGGGTACCCTTTGTACCGTCTTCCGTCTGCAGCAGGTAAAGAATAGAACTATCGCCGGGATCACTCTCCCCTTCAAACCGGTAGAAATTACGGATCATTACTTCCTCCGGCTGATAATAACGTTCGGCATCCTTAAAAAAAAGCCCTCCGCTGCTTACAAAAAAATCTTTGCTGTACCCCGAATGGACTGCTTTGTTCAGACACTCCGAAATCGTATTCATCTTTTCTGATGAGGTTTCTTTTTCCATTGTTTAACGCTTTTTAATACCCGTACAAAAATGCTGCCGCAACTATCTGCGGATCAGCTGCTGTTGAAGGCCGCTGCGGATCAGCGTTTTAACAATTCTGTCAGCTTCAGTGCGTTTTTCACGGCATATCCTTCCTGATCGTTATCAAAATATACATAAACATCCAACCCGTTGTTTCATCCAGCTTCTGCAGCTGTGTGTCCATTTTTTTAACATTGCTGTAGCATAGCATAACTTCCTTCATATCCGCCGCCTGGGCCATGTAAACAAATGTAGATAAAATCTGCTGTAGGAACCAGCGGCGAAAGATGACCGTTGAGGTGGTAAAAGCTGTTGTTGATCTCCACCATTCTGAACCATTGCTGGTAAAAAGCAAGAAATTCCGGTTCCTTAACCGCTTCGGGATAGAAACGATGTTTCCAGTGTTTGTAATGCCCGCCGGAAGTGCCAATATAACTTTGTCCTTTACGCATGTATTTTTAGAGCCAGCCGCAAATATCCGACCAGGACAAAAAGGGTGCGGATCAGCCCCGACAATTCCGGGCAGGGTTGTTACTGTAATGTCTTACGGCAAACAGGAAAAACAAATTGCAACAGATACCTGACGACTGAGTTTATCACAAACTGCAGCAATAGGGATATACAATCGCCGGAAAGCAATGGTTCCTCTGCCCTAAAATATGCGACAGGATATTTCCCGGTGCTTTGCCCAAATCACAACCGCTTTACACTGCCGGATCCGGTTACGGACGCATTCACCTCAGGAGTGCCGGCATACCGTATGTCGCCGCTGCCGGTTATGGTCGCATCCAGTTTACGCCGCACCCATACCCTGGCATCCCCGGACCCTGTTAGCTTAACAATGGCATCCTCCGTTTCCAGCTGTTGTGCATTATAATCTCCGCTGCCGGTAACGGATACCTCCTGGCGTCCGCTGTTGCCACTGTTTATCGTAATATTTCCGTTTCCGCTGATGCGCGCTTTAAGAGAGGAGGTACCGAGTTCTGAAATGGTGATATCCCCGGAGCCGGAAAGATCAAGTGTCAGGGCATCAGCATCGATCGGATCAACAGCCGTAAAATTACCGGATCCTGTAAGTGTTATACCGTCCAGCTCCGGTGCCGTCACATAAACCGTTACACTGCCTCTTTTCAGGCTGATATTGGAAGGCGTTCGTAATATGAGCCGGTCGCCAATCACTTCAGCAATGACATACTGCTGTATATTTTCGGCTGCCAGTACTTCTACTTTAATATCAGGACTTTTCCGGTATTCCACATGGGCGCTGAAAGTGGTTTCGATTTTTCTGAATCGGGATACATTCCGGTTTTCCCGTATGGCCGGACCATCTGGATATACTTTTTTACAACCTGATGTCAGGATCATGACCAGGAGAGAGAAGATCAAAATAAAAAATGGTTTCATGTGCATTGATTATAGAATTAGTTGAACAAAAAATTTACAGACGGACGTTCAGTCCTGCTATTGCTCCGGGCGTAATAACAAAGGAGGAGCCCTGGCGGTGCGATTTCCAGATATAGCTTCCGGAGAACAGTTTTGAATCGCCGTACGCATTGGCATACAGCGCTGGCCCTGCCGTTAGTTCCAGTGCCTTCGTGAGTTTCCATCCCAGCAGGGTCCGCAGTGATTCTGTGTGTTTAAAGTAGGTAAAGTCGGTCCTTCCCAGCATTACCAGTTCCGCGTTCACCCGTACCCTCCGGGCAATGGGTATGTGATAGCCCAATCCGGCTTCGCCCTGGGGTATTGTTCGTTTGTTTTCCCTGGCAAGACCGATCCCGACAATACCATAGGTTTTATTACTGCCGGTACGCAGTACCACGCTCACAGAAGCATCATCATACACCTGAATGCCGAGTTGCTTTTCACCCTGCCTGATGATATTGACGATTCCTATGGGATAAGCTGAACTGTCCGCGATGTTCACCAGTCCTGCCAACTGTATCCCTTTAACCGTGCCTGCCTTGTTTATCAGGCCGGCGATCTGGCTGCCGCCATTCCGTGTTATATTTATCAGTCCTGCCAGCTGCAATTCACTATAACGGTTCGAATTACCGATACCTGCGATCTGTGCAAAACCATTCCCTGAATTATGATTGTACAAGCCTGCCAGCTGCAGCCCCCTGCCGTTACGTGCGATATTTACCAGGCCTGCAACAGCCAGACCTTTATCCGAACCCTGTACTTCATTTACCAGACCACTTATCATAACGCCCCGGTTACTTCCAAAGAGTTTGGTATAAAGTCCTGCAACAGCCAGGCCTTTGTTGTCGCGGTTTACACCCTGTAACGCATGCAGGGCAAAAACCGGACTTGCGTTCCGCGCCTGGGCCCCTTGCGTGCTCAGCGGTGTAACCAGTCCCAGGTGAATGCGTTCCCCGATCCCATCCTGTGCGGTGCTCTTCAGTGCCGCCAGCAACAGCAATGCACATAGTAGTTGTTTCTTTTTCATGTCTTTAATGTATACCTGTAATACACATTAAAGCGGCGTCCCCCCTATACGCTCAGAAAATATTTATGCCTACCGTCCAGCCCAGGTACAATACGTCTTTACTACCCGGATTAATGGCAAGCATATTCCGGTTCAACGCATCCTGAACAGATGCTGCATCCTCCTTACCCGGCATCGGGTACTGCAATCTTGGTCCCGCAAACAACTGCAGCTTCGGGCGCAGCTGGTACAGCAGCAATGGCTGGAAAGAAAGATTGGTATAATTAAGATCGATGCGGTCGGCGGATGTATAGAAAAGGTTAACCAGCTCGGCGGCCATTTTGATTTTCTTTTTTAGCACCCATTCGCTTCCCAGTCCATATCCAAATGAATAATAATGTTCGCCGCCCGGTGCAAAGGTCACTCCACCCTGGACAACATTATACAGGGTATAACTACCCGACCGGTAGGCCACATTCAGCTGATTGTTCTCCTGCCAGGAAACGGACAATGCATGCTTACCGTTCCGGTGATAGTTTACCGGTCCGATGGCCACGCCCCTAAGCGTGTCAGCGAGGTTTACCAGCCCCAGCTGCAATCCCTTTATTTTCGATGCCCGGTTCACCAGCCCGGAAAGCTGAACTCCTTCGGAAACCGTGCCCGCCACATTCACCAATCCGGCGAGTTGCAGACCGGTGCTGCTGTCGCGTACCCTGTTCATCAAACCTGCAATCTGAAGCCCGTTAAAAGCAGATGTACCATTGTACCAGCCGGCGACCTGCACACCGCCTGTATGCTGTTGCGCCGTGTTCACCAGTCCTCCGATCTGCACGCCCTGCATGCTGTCACCCACATAATTATACATACCCCCAACCTGCACGCCGTTCACACCACCCCCGACAATATTGGCCAGTCCTCCGATCTGTACAGAATGGACATGTTTTTGCACGATATTGAACAATCCTCCTATTTCCACGGCATCCACCTGGGCGGCATAGCCTCCCAGCACATTAAACGAAAAATTATTTTCCTGCTGGCCCTTGAGGACATTCTTTGTAGCAATGCCCGGAAGCACCCCCAGCTGGAACTTCCGCTGATAAAAATAATTTTTCAGGTTGATGCTGCTTAATTTTTGCCGGGAGCCGATCAGCCGGCGGGCCAGCCAGTGCCGCTGCACCGTATTCAGGCGGATCTCAGGAGCTTCTGTAATGTGCGGGGTGAGTGCTATATTCAATTCCCGGTCGCTGTTGTTGTCTGCGCTGAAAACAGTATCCTCGTATGAAATACGGCTGGCCGTAATAAGCAGTTGATCGGACCGGGGCACTTTTAAGGAGAAGAAGCCTTCCTGGTCAGACATGGTACCGATCTGAAGTTCCGGCACATAAACGCTTACATAAGCCACTGGTGTCTGATCACTGTTGTCAACAAAACGGCCACGCACTTCAACAGCTGCCTGTTCTTTTTTCCGGATGATCACCTTATTGTTCTGAACAATGTATTGATACTCGTTGTCCAGGATCTGGTTCAGGATCTCTTTTACCGGTTTGTCTGCTGCGGTAAAAGAGATCTTTTTCTGATTCCGGATGAACTGGTTATCATAGGAGAAATAGAATCCGGCCCGGGCCTCGATCTGCCTCAGGGCATCGTACATCGTTATATTCCGGAAATCGACAGAGATCACCTTTTGAAGGCCATCGGTTTGCGCGCATACGCCGGTAGCAAAAAAGAATACAAGAAAAATAAAAAAAAAGGGCTTCAAAAAAAATTATTTGGTGATGATATAATGGTTTCCGTTCCTGCTCCAGGAGGCATTGATGGTCAGCGCTATATTCTGTACCACCTGTTCCGGGGTCTCATAGGAAAGGTAGGTACTGGTGATCCTTTTCCCTGCAATGCCCGCACCCAGCTGCAGGTCGATGTAATACACTTCCTTCAGGATCCTGGCGAGGCTGTCGATACGCATGTCCTTACATTGTATCGTTTGTGATTTCAATACTGCATCAATATCCGCTTCCATATCTTCAAGCAGCAACCGCCGGCTGTGCAGATCCCTTATGATCTTCTGATGCGCGGTTGCCGTAACCGTTTGCCCGCCATAACGGGCCTCTACCCTGCCGGTGTGAACAAATACCGTATACCTGTCCGCCCGTTGCTGAATGGTGAACGAGGTCCCCAGTACCTGCACTTCCATATCATCATTATGGATAATAAATGGCTTCTCCGGGTTTCGGGCTATGTCAAAATAGGCGTCCCCTTTTAAGGTTACCGTCCTGGAATCCTTATTGAAGTCTTTTTCCACCTGTAAACCACCCTGCGGATAAAGCGCCACCCGGCTGCCGTCTTTCAAAGTAATTGTTTCCAGGTTATCCTTCGCTATGTACGCTGCCGGTTCCGGGCGGCTGATGCGCAACAGCAGCAGACCCAATATGAGCACCAGGGCCGCTGCCGCACTTATCTGTGCCCAGTGCAGCCGCAGCAACCGGGGTTTAGAGGCCCGTCCGGTCATTTGCGCCCCGGCGATCTGCTGCTGAAGCCGTTCCCAGGCCTGTTCTTTATTGTAATAAAGGTACTGCCGGTCCGTTTTTGCGGCCTGCCACACGCGGATCACTTCTTCATACATCTTCTCATTTCGGATATCTGCGCGAAGCCATTGTTCCACTGCCTTGATCCGGGAAGCATCCAGCCGCTGCTCATAATAGGCGATCAATTGATGTTCCATGTTCTATAAATTAAAGAGTGGATAAATAATCAGCAGGATCAGGCTCACCAGGTATCCTGCCAGCCCGCTCCGCAAAAACTTCAATGCCTTTGTCATCTGGTTCTCCACGGTCTTTACGGAGATCTCCAGTTTTTCCGCCACTTCTTTGTAACTGAGCCCCAGTTGCCGGCACATATAAAAGACCATGGCGCATTTTTCAGGAAGCCGGCTCACCAGCTCCTGTATCTTATTCTGCAACTCTTTTTCTTCTGCCCGGAAGTGGTGCGTCGTTCCCTCACCTGCGGCCAGAACGGATTGTGCATGGGCCACCCGTACATTCTTATGTTTTAAATGATTAAAGCATTCATTGCGCACCGCTGTGTACAGATAGGCCCTCACAGACCCCATCCGAACAGTATCCCGTGTCTGCCATAACCGGATAAAAATATTCTGCACAATGTCCTCCACATATACCTCCGACCGCAGGATCGAACAGGCATAGCCATACAATTCCTCATAATGAAGATCAAAAACACGTTTGTATTGCGCACTGTCAAAGGCCATCCGGGCGTAAATATAGTATTGCTTTTAACAATACAACTCAAAAAAGCGTTACCCCTACGCCTCCGTAAAAAAAATCCGGAATAATGTATACCGGCTTAACCGGCAGTCATGAAAACAGCAGCGCCTCCGGCGGATCGCCTTACAGAAAGGCCGGTACCGCGGTACGATCAGGCAGAAAGCAGATCTGCTTTATCTCCGAGGCATTCGAAGCCGCAGACAGACTTGTCTTTTACAGCTACTTTTACCCGGACATAAAAATCATCCAGTTTGTATAAAGAATACGTATATGCTTCTTCCTTTGTTTCTGCAACAAGCTCCGCCCTCCAGAGCGCATTCAGCTGCTCCAGCTCGTCACAGGATAAAAATTCATTCAGGGTCATAAGTACAGATTTGAGTTAGTTTACAAAAAGCAGTATTGCCCAACGCCTCCTAACCATCGCCTGCAAACTTACATTTCCCTGAAGAACCAACGAATATAATTTATCATAATACAACATATATTGCTGTTCTTTATGCCCGAACAGGCTTAAAAACAACAATAACAGGGCATGGGGATACACTGGATCGATCCATTTACGATCCCCCGCTCATTGGCCGGAAGGCGGGAATACAAGCCTGTCCCGGCCGGAAAGCCAGGCAATCACACCGGTGGTTAAAAGCAGAAAGCTCAAAATACCCGTGCAGGTCCGGTAAAAGTGGAACCGGGCCCATTTTGCCCGCAACACCGTCCAGTCATCTGGAACGGTGGTGTTTGTCCATGTTTTTATCCGGTTATCGATCGGCACTTCCACCATCACAGTGATCAGTAACGTGCACACCATAAAAATGAGTGCCCCGGTAAACAGTAGAAGGGGGCCGCGGGTTTTCAGGGTTGCGAGGCACAGCAAGAGCAGCATAAGCAACGCAAGCGGCATCAGTACACGCATCGGTATGCCAACATTGGCAATGATGGCCTTACCTATATTTATGAAATTATCTGCGGGAAAACTGTCAATACTGCGCGTTAAAGTAAACCAGGTTCCCCAGAAGACGCCGGTCACCAGCATTACCAGGAGGAGACTGATACCGCACAGGAGCTTCTTTTTCATGAATTATCTTTTAGGGTCCTTCATTGCAAAGTGGGGATTTTTTTCCGCACTCCGGTTTGATATAATACTGCCGGCATGCGGAAGCCGTCCGCCGGCCGGTTAGTGGTGCTGCTTGAAATACTGGATCTCCCGTTCGTGGTTTTTGGCCGCCGCCAGTGTATCAAAAGTACCCAGGTTCCGTCGCCGGTTTGTTTTTTTATCCGGCATCCGGGAGTACAGGCGGTATTTTCCGGATTTTAATTTGCGTATCATCTTCTTTATTTTTCAGATCATGTATTCATTGCTGTTCTTTTCCGCGTGCGCGCCGCCTTTTTTGCAGCCCGCGAACGGTCCGCAGCCGTCCGCTTCCGTGCGGCAGCCTTTGCCTGCCGGGACAACGCTTCATGTGAGGCTGCGGTCTCCGGCTCTTTTTTCAGCGCTTTTTCACGCGCTGCTGATCGGGTGGCAGAAACCGGCTCATGTGCCTGTCCTTTTTTATAGGACCCTTCGGCGCTCTTTCTTGTTTTTTCAGCAACTGTGCCTTTTTCCGGTGGCTTCAGGTCTACTCCTGCCCGCCGGGCCTTCGACAAACCGATGGCGATGGCCTGCCTGGCAGATCGGGCACCATGCCTTCCCTTACGGATGCTTTTGATCTCTTCCTCTACAAACGCACCAGCCTGGGTGGATGGCGATTTCCCCTGTTTTTTTGCCATCCCTGCTTTTGTAATTGTACTCTTTAACGGCATAAAAAATCATTTTGTTGATATCATTAAGCGCCGCAATAAACAAGCCGGAATTACCGATAGGCCGGGGCGATCCTCATTGCATGGATCAAAAGTCAACACCGGACAGTCGCGATTGGCCTGATCTTGGCTGTTTGTAAGCGGAAGGCCCGCTGCAGACGTTTCAAAAGATCTGCGGGAAAAGGATCAGTACCGGGTTGTTGTATCATCCGGTTTTTTAACAAAGAGATCCTGCCATTTGACATTACTTCGTAAATGCAATTTTTATGACTACCACTATCGATGGTGAAGTATTGAATGACCTGCTTCACATCAACAAAGATCGCATCGCCGGCTATGAACGGGCGATCGCTGAGTTAAAAGAGGGTACTGAAGATGCTGACTTAATACGCCTGTTTCAAAACTATATTGACAACAGCAACATTTTTGTTGCCGAACTGGCAGATGCCCTCAAAAAAATGGAAGCGCCCGTCACCGAAAGGACCACTGGAATGGGCAAGATCTATGTTGCGTGGATGGAGATCAAAGCGTTCTTTACCGGCAACGACCGACAGACCATCCTGAACAGTTGTGAAGCGGTTGAAGATGCTGTGAAAAAAGCATATGAGAGTGCATTGAACCAGCCGGGATTATTCCCCGACAATTTTTCATTAATCAAAGATCAGAACAGTAAATTACTAACTGCTCATCATCAGATAAAAAGGCTGCGGGATGCTTAGAAAGGACATTCCTGTGACAAACGATGTTGGCCGTTCTGATAATACTCCATAAAACGCGGTCCTGCAGGCCTTTTCAGTCATTCGCAAAACAAAAAACCTGGCTTCCGTGCAATTGTCTGATACAGCAGCACCGGCTTCTTTCTTTTACATACAACCGCCGCTGCACCTAACCCTTAACCGCCATTTTTTGCGCTTCAACATCCGTTAAAAATAAAAAAATGCGATAACGTTTTCGACTGTTGCAGTCTGCGTTTGCGTGCCCTGCCAGGCATTGCAAAAGAATAATGCCCCTTTATTTTTAATTCAGTTATCTATATTTGATCCCGATAACGATTGCATTAAGCCAGCATCTATCTGTTTTAGTGCTCACATATTTTTCTGAAAACTAAATGTATGGAGAAAGTACATTGTTCTGCCGTATACCGGAGTTATATCCCTATGCGTAAGCGGATCACCCCATTCCTCTTAACTGCGGTACTCATTGCCGGTAAACCTGCCACAGTCGCAGCAATTACCAAAGTAAGCGCCCCCATCACAGCATCGAGACCAGCGCTTCACTCCGGCCACCGGATGACAGCCCTGCCGGTAACCGGGAAGATCGTTGATGCCGAAGGTAAACCCCTGGCAAATGTAAATGTGACGGAAAAAGGCACCAACAACGGTACCATTACCAATGCTGAAGGAAATTTTTCACTGAACGTGAAGGATGAAACAGCAGTACTGGTGGTATCAAGTGTCGGATACATCACACAGGAGCTTCCGGTAAAAGACGGAAATTTTTCCAATATCATGTTGCAGGTAAGCGACAGCTCTATGGATGATGTAGTGGTAGTGGCCTTCGGCAAGCAGAAGAAACGAGAAGTGGTAGGTTCCGTAACTACTATCAACCCTTCTGAATTGAAGATCCCTTCCAGTAACCTGACTACCGCACTCGCAGGCCGTGTAGCAGGCATCATTGCCTATCAGCGCAGCGGTGAACCGGGACAGGACAATGCCGATTTCTTCATCCGCGGTGTTACCACTTTCGGATACAAAAGAGATCCTTTGATACTGATCGACGGACTGGAAGTATCAACAACCGATCTGGCCCGCCTACAGCCGGACGATATCGCCAGCTTTAGTGTAATGAAAGATGCTACTGCTACCTCCCTGTACGGAAGCCGGGCTGCGAACGGAGTGATCCTGATCAGCACAAAGGAAGGAAAGGAAGGAAAGGCCTCGGTCACCATCCGGGTTGAAAACTCTTTTTCCCAGCCCACCAAAAATGTAGAACTGGCAGATCCGATCACGTATATGCAGTTGCATAATGAGGCCGTACTTACGCGGGACCCGCTAGGCAAAGTACCTTACTCGCAACAGAAGATTGACAATACCATCGCAGGCACCAATCCGCTAATGTTCCCTACTACGGACTGGAGATCTGCACTCTTCAAAGACTATGCGATGAACCAGCGGGCCAATCTGAATGTAAATGGGGGCGGAAAAATTGCGCGGTATTTTGTGGCAGGCTCTGTCAATCGCGATAACGGTGTGTTGCGCGTGGATCCTAAAAATAACTTTAATAACAACATCAAATTAACCAGTTATTATCTGCGTTCCAACGTCAATGTAAACCTTACTAAAAGCACCGAGCTCATTGTCCGTATGTCGGGCAACTTTGATGATTACACGGGACCGCTCACAGAAGGTACCGGGTTATACCGACAGGTGATGCGTACGAATCCTGTTTATTTTCCGGCCTACTATCCCGCAGACGCAGATCACCTTCATACCAAGCACATTCTTTTTGGTAACTATGACGATGGAAGCGGCAGTTATTTGTTAAACCCATACGCGGAGATGGTACGGGGATACAAGAACTACTCCCGTTCTATGATGTCCGCCCAAATGGAACTCAAGCAGCAACTCTCTTTTATTACGCCCGGGCTCCAGGCGCGCTTACTGATGAACGTAACAAGAAATACTTTTTTTGAAGTACGCAGGGCCTATAAGCCTTTCTGGTACCAGGCAAACTCCTATGATAATACAACCAATGAGTACAAACTGACCTTGCTGAATGAGGACGATGGTACCGAATATCTTGACTACAATCCAAGCGACCGCACTGTTAATTCAAAGTTTTACATGGAAGGAGCGATGAGTTATAACCGCACTTTTTCCAATGTACACAACCTGAGTGGTATGATGGTATTTATGCTGCGTAATGAATTGACCGGGCAGATCTCATCCCTCCAGGCCTCCCTGCCGTTCAGGAACATTGGTCTTGCCGGGCGCGCCACCTATGGTTATGATAACCGGTATTTCGCCGAACTGAATTTTGGATACAATGCATCGGAACGCTTCCACATCAATAACCGCTGGGGATTCTTCCCTTCTGCAGGGGTAGCATGGTCCGTATCGAATGAAGCGTTCTGGGCGCCTTTGAAAGAAGCCATCTCCAATCTGAAACTGAGGGGTACTTATGGTCTTACCGGGAACGATGCCATCGGCGCCCCGCAGGACCGTTTTCTTTACCTGTCGGAAGTAAATATGACGGATGCCGGCCATGGTGCTGTTTTCGGTACCAATAACGGTTACCGCAGAGACGGTATATCATTGGTGCGGTATGCCGATCCCAACATCACCTGGGAGACCGCCACCAAAACAAATTTAGGTCTGGAAATGACCTTATTCAGAAAATGGAATTTACAGGTTGACGTATTTAAAGAACACCGTACGGGCATATTAATGACACGCACGGCAACTCCCGCCACAATGGGGCTTACAGCGCAACCCAAAGCCAATATAGGCCAGGCTACCGGAAGAGGGATCGATGGATCGCTGGACTATAACCAGTCTTTTAGTAACAGCCTTTGGATACAGGGAAGGGTAAACTTTACCTATGCTACCAGCAAGTTTCTCCGTTACGAAGAACCATTCTATGACGAAGCCCCCTGGAAACGGCATGTAGGCTATCCGATCAGCCAGCAATGGGGTTACATTGCAGAGCGGTTGTTCGTAGATGATTATGAAGCCGCCAAGTCGCCCCGCCAGTTTGGCGAATACGGCGGCGGAGACATCAAGTATTATGATGTCAACAAAGACGGAGTCATTACCAGCCTGGACCAGGTACCCATCGGTTACCCCACTACTCCGGAGATCACTTATGGATTTGGAGCTTCAGCCGGTTATAAAGGCTTCGACTTTTCTCTCTTTTTCCAGGGACTGGGACGGGAATCATTCTGGATCGATTACAATGCCACGGCGCCTTTCATGCAATACACTTATGACGGAGAAACGCTGCTGGGACAACCGACCAATCAGTTACTGAAAGCCTATGCAGACAGTTACTGGTCGGAAAGCAATCAGAACCTGTATGCCACCTGGCCGCGGTTAACCACTACTGCCACCGGAACCGATAACAACAATGAGCGGAACACCTGGTTCATGCGTAATGGTGCTTTCCTGAGGTTAAAACAGGTAGAGCTGGGATATACGCTGAGCGCGCCGCTTGCGAGAAAAATGCATTTAAAGAATCTTCGCTGTTACCTTACCGGAACCAACCTGTTTTCTTTCAGTTCCTTTAAGATGTGGGATGTGGAAATGGCAGGAAACGGGCTGGGATATCCCATCCAGCGGGTGCTGAACATCGGGTTGCAGGCTTCTTTTTAAAAAATGAATTCTAAATATTAAAACAATGAAACTGTTCTACCGGGCTGTTATTCTGGCCCTGATCATTTCATCCGCAGGTTGCAAAAAATTCCTGGATATCGTACCGGATAATGTGGCCACTATCGATTATGCGTTTCAGTTGCGCACCACTGCGGAACGTTATCTGTTTACCTGTTACTCCTATCTTCCCGCATTGGGTGCGTTTGAGTCTAATCCTGCAAATGGCGCGGGCGATGAATTCTGGCTGGTGCCTACCAGTGGTTCCAACGCCTGGAAGATTGCCCGGGGCGGACAAAACAAGACCAATTCTTACATGAATTTCTGGCAGGGCAACAATGGAGGAAAAGATCTTTTTGAAGGCATCCGGGTCTGTAATATTTTCCTGGACAATGTTGGCAACGTCCCCGATCTGCGTCCGGGAGAGCTGGAACGCTGGACCGCTGAAGCGAAATTCCTGAAAGCGTATTTTCATTATTATCTTTTTCGCATGTACGGTCCTATTGCTTTGATAAAGGAGAATGTGCCTGTTGATGCGCCTGCATCTGAAGTCTACCCCGCAAGGGCTCCCGTGGATTCCTGTATCAACTATATGGTTCAGCTGCTGGATGAATCCATCCCCGATCTTCCGCAGCGCATCGATAACGAAGTAGCTGAGCTGGGTCGTATCACCAAAGCGATCGGTTTAAGTGTAAAAGCGGAAGTACTGGTTACCGCTGCCAGTCCTTTATTCAACGGCAATTCTGATTACAACGGATTTAAGGATCCGGAGGGAACAGTGCTGTTCAACAGTACTGCAGACAACGGAAAATGGCAGCGCGCTTTGACCGCCTGCCAGGAAGCTGTTGACTATTGCGAATCACTGGGGCATAAACTTTATACGTTTGCCCCCGATTTCTTTCAGTATAAAATTTCTGATGAAACGCGGATCGGCATGAATATCCGCAACGCCGTCGCCGAAAAATGGAATGCCGAGATCATCTGGGGAAACACCAACAGTATGGCCGGATCCATCCAGGCACAGGCTACCCCCCGGGGTCTTGATCCCTCCAAAAGCGCCAACTCCGGAACCCAGGGCAATATTGCGCCACCACTGAAAATAGCGGAAATGTTCTATACTAAAAACGGGATACCCATCGATGAGGACGCCAGCTATGATTATGCTTCACGGTTTAAATTACGTTTGGGCACATCCGCGACACGTTACTATATACAGGAAGGTTATGTCACGGCCCAATTGAATTTCGACCGCGAGCCGCGTTTTTATGCTTCACTCGGATTTGATGGCGGCGTATGGTATGGTCAGGGATTCTTCGATGATGCGAAGGACATGCTTTTTGTTTCCTCGAAGAAAGGACAACCTGCGGCTGCACAAAACCAAGCCTCTTATTCGGTCACCGGATACTGGCCTAAAAAACTCGTAAATTTCAATAATGTGATCGGAACCGGGAATACCTACACCGTCGAATCCTACCCCTGGCCGATGATCCGCCTGGCCAGTCTTTATCTGTACCTGGCCGAAGCCCTGAACGAGGTCAACGGTCCCACAGACCAGGTATACCATTATCTGAACCTGGTGCGTGAGCGCGCCGGTGTACCTGATGTGCAGGATGCCTGGGCCAACTATGCAAAAAATCCAACCAAATACACGCAGAAGGACGGGCTTCGGGAAATTATCCAGCGCGAACGCCTGATCGAAATGGCTTTTGAAGGGCAACGTTTTTGGGATCTGCGGCGCTGGAAGCTGGCTACCCAATACCTGAACCAACCGGTTACCGGCTGGGATCTGGAGCAGGAAGATGCAACTGCTTACTACCGGGAGAAAGTGATTTTTAATCAGACATTCACCACCCGTGATTATCTGTGGCCGCTGCCTGAAGGGGAACTGTTAAGCAATAAACGCATCAACCAAAACCCCGGATGGTAATTCAAGAATACTATTTTAATACAAATAACCATGCAGCAACGAATACATTTACTTTTCTTAATAGTGGCATTCACCATCCTGGGCTGTGAGCGGGATGCGTTGAAGGACCCATTGGATGCAGGCGATGGCGCACCTGCAAGAGTAACCAATGTTAAAGTGGAGAATGTTCCGGGAGGAGCCGTGATCTCTTATGATGTTCCGGACGACAGCCGGTTATTGTACGTAAAAGCGGTGTACGATATCCGCGAAGGCGTTACCCAGGAAATCAAGTCTTCCTACTACAACAAAACACTGAAAGTGGAAGGGTTCCCTGACACAAAAGAGTATGCGGTAAAGCTGTATTCGGTAAGTCGCGGAGAGCAGGTTTCCGAACCCGTGGAGACGGTGATCCATCCTTTGGAACCGCCGATTAAAAACACGTTCCGTTCTCTAAAAATGGAAGAAACATTTGGCGGCGTTCGGTTGACATTTGATAACCCCGTATCCGCCAATCTGGTAATGACGGTCATTGCCGAAGATTCGGTAGGGCAAATGAAAGAGGCCCTCACCTATTATACAAAAAGCATCGGAGGGTCTTTTGCTGTACGCGGGTTTGATCCTGTAAAACGGCGTTTTGGAGTATACATCCGCGACCGGTGGAACAACCGGTCGGATACTTTATTCGGGGAATACACTCCCTGGCTGGAGAAGCTGCTCGATCGTACAAAAATAAAAGCACTGAACCTTATAACCGATCAGAATGCACAACACTGCTGCGGTGTGGGGTTGAGTGATCTGTGGGACGGCGTATTCAATGGCGGAAATGTTTTCCATACCAAACCGGGAACCGGCCTGCCCCAGTGGTTCAGTTTTGACCTGGGTGTTAAGGCCAAGATCAGCCGTTTTAAATTCTATCACAGGAGAAGCACCGGCCAGGGTGCCTCCGATGGTGCTTACAACGGTGGTGATCCAAAAGTGTTTGAACTGTGGGGTTCTGACCAACCGGTAAATGACGGTACCTGGGATTCCTGGTTTAAGATCGGGGACTTTACCTCGCTTAAGCCTTCCGGTTTGCCGCTTGGAACGGTTACCGAAGAAGATTTCAACTATGCGGTCGTAAACGGGGAAGAATTCGATTTTCCGCCGGATGCACCGCCGGTGCGTTATCTCCGCTGGAAAACCAACAGAGTGTGGGGTGCACTGGATCATATATATATGGCGGAGCTTACTTTTTGGGGTGATTATTAACCCGCTTTTAATCCATGTAAAAATTGAAGTAAATGAAACTTTTAAGAATTGGAATAGCAGTATGCAGTGTGTTATTGCTTTGCACCTGCGATAAGATGGATGCCACCTACAAAGACTTTATTAAAGACGGATCAATCGTATATACCGGCAGTCCCGATTCCATTGAAGTGCTCCCCGGAAGAAATCGGATCAGTCTCCGTATTCATCAATCCGACCTGAGCGCTAACCGCGCGGTCGTATATTGGGATAACATGACCGACTCAGCGGCATTTCAGACCGGCAAACCGGTGGAAGAGCTCTATTTCCCGTCCATGACCGAAGGCATTTATTCTTTTGACCTGTATCTGTACGACAAAGCAGGTAATAAATCCGTGAAGTCATCAGTGGTGGGCCGCGTTTACGGAGCAGCCTATGAAAAGGGACTGCTTCCTACTGCCATAACCAGTGCAGTATACCTGAACGAAGAAGTTACACTTGCATGGGGAAGCCGGGAAGAGACCGTATTGGGCAACGAACTGGAATATACCGACAGTGCCGGTACCGGGCATCAGCTGTACATCGATAACACAACAGACACAACGGTATTGAGTGATTTCGGGGGGAACAAAACCTTCCGCTACCGGACCCTGTACAAACCCGATTCGCTGTCGCTGGACACCTTTAAAACCGATTATACTCCGCTGCTGGCACAAGGACCACCGGTTGAATATCCTAAAAACGGATGGGTACCCACCATGGAAGACTATGATGTACCAACAAACCGGTCTCCCGCTAACGCCATCGACAACAGTACATCAACCATCTGGCATATGAGTAAAGCCACCGGCTATCCGCATCAAATCACAGTTGACATGGGCGCGGTACAAGAAGTACATGGTTTCACCTATAATCAGCGTACTCCGCTGGATGGAGCGGTAAAACTGGTGGAAATATTCGTAAGCGATGACGGAGCGGTATGGCGGTCGCTGGGACCTTATACCTTCGCCAACAACGCCGCAAAGCAATACCTCGATCTGATCGCACCTGCAACATTCCGTCATTTCCGTATTGTAATAAAATCTGATTATAAAAGCGGCACAGCTACTGCATTGGCGGAGCTTGGAGTATATAAAAGATAAGCTCCGGCAGGAAAGACCGTCCATCAAGGAAAGCTGTAGTAAGAACTACAGCTTTCCTTTTTTTTATACTTGCAGGTATTTTCCCGGGGCCGGTCATCCATCTTCAAAAAGAATATGATATTTTTACAGGAACAACGATCCCGGAGGTGACACTATTCAAAAGCCTTCATTCAGCACCTGCGGTGCCCGGCCGGAATGGCGGCATCGCAGACATAACACAATTCAGTCACTTACAGGGAAGCGCGATGACATATTTAAAAACAACGGTATCATATGATAAAAAGATGGCTCCAACCCTGCTTGTTTCTTTTAGTATTCCTGTCAGCCAATGGCCAGGAGCAGCCGCAAACCAAAAATATCAGCACCTATTTTACCGCCGATAAAAAATACCTG
Source organism: Niabella beijingensis (assembly GCF_020034665.1). Classification (NCBI taxonomy): domain Bacteria; kingdom Pseudomonadati; phylum Bacteroidota; class Chitinophagia; order Chitinophagales; family Chitinophagaceae; genus Niabella; species Niabella beijingensis. The sequence continues at coordinate 599,415 of NZ_JAIQDI010000002.1, read as the reverse complement.
GTGCTGCCGGTAAAAAATGATGCCCCCAAACGGAACCTGGAGCTCTGGATAGACGGCGTTAACACGCGGTTCTGGGATATGGAATTGGCTGAAGGGCTGCCGGACTGGTATGCATATATGCGCATTGACCAATGGAAAGGCAAAGCCATCGAACTGCGGGTGGATAAAGTAGCCGCCTCTTCAACTATATTTAACCCCGTACTGCAAAGTGATAAAGACAGCAATACAAATGAATACCGGGAAAAGCTGCGGCCCCAGTTTCATTTTTCGCCCAAACGCGGCTGGACCAATGATCCCAACGGAATGGTTTACTTCAACGGGGAGTACCACCTCTTTTTTCAGCACAACCCCTACGGACGCAACTGGGGCAATATGACCTGGGGACACGCCGTAAGCAAAGACCTGATCCACTGGAACGAACTGGACGATGCCATTCATCCCGACCAGGGCGGGCCGGTGTTCAGTGGCGGCGCCGTAGTGGATAAAAACAATACCAGCGGATTGGGGGAAAACGGGAAGCCCGCAATGGTTCTCTTTCATACAGGTGCCCGGGGCTGGGGACAATACATGAGCTGGAGCACCGATGGGCGCAGGTTCCGGAATTATGGCAAGGCTGTGGTACCGCGCATTAACAAGGACAACCGCGATCCCAAAGTGATCTGGTATGAGCCGACAAAGAAATGGATCATGGTTGTGTGGGTGGAACGTGGCAACAACGAACAACACAGCATGCAGTTCCTCACTTCACCGGATCTGAAGAACTGGACGCCCGCCAGCATCACCTATGGCGGTGCGGGCAATGACCGGTATCTTTTTGAATGCCCCGAGTTCTATGAATTGCCGGTACAGGGCATGAACGGTGTAAAAAAATGGGTGCTTACGGGCGCCAATACCCAATATGCCATCGGCAGTTTTGACGGCACCCGTTTCACTGAAGAAGAAAAAAGGCTGCAAAACCAATACGGGCGCGACTTCTATGCACCGCAAACCTTTAGCGATGAACCTTCCGGCCGCCGGATCGAGATCGGCTGGTGGCGTACGAATACTGTAAAAGATCAGATGCCGTTCAACCAGTCGATGAGCCTGCCCATGGAGCACCGGCTGGTAAAAACACCGGACGGGATCCGGCTGACCCGGATGCCGGTAAAGGAACTGGAACAATTGAGAATAAAAGCATACAAGCAGGGCAACAGTACCCTGAAAGAAATGGGCCCCGATCCCTTAAAAGACATTGCTGTTGAACTGGCGGAGATCCGGATGGAACTGGCACCCGGCAAGGCAAAAGAGATCCGCCTGAATGTCCGCGGCGTACCTCTGATCTATGATGTGACCCGGCAGGAGCTAGTAGCCGACGGTGTAAAAGCCCCGGCAGCACTGCAAAACGGAAAACTCAGCCTGCTGGTTTATGCCGACCGGACAGGACTGGAAGTATTTGTTAATAACGGACTCGTATTTATGCCGGTCAACATAAACATCGACGGCAGTAACCGTTCGCTTTCATTATCCGCAAAAGGAGGATCCGCTAAGGTTTCGGGGCTGGAAGTATATGAACTGAAAAGCATCTGGGAGTAAGGTTTTCGGCCTTCAGCTGTCAGCGGCTCATCATGTAAAATAGTACGGCCAGCCAATGGGCAAACTTTCCCGTTTTTTATCCTGTATTGCCGGTTCAGATTCCCGATCGGTAAGAATAATTTTATTGATCTTTTTTGCCTTTTTTATAAATTCGGGGCATAAACCAAAGCCGGGGCACCGAAAGCAGGTACCGAGAATCAACCGTCATAGCCGGCGGAATGCGTTACTCAACGGACCGGTAGAAGATCATTGGTGATAAAATATTAAACAACGCCTTAATGCATAGTATCCTCCCCTTTCTGCTGGCCATGGTAGTAGCAGTGGTCCTTTTGGAAATGCTGGCAACAAAGCTCCGGATTGCTTATCCGATCTTACTGGTTGTAGCGGGCCTGCTGGTGAGCTTTATCCCGGGATTACCGGTTGTGAAAGTCAACCCGGATCTGATCTTTTTCATTTTGCTTCCGCCCTTGCTTTGTGAAGCAGCATGGTCCGTTTCTTTCAAGGAAATGAAAAAGTGGTGGCGCATCATCAGCAGTTTTGCTTTCCTGGTGGTATTTTTTACTGCATTGTCGGTAGCAGTAGTGGCCAACTATTTTATACCCGGCTTTACGATCGCATTGGGTTTTTTACTGGGCGGCATCGTGTCGCCTCCCGATGCCGTCAGCATAGGAGCCATCACCAAATTTGTAAAGATCCCCAAATCCACCGCGGCCATCCTGGAAGGCGAAAGCCTGCTGAATGACGCCTCTTCACTGATCATCTTCCGTTTTGCGCTCGTTGCCGTGGGCACCGGCCAGTTCATCTGGCATGAAGCGGCTTTCAGCTTTTTATGGATGATCACAGGAGGCATCGGCATCGGGCTGGCGCTGGGATGGGTCTTCATGCAGGCGCACAAGCGGCTGCCTACGGATGCTCCTTCCGATATTGCCTTTACACTTATTGAACCTTATTTTCTGTATTGGGTGGCAGAGCAGGTGCACAGTTCCGGGGTTTTGGCCGTCGTAAGCGGCGGTCTGCTGATGTCTACCCACCGCTTCTCGTTTCTCAACAGCACCAGCCGGATAAAAGGGTACAGCGTGTGGGAAAGCTTTATTTTCATACTCAACGGGATTGTATTCCTCATCATCGGACTTGAGCTTCCGGAGATCGTGCAAGGATTGCGTTCAAAAGGTATTTCGCTGCATACAGCCATCGGTTATGGCGTACTGGTGACCGCCGTACTGATACTTGCCCGGGTCATCAGCTCCTATGCGGCTCTGATAGCAACGCTTATCTTCCGGCCGAGCGTGGCGCCCCGTGTATCCTCCAGGAACAGGCGCTGGCTGATCCCCGTTTTCCTGGGGTGGACCGGCATGCGCGGTGTTGTATCGCTGGCAGCTGCCCTGGCCATACCGGTAACATTGAACAACGGCATGGCCTTTCCTCACCGCGATCTTATCCTCTTCATCACTTTTGTTGTGATACTGCTTACACTCGTGGTGCAGGGGTTAACGCTGCCTTATGTGATAAAACACGGGCGCATGTTTGAAAACTTTCCGGAAGAACCGCGGGAAACGGCCAAGCAGCAATTAAAACACGGATTACGGCAGCATACCTATCAATTCCTTCAGGGCAAATACGACCAGGACCAGCAGGAACTGGCGGGAACGAGAAACATGCTGCAGCACTGGGAAGCCAAACTGAAGGCATCCGATGATGAACGCATGAGTCACCCTGCAAGGATCATCTTCCTGGAAATGCTCGAAAGTCAGCGCCGGTACCTGACGGAATTAAACAAAGATCCGGCCTTTGATGAAGCCATCATCCGTGAACAGCTCTTCCTGATCGACCTGGAGGAAGAACGGATAAAGATGTTGTACCAGTAAGCGGATTGCGGTCAAGATTGTTTGCACGATCATCAGGACCCAAAGCCCCGTAAGCCACAGATTATGCAACTTACTTAAATGATATTTCTTTTATCCTGTCGCAAAACACCTGCATTTTGACTTTTTTATACAGCTTCTCCGGAAGCAGCAGGTGTTATTTTTGTATTGCAAACAAGAAATAATTTCATCTTTAAAAACAAAATAAAATGAGCAAGCAGATCTTTATCAATCTTCCGGTACAGGACCTTCAGAAATCAATGGACTTCTATACTGCTATCGGCTTTACCAACAACCCGCAGTTCACAGATGACAAAGGAGCCTGTATGGTGCTGACAGATGCTATTTTTGTGATGCTGCTGACACATGAGCATTTCAGGGATTTTTCGTCCAAAGAGATCGCAGACACACGGAAAACCGTTGCTGCCATTAATGCCATTACCGTCGAAAGCGCAGCGGCCGTTAACGAGATAGCCGACAAGGCTATTGCCGCAGGAGGCAATCAATATGCCGATCCCAAGGACTACGGGTTCATGCAGCAACGGTGCTTTGAAGACCTGGACGGTCACAACTGGGAAGTGATCTACATGGACATGACCAAATTTCCCCAGGGATAATACCACCGCTGAGACGCCGGCAATAAAGCCAGCGTTCTGCACCAGTTTTCTCCCCCTCACGAAGAAACAGGATGCATGTCCTGCTCTTCAGCTCCAGCACTGTCATTTATTTGTACCTGGCAGTGCCGTTGTAATTATTATTTTCTTTAGTTGTATTACTTGTGCTCTGCTATATCCAATGCATTAAAAATCATTAAGAAGTTAAGAACTATTAAGTTCCTCAATGTCCCTTAATCCCTTGATGGTTCAACAACTATTCCCGCGAACTACCTGTCATGATCCATGCTTTAAAAACCATTAAGGAGTTAAGAACTATTAAGCCCCTCAATGACCCTTAACTCCTTAATGGTTCAACAACTATTCCTGCGGACTGCCGGTCATGATCCACGCATTCTAGAACATTAAGAAGTTAAGAACTATTAAGTTCCTCAATATCCCTTAATCCCTTAATGGTTCAACAACTATTCCCACGGACTGCCGGTCATGATCCATGCTTTAAAAACCATTAAGGAGTTAAGAACTATTAAGTTCCTCAATGTCCCTTAATCCCTTAATGGTTCAACAACTATTCCTGCGAACTGCCGGTCATGATCCATGCATTCAAAACCTTTGAAAAGTTAAGAAATAGTAAACCCTCAATGTTCCTTAGGCCCTTAATGGTTCCCCATCATTTCAAACACACTGACCAAATAACACGTAACAAAAAAATCTTTGCCTCCGGGCCGTCTGTATCAAATAAATACTCCAATTTTGCCCGCAACCATCAACTCAAAGTTATCATGAAAGCGAACGCATTAAGAGAGAACAGACGCTCCTTTTTAAAAGGAGGCCTGGCCATTGGCGGAATGGCCATTCTAAATCCTCAAAAAGCCATTGCGGCGGCTACAACATCCGAAGAATCATTCCGGATCATTGCAGGGCCCTATCTTCAGACAAATTTCGGCAACAGCATCTCCATTCTCTGGATCACGAATAAGGAAGCTGCGAGCTGGGTGGAGTATGGTCCGGCAGCAGATCAGCTTACATCAAAGGTTCTTGGTAAAAGCGAACTGGGTTTTAAACCCGCAGGACGACTCAACTGTATCACACTCACCGGTCTGAAACCCGGTGCTACCTATCATTACCGGATCGTTTCAAAAGAGATAAAAGATTTTCAGCCTTACAAACTTACCTATGGCGAAGAGGTACAGGGAGCCACCGAACAATTCGTAAACCCCGACCCCGATAAGGACACGGTTTCTTTTGTAATGCTCAACGATATCCACGACCGCCCCAAATCCATTCCGCACCTGCTGAACCTGGACAAGGGCGCCTCCCGTGATTTTGTATTTTTCAACGGGGATGTTTTTGATTATCAAACAGACGAACAGCAGATCATCGAGCATATGCTGCAACCCTGTATCGATCTTTTTGCAAAACAGCTGCCTTTTGTTTATGTAAGAGGCAATCATGAAACAAGGGGAAAATTTGCACGTGAATTTTCTTCTTATTTTCATCATGTAGCTTACACGGCCTTTTCACTGGGACCGGTGCGCTTTGTGATACTGGATACCGGTGAAGACAAGGAAGACACACACCCTGTATATGCCGGTATTGTTGACTTTGACGGCTACCGCGAAGAACAGGCCCGTTGGCTGGAACAGGAGGTCAGCAGTAAAGCTTTTAAAAGCGCGCCGTTCCGCGTAGTGATGATGCACATTCCGCCCCGCTATTCCGGCGACTGGCATGGCGCCACACATTGTACCAAACTTTTTGAACCGCTGTTTAACAAAGGGAAGGTAGACCTGGTGCTGAGCGGACATACCCACCGGTATAAAGTACACGGGCCCGACAAACAGGCCAACCATTACCCCATTATCATCGGTGGCGGCCCCAAAGAAGGTACCCGTACCATCACGCGTGTCAACGCCACAAAAAAACAACTCAATGTAAGTATGCTCGATGATTCCGGCAAGGAAGTGGGCCGCTACCAGGTGAACAGGAAATAATCTTTAAACGACTATAAAGACCCGAAGCCATATGAAGGTGTTTGCCTTGTGCTGTCTGCGTATTCATTGCCTCCGATGATCCTTTGAAAAAAGGCTCGCAGATGACGCAGATTTACACAGAAAACATGCTACTGACACTAACGGTCTGTAGTAATTCCGTAGTACGTGAGAACTGATCGCTGCCGTAATGATATATCCTGTCAATAACGATGCACGGCGTATTCATTGACCCTTTACCGATATACAACTTCAGGATCGCATAACCGGTGGTGTTCAGGCAGAAAGTTCTTTCCGGTACCGCTTTTTGTATTCAAACGGGGTAAGTCCGGTAACCTTTTTAAAATGCCGGTAAAAATTAGATACGTTATTAAAGCCGCATTCATAGCAGATCATGGCTATGGGGTGGCGGTCTTCAATGATCATCCTGCAGGTATGACTGATCCGTACTTCGGTCAGAAAATCCAGGTAGGTCTTGCTGGTTACGGTTTTAAAATAACGGCAGAAGGAGGTCACACTGAGATTACTGACCGCTGCAGCCTCTTCCAGTGAGATCTCCCGTTTAAAATTGGCAAGTGTGAATACCAGTACATTGTTCAGCCGGGCCGATTCATGTTCATTGGGCTTGTAGAAGGCATGCGCCGAAGCAATAGTGGTAAACTCCTCCTGCTCGCTGATCACCTGTAAGATCTGCAGGAGGATCAGTACCCGTTCAAACCGCGTGGCTTTTACAGAGCGGTACATCAGGTCTTTGATCTGTTCGGCCGAATCGCCGTGAAAAAGCAATCCCTTTTTTGCCAGCTCAAAAACCCGGGGCACCAGGTATGCTTCGGGCAATTCAAAGAATTCCCGGCCGAGGCATTTTGCAGAGAACTGGATCACGATGGCTTCCACCCAGGAATCATCCATTATTTCACCTGCTCCGTTCTCTTTCCCGCGCCATGCATGCGGCAGGTTCTCTCCCAAAAGGATCACCTCCCCTTCTTTAAAGTGCGAAACATTATCTCCGATCAGCCGGATGCCTTCCCCCCTGATGGTAAAATGCAGTTCCAGCTCAGGATGATAGTGCAACGGTCTGCCGAAATTAGGAGCCCGGTCGTGTCGTATCGAAAAAGAATCCTGTATAGGAACCGGTACTTTGTGAAAATGAAGCTTCATAAACTGCTATCGTTAAGTATAAAAAAACAGTCACCCACCCTACAGCTCTTTTATACAAAATTGTCCCGGTAAAACAGCTGTACCTTTCATACGCACTGTAACGAATTTATGCCTAGTTTCCTAAAAAGACAAGTTTTCAGCCATAAAAAAGAAATATCTTTTATCGCTTTATCTTCCTAAATGAAATGATAAGATCGTATAACAAAATGACAATAAAATGGAAAAAACAACGCGCCGTATGACCGAAATTTGCAGCTTGCAACTACGGAACGGTATCACTGCAATATTCCAATTGTACAGGCACTGCTTCCCATCCATCACCTGGTCCGTGTATCATTCTTAAGATAGTAGAGAAATCCGTCTTCCGCTCCCACCAGCAGATCGCGCACCCCGTCTTTGTCCCAGTCGACCGTAGTGGGACTGGTATCATGACCTGCCAGCACCAGTTTTGCCACGGGGCCTTTATCCGCAAAGCGGACCATCCCCTGCCGGGTTCCTTCATTTTTTAAGAAAGAGACATTAACGCTGTTCACCAGCAGGTCCGGCCTGCCATCCCCATCCCAGTCGGCGATGGTAAATTTGCGCCGGCCGCTTTGTCCGAACCGGCCTTTGTTCAGCTGCAGCAGCCCCATACGGGCGGCGTTACTATCGAGGACATGATTATGGTTGAAAACCGCGCCGTTGGTTCCCTCAAAAATATGCCGGCCGGGTTTTAACAGCAGTTGATGGCCTTTTTTAAACCGTTCGAAATACGCCAGGTAACCGGCAGTATCCAGCATAACCAGGTCTGCAAGTCCGTCTCCGTTCCAGTCGGTAACAAATGGTGTGGTACGCCACTGGGTCACCAGCATCTCTTTCTGTGGTGTCCACCAGATCCATGATGGTTTGGGTACACCGGAAGACAGCGGCCATTGTACCTGCACGGGCTGTTCCTTTGCCAGCCGCGGCTGTGTTGCGGTTCCGACATTTTTATACCAGACCACCTTGCCCCATATAGAATTTACGATGATATCCTTCAGCCCGTCCCCGTCCCAATCCGCTACGGACAGGGTCGTGTATCCCCATTTGGCTTCGGCAGGTCCCTGTATGGAACCATTATTACCGGCCTGTATCCGGATCGTCTTTCCTTCGCTTTTTAAGTGTACAGGTCTTGCCCAGCGTGGCATTCCGTCAAACCGGCCCAGGTTTTCGATAAAACCAATATAACCGGCGGAGTTACCGCAGATCAGGTCCTCATCTCCATCACCATCCCAGTCTACACTAAAGGGGGTTACCAGTGCGCCGAATTTTACATCCCCTGCCTCCTGCTGAAAATAATATGGCGATTTGAACACCGGCATCCCGTTCTTTACCCTGCCCGTGTGCTCCACGAGCGCTACACGGCCGTCTTCATCACCGATCACCAGGTCGGTGAATCCATCCTTGTTCCAGTCCACCGCCACCGGCACGATCATCTCAAGGTCCATAGCGATAAAACCGGATTCATTCTTCAGATACCGGCCCGCGGCATATACCGGATGTGCTCTTGTGCCTGTATTTTCAAAATAGGTGAGCTTATCGAGGAACTCCCCGCAAATAAGATCAAGGTCCCCGTCACCATCAAAGTCGGCCATATTTGGAGTGGGAGCGCCGTACACATCCAAGTCGCTACCGTTCACCTGTAAGCGTCCTTTGTTTATATAATCACCATTTACATTCTCTATGAGGTACACAAAGCCGTGCAGGGGCCCTCTCGTCCATTCTCCTTTGCTGTTAAATGCATTGTCCCAGCCGTAATCGCCCCAGTCATCCACACCAATCAAAATATCGTCATCTCCATCGTTATCATAATCCACCAGCTTCCACTGATTGAAACGGTTGTTTCCCGTGTTTGCCTTCAGCACTTCTTTTGCGGAAAACAGGGGTTTCTTATCTCTTTCAAACCGGTTTAAAAAACCGGTCAGTTCCGCTCCGGGAATCAGGAACCTTGGCGTACCGTTTACATAAGAAACCTGTATATCTTTAATGGATTTATTCAGCCATTTCGGTGGTGCGAACACGGGTATGGCAGCCCCGCTGGTATTTTCAAACAGGTAGATCCCGTTGTAGGGCTTGCCCTGACTGGATACCAGCAGGTCCATATCGCCGTCCCCATCGTAATCCACCGGCAGCGGCCATCCCCAGAGCCCCACACCCAGGTCTGTGACCAGCCCGGGGTTGTTATACTTCAGCAACTGAAGGTCGGTATTGCTGTTTTGCTGAGCTGCGGCACTGCCTGTCATCATGCTCATGACCATCGCAAAAAAACAGCGCACCTGTTTTCTCCATACCTGTACTGATCTTGTTTTTTTATTCATTTTATCTTATTGAAAGACGCCCCTCTTTACTCCCGCCCGATGGCTCTAAATGCAAAATACACTCCTTATTGTTTTTTCCGGCCGATATCTTTTGTTGTCAGGGCAACCGCATCTGAATTAACAAAAAGAAGCTTTGTCCCGATCCTGTTATGCCTTTACAGGAAACCGTCCGGTAACCGGAATGTGAGAACGGCATAAGCACTGCCACAGGCCTGACCAGAAGATTATCTTCTCATACAATTTTATTGTGCGCGGACGAGCACACCCGGGATCTTTTCTGCCAGGTCCCGGAACCGGAGTTCCAGCTTTTCCACGTCCTCTTTTATAGCATAAGACACCTGGCTGTTTCCCGATTCCCTGGTATAAACAGAAATATTCATTCCATTTTTCCACAGATAATATTTAGCCGCCTTGGGATAATTCCGGTGCATCACATCCATTTCATCAATAAAAAACTGCTGCACCAGTTGTACTTCCTTTTTTAATGAAGCGTTGTCATAGTGTTTACACAACCATACCACTAGCTCCGGGAAAAAATTTCCCTGGATACAGGAAAGCCCTGCAGATCCGGATCTCAAGGATGCTACCGCGTGTACCATATAAGCGTCGTACAATCCGAAGGAAGGCTTCCCGGCACAAAGCCGGTTCTTTTCCCGCACCTGTTCAATGTTCAGGCAGGTATCTTTATGATAAATGACCCTGCCGGTATTCACCAGCTTTCCCAATAGTTGTGGCGATATGATCCTTTTATAGGGGACAGGGCATTCATAAAAGCCCAGAGGGATATTACCGGTCAGTGAAAGCAGCCGGCCGATCGCATCTTCCAGTACTGTATCGGAGGCCGCTTCTTCGGCCAGCAATCCGGTAAGCACAATCACCGCCTGTACGCCGGTATCATATACCCGTTTTATAAAATCCGCCTGCTCTTTTAACGTGCGTCCGAAATTACCTGCGGCTACCACCGGAACCTGTCCCCCGGCGGCTTTCATTACCCGGCTGATCACCTTCAGCTTTTCGGCATCCGTAAGTTCAAACAGTTCACTGGAAAGACAATTGGCAAACAGGCCTTTTGCTCCTGAACGCAGGTAAAATTCGGTGATACGGTCCAACCCTTCAAAATCAACAGCCCCGTTCTCCTTAAAGGGGGTGAGCATTACGGGCACAAACCCCTTTTCTTTCTTTGTCATTATGATTCGTTTTATTATTATCAACAGTTGCAACAGACAGCCTGTAACGGCTGCTTGTAAACACCGGTTCTTCCGGCTTTGTACGGCAATAGCTCATCCGTCCTGCCCTCCGGATCGGGATGGCAGGTAATAATATCCATGCGATTTATATTATGTTACAGGCAGCCTTTTTTTCTGAAACCTGGTGAACAGCAGGCCGGCGAGGAAGATCACCAATGTTCCCACTACAATGATCATATTGGCATGCAGCGTGCTCTTCACATAATGGTATTCCTCCGGGATCCAGGCAGAAAAGGTCATCCAAAGGATCACAATAATACCGGTGAGCGTAGCAGCCAGCGCCGCGGTGTTGCCGGTCTTTTTGCTGATGATCCCCAGCAGGAACAACCCCAGCATCCCCCCGGCAAAAATGCCCGAAAGCTGCCACCAGATATCCAGCACACTTTTTACTCCGATCATCAGTACCCCGGCGATCATTCCGAGGAGTCCGAATACCACCGTTGCGATATGAAGCAGACGCAGCCCCTGTTTTTCATTCACGGTTCTTTTAAAATATCGTTTGTAAATATCTTCAGCAAACACCGTAGCAGAAGCATTCATGCCTGAACTGATCGTGCTCATACCGGCCGACAGGATCGCAGAAATGATCAGCCCAACAAGCCCGGTGGGTATCATCGTCACCATAAAATGCGGCATTACCTTATCGCCGTAATCGCCGGGAGCCAGCTGCGTCGCCATGGAATTGATCTCTGCCGCTGAGGCGCTTTGTCCCAGCCGCTCCGCCGCCACCTGCAACTTCACTGCACTCAGCAATTCCGGGTTCAGCTGGTAATAGGCATACAGACAGGTACCGATAATAAAGAACAGCAATGATGCGGGAATATAGATCCACACACAAAGCCATATCGACTTTGCCGCTTCTTTTTTTGAAGTGGCTGTGTGGTAACGTTGCACATAGTTCTGATCCATTCCGAAATTGTTCAGATTGATAAAGAACCCGTATAACAGTACCACCAGGAAGCCGGAACTGGTGAAGTCAAGATCCAGCTTGCCCATACTGAATTTGTGCTCCGTTTTTCCGATGTCCAGGATCGCTGCTGCACCGCCGTCTACATTTGAGATCACCAGGTATACAATAAGTAACGCGCCCAGTGTTTTCAGGATCCCCTGCACCACTTCGGTCCAGATCACGGCCTCTATACCCCCCATCACGGTATACAGGATGATACAACTACCGGTAATGAGCATGATGATCTGCATATTAAACCCGGTAAGCGCCTGAAGTGTGAGTGACAATCCAAAAAATATCGATCCCATCCGGGCGATCTGCGTCAGTAAAAAACAGATGACCGCATAAGTGCGTGCCCAGGGACCAAAGCGTTTCTCAAGATTGGTATAGGCCGATACCTCTCCTATGTTCCGGTAGAACGGTACAAAATATTTTGCGGCTACCCAGGCAGCAAGCGGCATGGACAGGCTGAATGCAAAGGCATTCCAGTTGCTCCCGAACGCTTTTCCCGGAACTCCAAGGAATGTATTGCTGCTTAAAAAGGTGGCATAAATCGAAAGCCCGACCGCCCAGCCGGGAATACGGCCGGAGGCTGTTGTGAACTGATCGGCATTTTTGTTCTTTCTTGAAAACAGGTATCCCACCACCACCATGGCAACCAGGTAAAGCAGGATCACACTAAGATCAATCAAAGGCAATTTCTTCATCTGTAAATTTTATCATTCATTGGGAAGCGTTTCCGTTCTGGGTGTAAAAATATCACTGAGGGAGCAGGAAACAATTTAAATATTTGCCCATTTTTTGTACGATCCTATCCCTCTTTTGGGGCTTACAGTTTCCGGATGCCTGCTTCCTGCACAGAGCGGCCTGGACAGTCACAGAACAATTCATACCTCCGCCAACATTATAGCTGCCGGCAACTATAACAGCCGGTGCTCCCATATAAGCAGATGAACAACAATAAAAGCTTTTGAAAATTGCATGCAGCCTGGTATTGAACGCAGCAGGCCATCCGCATTTTAGCGGGAGACCTCTATGATCCCATTAGAAACAAGGTCCTCAACAAAACAGTCGACGGATTCAAACCGGATGGTTGTATTTGCATACAGGGCTTTACGCTCTGAATAACTCTTCATGAAAAGGTCCACATTCTTAAGATAAGTTGTGTCATAGTCATGTTTCATCATCCATTTTACAATATCCGAATTTGTCCGCGCATTCATAAGAACCGTGTTCCGGTTCACAAATCTCACTTTCATGCATACTAGAATTTAAGAAGGCGTTACAAATTTAATGCAAGATTCTGATCTGTTATTAAAGAATCTATTAAATAAATTGAAATTTTTTCAAAAAAAAACGTCTCCCTTTAGAGGAGACGTTGTATAAACGATTCATTGTTCTGTGTTTCTTAGTTTTAAATATTATCAGTGGCTTTTGTTTATAATCCGCTTAAAAATACCGGTTGCATGGCTTATTCCCACCCGGGATTCTCTGTTACCAGGGGTTCCAGGCTGCGGATTGTTTGTCCGACCGGGAACAGCAGCAGGTATTTATCCCCCTCTTTGCCCTGCAATGAAGGCACCATATTGAATACCTGATTGAAACGTATCAGGTCCCACCAGCGCTTACCTTCCGTACAAAATTCTAACAAACGTTCTTTAAGTATGGCAGCGTCATTGGCTTCTTTAGATCCGTTTACGAACAGATGTGTGGCCGCGTCCGCGCCATAGGCGCGCTGCCGCACCTGGTTGATCTCGGCGGAAGGATCCTGTCCCAGCGCATTCTTTGCTTCTGCAATAAGAAGCAGTACATCAGCCAGGCGGTATAAGATCACATCTGTTAAAAAATACCGGGTCCCTCCGTCCACCACACCCCGACCTTTCATGGTAAGCGCACTGATGAACTTATTGGAGTTATCATACAACTCATAGAACGTGGCATTCCGGCGCTGGTCGTCAGAGGTGAACAGATTCCGCACCGGTTCCCGTATCTGCATCACACTGCCGTTTCCGCCCTGGGCCCCGATCACCGTTTGCGCCGCGGCCGGCAGATTGGAAAAGTTGATCAGGTACATATTGGTAAAGTAATTATTGGGGGCCTGGTCCAGCAGCTGAAACCGCACCGCCATCAATACTTCTTTATTTGTTTTATTGGTATAACTGAAAATATCTCCATAATTCGGCAATAGCTGTACATCACTGCTCTTTGCATCAGTGAGCGCCGTTAAAGCCGTATTAAAATCGGCGGCACCTCCACTTCTCAGTTTACCGGTCCACAGGTATACTTCTCCCTTCAGTGCATTGGCTGCAGCTTTGTTCCAGTAAGACCGGGTCGCATCAATCGTATTATCCGGATACAATGCCAGGGCCTTTTCAAGATCATCTTTAATAAGCTGAAAAACCTCGTCCTCTCCGGATCGCGCCACCTGTATCGTTTGGGGATCATATTTTTCTGTAGGTTCCGTACGGATGGGCACACCGCCCCAGGTACGCACGAGTGAGAAATAAATAAAGGCACGCATGGTATAGGCCTGTGCCAGCACATTGTTTTTGGCCGCATCCGAAGAGAACGTGATATCCGGTGTATATTTCAACAGGAGATTCGCCGTATTCACCACGGTATAAAGACTCATCCAGTTCGGCCCGGGGTTGGTCACATTCAGGGTATTATTATAATACCGGTCGAAGGTCAGCGTGCCTGCCGCCGCTGATGTAAGGATATCGCTGCGGCCCTCGCCCATAAAATACAGATCACCGGAAGCCGGTATCCGGAGCTGAAAATACATCCCACGGAGCACGCCCAAAACATCATCCTGTGTTTTGAAAAAAGTGGCGGTGGTTATAATGCTCACCGGCTCCGTTTCGATTCCCTTTCGACAGGAATTGAATAAAAGGATACAGCCCATTATTAAAAAGAGGATTTTTTTATTGTTCATCATACTGTTTTTTAAATTAAAAGGTAGCGCTGATTCCAAGGGTATAGGTCCTGGTAACGGGATAGTGGCCGTTGTCCTGTCCCCCGTCCTCCGGATTGATGCCCGTAAAGGCAGTGAAGTAATACAGGTTGTTACCGGAGAAGAACACCTTCAGATTGCTCAGATGGATCTTATTGATATACCTGGGGAAGGTATAGCTGACCGCTATCTGCCGCAGGCAAAGAAAGTCGCCTTTTTCATAATAGAAGTTATTCCCTCGGAAAATATTCGACGGCTGATCCTGCCATACATAACGCGGCGTCATGGTCACATCACCCGGCTTCTTCCACATATTATCGATATAGCTTTGCAGCGGCAATGCGTCACCCTGGGCCTGTGCATTGGCAAATGCTGCAGGATAATTATAAATGGTATTGCCGGTGGTAAAGTCCGTGCGGATGTTTAGCCCGATACCCTTATAGGTAAAGTAATTATTAAATCCACCGGTCCAGGAAGGATACGGGTTACCGATATAAACGCGGTCCCGGCTGTCAATGACCCCATTCCCATCCGTGTCCTGCCAGATCGCATCACCGCCGCGTTTGAATTTATTGGCATTGGTGGGCACATTATCAGGTATCGCTTTTGCCGCTTCTTCATCGGTTGCATAGACTCCAATCTGTTTATAGGTAAACATATCCCCGATGCGTCCCCCTTCCTGCAGCCCGCCCAGATAGGCATAATCACCGATGGAAGGATCCCAAACATATTCGCCTCCTACCCGGTTGCGGGGAATACCGTTATCCGGTAATTTCAGGATCTTCCTTGTTGTATGCGCTGCATTGAATGAAACATTCCATCTGAATTCAGAGGAAGGCGGGAGCACGTTTCCGTTCAGTTCTATTTCAAATCCTTTATTCTGAAGGCTTCCCAAATTGGTGAAGATACTGGCGAACCCGGTAGATGCCGGCAGGCTTACCGTCGTCAGCAGGTTGTCGGTTTTCCGGTTATAATAATCAACAATAATACTGGCCCGGCCGTTAAAGAAACCGATATCGGCACCGATATCGACGGTCTTGGAACGCTCCCACTGCAGGTCCTGGTTGGGAAGATCCGCGGCCCTGATGATGGACTGACCGCCATACAGACCGCCGGTAGTGATATAGCTTCCATAGGGCTGAAAATCGCCCAGGCCGGAGATATTACCGTTCACTCCATAGCTGGCGCGCAATTTCAACTGCAGTACTTTGGCGATACCCTCAAAGAATTTTTCACGGTCTACATTCCAGCCCGCGGATACGCCGGGGAAAAAACCGAACTTATTATTTTCGCCGAGATTGGAAGCTCCGTCGTACCGCGCATTGATCGACAGCAGGTATTTGCCTTCATAGTCATAATTGATCCGTGAGAACAGACTCTGGATGGCAAGATCAGAGATCGTACTGTTCACTGCTGTTGGCAATGCCGCACTATTCAGCGTTGGGATCAGGTCTGTGGCTGCATTCTGACCGGTTGCCGAAAAAAATGTATTTCTTCTGAAGTAGTGAGAAAATCCTCCTTTTACTTCCAGGTTATGTTTTCCACCGAAGATATGTTTGTAGGTCAACACCCCGTCGGCCTGGTATTGTGTATTCCTTGTAATGCTGGAGGAAGTGTTCCTTGTGGTCACCATCGGACCGATCCCGTTCAGCAATGCTGCCGGTTGAAAACTATAGCTGGGTGCGATATCTTTATTTAAAGAAAGCAAGGGTTCAAAGGATAATTCCCTGGTGATGTCCCATTTCGCTCCCAGCAGATAGGTGGATGTTTCAAACTCCGAATTACCCTTCGGTGCATAAGCTCCTTTGAAAAAATAATCGGGATTACCGATGGACTGGTTTTGTCCGGGTGCAATCGTTCCGTCTTCAAACTGGTATTTTGCCGTACCGGGAAGTGAGGCGGAACGGTAAAAAACATTGGCCAGACTCGATATGGTCTTGCTGTTGCGGTTGATGTACTGTACGCCGCCGTTGATCCGCAGGTTATCAAAGATGCGGTAGCTGCCATTGAAATTAAAACTAAGCCGGTTGTAGTCGGTAATCGTTGCCGTTCCTTCCGAACGTGTATACCCCAGTCCTGTGTAGAAACTGCCCCTGTCGTTGCCACCCGACGCTTCGAGGTAGTGATCGTAAGTATACGCGTTCCGGTAGATCAGGTCCTGGTAATTGGTATCATCATAGATCAGTGTCTTTGTAGGGTCGATCGGGTCCGGCATACTCTTCCATCCTTGTTTCAGTTTGTATTCATTCTCGGGTGTCAGGTACATGACGGTATACGGCGTTTTATCGGTAAGATCGTTCCCTGTACCCGAGGCATTTGCCAGTCCGAGCCGGGTAATGAGACTGGGCGTATATGCTGCCGCGGCCTGTGTACCCAACCGGTTATAATAAATGTAATCCTCCGCATTTGCGTATTTCAGCAAACGGGTGGGCTCTCCGAAGGATCCGTTAAAGGAATAGCCGATCGATGTACGGTTGGCCTTACCTGTTTTGGTAGTTACAATGATCACACCATTTGATCCGCGCGCACCATAGATGGCCGTTGATGCTGCGTCCTTCAGTACCTGTACCGATTCGATCGAAAGCGCATTGACATCGTTCAGTCCGTTCGGACGTATCACGCCGTCCACGATGTACAGCGGGGCTGCTCCGTTGGGGTTATTGATGGAGGTGCCTCCCCTCAAAATGATCCGCGGCGCCGCTCCCGGTTGGCCTCCTCCGGTGGATTGTACCTGGAGCCCCGGTATATTTCCTTCAAGTGCCGCGCCCACATTGGTAAACGTGGCATTCTGCAGTACTTTATTGTCCAGCTTGGCCACTGCGGTGGTAAGCTTTTCCCGCGACTGGGAACCGTATCCGATCACCACCACTTCTTCCAACCGGGATACCTGTTCCTCCATCGTTACATCAATGATACTTCTGCCGGCCACAGGAACTTCCTGTGCCATATATCCTGTACCGGTGAACAGCAGCGTATCTTCTTTACCGGATACCGTTATGGAATACTTTCCATTGCTGCCGCTCATCGCAGAACGCGTTGTCCCTTTTTCCGTTACCGTGATCCCGGGAAGGGAGATACCTCTCCCATCCTTTACAGTACCTGTTACCTGCGAAAAAGCCGTCCCGGAAAACGCAAATGCAACGATTCCCAGCAGTACGGAGATCCTCCATTTTTTTCCGGTACCAACCCGCCGGTACACCATTCGATAAAATACAGTCATAATGCACTTTTTTTTAAACCGTTATTGATAGTGAAAATTACAGTTTAAACATCCTGCATTATGATACGATCCTGTTGCTTTTTTGTATTTTCTTTTAAGGGGTCATTAACAGCGGATCCTAATTGCTCCGCACCTGAATTACCATCCGGTTGTTTTACTTATAAACCGGATGAGGCTTTGCGCCATCGCTTCATGCTCTTTTATCAGTGGATGGCCCGGAGTGCCTTTATAGGGAAAGAAATGGGTGTATATTTTCTTATCTGCAAGTGTGGCAACCGCCTCCTGCACATACCCGGGCCAGGGTGAACCGGGACGGGTAATGCCCATATTACCCAGCACACAAACAATATGCGCAGCGGGATAATGTCTTCGTAAACTGCGGATAAAACCGGCATAGGCGCGGATGATCGCATCAGCTGACGGCGGGTTGTTTCCAAACCAGCGGCGAAACGCTTCGCTTTCCGGGTTGCCGATCACGGCTTCATCGTTCTGCAATAAATTCACCACCACCACATCCGGCTGGTACAATGAAAAATCCCAGCGGACCGCCGGCTCAAAAGGATTGATCCGGTTATAAATCTCCGGCATCCGCTCCTTCCGGAACCCAGATAGCAGCCCGATGCCGCTCTCTGCGATACAACGGTATCTTGCATTAAAATGCCTAGCCGTGACGGCAGCATAGGACCGGTAATTGTTTTCGTAAATACCGGCACCCGAATCGCTGCCGGAGCTGTCTTCCACCGCATGGCCACAAGTAACGGAGTTCCCATAAAACTCCATCTTCCGCTTTGAGCGCGGCGGATTCTTTAGCAGCATCCCGCCCGGTGCCAACTGTACCGCATAAAATTTTGTATACCCGCGGTTGTATTCCCTGTTGATCTGCGTACGTTTAAAAAGTAGTATATGATGTTTTCCCGGTGCCAGGTCTTTCGCCAGTATATAGTTTTTTTTTACGCTATCAATCCGGATCTTTTTGATGGCAGCAGTGTCACCATCCACGATTATATTAAAATAATTCTGACCACTGTAGTCCTTTAATACAGCGCTGATACCCGTACCGGTGAAGGTCATCTCCATGCTGGTACCCGACCAGCAAAGCGTGGCGGCCTGCGGATCACTTTCATCAATGCGGCCTTCATACCGGATGCGCGGATCATTAAAGGGCACAACAACGGCGCCGGCTTCTTTTTTTACCTGAATTTTATTATTCATAGTACAACCGGAAAACAGGAACACCGCAGGCAGCAACAGAACTGTGCGAAAATAACAGCGCTCCCGGTTATCCTGATCCCTCATCGGTTGCCGTTTCATTTTAAATCAGGCGGTTACCGTTTCGAAAAACTCCGGAAGCAGGTCGCGGCAATGATCCCGTACCCTCAGCGCCTCTTCTTCTGTAACGCTGCTGTAGGGCCACCGCAGCCGCAAAGGCATTGCAGCCCAGCCGGTGATCCAGGCCAGTAATTTATCAACAGCCTGGTTGGAATATTTTTCTTCTTTGATCAGCGGAACGATATGCTTTTCCATAAACTGCCGGATGCGCACTTCAAACAACAAGGCTTTTTCCATATCTGTTTTCATGTCTTCATACCAGCTCCGGGCTATGGCCGGGTGCAGACATGCAACATTTGAATAGGACCCGTGAGCACCCTGCCGGATGCCGGTGGCAAGATGATGTCCCGGTATAAACACAGAGAAATCCTGAAGGGCACTCATGGCCGTATACCATTGCGCATCACCGCCGGCTGTTTTACAACCTACCAGCGGGATCCCCTCCTTTAAGATCGCAGCGTAATCCGAAGGACTCAGTATCACTTTTGCATGTGGCGGGTTATACAATACTATCCCGATATCTTCCGCAGCATTGCAAACCCCTTCCAGGAATTTAAGTATCTCCCGGCGGGATGGCGGAAACCAATCGGAGAGGATCACCTGTATGGCACCGGGTTTCAGCGGCCGTATCCGCTTAATGCGTTCCAGGGTTTGTTTGGGTCCTGTGTGGCTGCATCCGATCTGAAAAGGCATTTCTGCTGCGTTGCACGCATCGGCAAGCAGTTGGCTGATCAGCTCAAATTCTTCCTCTGTCTGGTTATAAAATTCGCCCGCCGTTCCATTGGAGTAAATGCCATTTACTTTTGCGGCGATCAACGTTTGTATTTCAGACGACAGCAGTTCCTGATCAATGCTGTCATCGTTCCCTATCGGTAGCAACAGCGTACCCCAGGTTCCTACGATTTCATTTGCTTTTAATGGTTGCATCTGTTTATGATTAATTATACCCGCTCCAAAAGAATGGGATAGGTTTGTCCTGAATTCCACTGGCACACATACACATTTTCATTTTCATCCACACATACATCATGCGGGTGAATAAATACCGCTTCTTCTTTATATTGCGGTTCCAGTTTTCCGTTCCTGTATACCGGCAGTGATCCTCCCGGCGTAGACACCACGCGGTCATTTACATCAAGGATGGTAATATAGCCGGAGCCAAAGAAGGTGTTGGATCCGGACCGGAACACCGCTGCATACAGGAACTGTTCTTTTATAACCGGTCTGCAAACAAAAGATCCCGGCAAGTAAATCGTTTCCCGGTATTGTCCGTCCAAGGTAAACCGTTTAAAGGCATTGTGATTTCTCGAAGTGATCAGCAGGCTGGAACCACCCTTCCGGGTATCAATGGTGATCCCGTGCGCACAATCGAACTGGTCTTCCTGATGTCCCCGCCCGCCCCAGTGCCGGATATAGTTTCCCCTGCTGTCGTACTGGATAACATACTGCAAGCCGTACCCGTCCGTAATGTAAATATCGCCATTGGGTGCTACCGCAGATTCTGTGGGTAAGAACTCCGCGGCCTGCCGGTACACGCCCGCTTCCTCCGGATAACCGATTACCAACAGCACGCGTCCGTTCAGATCCGTTTTTATCACCTGGTGCCGCTCAATATCGCAGATATAAAGCCGCTGCGTGCCATTTTCATCATGGATCGTAAGACCGTGGGCACCGGGATACTCCTGCCCCCAGTAACCGAGGATGTTCCCGTCTTTGTTATAGATAAGTATGTTATTGGCGGTATCGTTGGTGAGCAGGAAGATGCGCCCCCTGGCATCTATAACCATTTCATGACAATCCTTTACGGGACAGGTTCCCGTGGCCGGTGTTCCCCAGTTTTCCCGTACCTGATAGCGGTGATAGTAATGCCCGGTAATCATCGTTGAAATACCTTTTAGTTTATTGCTTCTGCCAGGAGCACCTGACTTTCAAAAGAATTCTTTACCGGCCACTGGATGCCCGCATCCATTAAAAAGCTGCCGGAGTACACGGCTCCGTCGTCATCTGTTATTCCCAGCTTGCGGATGCGGTACTGTTTGGCGGGGTCCAGCCCTTTTAATTTTAACACGGTCGATCCGTTGTCGATGTACTGCGCTCCTTTCAGATCAGCCGTCTTTGAATAACCTCCGGATACATACACCGCGAGATTATAACAGAACACGGCAGCCGCATTTTTGTCCCCGCTGTTGTATTGTAATGCACAGCGGTTGTGCACATACGGTGATACCAGCCGGTACAAAATACCCTGCTGTACCAGCGGACGGATGCGCTTATACGTTTCAATTTTGCGCTTCGCCAGTGCGCGTTCTGCTGCCGTCCATTTCCGGATATCGTACCCGATGCCCAGCACACCACTCATCGCCACATCGAATTTATACGATAAGGGCGGATTCAGCTGCACCTGGTTGGCGATGCCTTCGATCACCCAGGACACCATAGTGTTGGCAGGCAATGCGGCCAGGTATCCATATTGAATGAATAGCCGGTCTACTGCCGTACTGTTGTCGCTGGTCCAGGCCTGATCCATCCGCGACAGCATTCCCAGATCCACACGTCCGCCGCCGCTGGCACAACTTTCAAACAGCACATCCGGGAACTCCTTCCGCAATGCATCCACCAGCCGGTAAACATTACGGATGAAGCGGATCCGCACTTCAAGCTGCATTTCGGGCGCAGCCGCCGCCCAGCCCGGATCCGAAAGATACGTATTCTGATCCCATTTTATAAAATCGATCTTGTTTTCACGAAGCAGTTTGCTCAGCGACCGGTACAAATACTGGTATACATCTTCTCGCGCCAGGTTCAGGAATACACGTCCCGGCACCTGCCTGCGGCCGGGGAATTGCAGGACCCAGTCCGGGTGTTTTTTATACAGCGCGGTTTTCAACACCACGCTTTCCGGCTCTACCCAGATCCCGAATTTCATGCCCAGGGCATGTACTTTATCGATCATCGGCTGTAACCCGTTCGGAAATTTCTGAGGGTCCACTTCCCAGTCGCCCAATCCTTCATCGCCTTTATTCCGGTTCATAAACCAGCCGTCATCCATACAAAACAGTTCCACTCCCATATCCGCGGCGATCTTCGCCATTGCCACCTGCTCTTCTTCTTTCAAATGATACGTAGTGGCATACCAGCTGTTGAACAATACGGGTCGCAGTAATTTCCGGTGGGTTTCGGGCAGAATGGTTTCTCTGATATAGGCCGCATTTTGCCGGGCAGCACCCTCTTCACCCCCTACAGTAAACCCCATTGAAAATTTCGGGGTGGCAAAAGATGTTCCCGGTTTTAATGTCCACTCAGTATCCCAGAAATTGATCCCCCCCAGTATCTGCAACGCCGAGTTATAGGTGCGTTCCACCTGGTTGTCGAAGATCAGTTTCCAGTTACCGCTGTAATGTACAGCGCCAAACCAGGCCGGCCCCAGATCTGCCGCTGCAGCCGTTTTGGGGCGTACCAGGAACCAGGGCATATTCCGGTTTGATTTGAACAATTTGTTCTCGATGATCTTTACGCCCGGTGTAAGCGTGGAGCGGAAGGGTTTGAACTCTGCCAGCTCCATTCCTGAGAGCTGGGTCAGCTCATATTCATCCGGAGGAAGGAACAGGCTTCCGGATAACAGGTTCTGTATTCTTATATCCCCTTTCTTTGCGGTGTTGGTCACTTCGATCCATTTTTCCAGGATATCATATTCTTCCAGCACCCGTATATATTCCGTCACCTGCAGGGGATACCTGCGGTCTTTTTCAACGAGTTTCAATACCGGCCGGCCTTCCAGGGTGATCGCTTCCCCCGATACATATTCCAGATCGGCATCCCGCACATGATCATTAAAGACCACTTCCAGCAGCGGTGTCTTTGTGGGATAACCGCCCCGTACCGGCAGTTCCTCCACTCCCTGGGTCCAGACCGCCGATCTTTTTTTATAACCGGCCTGCGCCAGCGGTCCGTAATAAACAGGATAGATTCTTTTATCGGCAGTTATCAGCAGCTGATAGGCCGAAGACCTCGTACGCAGGAGCCATCCCCCGTCGGGACCATCGATCTTTTCGATCGCCTGTTGTCCTGCAGCAGCAAGTGTGACGCAGGATACGGTCATCCAGAGCAGGCATTCGTACATTCGCTTACGGATCTGTTTCCGATTCATTAACGCATTATTTTTTGTTTCAACTATTTTTTATACCACGCGGATCCACACCGGTTCAGGAAAATTACCGGCCGGTAAATACAATCCGGTGCTGCTGCAAATCAGATCACCGCTACAACCGGTTATTGCTTCCGGATGGTTACCGTGCGGCCATAGGTATAACGCCCTCCCTTGTATCCCCACCAGCCCCAGTCGTACACCACAAATAGTTTATTCTCTTCTTTGGTTTCCTCTACCGCCATATAATGCGTGGTGGGAATGCCTGAGGTAAGCTGTTGTACATTACTCCAGGTATCGCCTCCGTCGCTGCTTACAGCAATGTAATTTCCGTTCCAGGGATGATCAAACTTCTGCCAGCAGGCTTTTGCCGGTATGCGTATCCCAAATGCGGCCACCAGTAGTCCGCTGCGCAATACACAGAGATCCGGGTCCACTACTGCCCCGATGATCTCGATCGCATTCTCCGGAACCGGAATGCCTTTTCGCTTTATGTCCTTAAACAGATCCCGCCATTTTTCAGTAGCATATACATCCCGGTCTGCAAACATAATGGGCTCCGGCCGGCTCCAGGTTTTCCCTTCATTATCGGAATAGGCTTTAAACAGTTCCCTGCCCGTACGCATAAAACAGATCAGGCGGCCCGCATATTTCCCCTTGTTCACCCGGTTAAGTACCGGTTCGCCAAAACCTTCGGTTTGCGCCTGGGGCATAGTGGTGATCGCTGAAACATATTTCCAGTGCCTTCCTTTGTTGGACGACCGGAAGATCATTACTCTTGTTTTTATCATGCGCACCTCATAATCAGATGGGCTTTTATCTCCTTTCTGCCATCCGTAAATAGTGGTCATCAGGTCCCCGTTGGGCAGCTCAATGATCCTCCGGTGCAGCCGCATGGCTATGTGCGGACGGCCGCCATCATCAGAAGATGCATAAAAATTGGCGTCCGGTATATCAAACGTAACGGTTACCGGCCCCTTGATGGTCTTCATATCATCTGTAGAATAAAACAGCAGTGATTCTCCTGTATCCGGCTTGCTGCCCGGTGTTACATAGGTTTCCAGCCCCAGGATGGTTCCGTCTTTCAGCTGGATGATCCCGCCCTCGATATTGATATCATTTTTACCAGGAAGCAGGGGAACTTTCTCCCAGGTAGCGCCCATATCCCTCGACACCACGGTATCCACTGCAAAAGGATAATAGATCCGCTTCTGCGGCAACGGTTTGTTATGATTCTGGGATTGCACCACAATGGTATTCCTCTGCGTGATCAGCATGGAAGGTTGCAGTCCGTCATCGAGCACCATCCGTTCCTCCCCGTATTCAAATTTCAGGCGGTTATCACTAAGGACGGTAAGCGGCGTATTACGCGCCAGTTCCCAATGCTCCCGTGCCACCTGTTGCTTACCCGGAAACAGGCTGGTATTGACAAAAGGAATCCCGGCCATTATGACTCCTGTCTGTCTTAAAAATCTTCTTCTGGATGGATGCTGATTCATGTTTTTGATCTTGTTTGTATGTATAATGATATTTCAACCGATAATTTTTTATCATCTGTGCCACCTTATATTTTCTGCAACTCCAGGATTTCCTGCCCGTATACCGGCAGCACCAGCCGGAGTGCTCCGCTGATCAGTTGCCGGCCGGAGAACCGCCCCAGCGTATTTATCTGTTTTCATTTTTTACGGGCGTCACTGGTTTTGTTATAGAGATATTCCGGGTAGTGCCAACGCATTTCGGTTGCAACCTTCATTGTATCATTTTCCTGCGTTAACTTCGCTAGCTTATCCGGAAACCGGAGCGGATCATCCGTATCCTGCTGCCACCGGAAAAGAGCCGCTGTCAGTCGCTCTTTAATCGCAGTATAGCGTACATCTGCGGAAAGATCATGAAACTCAAAGGGATCCTTTTCCAGGTCGTATAGCTGGAACTTTGACGGCCGGATCCAATCATGGTATGCCTGCCGGATGGAATCGGGCGCGCTTTTCAGCTCCTCCCGTGTCGGCGAGCCGGCCACGGCGTCGGTGCGCGGCTTTTTACTATTGCGTGTGTATTGCACCGCCACTTCATTTTCACGGCCATCATCAAGCAACGAACAGATCAGCTTATAGCGCCTGTCCCTAACTGCCCTGCGGGGATAATACATCCCGATCTGGTCTGCATTCTTTTCCGTGAAAAGATATTCCCTGTAAGGCCCGGCCGGCCGGGCAAATAAGGGCACCAGGCTTTTTCCTGTAAGATTTTCAGCAGCAGGCAACCCTGCCAGTTCAAGAATTGTCGGCACGATGTCTACAGATGATACCAGGGCCTTTGATTCAATGCCCTTCTTTATCCGCCCGGGCCACACCGCCATAAGCGGCACTTTATTGGAGGCTTCATAAATATCAAATTTTCCGCGGGCCATTTCATCACCATGATCCGAAAGGAAGATGATCAGTGTGTTTGCCGCTTTTCCCGAAGTGTTTAATTTTTCCATCAGTTCCCCTACGCATTCATCCAGCCGCAACATACAATTATAAATGCTCTTTGTATAGTTCCGGATCCGTTCGTTGTCAAAACCGATATAGGGAAAGGAACGCACCTGATCTGCAGTAACCGGCTGCTGCGGACGGCCTTCCACCACATCCTGGTACGGCCAGTGGGTATCCGGAAAATTCACCATCAGAAAGAACGGAGTATCCGCCGCCTGCATGAACCGCTCTGCATATGCAGCGTAGCGTTCCAGGCCTTTCTTATTGTAGTTCGGATCGGAGATCGGATGATCATCAATAGGAAAAAGCGATGCCGGTTCCAGATGCAGCTTGCCGATCATACCCGTACGGTACCCCGCCTGCTTTAACAATGCGTAGACCGTCTGAACCGGCCCTACAAAATGAAAGCCATGTGTGGTCAGCCCCAGGTGTCCGCTCTGATGGGGATACAAACCGGTAAGGATACTGCTGCGTGAAGGACTGCATACGGATTCGGTAACATAAGCATTCCGGAACAGGATACCCTGCTGCGCCACCCGGTCGAGGTTCGGAGTGCGGATATTGGTGTCGCCGTAACAGGATAAATGCGGACCATGGTCTTCCGACACGATCAGCAGGATATTGGGACGCGTAGAATATTGCCCGCTTCCGGAAAACGGACAGCACACTGCCAGCATTAATGCCATGCCCGGCAGATAATACCGCTCCTTTATTGCTTGTATGTACCGGCTGATGATCACGGGTTCTGTTATTGTTTAGGGTTCAGCAGATACCGGTCTAAAAACACCCAGGTACGTGCATAGGAATCCATACAACTGGTATGGGGCAGCTCCGGATAGAACTGGTATTCTTTTTTGCTTTTTATTTTATCATACACGTCTTTGACCGTTGATGCCGGGCACAACAGATCTTTACCCCCTGCACTTATGAACGCCGGCACCTGAATGGCATCCGCCAGTACATAGGGATCAAAATAATCCAGCGTGCGGAATGCTTTTTCGTTATTGGCGCCCGCGCGGTCCAGCAGGGTCTTTGCCAGCGACGGAAGGGTTGCCGCCTTTCTCAGATGGCATAAGAACGGCACATGCGCCACCACGGTTTTTATACGCGGATCCAACGCCGTTACCGCGAGGGAGATACCCCCGGCCTGACTGGTACCTACCATCGCGATCCGGGTGGTATCAATATCCGGCCGGGTTACCACATAGTCGATCATCCGGATGATGTCCATATAAGCGCCCTGGTAATAATAGCCCCGGGGCGTGGCAAGAGCGGTACTCAGCTTATCGCTGTTTATGGTGAAGTAATTACCCGAAATGCCCTGCCCCCTGGGGTATACCTGCAGTACCGCATATCCCCGCTGGCATTCGCTCAGCTGCACCCCCTGTCCGTTGCCGCTGTACCCGCAGGTGGTCACCAGAACGGGCCAGGGCCGGGCGCTGGCTTCTCCCCGGACCGGTATGGATAAATATCCTGCAACCGTCACATTGTCCAGGCTTTTTACGGTAATAAAAAACTTTTTATAGGGCAATGCTTCGTTCACAGGCACCACGGCTGCTTCCTGCGGAATGGCGGCCAGTTGCTCCCTTGTCTTTTTCCAGAACAGCTGCACATCCGCAGGGATGCTGTTTTCGTACGGGAGCGCCGGCTGCGCGTAGCCGCTGTTTCCTCCTGTAACAATGCAAAGCAGGAAATAACCCCGTATGATGATCAGGAACGGTTTCATAAATCTGTATTTTCTATCAGTTTCCCTGAAGCGCATCTGCGGAAAGTTCATTTAATAATGGCCGCCGGTCACGGAAGCGCTGTACATTCTCAAAGAAGATATTCCATACGCGTTCCAGGAAATGCGGACTGGCGCTGGATCCTGAGATATGAGGTGTAAGGATCACATTGTCCATCTCCCACAAAGGATGCTCCGGCGGAAGCGGATAATAGTAATGCGTGTCCAGGGCCGCCCCCGCAAACCATTGTTCCCGGAGCGCGCGGATAAGTGCCGCTTCCCGGATCAGCGGTCCCCGGGCAGGGTTCAATAAAAAAGCCGAAGGCTTTAATAATCGCAGTTCCGCTTCGCCTACAATTCCTTCGGTACCGGCCGTTTGAGGAATGGCCATGATCAAAAAATCAATGGCGCTCAAAAACAGATCCTTTTCCTCCATAGTAAACGTGCGGTCGGGCAGCAGGCCTTCTGGGTCGCCGGTGCCCGGAACATGCCAGGTGTTGATCCTGGGTTTCAGTCCTCCCCGGGTTAATACGAACACCGAGAGTCCCATTGCTTTCGCCAGGCGCGCCGTTTCGCGGCCGATACCGCCATAGCCCCACAAGCCTATCACTTTCCCCCGGATCTCTTCCTGAAAACGGGCCGAGCGGTTCCAGATCTTTTGCCGCTGGTTTTGCTGCATGCCTTTCATATTTCTTGCCAGCTGCACCATCATGGCGATATTCCATTCTGCAATGGGCACATCAAATACGCCGAGTGCATTGCAACAGCGCACACCGCGCGGCACAAAACCCTGGCCAATAAGTTGAGTATAACCTGCAGATGCGATCTGTATCAGCTGCAGCTGTTTCATTTCCGCATGGTTGGAAGGCGGCACGGTGCAAAGCAGCAGGTCAACGTCCCGGATCATATCCACAGGAAGCTCCCGCGCTTCTGTTGCCGGGTCAAGCACCACTACCTCCACTCCTTCCAGCGCGTGCAACCGGTTCAGCAGCGGTTCATATACGGGCAGATCGATCAGAATTTTCATATATCGGTCCAGTTAAGTGGTGAGTATTTTTCCCGGTACACTATTAAATTCCCCACTCCCCGGAACGAACGGAAAACGTGCAATGGTTGCATCCGTCAGTTCTATTCCCAGGCCGGGCTTTTCGGGGGGAAGCACATAGCCCTCTTTTATACAGAGACTATCCCGGATCAGCTCGCTGTGCAACGGACCATAAGCAGGAGCTACTTCCAGCATTACGGTATTGGAACAGGCGAAACCGCAATGAATGTTCTGCATTTGCGCAGCCCCGGCGCCCCAGGCATGGGGCGCAATACTTTTATTCTTTGCAGAAAGACGCGCTGCAATTTCCATGAACGGCCCCAACCCGGATACAAAGGCGGCATCCGGCTGCCCGATATGGAAGCAATCCATATCGGTAAACGTCTGCCATTCGCTGGCGGCAGTAAGGCATTCGCCTCCGGCAATACGTGTTTTTGTATTGCGGCACAGTTCCGCATACCAGTCGGGCCGCGTATAATGCAACGGTTCTTCCAGAAAGAACAGCTCCTCCGGCTCCACGGCCTTCGCCACTGCCAAGGCGGTCTCCAGGTTCCAGGTAGCCGCCGTATGATTACCCATATGTGCGTCCAGCATCAGCCACAGCTCTTTTCCAAACCGTTCACGTATAAAACGGAGTTTGGCGGCTTCAAACGCTGCCGCGGCTTCGGGCTCACCGGAAATTTCGGAACCGCGGTCCTTGTAATACGCGCCGGCTCCCACTTTCACTCCTTTAAATCCCAGCGAGCAATAGTAGTCAATTTTCCCTGCGAGTTTATCCAACGGATAATTGCTGGGGCCTCCTGTTGCATAACAGGGAAGCTTTTCATGTTGTTTTGTCTCCCGGAAATCTTTTTTATATTCTTCCTGCAGCAACCGGTATACCGGCACACCGGCCTCCTTGCCTTTGAGATCCCAAAGCGCCGCCTCTATACCGGTAAGAGCAATAGCGCCCAACCCCACCCTGCACCAGAAATTGCCGCAATGATACATCCGCTGCCACAGCGTGCGGATATCGCCGGCATCTGCACCGATCAAAATGGGTTTAAAAAAATCCACCATGGCCGGTATCGATTCCGGGAAAAAATAACCGCCATACGTTTCACCAATACCAACGAGTCCTTCCGTTGTTTCTATTTTTATAAATGCAGCACTGCGCAGTTTGCGTGCTTCGGACAGGTAGGGATCCAGGGTACAGGGCCCCGTAAGCAAAACAGTGGTAACCTCTTTTATTTTCATGCAACTACTTAATCTCGTTAAACGGCATTATCGTCATCTTCAAAAGTACTTCAACCGGCTTCAGCATGCTGATACTTTTTGATATTGTAATAGTATTTTCTTTTAGCGGAGTTCCGGAAAAAACAGCCTTTCTTACGGGTCATCATAACAAAAACGAGCATGATCCTTATAAAGCCAGCTACACATCTTCCAAAAAATTCATACCCAGCTTTATACAGTTTCCGCACGCATCCCTCCGTAAATGCGTCAGGGTTTCATTTATCAGCAGCCGCCTTCTTATCGTATGAATTTGGCAATTTTACAACAGGATGCCGTACCTTCGGATCTATTAACGAGACAGCCATTGATAGCGCATCAGCGTTACCATCAAGACGATAGAAATTATTGATTCAGCGTTGCCTGAAATAAGGAAAAATGGGCTCAGAAATCAATACGGATATGGGGTTCAGAAAAAAGATCCGCCTAAAATCATGGTGCAACTGTCCATTGGCGTTTTGTAGTTTAAAGAAGCCTTAATATTGAGTTAACAGGAGGATTTTACCTTCATCAATGAATGAATAAGTTGAGATGCCATCCAAACTGATATATCAAATTAACATACGACTGAGCAATGGTGACCACGAGGCTTTTTTGGAAATCTATGAACGTTACTCGACGCTGCTCTATAATTTTATCAAGAAGTATATCCAGGACCAGGACACTGTTGCCGATATGGTCCACGACACCTTTTACAATCTGTGGAGATCAAGGGAACGCGTCAAACCTGAATATCCTGTAAAAAACTACTTATATCGCATTGCCCGTAATGTGGTGTTCAAAGAATTAAAGAAACAGGCAAGAACGGCGGATGCGCTGGCCGATTTACAGCGCCGGGAGACCTTACGTGTTGCCGCCGCGCCGACCGAGCAACCGGCGGGCATCTACAACGCCCTGTACGAGCAGGCATTGGCGCAGCTTCCGCCTCAACGTAAACGGATCTTTCAACTTTGCAGGGAAGAAGGATTAAGTCATAAGGAAATCGCCCGGTTCCTGGAAATCTCACCGAATACGGTAAAAGAACACATGTCCCTGGCCATGAAATCGATGAAAGATTACCTGGCCAGGGAGCATGATATTGTTATGAAACTCCTTGTTCTTTCTGTGTGCATGGGTGTCTAACCCGTCAGCGTCCCGCCTGCTAAAAGTAAAACGGGCTATTTAACGGTAAAAGTTGCCTGCACCGGGAAATGATCCGATTCTTTATTCGCCCAATCGTAAACACTGTATAATTTGACGGTGAACGCGTTCAGCGGGGCATAGATCAGATAATCGATCGTCCGGTTGGGATTCGTAGTGGAAAAGGTAGGCTGCGTACAGTCCCCGTTCAGACAGCCCAATGAGAAATAGCCGCGGAGCATTCCGATCGTATTGGAAGCGGGTAAAGCATTGAAATCGGCCCCCACAATAACCGGCTTGTCAAAAGTCCTGACAAGTGCCACAAAATCCTGTGCCTGCCGGAGACGGTTGCGTTCGTCGCTCAGATGGTCAAAATGGGTGCTGATAAAATAGAACGGTTTGCCATCCTTTTCCACCAGGATCCGGGCAACAGATCTCCGTTCTCCCCCAAGGGCAGGATCGACCTCCAGGTTGTAGGCTTTTTTTTCTTTCACCGGCAGTTTAGACAACACCGCATCACCATACTCTCCACCATACGTATCGATTGCCTTGGCAAAAAAATAGTCCATATCCGTAAGCCGGGCCAGCTCCCTGGCGATATCGCCGTTCTTCGCATTGCGTGTGGTGAATTTATCCACCTCCTGCAATGCAACCAGTTCCGGGTTTGCCCGTTTAATGACATCGGCAATGGCCTGCAGATCGGGGATACCGCCGCTGCGCGCGCCGTAAATATTATAGGTCATTGTCTTTACAGTAACTTCTTTTTGCTCCGGCGGATCCACTTCCGGAGCTTCCTTTTTTTCTTTGCTGCAGGCGCATAAAAAGAAAAAAAGGACATACATATATTTTTTTCCAGTCATAGTCATTGTTCGATCATTCCATCCAGGGCATCATGCCCCCCGTTTATCAAAATGCTTCTATTTCCGCAACAGCCGTGGTTTCGCCGCCGGTGGCGCTGCTTAAGACCGTCACCTTCGTATAACGACCGGTGACACTTTTCTCAAAATACATCGTTGCCGCCGTTTCATCAGAAGACGCCGCTATTGTAAAAATACCGGCCGTGCTCCAGCTGGTGCCATCTTCACTTGTTTCGATCTGTACATTCTTTGGGAACAGATACGCAAAAGAAGCACCCCGGCGTCCGTAAAGCTTAATGCCATGCAGGGTATGGTTTGTTTGCATATCGATTGTTACATAATGAGGGTGCCCCGGGCGCCAGCCATTGACCCGCCGGTAGGTAGACAGCCAGCAGGTGTTCACATCACCGTCGATGCAATAAGGAGCACGGCCGCCAATGGCATCGTAGTCATCATCCGAATAATCCGCTATTTCCCAGTCAGTAACCGGATAAGGTGTAAAGGGATTGGTTTCATAAAATCCGTTCACAATAAAATAAGCGGTTTTCATCCCCGGTGCTACTGAAAGATCGGCACTGACCGTTTTAATACTGACAGGAATGAGATAGGACCGGGTGCCGCCAAGCTTCAGCGGGTTGATCTCCAATGCTACCGAATTACTCCCGTTTTTTCCCGAAGGGATCTGTACCTGGTCACCACTCAGCCGGTAGCTTCCTGCCGGCGGCAGCTCGTAGCTGGTATTGTTTTGCTCATTGTATGCAGCAATCACTGTTTCATCGATCGTCAGGGTGATATCGATGGCGGCATCCAGCTCCGCAGGACCTCCATACCCTACTCCAAGAGGGGAACGAACCCATTCATCTTTGATCGGGAGGCTTTTTGTTACCGCCCCGTTGCCCGCAAGCGGCATAAACACGTGCGCATAGGTGGCGGGGTCACCCACCTCAAACGCGGGTTTCTTACAATATTGCAGCAACAGGCATATTGCCAATAAACCAACGGCGGTTAAGAACCGGGGCGTTGTTATGATTTTATTTGTCATTGTATCATTTCATTAAATGGATAATAAAGATTACCAGCCGGGATTCTGCACCAGGTTGGGATTTCGCTGAACTTCAGTTTGCGGAATGGGAAAAAAATAGAAACTTTTCCTGAAAACCCTTGTTTCAAACCGGGTCCTCTTAAAAAAGTTAAGGTCCGAATTTGAAGTACCTCCTTCTACGTTCATTCCATAGAAAGCTCCTGCATCGGTTTGTTCCGCAATTTTCCAGCGTCGCGTATCGAAGTACCGAAGTTGTTCCATGGTTAGTTCAATACGCCGTTCTGTACGGATCTGCCGGCGCAACTCCGCCTGATCCAAACCCGCCAATGCCGGCAACCCGCCACGTTCACGCACCTGGTTCAGATATTTCAGCACATCGGGATGAGACGGCTGCGCTTCGTTGAGCGCTTCCACGTAGTTCAGCAGTATTTCTGCATACCGCATCATCACAAAAGGCCGGGCAACATTGTTCTGCGTGGGATGGTAGGTTGGTGAAATATTTTTCCGGAAAATATAACCGGTTTCCGAATAATCATGTGAGCCTCCTTTGCCCGATTCCCCGGTATAGTACAGTTCTATTTCCCGTACCCCCAGGCTGGAAGTGGTGTTGATCCAGTCGCTGCCGCTATAGGTAACAGTGGCGTAAAAGCGGGGTTCCCGGTTGATATACATATTGAACGTATTTTTAGAGCGTGTTGATCCCGGGGCGCGGTAACTGGAAAAACCTGTCTCCGAATAACCGCTGGCGCTGTTGATAACCGGGCTGCCATCACTGTTGTACCGCAGGACCGGGCTCTCGCCGTTTGCCATCCTGTAGGCATCAATCAATTGCTGTGTGGGCCCCATCGATGCATAACCATTGGCTAACCGGGGCGTGGACGACCGCTGGTAACTGCTCAGGTTATTCTTGTCCCGGGCCAGGATCCATTCAATGTTCCAGGAGTCGAGGAACGCATCCCTGTAAGAAAGATAGGGATCCAGCACCCCATTGGTATATTTTTTATAAAGTCCCAACTTCCCCGATGTTTCGGCATAGTCGATGACCGCTTTTGCCGCTTCTGCAGCCCTCGCCCATTTGCTCACATCATACGTGGTATTGATGAGGGCCTTGCCATCATGGTTCTTAAAGCCGGCATACTCGGTATTTCCGTTTACCAACGGACTGGCGGCATACAGCAGCAGTTTGCTTTTTATTGCCTTGCAAAGCAGTTTGCTGGCACGGCCCATATCATTTTCCAGTACGGCATCGCCATTGTAATAATGTTCAACATCCAGATCCGTTTCCGCCTGATTCAATTCCGCGATAATATACTCCACACATTCATCATAGGATGACCGGGCCATTTGCATAGCAGGATCGGTCAGGGGCAGATCCGGGTCAATTTCTTCGTCACCCAGAATAATGAACGGGCCATATTGTTTCAGGAGCTCGGAATAAAAGAAGGCTCTCAGAAACCGGGCCTCTGCCTTTCTTCGTTTGATCAGCGCAGCACCCTCACGCTCTTTCAGTATTTCCTGGTTGCCATCAATGTGATTGATGAAGGTAGTGGCCGTACGAATGCCTTTATAATAGTGATCCCAAAAATTCCAGTAGTTGGAAGAAGCATTCCAGTTGCCCAGGTTTACCCGGTAGGGTGCGTTCCGCTGCGACACATCGCAATCATCTGACAAAACATCCCAGGGCGTATCATTGGTACGGTGTGCTTCATCCCGTATATAATTATAGGTATTGGCCAGCCATGCCTCGGAAAGATCGCGTCGGTTAAAGACCTCTTCTACGGTCAACATGTCGTCAGGTACCTGGTCCAGGAATTTTTTTGAGCAGCCGGCGCTCAATGCAGCGATACCTGCTATCATCAGGATTTTTAAAAGATAATTATATAGTGAGCTCATATTTGTAATGCTTAAAAATTAACGTTGATGCCAACAGAATAGGTTTTTAAATTGGGGTACCGTGTGCCGCGGCCGTCGCCCAGCTCCACGTCCCAGAACCGGAACGGACTCCAGGTAACCAGGTTGTATCCGGCAAAGAAGATGCTGGCGCCGGACAGGCCAGCCGGTTTAATGAGCCGCTCCGGCAGCTTATACGACGCCTGCAGGTCCTTTAAACGCAGGTAACGGCCATTCTTCAGCCACCAGGTGCTGGTATTATAATTCCCGTTAGGGCTGCCGTCGGACAAACGGGGATAAAAAGCATCCTGCCGGGGATTGTCGATGGTCCAGCGGTCTTCAATATTACTCAGCAGGTTTCCCCTGCTCATAGAAACCGAGAAGGGCATCAGTCCTTCGCCATTCATCAGGATGTCTACATTGCCCACACCCTGGAAAAGGGAGGATACTGAAAAATTTCCGTAGGAAACCGAAAGGCCAAATCCATAAACGAGTTCGGGAATAGTGCCGTATCCGATGGGTATTTTATCGAAGTCATCTATTTTCCCGTCGCCGTTCACATCCTGGAACCGGATGTCTCCGGGCTTCACCAGGCCCGGGTGCAGCGGGCCATTGGCGATCTCATCTTCCGATTCGAACAGGCCGAGCGCATTCAGTCCCCAGCGTTGTCCTACTTTATGCCCGCGCTGGTCCAGCCAGGGATATAACGGAGCGGGTTGGTCATTTTCAATAATATTATTCCGGTTATAGGTCAGGTTGCCCAGCACCTGGAAAGAGAAATCACCGATCTTTTTTGAATAGGTAAGCGAACCGTCGAATCCTTTATTTTCGATGATACCCAGGTTCCCGTAAGGTGCTTTTTGCAGTCCTACGTAGCCGGGAACATTGCCCCGCCGGAGGAAGATCCCTTCGCGGCGTTCCTTAAATAAATCAAACTGGAAAATGAGGGCATTGTTCCTTGTTTGGAGATCGATACCCAGGTTGGTTTTAATGGCCGTTTCCCAGGTAACATTAACGCCATATTCTCCTATATTGTAACCCGGGAACGTATTGTTTCTGCCCTTTCCGAATTCGTACCCCGTGGTACCTTCAACTGTCGAGATATAGGCAAAGCGGCGGTCGCCCTCAATATTACTGTTGCCTACCTTACCATGCGAGAACCGAATCTTGGCCAGGGGCAGGTGCTCCTTCAGATCACCAAAAAAGGGCTCTTCGCTGACAACCCAGGCCAGGCCCACAGAGGGAAAGAAGCCGAACCGGCTTTCAGGCGCAAAGTTTTCGGATCCGTTATAGCCGAAATTGAATTCCCCGAAATAACGGCTGTCGTAGTTATAGGTAGCACGGCCGGAAAGCCCCAGGTAGCGGTAAGGAAGCGAGTTGATAAAATTAGTTGCCTGTGCATCCAGCCGGTCGCTTTTATTAAACAACAACATCCCTGTTGTATTATGTTTGCTGAAAGAGCGGTTATAGTTCAGGGCTGCTTCAACATACATGGTCCGTTCCCCGATGCTGTTGCGGCTGAAACTTAAGAAGCGCTCTCCCACATAGGTTTGTTCGTATTGCATTTCTCCGTTCTCATCCCTTCCCGTGGCGAGAAATGTATCGGGCCGTTTTGTTCTCCGCATGCTGGTGTAGTTGTACACATCAAACGAAAACATCGCTGTGGCAGACAATCCTTTTGTGATAAACGGCAGGTCATGGGTTGCCCGTAAATTTGAAAAAAGCTGGTTGCGCCACTGGTTGGCATAACCCGTCTGGGTAAGCATGGCATACGGATTTTGCAGCGACCCGGCCCGTTGATCGGGTACTGTGCCATTTTCAAACATCGGGGGATGCACAACCGGTGTCATAAACCAGGCCCCTTCAAAAATATCGGCCTGTGCGGTTGCGGGGTAGTTGGCGTTGGCAAGATACCCCTGGATCCCCAATTCTATCTTTGCAAGCTGAGATGGCTTAACAGTAAGGTTGGAGGTAAGATTATAACGTTTGTAACCCACCTGCTGATTGTACTTTACCAGGTCATCCTGTTTGTACAATCCCTTTTCATCAAAATAGCTGATCCCTACATAATAGGTTGTCAGGTCGGATCCTCCATTGATATTGAGGTTACCGCGCCGCTGGTACCCGTGTCTGTTGAACAGGGTGGCCATCCAATCAACATTCGGGTAAAGATAAGGATCTTCCCCACCGGCTGTTTTCTGAATCCGCTCTTCACTGTAGAGGGGGTTCGCACCACGGTTGGTCAATGCTTCGTTGGACATCTGCATATAAGTGATCCCATCTGCGAACTCCGGAAGTTTGGTGAACTCGGTAATGCCTTCATAATACCGGAAGTTAAATTTCGGACGCCCGGTACGCCCGCTTTTTGTTTTGATGATCACCACCCCATTAGCACCCCGTACCCCGTAAACCGCGGTTGCGGAGGCGTCTTTCAGGACGGTGAAACTCTCAATATCTTCCGGATCAACATTCGCCATTTTGCGTGGTGTGCCGTCTACCAGCACCAGTGGTGCGCTCAGTCCCTGGCTGAAGGTGGAGATACCGCGGATCCAGATGCTGGCATCATCAAACCCCGGCTCCCCGGTACGTTGTACGGAAACCACACCTGCAATACGTCCGGATAACGCATTGGAAAGGTTGGCGACCGGGATCTGAAGATCTTTTGCTTTTACAGTCGACTGCGCCCCTACAAGGCTTATCTTTTTCTGTGTTCCGAAACCTACTACCACTACTTCATCCAGGCCCTTTTCTGTAAGCTCCATTGTTACCTGTAACGAGCGCTGGGCGCCCACCACCACTTCTACCGGTTTGTAGGATACGATCTGGAATACGAGCGTTGCTGAAGAAGGCACCACCAGTACAAACTTCCCGTTGATATCGGTGGTGGTTCCGGTGCCCGGTTTATCTTTTACAAAAACAGAAACACCGGCCAGGGGCTCTCCCGCCCTGTTAACGACGGTACCGGTGATTTCGCGATCCTGTGAAAAGGCCGGCCGGCCCGGCGTTTGGCGGCGTATGATACGGACAAAGTCGTGTCGCAACTCAAAAGTCATGTTGTGGTTTTTTAACAGGTCGGCCAGTATAACTTTTGCCGGCTTTGTGGCCGTATAGTTCACCCGGGCTTTCAGAAAAACTTCATTGTTATTGTAAGCCAGCGGTATCTGGTAGTCGGTCTGTAATTTCTCAAGCGCCTGCTGCAGACTGATATTACTGAAATTAACATGAATGGTCCGCTCCAGCTCCTTTTGTCCGTAGCTGCTATTGCTGGCAAGAACGATACAGGTGGTAAAAAGAAACGCCCATAGCATAAACGAAATGCGCATAATCTGTTTGAGGTTTTGGATAGAGTAAGTAAGTCTTTTTTTTCGCATCTTTGCATTGTTAATAAAGGTGATACTTTGTTAATACGTCAGCGTGTCTCAGGAAGTTTCTCAGGCCGACTGAAGACACGATCAAACATCGCCGGAAGTGCCTTGGCACTTCTGGTTTTTTTTGGGGGATGGTTTATTCATTCAGGATCTTCCATACATTGCTTTTTTTATCTTTTATCAATTTTCCGTTGGTTATTTCGCTTAGTGTTTTTACTACCTGCTCTGCATCCTTATTTCTGAAAGTAATGGTGATCCGGGCATTGGAAAGCCCGGGACTTACATAAATGGAATCGCCATAAAAACGATAGGCTTTTTCAGCAACCTGACGCAGCGGTTCATTCAGGTATACCAGCTCATTGTCGTGCCAGTTTTTGGTATTAAAACTGAAGACGGTCCAGGTGTTTCCTGTTAGCCGGGCCTTTTGCCCCTTTTCAAGGATCGCCTTATTAAAACTGATCTGATCAATTTGTTGCTGGAAACCCTGCTGGTTTGTACGGATATGCTCCAGCCGGGATTGGAACTGAACCCCATCAAGCGCGAACACATTCACCTTCCCTGTATTCACCTCTACGGTCTTTTCGATCCTGGAATCAATATTGAACGATGTGCCTACAACCCGCGTTACAAAATCTGAAGCGGCTACGTAAAACGGCCGGGTGGTATCCTTTGCTATTTCAAAAAAGCCTTCACCTTGCAGCTTCACAACCCGCATATTCTCCAGATCTTCCAGGGGATATTGAAGTATTGAATTTCCATTCAGTAGAATCGAGCTTCCGTCGCTCAATGTTACCTTTTTACGTTCTCCATGCTTTGTTTCAACTGTTTGCCAGGTGATACCGGGAGAAGCAGCCTCCCGTTTTTTATAAAGCAGCAGAACACCGGCCATTATAAGAGCCGCGGCCACGACAGCAACAGCCGGCCATAATCTTCTCCGTTTCTCCGACGAAGGCTTTACGGTTTGCAGCTCATGCAGCAGGCGCGCTTTTACCTGCTCCTGCCGGGGAAATACCGGCAACTCCTCCTGCTGCAGTTCCAGCTCCCTGAAGACCTGCTGCATATCCGACAATAGTTCTTTCGCAGCGTCGGTTTCTGACAACAGCTGTTTTAACCTGGAAAGCTCCCCTGCATCGATCCGTTTTGCCTTTAACTTTTCGATCAGCCGTAACAGTTCTTTATTTTCCATCTATCATAGTATATCCGCAAAATGACCGATGGTAGGGGTCGGCTAAATTATTTTTTTAACAAACAGGCATATATCAGGCGGGGTGTAGCCCGAAAAGCAAAATCCCTGTCATCATAAAAGACAAGGGCGCTCCTGTTCCCGCCGCTCAGAATCGCGGGCAGCATACTAAAGATCAGCACATTAAATAATAAGACTGAAAATCATATAAACAAACAGCAATTTTGAGGCAAGGATCCGGTAAACCCAGGCAGTATCATTCCTGCTGCAGTGCTTTGGTAATGTATTGAGGTACTTTTACCGGAGCTTTCAGACCATAGCCCATCAGTTTCCATGTATTTCGTGCGTACATATTACCCATATAGAGGGGCTGTGGCAGCCAGACCCGGTAAAAGTTCGAATCGTTCCATTGATTGCCGGCAGAAGCATAGTCGCACATAATGATCTTTTTTTCCCGGTGAATATGAAACACCGGGCGATCTGTAAAGGGCACTTCAAAGGCCATCCGGATATTTTTATCCGGCACCGCTACTGCTTTCAGATCAATATATACGTCCCTTTTACGGCTGTCAAAATCATGTACGGGACCTATGAACCGGTATTTCGGATTATTGGGGAATAGTTCAAAATGGCGGGAGTCGGGGATCAGCCATATGGCAGTATCCTGTTCCTGTACCAGGCGGTTGTCCAAAGCCAGTACCACCGGACCACGTACCACGGCCTGTTCTGTGCCGCCCGGGGCATGTACAATGCGGCCGCGGATGTCCAGTTCCAGTTCAACCTGATCCCCTGCTTCCAGGTACGGTTGAGAACAGCATATGCGCCAGCTTCGACGTGAACGGCCCGGCCATTTATTTTTAGTTTTGTCTTTTTGCTCCAGGCTGGTATACGCAGTGCCAACTGTAAGGTGGCCGGTTGTGACGTATGAACCGTAAACCGTACAAGACCCGATACCGGATAATCCGTCTCTTCTTTGATTTGTATCAACTGTCCGTTCGGCATACGATGGTCAATGGAGCCAGCATTGTAGAGGTTGATCGTAAGTCCGCCGCCGGGGGTTTTCATCGCGGCCCATTCCGGTGTGATCAGCAGGCCTCTGGGCCCGCTGGAGACACAGCAGCTGATATCGCAACCCTGTACACGGCTGGGCATCCGTTGTCCGTTCAGCTGGGAATGATAGGCCCACCATTCGCCCCTGGGCATCATGGCACCCAGCAGCCCGTTGTACAACGACGTTTCCATGTTATT
Source organism: Niabella beijingensis (assembly GCF_020034665.1). Classification (NCBI taxonomy): domain Bacteria; kingdom Pseudomonadati; phylum Bacteroidota; class Chitinophagia; order Chitinophagales; family Chitinophagaceae; genus Niabella; species Niabella beijingensis. The sequence continues at coordinate 558,825 of NZ_JAIQDI010000002.1, read as the reverse complement.
GGCCCAGTGCGGATCGCCGGTAAGACGCAGCAGCTGATAACAAAGTTTCATCCAGGTAACTGTTGCGCAGGTTTCGTTAGGCTGCTCCAGCGTACCTGTTTGCGATAACGCGCCATTGTACCACATTTCATGATTGGATACCGTTCCGGTGATCATCAGTTCATAACGCTCAACCGCACGGGCAAACCGGATACAGGCTTCCAGATAGCGCCGGTGACCGGTGGCCCGGTAAAGCTCGCATAATCCTTCGAAGTCGGACATGAGTGTGTACGCATGGCGTACCTCGTACTGCACCGGCAGCAAACCGGCTTCCGCATTTTCGATCAACCGCAGCCCTTTCGGGGAATATTTTCCGGGCCTGCTCCAGGATGCCACAATATATTTACTGTATTGCAGGTATTTGCTGTCGCCCGTATATTCATACAACAGCACCATTGGTTCCAGGATAGAAAAGTTCACCCCTCCTTTATGAAAAGGCGGGCCATATGCTTCGAGGCTAATTTTCCCCGGTCCGGTTTTATTCAGCAGATAGCCGGCACTTTTCTGCGCCGCCCCGAGATACTGCCGGTTACCGGTTACTTCATACTGAGCGATCAGTCCGAGCAGCACATATTTCTGTATCCAGATGTCCCATACTGTAAATGCGTCTCCGGCATTATAGGTAGAAATATATCCGTTCTCAGAAGGTGTCCGGATCAACTCATCCATCGCCACACGGGCTTTCTCTTTTAATGCAGGATTGGACTGGTACCGGCAGGCCAGCGCTGCTGCTGCCGCCCACTTGCCAATGAACTCACCCCAATAGCCACCCGGATCAAGGTTCCTGGTTTTAAATATCCGGAGGAAAGGGCCTGCAGGCTGCAGCTGAACGCGGTTCCGGATGCACAATTCAATTTTCTCACCGAGATACCCGCGGATATTCACTGCTTCCGCAGTCAATGGCTGAAGCCGGTTTTTAACAGCAGTCACACGATGGACCTGCTGTGCACCTGCACCAAAAACAGTCAGTAAAAAAACAACCATTATAGCGAAAGCTGCAAAAAGATCATTACTGAGATACCGCGTGGTACCCCGCAACAGCTGCAACAGGCGAAAATTATTTTTCATTTTTTTCAAACCGTTCTTCATGCAATCGTTGCTGGTAGGCTGCTTTAGCCTCCAGGTCTTCTTTTGCAGAGGCTCCGAAATAAATAAACCCCAGTGCCTTCCTGGAGCGGGCACTTCCATTCGGATCGGTACGGTGAATGGTCATGGCATCATGAACCAGCAAATCTCCCGCCTTTGCCGGGAAAAACACTTCTTCTGTTTTATCCTGTTCCGAATAATCGGTGATGCCCTGGGAAAACCCCAGTGTTTGTGTACGTCCGTGCGGGCGCATGGGTTTTAAATGCGATCCTTTTATATAGCGTACGCAACCATTGGTTTCATCGGCAGGTTCCAGCGCCAGCCACATTGTAATGGCCTTTACCGGCTTCAGCATAAAATAATATCCATCCTGGTGCGGTGGTGTTGCCTTGCCGATGTGCGCAGGCTTATTGAAGTATTCGATATTTTTCGGAACCGCCGTATCGTCCAGCAATACGGCAGCCAGTTCCTCAAACCGGCTCCCTTCCAGCATTTTTTCAAAAAAAGGACTGTAGCGGTGCATATCCTGGAGTTGTTTCAGTGTGGCAGGGTCGCTCTTATCTTCGTAAAAAACATAACCGGGCGGCATTCCGGGAACCTGCTGTGCGATAAAGGTGTTGAGCTCCTCTCTGATCCTGGTGATCTCCTCCTCGCTCAAAAAGGCAGGAAGGAAGGCATATCCGTCGTGGTCATACGCTTTTTTTACAGAGGCATAATCTGTTGTATTCATAATGCAATTTTTTGATATCAGATAAATTCAAATTTAGACCAGCCTGAACGGTATATGCAGTACTATTTTTTGTACTATTAATATTTTTATACTTTGAGGGAGCGGTGAGATTTGAGAATTGAGATCTCAGATTTGAGAGTTGAGACGGTACCTGCTGCTTCACTGTCAAATCCCGGCTTTCAGCTGGCAGCGGTCAGCTATCAGACCTGAGGCAGCACTGCAGGTCTCGACGCCCGGCTCCCGGTTCTCAGATCTTAACTTCCAACTATCAGACTCCGGCATTGAGAGTCCTGTCCGGTTTTTTCAGGACACGGCAATTAAAGCAGACTGCTGCCATCTCAAATCTCAGTTCCCAATTCCGGAGTCTCTCACATCCATTCCTTTGAAATATAATACCACAATCGAAAAAAAAAGTAACAAGATTGTTATCTTGTAGGAACTATCTTCGGTCCGATGATTATCAATAACGATCTAAAGCAGCATATCAAACCCCTGCGTGGCGCCTGGCTTACTGTTCTTCTTTTATTTGTCGTCGGCTTTTTGAATTATCTCGACCGCATCATGCTGACCACCATGCGCGGCTCCATCGTTGAAGCCATTCCCATGACCGATGCACAGTTCGGATTGCTGACCTCTGTTTTTTTATGGGTATACGGATTGCTGAGTCCTTATGCAGGATACCTTGCCGACCGGTTCAGCCGCAGCAGGGTAATCATTGTCAGTCTTTTTATCTGGTCGGCTGTAACCTGGCTCACTGCTCATGCACAAAATTTTGAACAATTGCTGGCCACCCGCGCATTGATGGGGATCAGCGAGGCCTGTTATATCCCCGCTGCACTGGCGCTGATCTCCGACTATCACCGCGGCAATACCCGCTCACTGGCCACCGGTGTTCATAACGGCGGCATCATGATCGGCCAGTCGATGGGATTCCTGGGGGGATGGATCGCAGAGAATCATCACTGGAGCGATGCCTTCACCGTTTTTGGCGCATTCGGGATCCTCTACGCAGTGGTTATGTTTTTTACATTAAAAGATACTCCCGACCGCAGAAGCACGACACCTGACGATCGGGGGAGCGCCGCGCAGAAGATCAGCTTCCTCGATGGCATCAACGTGCTTTTTAAAGGCCGCAATTTTATCCTGCTGGTCATTTTCTGGGGACTGCTGGGCGTTGTGGGATGGATGATCGTAGGCTGGCTGCCCACTTATTATAAAGAGCACTTCAATCTTTCGCAAACCATGGCAGGCGTCTATGCCACCTGGTATGTCTACCCTTTTAGCTTTGTCGGAGTTATTTTAGGCGGTATCCTGGCAGACCGCTGGCACCGGAAAAACAACTATGCGCGCATCCTGCTTCCTGCCGTGGGTTTACTGATCGCAGCGCCTGCAGCATTTATAGCTGGCTCCACCAGCATAATGGCCCTTGCCATCGGAGGCTTTATGGTATACGCACTTACCCGTACGTTTACGGATACCAACCTCATGCCCATTCTTTGTATGGTCTCGGACGAAAAATACCGGGCTACGGGCTATGGCATACTGAATATGTTCGCCTGTATTGTAGGCGGACTGGGCATTTACGCCGGAGGTATTCTAAGGGATGCTTCGGTAAACACCCAGGTATTATTTAAAATAGCAGGTATCACTATGATCCTTTGTGCCCTGCTGCTGTTTATGATCAAAGGTTTCTACGCACGTACCCGTTCCTCATCAAATTAAAGTCAATGAAGGTTTTTATTACTATTTGCCTGCTTGCCATTCTTAATAATTCCTGTATGCCATCCTGTACCATCGACCAACCATTAAAAGACCAGGCGCTGCATGAACTGCGCGCCGTATTAAAAAACAATACCCTGTGGGTGAAGGTCCACGCGGCTGAATACCTTATCTGGCTGCAGCAGGACATTCGCGAAGTGGAACAGGCCTACCAGGCAGAATACGCGTCGTATCAGCAGGAGCCGAAATACCGCATCGGTATTTCAAGAGTACTGTATCAGACAGCCTCGGATCCGGAAAAGAAAAAACAATGGCTGAACAACGTGCTCAGCATTTTCGGGGATACCACGGCCCCCGACCGCATCCACGCAGCAGAAACACTTGCCAAGCTGAAGACCTCCCCGGTGCAGCAGTACCCGGATGCCACCGATGCTGCACTGGAAGATACCAGCCGCATCCTTCAGACCTATACGTTATGGGCCACTTCTTATACTTCAAAAGAACTGGAGGAAAAGAACAAGCGCCGGTTTATCGAAATGGCATTTAGTGACGAAGATTCCATCATCCGGAAAATAAGTGCGTATGTATTGCTAAAATCAAAGGACCTGAACCCGGGCGAATGGCATTCATTTGCAGAAAGGGCCATGAAAGAACCCGTTTCCGGCGGATTACGCAACAACCTGCTGTATACGGCTTTTGTAACGTATACCGGAGGCAATGAAGAACTGTTCAAAAAAATAAAAACGAAAATGCAGGATCACTGGGAGCAATTCAACGCCAGTCAGCGGATCGAACTGGCACAGGCACTGGCAGAACAGGGCACCTGCGAGCACCTTCTCATTCTTTCTGCATACCTGAACAATGAACACAATAATGGTCTTTATGACGCACAAAGCCCCGCCGGCGCTGATGTACGCGCTGCCGCCGCTTATGCGATCCTTAGAATCGCGGCGCGCGAGGCAGAATAATGATTACCTTAATAGCCGGGATTACCCCGGCGCTGTACAAGTAGTCTCTTCTAGGATAGAGTGGAGACAACCGGAAGGCGTAGCAGTCACCGACGCCGTTAACAACAATATCAATTCAGTATAAAATACAGATACGCAATGAGAGCAAGCAGGGTATTACAAAAACTAAGAAGCGGCGGTTTTGCCAGCTGTATCAAGATAAACATCTCAAACGCGCAGGTGGCTGAAATAGCCGCGCGCTGCGGGTTTGACTGTATCTGGGTAGATCAGGAACATTGTACTCCGGGATGGGACGTACTCAACAGTCAGGTATGGGCCACCAAGGCATATGATGCCGACCTGATGGTACGGGTGCCGCGGGGCAGCTACAGCGATCTCATCAAGCCCCTTGAGATGGATGCCACCGGCATCATGGTGCCGCATATTATGAACCTTGAAGATGCAAAAAATGTAGTGTACATGACCCGCTTTCACCCACTGGGCCGCCGGCCGATCGATGGAGGAAATGCAGATGGCGCCTATACCAATATGGACTTTGGCACTTACCTGGAAACAGCAAACCGGGAACGGTTCGTGGTCCTGCAGATCGAAGACCCCGAACCACTGGAGGAACTGGAAGCCATTGCCGCACTTGAAGGCTACGACATGCTGTTCTTTGGTCCGGGTGATTTCAGTCAGGGCATTGGTGCTCCCGGCGATTTCAATCATCCGGAATTACTGAAAGCAAGAACGCGTGTGGCCGAACTGGCACGGAAACACGGAAAATTTGCGGGCACTACGGGCGGCATCGACCATGTTGATAAATTCCGCAAGATGGGTTACCAGTTTGTAAGTGTGGGCGCAGATGTGGTAGGGCTCTCCTCCTATTTCAAAACACTTGCCGGTAAATTCAACGCCACTGCTGTAAGCGAAGAAAAAGGAAACGAAGCCTATAAGTAACAGAAGCCGTTTTTACACTTACAATTGTTCAGACCATCGAGAAGTGCGGCCGCGTTCGATCCTTTATCACTATGCTTCTATTTTTTATCCACTGTCACCTCGCGTACTTTGATGGCTTTGCGGACAGCCCCTCCGGTTGCCTGATAATGAAAATCGGAATAAATGATCAGGAACTTGTCTGGTCCCGTGGGCAGCAATCCCGTATACCCGCAGGAAACCTGCGCGGAACCACCATTCAGTTCTTTTCTGAAATCATTATCATGCGGCAGCATTTCAAAGGCCCGCGACCACTGCATGCCCCTGGCATCGGTTGAAAACCGCAGCTGTACTCCGGGGCGGCCGGAAGCCAGTACCAGCACACCATTCGAAAGTTTCAGCAGTCGCGGCAACACACCTGCCGGGGTGATGACGCGGGGCTTCGACCAGGTTTTTCCCTGATCTTTTGAATAACTGCCATACATCGGACCAATACCCGCACCATCCGTGGTACGGAGCACGCACAGGAAGGTACCATCCCTCAATATCTCAAAAGCAGGCTCTGTAAAACCCATCCTTTTTGCGGAAACCGAATCACCCGCAGCATCCAGCCGGAACGGGATCCTCCCCAGGATGCTCCAGTGATGGCCGTTGTCTGTGGAGCGGTAGAAGAACGCTCCGGAACGGGGATCGGTCACTCCGTTTTCATCAATCAAAAAGCCGGGATAGATGCCGGCAACCAGCGCACCATCTTTTGCCACTTTTATATCGCCCCACCAGACAATCGGCACCAGTCCTGCCAGACTGTAACGTGCTGCCTGCGGGTCATCCAGGGTCGCTTTTTCCACTTCCCATTTTGATCCTCCTTTTTTCAATCGTTTAAAACAAACACCCTGTCTGCTTTCCGGAAGTTCGTGCAACCGATAAAAAGTAAGATTTGATTTGCGGTAATTCTCATGGCCGATCCCCACCGGTTCCAGCAGCTGCAGCTCTTTTACGGGAACCGGTTTGGGTGTGTAGATGGCAAGGCGGTCTCCATTCGGCAGCAGCACTGCATTACCCGGCTCTTCCGTCGGTTCACTCCGCCAGCTCATTCCACCATCGGTAGAAACTGCCGTGCCCTGCGTATCTGTGCCGTAAGCCTCTATTGCATCATTAGCGAGGTTCCATTTAGCAACAATGGCACCTCCGGCGGTACGATCGATATTGGGGAACTGAAAAAAGCCCCATTTCTCCGGCTTTGATGCCACGGAAATTACTACCGGTGCTTTCATACGGATATTGAGTACTGTTTTTCCCGGCTGAAGATAGCGGAATGCCGCAGCATCATAAGCTGCAATACCTTCCTGTAATCCCCTTCCGGATCGGAAAGAGGGATCTTTAATAGTGATGAGCGCAGCCGGCTGCTGTGCCCGGCCCGAAAGGGCAAGCCCTGACAGGAATAAAAAAAGAAAGATTTGCATGTTAACTGTTTTCAGGATCATTCTGTTTTATTTTACACCGGTACCGGTTTTATTGTAATTCGGCTGTAATGGTCTGCGCCAGCGACAGAATCATATTATTGTCTTTATCCGCGTTGCTTTTATCAACGGGTTTCCGTGCATCCGCTATCCATGCCAGCACACGGGTCTGGGTACGTGCCTTCATCACTACTCCAGTGGCAGCATTTACCCATTGTTCCCTTTTAAACAACAGCTTTCCTCCGCGTTCATTGTAATACCGGTAGGCGGTTAACCGTTTTTTATCCACGGCGGTTGAGGTCAGCAGGTCGGGCACACCGATATCCAGATCTTTCAGCCACAGTTCCTCCGCCGTACGCAGCAGCCTGCATCTGATACCGTTCACCATTTCATCCTGCACATAAGTAACCGGTAGCTCCAGTTGCCGCACGGGAGGGAGATCCGTTCCCTGGAAAGCAGGTATACGCAGCGTTTCCAGGCTTTCCCATCGATCACCGGGCTGTAACCCATCCACCGGCAGTAACGCGATCAGTGAAGCAATATCAGGTGCCAGCCAGCCGGCAGTTGTACCGTTTGTTTTAATATCTGTTGCTTTTCCCTGTCTGCTGGCTATAAAGCGCACCGATTCTCCGGCAGCGGCCACAGTGCTGTCGAACCAGCTGAACTTCCCGATACGGGCTTCAAGCGCTGCCGCCTTTTGCCCGTTAAGCCCATTGCTTATCAACGAAACGGTTGCCGTTCCTTCCAGGTAAGGCATACCCGTTTTTTCACGCGGATGGAACAGCCGGTAAACTGGTTTAGGCAATGCCGAAAGTGAGTTGGCTACCGGTATGGCCTGCAATCCGGCAACCGTTATCTTATAGTTAAATGCCGCATCTTTGTTATACCGTGCCGGGTGTACCTCACGATCCGGTTTTAGGTAGCGGAACAACTGCTTTAATATCCGCTCATTCTCCGCCCAGGGGCGCGACATATTTCCGGTCCAGGAGCCAATGTCCCCTACCAGGATCACTTTCCCCTTTCCCGGTCGTACCTGCACGATGCCCGCACCGCGCACATGACGGTCGGGATAACCGGCATCAGAAGCCACTTCCATAAGCACTTCCGGCTTAACAGCCCCCGGCAGTATTTTCAGGGTACAGCCCGCGCCATAATGAAATACCGGTACATCATAAAAATAGGGATGGGCATTTCCAATGGGCACATCGGAATAATGCGTGTCATCAAAATTCCAGGCCAGGCCAAAAGCATTCACCAGTTTTTTGAGCTGTATGCTTTCGAAATCCTCGGCAGATCTGTCGGGCGTAGTGGCGTTGATCATAATCATCAGGCTTCCGCCACGGTTTACAAAATCAATAAGCGTTGCGATCTCTTTATCTGAAACGGCCGGTACTTCCGGTACTACTTTGGGATTATCGGGATTGAGGATCAGCACCGCCTCCTGATCAGCCAATACTTCCTGGGTAAAGGGCTGCCGCCCGATCGTAATCTGGTGCTCATCGCCCAGTGCTGTAAACACCGGGTCAAAAGTATTGGAGTGTACAAAATCATTCCAGGCATACCGCCCTGCTCCGGCGATCCAGCTGCCGGTAACGAGGTGATTGCCTACCCTGGTATTGGGCAATGAATGATGATAATAATCAAACCAGATCCGCAGGGGTTTATGAGGCGCTGCACTGTAAACAAAAGTGCCCGTGTTATCCGCAGGCTGTGCGAAAACACCCGTTGCGCCAAGGACAGCAGCAAGCGTCAGCAACCAGTAAAGAGAATAATTAGCGTTATAAAAAGGTTTTATCATATTTCAGTTTTAAGGATTGATGGCAACCATGGCTAAGGAAGCAGCATCTGTCCGATAATATTTACGATACCGTTGGTAGTAACGATATTCCGGGAAAGCACATTGATGCCGTTGCTGTTGGAGCCACCCTGAACAGCATAGCCCGTACTGCTTACACCGGTGCCGCTATAAAATACGGTGACCGGCGTATAACGCAAATTCCCGTCGGCGGGGTTTACGGCGGAGAGTAATGTAGGTACTGTACTGTTACTGGATACGGAGATATTATTAATACGGCCGTTCACAAAACTATAGCGCAATATCCGCGAAAGTGTTTCAGGAGTTGCCGCTTTTAACGATTCGGTTGTAGGATACCCGGCCAGGCGAAAGCCGTTGTTGTTAAGCGCAAAAACTGTATAACTGCTGTCGTTCTGTGTCAGCAGTCCGCTGAAGTTGATCCCTCCGGTAGTTCCTGCCGCCTCCACGGCAGCATAAAAATAACTGAGGCTTGTATCCGATTGAATGCGTTGCAGGGAATTCATGACGATCGGTTTGGGAAGCAGCCGGCCCACGCTATGGATTACTCCCCTGCCGGCCGTCATATTTGAAGCGCCGCCTCCCAGAAGAACGCCTTCTGCATATCCCATACTTCCCAGCCAGGGGTTGGTCCGGTACACATCGAAATAAACCGGAACGCCGTTCAATGCAGCAAGCGGCGTCCTTATTGCAAAGTCCGGCATCAGCTTCCGGTGCTCCAGCAGGTGATAACTCAGTATCTTCGACAAGCTGTCTGCGCTCAATGCCTGTACCGCTGCTACATTTGCCAGCCCTGCATCTGTAAATGCGGCGTTGGTAGGTGCAAACAACGTATAGGCAGCTTCCGGATCGCTCAGCAATACTCGGTAGTTGGTACTGCCTTCGCTGGCCTTTATAATAGCGGCTATTAAAACTGAAAACGGCGCGCCGTTATAGGCATTCAGCCGTTCAAAGATCGAGGACCTGCTGAATAAAAGTGTATTGATCACATTCAGACTGCCGTTCGTTACTTTTATATTACTCCGCATTACATCCCCTCCGTTCAGGTACACATTATCCCCCGTCTTTTGCACCAGCAGCGGAAACCCGCTGGCCGCATTAAGGATCTGCCCGTTATTCTGTACCATAATATCGGTGTTACCGGGCAGCAGGTGATTTTTGACCAGCCATACCACCGAATCCCTGGGCATGTTATACAGCATGGCAGTTGTGATCCCCGCTCCGGAGAAGGCAGCATTTGTGGGAGCGAACAATGCATAGTTACCGCTTTTCAGTTCTTCCGCCATACCGGCCTGATCCACGGCATATTTAAATACCGAAAAGCTGGCTTTATCGTCTGTTATTACCTGATAAAGGTTTACGGCACCGGGTACTGTTTCGTAGCTTCCCTTTTTTGTACAGGACGTAAAAAAAACAGCAATGAGGCATAAATAAAGAAACTGTTTTACAGGAACAGGATTCATGATATGGAGTTTAAATAATCAGGCACAGGCCAAAAAATATGTTTACTGAACAGTTATTTTAATACGTTTCACAATGTTCTTTTCATCCCAGCGGTTTACATTCGTTGCCACAAATACCACCTCATAGATGCCGGGCCTTGCATATCCGGGGAAGGTATATTCTTTCTGAATCGTAGTATTGCTCAATTTCACATTTGTCCCCAGGTCCGGTTTGATACGATCCAGGAAAACAGGCTGTGAAATAAGCCAGTCCTCGGTTTCAGGAAAATCAGCATTACCACCCCACATCAGTGAGGAGGTGGCATAAATAAACCAGGTACGCAGCGAATCCTTTACCATTACAGTACCCCACGACATATTACCGGCCGCTACATTTACTCTCGAGCCGTCTGGCAGCAGGTTGTCCACGGAATAATTCCGCAGGTACCAGGCGCGTCTTGTGGCCTCATTTTGTGCCTCATGATACCGGAATGCCAGGTAAATGGCCGAATCCCGTCCCTCTGCATTTTTTGAAGCGATACCTGAAAGATCTACAAAACCCGAAGCCGTATATTCTGAATTGATACCGGTAGACCACTGTGCTTTGTCAGTGAGATTGATCCAGGTAGCGGCGGCTACGTCCTTTACCGATAAAATGCCGTTATAATCCCTGGATGCAAAAAGCTGCATGGTGCTGTCGGCCACTCCCGGGTTATTTCCAAACTGACGCAGCGACTCGAAGGAGAACTGCGGTGTGCCATTGCTTATAGTGATCCGCTGCCGGTTCTCATAAATACGTGAAGAGTCCCCCGCCCAAAAAGTGATGGCATCGGCACCTCCCGTAAAAGTGAACGTGATGGAATCGCCTACACCAACCGTTGTATTGCTTGCAACCACATCAAAAACCGGTGGCGGCACATCCACTCCTTTCTTACAGGACGCACATACCAGCAATAAAATAGCAGCCTGCAGGTATCGTTGTTTTCTTTTCATTGTAATCTTTTTTAGAATCCGGGGTTTTGTGTACACAATGAATTTTGCTGTAGTTCTATTACCGGCACCGGCCACAGTGTGTCTCTCGGCTGATAATTATTCACAATCGTTGTTATAAAATTCTTCCTTGTCGCATTTACTGCGGGTTGTGATGCATCGTTTACATCATTCTTCATTTTTTGCAGGGTCTGCTCATACAATCCCCAGCGTATCAGGTCATGCCGGCGCAATCCCTGATAAGCAAGCTCCATCAGGCGTTCGTTCTGTACGGCCTGTAAGAATGCCGCCTGGTCCAGGTTAGCGGCCAGGTCTGCTTCCTCCGGATCACCGGCCCCTGCCTGAAGTTTTCCCCAGGCGCGCCTCCGTACCTGGTTGATGCAGGAATAGGCCAGTGGTGTAGGGCCTCCACTGACGGCATTCTCTGCCTCGGCAATCATTAATAAAACATCCGAGTACCTCAGAAAGGGCCAGTTGACCGGTGTTGATTGAGTGATATGCGGAGGCAGGGAATAATTCAACCGGTACAGTCCCATATTCCGTTCATAGATCTGGGTAGCGGACCAGTTCGTACGCGCACCATTGCCGGAGTTATTCCCGTAAGAATACGGGCAGATCACCCAATCACGCCGCTGATCTTTTGCCTGGTACATATTATACAGGATCCTCGTCGGGAAAACCTGGCCAACCATTACACCTGTATCCGGCACGTTGCTTACAGGACCATCCAGGTAGCCCAGATGACATCCCAGCGGTGTTCCGGCAGTTGCAACATTATTATCCAGTTCCCACAGACTTTCTTTGGGATCGTATTTGTCAGCGATATAATTGATAAAGACCTGCTGAAAGCTGGGATTCAGTTCATGCAGACCGGAGTTCATTACCTTTTGCGCCCATTTGTTCGCCTCCTGGTATTTTGAGGCATCATGCAGCGGCGCCCCGGCCATGGTAAGGCATACCCTTGCCAGCATTCCCTGAACCGTGGATCTGGAGGGATAACCAGCCCCGCCATAACCCGGTACATCAGCAGCCGGAACCATTTTTTCCGCGGTCTCCATATCTTTCAGGATCTGCGCGTACACGGCCGCAACGGGGCTTCGTGCAAGTGCTTTATCCGCAGGACCTGCGGTAGGTGCCAGACGGAGCGGCACCGCCCCCCATTCGTCTGCCAGTATAAAATAATAAAAACCGCGCAGGAACAGGGCCACCCCGATGATGGGTGCTTTGCTTGCCGAATCCAGTGAGGATTTCTGCATCTGGTCCAGCAGGAAATTACACCGCTGAATGGCCTGATAACAGTTGGTCCATCTGCTGGCAAGATTTACATCAGTAGCATCGCTCAGCAAGGTAGCCGGTGAATACACCACATTTACAATAGTGGTAACGCCGTCCTCCGTATTCGCAATGCCCCGGGCCTGCCACCAGCCGCTGAACATCCATTGTGACCGGAGATTGAGCATACAACCGTTCAACGCCTGCCGGGCCAGTTGTACAGAAGAGTAATCCATATTAGGCGTCAGAAAATCATTCGACCGGGTGTCAAGGAATTTCTTACATCCTGTCATAAAGAACTGCAGTATTACCAGGACAACGATTATTATTTTTTTCATGTTCTTAATTAATCAGGTTATTAAGCCTACTGTTTTTCCGCTAGAATGAAAGGTCTATGCCCGCAACAGCTGTAAATGGCCGGGGATAGGTAGAGTAATCAAAACCGGGAGTAAGTGCGGATGAAAAAGCCGACACTTCCGGATCATATCCCTTGTATCCAGTCAGCGTAAAAATGTTGTTTGTTGCAATGTAGATCCTGAGATTGCTGATCTTATACCGCGACAACATTTTCTGAGGCAGGGAATAGCCGAGGTTCACCGTTTTCAACCGCACAAAGGAGGCATCCTCCACGAACTGGGAGACATAATATTTATTGGTAGCCTGTCCCAGGGCCGGGATATCGGTGTCCTGGTTCGTCGGGCTCCAACGGTCCATGAATTCCCGGAATACATTCTGATAGGGCATGATACTGCCCCGGTTCTGGATTCCCAGACCGGTAGAGAACCACATACGGTTGGCGTTGATAACATTGGTGCCGTATGACCACTGGAAGAACAGGTTGAGGTCAAAATTCTTCCAGCGCAGATTATTGCTCCATCCGCCATAGTTTCCCGGATAGCCATTACCGATAATGGTCTGGTCATTTTCATTGATGATCCCATCGTGATTGATATCCACGAATTTCATTCCGCCGGGCGCCGCGCTCCCCAGCGTATTTCTTGCCACTCCGGGCTTTAGTACATAGGAGCCGTTCGGCATCCGGTCAAAATCGCTGTATTGATAAAGGCCATCGGAAACCAGTCCGTATATCTGCCCAAGCGGTCCGCCGATCTTGGCAATATAGGCCGGAATGGGGCTGTAGTTGGCGTCCCAGTTAATGGTGCTGGTAATGCCGTCCTGTGTGGGGTCGCTCAGTTTGTTCAACCGGTTGCGGTTAAAACTGATATTAAAATTGGAGCTGTAAGAAAATTGTGCTGTTTTAATAAGCTGCGCATTAAGTGTTACTTCCAATCCGCGGTTGGAGATACTTGCAATATTGACAATAGAGCTGGTAAAGCCCATATTGGGCGGTAAAAGGGTTTGATAGAGTAGATTGTCCGTTCGCCGGTTATACAGATCCACGGTCAGGTTGAGTTTGTTTTCAAAAAAACCGAGGTCCAGACCCAGGTCCATTTGCTTGTTCACCTCCCATTTCAGATCCGGATTGGAGAGTGTCGTCTGAAGGATGCTCGAAGGCTGGTTGGAACCATTCAGGGAAAGGGGGCCACCTGTAACGCTGATCTGTGAATACGTTGCAAAATCGCTTACACGGTTGTTGCCTGTGGTTCCATAGGAAAAACGGATATTGCCATCGGAAAGAATCTTGTTCTTCGGAATAAATTTCTCATTGGTAAATTTCCATTTCACTGCTCCCGATGGGAAATAACCCCAGCGATTGGCTCCTACAAATTTGGAAGATCCGTCGGTACGGAAATTGAATGTAAGATAATATTTACTGCCATAATTATAAGCGCCGCTGACAATGCCGGATGCCATGGTATTATAGCTTACTGAAGCTACCGGCGGCAGGCGTACCTGTCCTGCATCGATGCCGCTTACACCCAGCAGATCGGTTGATAACTGTATACCCGTATACCCTGCCCCCCGGGACTCCACACGCTGGATATCCGTACCCAGTACTATATTGACACGATGCAGTTTATTAAAGGTCTTATCAAATGTAAGCAGATTGGTATTATTATAATAATCATACCGGTAGTTCACCACGCTTCCGTTTATCCCATTGGTATTACTGGGGATCTGCACCCCGGCCTGGGTATTGGGTCCGTTAAACTGATCTGCCCTTACAAAACGGTTATTGGCACTTCCTCTTAAGGTCAGTTTTAAAAACGGTGCAATCTTATAGTCCAGGAAAAGATTGGTAATGATATTATTGCTGATATTATTACGCACCTGGTTTTTCAGGTTGAGCAGCGGGTTGATCCGGTAGTCGGTTAGACTTCCATCCGGATCCTGGATCAACCCCAGCAACTGCTCGCTGCCCACCGTGGAAATGGGCGGATAAGAATATACATTGTAAAAAACAGCGTTCACCTGGCCACTCTGGGGATCGGTGCCTTTGATCAGGTTATTGGTGTAAGTAACAGTACCGCCCACTTTAAGACGTTTACCCACCTGCTGTTCCAATGATATTTTGCCCTGGTACCGGCGGAAAGAAGAGCCGATCATAACGCCATCCTGTGTAAAATAGTTGCCGGAAATGGAATACAATGTTCCGTTGGTGCCTCCCGTAAGACTGAGGGAATGATTTTGCTGCGCGCCGGTGCGAAATAGCTCTTTTTGCCAGTCGACACCCTGCACATGCCGGTAATCTTCCAGAACCTTGCCTCCTGATAAAAAAGCATTTCCCTGGTTATTGTAAGTGCTTACATCGGCCTGCAGTTGTACAAACTCAAACGCGTTCAGCAGTTTCATGTATTTTAGCACCTCACTGACCCCGTAGCTGCCGTTGTAAGTAATTTTCGGAAGTCCGCGTACGCCTTTTTTTGTTGTGATAACAATAACGCCGTTGGATCCTTTGGCGCCGTACAAAGCAGTGGCAGAAGCGTCTTTTAACACGGAGATGCTTTCGATGTTCTGCGGATCAATCATATTATTATCGGGGCTTTCTATCGCAAAGCCGTCGATCACGAATAGCGGAGCATTGGCCTGACTGATGGAGCTGACCCCGCGAATGATGATATCAATACCTGAACCCGGACGCCCGCTTTGGGAAGATACCTGTACTCCTGCAACCCGGCCTGCAAGAGCCTGTTCAAAAGAAGGCACCGGCGCCTTCTGAAGCTCTTCCATATTTACAGTACCAATAGCGCTGGTGAGGTCCTTCCGCAAGGTTGCCGTATACCCCGTTACCACCACTTCATTCATATTCGAAGAGTCCGGCTGCAGCAACACATTAATTGCATTACGGTTATTGATCTGCTGCACCTGACTTTTATACCCTACTGAAGAAAACTCCAGCACACCTGATCCGTCCGGAACGGTCAGCTGATACCGGCCGTCCTGATCGGAGACGGTACCGCGGTTCCCGCCCTTCAGCTGAACACTAACACCTGAAACGGTAAGCCCTTCCGTATTGGTGATCACCCCGGTGATCTTCTGCGCCTGCGCAATCCCATTAAGTGATGAGACTATCAAAATCAGCAATACAATACACCGGCCTGCCGCAACAAGGCAGCATCGATTAAAAACCATAAGCATTATTTTATTTTTACAGACAACCAATTATTGTTGCCATAAGGATGCACTTTGCATTCCTTTCTCACGCATTTTTGAAAATTGCTGCGGACCTGATGCGCCTGCAGACAGCAGTTATCTTTTCTCGTATTCACCGCACATGCTGAAGCATTACAGTATTACAGGCACTTTCACACGCTCATCGGGCAGATAAAAACAATTTTTTCACCGACGCGACTTCTTCAAATGGCAGTATCAAAGCTACTCCGTCCGGAGCTACATCATTAGTACTATTTTACAGGATCTGCTAAATTTTATGCGTTCTGCTGATGCAGCCGGCTACGTGGTATGATCTATTTCGCATCCGGTTTCCAAAAGGTGCCTCCTATAAAGTACTTACCAAAAAGATTGAAATAATATACGGTAAGTACTTTTCCGTCCTTCAGCTCTAGCGATTCAGGATAACCAACATCCCAGTTGATAAAATCGTTCCGGATCTGAACTTCCGTTGCGATATCCCAGGTGCGGCCGTTATCACTGCTGAAGCAGGCCCGGATACCGCCGGGCTGTGTATGACGCCCCTCGCGGATCCCATAGGTTGCCATAATGCGGCCATCCTTCAGTTCCACCAGGTCTACCGGGTGTCCGATCATATCCGTCTTCCACACCGGCACCCAGGTTTTACCGTTATCATCCGAATAGGTCATGTAGATCGCGCCTTCCGTTGCACCGTTCCGCAACGCCGCAATGATCCTTCCAGATCGGGTACGTACGATACCCGGTTCTACAAAACCTTTATGCGTACCACCGGGATCACCGGCAATCGTACTTACATATTTCCAGTGCTTTCCTTTGTCAGCTGACCGTATCAATACCGATCCGATATTTTTACTGTCTCCGTCAATACCGTATCCGATCACTCCCATTACCATAGAACCATCCGGCAGCTCCACCGGTGCATCCGTGGGTCCTTCCAATCCTTTAAAAGGCATATCTTTCAGATCAATAAAATGCGGTGCCGACCAGGTATTCCCGTTATCTGTGGACGTAATGATGTGCGCTCCCAGCCGCGGCCGGTTCAATTCGGGCAGTTTTTCTTTACCGTCCCAGTTGTAGATCCCGTCTGCTTTATAGAGATCATTGTAAAAAACACCCAGTACAATGGTGCCGTCTTTTAACTGGATGCCGCACCCTTCCCGCTCGTCAAGATCTTTAACAGCGCTTACTACCTGCCGGCCACCCCAGGTTTTTCCGTCATCTTTGGAACGCAGCATTACAATATCACCATCATTGGCAAAATGCTCGGTGGCTTCGCGTGTAAACAACAGGAGCTCCCCGTTCTGAAGCCGGATCAGATCGGCAGGATGCTCGTGCCGGTAACCGTTGGTATAAATGATTTGGTGTTCAAACCCGCTGCGTCCCAGCATTTCACTGTAGAGCTGGGTGGCCAGTATATGTGTTTGTTCGTTCAGCAGGTTCACATCCTTACGCAGTACTTCAACCTGGGAGGACAAGGAGGCTACAGTGGGTTTTTCCAGCACGTTCCGGTATTTTTTTATCATGAACCACCCATGCTCCCATGTCTTGAACGGCTGCTGCTGTACCTCAAGCACGACGGACTTCCCGGCTTCAACCGCCGAAGCCGGAACTGTTAACTGATAGATCCCGCTGTTTCCGTTCAGCTCAAATTGCCGGTGGGCGCTGGTATAAGGGAACTCTGTTCTCCGGGAAAGGTATTTTAATTCGTAGCCTCCTTCTTCCCATATAAAATCGCGTGTGGCGCCAATAAAAAATGTAAGGGCATAATGGCCGTTCACCAGCAGCTTTAACCGCGGCCCTTCTGAAAATGCTGCGGGTACCACCGCACTCGCTCCGATAAATGAAAAAGTGGTTCTTTTCTTTTCCGGAACGACCGCTGTACGCCAGGAAAGCCGGTTATCGCGCAGCTGACTTTCCGACCACCATCCCGCCGTCATATAGCCGGGGGTGGTTCCGCGAAAATCTCTTACAGGACGCGCACGGTTGGCGTCATAATGAAATACCACTGTATCAAATCCCTCTACCTGTTGCAGATCACTTTGTGCAGCTGAAGGCGGCACCAGGTAAAGCATCGCTGCAATAAGCAGCCCTTTTTTAGTCAACAATCGTTTCATCGCCGGGTTACTATTTGGTTTGTATTAAAAAAGTAAATCTAACCCGGTATTTTTTTTATTGCTGATATTATCGTATCGATTAATACTATTTTATTATGAAAGTAAATGACCGTGCAGGTGCTTTAACCGGTGGGCACGGCATTAGCGCCAGACCGTTTTAATATTCACAAACTCTTTGATACCAAAGCTGCCCAGCTCGCGCCCATAGCCGGATTGATTGATCCCCCCAAAGGGCACCCGCGGATCTGATTTGACAAACGTATTTACAAAACAGGCGCCGGCCTGTAAGGCTTCACGCGCAATGCGTTCGCCTTTTTTTATATCCTTTGTGAATACAGCGGCGCCTAACCCGAAACTGGTGTCATTGGCAATTTCTATAGCATGTGCTTCGTTACGTGCGGTGATCACACAGGCAACGGGACCAAAGAGTTCTTCCTGATAGCCGGTCATTCCTTTTTTGACACCTGTTAAGATCGTTGGCGTATAAAAAGCATGCCGCCCTTTGAATGCAGGAATCGTTCCGCCCAGGATGCAAACAGCACCTTCTTCTACATTTCTCAATACCTGCTGGTGCAATTCATCCCTCAGATCGGCACGGGACATCGGCCCCAGGGCTGTAGCGGGGTCCATAGGATCACCCAGCTGCCTGTTGCTCATTTTTTCTTTAAACAACCGGATGAATTCTTTTTCCACCTTCCTTACAACAATAAATCGCTTGGCAGCAATACAACTTTGCCCGTTATTGATCAGCCGGCTCTGTGCGCAAATGGTTGCCGCCAGCTCCAGGTCGGCATCTTCCAGGATCACATACGGATCACTGCCCCCGAGTTCAAGTACGGTCTTCTTTATCTGCCCACCAGCCTGCGCTGCCACCTGTTTTCCGGCTTCCGTGCTGCCCGTAAGCGTTACCGCTTTTACCAGCGGATGTTCAATAATTCCTTTTACAGACCTGCTGCCCACCAGCAGGGTCTGGAATACCCCTTTCGGAAAACCCGCCTTCAGCAGCACCTGCTCTATCGACAGCGCACAACCGGGTACGTTTGAAGCATGCTTCAGTAAACCGGTATTACCTGCCATCAGCGCCGGAGCGATAAAGCGGAAACACTGCCAGTAAGGAAAATTCCAGGGCATTACCGCCAGCACCACCCCTACCGGTTGATACGTAACAAAACTATTACGGGCGTCGGTCTTTATTTTTTCATCTTTTAAGAAGGCAGCACCATTTTTCGCATAATACTCACATACAGATGCACATTTTTCGATTTCCGCCACGCCATCTTTCAACGGCTTTCCCATTTCCTGTGCCATTAATACGGCCAGCGTTTTCTTTTGCTGCTGTAATACAGCAGCAGCTTTCAGTAGCAACCGTCCGCGTTCTTCAAAAGACGTGTTGCGCCATTTCAGCCATGCTTGGTGGCCTGCTTTAATTTTTCCGGCCACTGCAGCTGCCGTTTCTTCTTTATATTTCTTGATGATTTTCCCGTTCAGGGGATTGATCGATTGTATAGACATGTGCTGTTTTTTTTATGCATTGAGGCCGCCATCCATCAGGATATTTTCACCGTTGATATAGGCCCCGGCTTCGGAGGCCAGTAACACCATCAGGCCTTTTATATCATCATTGTTGGCCATCCTTCCCAAAGGTACTTTTTTTGTATAATTTTTCAGGAACTGTTCCGGCTGGTGATTAAACAATCCCCCGGGACTTACACAATTTACCCTTACATTTTTCCCGGCCATCATACGTGCCCAGTAACGCGTAAGATTGATCAGTCCGGCATTATGAAAATAATAATCCGGTGGCGGGCTTTGTGTCATCGACGTTCCTTCATAATTGGACAGATCCGGTCCGAACATCCCCATCATGGAAGCAATATTAACAATACTCCCGCCGCCGCTGGCGACAATAAGTGCTGTCATTTCCCGCATCAGGTCCACCATACCGGTAGCATTCACACGCATGGATTCCGCAAAGGTTTCCATAGGCGCGTCGTAAGTCGCCATGGGTCGGGCTACTGCATTGTTTACAAACACATGTAAAGCACCAAATTGTTTTTCAATCGCAATTTTCAGTGCCTTTATGGATGCCGGATCTCCCTGATCAAGCGGCAGCGCATGTACATCCAGTCCTCTTTCCTTTAGTTCCTGTACAAACGCTTCGTTGGTACTGAGATTGCGTGAAGCTGTGATGACCTTTCCGTCCGCTTCTGCCAGTCCTTCCACAATACATCGGCCATAGTTGCCGGCACCCCCGGTAACCAGAATGATCTTTTTCTTTAAGCTGAACAATTCTTTTATATGCATAATCAGTCCGTCATTATTTTAATACCGCCGCCGGCACGACTTTCCTGCGCGGCGATCAATATGTTCATAATCCGTTTTGTTTCTTCAAACGCGATCCGCGGGCGGCCCTCTTCAACAGACCGCACAAACTCGATGATATTATCGCGGAACATGGCATAGGAGTTTTTTATCTCCGCCATGCGCCAACCATTCTTACCAAATACCGATACCTGGAACGTTGGCGCAATATCCATAAATAAGTGCAGGGTGGCTTTGGATCCGTTTACGAATTCCAGGGTCACGATCTCCCTGCCTGCATCTCCTGTGTTGAGGACGGAACGGACACGGATTTCACCAATAACAGCAAACACGGCTTCCAGCATGTGCACCCCATACTTTATCCAGTCCTTTTTGCCAACAGCCGTGATCAGTTGTACCGGACCAAGATGGGGAAGTTCCTGGCGCAGCGCCCTGCATTCCCCCGCATAGCGCATAGAGGAGCACGACATAAAAAAACGCCCTTTTCCGGCCTGGGTGGCAAACCAATCCAGATCGGCGGCTGTAGCCGCCAGGGGCTTATCAATAAATAAAGGCACTCCCGCCTCAAGGAAGGGTGCCGCCATTGCCACATGCTGCTCCGGATCATCCCGGCAAAGAAGCACTGCATCTACCTTACCGGCCATCTCCTCCAGGGAACCTGCAATGTGTTCGATACCTGCCGCCTGTGCAATACTGGTGGCAATTTCCCGCTCCTGGGCCCATACATGGGTAACACGTGCCTGCGGAAGTCCGAGTGTTTCTTTATTGGCCTGCAGATAAGCCGCCACTGCGGGATAACCGATCCTTGTGATTTCAGCTGCATCAAACTGTCCGTTCACAATGGCAGACCAGGAATAAGGGTGTGCATTCCCTTCACTCATTCCGATCATTCCTAATTTAATCATCGTTTTATAATTTAAAGCGGCGTTCTTACAGAGCACACCGGTCATTTTATCCCGGTTATTTTAACCATCCCTGAACACTCCAGTGATGCAGGTTCAAAAAAGCAGGGTCTTTAAATGCTGCCCGCTGCGCCCGTTCAACCAGCTCCGGCTTCAGCGCATTTCCGGCTACTGCATCCAGGGCTTCCCGAAGGTATTCCGTCCTGTCGATCCCCACAAGTACAGAAGATATCTGGGGAAAAGACAACACAAATTTAGTGGCCAGCTGTGCCAGGCTTAATCCGGCAGCACGGGTCAGCGATCCATAGGAGTCAATATGCTCCTCCACGGCCTTCAGTGCGGGATGCAGCTGCGGCCTCCTGTTACTTAATAACCCTTTTAATAAAACAGAACGGATGACAATCCCCATCCCCTGCTGTTCCAGCCGTTCAAACAAAACAGACTGCCGTTGATCCATTAAATTAAAGGGCACCTGTACCACATCCCAGCCGCCGCTGTTGATCACGGCTGCCGTTTCCTGTGGAGTATAGGTGGATACCCCTGTGGCGCGGATCATCCCTTCCTTCTTATACTGTTCAAATAGTTTCTTTATCCCGGCATGCCGGATGATCTCGGTATCACTATCGTGCAGCATCAGCACATCCACATAGCCGGTTTGCAACGCTTCAAGACTGCCCATCAGCGATTGTTCGATGGCTGCTGTCAGTGCAGATTCACCCGGCAATGTGCCATCCTTCAGTCTCAGATGGGCGCATTTTGTTGCAATCACCACTTCCTCACGCCGCTCCCGGAATGCGTGCCCCAGCAATGCTTCGCTTTTTCCATACTCCCGGGCCGTATCAAAAAAATTAATCCCCCGATCCAGCGCATCCCTTAACAGCCGGATGGCTACCTCTTCCGGGAGCAGCTGCGATTCATCCTCAACCCCTATCCCGTAAGGAAGTCCCAGTGCTACCGTTCCGAAAGCTACCTCAGCCACCTCGATACCGGTATTGCCTAATTTTCGTTTTTTCATTTTCTGAAAGATACTTCATTCATCTGTCAACCAGGATCCCTGCACATCAAAAACTGATGCAAACATCCCGGCTCCCGCCGCTGCCACCATTGCAGCGCCCCTGCAGGCGGCCTCATTATTTTTATTCCGGTAAAAGCGGCGCCGGATCACCATTTCCTTAATCGTGCCCCACAGTGCGCTCTTCGCACCTCCCCCGGTTGAAAACACCGCACTGCTTTCCTGGGCTGTGTCTACTTTAGCAATGAGCTTTTTCAAACTGACTGCGGCCGATTCCATAATAGCCCGTATATAATACCCGTGATGAAAATGTTCCTGCGGGTTTAAGAACCCCTTTTTATCAGGATACAGGTTCGCACAGGGCAAAGCCTTAAGTCCTTCGCATCCTGCAGGAACGGTTGCTGCCAGTTCCAAGAGCTCTTCCAAGCTGTATGACGCGGCATAGGTCTCCCGGTACCATTCCAGCGCACCCGCCCCGTTTCGGTCGAAACACATTTTGAAATAAGCCCCTTGTTCCAGTGCCGGTGCCATGCACACTTCCTTTAACCGTTTTTTATTACGACTGTACAATACCGCGGCGATAACGGTTCCAGTTGATTCGCTGAGTTGAGCTTTTGTGCCGGTCCCGATACCAACAGCAGCCATATGATGATCCAAGCCGCCTGCAATGATACGAACACCGGATGGGAGCAGCAGCGGATTCCCCGGCCGGAGTGAGCCGCTATCCGTACCTACAGGACAAAGTGAAGAAAGTTGCGTCTCCTGGATCCCGGATGCAGCAAGGGCTTCCGGCCACCAGGTTTGTTGCTCCAGGTCCATCAATCCCAGTAACGATGCGGTACTCGTATCTATCAGCCGGCTCCCCGTTAAACAAAACATAAAATAATCCGGGAGGGTGAATAACATTGCTGCTTTACTCCACAGTTCAGGAGCATTTTCCTGGAACCATCTGCATTTACTGATACAGAAGCCGGATCCAAAGGGTATGCCGATACCGGTGACCTCCTGCCATTTTTCTTCTTTTGCAAATCGGGCCAGCGATCCATCCGCCGGTACCCGTTCGTCGGTCCAGAGGATCAGTGGCGTGAGTGGTTTCCCGCCGCTATCGGACAATAAAAAAGTATTGGCCTGCGAAGAATAAGCGATCGCCGCCAGTGTACTGCGACCGGCACCTGCCTCTTCAAAGGCACTGTTGATGCACTGGCGCAGCGATCGCCAGAAATCCGCGACCGTTAATTCCACCTGTGCACCCTGTATATATTTGGGTACCGTTGTTCTGCCTGAACCTACCAGTATGCCTTTTTCATCAAAAAGGCCGGCTTTAAAATAACTGGTTCCCATATCAATTCCCAGGAGTAACATATTATTCCAATGTCTTGATCAGTTCTTTTGTCCTTGTCACCAGCAATGCACCGCTGGATGCATCAAAAATGGCATTGGAGGCTTCATATACCCCCGCCGCTGCCGCATCCGCAGTAACAATATAACCCTGCAGTTCTCCGTTCACCAGAGTTATAACTGCAGCGTTCGGAAAATCTTCTTTTATTTCAAGGCCATATTCCACAAAGATCTCTCCCGGCCAGCCAATGAGCAGCAACGGCCCGATCTTAAAAATGAGAATTTCCGCTACCTCATTTTTCTGGTAGGACGACTCCAGTTTTCCTCCGGCGGCCAGCAGGGATAAATGCGCCATTTCTTTTGCACCGAACCAGTTTACTTCGGCAGAACGCACCTCCTGTACAGGCCTTCCTTCGGCAATGGCAGTATCCAGCACCTTCCTGCAAACCGTTACATATAATGCGGCATCCTCCTGCGAAGGGAACCGCTTGCGTATCAAAGTCACTTTATCCTGCAGCAACTTCAGTCCGATGGCTTCTTCGTACCGGGCCGTACGGGCACTTCTTGAGATGGCAGCCGCCAGGATGCCAGCCAGCCGCGCCGCTTCATCAAACGAATTAGAGCTGGTTACATGCCGCGGACTCTGATTTCCCGCTGTTCCCAGCTGAAACAGGAATACCGTTTCCGGGGAAAAATACTGCTGCTGTAACAACATCCGGGTGAGGCCGGGAAAATCGCCGCTGATCAGTGTCGAATCTTCATGCAGTACTGTTGGGTGCATACTGCAAACGACCATACAGGCAGTTACGAAGTCATCGGTTTTCCTGCGCACCAGCAGCACCGGTGCATTCAGATCAGCAGCAGCTTTCGGGTGGTGCCGGTTGGTACCGATGCCGGTTACATCCGCAATCCCAAACCCCACAACTGCGGCTTCCGCCGTCCGGATGGCCTGTCCTGCTGCCACGGGCAACTGCTTTTCTAAAAATGCAAGGTACTCCCGGTCGACAGGCTCTAACAACGCGTCGTGCGACCCCGCAATAAAAGTAACGGTGGCCGGACCGGAGTGCGTATGCGTGGCCGTTAGCATAATATGGCTTTGCGGTATGCCATATTGCTCCTGAAGGATGTTGCGTATCCGCGCCGCCGTTTCTTTTCCAATATAGATCAGGTCACAGGAAATAAAAAGCAGGGCAGTTCCTCCGGTTTCAATATAAAGCGCACTTGCCAGCAACTGATCATGCACACCGCTGCTTTTTCTTTCAACAAAAGGATAACCCGCCAGCTGCACTGATTGTTGCGGAGTAATATCTATGGCAAACGCCCCGGCTTTTATCATTGGAGAGTGGGGATTTGAGATTTGAGATTCGAGATTCGAGATTCGAGAATTGAGAATTGAGAAACGGGATTTGAGACTTGAGCCGTCTGCTTTTGCATGGGGTCAGCCCCTGTTTCACTGCTGATTGCTAATATCCCTTATTCCAGTCGGGTTCAATATCCATGGCGGCGGTCTCTGATACCAGCACATCGGTTCTGAGGGTTTGTAAGATGGATTCGGGGATCAGGGGTGTTACCGGACCGTGTAGTACAAGCCGGGTCATCAGTCGCTGCCAGGAGGTGGTAGTACCATGTACGGTGATGGAGTGGGTATCTACACGGTGTTTGGCCCGGATCACTTCTTTAGGACCGATAGTGGCGGCCTTTGGCGGTACAGCGGAAAGATCACCGCTTTTACCAAAGCTGCCGTGGAGGGAATTTTGCGCCAGTGTAAAAGGACTCAGGGTTACAATACGGGCACTCATCTCTTTCCAATCTTCCGGACTTCCGGCAAACTCAGGCGCATCGGGTTCTATAAATGCAAGGTGCCCCGTCCATCCTGGTCCGCTGTAGCACACATCTGCCCCGCCCAGATCTTCGATCATCTTTCCGTAATCACTGATGTTTTTATCTGTGAATCCCACAAACTGCTCCTTCGGAGGACGCAGCGCCGGGTCGATGCGATCGTAAAAATAATGGAACATTGCATGCGTGAATCCGTATTCCCATCCGGCTGGTGCGATCCTTCCATTTTCATCCGCGTATTCGTCCATTGCAAAGGCATAAATATTTTTACAGCTGACCTTGTTTGCATTGATCAGTCGTACCACATGCCGGTAAGAAGGACAGGGATTGGGTAGTATCAGTACCAGTTTCTGATTTTGCTGTGCCGCCTGCCAGATCCGTGTAAACAGGTCCGTCACCCACACAAATTCGACATCCGCATCGGGATAAACATGAATGCGGAAATCAGGATTGGAATGTTTTTCCATATCGGCTCTTTTAATAGCCCGTACCTTTTCGATCACCGCCTTATCTTTAAAGGGCACCCATTGCGATGCTTCAAACTGAAAGTCGTTCATAACTATATCATTTTACGTTTCACTTTTTACTTTTCACCTTTAGCTCTTCACTGTCTTTTAAAAACCGCTGTTGTCCCGAAACCCAGGACTGCAGCACATTGTATTCCGGATCCAGTACTACCAGATCGGCATCATAACCTGCAGTGATTTTTCCTTTTCGATCTGCCACACCCAATACCTTTGCGGGATTGCTGCTGGCCATCTTAACCGCCTGATGTAATTCAATGCCAAGATACCGCATCGCATTCCGCACAGCCTGATCCATGGTCAGTCCGCTGCCTGCAAGGGTATTGTCGGCCGTTTTACGCACCGGAGCTCCTTTATAAGCGATCTCCACTTCCCCGTTCTCACCAAAAATAAACCGGCCTGCATGCAAACCGGCTCCTATATTGGAGTCCGTGATCAGACAAACGGATCCCGGGCCATTGGATTTGCAGGCCAATGCCATTTTTACCGCGATCGGATCGACATGGACACCGTCCAGTATAAAGTCAACGCTGATCTGTTCATCAGCAAGGATGGCCTCAACGATCCCGCAGGGACGTACCCCCGGCTCCGTAACAGGCGGACAGGGAAACACGTCGTAAAAATGGGTGGCATGAGATGCCCCTAAAGCAATAGCGGCTTTTGTCTGCTCTACATTTGCCGCCGTGTGCGTCATAAACACCGGTGTATTATCCGCTGCCATTAACGGAATGATGTCCGCGATATCATCGAGGTCCGGAGAGATACTGAATACCGGACGGTAAGGTTTTGCCGCCTCAATCAATGCCTTAACCCGCCGGGGATCTGCCTTTGCTACCGTGTTCGCTACCAGGGAGCCCGTCAGCTTTATAAACGGTCCTTCAAGATGAAACCCCAGGATATTCGCCCCTGCAGATTGAACCGCAGCAAGTGTTTTCAGAAATGCGGTATCCTCTCCTTCCCTGCGGGGACATACCGTTGGTAAAAAACTTGTAATGCCATATTGAAGGATGAGCTGCGCAATCTGTTGCAGATCGCCCGGACCATTATCGATCAGGTATTCATGGATCCCGTGCATATGAAGGTCGATAAAACCGGGTACAACAAATGCGTCGCCCACATCGATCAGCGCTCCTGTTTCCTGTTCCCCATCCATCTGCGTATCTACCGAAAGGATTACACCGTTTTCAAACCGTACCACTGCTTTCTGAAAGCCGGTATCGGTCATTATATTTCCCTTCAGGCAGATCGTTTTTTTTGTTTGTAGTCCGGATATGGCTTGCATCTGTTATATTTTTACACGTATCCAAATTGTTTTTCAACGGCATATATGGCATCTTCGATCATATCGATGCCTTTCATGGCATAGGCTTCATCCATAATAAGCGGTGGCGACATTCTGAGGATATGCCCGGCCGGTATCCAGGCCAGGCCGCGCTGAAAGGCCTTCTGATACACCAGCGTGCCGGCTTCGGCAAAAGGCTCTTTTGTTGTTTTGTCTTTAACCAGTTCTATTCCCAGCAGGAACCCCTTGCCCTTCACATCGCCAATGATCGGATGCGCTGCTTTCATTTTTTCCAGCCGCTTCATAATGGCAGCCCCTACTGTTCGTACATTTTCCAGTAATCCTTCTTCCTCTATTACTTCAATGGATGCCAGTGCTGCTGCGCAGGCCATAGGATTACCACCATAACTGGAAGAAGCCGAAATACTTTCCAGCGCTTCGCCATACTCCTCTTTTAATACCATCGCTGTCACAGGGAATCCGTTCCCAAAAGATTTGCCCAGGGTAACGATATCCGGCTGCACGTTCCAGTGGTTCATACAGAGGTATTCACCGGTTCTTCCCATGCCGGCCAGCACTTCATCATCAAACAAAAGGATCTTCTTCTTTTCACAAAATGCTTTTAGCTTCGGGAAAAAATCATCCGGCGGAAATATAGAACCCGCCCAGCCCTGGGCCGGTTCCAGTACGAAGGCCGCTACATTGCCAACGGTGCTTTCAGTAATAAACTGATCATAGAACTCAATATATTTATCGGTATCGATCGTGCCGTCCGGTTTTGTCCATAACGGGCGATAGGGATCGGGACGCGGCACCATATAAAAACCGGGCGCGCGCGTGGGACCATAACTGAACACATCTCCCCGTATCATCTGGGCACAGCTTACCGCCGCCATACTTTTTCCATGAAAGTCGCGATATCCCGAAACAAACTCATGTTTGCCGGTAATAGCACGGGCAGCACGGATGGCCGCTTCTACCGCAGAGGCGCCATCGCTGTACAGCTGAATGGCATTCAAATTGCCGGGTAATACATCCGCCATTTTTTCCAGCAGCTTCTCCTTAACGGGTGTGGTAAAATCGTGTGCATTCATCAGTTTTTTTGCCCAGTAGGCGATTGCTTCTGATATCTTTGGATGACAGTGCCCCAGTGAGGTAACATAGATACCGGAAGAAAAATCAAGGTACCGGTTCCCGTCCACATCTGTTAGCGTAACGCCATACCCTTCTTCAAAACACACAGGAAAAAGTTTCACCTGGCTGCTGAGGCCTTTCATATAGCGGGCAGCGCGTGTATGCATTTCTTTTGACCGCGGCCCCGGTGTTTCAGTAATCAGCTGCGGAACACCCGCAGCGCTCTCTTTCCACCAGTCTTTGTTTACTGTTAATTGTTGCTGATCTAATTGTTCCATAAAGTTGTTATTTCCAGATCCGGTAACCGGATATTTCCGGTTTCAAATTTGCCCCATAAATTCCGGTTTGATGCCACAGGTTCTACCGAATCATGATACTAATTTTTATTTTTCATTTTCTGTCTGCTGCAAATAAAAAAGCAATGGAGGCCGTCTTCCGGCTGAGTGTTAACTGATGCCGCAGACCGGGCAACATAACAACGATAGTGCCTGTGAAAAGATCATTCAAATGGTTTCAGCCATTGCAAAAAAACCGTATCATCAAAGGCCGCCGCCCGCAGTGCCTGGTCCAGGTGCATCACCGTACGGGCACCAACCAGTACCCGGTCGGTATGCGGGTGCTGCAATGCCCATGCCAGCGCCCATTGTATCTGCCGGTATCTTTGTCCGCCTGCCGCGTTATACAGTTTTTGGAACTGCGCCCTGCTTTCATCTGTAAAATAAACAGCCTGGTGCCCGGGCACGAGATTAAAACGCGACCCTTCTTCAACCGAGCTGCTGTGTTTTCCCGTAAGAAAACCTGCACCCAGCGGACTATAGGTAATGATTGCAAGCTGATGGTTCCGGCATACGGAAAGCAAGGGTGCATCCAGATCTGACACTGCAAGATTATGGTTGTTTTGTATTGCTGTTATTTTAGGCAACTGCAGGGTTTCCTGCGTGGTGAGCAGCCGGTCCAGCTGGGCTCCGTTAAAGTTACTGGCGCCAGTGGCCTTAACAGTCCCCTGCTGCATCAGGTCCGCCAGCGCGGTTAAAGTGTCCACATATAATACAGACGGATGCCAGTTGTGAAAAAAAAGCAGATCGATGGATTCCCGCTGCAGACGCCGGAGACTTTCGGCAACGCGCTGCCGGAGTGTAGCAGCATCATAAGGTGGTAATAATTTTGTAGCAATCGTTACCTGCTGCGCACGGGAGGGATGCGCCTGCAGCCAATCGCCGATAATGGTTTCGGAAGCACCCTGCCCGTATGCAGCCGCCGTGTCAAAGAAAAAGATCCCGGCAGCTGTTGCATGATCCATGATCCGGAACGATTGTGCCGCATCGATTTCCCTTCCAAAGGTAACCGTACCCAACCCGATCTTTTGCTGCGAAATGATATTCATGATTTACCAGGCAGTCCACCCCCCGTCCACCAATATGTTCTGCCCTGTAATATAGGAGGCGGCCTCTGAAATTAAGAAAGCAACAGTTCCTGCAATCTCATGTCCTTTGCCTACGCGGCCCATAGGCGTTTTTTCCGACAGGCGTTTGATGAATTCCGGATGCGCTTCCTGCACCCGGGGATTGGGGAACGGACCGGGAGAGATACAATTACAACGTACATTTCTTCTTCCCCAATGCACAGCCAGATAGCGGGTCATCTGGATAATAGCCGCTTTGCCCGCTCCGTATTCAACCGGGTTCTTATTCATCCCCAGCTCTTCATATACCGCAGGATAGGGCGCCACATTGCCATACATACTGGAAAAAAGAACAATGCTTCCCCTTTGCTGCGCTGCCATATGCGTACCTGCCGCCCGCGCCAGCAGAAAAGTATTGGTAATGGCTTTATTAACATTATTGAAATCGGCTGCAGTGAGGTCTTCCATTATTTTGGAGGTCGATGCGAAGGACAGATCCACCAGTCCGTGAGGTGTTCCTCTTTCTGCCACCTGTTTTTCAACAAAGGCTTTTACGGCGGCTTCTTCGCCGGTATTGATATCAGCAGGAGTGACGGTTGCTTCCATTCCGCTGGCAGCTGCAAGCTGCGCGGCACGCCCGTTCAGGTCACAACAAAGTACGGTTGCACCTGCCTTACTCAGCAAGGTCACTGTGGGCTGGCCCAGGTATCCTGCACCACCGATCACCCAGATATCTTTCCCTTTCAGGCTTAAAATAGTTTCCGGTAATTCCATTTTTATTATTTTATGCACTTTTTAAAACAGCCATACATGCTTCGACTGTATAATTTTCGTGCACCATACCCATCAGGGCCCTGGTAATGCGATCGGGGAATGCATGCTGAATGATATTGCGGCCATATACGATACCTGCGATTCCCTGATCCAGTAATATCCTCGTGCGCTTCAGGATGGTTTCATCAGCAGCCTTTCCGCCGCCGCGTACCAGTACCGGTACCCGGCCCGCTGTTTCAATTACCTTGTGATATTGCTCCAGGTCATCACAGGGATCCGCTTTAATGATATCGGCACCCAGCTCCACTGCCTGCCGCACCAGCGGCACAATTTTATCCAGATCGCCATCGACCATATATCCCCCGGCCTCACTGTTGGGGCGGAACACCAGCGGCTCCACCATCATGGGCATTGCATAATGGTCTGCGGCTACTTTCAGTTTCAGGATATTGTCAATACACTGCGCCGTCACTTCCGGTGCACCGGGGATGCTGAACAGATTTACACACATACAAACCGCATCGGCCCGCACCGCCTGCAATACCGGTTCTTCGATCATTTTACTGAATGCCGTTGCCGGCAGTTCCCTGCCATATACATTGGCCACATCTGTCCGCAACACCAGTGCCGGCTTGCCTTTCCCGGGGATCTGCTGCAGGTGATGCAGTTGTCCGGCAGTAAGCTGTATGGCATCCGGTGCCGCTGCCACCACCGTTTCAACGGCCTCCTGCATCCGTTCTATTCCTTTCAGAAATCCTGCTTCATTAAAAAAACCATGATCGATCGCTACATCAAAACATTTTCCCGAGGCGGGGTTCATCAGGCGATTCAGGCGATATTGTTTCATCTGTTTTATAAGTTTAAAACCGCACGGCATCCCGGTCTGTTTTTAGAAACTATAAGGGTTGCCGCTGAATGCTTATTTTAAAAGATCCTTCAATGGGATACGGACAAAATAGATCTTTGTTTTTCCCGTGTGCGAAGAATAATAACTGGTCCAGAGTTCATTCCCTTTTATCAGCATCCCCGGGTAGCTGCAATCACCGCCACTCTCCAGTACCTGTGTCTTCAGCAGCCGGCCCTCAAGATCGGTAACAAGTATCCCTGTTTTTGCCCCTCCGGGCAGGTACAACCGGGTTCCCACGATCAGTTTTTTCTGATCCGGTGTAAAAATAAATTCCGGCCCTCCCAAACGATAATCCAGCTTCCGGTATTTAAAAGAAGTAAAAGGAGCTGTGCCGGTAGCCAGTATGCCCATTTTATCATCCTGTTCCCTCCGGATCAGGATGTACATCGTTCCTTTTTTATCAAACCGGATCGTGGATTCATTGGGCATTCCATCCACATCCAGGCTGGCTACCCGGGTAAATGTTTTCCCGTCTGTTGTTTTCACCAGTACAGCCGCTCTTCCGCTGCCATAATCGATTCCATAACCGGTTCCCTTGTACCAGGTAAGCCGCCAGATCCAGTTATGACCGCTGTTCTCCAATATGGCCTTTTCCGGTGTGGTGAATTTCATATCCGGTCCCATAAAGGCCACATGCGGATACATCCCCAGCAACTGTGAGGGCTTTTTTGTGGTATCATATACAGAACCGCCCATCAGGCACAACATACGCCCATCGGGCATTACCGATATCTTCTGATCCCTGAGATCGATGCCTTCTTTCTGAATCAGTACAAAGGATTCCCAGTTCTTTCCATCCCTGGTGCGGATGATACGGCCTACTCCGTTGGAACCGGGAACATGTGCTGATCCTTCACGGAAACTACAGTATACATATCCTTTGTAGGACAGCAGATCCGTAAACGCATTGTGCGGAGCCCCGTCCCATATCTCCGTTCCGGGCAATGCAGAAGCGGGAACCTCCGCAGGAAACTGCGCCGGACAAAGCTGCGCTGAAAATAAAAATCCGGCAAGTGCAATCAATTTCTTCATTTGTTGTTGTTTTAAGATCCAATAGTATCATTTTATGTCGTCCAGATAATGGTGTTGCTTCATCAGCTGTATCCAGCGGTCGTAACCCTTTTTGGTCAGATGTACACCATCAAAACTCAGCTCTTTTATCAGCTGCCCCGTTCCGTCATCGAAGAGCGCATACAGATCGATCAGCGTGGCACCTGATGCCGCTGCCAGGCGGCGGAGGGCCTTATTGACAAAACGGATGTGTTCCTCTTTATTGTAATGGCTGGATAACTTTTTGAAAGAACTGTTTGTCGGTAACAGGGTTTGCAGAAAAATTTTTGTCCGGGGCGACTGCTCCCGGATCCGCGCCAGTATCCGTTGCTGGTTACGGATCACGATGCTGTCCGGGATCCCGCGCGCAATATCATTGATACCGATCAGTATAAAAATTTTTACAGGCCGCCCTTCCAGGATATCATCCAGACGTTCCAGCACTCCATTGGTAATATCACCTGGGATACCCCTGTTTTTAATGCCCGGCACCCCCAGTGTCTCGTTAAACAGCCCCCAGAAGGTAATACTATTCCCCAGGAACACGATATCAGTTGTATCTGCTTTTTCAGAACGGTAAAGATCCCGGAGCAACGGATAGATCTCCGGCCGGTAGGTGGTATCCCAGCTTTGCCCCTGACCATACGCGCGGTATCCCAGGAGGAGCAGTAAAATAAAGGAACCCGGCGTAAAATACTTCCGTATTGCTGGCATCAGTCAAAAGTACTGGACCATTCAGGGATTACATAATATTATCTGATTGACTACTGATACTTTTTTTTACCAATTAAAATGAACTGGTACTATTTTACTTAAATTTATAATAGAATAATATCAGCCTTAATTCTTCAAGTATGAAAGCGATTGAACAACGTCTGCCACAGGACTATGACAAATCATTTATTGTATTCAGGGAAAGCGGCCAGTTCTTTCCCTGTCCCTGGCATTACCATCCCGAATTTGAACTGGTGCTGATCACCAGCAGTACTGGCCGGCGGATGGTGGGCGACCATATCGGCTATTTTGATAAGGATGACCTTGTTTTTATGGGACCGGGGCTTCAGCATGTATGGCTGAACGACGAGACCTATGTAAAGGGAGAAGCCAGAGAGCCTGCCGATGGGATCGTGATCCAGTTTGTGGAAAAATTCCTGGGAGAAAAATTTATGGAGATCCCGGAAATGGAGAACCTGAAAAAAATGTTCCAGCTGGCTGCCCATGGGATGGTCATTCACGGTGTGACCCGGAACCGGATCAATATCATTATGAAGCGAATGCCGGAAATGACCGGCCTGGAGCGGTTGTCCGCGCTCTTCAATATCTTTCACCTGTTGGCCAACACCCGGGAATACGAATTACTGGCCAGTCCGGGATATGTACAAAAAGGATGCTGGAACGGATCTGACCGTTCGGCAAAGATCACCGAATATATCATGCGCAATTTCGACAGTGATATTTCGCTTCCGGAGATTGCGGCAAGGTCGAATATGGCCATTACCACTTTCTGTAATTTTTTTAAAGAGAATTACCGGACCACATTTGTCGAATACCTCAATACGGTAAGAGTAGGATATGCCTGCAAGCTGATCGCTGAAAAAAATAAGAATGTGGTGGAGATCGCCTACGAATGCGGCTTTAAGAACCTGGCCAATTTTAACCGGCAGTTTAAGAAGATCAAAAAAATGACACCCACCGATTACCGCAGAACGGTTGATGCAACAGCGTAACCGCTGGTCCCAGTTCCCGGTCCGTTTATATTTTTTTGTACAACTGTTCCAGCCGGGTTCTGATTTCCGGCTCCGCCCCCGCTTCAAGTTTACTGGTGCGGCAGCGCCAGGTTTCATACCCGCCTGCTTCCATTTCATGCGGAGGCGGCACATATCCAATATTGCCGTTTGCCAGGCAAATCGTAAAATAGGGAGTGGATGAAAACCGTTCCTTCAGCCATAATCCTGTTTCTGCAAAAAACTCCCCGGGCAGCGCGCTGATCCGTCCGCTGCCAATACGGATGGCCTGAAGATACACCGGGCAATGATCGGGCTCAGCTGCTAAAAGCAGTTGCTCCCGCGCATAGATTTGTTTTACCTGTTGCGGCCCAGGATGTTTATCGGTGTCGAACTGTGCTTCCCGAAGCCATTCCTGTGCCATCTCCAGTTCCGCGGCTGCCGGTTTGCGTACCGGCCACTCAAACAGGGTGGTTTCAATTGCCAGGGCCGCCGCTGTTTCCCACTCCAGCTGCGGGATACATTCGGTGATGCGGGTGGCCAGTGCCGTTCCGATCAGTTTGCTTTTTTCAAAGGCCCCGCCGGGATAACGCCCCGGGCTTAAAAAATCCCAGATATTTACATTACCGCTGGTACCGTTAGACATGAGCGCTACAAAATCGGAACCCGCACCCAGCTGTTCTTTCAGACAGCGGGCAAAATGACCGAAATAGTCTGCTGAGATCAGCTCGCGCGAAAAATCGCCTACATAATGTAATGAATAATTCGCCAATACGGCCAGCCATGTTCCTTCCAGGGATCGAATCGCAAGGAAAGCCAGTTCCGGATCTGTAGCGCCCGCACGTGCTGTGATCTTGTCTTCATTTCCGAAAGGATTGGTAACTACGGTATCGCTTCCGTTTCCAAAAGGATCAAAAGGTACAAAACCACTTTTCATATGATACCGTCTGCAAACTACATGCTCCGGTACCATTGCCGATCCATAAGCCACCTGGCAGGGTGTGAGGTGTGCACAGGCGGCTGTTACCACCTGAACCAGCGCAGCGGCAAGTGCGGCGCTATAAGTTGCATCAACCTCAGACAGGAAAATACCGGTAACCGTTCCTCCTGAATGAATATGTGTGGCGGCGATCAGCTGGTGCCGGGCCTCAATGCCGGTTGCGGCTTCGATCTGCTGTTTTACAGGATCCAGGAATTCATAGGTAAGTGAACAGATATCTACCATCACCAACGCCAGCCGAATACTACCGGATTGCAATACGATCGCTTTGGCATACAGCGGATCCATAACAGCCTGCGCACGGTGCGGGAAAAAATCTCCGTTAATTACAGAACCAATTGGCGGAGTGATATCTGTTGTTGCGGTACCGGCCGATAGTATCTTGTCGTTCATTATTTATTAAACACCTGATTTATTAAAACAAGTTAGTGGCGTTCCCCTTATCTTTCTCAGATGAAAAGCAGCTTGCTGCCGGTGCTATTTTTCTACGCAATCATAATACAATCTTGCAACAGCACCTGCTGTGAGGCGGCTTTTTTTAATTTTACGCCAAGCATTGCTTCCCCCTTCAATAGCGACTAAGATAATCGAATTTAAGTGGTGATTCAAAAAAATATTTCAGCTTTTTATGACCGCGTCTTTTAATGAGATCCTCCTGAAATCCCCCGCCGGGGCAACAACTGTAAAGCCCGTGCCCCTGACAGCAATCGGATGGGATGCCATCCAACAATTGCCCGCCCTGCTGCAGCAATTTGGTAACGGTCCCGCCCTCATCATCGCCGATCCGGCGCTGGTTACCCTTCCTATCATCCGCCCGGTACTGCAGCTCCTGGATCAACAGCAGATCGCCTATACGATTTACAGCGATCTTGTTCCGGAGCCCACTGTGGAAACAGGACAAAAGGCGATCGACTTTGGCAGAAGTGGTAATTTCAAACTCGTTATCGGATTCGGCGGCGGCAGTGCGCTGGACATGGCAAAGCTTGTGGCCGTGTTCATTCAGAATCCCGGACCGGTAAGCGCCTACCTGAATCTTACCGGAACAAAAAAAATTGAACACCGCGGATTACCCAAGATACTTATACCCACTACCTCCGGCACCGGAACCGAGGTTACCAATATTTCCGTGCTGGCACTGGAGCGTACTAAAGATGTGGTGGTGCACGATTACCTGCTGGCGGATGCTGCTATCGTTGACCCCGTTTTCACGCTCTCAGTTCCGCCCAGGGTTACCGCCGCCACCGGCGCAGATGCCTTAACACATGCCATAGAAGCTTTTATTTCTGTAAATGCAACGCCTTATTCGGATGGACTGGCATTGCAGGCCATCCGTTTGATCGGCAGTACGCTCCGGCAGGCTGTTACAGACGGCAGCAACCGTGAGGCCCGCACCGCAATGGCCTATGGCAGCTATCTTGCCGGCATGGCATTTTTTAATGCCGGTGTGGGTGCGATCCACGCACTGGCCTATCCGCTTGGCGGACAGTTCCATCTGGCACACGGGGAATCCAATGCGGTACTGATCCCTTATGTGCTGGGGTATATTCTTCCTTCCTGTGCAGCACGCCTGGCCGTGGTATATGAGGCACTGGGATTTTCTGAAGCAACGATCAGCATGCAGGAGGCCGCCGAAAAATGCATCCGTGTGCTGGCCGCATTAACCAGGGATATCGGGATCCCGGAAACGCTGGCGGGTTTTCAGATCCCCGAAGCAGCAACAGCTGCACTTGCAGCGGATGGCATCCTCCAAAAAAGACTGCTGGCAAGATGTCCCATGGAGCTTTCAGAAGAACAGGTGCACGAAATTTATGCCCGTGCCTTTACGGGTATTTATCTGCACTGACCGTTCCTGCATCTCACGCAGTTTTCCGTCCCGCTTTTTCCTGCTTCAGCCGCAGTTTATTGCCCCAGCCGGAGATGCCCAGCAACATGGCTTCAGCAGAGCGGCCCAAAGCGGTCAGTTCGTATTCCACACGGGGCGGCACTTCTGCATAAACGATCCGGTTTACCAGACCGTGCGCTTCCAGCTCGCGCAGCTGGGCCACCAGCATCCGCTCGGATACACCGGGAATGGATTTCAGCAATTCATTATACCGCATCTTTCCCTCCAGCAGACTGAAAAGGATGGCCGGTTTCCAGCGGCCGCCGATCATCGAAAGCGCATATACCACGCCGCAGTTGCGCACGAGGTTATCTTCATTGATGGAATTGGTTGAATTTGCTTTTCGCATCCTTACTTACTATTTTGTTAGTACTTAATAATTAAGTCAGTACTGGCAAAAATAAACATTCACTTTTAGTTTTGCTGCATAAAATTGAATCCAATGAGTAAACTGAAGAACAAAGTAGCCCTTGTTACCGGCGGCAGCCGTGGCATCGGGGCCGCAATTGCAAAAAAGCTGGCGCATGAAGGGGCTCTTGTAGTCATCACTTATCATGCCGCTGCAGCGAAGGCTGCGGAAGTGGTTCGGGATATTGAAGCAGCGGGCGGCCGGGCCATGGCGGTACAGGCCGATAACGCCGACCCGCTGGCCGTACAGGAAGCAGTAAAGAAAATCGCAGCACAGCACGGCCAACTGGATATCCTGGTAAACAATGCGGGCATTGCATTTTATGATGCCTTTACCAATTTCACCATCGCTGATTTTGACCGGATCACAGCGGTAAATATCCGCGCCGTATTTGCGGCCTCACAGGCGGTCGTTTCCTGTTTTAAAAACGGCGGCCGTATCATTACCATCGGCTCCTGCCAGGCCGAACGGATGCCGGTGCCCGGCGGGGCACTCTACGCCATGAGCAAGAGTGCATTGATCGGGCTTACAAAGGGAATGGCCCGGGACCTGGGGCCGCAGGGCATCACCGTAAATTTGGTTCATCCCGGACCGATCGATACCGACATGAATCCGGCAGCTGGTCCGCATGCAGACGGGCAGCGTGCGCTGATGGCCTTATCCCAATTTGGGAGCGCCGCTGATGTAGCGGCCCTGGTGGCCCACCTCGCCGGACCGGAAGGAGGCTATATTACCGGGGCAGGATTTACCATTGACGGCGGCACGAACTGTTGATGGTCATAATAAAAAAGCGGGTGCGCAAATGACACCCGCTTTTATGACTTCCTCTGGTTGATGTGACCTGATCCCGGTTACTTTCGACCTACTCCTGCACCGGAACATCATCTATAAAAACTTCAAAATCGTCGAACCAGGCCTTGCCTGGTACCGGTCATTTTGCATCCGAATGCAACCGACTGCACGTTCCCGGTAATGGGAAGCTCAATTGAGTATTTCTTCCATTCCGAATTTCCTTTCGGACTCTGATCGTCGCTGTTCTTATCAGAAATAATGGTACCGACCCCATTGAGCTGCATCCAGATACTGGCCACCCCATTTCCAAGATTCTCTGTTTTAATATGGGCGGTGATGCGTATTGTCTTTTTTCCGCTCACCATGTTTTGCGTCAGCAAGGTGTTGCACAAGCCACTCCCCCTGTCGGCGGGTGCTTCGGGCCGGGGTGTAATAAGCACGGATCCGAATCCGGAATGTCCGGTCAGACTGGGAAGCACCAGGTACTGGCCTTTTGTGTTCTGTGGTCCCCAGCTGATCAGCCTGCCTCCGACATCAAACAATTCAAAACCATAGTTACGAATGATTTTTTGCGACCAGCCCTGTAACGCAAGGCTCCCGCAGAAGACAAGAAGCAGCAGTTCCTTTTTTTTCATAAGAGGTTTAATTTTCAGTTCAGAATGATAAAGACAGCTAATATAAATAATAAATATATAAATGCGTCTTGATCCCGTTTATCACTCAATAGCGCCTGTCATTCAAAACCGCCCTCTAAGCCCCTCATTTCGAAGGATATAATTTAGTTCACCTAAAGATGTATTTTTTGCTGCCGCTTTTGTATCTTCGCCGCTATGCCTTTCCGGATAAATTAAAAAAAACTGAAGGGTATTGAAGTTTAATGAAATTGTAGACGCTTTTTCTGAAAAGAAAAGTAAAAAATGAAATTTAATGAATTCCGAAATATTTTTTTATATCCTGGGCGGCCTGGTGGTGGGCGTCCTCATCGGTAAATTGATCTTTGCAAAAAATACAAAGCAAAAAATCGAAGAAGCGGAGTTACACTCCAAAAACATCATAAAAGAAGCCGAGTTAAAGGCAGAAACCATCCGCAAGGAAAAGGAACTGGAAGCCAAGGAACGCTTTGTTTCCCTGAAATCTGCACACGACAAAGAAGTAAATGACCGTAACCGGAAACTGGCGGAATCAGAAAACCGTATTAAACAGAAAGAGCAATCGCTCAGCCAGAAAGAGGCCAATACGGATAAACAGGTTAAAGAAAATGATGCCATCAAGGATAACCTGAACCGCCAGATCGAAGTGGTGAATAAAAAACGTACCGAGCTGGAAAAACACCAGGAAGAGCACATCCGCCGCCTGGAGAAAATTGCCGCACTGTCTGCTGAAGAAGCGAAAAGCCAGCTGGTGGAAAGTCTGAAAAACGAAGCCCAGACCCAGGCGATCGGTCTCCAGCAGGAAATCATTGATGAGGCAAAGCAAAAAGCCAACAAGGAAGCCCGCAAAATCATTATACAAACCATCCAGCGTACCGCTGCCGAACAGGCCATAGAAAATTCCATCACCGTATTCAACCTGGAAAGTGATGAAGTAAAAGGCCAGATCATCGGACGTGAGGGAAGAAATATCCGTGCCCTAGAAGCCGCTACCGGCGTAGATCTTATTGTAGACGATACGCCTGAAGCCATCCTGCTTTCCTGCTTCGACCCCCTGCGTCGTGAAATTGCGCGGTTGAGCTTGCAACGCCTGGTTACCGACGGGCGGATCCACCCTGCGCGTATTGAAGAAGTGGTGGAAAAAACCCGGAAACAGATCGAAGAACAGGTAATGGAGATTGGTGAGCGCACCGTGATCGACCTGGGCATTCATGGATTACATAAAGAACTCGTAAGAATGGTCGGCCGTATGCGTTACCGCTCTTCTTACGGACAAAACCTGCTGATGCACAGCCGCGAAACAGCCAACCTTTGCGCCATCATGGCTTCTGAACTGGGACTGAATCCCAAACTGGCAAAACGCGCGGGATTGCTGCACGATATCGGTAAAGTACCTGATGAGGAATCAGAACTCAGCCACGCATTGCTGGGTGCAAAACTGGCGGAAAAATATGGTGAGAACCCTGCTGTGGTAAATGCCATTGCAGCCCACCACGATGAGGTGGAAATGCAGTATGTGATCTCCCCCATTGTACAGGCCTGCGATGCCATCAGCGGCGCCCGTCCCGGTGCCCGCAGGGAGATCATGCAGCAGTACCTGCAACGCATCAAAGACCTGGAAAACCTGGCTACCAGCTACCCGGGTGTGGAGAAAGCCTATGCAATACAGGCCGGTCGTGAATTGCGTGTGATTGTAGAGTCCGATAAGGTTTCCGATCAGGACAGTGATAAGCTTTCTTTTGAGATCGCGCAAAAGATCCAGACCGAAATGACCTTCCCCGGTCAGATCAAGGTAACGGTGATCCGCGAAAAACGCGCGGTGAACGTGGCACGGTAATTACAAAAAAAAGATTTATAAAGCCTCCCGGCGGGAGGCTTTTTTTATTCCATCAGCTGCGCTCAGGGAATATCCAGCTGACTGTTTAATGTGCTCGCAATCTTCCGGCCCGTCTTTTCCAGGTTCGTGCGGGTAAGCCGGATGGCTTCCTCCAATGGCAGCGGTTGTTCGTTAATCGGTAATAGCCAGTCAAAATATTCATTTAAAGCAGTGTCTTCTTCTTCCGGCACCTTCCCCGCCACACCAATCACAGGGATGCCATACCGTTTTGCCATCCTCGCCACGCCATAAGGCGCTTTTCCTTCCAGGGTCTGGTGGTCAATCGCGCCCTCTCCGGTAATCACCCACCCGGCATCTTTGAGCAAGGCTTCAAAACCGGTCCTGCTTAAGAAGTAATCGATTCCATTTACTGCTTTAGCATTAAAGAACGCCATACATGTAGCAGCTACGCCTCCTGCTGCACCACTATAGGTCAGCTGGTTTATATCAGTTCCTGTAACCCGTTCTGTGATCCGTCGCAACTGTTTGAGTCCCGACTCCAGTAACCGGACCTCATCTGGTCCTGCTCCTTTTTGTGGTCCAAATACAGCAGCAGCGCCCTTTGCACCCAATAAATGATTTTTAACATCACAGAGTATGGTGAAGGTTGTGGCATTCAATCGCGGGTCACTGTGCTGCCTGTCAATACCCCGGAGTGACACCAAGTCCGCAGGAAGCTGCTGCAGGGGTTCTTTCTTTTCATTCAAAAAAACAACTCCGAGCTCTTTTAAAAGTCCGGAGCCGCCATCCACAGTTGCACTTCCGCCGATGCAAAATAAAATTTCTGCTGCCCCCCTGTCGAGCGCCGCTTTGATCAATTGTCCGCAACCCGCCGTGGTAGCGCGCAACGGATCATATTCTTTTGGATCCAGCAGGCGCAGACCGGAAGCATCGGCCAGCTCGATCACCGCGGTCTTTGTTGCGGCGATCCATCCGAAAGACGCTGTAATGCTTCTTCCCAATGGATCGGCAACCGTGGCTGCGATCACTTCCGCTCCCAGGCAATGATTCAGCAGGGCGCCTGTGCCATCCCCGCCGTCGCCTACCGGATGACAAACACAATCTCCTTTATAGCCGCCCTGCAACAATCCCTGTCTGATAGCAGCGGCCACTTCATCTGCCGGGAGGCTGTTCTTAAACGCATTTGGCGCTATAACCACTTTCATTTATAAAATGATTAAAGACAATAAATACACAAACAATAAACCCACAACCGCCATGCAAACCGTAGCCGTACTGTATACCTGCAGCACCGGTTTCAATTCCTGGCCTGAAAAATTAGTGATCACCCAGAAATAGGCGTCATTTACATGCGAAACTGCCATAGAACCCGCGCCCATGGCCAGTACGGCGATCACCCGACCGTTTTCGGAGTCCAGCTGCAGCCCCGGCAGAAACGGCAGCACAATGGATGCAGCGGTAAGAATGGCCACTGTGGACGAACCCTGTGCCGTTTTAAGCACAAGCGCTACCAGGAATGGGAAAAGCAGTCCCAATGTGTTGATATGCTCCAACCCGGAAAGATAGTCCTGTAGTTTCAGTGCCTGGATCACCATGCCAAAGGCGCCACCGGCACCGATAATAACCAATATACCACCCGCCTTTTCCAGCCCGTGCTGTACCAGCTGATGCAGTTGGCCTTTATTCCACTTTGATGGAATCATCAGCGCCAGGACCAATCCGATGGAAAGCGCTATCGCCGGGTCCCCGACGATCAGCACCTGCTCAAGCGTTCCGTTCCCGGTATGCATCAGGCTAAACACAACAGCCCGCAGGGCGATCAGCAGTACCGGTACTACAACCGGAACAAAGGAAAGCAGGGCAGCCGGCAGCTGTGCCGGCTCCTCTGAGATCAACGGTTCATTATCGGCAGCAGGTCCGGCCGGAAACTTTCTGCCCCGCCATACCGCCCAGTAATAACCGGCCAGCATGGCGGGAACGGCGGCCAGCAAGCCGTATAAAATAACCCGGCCCGGGTCTGCATTCAGAGCACCAACCGCAGCCGTAACACCCGGATGCGGCGGTATAAAACAATGCACGGCATAAAGCCCGGTGGCCATCGCCGTGCTCATAACGGCTACGGGCACCGCCGTCTTGCGTATCATGGATTGATTCAATCCGTTCAAAACGATATAACCCGAATCACAAAAAATCGGAAGTCCTACGATAAAGCCGGTCAGACTTATCGCAAAAACAGACCGCCTGCTTCCCACCCATTTTATGATCGCATTGGCCATTGCTGTTGTGGCCCCGTTCGCCTGCAACACCATTCCCAGCACGGTTCCGATGGCAATGATAAATCCGAGTGAGCTCATGATCTTACCAAAGCCTTCCTTCATCGTTGTAAGAATCATCATGGCATCCAGTCCTCCGACAGCACCGGTTACAAAACAGGCTGCGGACAGGGAAAAGAAAGGATGAACCTTATACTTCGTACTCAAAATAATGATCAGCCCGATACCGGACAGGATCGCCAGCAATAATAGAAAAGCGGAAGTGGCATGCATCGCTCAATTTACAATTAAAAGATAATATAGCATGCAGAATATCGGAACCGGGGGTTGAGAAGTG
This sequence comes from Niabella beijingensis, assembly GCF_020034665.1. Lineage (NCBI taxonomy): Bacteria > Pseudomonadati > Bacteroidota > Chitinophagia > Chitinophagales > Chitinophagaceae > Niabella > Niabella beijingensis. Next base: position 515,332 of record NZ_JAIQDI010000002.1, on the reverse strand, counting down.
AGATTTGGAAATTGAGATTTGAGAATTCAGTCATCAGCTTTCGGCCCGTATCAACCGGAATGTGAAACCCGTAATTTAAAACTTAAGATCACATTTTATTTCTCACTTTTCACTTCTCAAATCTCACATCTCATATTTTACATTTCCTTGTAATAAACAATCGTTAAACCGGTTTGCTGTTTAAATGTCTCCATTTACTTTTGAGTCCTTATTAAAAATTGACAATAACCTTTTAAAAACTGAATTATGAAGACAAAACTGCTCATGGTAACACTGTTGCTGGCCGGTCACTTTTGCGCAACTGCTCAAATTAAAAAAGGATCCACATTGATCGGAGGGAACCTGTCGTTTAATACCATAAAAAACGATACTGCCGGAAAAATGAACGGAGGGACTTTTAGTATAAAAGCAGGCCGTGCTTTTTCTGAAAATGTGGTGTGGGGCGTTTTTGGAATTCTCGGATATTCCAATATCAAAGCTTCCGGCAGCACTTCCTACAGCAAAAGCCACACCTACGGCGGGGGTTTATTTAACCGGCTGTACAAGCCCCTGGGAAAGGACTTTTACCTTTATGGAGAGACCTCTTTGTTTTATGCACATATGGCCACTTCGCCTGATTTTGTAGGCGCCAGACCTACATCGGACCAGACGAGCCTCGGATTTACTCCCGGCATTTCTTATCAGGTGCTTGACTGGGCACATTTAGAACTCTCACTCCCCAACATTGTTACGGCAAACTATATGGTAAACCGGATGGTTATAGGAGACTCCCGGCAAAGGAATACCAATTTTGGCGCAAGCACCAGTCTGAACGGAAGCACTGCTGATCTTTTAGCGCTTGGCTTCAACATCCTGTTCTGATGCCAGATCGGCTATGCCGGCACAAGGCACCTATTTGTGCATCTCATTACTTATCCCATTTAAAAAACTGAATTATGAAAAAAGAATTATTCATTACCGCCCTTGCACTTTTTTGTTTCCATATCATTTCAACAGCACAGGCCGACAAAGGCACGAACCTGATCGGCGGAAATATTTACTTTAACAACAACCAGTACGAGTCCTCCGGCAGCGGACGTATCGGAACATTTCAGCTTAAAGCGGGTCACGCATTCACCTCCGGGGTAATATGGGGAGTGCAGGGAGGCTACTTATTTTTAAAACAAAAAAACCGGGATGGTGAAGCAACTTCGGAGCAATCGGGTTTCTCTGCTGGTGTATTCAACCGGCTTTATAAATCCTTGGGTAACGACTTCTCTTTATTTGGAGAATCCTCACTGGGTTATAGCAGCTCCGATTTAAAGATGCCGTCAAATAGTGCCCATACCCGTCAGAATGTTGTGGGTCTGGGCTTTACTCCCGGACTGTCTTACAAAGTCCTCGACTGGGCAAATATCGAACTGATGCTGCCCAATATCCTTGCAGTGAGCTATGCAAAAAACAGTACAAAAAATAACGATACCTCAACAAAAACAGAAGAAACCTTTTCAGCAAAAACCAGTTTAAGCGGCAGCCCGCTCAACACACTCGGTGTCGGATTCAGTGTTATGTTTTAGCAGGACAGCAGTTGGTTTACTATAACTTAATCTTCCATTTCCATAACCTTAGCCTTACCTTTGCTCCTGATTTATGAAGGAGCAAAGGTTTATCCGTTTATTGATTCTAGGTTTACTGTCTGCTATCGGCCCTTTTTCCATCGACATGTACCTTCCCGGCTTTCCGGATATAGCAAAAGACCTGCATACAGATGTCAGCAAGGTGTCACTCACCCTCTCCGGTTTTTTTGTTGGTATCTCTGTAGGGCAATTATTATATGGTCCGTTGCTGGACAAATACGGCCGTAAACGACCATTATACATCGGCATGGCACTGTACATACTGGCTTCGTTCGGCTGTGTGTTTGCCACTTCCATTGAAATGCTGATCGGGCTGCGTTTTCTGCAGGCGATCGGCGGTTGTGTAGGTATGGTGGCTTCCCGGGCCATCGTGAGGGACCTCTTTGATGTAACTGAAAATGCCAAAATATTTTCCCTGCTTATGCTGGTAGTAGGCGTCTCTCCTATCATTGCCCCCACGCTCGGCGGCTATCTGGCAGCTGCCTTTGGATGGCAGTCCATATTTATGGTATTGGGAACCATAGGTGCGGTTATTCTTGGTATGGTCATTTTTCTGTTGCCGGAATCGAAAAAGCCCGACCCGCATTATTCGTTGTATCCAAGATCCATCCTGGGTAAGTTCGGAACCGTGTTTAAGGAGCAGCAGTTTGTTACCTACGCCCTTGCGGGATCCTTTACGGCCGCTGGGCTGTATGCTTATATCGCAGGATCCCCGCATGTATTTATGGAGCTCTTCGGCGTAAGCGAGCAGGTGTACGGCTGGATCTTTACCATTGTTGCGGCCGGGCTGGTGGCTGCCACACAGATCAATGCCCGCATTTTGCGTGTCCGCACAAGTGAATACATCATTCCACGGGCGGTCAGTTTCCAGACCCTGGCCGGTCTGCTGCTTTTTGCGGGGTTTGCCCTGAACTGGTGGGGACTATACAGCAGTATCATACTTTGCTGCATCTTCCTGGCCTGCCAGGGATTTACGTTTCCGAATGCATCTGCCCTGGCCATCGCACCGTTCCGGGAAAACGCCGGCAGCGCCTCAGCCCTGCTGGGCTGTATTCAGATGGCGGTGGGCGCCCTGAGCACCGTATTGGTCAGTATTTTCCATAATGAAACTGCCGTACCCATGGGCGGCATTATGGCATTCTGTGCATTTACAGCGCTCTGCATCCTTCTTTTTGGCAGAAAGGCGATAAAGAAGCGGAAGGATTCTATTGAAAGTCAGACAGTTGACATGTTAAAGCGGCTGTAAACCGCGGCAATAGCAATATCCTGTCTTTTTTTTGGAAAATAGTGATTTCCTTGCTACCTTTGCATCCCGGTAATAAAAAATCGGGATTTAAAATTCAGAGTTATGAGCAGCGCTATAGATTTCGTACACGAACAACTGACTTCCAAAAAGACGTTCCCTGCTTTCAAAGCCGGTGATAATATCACTGTCAACTATAAGATCATTGAAGGAAACAAAGAGCGGATCCAGTCTTTTAAAGGAGATGTGATAAAAAAACAGGGAAAAGGCAGCACTGCTACTTTTACTGTAAGAAAGATCTCCGATGGTATCGGTGTTGAGCGGTTGTTCCCCTTCACCTCTCCCAATATTGACTCTATCGTTTTAAACAAAGTAGGCCAGGTGCGCCGTGCCAAGCTGTTCTATCAGAGAGAGCGTTTTGGTAAAAGTGCCCGCATCCGTGAAAAACGTATGGCCGTTGCTACTGAAGGCAAAAAGAAACAAGCACAGGCATAATACTGCTGCTGTACTGATATTTTCAGGGAAGTCCCGCAAATGCGGGACTTTTCTTTTGAAACAGAAAATACGCTCCATCCGGCGGATTACACGATTGTTTATCATGGACATAGACCTGCGATTGCCGCGCCGGCTTTATCTCGACAGCCCGATCAGATTCCCATAAGCGTCTTTTAACCAGATAAACCGAATTTGCGCCACCGATAAAAATTATCAAAAATCTCCTGCCATTTTCAAAACAATTGTGGTTTTTTGGCGTAATAATTTTAGGAATTCTTCAATCTTATATTTCACCGTTCAGATTACGATACAAAGTGTATATTTGAACTTTAATTTTTACAAATCATGGCAAATTTTCAATTATTGGGTGCGTTGGGTACAAACGAGATCATTATCATAATGGTTATTGTGCTGTTGTTATTCGGAGGCCGTAAAATCCCTGAATTAATGAGAGGACTGGGTAAAGGGGTGCGTGAATTTAACGATGCGAAGGATAATGTAAAGCGGGAGATCGAGGAAAGCGCCAATACCATTTCATCCGAGCCTAAAAGACCCGCTTCCACTCAGGAATAAGACCCGGTTTATTTTTATTTTTTACATCTGACTACAAAAGCTGTTTTCTTTTGCAGGATTTTATTTCTATTGCCCGGTACCAAACCCAGCTGCTGAACGGGGAAACTACCTGTAAGGCCACGGTTGCGCACTACCTGGAAAAGATCGAAGCCCATCAACATCTCAACGCATTTATTGAGGTATATGCCGCAGAGGCACTGCAACGTGCAGAAGAACTGGATGCAATGACTGCCCCCCAGGGAAAGCTGCATGGTGTTATCGTAGCCCTGAAGGACGTGATCTGCCATAAAGACCATGCAGTAACAGCCGCTTCAAAGATCCTGGAAGGATTTACCGCCGTTTTTTCTGCAACTGCCGTGGAACGGCTGCTGGAAGCAGGTGCCATTATCATCGGCCGTGTCAACTGTGATGAATTTGCCATGGGTTCCACCAATGAGCATTCTGTTTATGGCAAAGTGCTGAATGCTGCCGACGAAACCCGTATCCCGGGGGGCTCCTCCGGCGGCTCCGCAGTGGCAGTACAGGCCGGCCTTAGTATGGTATCACTGGGCAGTGACACCGGCGGATCGGTACGTCAGCCTGCTGACTTCTGTGGTATCATCGGGTTAAAACCTACCTACGGGCGTGTATCCCGTTACGGGCTGATTGCCTATGCTTCTTCTTTTGATCAGATCGGCATCTTTGCACGCACCATACCCGACACAGCGCTGGTGCTGGAAGTAATTGCCGGTGCAGATGATTTCGACAGCACCGTGTCGCAACAGCCGGTACCCGCTTATTCGGCAGCGCTGAAAAAGGATGCGACCTACAGGATCGCTTATTTTCCTGAAGCGCTGGAGCACGAAAGCCTGGATCCGGAAATAAGTGCAGCCCTCAAAGACCAGCTGGGAAAATGGGAAGCTGCCGGGCATACCGTCACCCCAGTTCATTTTGATCTGCTGGATTATATCGTTCCCACCTACTATGTCCTCACCACAGCCGAAGCCTCTTCTAACCTGTCGCGCTTTGATGGTGTCAAATATGGCTACCGTTCCCCCGAAGCCGCCCGCGAAGAACTGGATGGTTTTTATAAAAAGAACCGTTCAGAAGGGTTTGGCAAGGAAGTAAAACGAAGGATCCTTCTTGGCAACTTTGTCCTCAGCTCCGGTTACTATGATGCCTACTTTACCCAGGCCCAAAAGGTAAGAAGAATTTTAACAAATAATTTACAACTGATTTTCAAGGAGTTCGACTTTATCTGCCTGCCAACGGCTCCTTCTGTGGCTTTTAAGATCGGTGAAAAGGCCCAGGATCCGATCGCCATGTATATTGCTGATATCTACACCGTTATGGCTAACCTTACGGGTATCCCCGCCATTTCACTTCCTCTTTTCACCCATCCAACCCACCAGATGCCTTTCGGCGTCCAGTTAATGGCAGCTCCTTTTAATGAGCTATCTTTGCTCTCTTTTAGCAACAATAATTTAGCTACGGAATCGTTATTTTAAAGCTTACACTCCAGACTGCGTTTTTTATAAACTATTAATTATTAAAACACGACAGAAAAATAATGACCAGAAATAAGTTGACTGTTTTCATCGGCAGCACCCTGGTGTCCCTGTGTACCCTTACGGCTGCACATGCACAGCTGAGCCCTGTAAAAGAAACAGCCGCTGCACCGGCTGCTCCCGAAGAGCAACTGGTTAAAGCTGATCCGAAAGCAGGCTTTAAAGATCTTTTTGAAAAAGCGGAGCTCAAAACGGCTACATTCAAAGGCATCAAAACCGAACATTTAAATCCCAAAGCGATCAGCTTTGTTAAAGACTATATCGACCGGAATGCACGGGAACTGAATGAACTCAAAACATGGGCCCGCCCCTATTTTGACATGATGGATGATGTACTTTCCCAGAACGGTATTCCCAAAGAATTAAAATACCTGGCGGTGATCGAATCACACCTGCGTGCCAACCTGGTTTCCTGGGCCGGAGCCGTGGGGCCCTGGCAATTTATGCCGGGAACAGCACGCGGACTGGGACTGAACGTTTCACGCGGAAGGGATGAGCGGACCGATTATCTGAAAAGCACCAGGGCTGCCAGCAAATACCTGAATTATCTCTTTAATATCTATAACGACTGGCTGCTGGTTGTAGCAGCGTATAACTGCGGACCGGGCCGTGTAAATTCGGCAATCAACAAAGCGGGAAGCAATGATTTCTGGGACCTCCAGTATTACCTGCCTGCGGAAAGCCGCAACCATGTAAAAAAATTCATTGCCACCCATTACATCATGGAAGGCCAGGGTGGCGTAACCACCGTTTCACGCGAGCAGGCGCTGGCAATGATGAAGACGGTTAAGGACGAGTCCACGCAGCAGAATGTGAAGGTACAGACCATCAGCGGACGCTTTAATTCCAAAGCCATTGCCAAATACCTCGACATGAGCGTAACAGACTTCAATAAGCTGAACCCCAGTCTCGACAAAGTACTGGCATCCAACTCCACTTATCAGTTGAAACTTCCGGAAGAAAAAGTAGATCTTTTCCTGGAAAAGAAAAATGAAATGCTGAATGAGTCCATCCAGATGCTGATCAACCCGGAATACAGAAATTAAAAATAAAAACGGTTCGATAAAAAAGACTGTCCGGACAGGGCGGTCTTTTTTTATGAAAAAACATTAACATTCCTTAGCAACAGAATTCGATAATTTCGGTGGCACTTGAATGATAACTGCATGCTGGAATGTACACATATTGTAAAGCGCTATCACCGGCAGCTTATACTCGACAGCTCCTCCCTTCAGCTCACAAAGGGTATCTACTGGATACAGGGAGCGAACGGTACGGGTAAAACAACCTTTTTAAAAATGGCGGCGGCGCTGATCCCCTTCGACGGCGATATCCGGCTGAACGGCATTTCGCAAAAAGCTGCGCCCTTCGCCTACCGGCAACAGGTCAGCTGGGCCGAGGCGGAACCGTTGTATCCGGATTTTTTAACCGGGTCGGAACTGATCGCATTATACCGGAAGGTCCGGAAAGCAACGCCTGCCGATACAGAAGCGCTTGTTCACCTTTTTGATGCCGGCACTTATCTTCCCGGTAAAGTGGGCACCTATTCCGCAGGAATGCTAAAAAAGCTGTCTTTAATACTGGCCTTCACAGGCCCGGCAGACCTGGTTTTGCTGGATGAGCCTTTTATCACTTTAGATACAGCTGCCTGCCGGCGGCTGGAGCAACTGATCCTTGAACGGCACCGGGAAACCGGCACCACATTTATCCTGAGCTCGCACCAGGAACCGGGGCAGCTGCTGTTGCCCCGGATGCGCATTTTAACGGTACAGAACAAAACCATAACCCATTGAAGCCCGTGTTCCGTATATTTTATAAGTCGTTCGTAAAACCCTTTTACAGGGAGAACGCAGCTACTTTTGTTTTCGTTTTCACCCTGTTCTTTTTCATTATCGGAACCGTAGATGGCGCCGGGCTTTTCCGTTATCATTACGGGCTTATAAAAGCGCTCTTAAGCATCAAACCGTTCTTTGCTGCGGCATTGGTACTGTGGACCCTTTATGCCCGCAAATGTGCTGTTTTTATAAGCCAGCACCTGCAGCAGCCCGCCTATCAGTTTATGACCATTTTCAAAAACCGGTCGTGGTACAGCCGCTATTCCCTTTTCTTTTTTACCAACTTTATCCTGCTGCTGCCTATGACCTTTTATATTCTTTTGGTCATAACGGAAGGGGTTTTCCTGCACCTGTACCCAGCCACCTTTATTGTCATTCTTTTTATTACAGCACTGTGCCTGCTGCTGCCGGCCTGGCATGTCTGGCTGCTGGAGCACCCGGAGCGAAAGGTCTTCCTGCTCCATACGCGACTGACGGATAAGCTCCCCGGCACCGCTTTCCGGTACGCAGCGATCCTTATCCGATCGGTTTTCAAGACCCAAAAATTAGCATGGACGGGTGTCAAGCTATATACATGTACCTTTCTGTACTTTGTATTGAAGAATAACGAGACCGGTCAGGACGATCTCCGGTTTACTTTTTTGCTTTTCAGCTTTGGTGTACTGGCTAATGGTGTATTTATCAACCGTCTCAGAAGATATGAAGATCAGTATTTATCCTTCTACAGAGGGTTGCCTGTGCGGCTCACGGAACGCTTTCTCGTATATGCAGGCTGCTGTATGGTACTCCTGATGCCGGACCTCGTATTGTTGCAGCTGCTTTCCCCGGTCTTTATCAGCCATAGTAATGCCGTTGCATTCGGGCTGTATGCGGTTTCGGCGCCACTGCTGCTGGTGAGTATCAGTTTTATAAAACAAATGGCACTCCGGCATTTCATAAAAATACTGCTGCTGCTTTTCTTTGCCGGCTATGCCCTGATGATGACCGCGGGCATGCTGTCTGTGAGCCTCCTGTTTATCTTACTCGCCATCCCTCTTTTTGCAGCCGCTTATTACAGATCCGAACCGTCGGCGTCCTGATGTTCTTTTCCTCAGCACCTTTTTCGTCGCAACAATTCCGGACTTGGTCTACACAGCAATATTATCGCAGCCCGGGCGGTCTACTTTTGTTTTGCAATGCTACTTGAACGCTTACTGTGAGAGTAGTTTTTACGAACCCCTAAAAACAAAAGTTATGTTTATTACACTTTTCATCATCAGCCGTTTGCTCCTGATCGCCTGTTTTGTACTGGTCATCGGATATATTTTCGGATCCTTTGCCACCAATAAAACGCTTTCCACCCTTGCCCGGGTAGCTGCAATACTGTTACTGGTCGGCTTTATTGCGTCAAACATTTTCTTTTTCCGGTTCAGGAACGGCAATGCCGGTTTCCACAACAGGCATTGCTGGCAGCAGCACCAAACCGATTCGGTTACCTATAAAGGAAACCCGCTCCCCTAACCCGTACCAGTGATCCGTTTCCGGACCGGAAGCTCCGACAGCTTCCGGTCCGGGAAAAAGAACAGGGGCTCCAGAATAAGGGTATCCTGCAGGATCTATAAAAGTCATCCCGTGAAGTACCTGATCCGCCTGGCAAACCGGTTGTATCACCGCCACCTGATCCGGCAGTTCCGGATGCGCTTCCGGAACTGTCATAAGCGGCTCCGTTCGCAACACTGGTAGCGGGAGGGGTAACCTTTCATTTGAAGGCCGGCGACAGTCCGGGATACAACCAGGGGAAAGTCATTTAAAAATTTGTAGCTTTAATCGTTGTCTGCAGACGGCTCTTCCGGCATGATCATCAAAAAACAACATATCAACGGGGCACTTCATGTGCTGATCTGGAGCGCTCTTTTACTGCTCCCCTATTTCATTGGTGATGCCGGTAACGGATACCAGGTAGGGCTTTTGCCCGGGGTGCTTTTTACCGCATTTGGTGTCATTCACCTGCTGTTGTTTTATACAAATGCGTTCTACCTGGTTCCGTCATTTCTCACAAAAAGGCGCTGGCCGCTTTATATCCTTTTTGCGATATGCCTTACCGGGATGTCCTTTGCATTGAAGTTCTGTATCCTGCGCACCTGGTACCCGGAGTTATTACAGAACCCCAGCATCTACCGCTTTTCTTTTGCACCTTCTGTGGGCATATTGTTCATCAGTATCGTTTTCCGGAAAGTTATTGACCGGATCCGGTTTGAACGGAAGCAACGGGAAAAGGAAGCGACCATGCTTATGACCGAACTGAAATTCCTCCGTTCCCAGATCAGTCCGCATTTTCTTTTTAATGTAATGACCAACCTGGTAGCACTGGCAAGGAAACGGTCCGAACAGCTGGAACCGGCACTGATCACACTTGCCGAGTTTATGCGCTACATCGTATACGATACACAAGGCCAGAAAGTAAAACTGGAAAGCGAAACGGAACACCTGAAAAGCTATATCTCATTACAACGGATGCGCTTTGGCGCTGATCTGCAGATCGACGACCATATTGAAGCCGCAGACGGACACCACGTGATCGAGCCCATGCTGCTGATCCCGTTTGTTGAAAATGCATTTAAACACAGCGCCGTGCAGGAAGCCGCTGCATTTATAAAGATCCGGCTCGAGCTTATAAAGAACATCCTGTATTTTGAAGTGTGGAACAGTATTCCGGTACAGCAGGCCGGCACAAACGATGCGCATTCCGGGGTAGGATTAAAAAATGTAATTTCCCGGCTGGAGCTGTTGTATCCCGGAAAGCACGAATTAAAGATCAACCGGGAGGATAATATATTTCATGTTTGTTTAAAACTTGACCTGGTATGATCCGAACCATAATTGTAGACGATGAGCCCCTCATCCGCGAACTGTTGCTGGATAATCTGAACCAGATCCCTTTTATTGAAGTAGTGCGCACGTGTAAGAATGCACTGGAGCTGTCGCAGTACCTGCAGACCGATTCCATTGATCTATTGTTTATGGATATCCAGATGCCCGGGATCAGCGGCATCCAGTTCCTCAGCGCCCTGGAGCATCCCCCGATGGTCATTATGGTTACGGCATATGAAAAATATGCGCTGCAGGGATTTGAGCTGAATGTGGTCGACTATATTCTGAAACCTTTCAGCTTCGAGCGGATCTTAAAGGCCTGTAACCGCGCACTGGAACTGCACCAGTTAAAAAAAACAAAATCTCCCGGCGGGGAACCACCCGCACAGCACCTGTTTGTAAATGTGGAATACACACTGGTAAAAGTAACGATCGCGGCCATTACCTATATCGAAGGACTGAAGGACTATATAAAGATCCATCTGGATACTGATCCCAAACCGGTCCTTACAAGAATGACCATAAAATCAATGGAAGAAAAACTGCCCGGCGGGGCTTTTGCCCGGACACATAAATCCTACCTGGTTGCCCTCGATAAAATAACCGTCATAAAAAGAGACCTGATCTACATCGGCTCCACAGAGCTTCCGCTCAGCGAATCTTACCGGGAAGCTTTTCTGCAGGCGGTAAAGCGGCTTGAAGGAAATCGTTACTAAAAGAAATATCATTCAATAATGACTGCAGGCTGTACGGCAGGTCGCTCATTTAGCCCTTGCCTTCCAGCACCGCCCGGATAGCGGCAGCTTTTAACAGGCACTCTTCCCATTCCTGTTCCGGATCGCTGTAGATGGTGATCCCCGATCCTACCTTATAGGAAAGGTACCCGGAGGAGGCATTGTACATGATACTCCGGATGACCACATTAAAATCAAAATCGCCGTCGGGCCGGATATATCCGACGGCCCCGGAAAAAATGCCCCGGGCCGATTTCTCATACTGATCGATCAGCTGCTGCACACGCACCTTGGGAGCACCGGTCATGGAGCCCATGGGGAATGTAGCCGCCAAGATCCCGCTCATGTCAACCGATGCGTTCACTTTTCCCGAAATCGTGGAGATCATCTGATGTACCTGCGGAAAACTGTAAATACCAAATAACTCATCTACTTTAACGCTGCTTTCCTCACAAATACGCGAAAGATCATTACGAACCAGGTCCACGATCATTACATTTTCCGCCCGGTCCTTCTTGCTTTCAAAAAGCTGCCGTTGTTCCGCTTCCAGGTCGCCGGCGGTTACTGCGTTTCTTTTAAGTGTACCCTTGATCGGCTGACTGATGAGCAAAGGGCCTTCTTTTTTTAAAAACCGTTCAGGGCTGGCACAGATCAGCCACTGATCTTTTAGCCGGTATAAGCCGGAGAAGGGGTTGGGAGAGTAACGGGAGAGCCGCCGGTACACGTCGAACGGATCAATAGCCGCTGCTTCCGCAAAAAAGCCGATGCAATAATTGATCTCATAGCAATCACCACGATGCAGGTGCTCCTGAAGCCGTCGTATGGTTTCCAGGTATTCCTCCCGGCTGACTTCCGAACGGACAGGCTGCTGCAGCTGTGTCCGCTCCGGATCCGGCACCTCCGTATTCATCAGTGCAGCATATAACTGTTCCGGCCGGGGGCCCTGTATCCAAAGACGGTCCTTCCGGGCAATGATCAGCCATTCGGGTTCAAAGAAAAAAGCCTCCGGAAACAAACGCTTTCCGGGATCCTGTTCTTTTTGTCCGCTGCCGCCCCCGGGCAGTTCATAATTCCAGTGCCCGAAGAGCCATCTTCCGCCATCTTTTAAAAACCGGTCGAATACCGTAAGCGGATCCGATGCTGTAAGCTGCAGGGCATTGCGGATGCCGGCGCCTGCAAGAAATTCGATATCCTGCCCCGGCATACTGCAGGAATCCAGAAAACAAAAAGTGTTAAACTGTTTCAACCAGTTTAACACTTTTGCCTTTACTAAGACGGTGTCATATAACGGAAAATCGACCCCTGCTGTCAGTTCATTATCCAATGCGTTGTATTAAAATCACGTTGACCTTATCTGAAGTCATCGTCGTCGTCAAAATCATCATCGTTATTCCCAAACAGGTCATCAAATTCTTCATCCGGCTTAAAATCCTCCTCGTCCTCATCATAGGATTTCTTACCCTTGCCATCACTGGATTTTGACTTGGACTTCGGAATATCGAATTCTTCAAAATCCTTATCCCAGTCTTCCTCTTCTTCAACTTTTTCCCATTCGTCATCCTCTTCAAAATCGTCATCATCCTCATCATCATCGTCCTTTGAAGCCTTTCCTTTTTTACTCTTCGGAGCTTCGTCATCTTCTTCGTAAAGATCATCATCTTCTTCTAATTCGTCCTCTTTCTTTTTCGCCTTTGAGGAAGCCTTGTCTGCAGGCGCATTCCCTGCGCTTGTCTTCTTGTCTGTTCCCGTTGACTTATTTGATTTTGCCATAACCTAAATAAAAACTATAATTGAAAGTGTAAATTTTAATCGAAGTTTTTAATTCTCCAAATTTTTAAACTGATTTTTTACGAATCAAACAGTGATCAGCTGCTCCCGCTCCGGACCATTGGAAATGTACTTTACCGGCACGCCGAGATATTCATTGATAAAGTTAATATAGTTTTTCATTTTCTCCGGCAGGGTATCAAAAGACGACGCTTTTGAGATGTCGGTATGCCAGCCATCAAATGCTTCAAATTTAGGCTGGAACGGTACCAGGTCCAGGCGCAGCGGCACTTCCCTTATCTCTTTTCCGTCAACAGTATAGGCGCTGCAGACTTCCAGTTTTTCAAAATGATCCAGTACATCCGCCTTGGTCATTACCAGCTGGGTAACCCCATTGATCATACAGGCGAAATTCAGTGCCACCAGGTCGATCCAGCCACAGCGGCGGGGACGGCCGGTAACAGCGCCGTATTCCTTACCGATATCGCGCAGCCGCTGACCGTCTTCATTTTCAAGCTCCGACGGGAACGGACCACTTCCCACGCGGGTACAGTACGCCTTGGTGATACCGATCACTTCTTTTATATATTGCGGTGCTACGCCCAATCCGCTGCACACGCCGGCAGATATGGTATTGGAAGAGGTTACAAACGGGAAGGTGCCGAAATCCACATCCAGCATGCTGCCCTGGGCACCTTCTGCCAGTACTTTTTTGCCTTCCTTCAGCAGTTTGTTGATAAAATATTCCCCATTTACAATGTTCAGTGTTTTCAGAAAATCGATGGCCCTGAAAAAGTCGGCCTCATCCTGGCTGATGTCTTCATCAAAGCCGTAAGAGTTCAGCATCACATAATGCTTCTCTTTTAACGCTTCATACATGTTCCTGAAATCGGGATTCAGGATATCGCCTACCCGTAATGCGTTCCTTCCGGTTTTATCCATATAGGCAGGACTGATCCCTTTTAAAGTGGAGCCGATCTTGCTGTTTCCCTTTGCCTGCTCGGAAGCCTTGTCCAGCGCACGGTGTGTGGGAATGATCAGATTCGTCCGCTCGGAGACATAAAGGTTCTTTTTAAGATCTCCTTCAAATTTTGTAAGCTGCTCGCATTCTTTTTCCAATGAGATCGGATCCAGGACCACACCGTTCCCGATCAGGTTGATCTTCCCTTCATTAAAGATCCCGGAAGGGATCTGGCGGAGCACCAGCTTTTCACCATTCCTGTAAAGCGTGTGGCCGGCATTGGGCCCGCCCTGAAAACGTGCAACGACATCATAGTCCTTTGCAAAAAAATCTACAATTTTGCCTTTACCTTCATCGCCCCATTGCAGACCCAGAATAACATCTATCATTATGAACTTTTTATTAACGATTCTTAAAGCTACAAAAATAGAGGATTGGAGGATGAAAAATTGAAAAGTTTGAAAGTTTAAAACCTCGTTATTCTTTTCGTTCCGCTTGCCTGCTTCCGGCAGACCCTGTCATGGATAACAGGGGATCCCTTCCGGTGTTCGGCCCTCAGGAAAAGCTAATAGCTGTTAGCGGCAGTTACTTTTGCGCGGCGGCATTTCCGGGGAGATCCTCCGTGTCATAGCGCTCTACCGATTCAATCCCGCTGAGGTCCTTCAGCCGGTTCACCAGCTCATCCAGCTCTTCCTTATCGTGCACATATACTTTGATATTCCCCTCGAACAGGCCTTCAGATGCTTCGATGGTAAGTGCCGCAATATTTATTTTCAGCTCTGCGGAGATGAGGCTGGTGATCTTGCTTACCACGCCCACGTCATCCATACCGATGATCCGAACACCGGTGAGGAAGGAGATCTCCTTGTTCTTGGCCCACTTGGTTTTTACGATCCGGTGGCCGTAGTTGGCCAGCAGCTTGGGCGCGTTCGGGCAGTTGGTGCGGTGTATCGCCAGTCCTTTCCCCGTGGTGATAAAACCAAAAACGTCATCCCCCGGAATGGGTTTGCAGCAATTGGCCAGGTGGTACATGATCTTATCACTGCTCTCGCCAAAGATGATCAGTTCGGTATCCTGTTTATTACTGCTGGATGCCGGTGTATGACTTTCGATCTTGTTTTCCTGTACGATCTTGACGGGCCGCGGATATTCGATCCGGTCCCCGATCACCTTGAACTCTTTTAATTCCCGGAGGTCGATATTCTTGATGGCTACCTGGTAGAACAGTTCCAGGTTGGAATGCAGTTTATAAAACTGAACCAGCTCATCGAGGTTGGCCTGTTGCATGGACACTCCCATGCCTTCCAGCTTCCGCTGGATGGTATAGCGGCCCTCATCCGCCACTTTTTTCTTTTCCTCTTTCAGCGCTTCTTTTACCTTGGCTTTGGCCTTGGCCGTAACAACAAATGACAGCCAGTCTTCGGAGGGGGTTTGCTTGTTACTGGTGATGATCTCCACCTGGTCACCACTCCGCAGTTTATAGCTGATGGGGACCAGTTTATGATTGACCTTTGCCCCGATGGTTTTGGCCCCGATGGCGGTATGGATGGCAAAGGCAAAATCCAGCGCCGTACTGCCTACCGGCAGCATTTTAATATCGCCTTTAGGAGTGTAAATATAGATCTCTTCCGTAAGGAAGCTCATTTTGAAATCCTGCAGGAAATCGACACTATCGGCATCCTGGTTGTACAGCACTTCGCGGATCTGCTGGAACCATTTGTCGAACCGGTTCTCATTAGCGCTGCCCTCCTTGTATTTCCAGTGAGCCGCCAGTCCTTTCTCGGCAATCTCGTTCATCCGTTTTGTACGGATCTGCACTTCCACCCATTTTCCGCGGGGGCCCATTACCGTAGTGTGCAGCGCCTCATATCCGTTCGACTTCGGATTGCTTACCCAGTCGCGCAGCCGTTCGATCGAAGGGGTATATTCATCGGTGATCAGGGAATACACCTTCCAGCAATCCTCTTTCTCCCGCTCGGGCGGCGAGTTCAGGATGATTCGGATGGCAAAAAGATCATACACTTCCTCAAACGTCACGCCCTTTTTTTTCATTTTGTTCCAGATGGAATGGATGTTTTTCGGGCGGCCGTATATTTCAAAATCAAATGTATTTTTCTCCAGCTTTTCCTTGATGGGCTTTATAAACTCATTGATATAACGGGTCCGGTCGCGTCTGGTTTCGGCCAGCTTCTTGGCAATCTCTTTATAGGTATCCGGCTCCAGGTATTTCATGGCCAGATCTTCCAGCTCCGTTTTAATGCTGTACAATCCCATCCGGTGGGCCAGCGGCGCAAAAATATAAACGGTCTCCGAAGCGATCTTCAGTTGCTTTTCCCGCTTCATGCTGTCCAGCGTCCGCATGTTGTTCAGGCGGTCGGCGAGCTTTATCAGGATCACCCTCGGGTCATCCGTAAGGGTAAGAAGGATCTTCTTAAAATTTTCCGCCTGTTGTGAGGCAGAAGAGTCAATAACATTGGATATTTTGGTCAGTCCGTCCACAATGCGCGCGATCTCCGATCCGAACTCCCGTTCAATATCCTGCAACGTTATATCCGTATCTTCCACCGTATCGTGCAGCAGCGCACAAACCGTGGAGCGCACGCCGAGGCCGATCTCTTCCACACAGATCTTTGCCACTGCAATCGGATGCAGAATATAAGGTTCACCGCTTTTGCGGCGCATACTGCTGTGCGCATCCGCGGCCATTTCAAAAGCCCGGCGGAGAATGTCCTTATCTCCCGGCTTTATTTTATCTTTAAGGGCACGCAGTAAGGAACGGTATTCCCTTAAAATCAGTTTTTTCTCCTGCTCTTCGTTAAGACTATATTTAGGTTTTTGCTCTACGGTTTTCATGTAATATTAGGCACACTCCTCTTCCTTTTATTGCTTTGAACATGCATTCCTCCCGCTAAAATTACAGATTTTTCCATCGGGCACCTTTTTTATGTGATAAAGTGCTGGTTCTTACAGGGTTTCAATGGCCGGTAACTCCTGTTATAAACCGGCTTTTACAACGCCGACAAAAAATCCGGATTGTTGCCGGAAAATCTGATTTTTTAAGCGAGAATGTACTACATTTGCAGCCCGAAATAAAGTTCTTATCCGGATGTGGTGAAATTGGTAGACACGTCAGACTTAGGATCTGATGCCGCAAGGTGTGGGGGTTCGAGTCCCTTCATCCGGACTTCACAAGTTTGAGGTTTGAGGTTTAAAGTTTAAAGTTGATAACCTTAGACTTTGGGCTTTTAAACATTAAACAAACAAATGGCTACGATTACACAAGAAAAAATTGGCCCTCTTCACGAAAAACTCAGCGTAAAGCTGGAAAAAGCCGACTATTTGCCCGGATTTGAGAAATCACTGAAAGAGTACAGCAAGAAAGCCAATATCCCCGGCTTCCGCCCCGGAAAAGTCCCCGCAGGTTTAATAAAGAAAATGTACGGACCTTCTCTTTTTATGGATGAGGTGTTGCGTTCCATTGATAAAGAGGTACTGGGTTACCTGGACACGAACAAAGTGAACATCTTCGCCCAGCCGCTGCCGCTGGAAAACGATATGTCCAGACTGGATGCCAACAATCCCGGTGATTACGACTTTCATTTTGAGATCGGTTTAAAGCCGGATTTTAAAATGCTGGATCTGGCGAAAACCGATATCACCGGCTATAACATCGATATCACCGATGAGATGATAAACGAAGAAGTAGAGCGGCTTCAGAACCGGTATGGCAACATGACCGACAAGGAAACCGTTGAGGCGGACGACAATGTAGTGAACGTAACATTTACCGAAACCGATGCCGAAGGCAATGAGATCGAGAACGGTATCAAAAAGGACAATTCCTTACTGGTAAAATATTTCGCACCGGCGGTACGCAAGGAACTGAACGGCAAAAAAACCGGAGACAGCATCCAGATCCAGCTGGGAACGGCTTTTGAAGAGAAGGAACTGGATTTTATTGCCCAGGACCTGGGATTGAATAAAGAGGAAGCTGCCACAAAAGACAAGACCTTTAAACTGGAGATCACAAAAGTTGGTCTGCTGGAAAAAAGAGCACTGGATGAAGCTTTCTTTACCCAGCTCTATCCCGCCGGAGATGTAACTACAGAAGAAGCATTCAGAACCAAGGTAAAAGATGAGATCTATAACTACTGGGCAGCGCAAAGCCGCAACCAGATCCACGACCAGCTGTTTCACAAACTGGTGGATGATACCAAGATCGAATTCCCTGAGGCCTTCCTTAAGAATTGGCTGACAACACAGAACAACCAGCCCCAGGAAGGCGGCGAGCCACAGCCGGCCAAAACCCCGGAACAGATCGAAGCAGAGATGCCTTCTTTCCTGAACCAGCTGAAATGGACCCTTATCACCGAAAAAATCGTTACCGACAACGGGATCCAGGTGGCACCGGATGAGATCAGGGATTTTGCCCGTCAGCAACTCTTCCAGTACATGGGAGGTGCAATGGGCATGACCGACGACCAGCCCTGGGTAAATGATTATATCGGCCGTATGATGAAGGACCGGAAATATGTAGAGGATGCTTACAACCGCCTGCAATCGCAGAAGGTATTTGAATGGGCAGAAACAAAAATAAAACCCAAGGCAACCACCATCAGTGTTGAAGATTTTTCTAAAATGGTAAGTGAGCACCAGCATCACCACCATTAATCGAAATAGATCTGTGTATCAGAACCGCCCCATCCGGGCGGTTTTTTTGTTTATTGTATATTTTGAGGCTGCCGGGAAGTCACCCGTCCCGATGATTCCTGGCGCGGACCACATTAAGATCCGGCGGACCCGCCGTGGCAGCAAGGATCCCCTTTCTGACCTTGCTTACTTTATCATTTATCTTCAGGATATTGACGACATCGATACTGCCCCGGGAACTGGCAACCGGCCGGCATCAGCCGTTACAGGGTTGCGTTGTTTATTTTCGAATCCGGGTTCAGTACATAGGTCAGCACCGTTTCATCTTCCAGCAGTTCCACCACCCGGAACCCCCGGTAGGCCGTACCCCAGTCGCCCCCCACATGCGCATCAAAAACAAAAGGGATCTCCCCTTTTTTCTTGATGCCGTCCTCGTCATGATCATGTCCGTTAAAAACAGCCCGCACATTCTTATACCGCTTTAGCAACGCCAGGAATTCGGGGCAGTCGATCCCGTGTGTGGTCAGTTTGGCAGGGTTGATATGAACGATCACAAAAATATTCTTTGCCCGTTTGTGCGCTTCCAGCCGCTCCTCCATCCATTTCAGATCGGGGCAGATGTATTCCCCTTTTTCGTTGGAAGTGGTGCCGGCAAGGAATGCCGTTCCGTTTACCGTAAAGTCATAGTTTACCGGCCGGTTCCAGATGCGTTCCCAATGCTCCGGGGTCACCATATCATGGTTTCCGGGCGTTACATAATACTTCATCTTCAATTGCCCGATGCGATCTTTAACGGCCGGATAATGTACGGGGTCATTGTGCACGATATCACCATTGAGCATACAGAAATCAAAGGGGTTGCCGGCATGCTCTTCATTGATGCGTGCAACAGCCTTCTTTATATAATTGTCATAATCGGTGCCGGGCTGTCCGTAATGAATGTCGGAGGCAATGGCAAACCGGACCCGTTTTTTCTTTTTCATCAGTGCATCCATCTGCTCTCCTGCGCGGGCGATATTCCCGTTTGCCAGTAATAAAAAGGCCGGAGTGGCCCATTTCAAAAACTCCTTGCGTTTCATGCTTTATTGTTTTATAGCCGCTTGTATAAAGATATTATTATTTACCGTCAAAATAAAAACGGGCTTCCGTTCAAAGCTATCCGTTCCATATTACCTGGAGCTTAAGCCTGCGTTAAGAAATGTACTGTTGTCCTGTTGCGTCCTCCACAAGGAGGATCCTTTCAGTGTTCTGGCAGCATTTCCCGGGTCTTAAAAATGTCCGACTGACGTTTTCGCCCTCCAAACCGGTCAAACTGACATTAAAAATCACTATTTTGTAAATGGAGAAATATTTGATTACTTTTAAAACCGGTACCGTGATCCTGAATCACTGTACGGACAACAGATAATTTGAACAGTTAACCAGTAACTTAAATAAATTATGACTTATAACTCGGAATTTGAAAAATATGCGGTGAAGCACAGGGGCCTTTCCAGCAACACCCTGCACAGCTACGGCAATCACCTCGTGACTGCATTAACGCCGAATATTATTGAAGAGCGGCCCATGAATGTGGCCGTAATGGATGTGTACAGCCGGTTGATGATGGACCGTATCATTTTTCTGGGCTACCCTATCAATGATGAAGTAGCCAATATCGTAACGGCACAGCTGCTGTTCCTGGACAGTACCGACCGGGTGCGCGACATCAATATGTACATCAACAGCCCCGGCGGCAGCGTTTATGCCGGACTGGGCGTTTATGATACCATGCAGTATGTAACTCCTGATGTGGCTACCATCTGTATCGGTATGGCAGCTTCTATGTCCTGCGTATTGCTGGGCGCCGGCACACATGGGAAACGGGCCGCCTTAAAACACGCCCGGATCATGATGCACCAGCCCAGCGGTGGCATCGGGGGACAGGCCAGTGATATCGAGATCACCGTAAACGAGATCCGCAAATTGAAAAAAGAGCTGTACGAGATCGTAAATAACCATACAGAGAAACCGATCGACCAGATCGAAAAGGACTTTGAGCGCGACAAATGGATGACCGCAACAGAAGCCAAGGATTATGGTTTTATTGACGAAGTATTGCTGGTAAATAAGAAAAAGAAAAGAGCATAACGATTCCCTCTCCGTTTAAACTTATATTATGATATCAAATTTAAATTCAGATAAATGGCTCGATCCTGTCCGCTTCGATGGCGAGGAAGAGGAGCCGAAAGAAAATGCAGATAAAAGAGACGACCTGATGATGCTGAACAAACGCCTGGAGCAATTGTTCTTCGAAAAAAGGGCTGTATACCTCTGGGGTGTGGTGGATGACAAAAGCGCCCGTGAAGTAACTACAAAGTTGTTGCTGCTGGAGGCCGACAAGCCGGGAGAAGAGATCAAATTTTACATCAACAGTCCCGGCGGTGTGGTAACAAGCGGGATGGTGATCTATGATACCATGAAGATGATCAAAAGTCCGGTAAGTACCATTTGTATGGGCTTGGCAGCTTCCATGGGCAGTATCCTGCTGAGCGGCGGGAAAAAAGGCAGGCGGTTTATCTATCCGCATGGAGAGGTGATGATCCACCAGCCTTCGCTCGGTGGCTTTATACGCGGTGTAAGTTCCGATCTTGAGATACAGGCCCGGCAAACGCAACGGGTGAAGCTTATCGGGGCCCAGATACTGGCAGACAACTGCGGCAAGACCGTTGAGGAGATCATGCGTGATTTTGACCGCGATTACTGGATGGATGCAAAAGAGGCCATTACCTACGGAATTGCAGATAAAATTGTAGATCAGCTGTAAACAAATACACTAAACTACTAATACAATCTTAAAAAACGGAAAATCGCTGTGATTGCAGCGATTTTTTTTAACTTTGTGGTTTAATTCTTAATATTTTCGACTATGCCGGATAATGTGTTAAAATGTTCATTTTGCGGAAGAAGCCGGGACGAAGTAGAGATACTGATTGCCGGACAGGATGGGCATATCTGCGAGAACTGCGTGGAACACGCGCAGGAAATCATTAACCAGGAGCTTCATTTCCGTGAAGACACGCGGAGTGTCAGCGGATTCAACCAGTCCATACGGAAGCCGGTAGAAATAAAGGCCTTCCTGGACGAATATGTGATCGGTCAGAACGATGCCAAAAAAGTACTGGCAGTGGCGGTTTACAATCACTATAAACGGTTAAAACAAAAGAACAGGGAGATCGATGGTCACAATGATGTTGAAATTGAAAAAAGCAATATCATCATGGTGGGTGAAACCGGTACCGGGAAAACCCTCCTAGCCAGAAGCATTGCCAAAATGCTGAATGTTCCGTTCGCTATTGTGGATGCTACCGTATTTACAGAAGCAGGTTATGTGGGTGAAGATGTGGAAAGCATCCTGACCCGTTTATTACAGGTATGTAATTATGATGTGGAAGCCGCAGAACGCGGTATCGTTTACATCGATGAGCTGGATAAAGTGGCGCGTAAAAGCGATAATCCCAGCATTACCCGTGATGTAAGCGGCGAGGGTGTGCAGCAGGGCCTGCTGAAGCTGCTGGAAGGCACCGATGTGCTGGTACCACCACAGGGCGGCCGTAAGCATCCGGATCAGAAACTGATAAAAGTAAACACCCAGAATATTCTCTTTATCTGCGGCGGGGCTTTTGATGGCGTGGATAAGATCATTGCCCGCAGGGTGCAGACCAATACCATCGGGTTTAATGTAGATAAGGAAGAACAGGAGGATATGAAAAAGAACCTGCTGCGTTTTGTAAATGCGCAGGACCTGAAAACCTTCGGACTGATCCCCGAATTACTGGGGCGTTTACCGGTGGTGACCCATCTTGATCCCCTGGATGCCACCACGTTGCGGGCGATCCTTACCGAGCCGAAAAATGCGCTGATGAAACAGTATAAAAAACTGTTTGAACTGGAGGGCATTGAACTGGAAGTAGAGCCGGCCGTTCTGGATTTTATGGTAGACAAGGCGGTTGAGTACAAGCTGGGTGCCCGTGGTCTGCGGAGCATCTGCGAAAGCATCCTTACCGACGCCATGTATGAACTGCCATCGGCCACTGAAACCCGGTTCGTACTTACAAGGGATTATGCACGGCGTAAATTTGAAAAGAGCAAAATGGGGCTGGTAAAGGCGGCGTGACAGCCTGACGGTTCCGGATCCTATCACAACATCTAAAAACTATTATATGCAGGAATTAATCGACAAACTGAAAGCCGAGGTGAACCTCAGCGATGAACAGGCCCATAAAGCACTGGAGGCTGTTAAGAATTACATCGTGGAAAAATTCCCGATGCTGGAAGGCGCTGTGGCCAATCTTTTCGGCAAAGAATAATATTTCATTACCTGATTGATAAAACAGGCTACGGCCTGTTTTTTTATTGCCGGAAACGTTCTGCCCGTCAATCAGTTCTTATAAAATTTGTAGTTCTCACGGGTAATGATATCAATAGGCATAAACAGCTGCTTTTCCACCGGCTCCCTTCTTATCAGTTTATTATACAAAGCCAGGATCCCGCGATAGGCCTGCTCCCGGGGCTTCTGGGAGATCAGGAAATCGATGGTGCCGCTTTCGAGATAACTGATATTTTTATCGATCAGGTCATAGCCGATCAGGCGAATGTTCTTTATGTTTTCTTCCTCAAGAAAGCGGGCCACATAAAATACACGGGAATTGGTAACAAAGATCAGGTTGATCTTCTCCTTCTTCAATACAGCGCCGAGCACTTTTTTTATCGAAGCATAATCGGTCTTCTGGATATCCGTTTTCAGGATCTTCTCCTTTTTACGCCCGTTGAAGTAGGACCTGAAGCCGTCCTCTTTGTTCAAAAGGTAGTAATAGCTGTCCGGGCTCCTGGAAATATTGATCACCAGGTAATTGTTTCCTTCCTTGCAAAGAAAGTCCGCCAGCTGGCCACCGAGATAACCGCTCTGAAAAAGATGAGGTCCGATATAACTTAAGTTTCCCTGTCCCGGTACATCGGAGTTGATGTATACATAAGGGATGTTCTTTGCACTCAGTTGCTGCGAGAATGTTTCGGCATCCTTTACGAAATGCGGCGCCATCAGCACACCATCTGCTTTGTTCCGGAGGATCTTTTTTGCCTGATCCAGGAAGCTCCGGTTATCATTCAGATCAAAAAAATAACGATCTACCGTAATACCAAACTGACGTACTTCATTTTCGCCCTGTTCAATCCCATCCAGCGGCCCCTGCCAGTACGTGGTTTCTTTTGAAACATACGGTATGAGTGTGGCCAGTTTCAGCGTCTTCCGGGAAGCCAGTGTACGCGCCAGTATATTCGGCTGGTAATTGTATTTTTTAATGATCGCTTTTATCTTCTTTTCGGTAGCAGGCGATACGCCGGGCCGGTTATGCAATACGCGGTCTACCGTGGCAATAGACACGTTGGTCATTCGTGCAATTTCTTTAACACCTATACGTCCTGCTGGCTTCATCCGACTTAGATTTTACCTTCAAATATAGTGTTAATTTATATTACAAAAAGTCTTCCTCCTGTTGTTCTTATCCGTTTTTAGCGGGCCTTGCAGCGCCGTTCTTTTACGCTTTTTTTATCTGGTCGGCATTTTTATAAATACGTTCGATGGCACCGGCAATCAGTTCCATATCTGCTGCAGATCCCAGCAGCATGTTCTGGGTGATCCATACCGCCTCTTTGCACAGCGCTTCATTTTGAGGGCATTGGTTCTGAGCCATGTAGGTCTTATACGCAACCAGGTTCCCGGCATACATGCTCCGGAAGTTCTTCGACTCCAGCGCATCCCTGATAAAGGGCTGGGTATTCAGCGGTGTATAGCCGGAAGAAACCGGAACACCCTCCGCACTCAGCGCTTTTATAAAAGCGTCCCGCGACAGTCCTTTAAACTGATCCTGCTGGTAACGGAATGCAAAAAGCAGGTAAGCCGCCTGTGTTACATTGTCGTACAACCGGTGCGGAACAATGCCCGGGATATTCCCCAGCCGCTTTCTGAGATAAACGGCATTTTCATTGCGGATACGGGTCTGCGCTTCCAGCCGTTTCAGCTGTACCAGCCCGATGGCGGCCTGGTACTCCGCCATCCGCGTTTTCCCGCCGATGCGTACGCTTCCGCTGGCCACTGCGCCGGGTGCCACGCCATAAGGGAAGCCCAGATTATGATAGGAAAAACAACGGTCCATCAGATCGTCATCGTCGGAAACAATGGCGCCGCCCTCTCCTATGGCCAGGTTCTTTGATGTCTGAAAACTAAAGCATCCTGCATGTCCGATGGTACCGGCCTTTTTGCCGCCGATCTCAGCCAGGTGTGCCTGGCAGGCATCTTCCAGCACCAGCAGGTTGCGTTTTTTGGCAATCGCCATGATCCGGTCCATGTCGGCCGGCATCCCCAATATGTGTACCGGGAGGATCAGTTTGGTGCGTGGTGTGATCTTTTCCTCGATCTTAACCGGATCGATCTGGTAGGTGTGCGGATCAATATCAGCAAACACCGGGATCGCTCCGTTTACGAGTACGGCCTGTATGGTGGCCACAAATGTATAGGGCGGTACAATCACTTCATCACCTGCGCCAACACCAAGCTGGTTCAATGCCACGATCAGGGCGTTGGTGCCGTTCACGGTGGACAAACAACGTTTGGCACCAAGCAACCGGGCATACTCTTCCTCAAACCGGGCCACCAGTTTGGCCCTCGACCACACTCCGCTGCGCAGCGCCTCCAGCACCAGCGGTTCATCGGTCTCCGGGATCCATACCGGCCATTTCACCCAATTATCCTTTGTCATTAACGGCGTGCCGCCCAACAGGGCAGGTGTACCTGACAGCTGTAGTGCAGGTGCCGCCCCTGTAGCCAGGGCTTCCATTCCGATGAACGCACCTGCTGCGCCCAGGGATGTCTTTTTTATAAAAGCTCTCCGCGAAAAGTTTGAACTCATATGCTGGTATTTATTTGTGCAAAGAAGTGCGGACCACAGATTGTTTACGTACCCGAAAATACAACATCCGCAACAGAAACGAAAACAATTTTGCGGCCGGGTACCGCCATTGAGGCCGGCTGCTGCACCGAACCTGGTAACGTCTGAAGGACTGCCGGCAACGCCCGCTGCTTTCCTTTTCGCAGTATCCGCACGCGCCCGGGCGGGGTTAATACAGCGCTCCGCGATTTCATTCCGGAGAAGCCGGTCTGCTCCGGTGACTCCATATACCGGGTTTAACGTGTACGTACACATAAATCCGGTATACTTGAAAAACAACCGATCACTTCATCAGCATCCACGATGGCGGCACTCGTCCTGGAGCAGGAGCAGCACTGACCGAAAAAAAGTTTGCAACACATTGAAGCTGCAACAACCGTAAGGGAACCGTTTCCTTTTTATAAAATACCGCGCGCATCATTTTTTAGTTCAGCAGTTTTTTAATCGCGTTCAGCATCACCTGCTCCACATCTGCGGTCACTGCCGAGGCCATACCCGGCTCATAACCTCCTTCGGTATAGGCCGCCGCCGTGCAGATGTATCCGGGGGCATAATCGCCATAACCCGCCACTGTAACAAAAAGATCGGTCCGCATTTTTTTGGCGGCCAGCTGGTACTCCACAAAAGGTTCTCCCGGTAAATGAACAATACGTGCCTTGCCAATGACCAGACAGCTGAAATCGATCTTCCTTCCGGCTTTTAACCGCTGACTCCACACCAGTTTTGAGGCGTTATTGGCGATAAAAACAGCCGGCTGTGTGTGAAGCAGCGTCCGGATGCTGTCAAGTCCCGGTTTTGCAGGCAGCGTTACAGGGAACACTTTCCATTGTATCTCTTTTGCAGTCACCGGTATTTTTACGGTTTGCTCCCAGGCCTGCTTCATTCCTTCCTCCAGCCGCTGGGCCAGCAGGTAGCGGTTCTCGTGACGGCCGTCGTTGTATTTTCCTGCGGTGATATTGCCTCCCGCTCCGTTGAAATGCAGCAGTAAGGCGTCGGGCAGTGCCAACTGGCGGAAAAACCGTGCCACCCCGGGGATATCCGGGTTAGCGATCCCTGTCCGGTAATAACTTTGCGGGTGCGTGGCGTAGTAGGAAAGTACTGCCAGCGGCAGGTCATTATGCCAAAAACTGATCAGCGACAGTTCGGGATCGATCAGTCCCTGCGGCGCAGCACGCGCAACCGGATCTTTTGTAGCTGAGGTACGCGTAAACAGTACCTTACCATCATTTCCCAGCACGCGCCGGTTCGATGCCACATCCCTTACTTCCGCCTTTCCCAGGCCGTAATGTGTCACCACCCGTGCTTTTCCCAGGGCATTCCTTATTGCAGTGGTCAGCCGCTCCAGTACCTGCCGCTGAAAACTGCTTTCAAAGCCATACAGTTTCAATCCTTCTTTTTTAAGCAGCAGTTCTGCACCAAAATCACAGGCAGGCGCATCATGCTGATGCAGGGTATGTACCGCTACGCGCTCCCTGGTGGTACCTGCAGCGGCAGCCAGGGTCTCCCGGAAGGCATCATTCCCCTCATTTGCGATGCCGATCCAATCCACCGCGCAGAGAACGATCGGTTCGCCGGCACCCAGCAATACAATACCTTTCGCCCGTAAACCCAGCTCCCAGGTATTCACCAGCGAATCGTAGGCCAGCCAGGATCCCTCCGGAGGAGTTGCATCCACATCAAATACGGCGATCCGCAGTTCCTCCCCCCGGCAGGGGATCCCGCGTTCTGCATGCAGTTGCCCAACGGGCGTACAGAAAAACAACAGCAGCCATCCATACCTGCAAAAAGAACGGATCATACTTTTATTGATTTCAGCTGATCGCGATGCTCCCACACCTTTGCCAGCGCATTGATGATATTGTCCATTGATGACTGATCCGCCGTTAACGGCCCTGAACCCGGTATCAGCAACATCCGGTCGGCAACCGCATCACAGGCCGGCAGGTGTTTTGTTTGCTCTTTGTATTCTTTCAATCGTTTTTCACCATACATTTTTTTATACACCTCCAGCCCGCAGATAAAATTCACCCAGTCGTATTTATGCAGCCCGCTCTGGATGTACGGACCAATCGGAATTCCTTCGGCCTGAACGGCCTTTATAAACTGCGCGCGGGATGCACCCTTCCACTCTTCCGGTCGGAACGCCATGGCATAGAGATAGTAAGAACATTCCTCGGTACCGGGATAGAGCTTTTGAGGGGCTACTCCGCTATACCCTTTTAATTTTTCGGTGAGGTATTTCCCGTTCCTGTTGCGTGTTTCATGCCGTTGTAAGTGGGTACGCATCTGGGAAAGCAGCAACGATGCGGCAAATTCATTCATCCGGTATTTGGGACCGATCCGCGGATGTGTTCCCCGTTTATCACTTCCGTGATTCATTACCGTATAGAGTGTATCGGCAAGCGCTTCATTGTCCGTCAGACAGGCACCGCCCTCACCACTGGCCATCACTTTCGACGACTGAAAACTCAGACATCCCACATCACCAAAGGTGCCGATGCGTTTTCCATCGATTTTTGCCAGGTGCGCCTGGCAGGCATCTTCGATCAGCAGCAGTTTGTGCTGCCGTGCCATCTGAACAAAGGCGCGGATATCCGCCGGTGCTCCCATCATGTGTACCGGCAGCAATGCCCTGGTATTATTGTTGATCTTTTTCTCCACATCTTTAGCATCCAGCTGGAATGAATCCGGATCCAGGTCTGCCAGTACCGGAAGTGCCCTGCTGGTAATAACGCCGGAGATGGTCCCCATATCTGTATAAGGCGAAGTGATCACTTCATCGCCGCACTCGATATTCAGCGCATGTACCGCTGTGGAGATCGCCTGGGTACCCGAACCTGTGGCCACTACATATTTAATATCGTGAAAAGGGGCGAACTCCCGCTCGAACCGGGCCACCTTGCTGCTGTTGCGGTTGTCGATCCGGCTCCACCAGCCGCTTTTAGCGGTTTCCGTCATTGATTGTACCAGCTCTTCATCGGTGTATGGCCATGCCGGCCAGGGACGTTTATCGCGCACAGGAGCACCGCCGAGAGCAGCCAGTGTTCCGCTGTTTTTTGTTTGTGCCAGCACCGGGAATGACCCGGCCAAAACACCGGCAACAGAAGCAGCCGCTGTATTTCCGATAAAGCGGCGCCTGTTCATTTTCTTTTTATTCATGGCTTATACGTTTTACATTGTTGACACAACCGTAATCCTCTTCCCGCTTCACGATCTTCCGCCGCGCCGGCACAAATTATACCACCTGCTTCTTTTTTATTACCGCATCACAGCCCGGTTCCGTCGCTGCACACCCGGTACAGCGCAGCGCTACTGTTTTTTGAAATCGATCTTTACCAGGTCTTCTATTTCCTTTCCGTTATGAAGAAAACGGGCCAGGGTATAAATATTCCCGTCGTTTCCCACCGCAATTGAATTGACATAGGTAGGACGTCCGCCATCTTTATAAAATACAGGTCCGTGATCTTTGTATACGCCCTCCTTAATATTGTAGGTCACCACATGCAGGTTCTCCAGCCCTTTAGCTGCTCCCATATTGATCTTGTCCGCACCGGCAACGCGGCGCCCGTTTTCATATACCGGTCCGCCGGTAAGATAGTAAATGACGCCATCCTTTATTTTAAAACCCAGGTATCCATAGCTGAACTGATCGAACATCCCGCTCTTCCGGGAAGGCATGGAATTGATCCGCTCCACCAGCTCCACCTTTTTTTCCCTGGGATCAAATGTGAACAGATAGCCGGAATTTCCATGCACTCCGTAAGCCTTATGCTCCGGTCCGTACCAGTAGATCTTTCGCCAGTTGTATCCCATGCTGCCCGCATCTTTGGGATCGTATTTACCAAAATAATCGAGACGCAGGTTCACATCCTCCAGTTTGCGGGGCTTGCCTCCCTCAGGATGATAGGCATAGATATCCCCTTCGGCAGTGGAGTAGTAGACATTGCCGTCATCCGGATCCACAAAAATCGAACGGCAGATCACGCGGAAGTCATCGCCCACCTGCGACTCTCCCTTTCCGGTTACCGGCCCCAGGTTCTTAAGTACTTTATGGTTGAGGTCATAATCGATCAGCAGTCCCTTTGGCCACGTAAGGCCATACAGATGCCCACGTTTTTCATCCATTGTCATGGTTAAGATCCCGTCCCCTTCCGGGGCCAGCGCCATGCTTTCAATAGCACCGGTTTTCATATCATAAGAAACAAAATGCCCGCCGGGGTATCGTTTATATCCGTCGGGGGCATGCACCGGCATTTGTTCAGAGCCGTTGATCATTTCATAGTACCCGGCATGGGTTGCAAAATAAAGTTTGTTGTTGTGCTCGTAAAACTCCACATGACTCTTACCCTGAGCCACATAATGCTGCTCTTTTTCCCCCAGTGCCTGGGAAAGGTCTGCGATAAACCGGGTGGAATCCGTTGCCGGATCATATACATAGAACTGTCCTCCCACGTCATAACGGGTGGAAGACAATACGTAATAGATCCGGCCATCGCTTGCAACAGATATTGCATTGTAGGTATCATGTGCATCGGGAAACCCCGAATAATAATGACGGGCCGTAAGTGAATCGCCAACCTTCGTGTCCTGTTGTTTTCCGGATACGGGGGTCCGGTCTTCTCCGGGCCTGCAGCAGGCAAATGACCACAATAAAGCTGTTGCGATTCCCAGGCCAAGTTTTGTTTTTAAAGCATGCATTGTTAATTCTTTTCTCATTTTTCAAGCATCACCAGGCCACCATCCCTGTAAATATAAAAAAGCTTTTATTAAAAACGTGTACGTTACCGTAAATTATTCAAAAAGAGCTCCGGGTCATCCCTGCCTGCGCTTCGTCTCCATTCTGAATTTGTAATTCATCAATCATCCGCACGCTGCTTTCCGGTTCTCTTTCCCGGAAACGATAACAGCAACAATTCCACAGTGTCCTGGCTAAAGCAAAAAACAGCCGGAAATCGTTTTTTCCGGTTACGTTACCGAAATTACCGAATCAGCGCCAAAAGATCAAAACTAATCACCGGGACTGGCGGAACACCCCTTCCCCAAGAAGCTTCCGGCCATTGAACCTGCAGGGACAGCCCTGTATCACCGCAGTATTTCCCCTGCCTGGTGGGCAGTTCTCCTGCTTTTATTTGCAGGACTTTTTTATTATCTTTCAATAAAGAAACAGCACAGGAAAAAACTCATCCTGTTGAAAAGACAACAAAGAGGGACGCAGGGTAAAAGACAGGAACACCTGCAATGATATACAGGAAGCTTTTGCCGGCAGTAACGACAACGGTGCTGGTACTGTACGTATTATAAAAAAGGGCTTATGGCAACCACAATACCTGAAGTGGACACTTATATTTCTGCGGCACCGCTTTTTGCACAGCCCGTTCTGTTGCATATCCGGAGGATCGTTCACAAGGCCGGAAAAGATATACAGGAAACGATCAAATGGTCCTGCCCTCACTTTGATTATAAAGGCAGGATCCTCTGCAGCATGGCCGCTTTTAAGCAGCATGCCTCGTTTAATTTCCGGCTGGGCAAAGAGATCTTGGTGCTGAAACCCTATCTCGTATTGGAGGGCACTCATAAAGCAATGGGGCAGCTGGGGCGGCTTACCAAAGTAAAAGATCTTCCGCCGGACAAGGTATTGCTACAGGCATTAAAAGAGGCCATGGTATTGATTGATGCGGGTACTTCCCTGAAGCAAACACCTGCAGGGAAAGCAGCAGCAATAGCTGTGCCCGGTTATTTTCAAAAAGCCCTGGCAAAAAATAAAACGGCAAAGGCTGTTTTTGAAAAGTTTGCGCCTTCCCACCGGAATGAATACCTGCAATGGATCATCGACGCCAAAACGGAAGCCACCCGTGAAAAGCGCATTGCTACCGCCCTGGAATGGATCGCCGAAGGCAAAAGCCGTAACTGGAAATACGAGCGCAGATAACTCTACAGAGCCGGTCAGCGGTCTTCGATCTTTATCCTCCGCAGTTCCAGCAGGTTCAGCGCGTTAGGCTGATAGCCTTTAATATTGGGCTGTACCAGCTGGATCACTTTATCATACCAAAGTGGTACCACGGGGGCATCATCTATGGCCAGCTGGTCGGCCTTCCTGTACAGGATATAGCGCAGGGAATCATTGGTCTCTTTTATTGCTGCTTCAAAAGCCGCATCAAAAGCCGGGTTCTTATAACGGGTATAATTGGGCGGTGCCGGGTTTTTTGAATAGAACACCGACAGATAATTTTCCGCATCCGGATAGTCAGCGATCCACCCACCGCGGAAAAAGGCAGCGCGGGAGCTTGCCGTCATTTCAAACAAAAGCGCTTTCTGCACCACCTCCACCTGTATCTTCATCCCGATCCCTTCCAGCTGCTTTGCAATAAAATTGGCGAAATCCGCATAAACGGAAATGGTGAGCAGCTTTATAACAGGCATTCCCCTTCCATTGGGAAACCCTGCTTCCTTTAATAAAACGGCCGCCTTCTCCGGATCATACCGGTATCCCTTTACGATCGAATCATTAAAGGAAGGAAGGCCTTTCGGAACAAAACCCGATTCTGCAGGTGTCCCCAATGAATTGCGCAGGTACAGGATCATCTTGTGCCGGTCGAAGCCGTAATTGATCGCCTGCCGTACTTTTTTAAACCGGAGCGGAGAATGTTTTACCAGTTCGTTTGAAGAATTCACCAGTATACCCAGGTATTCGATATTGAGATAAGGATTTGTTTTTAATACCAGCTTCCCCTCCCACTCTTTTTTCAGCGTGCCTTTTTTTGTAAGTACCTCATCTTTAAAACTCGGATCCAGTTCGTTTACAAAATCCAGGTGCCCCTGGCGCAGCAGCAGGAACTCTGTGGCACGGCTGTCTTTAAAACTGATCTTTATTCCGTCGATATACGGCAGCCGGTTGCCCGCGCTGTCGGTTTCAAAATAGTCGGGGTTCTTTTTAAACACCAGTCCCTGTCCTTCTTCCCAGGCAACGAACTGGAAAGGACCCGTACCCACCGGATGACTTCTGAAATCCACCCCATAGTGCTTCACCGCTTCCGGTGCCACCACAGAGCAATACTGCATGGACAGGATCCCCAGAACCGGCTGGTACGGACGTAATAGTTTTAGCCGGAATACAGAATCATTCAAGGCAGTAAACGGCCGCAGGGTATCTGCCTTTCCGTTAAAGATCCATGCCCCGGGACTTGCCACTGCCGGATCCAGTATGCGGTTCAGACTGAAGACCACATCCGATGCTATCATTTTCCGGCCCCGGGACCCGGGAAAAACGGGATCGTCGTGAAAACGCACATCCTGTCTTAAATAAAAAGTATAGGTAAGTTTATCATCCGAGATTTCCCAGTGTGTTGCCAGTGAAGGTTTGATATTGAGACTGTCATCCACTTCCACCAGGGTATTGAACAACTGGTGGGCCGGCCACATGGTAGACTGGTTTTTTGCAAAGGCGGGATCCAGCGAAGCAATACCGGTGTACTCATTGTACCGGAATATTTTCCGCTGGTCACCGGTCTTATCACTGCAGCCTGCTACACAAATACAAAGAAATAGTAAAAAGGATAACCGGTAATGATATTGTCGCGTCATTTTCATCTTGAACGTTTAAATTTACAATTCAAACCAGTTCGGTAATGATTTTTGCGAAAAATATTATTAAAACAGCCTGCTGCCTGTTGCTGATCACCGGTAACTTACAGGCACAGCTTTTAAATCATCAGGAAAAAACAACCCGGCAGGACAGTCTCAGGGGCAGCTACGGAGCCGGCAGGGACTGGTGGAATGTGCTCCGTTATGAGATTCAGCTCAAGGTAAATATAGCGCAGCAGTCGGTCAGCGGATACAATGATATCACTTATACCGTTATAAAAAATTCGGGAGGTCCGTTACAGATCGATCTCCAGCAGCCGATGGAGATCGAAAAGGTGGAGGACCGGGATACCCGCAGGTCCATTCCTTTTAAAAGAGAGGGCAATGTATTCTGGCTGAACACCGGCAAGGCCGTTGTCAATAAAACAAAGACGCTGCGGGTGTATTTCCGGGGGAATCCCATTGTTGCCCAAACGCCCCCCTGGGATGGGGGCTGGATCTTCACAAAGGATTCCCTGAACCGCCCCTGGATCAGCACGGCCACCCAGGGTATCGGTGCCAGCACCTGGCTCCCCTGTAAAGATCACCAGGCCGATGAGCCGGACAAAGGCATAACCGTTACCATCAACGTGCCGGATGAGCTTACAGCGGTAAGCAATGGGCGCCTGACCTCCAAAACAGCGAACGGAGATGGCACCACTGCCTGGAAATGGACGGTGACCCAGCCCATTAACACCTACCTGATCACGCCTTATATCGGTCACTACGTAAACTTTAATGATACCCTGCAGGGAGAAAAAGGAACGCTGGATATCGGCTACTGGGTGCTGGATTATAACCTGCCCAGGGCCCGGAAACATTTTGAGATTGTAAAACCCATGCTGCATTGTTTCGAGTACTGGATGGGGCCTTACCCGTTTTATGAGGACAGTTATAAACTGGTGGATGCGCCTCATCTTGGAATGGAGCACCAGAGCGGAGTTGCATATGGCAACAGATACCTGAATGGTTACCTGGGCAACGACCGGTCCGGAACCGGATGGGGCAGCGACTGGGATTTTATCATTGTACATGAAAGCGGGCATGAATGGTTTGCCAATAATATTACCACCAGGGATATTGCCGATATGTGGGTACACGAGGCCTTTACCACCTATTCGGAGACCCTCTTTGTACAATGCCGCCACGGGCTGCAAGCCGCAAATGCTTATGTTGCCGGCCAGCGGAAAAACATCCGTAACGACAAACCGATCACCGGCCCCTATGGAGTAAATAAGGAAGGCAGCAGTGATATGTATGATAAAGGTGCCAGCATGATCCACATCATCCGGCAACTGATAAACGACGACAGCAAGTTCCGCAACCTGCTGCGGGGCCTCAACAGGGATTTTTACCACCAGACAGTAACAGGAAAGCAGATCGAAAATTACATCCTGCAAAAAACCGGAAAGCCCCTTCAAAAGATCTTTGATCAGTACCTGCGCAGCACTTCCATTCCCGTGCTTACCTATTCGCTCAGCAGCGGCAAGGTGCGGTATAAATGGACCAATTGCGTACCGGGCTTTAATATGCCGGTGCAGCTGGCAAACGGACAATGGCTTAACCCCGGAATGCAATACCGGGAAGCGCCGCTGAATATTCTAAAAAACGACACGCTTGATATAAGTCCCAATTTCTATATCAGGGTGGAAAAAGCTTCTTAATCCGGTTCCATGAGTGTACAAATCAGGAAACACAGTATTATTTCGTCTGTTGTCATTTATTTTGGCTTTCTTATTGGCGCGCTTAATAATTTCTTTTTTACAAAAGACGGTTTTTTCACAGGTACAGAATACGGACTGACAAGCGGTTTCTTTGTACCGGCCGCTACCTTTATGATGTCGTTTGCCTGTTTGGGAATGCCTTCCTACATCTATAAATTCTATCCCTACTATAACGACCGGCTTCCTCCCAAAAAAAATGATATGCTGACGATCAGCCTGATTGCCGGTGCTATCGGGTTTCTGATGGTACTTGCTATTGGAATCGGTTTTAAATGGCTGTTTGAGCAGAAGTTTTCCTCGGAGTCTCCGATGGCAGTCGATTTTTATTACTGGATGTTCCCTTTCGGGTTTGGTCTTACGATCTTTTCCATACTGGAAGCCTACACCTGGAACCTTAGAAAGTCGATTCTTACCAATTTCTTGAGGGAAGTATTATTCCGGCTGGTTACCACCGCCCTTATCTGCCTTTTTATTTTTAAGATCATCCCGAGCTTTGCCAGCTTTATAAAACTGTACTCTTTCGGCTATATTTTTATTGCACTGGTGCTGTTGATTTATCTCATTATAAAAAAGAAAATTTTCCTCACGTTTAAAATCAGCTCGGTTACAAAAAAATTTTCAAAAAACATTCTTCGTTTCCTGCTCTTTGTTTATCCCGGATCCCTGATCCTTAACCTTTCCATGGTTTTTGACTCATTTGTCATTTCCTCTGTTTCCAAACAAGGATTGCAGGGACTGGCCATTTATACCTTTGCACAATACCTTACCAGTCTCATACAGGCGCCCCAGCGCGGCATCCAGGCTTCTGCAACGCCTTTTATTGCACAGGCGTGGAAAGACAAAAATATCCGTCAGATACAAAGTATCTATCAGCGTTCCTCTATCAATATGCTGATTTTTGCCTGCCTCCTTTTTGTGCTGGTGTGGGCAAATTTCAGTGAAGCTATAAAAACATTGGGACTGCAAGCGGAACTGATAAGTGGCGTAAACGTATTCCTGCTGCTGGGAATTACCAAGATCATCGACCTTGGCACCGGGGTGAATGCCTCTATCATCGGAACATCTAAGTACTGGAAATTTGAACTCACCAGCGGCATCATATTGTTATTGCTGATGCTTCCGCTAAACTATTATCTGGCAAAAAAAATGGACATCTTCGGCCCGGCACTGGCCAACCTGATCTCAGTGATGATTTACAACGGAGTCCGGATCCTGTTCCTCTGGAGGAAATTCCGGTTGTTCCCGTTTACGATAAGATCCTTATACACCATTATTTTGAGCGCAACTGTTTACATTATTTCCTGGCTGTTGTTCCGGAACCTGCACGGCTTTGCCGGGTTATTTGCGCGCAGCATTTTTATACTGGCAGCGGTGATAGGTGGTGTTTACTGGCTGAAACTCACACCGGACCTGCAACCGGTGCTGGAGTCGCTCCGGAAACGGATCAAGCGGCGTTAAGCGGGATACCGGAATTGAGCTGCGGTTGTTTTATAGAAAATGCCCCCTTTCCCGAAGAACCGTATGCGTCAGGATAAGAAGCCTTTATCCGGCAGCGGCTCCTTTACAATTTATTAAATAAAAACGGGTGCAGCGCTCTAACTGCAAACATTAGCTTGATGCACATGCAGTCACCGGGCCTGCCTAACAAAGGAACTTTTTGATCAATCCCATACTGAAAATGGAGCACCGGGTATTCACGGGCTGTTGGGACAATCTTCCCTCCAGGCAGCCACAATAAAAAAGTGCCTCCCGCGGGGGAAGCACTTCTTAGTTATTGAAAGTAGCCGATATTAATTACTTGCACCGGAAGAGCCATCGTTGTTATGCGCCAGGTACTCGCTGTTACCGGCTTCAACACGGCCTGCGCCGATAAAACGCGATATATAATACGTCTCATACAGATCACTGATCGTTACCCCCTTGCTGGTGGAAGCATGAACAAATTTGTTATTGCCCAGGTACATTCCCACATGAGAAACACCGCCTGTTGTATTAAAGAACACCAGGTCCCCCTCTTTCAGTTCCGTCGCTGAAATCTTACGGGCCTTTCCATACTGTTCCCGCGCTGTCCTGGGAAGTTCAATGCCGTAAGCTCCCCGGTACATTTCCCGGGTAAAGGCGCTGCAGTCAATACCATATTTACTGGTTCCGCCATACTGGTAACGCGTACCATACCAGTCATCCATGGTTTCCAGCAGGTCGTTATTGATAATTGAATTGGGTAATACATTTAAGATCGCGGCATATTTTTTCTGCAGTTCAGAAGCTGGTGCTGTCCGCGGCAGCAGGATCGCTGCATGCACGGCCTTTACATCCTTAACCTCGCTGGAAGCGATCGTTTTTTCAATACGCTCCATGCGTGTATCGGATTTCGAATTCCTGGGAGAGATCGTTACCTGCTCCATATAAGCATTTGAGGGAGCTGGTTCTTTTTGAGCAGCGTTTTGTTCCTTGCCGGATTCATTCCTGTTTGAAGCAAAAAATTTAGAAGCGGTCGAGCAGCTAGCCATCAGAACCATCACACTAAATCCAGTCAATATATGTCTCAAAATGCTGTTTTTAAACTTTTTACCAAATACAAGAATCTAAACTATGATGTTCTTAAATTCCAGTTTACAATTATAGTTAAACGCGGATAAAACCGGTTTATTGCCCGTAATACACATTTTTTAAAAATATATTTATAAAACTTTCATTATAAATAAAATTTAATACATACAGCAAACCGTTGCAGCCTTGCAAACAATCACTTGTTAGTTTTAAAACCAAACCCTGAGCCTGATTGTTTTAGTGACAGGGTGTGCATAAATTTATCCCTGTTCTTTTACTGTTTTTATGCATTTTAGCAGCCGGAAGCCACACACTACGTTGTGGGCCTGACCCGGTATACCTGTTAAACCTGTTTGGCGGAAGGTAAAAAGATACAACATGAAATTCTCGCATTTACACGTACATACACAATATTCCCTGCTGGATGGAGCGGCCCCCATCGGCTCCCTTTATAAAAAAGCCATTGCAGACGGTATGCCCGCCCTGGCGATCAGTGATCACGGAAATATGTTCGGGGTATTCCAGTTTGTGGCGGAAGCATACAAGCACCTGGATGAAAACGGGAAACCAAAAGTAAAACCCGTTGTCGGTTGTGAATTCTACCTCGTAGAAAACCGGCATGAAAAGACCTTTACAAAGGAAAAGAAGGATAAACGCTATCATCAGATCCTCCTGGCCAAGAACGAGCAGGGATACCGGAATCTTACCAAACTTACTTCTCTCGGGTTTATAGAAGGATTATATGGTAAATATCCGCGTATCGATAAGGAACTGATCCTGCAATACCACGAAGGACTGATCGCCACCACCTGTTGTCTGGGGGCCTCCGTTCCCCAGGCGATCCTGCGCAAAGGAGAAGCAGAAGCGGAACAGGAATTTAAATGGTGGCTGGATCTTTTCGGAGAGGACTTTTATGTGGAGCTCCAGCGTCATGGCATCGGTGACCAGGA
Organism: Niabella beijingensis; assembly: GCF_020034665.1. Classification (NCBI taxonomy): domain Bacteria; kingdom Pseudomonadati; phylum Bacteroidota; class Chitinophagia; order Chitinophagales; family Chitinophagaceae; genus Niabella; species Niabella beijingensis. The sequence goes on along the minus strand of NZ_JAIQDI010000002.1, from coordinate 477,231 downwards.
AAAGGTAAACGAGGTTCTGATCCGCTTTGCGGCAAAATATAAGGTACCCATCATTGCCAGCAACGATTCTCATTATGTAGAGCAGGACGATTTTAATGCGCACGATATCCTGCTTTGTATCAATACGGGTGAAAAGCAGTCCACACCAGCATTCCGGGGCGACTTTGCCGACGATGATGTAAACATGAAAAACATGCGCTTCGCCTTTGCCAACGATCAGTTCTATTTTAAGAACACGGAGGAAATGAGCAAGCTGTTCCATGATATCCCGGAAGCCATTGACAATACCAACGCTATTGTTGATAAAATTGAGCTGCTGGACCTGAAGCGCAGTATCCTGCTGCCCAACTTCCCCATACCCGGTGATTTCCGGCTTCATACCGAAGATGAAAAAACGGACAAAGGGGTCGTTTCTGCCGATTCACTCAACCAGTGGGAATACCTCCGGCACCTGACCTACGAAGGAGCACAACAACGGTATGGAGTGATGCCCGACAGTACCAAAGAACGCATCGACTTTGAATTGTTCACCATCAAAACCATGGGGTTTGCCGGGTACTTCCTGATCGTAAGTGATTTTATCAAAGCAGGCCGCGACAGCGGTGTGTTCATCGGACCCGGCCGGGGCTCCGCCGCGGGTTCTGTGGTGGCATATTGTATCGGTATCACCAATATCGATCCCATAAAGTACAATCTCCTGTTTGAGCGTTTCCTCAACCCCGACCGTAAATCGATGCCGGATATCGATACCGACTTCGATGATGAAGGCCGCCAGCGGGTGATCGACTATGTGGTTCAAAAATATGGCAAGAACCAGGTGGCACAGATCATTACCTATGGTACCATGGCCGCCAAAATGAGTATCAAAGATGTGGCACGGGTAATGGATCTCCCGCTACCGGACTCCAACGCCCTGGCAAAACTGGTTCCGGAAAAGCCCGGCATCTCGTTAAAACGGGTATTGCATGCGCCTCTTTCGCCAAAAGCCGGTGAAAAATCGCTGATCGAAAAAGAAGGGCTGGGTGCCGATGATATTGAGAATGTAAAACGCATCCGCGATATCTATAACGGCGATGACCTTCAGGCCAAGGTATTGCATGAAGCAGAGATCCTGGAAGGATCGGTACGTAATACCGGCATCCACGCGGCGGGGATCATCATTGCCCCCAGGGACCTTACCGAACTGATACCAGTGAGCACCGCCAGGGACTCCGATCTCTGGGTGACCCAGATCGAAGGCAGTGTGATCGAAGAAGCCGGTGTTATCAAAATGGACTTCCTGGGGTTAAAGACCCTTACCATCATAAAGGATGCGCTAAAACTCATCAGGCAAAACCACAATCTTGACATTGTCATTGACGATATACCGCTGGATGATGAAAAGACCTATGAGCTTTATCAGAAAGGCGAAACCAATGCCACCTTCCAATTTGAAAGTGCGGGTATGCAAAAATACCTGCGGGAACTGAAACCCGACCGCTTTGATGACCTCATTGCCATGAACGCCCTGTACCGGCCGGGTCCGCTGGCTTATATCCCCGATTATATCGAACGGAAGCACGGCCGCCAGGAAGTAGCCTTTGACCTTCCGGAAATGGAAGACGATCTGAAGGATACCTATGGTATTACCGTATACCAGGAGCAGGTGATGCTGCTGAGCCAGAAACTGGCGGGCTTTAGCAAGGGGGATGCCGACGTACTGCGGAAGGCCATGGGTAAAAAGCAAAAAGCGGTGCTGGATAAAATGAAAAAACAGTTTGTGGACGGAGCCGTACAGAAGGGGCATCCGCAGGACAAACTGGATAAGATATGGACCGACTGGGAGGCTTTTGCGCAATACGCGTTCAACAAATCGCATGCTACCTGTTACGCTTTCGTGGCCTACCAGACCGCCTATCTCAAAGCCCACTACCCCAGCGAGTACATGGCGGGCGTACTGAACAACGCCGGTTCACTGGAAAAGATCACTTTCTTTATGGAAGAGTGTAAACGTATGGGACTGCCGGTACTTGGTCCGGATATCAATGAATCCCAGAAAGGATTTGCGGTAAACAAAAAGGGCGAGATCCGCTTTGGTCTGGGTGGATTAAAAGGCGTGGGTGAAGCCGCAGTGGAAAGTCTGATCCTGGAACGGGATGAGAACGGGGCGTATACCTCTATCTTCGATATGATCAAGCGCGTGAACCAGCGCACCGTAAATAAGAAAACACTGGAAAGCCTGGCCTATGCCGGCGCCTTTGATTGTTTTACAGACCTGCACCGTGCCCAGTATTTTTATGTTCCCCAGGGGGATATGACCAATGGTCTAGAAAAGATCGTCAAATACGGGCAGGTGTGCCAGGCCCAGGCACAAACCTCTACCAATACCCTCTTTGGTGATCTTGCAGAAGTGATGGAGGTCCAGGTACCGAAAATACCGGACTGTACACCCTGGCCGCTGGTTGTACAACTCGATCATGAAAAACTGGTAACGGGTATCTTTATCAGCGGGCATCCGCTGGATGACTACCGGTTTGAAATGGAACATTACGGTATCTCCAAGATCTCTTATATCAACGAATACAAAACACAGGAAAAAGAAAAGATCAGTTCGGCCGCTAATTTTAAGATCATGGGACTGGTATCGGATGCACAGCACCGGATCTCCAGGACGGGAAATAAATTCGGAAGTTTTATTATTGAAGACTACAGCGGAAAGCTGGACCTGGTGCTATTTTCAGAGGATTATATGAAATACGCCCCGATGCTGCAACTGGGCGCCACCGTATATATGACCGGTTACTTCAAGCAACGCTTCAACGGGGATTTTGATTTCAAAATTTCATCGATCTGTCTGGCAGAGAGCGTAATGAAGAACCAGACCAAAAATCTGAAAATAGAATTGCCCGTGGAAGAGGTCACAAAGGAGGCCGTGGAATTCATTCATACCAATCTGAAAGAACATAAAGGGCCCAGTACCTTAAAGCTTTCCATAAAAGACCCTGCAGAGGACATTACGGTTGATCTGCTGACGCGGGGCAAGGGCTTTGAAATGAACCAGGAACTGATCGCATACCTGGCACAGCAACCCAACTGGAATGTGGCAGTGGAACTGAATTAGGATTATAGGAACCGCCACCATACAGACATAAAAAACATTAAGGCATTAAGGATTCATTAAGCATTAAAAAACTTAACGACCCTTAACTCCTTAATGGTTCAACTACAGGGTAACCCCATCATACAAATGCAAAAAACCATTAAGGCATTAAGGATTCATTAAGCATCAAAAACTTAACGACCCTTAACTCCTTAATGGTTAAAACTACCGGGTAACCCCATCATACAAATACTAAAAACATTAAGGCATTCAGGAGCCATTAAGCATTAAAAAACTTAACGACCCTTAACTCCTTAATGGTTCAAACTACCGGGTAACCCCATCATACAAATACAAAAAACATTAAGGCATTCAGGAGCCATTAAGCACCAAAAAACTTAACGTCCCTTCACTCCTTAATGGTTCAACTACCGGGTAACCCCATCATACAAATACTAAAAACATTAAGGCATTCAGGAGCCATTAAGCATTAAAAAAACTTAACGACCCTTAACTCCTTAATGGTTAAAAAAAACCATTACAGTTCCCCCTTAAGGTAATACCCTGTATAACTTTCTTTGCATTTCACCAGCGCTTCCGGTGTTCCTTCAAACAGGATCTCTCCACCACCATCCCCTCCTTCAGGTCCCAGGTCGATGATATGGTCCGCTACCTTGATCACATCCATATTGTGTTCGATTACCAGCACCGTGTTGCCCTTATCCACCAGCTTGTTCAGCACCTGCAACAGATGTTTGATGTCTTCAAAATGCAAACCCGTGGTGGGTTCATCCAGGATATAAAATGTTTTACCGGTATCTTTTTTGGACAGCTCCGTGCTCAGCTTCACCCGCTGGGCCTCGCCCCCGCTGAGGGTTACAGCGCTTTGCCCCAGGGTGATATAGCCCAGACCCACATCCTGCAGGGTCTTTATTTTCCGGTAAATGGACGGCACTGCCTGAAAAAATTCCACGGCATCATCCACGGTCATATCCAGCACATCCGAAATGGATTTTCCCTTATACCGGATCTCCAGGGTTTCACGGTTGTACCGTTTGCCATTGCATTTCTCGCAGGGCACATACACATCGGGCAGAAAGTTCATTTCGATCACCCGCATTCCGCCGCCTTCACACACATCACAGCGGCCGGTCTTTACGTTAAACGAGAACCGTCCGGCATTATATCCGCGGATCTTTGCTTCCGGAACAGCTGCAAACAGCGTGCGGATATCTGTAAAGAAACCACAGTAGGTGGCCGGGTTGCTTCGCGGTGTACGTCCGATGGGTGACTGATCGATCTCCACTACTTTGTCAACATGCTCCAATCCCTTTATCGATTTGTATTCCATGGGCGCTTTCTTGGAATGATAAGCATGCTGCGACAGGATCGGATACAATGTTTCATTGATCAGGGTCGATTTGCCGCTGCCGCTTACACCCGTTACCACGATCATCTTCCCCAGGGGAAATACCACGCTCACATTTTTAAGGTTATTACCTGCAGCACCTTTCAGCTCCAGCTTTTTCCCGTTGCCCTTGCGACGCTCAGCGGGTGTTTCGATCTTCAAATGACCATTAAGGTACCCGGCAGTGATCGTGTCCAGTTTCAGGATCTCTTTAGGAGCACCCTTGGCCACCACACGGCCGCCATGATAGCCCGCCTTGGGACCGATATCGATCAGGTAATCCGCCGCCAGCATAATGTCTTTATCATGCTCCACCACCAGCACGCTGTTGCCGATATCGCGCAGGTTCTGCAATGAGGTGATAAGACGGTGATTGTCCCGCTGGTGCAGCCCGATGGACGGTTCATCCAGGATATAGGTGATCCCCTGCAGTTGTGAGCCGATCTGGGTTGCCAGGCGGATACGCTGCGATTCGCCCCCGCTCAGCGTACGCGAAGGCCGGTACAGCGTCAGGTAGGTAAGACCCACATCCAGCAGGAATTGCAGCCGTTCCCGGATCTCTTTTAAAATATCCTTTGCGATCGCATTTTGTTTTTTTGACAACCGTGTTTCGATCCCTTTCAGCCAGTCGCCCAGTTTATCCAGGTTCAGATTGCTCAGCTCGGCAATATTTTTCTTATCTACTTTAAACCACAGGCTTTCTTTTTTCAGCCGTGCTCCATCACAGGAAGGACAGGCTTTCAGCATCATAAACTGTTCCACCCATTCCCGCAACCACTCTGAGGTTTGTGTTGAAAAGAACCAGCGTTTCAGCATGGGAATAATACCTTCATAACTCCCCGTATAAAGATCCGGGATCGAGTCGTCTGAGCCATCGAGATCGAGCGCGCGGTTAGCATCGCCGTCTCCGTAAAGCAACAGGTCCAGCTGTGCCGCAGGCAGCTCGCTGATCGGCTTGGCCAGACTGATCTTATGTTTTTTTGCAAAGCCTACCACCTGCTGGTACACACTGGCATTGCGTTCTTCACCCAGAGGTGCGATTCCGCCTTCACTGATGCTCCGCTTCCGGTCGGGCAGCACTGCATCCATATCGATGGCATAAGCGGTCCCGATCCCCTTGCAATAGGGACAGGCTCCGTAAGGCGAGTTAAAGGAGAATGAATTCGGAGAAGGTTCTTCATAGCTGATGCCGGTGTCCTCACACATCAGCTGTTTGCTGTATTGTACCGGTGTAGCGGTCTGGTCTACCAGCAGGAACATCAGTTCTTTTCCCAGCTTCAGCGCAGCCTGCACGCTCTGACTGAGCCTTGCCCTGGATGCCGGGTTTACCTCCAGCCGGTCCACCACTATTTCGATATCGTGTATCTTATAACGGTCTACCTGCATCTTGGCAGTAATATCTTTTATTTCACCGTCCACCCGCACTTTCAGGAATCCTTTTTTACGGATATCCTCGAACAATTCCCGGTAATGCCCCTTACGTCCGCGTACTACCGGGGCAAGGAGGTTTATCTTCTGATTCCGGAACCGCCCGTAGATATTTTCAACGATCTCCTCCTCACTCCATTTCACCATCCGTTTCCCGGTATTATAGGAATAGGCCTCTCCCACCCGTGCAAACAGCAGGCGGAAAAAATCATACACTTCCGTGATGGTTCCCACCGTAGAGCGGGGATTCTTATTGGTGGTCTTCTGTTCAATGGAAATAACGGGCGATAAACCCGTGATCTTATCCACATCCGGCCGCTCCATATCGCCGATAAACTGACGGGCATAGGCCCCGAAGGTTTCCATATAACGGCGTTGCCCCTCGGAATAGATGGTATCAAAGGCGAGGGAGGATTTTCCGCTGCCGCTGATCCCTGTAATCACTACCAATTCGTTTTTGGGAATGTCGATGTCAATATTCTTCAAATTGTGCACCCGGGCCCCGGACACTTCAATTACTTCATTTTCAGGTTTCAATTGTATATGATATTTGGAATGATGCTAAAAATAGACTACAAATATACTAACCCGTTGCCCAGCCTCAAAACACCTTATAAATCATAAGCAAAAATTAAAATATATATTTTTCGGGGCAAACACCCGGTTTGGCATAATAATTTCAGTAGACAGGGTAATTTGAATCACTTTTTAAATTAAACGTATTTATGAAAAAGAGGTCGTTCTTTACATTCTTCCTGGCAATTGCTATCACTATGGTAACATTTGCCCAAACAGCATCTACTCCTGAAGTACCTAAAAACTATAAACCACAGCCCAAAGAATTATTACCCATGCCGGATTCCATGACCGAAAATGAGATCTTTCCGGTGCTGGGAACATTTGACGTAACCGATCCAAAAGGTACCACATCCCATTTAACAATAACCAGGGATACAGAAAATAAAGGAATTGTATGGGTTAGCGGACTTCTCCAGGGCAAATTTAAAGCGCTGATCAAGGATGCACCTGCAACTTATAAGATCCCTGTGCAAAAGACCCTGGCCAATGATGATGCAGCTGATGCAGCAATGGAAGTAACCGATGAGGCTACAGACAAAAAGACCAAAAGCAAAGTGGTAAGCGGCCGTTCCATCCAGGAAGGTACCCTGATATATGATAAAGATGCCAATGCCATCTACATCAACATCGGAAACAAGTACAACGAGGAGGAGCCGACGGCTGTATTTCCTGAAATGACCGCACCGGCCGAAGACGTGGCTATGGCGGCAGATAGCACCGCTGTGATCGCTGATGCGGCTCAGAAACCCAAAAAAGCCCCTAAAAAACCGGTGATCAAAGGCACCACCTACACCGGAACAAAAACAGATGTGGCGGCTCAGCCTGCCGAAGCGGCACCTGCTGAACCTGCACCTACGGAAGCAGCACCGGAACAAAATTAATCCGGATCAATTAAAAATGTTAAAATCAAAGGGTTGTCCTGTTTCAGGCAACCCTTTTTCGTGTAAACAGGTCTTTAACTGCGTACTGCCAGATTTTCAAAATACGTTTTGGCATATTATTTGGCAAAGCATGAATATCAAAAGAATATAAAATGAAACAACTGAGAAATTTATCAATGGCAATCGCATTAACCGGTTTAACCCTTGCTGGTTGCGACTCCATGAACCGGACTCAAAAAGGGGCGATCATCGGTACAGGTGGTGGCGCTGCAATGGGAGCTGTAATCGGTAAGGCCGCGGGTAACGCAGGTCTTGGTGCCATTATCGGTGCTGCCGTGGGCGGCGTAACAGGTACCATCATCGGAAAGAAAATGGACAAACAGGCGGAGGAAATCAAACAACAGGTACCAGGCGCAAAAGTGGAGCGTGTGGGTGAAGGTATCACTGTCGAATTCAACAGTGCAGTGTTGTTCGGTTTCGACCAGTCGTCCCTGTCAGGTGCTGCCCAGAACACATTAAATGATCTGATCACCATTTTAAATAAGTACCCGGATACGGACCTGGAGATCCAGGGACACACCGACAATACCGGTACGGCCAAATACAACCAGGCCCTGTCTGAAAGAAGAGCCTCAAGCGTTGCCAATTATCTGGGATCCCACAGTATCTCGCTGGAGCGTATGACCACCAAAGGTTATGGTTTTAGTGTTCCGAAATATTCCAACGATACCCCGGATGGCCGGGCACAGAACCGTCGTGTGGAATTCATTATTTCTGCAAACGAAAAAATGAAAGCCGACGCAGAAACAGAAGCAAAGAAAGGATAATAATATCCTCGTATAAATTCATTCATTAAACCTCTATTTTTTATGAAAAAAATAACGACAAAAAGTAAAAATAAGCAAAACGGCGAAGTTCGCTAAAAAACAGTGGTTTATAACACGTGGGTCTAAAATTGGAAGTCTCTGTACTTAGGTTTTTGGGCTTGAAAAGACAAGGTTAGGTTACTAAATCGTTACTGGTTACACCCTAACCAACCCTAATATAACTGATTATATTTCAGTCTTTTGCACTTCTTTTCATCTTTCCTTGTAACTCATTGAAATTTAATTTTAAACATTAAACAATTGAGTTATGGAACAGGCGAAAAGGTCAACGTTTAAGCTGCTTTTCTATCTAAAGAAAAACGAGCCGAAGAAGAACGGCGCAGTTGCAATTATGGGGCGCATCACCATTGATGGAACCCCTGCATCATTCAGCACCAAGCTGGAAATTCACCCCGACCATTGGGATTTGAAGTATGGACGTGTGTTAGGCAGGAGCAATCAGGCTGTAACCCTGAATGGCAAGCTGGATAAAATACGGACACGTATAGATAAGATTTACGAGGACATGATGAAAGACGAGGGCTTTGCTACCGCCGATAAGGTAAAGCTAACGTTTCTCGGTGTCGGGGTAATGGATGACGCTATCCTAAAGGTCTTCAAACAAGAGAACAAGGATTTTGAAAAAATGGTGGAGAAAGGCGAAAGGTCGGCAAGCACATACGCCAAGTACAAAAAAGTTTACGAACACCTTACGGAGTTCATCAAACTACGCTACCATCGGGAGGATATGGCTTTCCGGGAATTGAAGTCTGACTTTATCCGTGAGTTTGACTTCTTTTTGAGGATAGACAAGGAATGTACCCATAATACGGTTTGGGTTTATACAATGCCAGTTATCGCATTGGCTAAACTGGCGGTCAAATGTAAGCTGATACGTGATAATCCTTTTGAGGATTACGAAATCAGCATGGAGGAAACCGACCGTAGCTATCTCTTAAAAGAGGATGTAGAAAAGCTCATGCTTTTAAAGCCGTCTAAAAGTAAATATGAACTTGTAAAAGACCTCTTTATTTTCAGTTGCTTCACAGGACTTTCCTATATTGATATTAAAAAGCTGAAATGGAGTAATATTCAAAATTTCTTTGACGGGCATCAATGGATTATTAGCCGGAGGAAAAAATCCGACGTTGCTTCCAATGTCCGGCTTATGGAAATCCCTAAACGCATCATTGAAAAGTACAGAGGTGTTACCCGTAACGATTTTATATTTCCCGTTCCATCCAATTCAACCTGTAATGTCCACGTAAGAAAACTTATGGAGGAAGCAGGTATTGTTACCGAACAAAAAATATCGTTCCACACAGCCCGTCATACATTTGCTACGATGTTCTTAACCGAGGGTGTACCTCTTGAAAGCCTTAGCAAAATGATGGGACACAAGCATATTACCACCACGCAGATTTACGCTAAAATCACCAGCCAAAAAATCAGTAAGGATATGGATTTGGTTTCTCCAAAATTTGCAGCTATGGAAAACGCATTTGTTGCCATGCAAGCGGAGGCTGCTACGCAGGAGGAAACAGTTACCAATGTCAAAGTAATTGTTGATGAACAGGAGTTGGAATATGCCGTGTAACGTTTGCAGCTTTATCATTTAACCAAGAGCAGGATTTAATAATCCTGCTTTTTTTATGCCCTTTGTTTTGGGTTTATCTCCGCTATTATTTTCCAAAATCCAAGTGGCTTCCAAAGCCACGCACATCTAAAAATGGAGTTTAGAAATCCAATGTGATGGGAATGAAATTTCAATCCCATTTAGAACCTTTTACCAATGCAATCTTCATTACTTCCACGCATTTTTTTTACCCAATGAGCCTGTATGCGTTTTGTCCCGTTGTCAAGAGCAAAGGTTGGACGTGTTCTTAACGGAGGCAAAAGGTCATGCAAGTTTGAAAAAAAATCTCCACCCGTTGGGTAAGTATTTTTTCCCAAAACCTTGTGCCTCCTAAACACTAACCTCAACTGCTCGTGAAACGAAACATAGCATACTCCGGCTCCTTAAACGAATAAAAAAAATGTCAGGTATGAAGATTAACAGCATTGGAAAAGGTAACGAAACGAAACAGCACCTCCCCACCATACCGAATAAATCTCAAAAAAATTCAATTCAAACAATCACTAAAAAAGTAAAAAATCATGGCACACAATCTTAATTTCAACAGCAGAACCGGACGTTATTCATTCTTTAGCGTAAAGGAAAAAGCATGGCACAACTTAGGGCAAATCATCGAGGAATACCCAACAAGTGCGGAAGCCATCAAACATGCAGGGCTTGACTATGAGGTCGTAAAAAGTCCGTTGTTTACCACAGGCTCAAACATCATCGAAACCGCACAGGGCATCGAGATAGCAGACAGCCAGTTACACGTACCTAACTACTTCGCCAATATCAGAACCGATAACAATGCAGTATTAGGCGTAGTGGGCAAAGACTACCATATCGTACAGAACCGGGAAGCCTTTAATTTCTTTGATGCAATCGTAGGCGGTGGTGATGGTATCTTATACGAGACAGCAGGAGCATTAGGACAGGGCGAACGTATTTTCATTACTGCAAAGCTGCCTGACTATATCCGTGTAGGCAACGGGGATGATGTAACCGAAAAATACATTTTCTTGACTACTTCGCATGACGGTAGCGGAAGTATTACCGCAGCGTTTACACCTATTCGCATCGTTTGCCAAAACACCTTAAACGCATCACTCCGCACCATGAGCAATGTGGTACGCATTAAGCACACAGCAGGCGCAAAACAACGCCTTGACAACGCTCACAAGGTAATGGGATTAGCGAACACCCTAAGCAATCAGTTAGAGGGCATTTTCAACCAATGGGCAAAAGTTCAGGTATCGGACAGGGAAGTTAGAAAGCTGATACAGCTTGCGCTTTGCCCAAATAAGGAAACGCTTGACCTAATTAAAAAGGGTGCTGAAGATGATGTTTCTACCGTGTTTAAAAATATCGTAGATGATGCCTTGGCATACGCTATGACCAGCGACACGCAACAGATGAACACCACTAAAGGCACATTGTTCGGGGCGTACAATGCTGTTACAGGCTACTTTCAGAATGTAAGAAACTACAAAGACGATGAAGCCAAATTACAAAGCATTGTAATGGGTGGTACTGCACAGCTAAAGACCCAAAAAGCCTTTGACCTGTGTACCTCATTCGAGAAAATCGGAGCAGACGTATTTCAACTTAATTAATTAACCAAAGGCGACTGCCTGCAATGGTGGTCGCCTTTAAAAAAATCAATACAATGAGAGCATTAAAAGAAATGAACAACGTAGAACGGGCGTATTTGCTGGCAAAGCTATTCCCCGACACCCTAAAAGAATTGACCGTTTTTGTACAAGAGGAAACGGAACGTTTCAGAGCGCAGGAGGAATATATGCGCAGTATTTGGGCAGACAAGACCCTGATAACCGCAGATTTTTGGTTTGGCTTAGTAGGCAATACCGAACAGATATTAAAGCGGTACAACGTAATGCTACACCGCAGCTTGCGGGTATTTTCCGACCAGCTTTTTGACGGCTACAATGCGATATTCCTTACAAACTGCCTGATAGAATATGCAGAGAGGGAAAATTGCGGCAGCAAGTTAAAAGAGGCAATACACCTGCTTTTTGGACATGAAAAAATGATTGTAACAGACATAAACAAATAAGACATGAAAAATAAAATCTCATTCAGCATTGAAACCCTGCTATTTGGTATAGAAAACCCTAAAGGTGCTATTGAGCAGGTATTGTTTGCCAAAATGATGGCAGAACACGAGGGTATGCCCTATTGCAACCGCCTTGCAAAGTTGACTTTTACAGACCCTACCGTTAACAAGGCTTTACCCGGTGCGGTTCCTTTAGATGAAACGCTTATAATCGGCTATGAGGGTTGGAGCGATAACACACTGCATCTATGTATAAGAAGCGGGAGAAGCGCATGTAAAATTGCAACAGGCAGTTTTCCAAATCGTGAAATAGAAATATATAACGATTACCGACACGCAATCATATTGCAAAAACTTTCCGACAAGGATATAAAGGAAATTTTCAACCATGTATGGGATAACATGGAGTTGATACAACCAAACCCAAAACCCCTTAAAGAAGATTGGGAATAAAAACCACAGACGACCGTCTGCAATGACGGTTGCCTTAATAATCCAAAAGCAATGGGAAAACCGTACACACCTGAAAGACTGGCTTCTATTCGCAGGATGCGAAAGGCAAGACGGCTATACAAGAAAGAGCCGCTATTTGCCTACGATATTCTTAGCAAGGAACACCCAAGTTATACTCCTGATGATTTTTGGGAAGACCTACGGTATCGTACAAAGCCGAAGCGCAGAAAAGCCAAATCGCCGCTAATCAGATATGGGAGGTTTAGGCGCATGGAACAGCTTAACGAAATGTACAGGGCAACCGAAAATACCGACTACGCTTTAAAGGCTCAACAGTTGCGTAGAAATATGACGAAACCATATAGGATGCTACTAAAAGTTGAGGGTAAGGTATGGGAGTACAGTTTTTCGGCATTGATACGGATTGAAGAAATAGAACGGTTATCAAAAGAATTGTCCGGGTGTAAGACTTTAAACGATGTTGAGGCACATATAGAACAATTCAGGAAGACCGCTCATATAGGTTAAACAAATAATAATAAAACGATGAAACGTAGAAACGACAAATACAACAATCATTTATTGAAGTCCTATGAGACGGTTATGGACTTCGCTTTCAGGAAAATGGTATATGCCACCAGCGTGTACAGTGCCATTGAAAAAGGTAAAATCATTCCTGACGTGGTAGGTACTTCTAAAACGGTAATGATTGACCTAAGAAAGTACGGAGCCTATAAATTTCAGGTACGCAATCCTGATAAATCGGCGATGATACGCTGGTATCTAAGCGTAGGCTATGAAATAAAAGAGAAGAAAGCACAACGAAAAGCACAAGCAATACTTAATCAAAAAATCAAAGACAATGAAAATAAGAAATAACAAAGGGCAATGGATTGAGGTTACAGACCTTAATAAAGCCATTCGGCAGGCAGGTTGGTACAAAACATACCAGCACAACCCGCCCGTAGAAAGCGACAAAGAACGGCAGGCATATTGGGCAGATATGCACGAGAAATTAAAAGCATTAAAAACAAAAAAGTTTACCCAAGTTGGGTAGTTTTCTTCATGCACCCGATATTTATAAATTGTATTTTTGTTTATAGCGGAGCGGATATTGTACTAAATTTTAAACGGTAGAATTATGGCATCATCATTAGTTATAGGAATAATATTTTTGGTAGCAGGCTTAGGTTTGCGTTATTGGATTAACCGCAGGAGATTTTACAGGCGTAGCCCCACCGGAGCAGAGGGGTTTTCCAGTTATGAAAAAAAAGTAGCCATTAAATTTGTCGAAAAAGTTGGCAAATGGGTGGCGTATGCCTTAATTATTTTCGGGCTGTTATCCTTATGGGTGTATTCCCGTGAGAAAAAGGAAATAGCTGCCAAAAACATAGAGGTTCAGAAACCACAATAAAGAAATAAACATACAATCTTATAACGGTACAGGTCTATACAGGCTTGTACCGTTTTCTTTTGCGCCAAACCTTACCACTCAAAGCCAAACACACACCCAAATAAGATACGCCTTAATACCTTTCCTAATTTCCATTTCTGACGTGAAAAAAGTGAGGAAAGGAATATGGAAGTAATTGCGATACCGAAGTCTGTTCTAAAGGAAATGACCGCAGAACTGGACGAACTGTTACAGCTTGCCACCAACGCAAGCGAAGCCTATATAGGCATTTTTAATGAAGAACGTTGGCTCGATAATCAGGAGGTGTGCCTAATGCTCGGCATTTCCAAACGCACCCTGCAATCCTATAAAGACAAAGGGCTATTGCCTTTTTCAAAATTGAACCGGAAGAATTATTACAAATTCTCGGACGTACAGCATTTGCTTGCTTCCGATGCTGAAACCGAAAACAAATGAGTATGGAACTTTTTGATAGCGATGCAGAGGAAATCGCCTACTATAAAAGCAAGTTTGAGGAATTGCGCAACCGCTTGGAACTGATACTAAAAAACTACCGTCCTGTAATGAACGGAGAAGTTTATTTATCGGGCGAAGACCTGTGCAAGCTGTTACATATCAGCAAGCGCACATTGCAACAATACCGGGATGACAATATCCTACCATTCATTCAGATAGGTGGTAAGATAATTTATAAGGAAAGTGATATTCTGGCGATTTTGGAGCAGAACTATACCAGCACTAAAGTTTAAACACTTCGTGGGTCGGGTTTGATTGGCATCATGGCACAACGATGTACCTCTATTGCCGGACATCCGTAATCAACAACAACTTTGCCCTCGATAAGATATAACCCTTTCCCACGGAGCGGGGATTTATGCAGGCTTTGCGGAAAGTGTATCGTGTCTATAAAGTCTCCGTCTATATCTATGAAAGTACCGAATTTCATAATTGTTCCGGTCTTTGTCCGCACCGTTTTGTGTGTTACCAAATGGGCAACAACCCTGACAACCTGCCCACGAAAGGAAGCTAATGTTTTTGCCGAAGCATTCCCCCGATAATCGGACTTGGCAAGGTCAAAAATACTACCCGAAACAGGAAACCCCATTAGCTCAATTTCATCATACAGATTTTCTAAGTCATCCGTTACGAACACGGGCAATTGCGGCTTTTCGGCACTATTAAAAAACAGTTGACCAACCTGCGTATTATGGGCAGCCCTGCTTTTGTTCAGTAGCAAATGAGCCTCCCAAAGCAATTCTTTTTTACCTGCTCCCAAAAAGCGGAACGCACCGCAACGTATAAGGATTATAATCTGCTCCAATCCTGCACCCGTTCGCAAATTAAAGTTTTCCAAACTCAAATATTCCCCGTTACGTTTCCGTTCTTCGGGGATAAGCTGCGCCAGTTCGCTTTCGAGGTTCAACAGGCAGTCAAATCCCAAATAAATATCGCTCCCCACAATGGAGGTATCAAACGCACTTTTGTTCACACAGGGCAAACAGATATTTCCCCCTGCTTTCTTTACCTCATTGATATAAACCTCCCGTGAATAAAAACCGCCGTAATTATTCAACACGCTTACCATAAATTCAAGCGGGTAGTAAGTCTTCAGGAACAAACTTTGATAGCTTTCTACCGCAAAGGATGCACTATGAGCCTTGTTGAAGCTGTACCCGGCGAAAGACTGCATCTGCCGCCAAACCTCTTTGGCAACGTGTTCGGGATAGCCTTTCTCCCGGCAATTGCTATTGTATTTATCTTCAATTTCTGCCAAATGGTTTACGTTACGGTATTTCCCGCTCATCATCCTGCGAAGTACATCGGCATCCGCTAAATCCAAACCACCGAAGTGATGACCAATTTTCATTACGTCCTCCTGGTACACCATAATGCCGTAAGTGTCCTCTAATTGTTCCTTGAATGCCGGGTGGATGTAGTCAACCTTTTCAGGGTTCAAATGCCTGTCAATGTATGCCTGCATCATTCCTGAACTTGCTACACCGGGGCGAATAATGGAACTCGCAGCCACCAACGTCAAATAATTATCACATTGCAGTTTGCTGATAAGCTGCCGCATTGCCGGACTTTCGATGTAGAAGCAGCCAACGGTATTTGCAGACCGCAATTGCGCCGCAATTACCGGGTCATTAAAAAAGCGTTTGGGGTCGGACGTATCTACCGTTTCGCCCTTATTCAATCGAATAATTTCCCGGCAATCTTTGATATGCCCGATACCTCTTTGTGATAGTATATCAAACTTCTCAAAGCCAATATCTTCTGCCACATACATATCATACTGTACCGTAGGCAATCCCTTTGGTGGGTAATCCAGTGCGGAATAACACGTGAGTGGCTTGTCAGAAATCAAAACCCCCGAAGCGTGTATCGTCCGTTGGTTAGGGAAATCTGCCATCTGATTGTAAACGGACAGGATTGTATTGGTTACCTCATTTTTATTGAGCATACTTTCAGGCTCATTTACAAGGCGGTCAATTTCGCTTTTTGGCAGTCCGTAAACCTTGCCTAACTCCCTGATGATGGAACGGTCACGGAACGTACTCATTGCTCCCATAAGGGCTGTATATTCGCTTTGATACCGCTTAAAAATGTAGTCGTACATTTCGTCCCGGTCACGCCATGAAAAATCTATATCAAAATCCGGTGGGCTTTTCCTTTTCGGGTTTAAGAAGCGTTCAAAATAAAGGTTCAGTTCAATGGGGCAAACGTCCGTAATTCCCAAACAGTACGCAACGATACTGTTTGCACCGCTACCTCTACCCACGTAATGAAAGTTACGGTTTCTCGCATAGCGGCATATATCATCCGTGATTAAGAAATAACTGGAAAAGTTAAGGTTGTCTATTATATCCAGTTCCTTTAATACACGCTCTTTAGCCTGTTTATTATCCGCACCGTATCGTTTGGCAAAACCATCAACAGCATATTTGTACAATAGCTGTTTATCATCGTACCTATTCCCTGTAAATGTTTTCCGGTTCTTACTGCCTTCAAAGTCAAAATCAAAGCTGCAATCCGCTAATAAATGTCCCGTGTTTTCTATCAGCTTTGGTACAGGATTGTAAGCGTTTAAGAGTTCTGTCCTGCTAATGAAAAATTCGGTTTCCTTTCCGATTTGCGCCGCCGATAATTGAGAGATAAGGATATTGTTGTCAATAGCACGTAACTGTTTATGCAATTGAAAATCTGCCTGTCTGAATGAAACAGGCTGTAAAATTACGTAGCGTTCCCAACGCTGTTTAGGTGCAACAATAAACCTGTTTACTTCCTGCGGACGAATGCCGATGTATTCGTTATCCTTTAATTCGCTTTCTTTGACCGCACCAAAAGGATAAACGATAGATACGTGCCGAAATTCGGGCGCAATATTTGGCAATGCTGACTTGGAACGGTTGGCATGGGTCATTAAGTCGTTCAGTTCTTTAAAACCCTTTTCGTTTTTGGCAATCCCTACATACAACAATTGGTTGTCGTTCCTGAACTCCATTCCAGCCAGTCCATTTATCCCTGCTTCACGGCATTGCTTTATAAAATCGAGTGTTGCCGATGAATTGTTAATGTCCGTTAATACCGCCGTATCATAACCATAGGTACGGAGGTTTTCAACGAGCGTCCCAATGCTCATTGTCCCATACCTCAAACTAAAATAGCTGTGCAAATTAATTAACATACCGAACACGAATTTTAAAGGGCAAAGCCACGTACTACCGACTGATGCCCGTAACGCATCCTGATTTTATCCATTGCCCTCGAAAGGTTCATATCTTCCAGTGTGTCATCAAACAAATCTGCCTGATACGAACCCGTGATAAGGTTGCTGAATTTTACACCTATCAACCTGATGAGCATCCGGCGACTGTACAGCTTGTCAAAAAGCTGGAGAACTGTTTGCGAGATAACACGCTCCGAAGCGGTAAAGGGAAGTTTAACCTGCTTAGATTGGGTATCGAAGTTGCTGTAACGGATTTTGACCGTTACGCAAGAGGTCAGTTTACCGTCTTTCCGCAGGTCAAATGCCAATTCGTCCACCATCGAGAGCATTATTTTGCGCAATAAAACCATATCAATCGTGTCCTGCTCAAAGGTGTGTTCCTTGCTCATGCTTTTCTGCTGGTGGAACGGCACTACATCACTATTGTCAACTCCATTGGCTTTGTTCCAAATGCTTACTCCGTTTTCTCCCAACACTTGCCTCATTGTAAAAACATTCATCTGTTGTAAGGCATAAATATGGGATATGCCCATATTACGGAGCAATGGATAGGTTTTTTCACCGATGCCCGGTATTTTGCGGATGGATAGCGGAGCTAAAAACGGCTTTTCCATACCCCCATCCACTTTTCGTTCGCCGCAGGGTTTGGCTTCTCCGGTGGCAATCTTGCTCACGGTCTTATTGACCGAAAGCCCAAACGAAATAGGCAATCCGGTTTCCCGGATGATACGCTGGCGTAGTTCCTGCGTTAGCTTCCACGTTCCGAAAAACTTATCCATTCCGCTCATATCCAAATAGTGTTCGTCTATGGATGCCTTTTCAACTACGGGTATCTTTTCTTCAATGATTTCTGTTACAATATTGGAATACTTTGAATACAGGTCATGGTCGCCACGAACCAAAACAGCTTCGGGGCAAAGCTGTCTTGCCAATCGCATCGGCATAGCCGAGTGTACACCGAACCTGCGTGCTTCATAGGAACACGAAGCCACAACGCCACGGTCGGAACTACCCCCAATCAGCACGGGTTTTCCAATCAGGTCGCTATTCAATAACCTTTCTACGGACACGAAAAAAGTGTCTAAATCGCAATGTACAATGGTACGTTCCATAACTCACAAAATCTTCTGTTCAAAATTACTAAGGTTTTTAGCAAGAATGTTTATATTTGTTGCTACAAATCTTCGCAATGTCATTACTGTCTGAAAATATAAGGTATTTACGGGGTCAGCTTGGTTATTCCCAGCAGCGGGTAGCCGATGACCTTATCATTACCCGTGGACGTTACGGAAAATATGAGGATGGTGTAGCAGAACCACCAATCGAAATACTCCTTAAAATTTCAAAATATTACAATGTCAGTATAGATTTATTGGTTTCGATAGATTTGAGAAAGTACAACTTAAAAGATGTTTTGGAACTGCCGGACAATAGAATATTGCTGCCCGTAAAAGTGGATAGCCGGGGCGAAAACAAAATAGAGATTATCCCACATAAAGCATCAATGGGTTATCTGAACGGGTACACTGACCCGGAGTATATCGAAAGCCTGCAAACCATTTCTTTACCCTTTCTTACCGTAGGTAAATACAGGGCATTCCCTGCCGAGGGTGGCTCCATGCCTCCGCACCCTGACGGCTCATATATAATCGGCAAATATATTGAACGGCGTACCGATTTAAAAGCGGGCAAAACCTATGTGTTTATTACCCGGAGCGAGGGCATTACTTATAAAAGGCTTTCCAAAATCTTCGCCGAAGAATTGGAGGTATGCCCCGATAATGATTTTTATAAATCTTATCATATCCACCTGTCAGATATTTTTGAAATTTGGGAATTTGCTTGCAGCATTGCAACAAAGGAATTTTCAAAAGATGATTTTCAATTAGAGAATATTGTTATTCTTCAAATGCTTCATGAACTGAAAGAAGAAATCAGACATTTAAGAGAGATGAAAATATAAAGCATTTGCTGAATGATATTTACAATTATAGAGTAAATAAGTGTTGCTGAACGTTTTTAGCTTCACTATATTTGTGTTTGAAAATATAGAAAAATCTTAAAGTGTTTTTGCTTTAAGTCTCGACATTAGAAACTGGTAATTTTTATATCTCCGAGGCAATAAGTAAGAACGCTCATGCTATGGCGTGGGCGCTCGCTTATTCGGAGAGAGGCGTACCAGTGCCTTAATGTCGGTAAGTGTAGTTGCCTGCGCTTTTTTTGTTGCAGGCATCCACTAAAAAAACGGATATTATGGACACTGCAAACAATACCTATCCTGCCTTAGAATTTTCTGCTTCCGAGCTATCGGCGTTTGCAGTAACTATTGACTGCTTTATTATTTCCCTCAAAAATGGCAAAATCGTAAATTTCACACCTGACAATGTAGGTGACTTTTATAATTGGCTTACTACGCACAACATAAGGGATATACAAAAGACAGAAACTAAAAAGGAAGAACCACCCGTTACTAATTCAGGTAAAGGCTGGAAAGGATTGTTTAAAAAATAAAAAATGTAATAGCAATTATGAGTAATAAAAATGTAATTCAGGTAGCGATAGTAGATAACAATGAGCAGCTTCGTGATTTAGCTGTAAAACAGCTTACAGGCTCCGGTTTTGAGATACTATTTCAAGCAGGCAACGCACAACAAGCCCTCGAAAAAATAGCAGGTAATGATTTACCCGATGTCTGTATCGTAGAAGAAGATTTTAAAGCAGCAAAATTGTTGCTCGAAGAATACCCCCATTTAAAAGTATTGGTTTCAAGCACAGACGATGGCGAAAAGAGAGTTACGGATATGTTGAATGCAGGCGTTTCGGGCTATGTGCTGAAATACGCCGACCCCGATGAGATTGTAACCGCCGTAAAAACGTTAGCCGATAACGGGAGATATTTCAGTTTGGGAATAGGTGGAATAGCAACGGAATATTTTACCTAACAATCCCAACTCATTTTGCAAAATGCAAAAAAAGTCGCCCGACTATTGAGGTCAGACGACTTTTTATTTTTCACTGATACAACCGCTTTCTTAATCAGTACTGTTAAACTGAAAACTTACCTGCTTTTCATTCCCGAAATTGTCGCTTATCCATATATCAAATGACTGCGATACGGTGGACTGCGAAGTGTAATACAACCTGAACTGTGTAGCAGGCAACTGATACAAATCATTGGGCATATACGGCGGTTCATTATAATACCGCAATGTACCCTGTCCGTCAAACTGGAAATAGCGGATAAAGTAACCCGCATCGCTGAAATTGCCGCTCCGCTCAATCGTAATCCTTATTTCAACGGTCTGTCCGCTTGTCACGTCTCCCGGAACAGGCATCACTTTGACCTCAAACGGGTAATTCTGCTGTATTTCCAATTCTTCCTTATCACATGATGATAATGTAGTGGCACTTGCAAAGACCAGGAGAAGCAGCCACACAAATTTGTTTCTATTCAAAAATCGTTTCATCGTTATTATTTTTAAAAGTTAAACCTTAGCCCAACGCCTGCCGATGGACGGAACTGTTTTAAATCCGTACCCCATAATACTTTGGTACGACCTTGCAGGAGCAGCACAAACCTGTCGGACAAATATGTCTCAAAAGACAACCGCCCCCCGGCTCCGTAAACAAAATTGTCTTTGTCGAGGATTTTAGAGCCGTCATACAGCGTTGCTTCGCTCCGGTTAATGGTTTCATACCCGGCAACGGCAGTAAGCCCCGCATTGAGCGTTATTGTCTTTCTCGCATCCCCCAAAAGCTGGAGACTGTACCCCACTTCGCCCGTATAGGTTTCAAGGGGTATCTGTACAGTCCTGTAATCGGCAAATTGGTGGGTATATTCTGCACCCCAAATCCAGTAATTACCATTCCTGCTATTTACGGTAAGGGTCAAATTCAGATAGTAGTTATCCTTTACCTCTTTGGACAACAAACCTGCGTTTACTTCCAGCCCTTTCTGTCCGGGTGTCATCCTTTGCGCCTGTGCTGCCGTCATGCCTAACACGGCAAGCATCACGGAAAAAATGTATTTTATCATTGTTCTTTCTGTTTTGGATTAATTAATCTTCAGGTGCATATCGTTGATTTGCCTTGCGTTTACGAGGTCGGAATTTTCCACCTCTAAGGTCTGCTGCCTGCCGCCGTTCTTCTCAAAGATTTCAATGACCAGCACCTTATCATCGGTAATCGTAAATTGGTCGAGCAGGAACACGTTTTGTTCGGTCGAGTTTCCGGCAATCTCCGTAAGCGGTTTATACATACGCAATGGTGTCATCGGCTTTTCCTGCACTACGGTACGTTTTGCTACTTTCTTATCCACTACTTTGAAATTCACAAAGTCAATGTTAAACGGCACATTGCTTTTATTACGCAGTTCTGTATGGAAATAGAATTTCCCGTTATGCACGTAAATGCCTTTGAGCAGAAATTGAATACCGTAACTTTTGGATGCGATATGCTTTACAATCCTTTTATCCTTTTTGTAAATCGTTTCTAAAAGCAATCCGGCCAGCGATGGCGAATTGCTTCCCAGTTCCTCAAAAAGCACATCATTACCGTTATCCCGGTCAGATGCTTTTTGCATTGTAAGCAGGTCATAATTGAGCGTAGCAGGATAGGCACTATAATAAACGTTGAAGTTGTAGAAACGCCCGTCATCGGTAATCACGGAAAAGTTGGTTTCTTCGGTAAAGTCTCTAACGGTAGCCTTTATACGCAGTACGTTTTCGGCATCATCTGCCTTGCCAGCGATAAGGTACTCGCTGCCCAAATCGACATAACGGATAGCTGCCGGGAATATCAGGTGTGAGGTCTTATTATATGTTACCTGCATTTCGTAAGGTTCAACCTTACCCATGCTTAATTTGCTTGTATTGGATGCAATCTGCTGTGCATTCACGCCCACATTAAAGGCTATCAAACAAACCATTGCCAAAAGGCTTTTAAATATTGCTTTCATTTTAATTCTGATTTTTAGTGTTGAACATTAGTTTTTTGAGACGAGGAAAATCTGATGACCGGCTTTGACGGTAACTTTCGGCGTTCTTACTTTTTTGGAGAAGTAACCCGATATACCTTGCACCACGCCACGGGATAGGTCGCCTGCTGCCTGCTGTCCTGCGGAGCGGGTCATCATAATGGACGTGCCGGAGGTTTGGCTCATATTGGAGGCTATCTCGGTAAGGGCGTTCATTTCGGGAGAATATGGCACATATAATCCCTGCTGTCCGTCCAAATCGTACACCGTTATTTCCACGGGGATAATATTGCCCTCAAATTCGATAGACGTTACTTTTAACTGTAACCTACCACCTGAAAACTTGGCGTTTGCCGTTAGCACCGTTCCAGCCGGAATAGTAAGGCTTGGCGTTTTTGCCATTTCCAGCAAGCGCAAGCGCACACCGCTTTCATCGGTTATGGTCTGCGTTTCCTGAACTATTGCCCTGATGCTGTTTTTTGGCTGTACGACCTGCTCCTTTGTTCCGGCGGTATAAAATCCCCTGTTGCGGGTTTCGTTCCAGCTTGCCAAAAACGCACTGTCGGTTGGCTCACGGTATAGGGCTGATACCGCATTTTTCCTTACGGGCGTGAACGCTACAAAATGTTCCTTTTGTGTACCGCCTTTCACTGAAACAGTGGTATCAGTTTTGCCAGCCTGTCCCTGATTGTTCGAGGGCAGGTATTTCGCCGCCATTTCGTATGACTTTTCCATCAAAGCCATTTGGTCTTGAACGGTCGTTGTTGCGGGTACGTCCTTTTCTGCCAGCTTTTCTTTTAGTTCGTCAACCTGCCTACGCAGTTCCTGCGTTTGGTAATCGCTGTTATCGTAGAACGAGCCTAACGTACTTTGGGCATTTTTATAACTGTTCAAAGCCGGATTGCCGCCCCTGCGTGTACCGCCTCCGTAAGCAGATCCGTCTTCGTAATCCTCATCCGGAGCAACTGCTTCTTTGTCGACGGTACTGTCCTCACTCCAATAATCGGAAAGGGAAGTGAGTGCGTTACGCTCTTTTTCTGTTTTTTCTTCGAGCATCTCCTGCTCATACGCTTTTTGCTTATCCGATTGCAAACCCGCATCGGTCGCCTGTGGTACGGCATCGTTCAAACCTATTTCTTCGGGTTTTTTCTTATCGGAAGACGGTTTGAAGATTAAATACATGCAGCCGAGAAATACCACAGCCATAAGCACAAAAATGATTGGCTTTTTCAGCTTTTCGGCTTTGTTCTGCGCACGGTCTTTGGGCGCATCCATTACGCTTTTTGGGTCGTCATCTTCGACCAAAATGCTTACTCTTTTGTTTTCGCTATCTTTCATACAATTGATTTTTTAAAATTGTTGTTATACTGTCCTGCGGAGATACCGGGGACTTGTTTTGTTTAATAAGCGGGTTTTCGATATGCTCTATTTTGAGCCTGCTATCGCTTGCGCCAACATCGTAGCATATTTTTGCTATTACGATAATGGATAGCAAAACATAGCCAGCAAAAAGTAACAGCGTATAGCGGTGCTGTTTCTTTACAGGTAACTCCCGCCACCTGTCATCCAGCCTGTCAATCCACCTATTGATTTCTGTTCGTAACTTTTTCATTCCTTAACTATTTTCCGTTATTACATCCTGGTACTTTTTTTTGATAGGCAATTTTCCGTTTAGGCTCATCACTGACCAAGGCAATAGCTTCCCTTGCCTTGGGCGCAGTAATCACGGACAGGTTTATCAGTTGCGACTGTTTCAGTAACTGTCCGTATTGGTCTTTTCGTGCAACCTCCATTTTGGAAAGGAAAAATTTTCCGCTCACGCACTTGACCCACATACTGCATTCCACACGGGGTTTGTCTTCACCAGCCCATTGCAGATAGCCCGTAACCAGCAATACAGGCTTCGCTGCGCCCTCCGTACCTTTCCGGCAGCTTTCGAGGTATTCGCTTATGCTGTCTTTGAGTTTTCCGGCATACGCACCCTGCGTATGGAAATAGCCGTTATATCCTTTGTCGGTAAGGATTTTGGCAAACGTGTTTAAATCTGATAATGCTTCCATAAAATTGATTTTAGCGTTCTATGACCTCCACGTCTTTATTTTCCAGCACGGCAAATTTTTCGATGTTAAAGCCCTGTGGGTTATTGTCCGAACGAACGGAGTTCACGAGATAGCAGGAGGTTATCAGGCTACGCCTTGTAACATTGCTTGAGCGGATAATGAATTGCTTGGCGTAGGTACGCACCGCATAGGGATAGTTATCAAAATTGCAAACCACGCTATCTACCTCAATGCGCTGTTGCACGTTGCCCGAAATGATACGGTTGTAATAGCCCTTTTCCGATAAGTCTTTGTAATAATCAAAAGCCGATTTATCAGCAAGGTTAAAAGCCCGCTTCATATTGCTTTCAATGGCGTTCTTATCCGGTGCGAGGGTGAAAAACAACTCATGGAAACGCCTTACGTGTTCACGGGCTTCCACAGGTCTGTTAATGCTGGCATCTTGTGCTAAGGCGAGCATTAATGATTTGCCATTGTCCAGTACATAAACCTTTTGCCTTTGTAACTCCGCAAAGCGGTAGGACTGCCATACGGCATATCCCACCACGCTAATGCAGAGAACGGCAAAGACAATAGCATACAGTCTTATCTGTCTAAAACTGTTTTCGATGTTTCTTAAAGTCTTAAATTCCATTTTTACGATGATTATTTTTTGTTCAATAGTCTGCCGCCGATATTGCCTACTGCGGCTCCCGTTCCGGCTCCGGCAAGGTTTCCGGTTTTTGATGCCGTAGAGTTTACGTTGCGCATGAAGTTTCCTGCACCGCCCGCCTGTATTACCCATCCTGCTACCGTTGGGACAGTGAAATAGCCCACTATGCCGATAATCATGAAAATGATGTACACGGTATTGGAGGTATCAGGGATATACGTTGGGTCTGACAACATGGAAATATCCCGTTCCAGTATGAGCGACTGTATTTTTGCCAGTATGGAGCTGAACATATCCGATATGGGCAGCCACAGGTAAACGCTGATATATCGGGTCAGCCATTGCGTAAGCGTAGACTGAAATCCGTCCCAAACGCTTATGGCAAAGGCTATCGGCCCCAATATGGACAGCACGATAAGGAAGAATGTCCGTATCGTATCTATGACCAATGCCGCCGCCTGAAAGAGAATTTCCAACAGGTTGCGAAACCACTCCTTTATGGCTTTCTCTATCTTGTAGGCTTGCCTGTCGAGGTACATTCCCGACATGGTTGCCAAATCTGACGGCGACCATCCCAATTCGTCCAGCTTCTTATCAAATTCCTCATCGCTTACGAGGTAAGCCGTTTCGGGATTGCGTATCATGGCTTCGTATTCCAGCTTGTCTTTTTGCTCTTGCAGCTTGTTCAGGTCAAGCACCTGGTCTTCGAGCATCCCGTGCGTACCTTTCACAACGGGCGACATTACCGCATTGATAGTACCCAAAACCATTGTCGGAAAAAACATGATACAAAGCCCGATGGCGAACGGACGGAGCAAAGGAAATACGTCTATCGGTTCCGCACGGCTCAACGCCTGCCAGACCTTTAGGGCAACATAAAACAGTGCGCCCAATCCGGCGATGCCTTTTGCTATCGCAGCCATATCTGCCGTTAAAGGCATCATTTCGTCATACAGGCTGCGCAGCATTTCATGAAGATTATTCCATTCCATAGCTTACCAATATTTTTGTTCTGCGGTTCCGTACAACTCCAATACTCTTTTGCTGTCGTTCTTCTTTTTAGCCCTCAAAATGCTCACAGAGATATTTTTATTGGTATAGTAGCGCACAAGGTTGTGATATTCCTTTACCTCGTTGTACACCTTGTCTATCACATCCATACGCTCTTTGTCGTTCAGCGAAAGCCCGGTGTTGGTAACAATTTGTTTGAGTTCTTTCAATAGCTCGGTGCTTTCGTTCAGGAGCGTTGAATAACCGTTGGCAATCGCCGAGAGTTCCTGCGGCGAGAAATTGGGGTCGTTCATCATCTTGCCGAAATTCTTTACATACATTTCGGACACATCGCCCACCAGCAAAACGGTCTGCTGTACCTTACGGGCATCTTTGACAAGGTTGCTTACGGCTTTCAGTTTGTCGTAATATTCCTTGCCCTGTTCGTACACCTTTTTTACCTCGTTGAAATTTTTGACCACATTCGATACGGTGTTCGAGGTCTGTACAATTTCATTTGCGGAGTTGATGATACCGGAGGCAAGATTGGCAGGGTCGGTAACTACCCATTGCGCCTTAGCGGATGGTGCTACGGCGAGCATAAATGCCGTTAGCGCCAGTAACATTGCTTTTTTCATTGTTTCTGATTTTTAAATGATTAATAACTATTCGATTTTTCACGCCTTTGGAGTGCGATGCGCTTAATGGCTTGCTCCACGTTGCCGCCCAACTCGTGGGCAAGCTGCATCACTTCCAGTTTTTCGGTTTCTTCGGTGGTATAGGCTAAATATTCTTCGAGAGAAACTTCGGTAGCATATACGGCGGAGTGCGTGCCACCCAACCCAATCCAAACTTCTTTATAAAGGCGGCTTGGGTCATTGTTCATGTTGATGGAAAGTACCTGCCCTTTTTCTTTGTCCGTAAGCCCCAACATCGCTTGGATGTCGTCAAACTTATTCATGTACTTACGCTGGTCTAAGAGGATTTTACAATCGCTGTTGTTGATGATACTTTCTTTGACGATGGGCGACTGGATAATGTCGTCCACCTCCTGTGTTACGACTATCGCCTCGCCGAAGAATTTGCGGACGGTTTTGAACAAATACTTAATGTATTCTGCCATGCCCTCTTTCGCTATCGCCTTCCACGCTTCTTCAATCAGTATGAGTTTACGCACGCCTTTGAGCCTGCGCATCTTGTTGATGAAGACCTCCATAATGATAATCGTGACTATGGGAAATAAAATTTTGTGGTCTTTTATCGCATCAATTTCAAAGACTATAAAGCGTTTGGAAAGTAGGTCTAACTGCTTGTTGGAGTTCAACAAATAATCGTATTCCCCGCCCTTGTAATAGGGTTCAAGCACGTTCAGGAAATTGGCAATGTCAAAGTCTTTTTCCCTTACCTGCTTTTCTTCCAATACCTTGCGGTAATTGCCTTGCACGTAGTCATAAAAACCATTGAACGAGGGATAGGCATCATCCTTTTTGATGTGTTCGATATAGCCGGAAACAGCATTGGATAATGCTACTTCTTCGGAGCGTTTGGGCGGCTCATCGTCCCGTTTCCAAAGGGTAAGGATAAGCGTTTTGATACTTTCCCTTTTTTCAATATCAAATACGCCATCGTCTGTGTAAAACGGGTTAAAGGCAATGGGGTTGTCTTCGGTATAGGTGAAGTAAACCCCGTCTGCTCCTTTGGTCTTACCCTTAATCAGTTCGCACAATCCCTGATACGAATTACCTGTATCTACGAGCAGTACGTGTGCGCCCTGCTCATAATATTGTCTAACCATGTGATTGGTGAAAAAAGATTTACCCGAACCTGATGGTCCCAAGATGAACTTGTTGCGGTTCGTGATAATGCCTTTTTTCATGGGCAAATCCGATATGTCCAAATGAATGGGCTTGCCCGTAAGCCTGTCCGCCATTTTGATACCGAACGGTGAGGGCGAACTTTGATAGTTGGTTTCCTCCGTAAAGAAGCATAATGCAGGTTCTATAAACGTGTAAAAACTTTCTTCACTCGGAAAGTCGCCCGCATTGCCCGGCATAGCTGCCCAATACAGCGTGGCAACGTCCACAGTATTGTGGCGTGGCTTGCATTCCATCAAAGCCAGCGCACTACCTGTATCGTTCTTTAGCTGTTTTAACTCGTGCGGGTCATCCGACCACGCCATGACGTTGAAGTGCGCACGGATAGAAGATAGCCCGAAACTATGCGCTTCGTTCAGGTAGTTTTCTATCCATTCTTTGTTAATCTGATTAGCCCGGCTGTACCGTGCCAGCGAGTGCATATTACGTGCGGACTTTTCAAACTTGCGCAGGTTCTCATCGCTGTTATCCAAAAACAAATACTGATTGTAAATGTGATTGCAGCTAAGGAGCAGACCCACCGGAGCAGCAAAGGACAAAAGGCAATCGCTTCTATCGGTAGATAGCTTTTCATACCTCGTATTTGCCGATACCGTTCCGGGCAAATCGTCTGTGTCCGAAAGCGTATGCAGGCACAGCCGTTTGTTGCCGATACGCACGTCCTCACTTCCCAATGCTATATCCTGCATCGGAGTTCCCATTTCTCTTGAAAGGGTTAGGTATTGTTCCAGCAAACCCTGCGTGTCGCCTGTGCCGATAATGTCATCTTCGGTAAGGCGTTCCAGCTTCACAAATCCGCTATCGTTCATTATCCGCTCAAACTGCGCTACCGCCTCCATGAACCTGCGGACGGCTTCTTTATCCCTTATCTCTTTCGGGATAAGCACGCCCTTACAAAGCGAACTAAAGTTGCTTTGCATCCGCATCCGGTCTTTGGTGGTCTTGGTAAGGAACAGGTAACAGTAATGATTTAAGAAAGGTCGCTCATTGAAATGCTGCTGATAGGACTTCGCAAGAAAACTCAATCCGTCCTGCGCAATATCAGGTGCGTAACTTTCTTTGATAAACCAATCCTGTTTGTGGATAATGGAATAATCCGGTAAGGTTTTGATTGCCTTATGCCACGCCGAATGAATGGCATCATATTCAGGCGATGCTACCGTGAATAGTTCCGGCAGGTGTACACGAAAGCAAGCAGTAATGTCTGCATCTTTTGAAATGATGCAGTTGTGTTCCACCGCCAATAATGGAAACTTGCTTTCCAGCGTTGTGGCTTTTCCTGTGTTTCTCATAGGGCGCTGGATTTAGGGGTGAACTTCAAATAGCGGTGTACAGACCTGCGGCAGATGATATACTTCGGATGCCTTTTTCTTGCCCCGACTTTCATCAATCCGTGTTCGCCGTACTTGCCATTCAATGCGAATGTTTTCCACACGATGAGCGATGCCCCACCAGCCCCGATGAACAGGCACACGTAAGAGTTTACGCCTGCCATGTACATCACCATTACGAGGATAAGCACGCCGAGCAAGCCACCCGCAAAAATGAACAGGTATTGCGCCTTTAGCCCTTTGAACTCGACCGTTCTTCCAATGCCTTTGTTAATGTTGTAACTACTCATAGGGCATCGGTTTACAGGAAGAATGAACGGAGAATAGTTGCGGCAAC
The DNA here is from genome assembly GCF_020034665.1 of Niabella beijingensis. Lineage (NCBI taxonomy): Bacteria > Pseudomonadati > Bacteroidota > Chitinophagia > Chitinophagales > Chitinophagaceae > Niabella > Niabella beijingensis. Next base: position 447,482 of record NZ_JAIQDI010000002.1, on the reverse strand, counting down.
AATTAAGAAGATACAAGCACCAAACCACGATGCCGCCGTTTTGCTTGTGTCAGGGTCGCCGGAACTGAATTTGTTGTAAACCTTTACACCCCCTATCAAGCCCACGACCGCACCAATCGCATAGATTAATTTGGTTGCGGGGTCGAAATAAGAAGTTACCATTTGCGTAGCTTCGGTAATACCAGCCGAGCCGTTCCCTTGTGCGAACACACCAAATGCCGACAGCAGCAGGGCGCCTGTCAGCAACACTTTTTTGCTTTGTTTTTCCATAATCTGAATGAATTATTTTGTTACATTTTCCCGCCTCGTTGCGGGCTTTCGGAACAAAAGTCTCACGGAAATCAAGGCGCAATAACGATGTGTCTTTCAGTGGAATTAGTTGGCGTTGAGTGGCGTTATAGTCAGGTTCAGGGCAATAAAAAAACGCCAAAACAAAACCGTTTTGACGTTTCCAAAATTTGATTAGAGTATTACATCTTTCGCCCTTTTCGTTGCGGCGGTTTGGGTATTTCAGTCTTGGCTTTCACGGTCTTTTCTTCACGCACTTTAACTGCCCAATCAATGTAAGCCTTTGCATCTTCCATATTATGCGGGACTGATTTTCTTCGTCCTGACAGTTTGCTGTCATCCAGTCCAATAATAAACCCGTGATTGGGAAACTCGTCTGAACGGTAGACGATAGTTAGGTTGTCAATATCTTTTCCCACAACGTTGTTTTTGTGGCTGGCGATTGTATATCCTTTGTATTCCTCGAATATATAATTGGGGTCATTCTTACTAATCATGCTTGTTTTATTGAAGTAATTAACTATTTGGTTTTTTTGGTACTGCTTCTGCCATCTTTCTTCAATCATCTTTGAGGCATCCTGTCTTGATGGAATATCATCCAGTGATTTCAACTTCAATTCCAAATGAGTTCTTAATCCCCCATCGTAGCATTCATACATCGAAATTGCCATTGTATCAATCCGTAAACCTTTTTCGGCATCATCCACAATTTTAAATGTTGCCCAGGTATAAGGATTGTCGGGTGAGGTAGCAGCTACCGCCGAGCCTGCATAAACCGGAAATATTAGGGGTTCTGTTTTGCTGAAACCTGCGTAATGCAAATAAGAACCAAGAGCTGTCTTAAAATCGGTTCCAGTTGCTCCCCGCTTGATATTAAAATACTCATATCCCTTTTCTTTCATTTTTTTAGCTATCTCGTCAGCCGTTTTTATTAAATCTTTCATGGTAACCATTTTGGAACACGTTTAAAAAACAAAGGGAAGCTGTCTTTTCAGACAAACTCCCCGATGTCAAAATCACCCACATCACTTTTCCGCACATCGGAAGAACTGAAATCCGCTCTGGCAGGGAGGCTCTTATCCAGCAGCTCCGCAATCTTTCGTGAAGCCCCCTCTATGGAGTTTTCGAGCAGACTAAACAATTCGGTTCCCTGCATTCGCTGAACTATATCCACCGCTTTTTGTTGAGAGGCAGGCTCTAATGTATCTTTCTGAAGCAATGCCCCCACGGTTGTCAGTTCCTCGTAGGTAACCCCTGTGGCAAACCCATTGTCGCTGTTCGGCAATCCCTGTTCTTCCCATTCCTCGTCCTCATTCTCAAAATCGGATACAGGTTCACTCCCAAAAACTTCATCCAATTCCTCCGGCGGAATTTCCCTCGCAAAACCTGTCTCGTGGGTTTCTGTTTCAAAATTATCAGCTATTTCTGCCTGTTCTTCTTTTTGGCGTTGAGTGGCAGCAGTTGGCACTACGTGTCGTTCTACGGGCTTTGGTCTGCCCACGATTTCCGGCAAATCAGGATTTACCCTTGATTGTTCAGGTTTACCTTTCACCACTTTTTTAATGATGATTTTGTCTTTGGCTAACAGCACAATGACAATGAGCAAACAGATAACGATTATAATTTCCATGACTAAAAAAGTGGTTTGTTCATTTTATAAAAATCTTCTACAATATCCTCGCTAAATAACTCAAAATGATGTTTGAGTATATTGTCCAGGTATGCATACAAAGGGATATTGCCACCGCCAATAACCTGTACAATACGGGATAAGCGTTCGTGGTATTCTTTGCGGACGTAGATAGCTTTATCGCCCCTGCGGTTCATTGAGTGCTTTTTTAAAAACTGGCTCCCGTAGCTGCGTTTGCCTGTCTGCTTTTTATTGTTCTTTTCCATGACTATGATTATATAATAGGTTTATACTTGTCGTTAAAACTTTTGATAATGTCCTCGCCAAATTCCTGAAAGTGGTATTCCAGCAGGTTATCGAGGTAGGCGTATATCGTTATCTTATCCTCACCGATGACCTGCACGATACGGGTGAGCCTTTCGTGAAAATCAGGACGTATGTACACCGATTTTCCGTAACGGGCATTAGTTTCCGCTCGTTTGAAAAATAGCTGCTCGTAGTCCGCTTCGCTGGATTTTTTAGAGCGGTTCCTTTCCCTGCTCACAGGCTTGTCCGGCTCTTTGTCCGCTTTCTCCGGCTCCTGCTTTTGGGGCGGTTCAGGCGTTACGGTTAAGCCCTCTTTTTTCACACCATCGGCGATAATGTTCATTAAAAATTCTTCGTCTATCTCCGGTTGGTTTTTCTTTTTATTCTGATTTTCCATAGGGCTACAATTTCACGGTTCTTAAAAATTCATCCATAAATAAATCCAGTCGGCAGGCTTTCATCAACCGCTCATCGGCAGGGAGCAAGGTGGAGCGAAAGACGGTTTTTGCATTGGCTTCGCCCTCTTTGCGAAAACGCTTGCTATCCGTGATACGGGTACGCATAAGGTGAATGCCTAACTTCTTAATCAAGTCCTCATAAACGCCGTACAAGGTGGACTTTTCCCTGCCGTCCACCTGGTTCCAAAAAAGGCTGATGCTTTGGATAGTCGTTGCGCCCTGCTTCCTGACAACATCGTTCAGGACTTGCGTAAAAATCAACGTGCTTTCCATCACTACACGGTCGGCAATGATGGGCGTAAAGATGTGGTGCATACCCGCCAGCGTTTTCAATATCCCTGCGGAATTGACCGTACCCGGCAGGTCGAAAAAAACCACGTCCACCGAAACGGTAGCCGATTGCAGGAATTGCGTTACGGCATCCAGTACACCGTCTGCCCGGTGCTGCATAACGGGATAGGCTTTTTTGTTGATGCTCGTAAATTGTTTATGAGCCAGTTTTTTGTACACCTCATTGCCCATTATGCTGCTCATATCCCTTGCCCTCATTTGCATAAGGCTGTGTTGCGGAAAATCGCAGTCGAATACGGCAACATTATAGCCGAGCCGATAATGAAGCAGGCTTGCCACCAGCGTGGTAAAGGTGCTTTTGCCTACACCTCCCTTTTGGGAGGAAAAGGCGATAAACAAAGGTTGTTTGTTCGTGTCCATGTGCATAATTGTTTTTAATTATCTACCTATTTATGTATAGCTATACGCTTATAGCTGCTTATCCATTTATGCGCATCGGTGCAATGGCACATCCGCACATTTTTATTTGCAGGCTTTTGTATGCAGGTGCTTAAAAGCACACATCCTTATGCCTGTGATTTTATCCGTATGCGGGTGGATGCAACTGCATGTTTTCATTTGCTTACCTGCATGGCTGCTTACATCATTTCATACAGGCTTACCCCTTCGCATACATGGCTATTTGCCTGATTACCTGCCTGCGTATTTGCGTAGCTACGCAGCTACGTCCATACGTACATATACAGGCAATCGCAAATGCCTACACAAAAGAATGCAGATATATACCTGCTTTATTCAACCTGTCCTGTATTGGCGTTCTGTGGCAGTGTTTGGCAGTGTGTAACAGGGCAATGCTTCGGGAAAGCTGCGCTTATTTTGTATTGGCTTCAATACGAAAGGTGAATGGAGAAATCATTACAGATAGTACACGGGGATTGGAACGGCTCAAAGCCGTTTTTTTCTGCTTTATCTAATCCGTCCCGCAGGGCGGATTTTCCTTTCACCCGAAAGGAGCAAGTTATGTTTTTAGCTGCTCGAAATAAATTCCGCATCTAAAAACAACTTGCCCTTAGCAGGGGGCTGGAAAACGCACTCCGAAGTCGTGGTTTATGGTAATTATAATGGAATGAGATATGGAAGACAACAAAAGAAATCAAATAAGCAAAGTAGGTCGCAAGCCTAAGAAAGACCCAGCGACCCACCGTTATTCGATTAGTCTGAACGACATGGAAAATGCACAGTTCCTTGCGTTGTTTGAGCAATCGGGTATGAAAGTAATGGCGCATTTTATTACCGCCTGCATCTTTCAGAAGACAGTAAAGACCGTAAAAATTGATATGGATGCCGTGGATTTTCATACAAGGCTCACCAATTTTTACAGCCAGTTCAGAGCCGTTGGTGTGAACTATAACCAAATCGTGAAGATACTTTACCGCAATTTCTCGGAAAAAAAGGCATCGGCGTACCTCTTTAAATTGGAAAAACAGACGGCAGAAATGGCTGCATTGTGCCGCCAAGTGATTGAGCTAACAGCCGAATTTGAAAAAACACACATGCAAAAAGACCGATAAAATGATAGCGAAGATTGGTAAAGGGGAGAATTTGTACGGTGCTATTTCCTATAATCAGAAAAAGATTGACAGCGAAAACGGGCAGGTTTTGTTACTGAACAAGATACCCGAAACGCTGGATAATACCTATTCAGCCAGTTATCTGCACCAGCGTTTTGAGCCTTATTTATCTGCCAATATCCGAACGGAGAAACCTGTGCGCCATATATCGTTGAACCCAGATCCTGCGGATAAGGTCAGCGATGCGCAGTTTATGGAAATGGCACAGGAGTATATGGAGCGTATGGGATATGGCAAGCAACCCTATATTGTATATAAGCATAACGATATTGAGCGTACCCATATCCATATCGTCACGATTTGTGTAGGTATAGACGGCAAGAAGATAAGCGATAGCTACGACCACCCGCAATCAATGGCAATTTGCAGGGATTTGGAACAGAAGTACAAACTGATACCCGCCACCGAAAAACAGCGCACCGGAAATGAGCAGGCATTCCGTCCGGTAGATTACATAGCCGGGGACGTAAAGAGCCAAATTGCATCGGTAGTGAGATACCTGCCGAAGTATTACCAATACCAAAGCATCGGGGCTTACAACGCTTTGCTTTCCCTGTTCAATATTACGGCAGAAGAAGTAAAGGGGGAATTGCACGGGCAACCTAAAAACGGGCTGGTGTATTTTGCCCTGAATGAGCCGGGCGAGAAAGCCAGCAATCCTTTTAAGTCATCCCTTTTCGGCAAACACGCAGGACTGGACGAACTGCAAAACCACTTTGCGGAAGCTAAGAAAAAAATGAAGACCGACCCCGCAAGAGCCATCCTCAAAAATACCATTGAGGCAGCGATGCACACCGCTACCAATGAAGCCGATTTTAAAAAGCAACTGATTGAGCAGGGCATCAATACCGTTGTACGCCGCAATGACGGGGGGCGTATTTACGGAATGACCTTTGTTGACCACGAAAGCCGTACCGTTTGGAACGGTTCAGCTTTGGACAAAAACCTATCTGCGAATGTCTTTAATGATTGGTGGAAAGATGCAGCAGTAGAACAACGCCAAACCATAGAGCAGAGCAGCACCACAGATTTACCAACAGCAGGCAAAAGCAATGCTGATGAAAAGGAAGAAACGCACGGGCTTTTTGACTTCCTGAATAAAGAACAGCCGACCGATGATTTCGGATTGATAGACGGATTGGGCGGGTTACTGCCGGAAGCGCAGGGTGAGGATTACGAGGAACAGGCATTTGCTAACCGTATGAAGAAAAAGAAACGCAGAAAAGAAAGATAACTAATAGCCGACAATAAAAAAACTTAAATATCATAGGTCTTATCGTTTTTTACCTCAGTTAATACAAAAACACTTTGTATGGCTCCCAATCCGGGAAGTTCTGAAAGTTTTTTCAGCATAACATCCGAATATTCTTCCATTGAAGATACAGCAATCTTTAGTAAAAAGTCGAATGCTCCGGTCATGTGGTAACACTCTCGAACTTCTTTTAATTTGGCTGATTGTTCCATAAAGGTTTTGAGAGCAATTCCGCTATGGTCTTTCAATTGTATTTGGGCGAAAACGGTCAGGTTTTTGTCTATCAATTTGGGGTTCAAAACAGCTACGTAATTCTGAATGTACCCCTCGTCCTGAAGACGTTTGACCCTTATATGTATGGGTGTAATACTTTTGTTTAATCTGTCCGCTATTTCCTTATTAGTCATCCGGGCATTCTGTTGTAGTAATCTTAAAATGCCTTTGTCTGTATCGTCTAATTTATAATCGCTGCTCATTCCAATCCAAATTAAAAAAATTTTTTTTCTATACCTTTTCAGTTTATTAGACCAAAAAATAATAATAGACCAAAAGTAATTAAAATAATAGAAATATTTTTTAAAGTTGTTTGGACTTATGGTTTTTAAATGTATTATTTTAGAAATTTGTAAAAAAATAATAGATATGAATACAATTATCAACACATCTAATGCGCCTGCGCCGATAGGTCCGTATAACCAAGCTGTTCTTGCAGGTAACTTTTTATACATATCAGGTCAAATACCAGTTAATGCAACAACCGGAGAAATGGTTACAGAAAATATAGAATTGGAAACAAAGCAGGTTATGAATAATCTTGCTTTCATACTTGAAGAAGCAGGCTTTCAGTTTTCTGATGTAGTAAAAACCTCTATTTTCTTATCTGATATGAAACTGTTTGCCCAGGTTAACGATATTTATGCCACATACTTTAATGATAATTTTCCGGCACGGGAAACAATCGCTGTAAAAGGTCTTCCAAAAGAATGTAACGTTGAAATATCTATGATAGCACACAAAAACCAATAATGCAGATAAGTTGGTCTAAAATAAATAATATGAAGTACAATTTTGATGAAATTATAGACCGGGAGGGAACTAATAGTCTAAGCTACGATGGCTGGCGGCAATATATTTTCAATTTAGACAATGATACAAAGTTTCCTTTTGAAAATAAGGATTACATAAGGATGTGGGTTGCGGATATGGACTTTTCAACCCCGCCCGAAATTCTTGAAGCCATAAAAAGACGTTTGGACAGAAAGATACTCGGTTACACTTATGTTTATGACGAAACCTATTTTAAGGTATTGTATGATTGGTTCCTGAAAAGATACCAATGGGAAATAAATGCTGATGAAATGGTTATTTCTCCCGGCATTATTCCGGCTCTTAACAGGCTTATCGGTTTGCTGACAGATAAAGACGATGCTATTTTAATCAATACACCATCTTACACACCTTTCAAAAAAGCAGGCGACTACAATAATCGGAAAGTGTTTTATAGTGATTTGGAGGAAAAAGATGGCTACTATATAATGTCGTTTGAGGATATAGAACAAAAGTTAAGCAACCCTGCCAACAAGATTAAGGTTTTCATACTTTGCAACCCGCACAATCCTACCGGACGTGTATGGACGGAAGAAGAATTATTAAAGATTGGGAAGCTGTGCTTAGAATGGGATATTTGGATAATTTCGGACGAGATACATTGCGACCTTTTGCGCAATGGTCAGCAACATATCCCACTGGCAAGGCTATTTCCCGATAGCGACAGGATTATTACCTGTACCGCACCGAGTAAAACTTTCAACCTTGCTGGCAACCTGATGTCACACATCTTTATTCCGAACAAAGAGATAAGGGAAGAATGGGAACTTTACTACACGGAGTTTCTTTCGCCGTTGAGCGTAGCGGCTACGCAGGCTGCCTATCAGGACTGTGAAGATTGGCTGGAGCAACTGAAAGTCTATTTGGATGAAAACTTTGCCTTTCTAAAAGTAAGGTTAAAAGAACTACTGCCCAACGCCCGTTTTTCCATTCCCGAAGCTACTTATCTGGCTTGGATTAATATTGAGGATTACCTGCCGCAGATTGCCGACAAAAATAACCTGACAATGCTTTTTGCCAACAATGGGGTTTTAATAGAAGATGGTAAAATGTTTGTATCCAATGGTGATGGCTATATCCGTATCAATGTAGCGTGTCCACGTTCTGTATTGGATGAGGGTATTGGCAGGATTGCCAAATTGCTGAATAACCTATAAATCATTAAACAAATAAACCCCGCAAATGCGGGGTTTAAAATGTATGGGTTTGGTTGCTACCATTAAAGGCTACACCCGTCTGCCGAACAAGATTTATCATTGCCACCAAGATTTTCTAAGGGCTTAACGGTTTCTTTATAGGTTTGCGTTAATGCACTTACAAAGGCTTCTACTGGCTGCGCTCCTGAAACGGAATACTTGTCATTGAGTACAAAGAATGGGACACCTGATATTCCCATGTTTCTCGCTTCCATAAAATCCTGCTTTACTTCGTACTCAAATTTATCTGAAGAAAGAACGTCTTTTGCCATTTCTCGTTCAATGCCAAGCTGTTCTGCCAACGACACTAAGAGTTCTGTATCAGCTATGTTCTTTCCGTCCTCAAACAATGCACGGAACAACAGTTCTTCCATTTCATTATCCTTTCCGGCTTTTTTGGCAAGATGCAGTAGTTTATGCGCCGGAAAAGTGTTAGCAACAAATGTTCTGTCATGGTTAAAATTCACGCCTGAATTTTGACCCATATCTGTCAGTTGCTGGAGAAACTGTTTTGTTTGTGGGGCTGAAAATCCTTTTCTTTCCATTAAATACTGACCAAAAGTTTTACTGCCGGAATTTTCTTTTAGTTCCGGGTCCAACTGATAACTTTTCCATTCGACCTGAATATCGTTAGCAAATGGAAGTTGCTCTATAGCCTTTTCAAAATTGTTTTTTGCGATATAGCAAAACGGACACATCACGTCCGACCATATTTGTACTTTCATTGTATTATCGTTATTTGAATTGAGGGCTTTTACACTTTGTCAAATTTACCAGCGTAATGGTCTATTTGCGGTTACATGCCTCGGACATACTCTTATAAAAAAACCGGAAAGATTTTTCAATATCGGCAGAAAGGCTTTGCCCTACATGGCACTTTGTTTTAGCTGCCGTCTGCAATACGTTTGCCTGCTCCGGTTCAAAGTCATTGGCAAAAAACAGATTGATAGTGTAAGATTTCACTTTGGAACCATCCTCATTCATCTCATACGATATTTCGCATCTTGAAACGGTGCTTTCAAAGCCCTTTTTCCTTGCTTCGTAGTCCACTGTTCCCATTAAACAGGAGGCATAAGCACTCGCCAATAAGTCCATCGGTGTAAAGTCAACGGCATTTACTTTAATGGCGGCTTCATTTAAAGGTGTATTTACGCTGGAGGTATATTTACCAACATAATCTACATTAATTATTTTACTCATTCCCTGATTTTTAATATTCTATTGGACAAATACTATATCTCTTTATTGATAGAGATTTTGACAGGTTTCAGGATGGTTTGATAACCAGGAGAAACCTTGCGCACGTGCTCTATGATTTCATCGTACTGCTCTTGTGTTCCGCTGCCCTCAACTTTAAAATTGAATTGCAGTTCTTCAAAACCTACAGTAACATTCGGGTCTAAATCTAAAAAGCCTCTTAGGTCTAATTCGCCAACAATATCCAATTGCACGCTTTTTAATTCTATTCCTTTTCCTGATGCTCCGGCAACAAATCCAACCATCATACAGCCAGCCATACCGCCAAGAATATAATCCTGTGGGTTAGGGTTCTTATCATCACCCAATAATTCAGCTGGTTCGCCAATAGAATATTTAAACTGTGTAGCAACTCTTTTTGAACCTACATTTTTACTATGGGTAGTGATTTCTGTATTGACACCATTTTGCCAGTTTGCAGTAACACCAAAAGTAGCAATACCCTCGGCAGGGTTACTTTTTACAAGGTCTATGTAGCCTTGCAATGCTTCTAAATTCAGATTGTTCAACATAACTTAAAATTTTATTTACAAAGTTACCTTGAACCCGAAAAGAAACGGGTGGACAAAACTGAAAATAAACTGTACTTATCTGACTGTTTTACGGAAGTTGGTTGGAGACAATGCAGTATGCTTTTTGAAATAACGGACAAAATAAGCCGGGTCTTCAAACCCGATGCGGTCAGCTATCTCCTTAACCGAAAGCTCCGAATGTAAAAGCAGTCTTTTCGCTTCTAAGATTATCCGCTCCTGTATAACCTGTATAGGTCGCTTTTGCAACAGTTGCAGGGTTAGATTAGATAACGTTCGTGAAGAAATATGTAATAATTCCGCATACTGGCTCACCGTCAGGTTACGGTTAAAATTCTCATCTACCGCATTGACGAACTGCACTAATAAATTCCTTTTTTCATCAACGGGAAAAGGGTTAATACCGCTTTCTATTTCTTCAAGCTGGTGTTTTCTGCGCTGCACCTGTATTAGAAACGCCTTTAAGTACAATCTTAATAATTCCTCTTTCCCGTAGGACTTCTTTTCCGAAAGTTCTACACGCATTTGAGCAATGTACTCATCCAGCTTGTATTCCCAGCCACTACCCACGCAGCATGATGGCATTTGATAAGGATTGTTAAACAGGTTGCATTTTAGGAAAAAATCGACATCCCCATCTTTCTGTACCAAAAAAGCCTCATCGAAATTGATAACAAAGCCCTCACTTTTGTTCAAAGAAGAAAAACAATGCACCTGATTTTTGGCTATGAAAAATATTGCGTTTTCAAACACTTCATATTCGTTGAAATCAACGGTATGCACACCGCTACCAGACTTAAACCATATTATTTGATAAAAATCCTGCGTATGGGGTAGCGTAACCCTTTCTCTTTGTTGTTCGAGATATTCAGCTAATGGAATTACCTCAAAGGGCAAATCTTCACTTATGTTTCCAATAGAGCGGTATTCCTGCATCGTAATCAATTCTAAACAAGGCTAAATTACTAAAAACATATTCAACAGTGTTTATTATGGAGAGAAAACCTGTACAAGCCTGACAATTACCTGCACTTAAAAGCCAAATAATGCCTCCAAAAGCCATCCGACACCGCTTTAGGTGAGCCACCATACAGAGCCTCTAAATTCACTTGCATCACAAAAAATTTCAATTATGCAAGGAGAAGACGATTTAAGAGGACTTGCCAAAATAATGGCATTTATGAGAGCAGTAAGCATCATCATCGTATTGATGCATTTCTATTGGTTCTGTTTCGGGTTCTTTGCCCAACGTGGCTGGACACTCGAAATTATAGCCAAGATACTGACCAATTTCAACCGCACCGCCGGGCTATTTTCAAATACCCTGTACACCAAAATTTTTGCTTTAGTCCTGCTGGCGTTAAGCTGCCTCGGAACAAAGGGCGTAAAGAATGAGAAGATAACATGGGGCAAAATCTATGTTGCTTTAGTTATCGGCTTTGTGCTGTTCTTCCTGAACACACCACTTTTAAAATTATCCGCTGGCATTGCCACTTCGCTATACATCCTGACGACCTCATTAGGTTATATCGCCCTGATGATGGCAGGTGTATGGATGAGCAGGCTATTGAGAAATAACCTGATGGATGACGTATTTAATAATGAAAATGAAAGTTTCCAGCAGGAAACCAAGTTGATGGAAAATGAATACTCCGTCAACCTGCCGACCAAGTTCTACTATAAGGGAAAATGGAATGACGGGTGGGTGAACGTAGTCAACCCTTTTCGAGCCTCGATTGTGTTGGGTACTCCGGGCAGTGGAAAATCGTTTGCTATCGTAAACAGCTACATTAAGCAGCACATCGAGAAAGGGTTCAGCATGTACATCTACGATTTCAAGTTTGATGACCTTTCTACCATTGCCTACAATCACTTACTAAAACATTCCGATAAGTATAAGGTTAAGCCCAAATTCTATGTTATCAACTTTGACGACCCACGCCGGAGCCACCGATGCAATCCGCTTAATCCTGCTTTCATGACGGATATATCCGATGCTTACGAGGCGGCTTATACCATCATGCTGAACCTTAACAAAAGCTGGATTTTGAAACAAGGGGATTTCTTTGTGGATAGCCCAATTATCTTATTAGCTGCCATCATTTGGTATTTGAGAATTTACCAAGATGGCAAGTATTGTACATTCCCCCATGCGATAGAACTGCTGAATAAAAAATACGCAGACGTATTCACCATATTGACTTCATACCCGGAACTGGAAAATTATTTGTCGCCCTTCATGGATGCGTGGCAAGGCGGGGCGCAAGACCAATTACAGGGACAAATTGCTTCTGCTAAAATTCCTTTGTCAAGAATGATAAGCCCGCAACTGTATTGGGTGATGACGGGTGACGATTTTTCTTTAGATATTAATAATCCAAAAGAACCAAAAATTTTATGTGTAGGCAACAACCCCGACCGACAAAATATTTACTCCGCAGCTTTGGGTTTGTACAATTCGAGGATTGTAAAACTAATCAACAAGAAAGGGCAATTAAAGAGTTCGGTTATCATAGATGAGCTGCCCACAATTTATTTTAGGGGCTTGGACACCCTTATCGCAACTGCGAGAAGTAATAAGGTGGCTGTATGCTTAGGCTTTCAGGATTTTAGTCAATTAACCCGTGATTACGGCGACAAGGAAAGCAAAGTAATACAGAATACGGTAGGTAATATTTTCAGTGGTCAGGTGGTTGGCGAAACCGCCAAGAGCCTAAGCGAGCGTTTCGGAAAAGTGTTACAGAAGCGGCAGAGCATGACCATTAACCGCAATGATAAATCCACTTCTATTTCAACCCAAATGGATAGCCTGATACCAGCATCTAAAATCTCAACGCTTACACAGGGTATGTTTGTCGGGGCAGTATCTGACAACTTCGATGAACGTATCGAGCAAAAAATCTTTCATGCTGAAATTGTTGTGGATACAGATAAAGTAGCTGCCGAAACCAAAAGTTACAAAAAGATACCGCAGATACTTTCTTTTACCGATGAAAGCGGAACCGACAATATGAAAAAGGAAATCGAGAATAACTACAAACAGATAAAACTGGACGTCATAAAAATCGTTGAGAATGAAATGGAACGTATCAAAAACGACCCCGATTTACAGCATTTGATACAACAGGGATAGTACACCCCGTTTGTTTTGAGTAACTTTGTGTTATATTATAACATAAAAAAACGATGACAAAAATCTTAATAGTTGGCATTGGCGGGGTCGGTGGTTATTTTGGTGGCATGCTCGCTAAAAATTTCAAAGACAAGGATAATATATCCATGTGCTTTATGGCGAGAGGTGAAAATCTAAAAATAATAAAAGATACAGGATTAAAAATAACTACGCCCGAAAGACAATTCATAGCGTATCCCGATATAATTTCCGATAATCCGGCGGATTTTGGAAAGGTGGATTACATTATCCTTTGCACCAAAAGTTACGATATAAAGGAAACAGTTAGCAAGATTGCCTCCTGCATTAAGGAAGAAACAGTATTTCTGCCATTGCTCAATGGTGTAGACAGTGCTAATAAGATAAAAACATTGTATCAAAACAACCTTGTTGCAGGCGGGTGTGCCTATATTATTTCGAGGTTGGTTGCACCTGGTCATGTCCGTGATTACGGACACAAGCCTACTATTACTTTTGGTGTTCAGGATTGCGAAGACGAGCGCTTAAACTTACTGTACCGTTTGTTTAAACAGTCCGGGATTGATGCCACCCTTACCAAAGATATTGCCGTTAAGATTTGGGAAAAATTCGTTTTTATTTCATCGACAGCTACCATAACATCCTATTACAATAAAACTTTTGGCGAAATAAAGCAAGACGAAAAGGCTTGTGCCGATTTGCGCCATCTTATTGACGAATGTTGCGCTATTGCTGATTGTAAAAACATTCAACTGCCCGCCAATATAAAAGAAAGTGTATGGGACAAATTTTTAAACCTATTGCCTGATGCCACAACATCTATGCACTCCGATTATTTATCGGGAAAGAAAGAAACGGAAGTACATTCATTAACAGGATATATAGTAGAGCAAGCTAAGGAATATCACCTCGAAGTACCTACCTATCAGGAAATGTATCACCATCTTATCAATCGGTAAACCCTAAAAAATGTGTAAATGGAACCATTAGAACAAATAACTGAATTTAAGTCTTCTCCCGAATTAATCGGGAAATTGTATGAATACAGCATACGAAAAGAATATGGAGCCGGGAGTATTATCGTAAATGAGAACTCTTGCATACGTTCAATTCCTATTGTCGTACAAGGAACATTGAAAGTTATACGAACAGAAGAAGACGGAAGGGAAATTTTATTGTATTATATCAAAGCCGGGGAAAGCTGCATAATGTCTTTTTTGGGTGGTATGCACAATGAAACCAGCAAAGTCAAAGCAGAAGTAGAAGAAGATGCAGAAATCCTTTTCCTGCCAATGGACAAAGTAGCCTTGTTTATCAAAGAATATCCGCAATGGCTGGAATATATATTCCGCCTATACCACAAGCGTTTTGAAGAACTACTGGAGATTGTCAATGCCATCACTTTTAAAAAGATAGATGAACGCCTGTTATCCTTACTGCACAAAAAACAAGAACTTACAGGCAATAATATCCTGAACATCACCCATGAGCAGTTAGCCAATGAATTAGGCACTGCCCGTGTTGTGGTTTCACGGCTCCTGAAGCAGTTGGAAGAAAACGGAGCGGTTCGCTTAGGCAGGAACAAAATCACCCTTATGTAACAAATGTAACTGAACGGTTTTTTGAATTGATGCAAATTTGTAGTATCAATTCAGAAAACTATGGATTTAGCGGGTTATTCGGCATCAATTTTTATTGGTATTTCTTTAGGACTAATCGGCGGAGGTGGCAGTATTCTTACAGTTCCGGTGCTGGTGTACCTATTTAACCTCGATGCCGTATTAGCTACTGCTTATTCTCTTTTTATCGTTGGTGCAACAAGTGTTGTCGGTTCCTTTTCTTATTTCAGAAAAGGATTGGTTCATATCAAAACAGCCATTGTTTTCGGTATCCCATCTATTGCCGCCATTTTTCTGACCAGACAATACCTACTTCCTGCTATTCCGCAGGATATCTTCACGTTCGCTAATTTCACGCTATCCAAGAATATCCTACTTATGTTGCTTTTTGCTGTATTGATGATTGCAGCTTCTTACAGCATGATTAAGAATGACAGGCTTGCCATTGGTGAACCACGGCAAGATCTGCCACTTGATTTTTTTCAAATTTTTACACAGGGCATTTTCATAGGAGTTGTAACCGGGCTGATTGGCGCAGGTGGCGGCTTCCTGATTATCCCTGCTTTGGTAAACCTGCTGAAATTGCCGATGAAAACCGCCGTAGGGACATCATTGGTAATTATCTCTATTAATTCTCTAATGGGATTTCTGTTTTCCCTGTCTCATACATCGGTACAATGGGGATTTTTATTGAGCATAGCATCTATTGCCATCATCGGCATTTTGATAGGCAGTTACCTTTCTACCAAAATTAAAGCAGACAAGCTAAAACCCGCTTTCGGCTGGTTTGTACTCGTCATGGGTATATATATCATCATTAAGGAAACATGGTTACACTAAAATCATAGTAATATGGAAAAGCATTTTCAAATCTTGATTATCGGCGGAGGAACCGCAGGAATTATGGTTGCTGCTCAATTAAAGAAAAAACAATCCAGTTTGACTATTGGCATTATTGAACCCTCCGAAAAGCATTACTATCAACCCGCCTTTACATTAGTAGGTGCAGGCACATACAAGATGGAGAATACCGTAAGGCAGGAAGCATCGCTCATACCTCCGGGCGTGGAATGGATGAAAGATAAGGCTACTGGATTTCTACCCAAAGAAAACAAAATAGAAACCGAAAAAAGCGGAAGTATCGGATATGATTATTTGGTAGTTGCTCCGGGGCTGGTGTATGACCTATCAATGATTGCAGGTTTGGAAGAAGCCTTAAATAAAGGTGTAGTTTGCAGCAACTACATAGACCCTGAATATACATGGAAATGTTTACAGGAGTTCAAAGGTGGCAATGCCATTTTCACCCAGCCCACCACACCGATTAAATGCGGCGGCGCACCACAGAAGATTATGTACCTCGCAGCCGACTATTTTAAGAGAAAAGGGCTGGATAAAAAAACGAATTTGGTCTTTGCTACGCCGGGTTCTGTCATTTTCGGCGTAAAGGTAATCGCCGATACCCTGATGAAAGTTATTCATCGGTATAACGTCCATTTTAAACCTTTTTATGCGCCTGTTCGGATTGACCCGGATAAGAAGATTGCTTACTTCCAAAATATAGCACCCGATGAAAACAAATGTGTGGTAAATGAGGGTAACGTTTTAGGCGAACGGATACAAGGGCAATCGGTTATTGAGATACCTTTTGATTTTCTCCACTTGGCTCCGCCACAGGTTGCGCCTGAATTTGTGCGAACATCCGGCTTATGCAACGAAGCAGGTTGGCTCAATGTCGATATTAACAGCATGCAGCACAAAACGTACCCCAACATTTTCGGCTTAGGAGATGTAGCAGCATTGCCAACAGCAAAGACGGGTGCAGCCATTCGCAAACAGGCTCCGGTGGTGGTGGATAATATTTTAAAATTACTTGCCCATAAGCCAGCAGATAATAAGTCTTACGATGGCTATTCTTCATGCCCATTGGTTACGGGGTATGGTAAAATGACATTGGCTGAATTTAATTATAAGAATGAGTTTACGCCCGACCCGATGCTAAAGTATATGTTAGTATTCAATAGTGCTAAAGAGCATTGGCGTTTGTGGCTACTCAAAAAATATATGCTGTCATATATGTACTGGAATAAGATGATGAAAGGCAAAATGTAATCTTCCGGTTCTTGTGTAACTAAAGTAGCTGTTCAGGAATAATATATAGAGGAAATTTGTAGTAACAAAAAGAATGATAACGATAAAATAAAGCAGTATGTTTTTTCAACACGTTTATGATAAGAGTTTAGCACAGGGCAGTTATGTAATAGGCTGTCAGGCTACGGGCGAAGCAATCGTAATAGATGCCCAAAGAGATACAGATATATATATCGACATCGCAAAGCAGAACAATCTACGTATTACCCATATCGCCGAAACCCATATACACGCAGATTTTCTTTGCGGGTCAAGGGAACTGGCGGCAGTAACCGGGGCAACAATGTACCTCTCGGACGAGGGCGGCGAAGATTGGCAATATCAGTTCCCGCACAATGGACTGAAAGACGGTGATATTATCAGGGTCGGTAACCTCACATTGGAAATAATGCACACACCTGGTCACACGCCGGAAAGCATCAGCTTTTTACTGACTGACCACCCGGCTACGGATAAACCCGTAATGGTGTTCACAGGTGATTTTGTTTTTGTCGGCGATATAGGTCGCCCCGATTTACTGGAAAAAGCCGCAGGGCTTATCGGAACAAAAGAAGCCGGGGCAGAACAGATGTTCCGGTCACTGAAAAAGTTTGCTGCGCTTCCCGAATACGTTCAGGTATGGTCGGCACATGGTGCAGGCTCTGCCTGTGGCAAGGCTTTGGGTGCTGTCCCAAGTTCTACCGTGGGCTATGAAAAAATCCGCAATTGGGCATTGCAGTACGGGGACGATGAAAAGGGGTTTATCGAAAACCTTTTGGCAGACCAGCCCGAACCACCGAAATATTTTGCGATGATGAAGCATCTGAACAAAGTGAACCGTCCATTGCTGATTGAAGTTCCGAAACATCCGAAGCTATCCAAAGTGCAGTTTATATCTGCCTACGAAAAAGGTATCAAGGTTATTGACACCCGTAATAAAGCGGATTTTGCCAAAGGCTTTATCCCCGGCAGCCTCAACATACAGGGCAATAACGCCTTTTCTACGTGGTGCGGCTGGCTGCTCAACTATCGGGAGCAGTTTATCCTAATAGCCGATGAAAACCAAATGGAAGATTTGACCCGTAAACTGATGCGTATTGGGATGGATAATATGTATGGTTTCATTTCCGATATAGACGATTTAGGCATGGAGCTTCAGACCGCAGATGTCATTTCATTAGACGAGTTTAAAACTTACATTGGCAAAGACAATACACAGATAGTTGATGTCCGTGGAGCGACAGAATACGAGGCAGGACATATTGAGGGAGCGGATAATGTTTTTGTAGGAACCTTGCCGGACAACTTGGATAAAATAAGTAAAGACAAACAAGTAGTTATTCATTGTCAGTCGGGCGACCGTTCATCCATAGCTTATTCTATACTTGCCAAAAACGGGTTTGAAAACGTAAAGAATTTTTCAGGCGGCATGAAAGCATGGTTGGCAGCAGAGGGTAAAACAATTAGGTGCAATGGAGCATCTTGCACAAACGCTTAAAATTTAATGTTATGGGATTTTTTTCAGCCTTATTCGGAAGCACAGACAACAGCCAGCTCACGGAAGCAATTAAAAACGGTGCATTCTTAGTTGATGTACGCACACCTTCTGAATTTGCGGGTGGTAGCGTAAAAGGAGCAGTAAATATTCCGTTGGATAAATTGCCGGAACAGTTATCAAAGTTCATAGCAAGGAAGAACATTGTGGTATTTTGCCGTAGTGGAAACAGAAGCGGTCAGGCAAAGAATATTTTAGAGCAAAACGGCTTTGAACAGGTTATCAACGGTGGAACTTGGCAAAATGTAAATCAGGTGGTAAATCAAGAAAGCGAGCAATCATGAAAGGATATTTAAGAAACTGGAACTTTATGCGTGTACTACGCTTCGCATTAGGTATTATTGTTATTGTACAGGGCATTATGGATAATGAATGGCTGCTCGTGGGGTTAGGCGCTTTATTCTCTTTGATGCCATTAATGAATATCGGTTGCTGTGGCGTATCGGGTTGTAAAACAACTGCTCCGAGAGGTGCTAAAAAAATAGAAGATATATCGTATGAAGAAGTTCGCTAAAAAACATTTTCTCACCTTAATAGGAATAGCTATCGGCGCAATTGCAGGCTATTTATACTGGTGCTTTATAGGGTGCAGTACAGGTAGTTGTGCCATTACATCCAATCCCATTAACAGTACACTTTATGGGGCTGCAATGGCTGGGTTACTCTTATCAACCTTTAAAAAAGACAAAAAAGAATATGACGTTTCAGGAAATAATAAATAGCGAAAAACCTGTATTGGTTGATTTTTTTGCGGAATGGTGCGGACCCTGCAAAATGATGGCTCCTGTACTGGAGGAATTAAAGCAACGCATAGGTGAAAATGCGAGTATTATTAAAATTGATGTGGACAAGAACCCGCAGGCGGCAGCCGCTTATCAGGTTCGGGGCGTACCTACCCTTATTATATTTAAAAAGGGAGAAATACGCTGGCGGCAATCCGGCGTTTTTCCAGCAAATGAATTAGAAAGATTGATTAACGAAAACATATAAAACAGAAAATGTTAGAATTTTTGAAACAACCCTGGGCTTGGTACGTTGCTGGCCCGTTGGTCGGGCTGACCGTACCATTGCTTTTAATAATTGGTAACAAATCCTTTGGTATCAGTTCTTCGTTAAGACATATATGCGCCTCATGTATGCCCGCAAATATTTCATTCTTTAAATACGACTGGAAAAAAGAAGCGTGGAACCTGTTTTTTGTATTCGGGATATTTTTAGGTGGGGTAATTGCCATTAACCTGCTGTCAGATCCCGCGCCCATCGAGGTCAACCCAAAGTTAGCGCAGGAGTTGTCAGGGTACGGCATTACAAACTATAACAACCTAATTCCTCAAGATATTATCAACTGGCAATCCTTATTAACCCCAAAGGGTTTTATTCTAATGGTTGTCGGTGGTTTTTTAGTCGGTTTTGGCACACGTTACGCAGGTGGCTGCACAAGCGGACATGCCATCATGGGCTTATCGAATTTACAGTTGCCCTCGTTAATTGCTACCATTTGTTTTATGGTTGGTGGCTTCATTATGGCGAACCTCATATTACCGCTTATACTTTCATTATAACCTGACAAATTATGCAATTACATAGAGATACAGAAAAAGATTTACAGCTTCGTGAAACGGATGCAATGTGCGTCAACGAAAGCCGTTTAGAACATAAATGGTATCATAACCTCAAATATCTGATAGTAGGCGTGCTTTTCGGTATCGTATTCGTAAAATCAGAGGTAATAAGCTGGTTCCGCATACAGGAAATGTTTCGCCTGCAATCATTTCACATGTACGGCATTATCGGAAGTGCGGTTATTACAGGAATGATTTCCGTTTTCCTGATAAAAAAGTTCAACATCAAAACCATATACGGGGAGCCTATTAAAATTGCACCTAAAAAATTCAATAAAGGGCAAATCATTGGAGGCTTAATTTTTGGCTTTGGATGGGCTATGACCGGAGCCTGTCCGGGTCCGCTTTTTGCTCAAATTGGAACAGGGGCTACCGTTGTCGCCGTTACCTTGTTGAGCGCCATTGCTGGCACATGGGTTTACGGCTTGTTAAGGGAGAAACTACCTCATTAAAGCAACGAGTATTAAATGGTCAAAAACCCTGTTTAAATACTTATAAGTCATCTTATGTAACAAAAGTTACAGTACGTGGCATACAGATAGGCTAAATTTGTGGGTTACAAATTTAAAAAGAATGATGACTTATGTTGCACACAATAAGATTAACAACGATTATTTTTCTGTTTACGTTGTTAGGACAAGTTAATAAATTGCATGCCCAAAGCTATTTTTTCGAGCGTGTATATGATGAAACACTGTCACAGGCAAGTTTTGTGATAGGCGATTTAAAAACCAAAGAAGCTATTGTGGTTGACCCCAAACGGGATATAGATACCTATTTGGAAATTGCTAAAACCAACAATCTCACCATTACTAAAGTAACTGAAACCCACATTCATGCCGATTTTTTAAGCGGTTCCCGTGAGTTGGCAGCCGCCACCAAAGCCGAATTGTTACTTTCTGATGAGGGTGGAACAGACTGGCAATATCAGTTTCAGCACACAGGACTAAAAGACGGTAGCATTATCTCAATCGGTCAGGTAGAACTGAAAGTAATGCACACACCTGGTCATACGCCTGAAAGTATTACTTTTTTGGTAAGCGATACAAAAGTACCCGCTACGCCTCAAAGAGCCATTACAGGTGATTTCATTTTCGTGGGTAACGTTGGACGTCCCGACTTATTGGAAAAGGCAGCAGGTCAAATCGGGTCACAAGAGCAAGGAGCCAGGCAGCTTTATGCTTCCATTCAAAAATTTTCCAAATTACCGGATGAGTTGGAAATATGGGCTGGACACGGAGCAGGTTCATTTTGTGGAAAGAGCCTAAGTACTATTCCGCATTCTACATTAAAGGAAGAAAAGCAGAATAGCAAAGCCTTTCAGTTTAAAAATGATGAAAATGGCTTTGTAAAATATATTTTAGACGGGCAACCAGCACCGCCGAAATATTTTGCGGTAATGAAGCAATTAAACAAGGCAGAACGTCCGTTGCTGATACAAGTTCCGATATATCCGAAATTGGATGCTAAGGCATTTAGGCAATCAATAGATGATAACCTGCTCATTATTGATACACGCAATAAAGAAGTGGTAGCGAAAGGGAATATCCCGAATAGCCTGCATATAGAAAATGGCAAATCAATCAGCACTTGGCTGGGTTCTTTAGCCGATTATCAGCAGCAGCTGGTATTGATAACAGAGGAAAGCAAAACAGAAGATTTAACCCGGAAACTAATGCGTATCGGAATGGATAATATCTATGGTTTTGTCACCGACTTAGATAACATGAATATCAAGCTGGAGCAATCTGACCTCGTGAGTGCGGAAGAACTCGAAAAGCATATAGGTAAAAACGATATTCAAATCATAGACGTAAGAAGCGATAGCGAATATGAAAGCGGGCATATCAAAGGGGTCAATCATATAGTACTAACCTCGTTGGAAAATAACTTGGATAAAATCAATACTGACAAACCTGTTATTGTACATTGTCAAAGCGGATTACGTGCTGCGATGGCTTACTCTTTACTGAAAAGAAAAGGCATAAAAAACCTACGCATGTACTTAGGAGGGATTAATGAATGGTCGGAAAAAAATAAAGAATTGGTTAAGTAGTGAATGACGAGCAGTTGCATACTTTCATTGCAAGGAAATTATCAGCGTAAGTCTTTTCTGAAAATCTGAAAAGCCCAGATAATTAAGAAAAAGCCTATCCCTGTTACTGTTGGCGGTAATATTCCTGCGGATATCCCTAAATATATCATTACCACTGCTGTAATAGCTAATAAAATACAAATAATATCAATGGTTCGCTTACGTCTCATAGCTAAAAGAATTAAGAAATGTTCCTCTAAAGTTGGCGCAAAGTTTATGCCATACGATTTTATACATAATTTCATCGACACCTATGGCGCAGGAATAATAATAAAAACGTGCAGCTTTATTGGCATACTTAAACGTATTTCACCAATTTTCGTGTTAAAAAAGCATAAAATGGACAGAATTGTTTGTACCCTTAATTAAATAAAACTATTTTTGTGAATTGATGGATAAGAATATATCAAATATTTTAGCAAGTTGTAAGCGATACTTTTTTGTGTTCGCTGCAATGCTTTTGGTATTACTTACGTCCTGTGCGGTCAAGACAAGTCTCAAAAATTTGGCTGGTATTCCTACCAAGACCGAACGGAGCATACCTAAAGGCAGCCAATCCTATTCTTCAAATACATTTGAAAACTGTACCCAGCTTAATACTGCTGATATTTCAATCGTTCAAAAGGTTTCATTTCATGCGAACGATTTATTGCCAGCCGTTATTCTCACGGCTGCATTCCTATTTATTTTCGGTTTACGTCCAGTAAACAAAGAAAACAAACACCCCCTTTACAGTGGCAGTGGTAAAATCCGCAGTTCAATTCCTATCTTCTTGGAATACCGGAAACTCATTATCCATTACGCCAGCTAATTCCTTTTTTCCCTGTTGACCGTACCTGTTCAATGGGTCGAATTTCTATTGATTTCATTTTAAAATAATTTAAGGTCGTGCTTTACGACCTATCCAAAATTTGTAAAGTAATATGATAAAACATATTATGGCGACCACATTATTGTGGATTGCCGTTGTTGCTGCATTTCCAATCTATGCGCAGCAGCAAAAGGAAAATACGTTAGGCAGCTTATGGTCTAAGGTAGAAGAAAATTATCCGGGCATTGGCGCAAAAACATCTGCCATTGATGCCGCAAAACTCAATCAAGAGGCGGTTAAGGGCAAAATGCTCCCACAGGTAAAAGCACAAGCACAGAATACCTACGGAACCTACGAGGGAAGCGCAGGCGCATTTTTTCCGCAGGCAGGTTTTTTCAATGTCAGTGGTTCAGCAGTCCCATTGGATGGTAGTTCTACCGCCGCCAATACTTTTGGTTCTGCTACTGTGGAATGGGAATTATTCTCTTTCGGAAAACTCCGTAAGCAGAACGAAGCTGCTGGAGCTTTATATAATAAATCGGTAAGCGATAAGGATGCTTACCTGCTCAATCTGAAAAAGACTTTATCCGAAAGGTACATTGCGCTTTTGTACAACGAAGCCAAACTGCAATGGACGGAAAAGAATGCGGAACGTCTTGACGACATTCGCAAAATAACGTCCGGCTTATCTGCATCGGGTTTACGCCCTGCTGCAGACAGCCTCCTTGCATCATCATCCTATGTACAGGCAATGGGCGAACACGATAAATGGAACGGTTTTAAAAGTGCCTCTTACATTAAACTATTGGAACTGTACGGCAATGACACGGTTAATTATACGGCATCTGCCGACCGTTTTGGCAATCCTGCCCAAAACAATTTAAACAAATTAAATACCATCAATCCCTCACATCCCATTTTAGATGCTTTAGATAAGCAATCCGAGTACTATACATTGAGTGGTGAGGCACAAAAAAGGTCTTCTTTGCCCTCAATAAATCTATTAGGTGGCTATGCGTACCGTGGTACGGGTATAGGAACTAACGGTAGGGTATCAGGTGCATGGAAAGACGGGTTTAATAATACCACCAATAACGTTTTGGCGGGTATCGGTATCACCTGGAATTTAACAAGTCTGTACACCAATCGTAAAAAAGGAGAACAGCTTTTTAAAGAAGCGGAAAGCACTAAGTATCTGCATTCGCAATACGAACAGGCGATGCAGGCAGATTTGTCCGCTTCGCAGGCAAAAATCATGCAGCAGTATGAGCAACTTAGGAAAACAAAACTTGCGGTTCAGCAATCGCAGGATGCTTACAATATGTACCTCGCAAGGTACAAAAGCGGTTTAATCACGTTGAGCGAACTTTTACAGATACGCATTTTGCTGGAACAGGCAGAGAACGCCCACATCGAGGCTTCCCGTGAGTATTGGGTACTGCTCGCTTACGAAGCAGAGCTAACTGCTGATTTTGACTTTTTGTTTAACAACCTTTAAATAATCGTATATGAACATTATAAGATTTGCGTTAAGAAAGCCCATTGCGATTATGGTTGTCGTACTGGCGATAGCATTCTTTTCGTATAATACCATAAAAAAAATTAACGTAGATATATTTCCTGAAGTGGAATTGCCTGCGATGTATGTTGCCATGCCTTATGGCGGTTTATCGCCAGCATATATGGATGGCTTTATGGCAAACGAGTTCCAAAAGGTACTCCTGTTTGTCAGTGGCGTAAAAAATATTGATTTTAAAAGCGTACAGGGTTTGACCCTGATGAAGCTGACCTTTTATCCCGGAACCGATATGTCGCAGGCTGCCGGAGAGGTATCAACATCCGTTTCACGGGCAATGGGCTTCCTGCCGCCCGGAGCCGTCCCCCCGATGGTGGTACGCTTTGACGGTAGTTCGCTCCCTGTGGGTAACCTCGTGTTTGAAAGCGACCAGCGTTCCGTAAATGAAATACAGACATTGGCACTGACCAAAATAAGACCGATGTTCGTACAAATTCCCGGTATTACTTCTCCTGCGCCTTTTGGCGGGAACATCCGTTCCATTGTCATTAACATTGACCCCGAAGCGATGCAGGCGAACGGATTAAGCCCCGAAGATATTACGGTAGCCATTACCAAGAACAGTCTTCCGTCACCTGCCGGAAATATCCGCATTGATAATGAGAACCTGATGGCTCCCATTAACTCCATTGCCAAAGGACCCGAAGAATTGTTGAAAACCCCTGTAAGAACAAGCGATAACCGTACTGTATATGTGGGCGATGTTGCTCGTGTGGAGGACGGAGCCGACCAAACCGTGGGCTACGCTTTGGTAAATGGTAAACGTTCGGTTTACTTGCCTATTATCAAAAAAGCGGATGCCTCTACTTTGGATGCAGTGGAAAACCTAAAGGCAGCTATCCCGATGCTGAAAGACCAGCTACCGGAAGATGTAAAGGTCAGCTATGAGTTTGACCAATCCAATTATATCGAGCGTTCCCTTTCCAATCTGATACACGAGGGAATTTTGGGAGCGGTATTTACAGGGTTGATGATATTATTGTTCTTAGGCGATACCCGTGGGGCTATCATTGTGGTACTGACCATACCGATTGCCATTCTTGCAGCCGTGACCACATTGTACCTTTTCGGGCAGACCATTAATATTATGACATTGAGCGGGCTTGCCCTGTCCATCGGTATCCTGGTCGATGAAGCCACGGTAACGATAGAGAACATTCACCAGCACATGGAAATGGGTAAAAAGAAACAGCGAGCCATTATAGATGCTTTGCTTGAAATCTCTATCCCCAAATTGCTGATATTGCTGTGTATCCTTGCGGTATTGACCCCTGCATTTATTATGGCAGGTATTCCGAAAGATATGTTTATGCCTTTGTCTATGGCGGTTGCCTTTGCGATGATTGCATCCTTTTTGGCGTCACAGACCTTTGTCCCGATACTGGCAAACTGGATGATGAAAAACAAGCACAACACGGAAGCCAACACACCGAGAAAGCGGGCTTTTTTCGATAAGTTCCGGGTAAACTATTCGTTTAAAATGCGTAAATGGTCAACCAAAGCCATACCGCTTTTCGTGGTCTATGTATTGGTTGCTGGTGCAATTTCAGGCTTATTATTGACTGTTGTAGGCACGGACGTAATGCCCGTTTCCAATAACGGCGATTTTCAGATACGAATAGATGCTCCGTCAGGAAGCAGGCTCGAAAAGACCGAGCAGATTGTCAAAGATATTACGGAGGATATTAAGGCTGAACTCCCTGAAAACGGATTGAACATTACCTCCGCATTTGTAGGGATGCACCCCGCAGGTTCACCTATCAACCCGATATTCCTTTTTAGTAATGCTTCTCACGAAGCCGTGCTGCAAATTTCGGTCAATAAAGAGGTGTACGGCGGTTCGATGGAAGATTTTAAAGAGAAAGTCCGTCAAAAGATTATCAAGAAGCATCCCGAAGTTGCTTTCAATTTTGAGCCGATGGAACTGACCGAAAAAATCATGGGTCAGGGAGCGATGACACCTATTGAGGTTAAAGTCGGAGCAGGTCAGGTAAAAGGTGCTTATGCCCACGCATCAAAGATTGAGGCAAACCTCAAAAAAGTTCCTTATCTGCGTGATGTACGCATTGCGGAACCTGTTGCCTATCCGAGTATGGAAATCGAGGTAAACCGTGACCTTGCCGGGCAGTTCGGGCTGACGATGCAGGATATTACCCGCAGTCTTGTTACGGCTACCTCATCTACCCGCTTTACCGATAAAAACCTTTGGATAGACCCGAAATCGGGATTAGTATTCCAAACACAGGTACAGATACCGGAGGGTATTATGTCGGAGGAAAGATTGCGCTCACTTCCGTTGAAAGCGGGAAGTCTTCGCCCGGTACTGGAAGATGTGGCAACTATCCGCAGGGTAACGGCTCCGGCACAGGTCAACCGTAAGGGTCCGAACCGATACGTGACCATTGTAGCCAATCTGTATGATAAGGATTTGGGTACGGCTTCAAGGGCAGTAAAGCAGGCGATTAAAGATGCAGGCGAAGCACCCCGTGGCACGGTTGTATGGACAGAGGGAACGTTACAATTGTTGGATGATACATTAGGGAGTTTATTGGCAGGTTTAGGAGTGGCGATTATCGCTATATTCCTGATGCTATCGGCTTACTACCAATCGTTCAAAGTGCCTTTGATTATCCTATCGGTATTACCTGCTGTGATTGCGGGAAGCCTTATTATTCTATTCCTGACAGGTAGCACGCTTAACCTCCAGTCCTATATGGGTATTATTATGTCGCTTGGGGTATCGGTTTCCAATGCGGTTTTATTGGTTAATCAAGCTGAATATTACCGTACAAAAATGGCGTTAAGACCTATTAATGCCGCAAGGCTGGCAGCTTCGTCAAGGTTAAGACCTGTATTGATGACTGCCGCAGCGATGCTTGCCGGGATGCTGCCGATGGCATTGGGCTTAGGCGATGGCGCAGAGCAGGTAGCACCATTGGGCAGGGCTGTTATTGGTGGACTGATTGCCTCTACCGTAACCATCCTGTTATTGGTTCCGCATTTCTTTTCATCTATGATGTCAAGAACGAAAGTAATTAGCCCGTCATTAGACCCTGACGATTGTGAGAGCAGGTATTATGCAGAACAATCCGGTAAACAAACGATATAATAAACTTTAAAATAATCATCACAATGTATCATAGCATTTCAATCAATAGAAAATCGACAGTAGTATTGGCACTGACTGCATCGCTGGTATTACTGCTTTCGGCTTGCTCCCACAAAGAAAAGGAAAAAGAACAAGTTAAAACCGAACAGCCCAGGGCGGTAAATTATAAAACGGCTCCGGTACAGTTTATCAATCCCGAATATGAAATTTCTGTACCGGCAGAACTGAAACCCTACGAGCAGGTAGCCGTATTTGCTAAGGTTACGGGCTTTGTTCAAAAAATGTACGTTGACCGTGGTGACCGGGTGCGCAAAGGGCAGCTTTTAGCGGTATTGGAAGCACCGGAAATGCAACAGGAATACCTGTCAAGTAAATCATCGGAGCAAAAAGTATATAGTGATTACCTCTATGCTAAACAAGCGTATGACCGATTGGTTACCGCTTCCAAAACAACGGGAGCCGTTGCGGATATTGAACTGGACAGGGCAAAAAGTGCAATGGAAAGTGCCAAATCTTCTTATGATGCCTCAAAAGCAGGTACAGCACATTCTTCACAGTTGCAACAGTACCTGCGCATCACAGCACCATTTGATGGGATTATTACAGAGCGTAATGTTTCGGTTGGTGCTTTGGCAGGAACAGGGGGCAACATGCCTTTATTCATGATGGCACAGGGCAATAAGCTACGCTTAACCTTATCACTGCCGGAAAAACACGCAGCATCTGTAAAACAGGGAATGCCCGCAACATTTACAGTCAGTTCACAACCGGGTAAAACATTCGATGCCAAACTTTCCCGTACATCAGGATTGCTCGACCAGAAAGACCGTTCCCTTACACTGGAGTTTGACGTGAGCAATCCAGTAGGCGAATTACAGGGGGGCGATTACGCACAGGTCAAATTGAAATTGCAGCGTAAAAGTCCATCCTATTGGGTAAACAATAAATCCGTTTTGAATACCCAATCGGGAATGTATGTATTAACAATGAACAACGATGAAGTAAAACGTATAGCTGTAAAAGAGGGCATCCGTTTAGATACGCTGACAGAGGTTTACGGCAATCTTGCGCCGGAGGATAAAATCATCTTGAAACCATCGGAAGAAATCAAAGAGGGTAAAATAAAAAAATAAGAGCATGAAAATGAATATCAAAAAATTAGCCTTACTTCCCCTGATAGTCATTACGGGATTAGCATACGCATCAATGAATGGAAATAGTATTGATAGAAAATTGAACGCAAATCAGAACACTAATGGCGGACGGCCATTAGTGTCCGAGGCGCAGGAAACGCCTGACTTAAAGTTTAAGGACGAGAATGGTAAATCCGTTTCGTTGCATTCCTTAAAAGGAAAAGTGGTCTTTATCAATCTTTGGGCTACATGGTGTCCGCCCTGCATACACGAAATGCCATCCATCAACGAACTGCGGAAGAACTTTAAGGATAACAAAGATTTAGTATTCCTTATGGTGGATGTAGATGGAAATATAGAAAAGTCCAAAAAATGGATGCAAGGTAAAAAGTTTGACTTACCTGTTTATATTCCCGATGGCGATATACCCCGTGACTTATTCACAGGTTCTATCCCCACAACTATAATAGTAGACAAGAAAAATAATATCATCGGCAGGCAGGTCGGCGGTGCAGACTACATGTCGCAGGAAGTGCTTGACCTGATGAAGAAACTGCTGGATGAAAAATAATAATGAACCCTAAAATGTAATACAATGAAAAAGATAATATTTTTTGTGGCATTTGTATTCCTAAGTGCCACATCTTTCGGACAGATATTAAAGCCTGTCAAATGGTCTTATGCTGCAAAACGTACCAGCGATAAAGAAGCCGTACTGCTTTTAAAAGCAACAATTGAAAACGGTTGGCACATCTATTCACTTTCGGTTCCTAAAGATGGTCCGCAGCCCACAAGTTTTTCGTTCCAGTCATCCAAAAGCTACCAATTGAACGGAAAAGTACTGGCGGCAAAACCGATTGTTAAACACGACCCGACTTTTGATATGCAAGTAGGTTATTACGAAAAATCTGTCGTGTTCCAGCAAAAGGTCAAACTAACAGACCAATCACCTACGGTAAAAGGTACGCTTACCTACATGGTCTGTAATGATAAGCAATGCTTACCGCCTGAAGAAGTGGCGTTCAGCATTCCTGTAAAATAAAGAATGAACTATGAGATTAATAACAAAAATACTTACGATACTAATCCTTACCGGATTGATGGCTGTTACTGCCCATGCGCAGACTGACAGCCTTGTATCGTTTGATGATGTGGAGTTTACGGACATTACGGAGCAGCCACCTGACCAGCAGGACAGTCTTGCAGCATCCGCAGATCCGCAAACTTCGGTTGTAAATGAAGATGGGGCAGCAATACAAAAAAAGGATGCCCCAGCCGATAAGAGTTCATTATGGGCAATATTCATTGCGGGTTTCATCGGCGGGTTTGCAGCATTGCTAATGCCTTGCATTTTCCCGATGCTGCCCTTGACTGTAAGTTTCTTTACCAAAAGCGCACACACCAAAGGTAAAGCGGTCATGCAGGCTATGATATACGGGTTGTCCATTATACTTATTTATGTATTATTGGGCATCCTGATTACAGTAATTTTCGGCGCTGATGCGCTCAATAGCCTGTCCACAAACGGAATATTTAATTTCGCTTTCTTCCTGCTTTTAGTCGTATTCGCCTTTTCATTTTTCGGTGCTTTTGAAATCTCATTACCTGCCTCACTTGCCAATAAATTAGACAGTAAGGCAGACCGTGGCGGATTGTTGGGGCTATTCTTTATGGCAGCAACATTAGCGGTCGTGTCGTTTTCCTGCACGGGTCCGATTATCGGAACCTTGCTGGTGCAGGCTGCTACAATGGGTGAGCTTTTAGGTCCCGCTATTGGGATGCTCGGATTTGCGCTGGCATTGGCAATCCCGTTTACGCTCTTTGCTATGTTCCCAAGCCTTTTAAAAAGTCTGCCGTCTTCGGGTGGCTGGCTCAACAGCGTAAAGATTACGCTCGGCTTTTTGGAACTGGCTCTTGCATTAAAGTTTTTAAGTAATGTTGACCTTGCCTATCATTGGAATTGGTTTGACAGGGAGGTATTTTTAGCACTGTGGATTATCATTTTCGGTTATTTAGGCTTTTACTTATTGGGTAAGCTGCGCTTTCCCGGCGACAGCCCTGCGATAAATATAAGCCTGCCAAGAATGGTGCTGTCAATGGTGGTACTCGCCTTTACCCTATACATGGTTCCGGGGCTGTGGGGCGCACCCCTCAAATCCATTTCAGCGTTTTTGCCTCCGCAGGCAACGCAGGATTTTGATTTGTACACATCTTCTTTGGGCGGCACGCTGGCAAAGCAATCCACGCACAACGAACCACGAAAATATGGCGACATATTCCATGCTCCACTAAACCTCAATGTATTCTTTGATTATGACCAGGGGTTGGAATATGCGAAAGAAGCAGGTAAGCCCGTGATGCTCGATTTTACAGGACACGCCTGTGTGAACTGCCGCAAGATGGAAGCCTCGGTATGGTCTGATAAAGACGTGCTAAGACTATTGAACGAAGAACTCGTCATTATACAGCTATATGTTGACGACAAAACAGCCTTGCCACAATCAGAACAATTTGTATCGGCATTCAGTGGCAAAAATATCCGCAGTATAGGTAATAAATGGAGCGATTTTCAGGCAAGTAAATACAACTCCAATTCACAGCCTTACTATGTGCTTTTAGACCCTGCCAGCGAAGAAATATTGGTAAATCCCATCGGAGCGGATTACGACCCGAAAAGCTATTACAGCTTTCTTCAATCGGCGATAGACAAATACAAGAATAAAAAGATTAGATAACAGTAAAATTATTCAATATGAAAATGCAATTTAAAAATTTGGCGGTTCGCTCCGGGATTTTCATTATCACAGCCCTATCATTGGCAGCGTGTGGTAACACGGATAGGAACAAGGAAAACACGGCAGCGGACGTAAATGCTCCGACTGGAGAAGTGGCAGAAAAGGAAGCTCTTGTTGCAACAACAGCGGGCATCACCTTTAAGGATGAAGCCGGGAAAACCGTAGCATTAAGTTCCTTAAAAGGCAAGGTGGTTTTCATCAACTTTTGGGCGACATGGTGTCCGCCCTGCATTCACGAAATGCCTTCTATCAACGAGCTGAAAAAATCGTACAAAGGCAATGACGATATCGTGTTCCTGATGGTGGACGTGGATAACGACATCCAAAAGTCCACCGCCTTTATGAAAGAAAAGAAATACGATTTGCCAGTGTATGTTCCTGCAAGTGAAATACCATCCGACTATTTAGGTGGTTCTATTCCCACTACGGTAATTCTTGACAAGAGCGGAGATATGATAGCCCGTATGGAGGGCGGCAGGGATTATAATAGCCCTGATATAATCAAAGCCCTGAATGAATTGGTCGAAAGCAATTAATCCATAAAAACGGCAATTATGTTAAACAATAAAGAGGTTTCAAAGAATAAACCACCTGCCAATAAATATTGGCGGTATATAAAAAAGAATGCGTTTACCATAATCATGGTAGCTATTTTGGGAATACTCATTATCAGCCCGGATGCTAAATCATTTATGCTGCGGCAGTTAATGGCAACAGGACTTTTTAATGCAAGTATGGATAAAAAAGATGCCGGAGCAGCGAACCAGGTTAACACAGATTTTGATTTTTCAGACGGTAAAGGAAGTGCTCAAAATACTTCATCATTAAGAGGCAAGGTCGTATTTATCAATTTTTGGGCTTCGTGGTGTCCGCCATGCCGGGCTGAATTTCCATCTATTGAAGCACTTTATGCTAAGTTCAAAGACAATCCGAACGTATTTTTCCTGACTATCAATCAGGATAACGACCCAGCTACCGGAAAGGCGTATTTAGATAAAGAAAAGTTTTCAGTTCCCATGTATCAGTCCAGTGGCTTCATCCCGGAAGAAATTTATTCCGGCGCACTGCCCACTACCGTTGTGTTGGATAAAAACGGGAAAGTAAGATTGCATCATACCGGATTTGCCAATTACGCATCGGAAAAATTTGTACAGCAAATGGAAGAATTAATAAATGAATAACAATTTAAAACCTTAAACATGAAAAAATTAAACAGCTTGCTCCTTATGCTATTGTGCCTAACCTCCTTTAGCGTATTGGCTCAACAACAGAAAACAGAGATAATTTTTGAACCTGCAAAAGCCCATAAGAAACATTACGATGCGCTTTATATCCTTAATGAAGCAGATGATAAAAAAATAAGAGGCATACTACGCAATATCAATAATGTATTGAGTGACGAACGGCTCAAAGGCAAACTGCATATAGAAGTAATTGCATTTTCGGACGGTGTGGAAATGTACAAGAAAAAAAATGCCTATTACGAGTTACTTGCTGCGCTAAAAGATAAGGGGGTAGTATTTGCCCAATGCTCAAAAACACTGGAGGAACGAAAAATAGAAAAGAAAGAATTGTTTGATTTTGTGCATTACGTTCCGAGCGGTAACGGAGAAATTATTTTAAGACAATACGAGGGCTGGGCGGTAGTTCATCCTTAATTCAATAAGTACAAACTTTTAAATTTTCATAATATGGAATTATCAATCGGATTTATAAATGACGTACACGGTTACCTCGAACCCCATCCCGAATTATTTTACGGTAAGGATGGAGAATATATAAAAGCGGCTGGAGGATATGCTAAGATTGCTTCTATTTTCGAGCAAATAAAAAACGAGAGTGAAAACACCCTGTTTTTTGACGGTGGCGATACCTTTCACGGCACACTGCCCGTAGTATCTTCTAAGGGTGAGATTTTACTTCCCATTTTAAACAAATTGGGTTTAAGCGCAATGGTCGGGCATTGGGACTTTGCCTATACGCCCCAACACCTGTTGGCTTTGGATAAGCATTTGAATTACCCTGTATTAGCCATCAACGTGTTTAAAGAAAACGGTACGCTTTTTCTTGAACCTTACACCATGATAGAAGTTGGCGGGCAGAAAGTAGCTGTAATTGGCATCTGCGCCAATATCATTGATAAAACAATGGGTAAACCATTCACCGAGGGTATTTACGTGACCGATGGTTTAAAGGAAATAGACCGCTATGTAAGGGAAGTCAAAGACCTGGGCGCATCGCTTGTTATCCTGCTTTCGCACAATGGGTATCCGCAGGATTTAGAATTGCTGAAGCAGACCAACGGCATAGACGTTTGCCTTAGCGCACACACGCACAATAGAATTTATGAACCCGTAAAAGTAAATGACACCATCGTCATCCAGTGCGGTTGCCACGGGTCCTTTGTCGGTCATCTGAAACTGACCATCGAGGGCGGAAAAATTGCTCACCAATATAAACTTATAGAAGTTACCGAAGATATTGACAGCAATCCGGAAATGGAGCAGTTGGTAAATGGGGCTATGGCTTCGTACCGAACTCTGCAAAAGCAGATTGTAGGCACAACTGATAAAATATTACACAGGTATTCTACCTTTTCATCTTCGATGGACGACCTCTTACTGGCTGCTATCAGCAAAGCTGCTGGGGTTGAGATAGCCTTTTCAAATGGCTGGCGTTATGGCAGCCCGATTGATAAAGGCAACATTTCCATCATGGATTTATACAATATGGTTCCGATGAACCCTGTCATTTCTATGGCAGATATGACCGGACAGGAAATTATCGACATGCTTGAAGAAAACTTTGAGCGCACCTTTTCTGCTAACCCGATGCAGCAAATGGGCGGCTATTGCAAGAGACATATCGGGTTAGAGGTCAAATATCATATTGAAAATCCTTGTGGTCACCGAATAGAGGAAATCTACCATAAAGGCGTCCGATTGGATAAAAAGAAAATGTACAAGACAGCTTACATCACCCAACAAGGTGTTCCCGACAAGTACGGCAGCAATAAAAGTGATTTGGAAACTACTACGGTACAGGCTCTGATTAATTATTTGAGCGATACCAACAACGGTGCAAAAGCCTTTTCTAAAGAAGAATAGCATTTGTCCAGGTGAGCATATAGTAATAGTGAAATGGGACTTTACTCATATTGGTTTTTAACGTTAATCTAAATGCTATGGAAAAATATTATAACGAAGCGTTGCTTAAACTGGAGACAGCAATCATCGAATTGGAAAATAAGACCGATTGTTCAGTAGAACTTATGGAGGCTATAATACACCTCATCATTAGTTCCTTATCAGAACTTAGGGAACAGGTCTTACAAAAGGGGTTTAGAACCCAAAGTGACGAAATACGTTTTTTCAAATTTCAGAAGCCAGTTATCGTTGCAAAACTGATTTACTACAATGCCATCTACAAAATCGAAACTAAAAAGCCTTACGGAGCAAAGCCAATCAGGAAGCACCTTAATAAAGAGCTGAAAAAGCTAAAAAGGTTTTTTGATGAAAATCTTGATTTTTACAAGTACTACCGTAGCAACAATACCTATCTTGACGACAAGCTGTTCTTACGGGGAAAGCACGATATTAAGCTGTGGTTAGATACGTACTATCTCCAATCAGACCAAACATTTTCTACCTCCCACGATTACAAGGTAGCCAAGATAATGGCAAACGATTTGGTACAGTGCTATATCGAAGACCAGCTTCATTCTGTAAATAAACTGCTATTGATAAAACAGCCTTTTGCTGACGGGCTTAATTGGACAGGCAGCAAAGCTGCGCTTATTGAACTTATTTATTCGCTGCATTCTCATGGTGATTTTGACAATGGCAATACCGATATTCGGCTGATAGCCGAATATTTCGAGACTGTTTTTAATGTGGATTTGGGCAACTTTTACCATACCTATCTCGAAATAAGAAACCGGAAGATTAACCGCACCAAGTTTCTTGACGCCCTCCGGGATGCCCTTATGAAAAAGATGGACGAACAAGATGATAAACAGCCTTAAAAGTAAAAAGCGGACTTTGCAGATCCGCTTTTACTTTTTAACAACCATCGCCCTATTTAGCCTACCCAATAATTAAAATTCATCGTCACCCGGCTCTTTAAGTAGCCTATAAAATTGGCGTTAATTCAATTCCATTTTATCAATCCGTTTCATATCATCAATCCCAAAAAAGGTATCTTCTTCGGGGTCGCTCCCAAAAACACTTCCATATACTAAACCCTCATCCAACATCTTTTGTATCTCCGGTGTGATTTTGATAGTAGGCGCACCCAAGTTCTCCAGTCCGTAACGGGCAAAGGCTTTTGCACGGGCAAGGTCGGTATTTTCGTAGTACATTGCCAGCATCCATGCGGTACGGCTCGGCATACCAGCCGGGTGCATCCCGTACAGCTTTTCGTGCATCATATTTTTGTCGCTAAGGTCTGATGGCTCTATCGCATCAAACAGGTCAGGGTCATTTGCGTAGATATTTATAATTGGTACAACTTCTCTTTCTAAGAATGCAAATATATCAAGGGCTACTTTTTTATTCGCCGCACTACCTTTTGCTACATTCCAAAACGGTTGTTTAAGGGATGGTATAAGCATTATTGTCAATTCGCAATCCTGTGGAGCAATTTTTTTAAAGTTGTGTGTCTTAAACGTCCCCATTTTGGTAATCGCTTTGGGCTGTATGCCAAAGAATGGGCTTATTTGGTTGTGCTTATTTACTTCAACGGTAATTACAAATACAAAGTTTTCGCTTTCCATAGCGTACCGGGTACTCGCTTCAGCCTTAAAGTCTATTCGATTATCCGGCTCGCCGAATGGCGTATTTTGTAAACCGTTGAATTGCTCGTTTGCCATTTTACTTTAGTTATTTATTGCCTTGTGCATTTTGAAAATGCTGTCGCTCCATTTTCAATAATTCCTCAAACAACTTTGTTGCCTGCTCTATTGAAAATTGATGATTGTGTTCAATTGTTACAGTACCAACCATAGCACCATTTGTCGGTTCAACTTTCTCATAAAAATTGTTAGTGTGGTAAAGCACCTGTCCAACGTCAAATTTCTTTAAACCCTCAATGCTCACACCAAGTGCAATAGCCACTTTTTCCAATCGCTCATCGTCTACATTTTCGGTTTGTTCCAGTTTAGAAACTGCCTGTTTGGTTACGCCCATGCGGTCTGCCAAATCCTTTTGCGTAATACCAACCAATCGCCTTGCACTGCCGATTTTTATACCCATGTGCTTATTACCCTCCATATACACGGTATCTTTCTCTTTTTCCATATTTTATTTTGTTACTGTTGATTTTTGTGGCTCAAAAATAATTCTAATTTCTCACGCTCACTTTGCAATAAGCGTTCGTATAATTCAACCACTTTATCTAATGGGTTGATGCTTTGATGAGCAGTACCACTACCATTATTATTGCCGTTAATTGTTGTGTCTTTATAGCTATTGATATTGTAGATTGCTCTTTCAACATCAAACTTTTTAATCAGGTCAGGCGTAACGCCCAAGACAATGGCTATCCTGTTTAAAACCTCCGGTTCAATAACAGCTTGCCGCTCAATTTCTGATACCTGCGGTTGAGATAACCCCAATTCGCTGGCAAGAACCTCCTGTTTGATACCCAAATAAATGCGTATGCGCTGCGCATTTCTACCCTGATGGTTCTCTTCCAATGTTTCGAGAACCTCTACATTTTCTTTCTCTTCCATATTTCTACTGCATTTGATAGCGTAAATGTAATAAAAGACAACCAAAAATACATAAAAGACAACTAAAAATTCTTTTGTAGGCCGTGCTATCTAACGATATTGAGCGGAAAATCCATTACCTCATTATGAGAAGATTTACAAACAATGATAATAAATATTTTCTCCAATCTTTAATAAAATTGGCAGAATGTATCGTGTTGTTCTTCTCAAAAAAGTTTAGCCTACGTGTCATTATAAAAAAGCCCGTGTAGCAATTCAGCAATCATACACGAAGCATTTTACTTTTTCCATAACCTTAACGTAAATGACCAATGGCGAATAAACCAATTCGTAACAGGATAATATCTTTTATAGCCTGCCAATGCCCGATACTGGTAACGGGCGGCAGGTGTTTTATAATTCTTTTTTGTTTCATAGGTTTAGTAGCCGGGCAACGGGTGTTGGCACAGACACCTGCCCCGGCATCTTTATCCCAACAATCAAAAGCACTTGCCATAGGCGACCAAATTCCCGATGCGCTTTGGAATGCCCCTTTGCAGGTAGTAAACCACCCGCAGGGCAAGCAGACCGTTACCCTTGCCGATTACAAAGGCAAGCTGATAATACTGGATTTTTGGAGTACGTGGTGCGGAACCTGTGTCGCAGCTTTGCCAAGACTGCACCAATTAGAAAAGGAGATAAAAAAAGATGCAGTCATATTGCCAATTACCGACCAAAAAACAAAAGACATCTTAGGCTTTTTGAAAAGGAACAGCATATTATCATCACTCAACCTTTTTTCCGTTGTTGAAGACACGGTTTATAAATCCATCTTTCCTTATACCATGCTGCCGCATGAGGTATGGATTGACCAATCAGGAAAGGTATATGCCTTTACGTATTCGTCCGATGTTACAAAGGAAAATATAACATTGGCTTTGGCTGGACAGCAAAGCACTATAAAACAAAAGCAAGATAACCTAACATACGACAGAACTCAACCGCTATTGCTAAATAACAACGGTGCTAATGAGAGTTTTTTTCTTAATCGCAGCATCATTACAACAAGTATAGACGGCATATCTTCAAATGTTACCAAGCCAAGAGTTAATGAAGCAGATAGCACCTTTCGGACAATCGCTACGAATGCCACAATTCAAACTATCTATTCACTTGCTTTTAAAGCCTTAGACACTTTGCCCAACAACAGGGTGAAATTAGAAACACAAGAAGCCCCATACATAGCAGAGAAAAGATTTTTGCATGATTTGTATTGCTACGAATGGATTGCACCATTATCCGCATTAAAATACGCATCGCAAAAAATACAGGCAGACCTTAATTTTTATTTCGGTATAAACGGGCGCATGGAAAAGCGTAATACAAAATGCCATGCCATTAAGATTATTGGGAAAACAACACTTGTTTCCGACAAGCCCGAAAACGGATTGCAATACCTTTCTGCATGGGTAAACAAAACCAATAGAGACATACATCAACCGCCATTTATAAATGATTTTGCGGGACAGAAAATAGCAATCCCGAACATTCCCCCAAATACCAACGACATTAAATCCATCAACGAAAAACTAAAACCATTTGGTGTAGCCGTAGTGGAAGACGAAAGATTGCTGGACTTATTTGTCATTTCTGAACTATAAACCATAATAACATCCATGAACAGAACAATTACTATTATACTATTACTGTTTTCAGCGTTAACCACTTTAGCGCAAAACTCAACGAATGTTCAGGGCAAGGTCATTCACAATGATAATGGGCTGCCAATAGCAGGCGCAACGATTAGATTATCCAATAACGGGCAGGAAAAGGTCGTGTACAGCGATGATGAGGGAAATTTTCAGGCGTTAAATGTCAGCTTTCCATTAATCGTTGGTATTAGCTATGTTGGATTAAAAGATACAACTTTTACACTCAATACGGCGCCACGACAACCGTTAACAATTTACCTGCATTCAGCAAGTAATACGTTAAGCGAAGTAGTGGTTTCTACGGGTATTCAGAAAATACCCAAAGAAAGAGCCACAGGGTCATTTGACCATATAGACAACCAACTTTTTAACCGTCAAATTTCTACCGATGTATTGAGCAGATTAGATGGTATAGCCAGTTCGGTCATGTTTGATAACAGGGCACTCGGAGGTACACGAGAAATAAGCATTCGTGGGTTAAGCACAATCTTTTCTGACAGGCAACCACTAATCATATTAAACAACTTTCCTTATGAGGGAGATATTAATAACATCAATCCAAACGATATAGAAGATATTACCATTCTAAAAGATGCTACGGCAGCATCTATATGGGGCGTAAGAGCAGGAAATGGTGTAATTGTAATTACCACCAAGAAAGCCAAACGTAACCAGCCGACTACCATATCTTTTAACAGCAATATGACCTTAGTCCAAAAGCCGGATATGATGCAACTGCCTTATATGTCTTCTGCGGATTATATTGGGGTAGAAAAAATGCTATTTGGGAATAACTTTTACGATGCCAATGAGCAGTTAGGTTACGTTCCTTTATCCCCCGCAGTGGAGTTGATGTACCAGCATAAGAACGGACTTATTAGTGATGCTGATTTGCAACAAGGTCTAAACCAATTGGAACAATATGATATTCGCCGTGAGTTGAATAAATACGTTTATCGGAAAGGAATAAACCAACAGTATTCGTTAAATGTTAGCGGACAGAATGATAGAACAAGCTATTACCTATCGGGTGGCTACGATGATAACATTAGTACCACAGATGGAAAATATAAACGGTATAGTCTCCGCTCCGATAATAACATCAAACTTTCCCAAAAATTAAGTTTGGATGCTGCGCTATTATTTACCCACACTTTAAATGAAGCCGGAAGAACTACAAATTTTTCATCCATATATCCTTATGCCCGCTTTGCGGACGACAACGGAAATGCGTTACCGATAGATAGATACTTTCGCTCCCAATATTTACAGGAAACAGAGCAAAAGGGCTTGTTAGATTGGACGTACCGCCCATTGGACGAGATAAACCTTGTCAATAATAAGCAAACAACAAACAGCATCCTTATAAATACAGGGCTTAATTACAACATTGGCAAGGGACTGAATGCAGAACTAAAATATCAGTATGAAAATGCGCAGGGAACGGGTAAGGACTTACATAGCATGGCTTCTTATTATACCCGTAACATGATAAACACCTATACGCAAATAGGTACTAATGAGGAATTGTACCGCCCTGTACCATTGGGAGATATTTTAGACGAAACAGCAAGTAGCCTTACGTCGCAATCCCTGCGCTTGCAGTTAAATTATTCCAAAACTTGGAATAAACATCAACTAACAGGACTTGCAGGAGCAGAAGCACGACAAGCTACTACCACTTCAACACTATCACAGCAATTTGGTTACAATGCGGATATTTTAACAGTAGCGGGCGTAAATTATGATGTAGAATATCCTTTATACAGTCCCAACGGAGGAATTTCTAAAATACCGTACATCAATTCCCCTTCCGAATTAAACGATAGGTTTGTGTCTCTTTATACCAATTGGGCTTATACTTTTGACAACCGATATAATTTAAACGTTAGCGCAAGGCAAGATGGTTCTAATTTGTTCGGCGTAAGGAGCAATCAAAAATTTACCCCGCTTTGGTCTGTTGGCGGTAGTTGGTTTCTTACCAACGAGCGGTTTTTAAATATTAGCTGGCTTGACCTGTTAAAGCTACGGGCAACCTATGGCTTTAGTGGCAACCTGAATAGGAACGTTTCTGCGCTTCCAATAATGCGATACAATAGCAGCGTTAATAACCCAATCATTAATATCCCTTTTGGGGATTTACGCAATCCACCAAATGAAAATCTTAGGTGGGAGAAAAACGGGCAATTTAACGTAGGGCTTGACTTTGCTCTAAAAGGACAAAGGTTGAGCGGAACGTTGGAATATTATCGTAAGAAAAACACTGACCTTATCGGGTATATGCCCATTGACCAAACAACCGGAGCGATAAATCCAGTCACAAGCACGTTCAATTATCTTGGAAATTCAGCATCTATGACGGGTAAGGGTTTAGATATACAATTGCATAGTATTAATATCCAAAAAGCCCTCCAATGGCGAACTGATTTTCTATACAGTTTCGTAAAGACCAAAGTGACTGAATACTTATCACAAACTAATGACCTTAACAACTATCTTAACGGAGGTCAAATAATTTCGCCCATTATTGGAAAACCTGTGTACTCCATTTTTGCGCTTCAATGGGCTGGTCTTGACCCCGAAACGGGTGACCCTATGGGATATTTGCATGGCAATGTAAGCAAAGATTACGCTGCCATACGCAATGAAACCACACCCGAAGAACTAATTTATTACGGTTCGGCTACACCTACTCATTTTGGTTCCCTAAGAAATACGTTTTCATGGAAAGGGTTAAGCCTGTCATTCAATATCAGCTATAAGTTGGGTTTCTTCTTTAAAAGAAATAGTGTGTTTTATACTGCACTTTATAATGGTACAGGCTTCAATTCGGATTACAATTTAAGATGGCAAAAGCCGGGCGATGAAAAAACAACCCAAGTGCCATCAATGGTATATCCGCTCAATACCAATCGAGACGGCTTTTTCTATCCACAGTCCGAAGTACTGATTTCAAAGGGGGATAACATACGTTTACAGGACATCAATCTTAGTTATCAAATAAAGTCATTAGAAAACAAGTGGCATCTAAAAAGACTGGAGGTTATAATGTATGCCACTAATTTGGGCGTACTGTGGAAAGCGGACAAACATAATGTTGACCCGGAATTTGGGAATTTGTCACCATTAAAAACATTTTCATTTGGTCTAAGAGCGGGCTTATAAAATTTAAAACCATGACACGATATATATTTATACTATTGTTTTTCATAATTACATTAACAGGCTGTGAAAAATACTTAG
This sequence comes from Niabella beijingensis, assembly GCF_020034665.1. NCBI lineage: Bacteria > Pseudomonadati > Bacteroidota > Chitinophagia > Chitinophagales > Chitinophagaceae > Niabella > Niabella beijingensis. The sequence goes on along the minus strand of NZ_JAIQDI010000002.1, from coordinate 405,275 downwards.
ACGTAAAGCCCGATAAAGCACTTGTTGTGCCAGCCACGGTTGCTGATTTACGTGCTTTACTGAACAATACAGAACGGATGAATAGCTGGTATCCATCACTTCAGGATGCGGCTACAGATAATCAATTTGTACAAACGATCAATTGGAACACTTTTGTATCGCTAACTGCAAAGAACATTTACATTTTTAATGATGATGTTTTTAATGATAGCGAGGTCAACGAATGGTCAATGATGTATTCCACTATCTACTATTGCAATCTAATATTGGAGCAATTGGAAAAAATTGCGCCTGTACCAGCAGAAAAAAGTCAGATTGAGGGCGAGACTTTGTTTTTCCGTTCTTTTGCTTTTTATAATGTGGCGCAGCTATGGGCAAAGCCTTATGATAAGAACACTTCCCATACAGATTTGGGTATTCCGCTCCGTTTAAAACCGGATATTAATGAGAAATCTAAACGTTCAACCGTTGAGGAAACTTATTCAAAAATTATTGCAGACTTAAACCGGGCAGCTTCCGTTTTGTCCGTAAAAGGCGACTATAAAACAACACCTACAAAACAGGCTGCTTATGCGCTATTGGCACGTATCTATTTGTCAATGGAAGATTATGAGAAAGCGTTGTCCTATGCAGATAGCTGTTTAAGCTACTCAAATTCATTGCTCGATTACAACACCTTAACAATGGGGTCTGCTACTTCATTCCCGATACCCCGATTTAATGTAGAGGTTATTTTTCATGCAAATGACCAAGGGCGGCAGGTTATGAACATAACCAACGGAAGAATTGATAACGAGTTGTACAATTCTTATGCAGCAAATGACCTTAGAAAGACAGCATTTTTTAGAAGTAGAGCAGGCTACTATTCTTTCAGAGGAAATTATGACGGCAATTCGGGTATGTGGTTTGCCGGAATTTCTACCAACGAAATCTATCTGATAAAAGCTGAATGTGAAGCAAGAGCAGGGCATATAGCCACTGCTTTGCAGACGATAAACGAACTATTAAAAAACCGTTATAACAGTACGTTCGTCCCTTTTAGTTCAGATAATGATGAAGCTGTATTAAGGTTTGTATTAGATGAGCGCAGAAAGGAATTGATATGGCGGGGGCTACGATGGTCTGATTTAAGAAGATTAAACAAAGACAGCCGTTTCGCAAAAACGATAACAAGGGATATAGATGGAAAGATATATACTTTGGAGCCAAATAGCCCAAAATATGTTTTGCCTATACCAAATAGTGTAATATTAAACAATGGTATGCAACAAAATGAACGCTAAAGAGTTAAGCCCTTTAGCGTTCTGAAATCATTGCTTTTTACTTTTTACTGCTGCTTTCTCAACTTAGTATCTACAATAGTACTTAAATTGGGGTGGTCAGTATCTCCTGTTTGTGGTTGAGCCTGAACAGCGCACCTTTCTTCATCGCCAGTGGGACATGGTGGCTGCGAGTTGCCATTTCCATTGGCAAGCACGTAGTTGTCGGGATTGTTGATGTTTCCGTCTCCGGTTTCATCGGTGTACTCAAACCATTTCTCACCTGCTAAGGTGGAGTTATCTGCCATTTTAAATGACATAGTTACTGCGGCAATTGCTAACGCTACGATAGCAAAAAGGTTCATTTTTAATCTTTTCATTGCTTCAAAATTTTGATGTTAAAGAATACTTTTTTATATGTCTTTTGGCAGACGCGCCCTCGATAGCTTCGCCTCCGGCGTTGCTACTTCGTAATTTGTACCATAAGTAAAGCCCCCAAATGCTTAAAGACAGAAAAAGGAGGTTAAAGAAAAAATGCTGTGTCCAGTTCATGCCGCTAATCACCGAGCCACATCCGCAGGGCAATTCTTCCCATGCACCCAACAGAGCCGCAGCGATGTAGCCTGTAAAGGCAGTCATTAATAAAGTGGATAGTATTAAACCCGCTTTGCGGAATTTTTCAGTAACCAATGCAATAGCAATTAATATTTCCAAACCCGGAAGCGTGTAAATAAGAATGTACCCTAAATCGTCAGAAAAAGGCTGATTAAGTATATTGTTTTTAAAAGCTGCAAAGTCTGATACTTTATCTATACTTACAGGTATCCATAGAAGCAGCAAGAGAACAATAACGATGTGAAGCGTTATCCGGTTTCTCTTTTGTTTGGTCTGATGTGTAGCTGTCGTTTCCATTGCCTTTTCCGTTACGAGGGTTTTATCCCATCCTTTGATACAAAGTTCATCAAAGCGGAAAGCGTGGGAAAGACAAAATCGGTAAAAATCGAGCAAATTTGTGTAAGAAATTTTCCGATTTTATCAATTTATGGGAAATTCTCTTACTTCCGTTTAAGGTATCGCTCCAAAGCCGTACGGAATGGTCTTTCATTAGTGTAGCCAACTGCCATATATACGTCTTTTATGCCCGTTCCCTGTTCCATTAATAACAGGGCATGGGTCATGCGGAGGTCGGTAATAAAATCCTGTACGCTCATACGATACTGACGTTTAAAGATGTTGAGCAAGGTACGTTCCGTAACAAAAAAGTATTCTGAAAGGGATTTTACAGTTAGGGCATTATCGGTATAATGTTCCTGAATATGGGTTTTGATTTTATAGGCAAGGTCAGATTTTTGTTGTTCCAATACGCTATCGTAATATTCCAGCAGATAACTGATGTACTTGCGGAGGTTGCCATCCAAAGCACCGATATTATTTTGCGAGTAGCTGTATATCTTATACAGCCATCGGTGTATTTTTCTATCCATCCGGCATTGATACATGGTATCATAAGGACGGGTATCATTTTTAAAGCGGTGCAGGATATATTGCAGGTTAGGGTAATTGTGGTACATGCTTTCTATCCATTCGGGCAGGATGCTTACCACAAGGCAAATATGCACCCCTTTCTCGGCATAGGCAAAATACCTGCCCGTATCGTAATAAGACATCAAGAAAGTGTTAGCCTGCGTCCTTATAATCGGCTTGTGTTCTTCCGTCATATACAGTAGGCTCCCTTTGAGCATAAAGTACAGGTATAATTGCCGCTCGCTAATATCAAAGGGAATATAAGCGGGTTCGGTTACGTTAAGCTGAACCAAATCTATAAAGAAAGGAACGTTTTTAAGTTGCTGGCTTAACAACTCAAATTGTGGCAAAGTAAAGACTTGTCTTTCACTGGCAAAGGGCAACGGAAATTTACTCCACTCCGGTAGATTGTTGAGGCTTAGTTTCTGCTTTCTAAACCCGGTTACTAATTTTAGGATATAAGGTATTTCCATAGGTGGCTTTTATTTTCATATCGGACACCCTTTAAATCCCTTGCTCCTTATGTCAAAACGACCATTTTTATATAATAATCTCTATTTCCGAAAGGATGGGATTTAATTTGGTAATACAAATCTTACCCATATAAATGAATAAAAAACCCAAGTTGGGGGAAACTTGGGTAAAATTTATTTAATCATTGGTGAGTTAAAAGTATAATTATAGTACTCCACGGGGTAAGTGGATGCCCTTAACACGTACTATCGCTTCCGAATTGTTCTGCGCCTGCTTTTCGACCTGCTCCGGCTGCTCCGCTTCGGTATCGGTTTCCGGCTTTATGGATAATTGTATTTTCCTTTCAACCGCCGCCAGTTCCGTTTTAAGGTCGCTCAAAGTCTGCTCTTTCTTCCATGTGCCGTTCACTACTTCCTGAAGAATGGGGAGGTCTTTTTGCAGCCCGTCAATTTTCTTCTGTTCCTGCTCTAAGATACCCGGTATCTTTTGGAGCGCATTCAGAAAATTGAGCGATGCCGTTTTTGCTTCGCCCGCCATCTTACCGTTATTGAACGTGTACTTGATATTACCCTCGCCCTGAACAAAGAAACGGTTATCCCTTTCCAGCGTAGTGCTGTCCTTTTCCGAAAGTTCGGTTTTGACCAGTAGCGTAAAGCCGTACAGCGTACCGATTTCCTCATACTGCCCTGCGGTACGGGCTTTTTCGGAAAGCTGGTTAAGTTTCGCCCCAATCTGTTTTACATCGGCATTGGGTGGCAACCCGGTAAGCTGCACTGGATTGAGTATTTCCCCGTCTTTGTTTTTCTGTATGCGCTGTTGCAGGTTTTGCCAATCGAGGCTCATACGGTCAAACCGTGCCTGCGTACTTTCCAGTGAGACAATGGTATCTTCCAGCTTGTATTTGGAAGATGATTTGGAACGGTTGTGCGCCTGCCGTTCGCTTTCCAGTCCGGCAATCTGCTTTTCGAGCTTTGCTTTTTCCAAAAGGTCTGTATTGCCCGATAGTATCGCCACATATTCCGAAAAGTTCATGCCTGTTTTTTCGTCCATGCCGCCCTCGTCAATGGTGCGTTTGCCGAGGCTGTTGCTCTTTAATTGTTCGATAAATACCTGCTTATTGTACAGGGTATTGAATTTGTAGCTATCCAGCGATTTTTCTACGGCGTAGATGAAAATATCTACTTTGTTATCGGCAAAGAATTTGGCAATCTCATTGCCTTTCCGGATAGCCCTGCCGTCCCGTTGGGCAAGGTCGCTTGGTCGCCACGGTATATCCAAATGGTGAACGGCAACCGCCCGCTTTTGCGCATTTACACCCGTACCGAGCATTTCGGTAGAGCCGAACAGCACCCGTATTTTTCCCTCGTTTACATCCCTGATAAGTTCCTTGCGCTGCTTCTCATTTTTAGCCTCCTGAATAAACCGTATTTCGTGCGCAGGGATGCCGTGGTCTTCCACCAGCTTGCGCTTGATTTCAGAGTATATGTTCCATTCTCCGGGCTTGTAAGTACCGAGGTCGGAGAAAACGAACTGCGTTCCTTTCTGCGCATCATATTTGTTGTAGTATTTGGCAATATTAGCCGCACAGTGCGAGGCTTTATTGTCCGGGTGGTCTTCGTAAGCCCGGCTAATCATCCGCATATCCAGCGACATCTTTCGGGCGTAGTCTGTCGCAATCAGCATCTTTGCTTTTTCTTCACTTTCGCTTAGTGGAGGTCTGCCCAAAAGTTCCGCATTTCCCGTTTTGGCAAACTCCATCAACTTTTGAATAAAAACCTCCTGCTCCGGCGTGGGCGGGATATGATACAGTATTTCGTTTTTTTCGGGGCGGTCTATACCTATATCCTTTGCCGTCCGGTAGTCCGTAATTTCCGAATAGAACTGCGCCAGTTCCGGCACTTTGATAAAGAAGCGGAAACGCTCTTTTGAAACGATATTGTTCGCTACCGAAAATTCATAATCGGTAGTCTTACGGGCGTATATGGCTGCCCACGCATCAAAACAGTTGATGCCCTGTTTTTCCATTGCTTTAGGGCGCAGGTATTTAAAGAGCAAATACAGTTCTGTAAGTGAGTTGCTAATGGTCGTACCCGAAAGGAACGTTGCGCCCAGGTCTTTGCCTGTGCGCTCCTGAATGGTGCGCAGGGCAAACAGCAGGTTTAACGCCTTTTGGCTACCTGCCATATTGCCCAAACCCGCTACACGCTCATGCCTTGTGTTGAACATGAGGTTTTTAAAACGGTGGCTTTCGTCCACAAAAATATGGTCAATGCCCATCATTTTGAAGTCCACAACATCGTCCTTACGGTTTTCGATGTCATGCTCCAGTGTTTTTAGCTTAACCTCTAAATTCTGTTTACGGACAATGACCCCTTTGAGCATCCCCCTTGAAACTTCTTTGCCCTGCGCTTTCAAAGCGGCAAGGTTATCTTCCACGCTTTCCAGTTCCGCTTCTAAAATCTGCTTTTGCATTTCGGGAGATTGTGGTATCATCCCGAATTGGTCATGTGTTAAGATGATGCAATCCCAATCGTTGTTTTTAATATCCCCGAAAATGCGCAGGCGTTTCTTCGGGGTAAAATCTTCCTTGCCGGGATATAATATTTTGGCATGGGGATAGGCTTTGCGGTAGGTTTCCGCTATCTCATGCACATTGGCTTTTAACCCGATGATTATCGGTTTATGTGCCAGCCCCAAACGCTTCATTTCTTGCGCTGCCGTACACATGATGAGCGTTTTACCTGCACCGACTTCGTGGTCGCAGATAGCACCGCCGTTCATCTTAATCATCCAAACGGCATCCTTTTGGCTTGGGTACAGGTCTTCAATGCCCAAAGCCTTGCGGTCAAGCCCCGGAAAGTCCTGATGGCTGCCGTCATACTGCGGACGGACAAAACAGTTAAAAGTATCGTTGTATTTGTCGGTTAACCTTTGCTTAAACTCATCGTTCTGCGCAAAGAGCCAATCCGTAAATTCCCTGCGTATCTCGTCAATTTTGCTATTAGCCATTTGTATGGCTTCCATGTCCCGCACCTTTACTTCCCTGTCATCTATGATTACTTTTTTGGTGATGTCAGGCGTGGTATTGACAAGGGCATGTTTCAGCAGGGTAACGCCGTCAAACGTTCGGCTTTCCGATTTGATAGCATACTTTTCGGTGATATGGATATTCTTACGGTCGCAATGGATGGAAAAGTCATCGGAACTTTCAGAGTAATGGATGCGTATATCCGTATCAAACAGGTGCGAAGCAAAGCGGTTATAAATGCCCGTAGGTATCCAGCGTTCGCCGAGGTTAAAATCAAGTTCGTCAAACTCTATCCTGCGGGGTTTGGCTTCTTCGAGGGCTTTGAGGCTTGCGGCAGCTTCCTTGTCTTCCGGTTGCCCGGAAATGTACGCCCGCACATCTTCGGCTTTCTCAATTACGTTGCCCGAAACCCATTTTTCGGCTATCTCGTATTCCTTTTGTACAGGATTGTAAAAGATGCGGCCATGCAGCGCATCTTTTAAATCTTCGGCAGACATCCCGCTTATTTCTGACATATAGCCCAAATCCACCGTGCCGTACTTGTTGAGCGATGCCGCTAACGCTTCGTCCGGGTTATCCGTTGCAAGTGTGGTCGTTGAAAAACTTACAGGCTTGTGGAATATATCTGCCTTATGTACCACACCGCCCACAACACGCTCTAAATAGGGTACTTCTTTGCCAGCGGTGTCGGTCTTAATCAATTTGATATTGTCGGCACTGTTCAGGTTGCCGTATTTCTTTAGAAAATCATCATAGAGGCGGTTCAGCGTTTCCCGTTCCTGCTTGTATTCGGTATGGTGCTGCGCTTCCTCATTGTATAACTGCTGATAGGCATCCCGCAATCCTATATACGCTTCGGTTCTTGCTTTCTGATTGGCTGGCAGGGATAGCGGGTGAAAAACCGCTTTACCATCAGATATATCCACATCCCTCAAATGCCCTACAAAACCATTATCCATCACAAGGCAATCATCCCGGTGGAATGATTGCAGTTCGCCGGAGTACGGGGCAGGTTCAGGGATTACGTTATCATTTGCCGGAGCAGGTTCTTTTTTCGGTCTTTCCTCTATTTCCCCTTTACTGTTGATACCGATAGGCGAAAACAAATCGCCAATCCCGGTTGCTTGTCCGGTTGTTCGTGGCGTTGTCGGAGGCTTTGGCGTTTCCTCCTTTGGCGTGCGCAGGGGTATATAATCAAATAGCCCCGGCTGATGCGGACCGTTGCCCGTTTTTTTCTTGGTAACGGTCGTTCTTCTCTTAGCCCTTTTCGGTCGGGAAATAACGGTAGCCTGTGGCGCACCTCCAAAAAGGTCGAATAAATTCAATTGTACTTCTTCCGGCTTGGATGGCAGATCTGCTACCGCAGTCATGCCATCCTGCGCATTGTTCATTGCGGGTTGAGCCGCCACCGGAGGTGTAAAATTGAATAAAGAGGGTTGCGGCACTTCATCCCTTACGATGCCGGTAGCAGGCTGTATGGGTGTCGGTGTTTGCGGCGGGGTAATATCCGGCTGTATGTTAGGCTCATCGGGCGAAAGCCCTTTGTAAAGATTTATATTCAGATACTCTTTAAAATCTCCATCCAGTATTTTCTTTGCTTCATTTGCAATTTCTTCCACGCCGCCATTATGAACATATACAGTATAGGGTTTTCCGTACAGGTCGGTAGATTGTATAATTTCATTGAAAACGACCGTACCATTGTAATGCATATAGGCGTTTACATGGTCATTGTGTTTTGTTAACAGCGTATCGCAAAAGTCTTTTTCCCTTTCGGAAAGACCTTGCTTGTCCGTATTCTTTTGCAGTACGATAAGGTCGCTTCCTACTTCCGTTCCGGCGTAATCCATAAACAGATTGTTCGGTAGTCGTACCACCGAAACAAGGTTATGCTCTTTCATCAATGCCTCCCGTATAGGCTTATTGCTTGGGCTATCCAAAACGCCCTGTGAGGTGATGAAAGCGAGCATACCGCCATCCCGTAGCGTGTCCGTTCCCTTTAAGAAAAAGTAATTGTGGATGCCCCTTGCTGCCTGCGCTCTTGCCGGGTCACTGCCGCGTGAATACGAAAGGTCAAAGACCGAACTTGTACCAAACGGGATATTACTGGCGACCACATCATAGCTGTTCAGCTCCCTTTCGGGTATTTCTTCAAAACCGCTTATGCGCACATTCCTGTCGGGGTATAGCTGTTTGAGGATTTTACCTGTAAGCAGGTCTTTTTCATAAGCCGTAACCTGCGATACGCCCTTATCTGTAAAAGACCGGATAAACCCACCAACACCCGCCGATGGTTCTAAAAACTTCTGTATTTCTATACCGTTTTCTTTGAGCGCATCGGATAGGGTATTAATTATTTCGGGCGGGGTATAGAATGCCGTAAGCACCGAACTACGCATACTGTCCACGTAATGTTTGTATTGTCTTTCGTCTCCGGCATTTTCTTTCAGCACACGGTGCAGTTCCTGCGTTTCCTCAAAGTACGTCCGCTCATAATCTTTCCATTGCTTTATATCTGTTGGATTGTCTGCGGGGTTTAAGATGAATTTTAGCCCACCGAAACCACTATATAGCAAAAGCTGCTGCCGTTCGGCTTCGGTAGCTTGGCGTTTTTCCTTTTCCAACCTGAACATGACCCGTAACGCCTCGATATTCTGTTTCAGGTGTTCACGTTGATTAAATGCCATAGTCCTCGATATGAATGGCTATGGTTCCCGTAATTTCCGTATAGAGCAGGTCGTGGTCAGTAGTGTAGGCGAAGTCATCCGTAAGCACGTATTTGGCAAATACGGGTTCGCAGATGGGCAGCATCTTTAGTGCGAACGGGCGCAGTTCCTCGTCCAGCATGATGCTGCTAAACTCATTGCAGACCACTTGAAAAACGGTGTCGAATTTGGAATAGTGAAGCCCCTCAAAGAGTATATAATCTGCGATGTGGTCGCACTGGCTGGCGGGGTTTCCCGAACGAAATGCGCCCTCATAGGCGTTCGCCGCCCACTTGGAGCGTTGCTCGATAAATTTCTTGTCGTGTGCTTTTTCCGGGAAGCTGGTGTTTAGTAATTCCTGTAACCTTAGCGTAAAATAAGAGAGGTCTTTTTGCTGTGTACTCATATTGATTTTGTTTAAAATTTTCAATGAGTAGCTAAAATATTATGGTTGCAGGCTGCCATACCCAAAGCGGTAGGAGTTGGCTTTGGGTGGCAGGATTTGGCAGATTTATGAACAATCCCCAAAGAATATATTTCTAAATTTGCTAAATGAAAGAATTAGTAGAAAGAGAATTTCCGCTAACGGAAATATTGGTTAAAACAACCTATCAGATAGTTATATCTAAAGAACCCTCATTTCAAAGTAACCCTTTGGCATTTGGTGCTGGGTTCTTTATAAATTATAAAGAGAAGCTGTTTTTTTTGACCGCCGACCACAATATTCATATTGAAGACCATAGAATAAACGAGAGAACAGGAGTTGATAATTATGTAGGCATATTCAATAATATTAGCAATAGAGATAATTTCTCCACAGTTATCACGCCAGTTGGAGGATTTTACTATATGAGCAGTTTTGATATTTCAAAAGAAGACCTGAATATGCAGTTATTGGATGTTGCTATTAGCATGGTCGATAGTACGAAGTTTGTAGCTCCATTTGTTACTGACGAGGAGATACCAGACCAAGAGGGCAAACCGCTTGTTTCAAAAAATCAACCAAAATTTGAGTTTCTCGAAGAACATATGATTGAGCCAAGTGAAATAGATACCTATTATATTTTTGGCAAGATTAGACCTCACTTTAAAGGATTATTTCTCCACAGAGATACAACGTTTAAGAACGAGTTAAAATACATAAATTCCTATGGCGACTATTTATTGTTGAATACTGATAAGGAGATTTCTGATTATGAGGATTGGGCAGGATTAAGCGGTTCTCCAGTATTAAATCAGGACGGAAAATGTTTAGGAGTTTTATGTTCCGTGAATGAGGGAACAAAATCAATTTTTGTTAAGCCTTTTAGTAAAATAGTACCATTCATGGACACAATTATTTTGCAGGAAGAACATCTAAATAAGAAAAATAATGAGAATATTTGACGTAGAGCTTTTGGTATATGGTAGTGTAACGGTTAAAAGAGCAATCCAATTCAGTACCGAAAAAGAACTTGATTTGGGAAATATTTTTCGCAGCGATATTTCAATTAAACCACATAAGCAGGGTTTTATAATCTCTACTACTGTATTTACGGCAGACCAAGACCGAGCCTACAAAGTAGCTTTGCTTTTTATTGGTAAAATGCTGGACATTTTAGCAATTAGAACCAACTCTCCGCTTAATGTAAGTCTAAATCAATATAGACAACTTGAAAATGGAAATAATGTCCGGGCTGTAATAAATCGTGAAGAATTTATCTATTGCTTTAGGGTTGCCCGTGATTTAAACCTCAATGAGAATAAGTTATTAAGAGCATTTAGCTGGTATAGAAAGGGTTTATATACTGAAGACCCTTTTGATAAATTTTTAGCTTTTTGGAATGCCATTAGCGTAGTATCCGATGGTTATTGTAACGATAACGCACGAACACGACAAGGGATAATAAATAAAATATGGGATTGCTTTATAACCCTTTGGGGTGAATGCGCCGATTGGGAATATATTAATGGGAACGATAGATGGGTAAATGACAATAACGACATACGGAATAAAATTGCGCACGGTGGTGTTACAGTGGATATACAATATGTGGAAGCCGTAATTAGCCAGCTACCCATTGTGCAAAACGTGGCTTACAAGTTCTTACGACAATGGGCAGAAAGATTAGGCAATAATGTAGCTTTGGAAATCCACTAATTAAATTATCCTAAGTCTGACTAAGCACTTGAAGCATTTTGCTTACTTCAATATCCATTCTCGAAAAGGCAAACCATTTCTTGCCCAAATCCTTTAATGATGCCCCGATGTGGTACAGTTCCGTACCGTCAATAATGAGGAAACGGTCATGGGCATGGGTAAAAGCGTGAACGGTTATAGCCGGGTATTGGCTGTTGTAGCGTTGCACATCGAGTTGTAACTGATTGCTGATGCTTTTGGTGTAAATAGTGGCAGATACGGTTTGCCCACGCTTTCCGAGTAGCGTAAGCACCGTATCGTCCACATAGTTGTCAATTAGGATAATTGACCTTTTGGCGCTCCGTATAATATCCGAAACAAAGGCATAGGCATCGAATATTTGCCCGTCATAAAATACGCCCTTTTCGCTGTGCAGCTTCCCGCTATCCAATGCTTTAAATATTTCCTCAAACTTGCTGTCTGCTTCAATCTGTTTGAGTTCGATTTTATCCATGCGGTAGAACAATGCTGCATTATCCAGTAACAGTTTTCGCATTTCCACAAAGGCATTCATTATCTCAATGCTCACCTTTACGGCTGTATCGCTGCGCAATACTGCGGACAGCATGGCGACCCCTTGTTCCGTAAACACGTAGGCTAAATAACGCCGTCCACCACGTCCGGCGTTTGAGGTTCCAGTTTGGAACCTCAAAGTTTCGCTTTCCTCATCATTCAATTGGAAGCAGAATGTTTCGGGAAAACGCTCGATATTCCTTTTTACGGCTTTGTTCAGTATTTTGGTTTCCACCTGATAGAGCGCAGCCAGGTCTTTGTCAACCATGACCTGTTTGCCCCGTACCGTATAGATAAGGTTTTCTATATCCTTTTGACTTATGATTGCGCTGTTCATTTCTTTTTGCGGGTGTTGTTGTCAAATTCAAAAGAGCTTTCGCAGTTTTCTTTCAATACGATATAGGCATCGAATTTTTTACCTGCTTTGCTTTTCATGCCTTTGATTAGGCTGGTTTTGCCTTTATTTACGAGGTTCTCTATTTCGGCAAGGCTCAACTGTACCCGGCACACATTGCGGAATTGAAGCCAGCTGCAAGCCTCATCGGGACATTTGACAATCTTGTCCCGAATGAGCAGCTTTTGTGCCTTGCATTTGGGGCAGGTCAATTCGGGCTGATTTTCGCCAGCAATGCTAATGCTCAAAAGTTCCTGCGTAACGGACGAGGTATAGGCTTCCATAGATTGATGAAAGCCCATTGCATCCGCTTCGTTGTTCTCAATCTTTTGCAAAGCCACTTCCCATTCGGCAGTCATGGCAACATCGGCAATCCTTTTGTCCTTTACGGCTTCATATACCTGCAATCCCTTTTCAGTGGGAACGAGGGATTTTTTTTCACGCTTGATATAATCCCTTTTAAAAAGGGTTTCAATAATGGCGGCTCTTGTGGCTGGTGTACCGATGCCGATACCTTGCAAGGCTTTACGCTCATCTTCGTTCGCTATTTCCTTTCCGGCATTTTCCATTGCAGACAACAAGTCCGCTTCCGTGTAAAGTACGGGCGGCTTGGTCTTCTTCTCCAGCACCCCGGCACTCTTTATTTTCAATTCATCGCCTGTTTTTAATTGCGGCAATTCCTGTACTGGCTCACTGTCATCCTCATTAAAGTGTTTTTTGATACCACGCCAGCCCGCATCGAGAATTTTAGTCCCTTTCAGGACAAAATCATAATGCAAAGCCTGTAAGGTAACGTCCGTTATTTCTTTGGTACAGGCTTGTGAGAGGGCTTCCAGCAAGCGCAGGGCAATCATATCGTATATAGCTTCTTCATTTGAGGGCAATGCGGAGGGGATGGTTTCAGTAATGAGCAGACCGTGATGGTCTGTTACCTTTACATCGTTAACGATACGTTTATTGAAACGACCCCATTTCAGTTTCCCAACCGCCTCTTTACAAGATGCCCTTGCTTCCAACGACCTTACCAAAGCGGGGATTTCTGCCCAAATATCTTCGGGGATATATTTGCTCCCGGTGCGTGGATAGGTAATCAATTTCTTTTCGTACAGGCTTTGGGCAATGTTCAGCGTTTCTTCGGCTGTTAGAAATAGCCTTTTGTTCGCTTCCTTTTGCAAGCCTGTCAGGTCAAAAAGTAATGGCGGTTGTTCTGTAACCGTCTTGGTTTCTACTGCCGTAACGGTAGCGGTTCCGGCACGTTCAATGGATTTGAGCGTATCGTCTGCCAGCTTTTTATCTTCCCATTTGGTTTTGGAAAGGCTTTTGAAATCCACAAATTCTTTGCGGTGTTCTAACTGCACCTGCCAATATTTTTTGACGGTAAAGTTTTTGTTTTCCAAATACCGTTTGCAGATAAGGGCAAGCGTGGGCGTTTGTACACGTCCGAGCGAGTACACGCCACGCCCTGCAATGCTCAATGCCTGCGAAGCATTGATGCCGACAAGCCAATCGGCTTGGCTCCGTCCTTGTCCGGCTCGATACAGACCGTCAAAATCACTTCCGGGTTTCAGGTTATCAAACCCCTGTTTTATGGCTTTTTCGGTCAGTGAACTTATCCATAAGCGTTGGAAGGGCTTGCTGCATTTCAGGTATTCATAAATGTACCTGAAAATGAGTTCACCCTCACGTCCGGCATCGGTAGCAACGATAATGCTATCGCAGCGACCGATAACCTGCTCAATGGTTTTCAACTGTTTTACCGCTCCGCTATCGGGAACATAAGACTTTTCCTTTCTTACTTTCCGTACCGTCAGTAAAAAAGGGTTGGGCAATATGGGCAGGGCTTCCCTTTGGAAACCCGATAACCCATAATCTTCCGGCATAGCCAATCCTACCAAATGCCCGAATGCCCACGTAACCTGATAGCCGTTGCCTTTTATATAGCCATCCTTTTTATCGGTGGCTCCCAACAAGGCGGCTATCTCACGGGCTACGCTTGGTTTTTCTGCAATAATTGCTTTCATGTCTTTTCCTTTTTAGTGATTATCTTCTTACGCCTCTTGATTTATTTTCTTTCGGTGGCTGCTGCCTTTCCTGCTGCTGTTTGTTGATAGGGGCGTTTTGTTGGGGCTTTAAAGGCTCGTTTATATTCTTGGTTGCCTCATTGGTTTTTCCCTCGGAATTGACGGCAACCTGCGTTTTATGGGTTTCTGTCGGAACAATTTTGTCTTTCAGTTTGTCGGGGTTCCTGAAACTGAAATTATAATTGCCTGTGTCGGCATTCAAAGTGACGTACCCCTTATAAGGCTGTCCTTTCCCGTCCTTAAAATCCGCCACATAAATCGTCTTGCCCTCGGTGAGCTTTTTATATTGCTCATCGTTAAATTCCTTACCCCTGAATAATCTTGGATTTTCCTGCGATTGACCTTGTGATTGTTGGTGGTTTTGGGATTGTTTGTAGTTTTCGCCTCTGTCAAAAAGGTATTCCGGGTAACGTTTGTCGGCATTGTATTGAACATCACTGCTGAATGTTTTCCCTTTCTGCGAAACCATATTCTCTAAATAAATTTGCTTACCCTCGTATAAATCAATTTTTTGCTGGTCAGTGAGCTTCACTTTGTTAATTTCGTCCGGTACTTTTATCCAATCCTGTCGTAAGGCTATAACCTCATTTGTCAGCTTGTCAATACTGATAATAGACGGAACTACTTCGCCAGTCTTGGGATAGGTCAAATCCACGACACGCCCCATATTTCCCGTTTTGAGCAGGTTATCCCTGTCCTCTTTGGTAAACTCGTGACCGAAGAAAGGTGTATGTAGGTTGGGTTCGTGCCGGACACCATACATTACAAATACGGGCTTTCCATCTTCTCCGGCTTGCAATCCTAACCTTGCTTCCGAACGGATTACGGCAGTACCAAAATTGATAGCTACCGGATAAACCTTATTGGTCTTATAGCCCTTTAACAGCATTTCCATCGTACCGTCTTTTACAAGCCGCTCTTTGGTTATGCCTATTTGTTCCATCGTTTTCCAATCAATATCATTTTCTTTAAAACGATAGTCGTTTGCTTGGGGCGTTGCCTGTGCTGTTTCAGGCTTTGCCTGTGTTTCTTGTGCTGTTTCCATATCTTTTTTATTTTCTTGTTGTTGTTCCTTTGGCTCTTTGACCTCATGTTTAGCCATAACAGCTTCGCCCTCTTTGGTGGGGGCGTTAACCTGTTGTTGCATTTTTTCGGCTGTTTCAACGGCATCCTTTGCAGGAACTTTGAAGAATGTAAAGCGGGTGGGGTCTTTGAGTTGCCTCCAAAAGTTGGAAAAGAAGTTGGAGAATATATCCCCACTTTTATCCACCCGCATAAACTCGTTTTGGTTCTTCTTATTGGCATCTGTGGTTTTCAGGTTGCCGTTTTCGTCAATGCCCGTAACCGCTTGGATAGTTTTCTTTTCTTTATCCATGACCAGCAAAACATCCGAAAGCTGTTCAGGGGCTTGCGGCTGGTTTTGCTGTGTGTTTTGTTGCGGCTCTTGCTGCGCTGTTTCTGTTGTTTGCTCGCTCATAATATTGATATTTTAAATTGTTACCGTCCGAAAATAGTTGAAGTGGATACGGCATAGCCGTACCTGTCCTTACGTGGCATTGTTTGTCACTGATTGTCCTTTGTGCGTTGCAGGGGAACGTTGAAACTATCCCTTATGAATTGGTGTACATCTGATAATTTGTAGTACAGCTTGCCGCTAATGGTGTAATACGGTAGCTTACCGGACGAACGGTAACGCTGTAATGAGCGGTGGCTGATTTTCAGCATTTGCAAGAGGTCTTGATTATCCAATAGTTCTTCGCCGTCTATGGTATTGCGTTGCCTCTGTATGTCCAAGATGTGTTGTTTCAGAACATCGAAACGCTCCATTATCCGCTCCATCCACGCAAAAAATTCCATTCTATCTATATTCATAGCAATACGTTTTTATTTATTTCCCGATTTTATGGTTCTTCCTTTTTCGATATAGCTTTTGCCCTTAGCCATGAGTTCCTGCATATATTCCTCACTGGTCTGTACGGCATGGGCATTGAGCATGTCCTTAATGGCTCCTATGGTGTAGTAATATTGTCCGTACATTTTGGAATAGGCTATTTCCCCTTTGGAGCGCATACGCCAAAGCGTTTTTTCGCTGATGTGGAGGTATTGACAGACTTCGTGGTTATTGAGCCAAAGACTATCGTAGCTGGTATTATCCAATTTGAGGATGTACTCGTTAATGGATTTAATGCGCTCGTTAAGCTGCTTCCATACTTCTTCTTCAATGGTTATTATATTCATTGCACAGTATCTTAATGTCCTGTACAAAATTGAAGTGTTTGGCGGGGGTTGTCGTCCGATAGGTGTCTATCAAAAAGGCACTTTTTTCATTTTTTTTGCAATTCGTTTAAAGTGCTGTCTTATAGCGTTTTTTCATTTTTTAAGTTCATAATCGGTGTTCATAACAATGGATTTGTCTATACACACATATAGGCAAACGGGCAAAAAAAGGACAGCACCAAATGATGCTGTCCTTTAACACTTATTTGAAAGAAGATTAGTAACTATCTTCTTTATCCATGTATTCTTCTAAACTATATTTAAGCTGGTCTAAAAACAAAGTCCGTGAGCCAGCACGGGTTTTCATACGATGGAAGCTGTTATGAATGTCTTTGAGTGAAATACGGAACAGGATTTGAAAGACCATGCTAATTTTGCGGATGCCCAATTTTCCGTGTGAAATGGCATCCACGGCATGAAGTGCATAAATCAATTCAATAAGGGCATTTTTTGTTTGTGTCCAAAAAATATCTTTCGTTTCTTCATTTTGCAGTAAAACATCGGGATTTTGTTCGGGACTTAATTTTGTAGTGAGGTAATTATAGGTAAGTTCATTGGCGATGATTTTTGCCACCTTATAATCGTAGTAAGTGGAGAAGTTTGGGTCAATCTCAAAAACGTAGCTACTCAACCCATCATAATAATTGATATTACCAAGCATGTAATACTGTTTGTCCTTGTCGGTTCTACCGGAACGGAAATATCTATAAAATTCGGAATTGCAAATATGCTCCTGATACTCCTGTTTTAGTTCCCGTAGCTGTAAAGCGAAGTAGCTCTGGTGCAGGTGTCCGTTTTCTGCCGGGCAAGCCGTTTCAATACGATACACTTTGTTATAGTAAATGAGCTTGCCGAGAATATTAGGCTTTACCAGCTTGAAAAAGTGTATTTCCTCCGCTTCATTGGAAAACCCCTCTTTCGCTATATCTTCTTTAACTGTGTGTAATAGTTCCTGAAGATAAATCGTCATTTTATACGCCTCATCAATAAAGCTGGACGCTTCGGACGATAATTTTCTTTCCTGCTTTTGAATTTCAGCAACGATGCTTTGTAATGGATGTCTCATAGTTACGGTCTTTTTTAATCAGGCAATATCTATCTGCATACAAAGATTAGCCTTAACTATGAAGTTCAATCACGATACAATCCCACCTTTGGAAAGATTTTTTTAAATAGGGGCTGTTAAATGAAATAGGAAGCCAATATAAAAAGATTGAAAAAATGGTCAAACCAACCTATAAATTTTTTATATTTGCTATTGATTTACAAGGAAATTGAGTGAAGATGAATGCAATAAGCACCATTACTAAATCGTTACCGACAACGATAGACCGTCTCGTAAACTACTCATTGTAAGCTATTTTTAGCATTCCCGTTATTTTTTATAAAAAATAAATTTGGGAGACTTAGAGCCTATTTTGCGTTCTATACTTCTAACCAAAGACCCCAAAACAGCTGGTCTGTTTCGCATTTCAGTCATTGGACTAAAACAGCTAAATGGCAGCTTAATTAACTTTATTTCTGAGCCAGACATGCGGATGACTGGCAAAAGTCATTTTGCTCACTTCATCATCAACGGACTTATTTATTGTATTGAATTAGATAGCCGCAATGAACTGAGTCTATTTCAGGATTACCCTTTATTTGTTGGTGAAGAAATGCAAATTCCATTTATTTCTGGTAACACCGCTTCAAAACTTCTAGTGGCATTCGGCCTTCCTGTGACATTCGTAGACTCATTTACTAGGTAAATCAACTAAGAATGAAAAAACGATTTACATAAAAAATATATTCTTTATCTATTTCTTAAACCTTGTACAATTCGAATTATTATGGAAAGATCCGGAACTTAAGAATATTTTAATTACCAATCAATAAAGCCCATAAATAATGAGTTACAAAAAGTATTTAAGATTAAATCATTCCTCTTTTAAACATTTGACAGAAAGTTTAGATATCATAGAAAAGGAATCCAATGAAAATTTTTCATCAAAACATACAGGCGAGTTGCTAATAATCGAAATCCTTAATTTATTTCACAGCACATTTGAGGCTAACAAGCATTCTTTTCTCACTGAAATATTTTTTAAAAATCAAAAGGCCTTACGGCTTACATATGATCATCAGGAATACATTTTCAATCAAATAGATGAAATAATACGTGATCGCGCGCCAGTAAACCGAACTCGGCAAATCCAAATAGTCAACTTGTACCGAAACATAGTGTCCGACCTTTACGATCCTTATCTTTCAATAATTGTCGCTTGCTTGAAATTGAAGGAAGCTACCTTCAATAATTTCGTTGAGACAAACTTATCTACAACCGAATTTCAAAAGTTTGAATATGCTAAGTCGAGATTGCAGGGAACTAAAATGTTTGCAGGCTATCATTCGTTGATCAGAAATGCAGTTTCACATACTGGCACACACTCTATTTCATATGATACCCAAGGTGTAACTTTTAAAAAAATAAAAAGGTCATCCAATCCAGAAGTCACCGCCGTTCTGCAACTTACTAATGAGGAATTATTATCAAATCTCAGATCGATGATTGATTTTATTACCGCTGTAAACGCCAGTATTAATATCTTTGGATTAGATGCAAAAGAATTTATTCTGGAGAATAGAGAAATTGGGGAATCTTTCATAAGCGAATTTGCCACGACAGAACTTTGCCAAGCCTGGAGAGAAGACGCAAACAAACAATATTTAAAAATTTGGAGTAACGCTTCTCTTTCCGAAAGCGCGAAACATGATTATTTTGCAGAGCAATTTACCAAAGGCTGCGTAGATCGAGAATTAAAAGCAAAAAAACTTTCTTTCAGAAAAAAGGATAAAATAGTACTTATTGAAGTTCCATCAAAGCGAGTTGACATGAACAACAAAGGCGAAGTAATTTATAGAATTATCGAGCTCATAAAGTACTGTTTGGTTGCCGAACCCCTATTCCACTTTCAATATGAATCATATGTATCTTTTGAGACAGAAGAAATGATGGCCGATACCCTACAGGTTCAAATAGAAGGCAAATATCTTAAGGACCACGCTCTGCTAAAATCAAACATGTACAATTTACTTGATGAAGGTCAGTTTTTTAAAAACAAAATATTATTGAATCTCTCAATAGATTTTAAAGGTCTCCAAGAAATTGAAAGCAGGTCGCTTACCTCAAAAAAGTTAACAAAGCAAAAGGGTAGAAATTAGTTAGACGACTTATCAATTGGCAAAATTGATCAAAAATCACTATATATAAAATGTAAAAATTCATGAGCCGCCCCTTACAATTGGACACTTTTTCTCAATGGAGAAGCTCAAAAATTGACCACCTTTCACACATATCACATATTACATACAATGATATTAAATTAACTTAATTCATCTAAAGTTAAAAGACTTATTTACTAAATTCCGATTTGTTAAATATTTTTTTCACAACGCCGACAGTTTTTGCTTTTTGATTTTTTAATATTTTCTCCAATTCCCGATTAGCAATTGCTGGAAAATTCTCCAAAAACGCAAAGAGATAGCGCTGAAACTCGACTTGCAAGTCCACTTCAAATTGTTGAAAATCCAGCTTGGAATTTGTCTTATTATATGCTGGATCACTGATTTGTTTTTTAAGAGATGATACAAGCGTAGTTGAGAGATCACTAATTTCAGACGTAAACTTAATGATTACACTTTCTTTATCAGAAGAGGATTCATTATAAATTTTGAGTTGGTGATCATTAGGTTTTGAAGGTTTCACAATCTCGGGTGTATCATGACTTCTTTCAAAAATCAACTGACTTAGCTCATGTAAATTCTCAGCAATTTCAATCTTTTGCCTGTTTGTCTCAATTAAAGTTTGAATCCCTGAATATTCTGGAAGTTGCGATTGATCCGCTGTAGGCCGAAGAACACAAACCTTCCGTTTCTGATTAAATGCAAATTGAATCGTATGCATTGTTCCAGAGGCGATTCCCATTTCAATAGGAATTACGAAATCCGACAAGCCAGATTGAATTCGATTTCGTTGAACAAATCCTCTTTTACCCAAATTAATTCCAATTGGCAATTCAGCAATAAGCGCTCCCCCAGAATCCAAGATTTGATTGGCCATAGGAAGGTGTTCTTTGGGATATATATGGTTTAGGGCATTAGGTAAAACTGCTATTGTTTTAACCTTATATTTCAAGGAATATTTGTGGGCCAAGAAATCTATGCCGTAGGCTAGCCCCGACACAATACATACCTTTCGTTCGGAAATCTGTGAAATAAACTCTTTTATACTTTCCTCTGCATATTTAGAAACATTACGAGAGCCTACAATAGCGATGTTCTTACTATGATCATCTTTCAGTTCGCCTTTCAGATAAATCATAGGGGGGGGAGCTGGTATGCGCTTAAGTTCTTTCGGGTATAATTCAGAATTGAAAGGAATAAATTTAATTCCAAAGTACATCATTTCCTGGTACTTCTCTTCTGCGTTCTTTCGGCAATTAAAAATTTGAATGTCAGATATTTTTATACCAGACGCATCTTTCGATTTTACGTATTCCTCTACCCCACCTTCCCCGAGTCGAATAATTTTATTTATTTCTCCGACATTGTATCCGGTTAAAAAAGAATAAAATAATATGTCATTAACTGAAATCATGGAATCAAGTGACTAATAGATTCTATAAACGCTGCATTTGCTTCCCGTTTAAAACTGCCAGATAGCGCCATTCTGTTTTTTTTCTTATATGAATATTTACCAAAGATATCTCCTGTAAGCTCATAATCATACTTGTAATACTCTCTCCCGAATTTCCCCATACAAATAAAAACAATTTTTTTTACTCCTGCCTGCTCCAATAAAATGCGCGCCGTTTCTGCGGAGGTTCCGTATGTAGTAAAGTCGTCTATCACACAGATAACTTTTCCCTTCAACTTGTATCTATAATATGGGTTTAAAATAATCGTATCGAACTGAACATCACATCCCTCTTTAATTCTAGTGTCCCTAGACTTTAAATGTCTTTTCCTTGATTCTTTCGTGCGAACTAATATAGGCTCCTTAACGGTACCTTTAAATAATTGAGAAGCTTTGGTTTTAAAAAAATCAAGGTCCTCGTTTTCTCCCAACCCAGAACTCGGGTAAATTGACCAATAACTCACAAGATTCAAATCCTTGATAATTAAATACATTGAGACCAAAAAGTACACCACGTAAGCGCCTCTATTTTTTCGATCCCCCTCTTTCAAACATCTTTTGAACTTATTTACAGCTAAGACTTCGTCGATTTTCTTATTTATTGTGCCTGCATCAGTCAAAGCGTAAATTGTCATTTTGGGGCTTACGACTAATTCATAATACCAGCTACCCAAAAAGTCCGCAAATAAGGTAAAAAACAATTCTAACTTTTCCGCATTTTTTATACCGATTCCATACCTCTTTGAGTAAATCTTAGAATCTGCATTATTTGGTTTCGCATACAAGGCTCTTAAAAGTAATAATTTAGAGTTTGCTGCTTGATGTACATCCTCGTCCTTGCAGCCCAATATGATAATATCTTGAGGCTCCAACTCCAATTCTTCGGTTAATAATTCGATCAATTTAGGGCTGCCTCTTAATTGTCCCCTTATGTTATATGGATTAAACTTGTTGGGTATAAGTTCCAACCTGTCTTGGTGAACCGACACAACAACAACGACATTTTCATCATTTTCAATAAAGCGATCAAGACAATCTTCTATTCCTGCAAAAAACTTTCCTGTGGCCTGATTAATTAAGGCATCCGGCGAAGTAAGCAATAATTTCATAAGCTTTAGTTGATAGGCTAAAATAACTCTTGTAAGTTGTATTTCAAAAATTTTATATCAATAGTACCTATAAAGTTTTACTACCTTCAACTGTTATCTCCTGACGATTCAAAACTATCAATATTTATATGGGGAATAATTTGCTCAGATCTGCATAGCGTTCTTTATTTAAGAATTCATCATCCCGATAGTGTGACCTTCCGTATTTTTGAATATATAACTCTTCGCTTCTATCTCTAATATCACATTCGTACAACTTCAAGATCTTAATAATCTTGACAAATTGCCGGACCTTATTTAGATATTTTCCCATTTCAATGCCTTCTATAATTTTTTCCGGCACCTTTGTTGAACGACAGAGATCGGCAATTGAAATACCTTTTTTTTGACGCTCATCCTTTAAAATTTCGCCGCATATCACCCCCATTCGTTTTACAATTATTTCATGCATATTGCACAGTTTATATAAAGTTAATTACATTAATTAGATGAAACGCTAAATGAGCACTGAATAAAGACACAAAAATCTACTAACTTGCTTGCCTTAATATCACTTGTTGCCCATTAAATCCGATCGTTAAAAGTCTAGCCCTAAGCATCCTCATATCTTCGCTTATTTGAATTGGCAGTACCCTTGCATAGTGCAAAGTCTGTTTAAGCGTTTTATGCCCCAGCATATCCTTTACGCTGGTAATTGGAACACCGTTTGCCAAAGTTACTGCTGTGGCAAATGTGTGCCGTGCAACGTGAGAGGTCAATTCCTTTTCAATATTGCAAATTGCCGCAATCTCTTTCAGGTATTCGTTATACTTTTGATTACTTAAAACAGGTAGGAGCATTTCTTTTGCGAGACAAACAGGATCATTTTCATATTTCTTCAACAGATCCACGCAAATTGGCAACAGCGGAATCTGAGACAAAACCCCTTCCTTTTGCCGATCTTTACTGATCCAAAACTCACCATCAAAACCCTGAACGATCTCATTACGCTTTAATTGTTTTACATCTATAAAGGCTAACCCTGTAAAACAGCAGAATACAAAAACATCTCTTACGCGTCTAAGACGTTCGTTGGCGATCTCTTTTTCAGCAATCCTACCCAATTCCACCATTGTAAGGAAAGTAGGATTTACCTCGTCCCGGCTATTATCGAATTTCGCAAATGGATCGGACAAAAGCCACCCTCTATCTTTAGCATCCAAAACGATCTTTTTCATATTAGCAATGTTTTTCAAGGCCGAATTACGACATAATTGCTTCTCCCCCAGGAACCAATTATAGAAATCTTTGATAAAATCCATATCCAATGCAAGGATATTGATATCATTCACCTTGTATTTGAATTTAATAAATTCCTCCGTGTGATTATATGAGGCATTAAAATTGGTCCAGGTTCCCTTTGCAACACCATTACCAATCATTTTTTTCATTTCATCATTGTGCTTTTTAAAAAGAACCAGCAGTTTTCGACTGTGTTCTTCCGCACCACTAATTTTGTTTCGAATAGCACCAGCCGTTACCATTTTGCCCCTGTCCAAAAGCTGCCGTTTGGCTTCGTAAGCCATCGTTCTAAGGGTATCCAGATAATTATTTAGTTCTTTTGCATCTTCTTTCGCCCCTATTGCTTTATTCGCTTTGGGACTCCAACGGTGGGGGTCCCATTTGCGTTTACAGGAAAGTTCCCGTGGAATACCATCTACAGTAACTTTTAAATAAAGGTCTTTGGGAGATCCTTTTTTGTAATTTTTGGGCTTTTTCAAAAAGAAAAGCAGTCCGATACTTTTTTCTAACATAATTGCTCATTTTCGGGTTAACAAATTTCGAAATGAGCTCTTTTCAAAACAAGATGTCCATCCGCTGAACCCCTTACTGGGAGCGGGTTTTAGCCGAATTCGTAGAGTACTTTTTGAGATTTACGAGTACTCTACGAATGACGCACTTTAAAACAGAGATTTTTTATGCAATTTTGGTAGGGCTGACAACGAAAAAGGCCCGGAAACATTGCATTTCCGAGCCTTTTTATAAGATTTGATAATCTATTTGCGGTGAGGGCGGGATTCGAACCCGCGGTACAGTTTAACCCGTACGGCAGTTTAGCAAACTACTGATTTCAGCCACTCATCCACCTCACCGGCTGATTCCCTTACAGGGGTTGCAAAAATAGAGAAACTCAACTAAATAAACTAAAAATTATACGCAATTTCATTAAAAAACACAGGAAAAAGATGCAGTTATATTACATGGCAGCCAGTTGCACTTTCTGATGCAGCTCCAGTACGTTTTCCCTAAAGACAGCATCCGTATCCATCAGGTCCTTGACCGTCTGGCAGGAGTGGATCACCGTGGTATGATCCCGGCCACCGAAATGTTCCCCTATCGTTTTGAGACTGTTCTTGGTAAAGGATTTGGCCAGGTACATGGTGATCTGACGGGCCTGAACGATCTCCCGCTTACGGGTCTTCTGCAGCAGCTTGTCGTAGGGCACATTGAAATAATCGCAGACCATTTTCTGGATCGTATCGATGGTGATTTCTTTGCTGGAAGATTTGATAAAATTCCGCAGCACTTTTTTGGCCAGGTCCAGATCGATCTCACGCCGGTTAAGGGAGGACTGTGCCAACAATGAAATCAGCGCTCCTTCCAGCTCCCGTACATTGCTGTTGATATTATAGGCGATGTATTTAACCACCTCTTTGGGCATTTCCAGACCATCCGTCTTCATTTTCCGCTCCAGTATCTCGATACGGGTCTCATAATCGGGGATCTGAAGGTCGGCACTCAGCCCCCATCTGAAGCGGCTCAGCAGGCGTTCCTGCACACCTTCCAGGTCTTTGGGCGACTTGTCGGAAGTAAGGATCAGCTGCTTGCCCGACTGGTGCAGGTGGTTGAAGATGGCAAAAAACGCATCCTGGGATTTCTCCGCCTTGCTGAAGAATTGCACATCATCCACGATCAGCACATCGATGAGCTGGTAAAAATGGATAAAATCATTGATGGCATTGTTCCGGCTGTGATCCATGAACTGGTTGATGAACTTTTCGGAACTTACATAAAGCACTATTTTATTCGGATGTGTTTTCTTTACCTCATTCCCAATAGCTTGTACCAGGTGTGTCTTTCCCAGACCCACCCCGCCATACACTACCAGCGGGTTAAAGGAATTGGCGCCGGGTTTTTCCGCCACGGTTTTGCCGGCACGGCGGGCCACACGGTTGCAATCACCCTCAATATATGCATCAAATGTATAATTGATGTTCAGCTGCGGGTCGATCTGCATCTTTTTGATGCCGGGGATAACAAAAGGGTTCTTAACAGGATTATTGATCACGAGCGGAAAATCCATTTCGTTATTGGAGTAGGTCTTGTACCCCGTTCCTGTAACATCCATGGTCAGCGGTTTGTTCTTACTGTTACCACTGTCTACCATAATGCGGTACTCGAGGCGGGCTTCTTTTCCCAACTCACGCTTCAATGTCTTTGCCAATAAATTTACGTAATGTTCTTCAAGATACTCAAAAAAGAATTGGCTGGGGACCTGGATCACCAACACATTATTTTTTAATGAGATTGCCTTTATCGGTTCAAACCAGGTTTTATAATGCTGCCATTCAACAATGTCTTTAATAATCTTTAAACAATTAGACCAGATTTTTTCGACATTTTTCTCCATCAGAAGTTACCAAGTTTATTGATGCATTTACGATAATGTTTCTCCTAAAAGTCCAGCAAAAAACCATCTTCTCATAACGATAAAAAAAGTTTCGCGGGACAGCGAATAT
The DNA here is from genome assembly GCF_020034665.1 of Niabella beijingensis. Taxonomy (NCBI): domain Bacteria; kingdom Pseudomonadati; phylum Bacteroidota; class Chitinophagia; order Chitinophagales; family Chitinophagaceae; genus Niabella; species Niabella beijingensis. The sequence continues at coordinate 379,275 of NZ_JAIQDI010000002.1, read as the reverse complement.
CCACATTTATTCAACATAAAAAAAATTTAATCGGCTGTTTTTTTTGCGTACAGCACAAAAAAAATTTTTTCTGATTATTTCTTGAATTTTTTTCAAACAAACCAGAAGATAAATGAACAACAAGACCGCCTCAAGCCGCTGCTTTGCGTTAATCTGCTGCTTAACAATTAAGCGGTGTCACTCTTAGCCAAAAAGGCTGAAACCCTTTACTGCAAAGGATTTCAGCCTTTTGATGTTTTATTTCACTATTCGATTCCCTCCGGGAGACCTGGTCCGGAAAACCGGAGCAGCGACAGCGGGAAGGTGCGGAATATATTAAAAAATCACTTTGATTTTGCCTTTGTTTTTGCAGGTGCTTTAGCGGCGGCCTTAGGTTTTGCCTTGGCCTTATCAGCCGTTTTTTTCTTCACCTCTTTCAGGGCTTCTTCAATGGCCTGGCTTAACAAGGCATAGGTGGTTTTTCCCTTCACCACTTTTCCATTCACAAAGAAAGTGGGCACCTCTTTTACTCCCAGGTCAAGACCATATTTCAGATCATCCTGAACCTGCCATCCGTAAGTACCGTTTACCAGCTCCTCCAGAAAATTTTTATTGTTGACCCCGGCTTCCTTTGAATGTAATTTTAAACTTGTAGTACCAAGGTTTCTTCGGTTTTGAAACAACACATTATGCATTTCCCAGAATTTACCTTCCTGCGCAGCGGCAATGGCAGACTCTGCAGCCTTTAAGCTGCGCTGATGAATTCTTGTTTGAGGGAAATGACGAAAATTAAGTTTTACCTTGCCTTCGTAATTTTCAAGAATCTGCTTTACGATCTCATTGGCCTTGGCACAGTCCTCGCTTTCATATTCCCCGAATTCCATTAAAACTACGGGCGCGTCTTTCTTACCTACAAATATGTCCTTAGGCTCAATAATTTCCTCAGCTTCTTTCTTCAGACTCATACAATTAAAAAATTTATCTGGTTTAGATGGGCGGTTCGATTTTTAAACTTTTAAAAATCAATACATAAATACAACAAATATCTCAAAAAAGCGGTTGAAGATAATTTTTTTTTTCATCTTACAAATTTTTTCTTTTCACCGGAGCTACTTTTTACACAATTCACTGGGTACCAGCCAACAACATCTTATCGGTGCCATCCGGCAAAAAAAATCCCCGCTGGGTGCGGGGATCGTTTTTTCTTTATTTTTTAAGCGGGTTTATTATCATTTCTAAAGACCACCGTATTATCAAAAACATCCACCAAAACAGGCCGCGACCGGTCGAGGTCTCCCTGCAGGATCCGTTTGCTCAGCTGGTTCACGATCTCCTTTTGGATCAGCCTTTTCAGCGGCCGGGCCCCGAACTGGGGATCATACCCCTGCTCTGCCAGAAACTCCAGGGCATAATCGCTGAACTCCAGCTGGATACCGTTCTGGGCTACCAGTTTCTTCAATGCTTCCAGCTGTATCTTTACAATATCCACAATATCTTTCTTCAGCAGGGGATGGAACATGATGATCTCATCCACACGATTGAGGAATTCCGGCCGGATGGTCTCCCGCAGCAAACTCATCACTTCTGTCCGGGCCTTTTCGGTTGCCGCATCCATCGTCTTTTCACTCACATCCTCAAAGGCATTCTGAATAATATGACTGCCGATATTGCTGGTCATTATTATAATCGTATTCTTAAAATTAACCACCCGCCCTTTATTATCCGTCAGACGGCCGTCGTCCAACACCTGCAGGAGTACGTTCCATACATCGGGATGGGCCTTTTCGATCTCATCCAGTAATACCACACTGTAAGGCTTCCGGCGCACGGCTTCGGTCAGCTGTCCGCCTTCCTCGTAGCCCACATATCCCGGAGGGGCACCTACAAGACGGCTTACGGTATGTTTTTCCTGGTACTCACTCATATCGATACGCGTCATCATACCCTCATCATCAAAGAGGAATTCCGCCAGGGCCTTTGCCAGCTCTGTTTTACCCACACCGGTCGTTCCCAGGAAAATGAAGGAACCGATGGGCTTGCGCGGATCCTGTAACCCCGCACGGCTTCTGCGCACGGCATCCGCCACTGCGGTAATGGCTTCGTCCTGTCCTACCACACGCTGGTGCAGATGCGCTTCCAGGTGCAGCAGCCGCTCCTTATCGCTTTGCAGCATCTTTGTTACCGGGATACCGGTGGCCTTTGCCACGCTTTCCGCAATATCTTCCGCATCCACTTCTTCTTTTAATAAACGGCTCTCTGCCGTGTCATTGAGCTCTTTGGTAAATTGAAGGATATTTTGCTCTTCTTCTTTTATCTTACCATAGCGGATCTCGGCTACCTTTCCGTAATCCCCGTTCCGTTCCGCCTTTTCCGCCTCCACTTTGTAATCCTCGATCTTTGCTTTACCGGCCTGGATCTTTTCCACCAGTTCTTTCTCCTCCTGCCATTTCGCCTTGAGCGTATCACGCTCTACCGAAAGATTGGCAATATCCGTATTCAGCTGTTTTAATTTATCATCATCATTTTCCCGCTTAATGGCCTCGCGTTCGATCTCCAGCTGCCGGATATGCCGGTTCAGCCGGTCGAGCTCTTCCGGCATAGAGTTCATTTCAAGCCGCAGCTTGGCGGCGCTTTCATCCACCAGGTCGATGGCTTTATCCGGCAGGTACCGGTCTGTGATATACCGGTGCGAAAGCTCCACCGCGGCTATGATGGCCTCATCCTTTATACGGACATGATGGTGCGTTTCATACTTATCTTTCAGCCCTCTCAGGATCGATATTGCGTCTTCCACACTTGGCTCATCCACCACTACTTTCTGGAAACGACGTTCCAGAGCCTTATCTTTTTCAAAGAATTTCTGGTATTCATTCAGCGTGGTAGCCCCCACGGCCCTCAGCTCACCGCGGGCCAGTGCGGGTTTCAGGATATTGGCGGCATCCATGGCGCCCTCACCACCACCGGCTCCCACAAGGGTATGGATCTCATCGATAAACAGAATGATCTCCCCGTCGCTGCCGCTCACCTCTTTTACCACCGATTTCAGGCGCTCTTCGAACTCTCCTTTATACTTTGCCCCCGCTATAAGTAATCCCATATCGAGTGCATAGATCACTTTTGATTTCAGATTCTCCGGCACATCCCCGTTAATAATCCGGTGGGCCAGTCCTTCCACAATAGCGGTTTTACCTACCCCCGGCTCTCCCACCAGGATGGGATTGTTCTTGGTCCGGCGACTCAGGATGTGCAGGGTCCGGCGGATCTCTTCATCACGGCCGATCACCGGATCCAGTTTTCCCTGCCGGGCCAGTTCATTCAGGTTCTTTGCGTATTTATTCAACGCATTGAACTCCTGCGATTGCGTTTGAGAAGAAACGGTATCTCCCTTCCGCAGGTCCCTGATCGCCGTGATCAGTCCCTTTTGGGTAAGACCGGCGTCTTTAAGCAGTTTGGCAACCGCATCGCCCCCCTCCACAATTGCCAGCAACAAATGCTCGGGGGTAATAAATTCATCATTGAATTGTTTTAAGGCCGCGCCGGCCCTTAAGACCACGTTATTGGCATCCCTGCTGATCTGCTGGGCGGGCTCCCCGTTAGTGGTGGGCAACTTGGCCAATAGCTCATCGAGCTTGGTATGTACCAGGTTGATGGTTACATTGTTTTTCTTGAGGAGGAAGTCAACCGGCGAATCCTCCTGGTCCAGGATCGCCTTTAAAATATGCTCCACCTCTATGTTCGGATTTTTAGCATTAAAGGCCAATTGCTGGGCCTGTTGAAACGCCTCCGCTGCTTTAATTGTAAAATTTCCTAAGTTCATAATTTGTAATTGTTAGTGGTTACAGGTTACCCGGCTTTGCCCCCAAACTTCGGGGCTGAATGCATTCCTGTATCCAGGATCAGGTGCCTGCAACCTGTATCACAATAGCAAATCAAAATCCAAGCCGGTTTAAGAGGAAATTTTGTCAGGATCTACGCTATTAAACTGACTATAATTCAGTCAAAATAAACGATTTATGCAATTATTGCAGGAAATCTGTGATAAAGGAGATACTGCTCAATCCGCATCGGGGTCAAAGACCCAGGGCACCGCATTCCGGTTCAGCTGCTGCGCTCCCTCCAGCGGGATCACGGTGAACATCAATTTCGGCGGCACCTGCCAGTCCTTTAATGGATCGAATGCATCCACCGGGAGCTTTACCAATACCGTATTCCATCCTTTGCTGACGGTTATTTTATGAGGTGGGCGGATATAGTACATTTCATCAACAAGCGGATCCTCGAGCAATCCGCTTTTCCTCCCGGCAAATTTAAATGCGGGCGGGGTTATGAGCTGCCCGTTGATCCAGATCCTGCTTTTGTTGTAATCCCAGCTACCTTTCGGAGGTGTCGCATCTGCGCCGGATTTCGACTGGTCCTTTGTATCGATCCAGAAATCGAATGTTCCGGAAACCGGGCTGCGGAAGCGGGTGCTGGCATACCAGGTCGTATACTCCTGCGGATGCGGCAGCCAGGCAGCAGTAACCGGAAAATGCGTATGCCAGAGCCAGACGGTACCACCGGTGGCGGAGATGCCGCGAACCTGTTGAATCGAATCAGGCCGCTCCTCCGGCCAGAAAGATTGCTCCAGGTTGCCGGAGTTCGGAAACGGCCCCAGCAACTTCCAGCGTATCTGCGTTTGTTTTACATACTGAAAAGGCAGGAGCGAAAAATATTTCTGCTTATGCACCAGGAGGCGCTGCTCAAACGCTTTAAACGCTGTTGCCCGTTCCGACCCTGCTGCCCCTATAAAGAAGTTATATCCGTCATACCCCCCGCCTTTCCAGCTCCGTTCCGCAAAAGCAAGCAGAGAGGGGTACACTGCATTGTACCGCAACAGATCATCCTGATGCGTCACCCGCCGGTCGCTCCACAAACAAAACTCTGCACCCAGCAGGCGTTGATCCCCCCGGTCCTTTTCGAAGAACTTACGGTTAAAAATGGTGACCACCGCATTCTCCGGGTCCATGTCGCTGATATAAAGGAACCGGGAGTCGATATAACGGCCTCCCGTATCGGTTTTGTAATGCTGATCCTCTGCTTTCCATAAATGCTGGATGGTCTGCGGGTTCTTACTTTCCCCGGGATTCCATGCGATCACTTTTTTTCCAAGGGAATCCAGCAGTGCTTCTACCTGGGGAACAAATTGCTTATTCGTGATCGCTACTTCGTCGGCTCCGATATGAATATAAGGTACATCATATTCCGTCCCCACTTCCCTTAATATGTTTTTGACAATCTCCAGTCCCTCCGGGGTCTGCATATTGTACCCGGTGGCCCGGGTAAATGCGTCACTATGACCAGGCATATCTATTTCCGGCACCAGTGTTATAAACCGCTGCCGGCAGTAAGTGATCAGTTCTTTTATGGCTTCCACAGTATAAAACCGGCCCTTATCCCGCGTCATGTGTGCCGCGCTCGTCAGCTGCGGATAGCGTTTTACCTGAAGTCGCCAGGCAGCATGTTCGGTGAGATGAAAGTGAAAGACATTCATCTTATACCGGGCCATCATGTCGATCTGCTGTTTTAGCTGGTCTACCGACTGGAAGTTACGTCCCACATCCACCATATATCCCCGCCAGGAGAAGGCCGGATAATCGCTGACATCGCAGCCGGCGATTTTGTTTCCTTTCAGCAATTGAACGAGGGTCTGCAACCCGTTAAAGATACCATGCAGTGTATTGGCTTTAAGCAATATGTTTGCAGCCGATACGGTCAACCGGTACCCCTCTTCCGGGCAAGCAGGCTCCTGCACGTTCTCCAGCGCTATATAAACAGACCGGTCTGCAAGCCTGCCCGGAACCGTCTTTTTTACAGGAAGCTGTTTCAGTCCGGCGGGTAAAAATTGAGCCAGCAACGGCTCCAGGCTGTCGGACGATATATAAACAGCTGCGGCCCGTGAAATATCAAACGCTTCATTTTTCCAGCTCAGCTCACGGGGTAGCGGGATCAGCGCAGCTCGTTCCGTTTGCGCTGCAGCACATGGAAAAAGAAAGCAACTAACCAATAACAGTGCAATGCCTTTTTTCCTGATCGGTTCCAATCGTTTTTTCCGGTTCATTTGTAAAGGGTTCAGCCCGGGCGGCTGTAATAATTACCTGGGTATTACACCGAAGTTATCCGAAAGGCAGCTTCTGCCTGTCCTGTACCATCATGCACCGATGAACAAACAAGGAAGTTATTCCGGCGTTTAAGGCTCTGTGCACATAGTGCCACCGGTATTTGCACTAAATGTATTGCCCCATTGGCCAAAGTTCGTTACCAGTGCCGGATGCCGGATGCTGATGGCACACCCGCTGTTATTGGTGATCTGATTGTTATACACCTGACAGCCATCATCCGGCTGGTTTAAATTATTCTGAAAGCGTATGGCATGCCCATAGGTCCTGTCGATGGTGCAATTAAAAATATTGGCACCATTTGCCTGATCGATACCAATAGCACCTACCCCCCTGTTGTTTTTATTATTTTTATAAAACCATACATTGTTTACAAAACAATTGTGTGAGCCGCCATCGATCGTGAGCCCCTCTCCTCCGTTTTCGTAGCATTGTGAGTTCTTGATCGTATTATCCGAGCTGGCCCACTGCGAAATGCCGACAATGTAATTATAGTAGGCTTTCACACCTTCGATCCACAGGTTGTTTGCGTTATGTATGAGCAGACCCGAGTGGCCACTGTTACGGAAATGACTGTTGTAGATCTTTGTCTGGTTGCCGAAAACCCGCATATTGGGTTCCGGAAGATTCCCCCCGTCGATATAGATCCAGTCTATTACGGTGTTCAGCATGCCGGCATCCACATCAATTACTGAAACGCCCTGCCCGGGTGCTGCCGGCGCTTTGCGCAGGTAATTGGTAGGATCCGTACCGTTGTTTTCCCCTCTTATGGTCAGCCCGCTTTTATTCACATGCACGGTTCCCGTGAAATAATGATTCCCGGCCCGGATGACAATGATGTCGCCGGAAGTGGACTGATTGATCAGGGTTTGAAAAGCAGCGGTCTCGTCCGGTCCGTTCTGTGCATCCAGATACCGTGTAACAGCCAGCAGCGTATTTGCGGAGGTTTTTGCAGCAATGGCCTGTTGCAGGGAATCGGCGCTCCGCCGACCGGGGTCTCCGGATTTACTGCAGGATAAAACAAGCAATAGGGCACCCAGCAGGTTGATACAAACAAAATACGTCTTTTTCATTTTTTGTTTTTTTAAGGTTTATAAAAAGGATCGGCTGCAAAACCTATGGTGTTATCCGTTTACCACGGCCAGCAGCGTGAGGTAATTGTCTACCAGGAACCCTTCATACCCCCAGCATTCGCCCTTCCAGGTTTTCCAGTCTTTGGTCATGGTACTGCCCGGACAGTTTCCTTCAAAATCGCCGTTTCTGAAACTTTCCAGCATCGGATTCAGTATAGCATCCGCCTGCGCCTGCATGCCCAGCAGCTTCAGTGCCTGGATGGTAAAGTAGGCATAGCAGCCGGTCGCTCCGCCGTTTTCATAGATCTGGAAACCATCCCGGCCTTCTTCGTCCTTACCATACCCCCATCTCCGGTCAAAATGAATATAATCTTCCCGGCGGACCGGGATAAGATTGCCCGGCAGTCCCAGCCGGAAATTGGTATATCCTACCTCATTCATTTTTTTCAGCAGTGCCGTCATGATGGCTTTCCCCTGTTGTATCCCGATCAGTCCATAACAAATCGCTACGCTGTTTACAAATACGAAATAATAATCGTGCAGTTTTCCGTCCGCGCTTTTCCATCCGGCCAGTACGTCCGTCTTTGTATTAAAAAAATTGGCGTAATAGTTCGACTTCAGCTTCTGTGCGAAATCCCGGTAACGCCCGGCGCCAGCCGTTTCCCCGATGCGATCGCTTACCTGAACCAACAGGGAGCAAGCCCGGTAGGCCAGTGCATTGGAATAGGCATCATCGTGTCCGAACCCAATGGTGTCCCACCAGTTGGCCGGTCTTGTATCTCCATCCCAGGAGCCGGCGTTGCCGGAATATCCGTATTCGATGATGCCGTCGCCATTCCGGTCGGTAGCAATCATCGCATCTGCCCATTTACAGATACCTGCATAATTCTTTTTTGCCCATTCCTGATCCTTTGTTTCCAGTATATAGTAGCAGGCCGCCATGATCAGCGAAGGAAAACTATCCGACGAATTGTACTTGCTGTGCCAGTTGGGCTTACCAACCATGCCATATCCCAGGAACCCATCCAGGTACCGGTCCAGTGTAGTACGTACCAGGTCAAACGCGTGCAGTCCTTCTGCCAGCAGCGGGGTCTTCCGGGCCATTTCGGCATAAAGGAATACTGTAAAAGCACAGGCGTCACTGGTGGTGTTGTTGGCCAGCAATTTAAAGCCCGGGCTCAATTGAAAAATATTTATAAAGTTCTTTTTAAATCCGTCGTACCGTTCATTATTGGCTGCAGGGGCATAATCCGGATAGATAGCCACTGATTCCAGCGTATAGGTAATGTCCGGATTTTTTCCATCCGCCGCAGGAAAGGTAATATTGACAAACGGTTTATCGGTAAGCTGCCCGTCATATCCCAGACGGCCGGCAGGATCGGAACAATGGACACGAAAAGTGCCCATACCCGGAAAATGCAGGATACAGGGGAACCACAACTGTTTTTCACCGGAAAAATGACCGAGTGCAGTACAATGATTTAATTTTTGTGAAAAAGGCAACAGCAGCGGTTCTGATCTCTCACCGGGTACGAATCGCGTGCGCATCTTTATTTCCTTACCGGAAAAAACAAGCTCCCATGCCGGAACGGCACCCGCTCCCACATAATAAGCAATGCTCTTCCCGGTTTGCCGGGTGATATAGATCAGGGCATTTTCCGTTGCGGTTTCCGTTAACGGACTTACGGGAAAATGCGACTTACCCAAACTATCCGTAGAAAAATGTACAAACCGCAAAAAACGCTTGTCCAGGCCCATTTTCAGGAACGGCGACTGGTATAAAAACGGGCTGTTGCTTTTGAGCACACCACTATAAGGATGACTCATTCCGCATGCCAGCCCTGCCAGTGAAATATTTCTGATAAATTTTCTTCTGTTTTGCATTGCTGTTGTGTTCTAGCGTTTTTTTGCCAAAAAAGAATAACTGCCCGAACCCAGTCTGATAACCGTTCCGGTACTGGTTGTTTCCTCGACAGGGAAGTTGCTGTCGTTTGTTATTATTTTCCCGTCTTCAAGAATAGTATCTGCTGCGGTAGCGGGAAGATATACCAAAGCGGTGGTATTTGCCGGTATCTTTATCTGCAATTGAAAACCCGCTGTTTCTTTTTTCCATGCCGATTTGATTTCACCCCGTACGGATTGGTAGGTTGCAGACACCCAGGTGAGTCCTTCGACCGGTTGTGGTTTGATTATAAACTTTTTAAATGCCGGTGTGCCGGGCAGGGTACGAATTCCCGCCAGCGAATGAAAAAACCAATATCCAACAGGACCGGCAAGAGAAGGCATTTGTACCAGGCCCCCATCCCAGCTTTCTTTCATTACTGTATTGCCTTTATTAAAAATCATATCAATCCAGCCGGGATAGTCTTCTTTTGTTGCCATTTGATACGCTTCGTTCGCCAGTCCCAGGTCACACAATGTGGTCAGCAGCACCGGTGTGGCCACAAACCCGGTTGACAAATGCCCGTTTTTCCGGGCAATCGCCTCTTTCAATTTTTGAAGCACGAGTTCTCTTTTATCATCGGGAACCAGTCCAAAATGAAGCGACATTAATTGTGCTGCCTGGCTCCCCAGCGCGTATTGGCCGGTCTGGGCATTGAGAAAACGCCGGTTATAGCTTTTCTTAATAGAAAGTGCCTGCTTTTCAAAATACAATGAATCGGAAGATTGATGCAATAATCCGGCAAACACAGCCATTTTTTTTGTAAAATGATAAAACGCTATGGTGGAGGTTAACGGAACCGGGGTGGAGGTAGGCCGTCCCCCTTCGCTGGAAGGTTCCATCCAGTCGCCCAGCCCCCACTCAACGATATGATCTTTGGAGATGGATTGTAAATATCCCAGATAGCGTTTCATTCCATCATAGCTATCACGAACGATATCCAGGTCCTGGTAGTATTCATACAGTTTTTCTGTATTATAAATAATCATGCCGCCCCACCAGGGACCGTTGATCGTAGGGCCGTCAAACCGGCTGGGTACAACGGGAGGAACATAGCCGTTTGAATGTACAATATCATTAAAGTCATATTGCCATTTCCGGTACATCCCGGCCACATTAAAATTATAGGCATTGACATCAAAACCGCCCTGTATATCCTGAACCCATCCCGATTTTTCACGTGTGGGATCATTGGGAAGATGTACAATATAATTATTGATTGTATTGATGAAGATATCCTGTATACTATTGAGCCGCTCATTCGAGCAGGAAAATGTTCCTGCTTTTTCCAGGCGTGTAGCTACCAGAACGCCAACAACATCATCGACTGCGGGGGTGTAGTCGATCCCCTCCACGGTGATGTAACGGAACCCGTTATAACTAAATCGTGGTTCAACTACTTTTTCGCCTTTCCCGTCCAGGATAATATAATGTGTTTGGTAACGGCCCAGCGTATGGCTGCCGGCACCCAGGTATTGGATTTTTATACGCTGCCCTTCGCGGCCTTTTAATTTTATTTTCACCCAGCCGCACAATTCCCTGCCCAGGTCGAACCGGTAACCGCTTTCTGTTTTTTCCACCCCTGTTGCAGGATGATAGCTGAGCCGTGTTACTGGCGATAACTGCTGGGCCACTGTTTTTCCCTGGGGTTTGTCAACAGGGAGGCACTGGTTCCACCCTGCATCCTGGAAACCCGTTGCGCTCCATCCGGGCATCTCCTGCCGGGCATCATAGGTTTCACCACCCAGAATATCATTATACCGGACAGGACCTTTTGTAGTAAATTTCCAATGCCTGTCAGAGGTTATAACAGCTGAGGAGCCATCCGTATATTCCAGGAAGAGCTGAAACAATAACCGGGGAGTGTTAATATAATCTGCCGTATAAAACCGCAAGCCATGAGGTACGATGGGATTGTACCAGCCGTTCCCCAGGATCACTCCAATGGCATTTTGACCCTGTCTGACCAATGATGTTACGTTATATGTGTTATACAGCACTCTTTTCTGATAATCGGTATAAGCAGGGTTCAGCAGCTCATCTGATACCCGCTGTCCGTTTAAATACAACTCATGATATCCCAGCCCGCACATATAAGCCGTAGCTCTTTTAACAGTTTTTCTATGGGTAAATTCCCTGCGCATATACACTGCCGGAGCTTCTTCATCAAAACGCACGTGTTTCCTGATAGAGTCGGCTCTCTGCCACATGCTATTTTCCGTTTCCATATCAAAATCGGGTAACGCCTTCAGGCCGCGCTGGTAGCCGGTAAGCTCCATATCGGAGCCAATCCATCCGCCCTTCCAGTCACCTTCCCGGAGCAGCCCCATTTTCCAATAGGCGATGGCACTCCATGCCGATACATTGCCCTTTTTATCCCATACCCTCACTTTCCACCAGCAGTTGTTTGCTGACTTCAGATGCACGCCGTTATAAAGCACCCCTATGTTCTGATCTGATGTTATTTTACCGCTGCTCCATAGATCATGCGATCCGTTTAACAGCTCCACTGAATCGGAAGCCACGACAATTTCATATGCGGCCTGGTACCAGTTTCTTTCCGGCGTTTCGATATGCCAGCTGAGCCGCGGTTGCGGCTTATCGATACCTAACGGGTTTATATCGTATTCGCATCTTAAATGAACCGGAACGGTCGCTGCTGTTTCCTGCGCGGCAGGCGGCTGCACACTTAGCATCAGAAAAAGAAGGCTCAGATAATACTGTTTCATCCGTATATTTTTTCCCGGTACACCGGGATTCATGATTTACAAGATGGGTCCGGGGCCGGCTCCTGGTTAAAGACCGTAAGCGCTTATCTCACCCAATACCATATAAGGCCCTTCACCGGTAAGTCCTGTAAATTTAAAATACCTGCCCGTAGCGGTTGACGTAATGGGAAAAAATTGTTCCCCATCTGCCAGCCTGTTAAAATTAAATATGCCCAGATCCGTCCAGGTAATATTGTCTTTACTGATCTGTACCTGAAACGTATTGGGCCCCCGGGGATCGCCTGCTGGTGCGTCTTTATTCGTCCGCTCAACGCCAAACCGTGTAAAGCTGTGCTCAGATTTCATATCGACAATCACCCAATGCGGATAGGGTGCGGCAGTGGGATTAGCCTGTGTGTGCCACCGGGTAGTAAAAGTGCCGTCAATCACGGCAGCGGCGCCACCGCCGGGCTCATCATGCTGGTCAGAAAATGCGACAACGCTCCATTTTGTTTTATCAAGTTTTATATCGCTGACCAAACTATACGCCTTATAAATCGTATCAACAGCATTGGAATCTGCCAGAAACAAAGAACGATACTCAAATCTGGTATCTGCCGCAAAATCACTGATCACACTTGCCGTTTGTGTATTGCTGATGAAAAGTTTTTGCTGAACACCGGTGGTATCTTTATAGATCAGCTGCAACCCTACTTCTCCGTTATAAACAGCAGCAGCCCCCCAGTTAATGGTTAAGATGCCTGCCCACACTGCGGCCGATGATATAAAACGGTTTGTCAATGCCGCCAGGTAAGTATCCCCGTAGGCACGCCCGTTCACTTCCACCGGTACGGAACTGTTACCGTTTTTGTCAAAGGTTTTAACGATAAATGTGTAAAACTGTTCCTGTAATCCGGTAACCGGCACATGAACCGTATCTTCTCCGGGCGAGATATTTATTGAAACAGAATCGCTGTAATTGTTCCAGTATACTTTCGCGCTGCTTACATTAGGATCGGAGGCACGTGGCCATACAATCTCTACTTTTTTATAGCCGGGTCGTACTACCGCCTTTGCTTTTTCTACGTACACCCTGCCTCCCGGTTCTATAAGGTTTTTATAGCTGTCGTCCATTTTTGAACAACCCAATGCGATGAGCAGGATATATAAAAATGATTGCTTCATGAATCCGTTTTTTGATGATACTAATTATTGCTCTATTTTCCCCCAGAAACTGATCTCGGGAACGACTATCTGACCGATAGGCCCCGAGCTGGAATAGGTGGCAATGGTTTTGAACCGGATGTACCGGAAAGCGCCCTGATCGCCGGTAAATTCAAAATCGCCGCCATTTACTACGGAATAGCTCCGGTCTTCTTCCGTAATCTGGCCCTGCGGCAACCCGGAAGGTTTGATAAACTCAAAACTACCCAGCAGCTTCCAGTCGTCCCAGCTGCCGTTGGCCGGCGGGTTATTGGATCCCCAGATCTCAAACTGTTTAACGCTGGCGCCGGCATAAGGCGATTCATGATAATGCATCACTTTCATACGGCTGGCGGTAACGGTTTTACCCAGGTCGATCGTGAACCATTGCGGTATCTGCAAAGTATGTACGGTAGCGAAAATATTATAGTTCCCGATTCCCCAGAGGCCATCGTATACATGCGGAAGGTCAAAGGACTCCACATACTGGTAGGTATCCGTAGGCAGGTACATCGCCTTCCAGGTATTCTTGGGAATAAACTGTTCAAACAAAGGCTTTATAACCTCCTCCACCTGCGGCGACCGGTTATTCCACCTGTCCCGGACATATACTGCAAACCTTTTTGAAACCGTATCAAATCCCCTTGCCGAAAAGGTCCCCGAATCAAGTGCGCTGTAATAGGAACTGATTTCTTTATAGGCCCCGCTTCCTGTAGTGTCATACAATAAGGTAAAGGCAAGATTCGCACGGGTGGGATTTTTAAATCTCAACCGCACACCGCCGAAAGTGGGCTCCAGGCTAAGGGATTGCTGCACCAGCATTACCGGAGGTGTAAGGGGCACCAGATCAACGGTCAGGGGAGCCGACTCTTTCTCATTTTTTCCAACGCTGTAGATCGCTATCTGCCGCGGGCTTACATCCCCAAAACCCGAAACAACAAGCGTGTCTTTAAAAACGGATGATTTCGTTTCTGCTTTTATGCCCGGCTGTATTTCGTATACAGCTTTTATATAAGAAAGACTGGCATCCACCGGCAGCTTGTAGGTAATAATACCGCCCCCCGGTGTGGGCTTCACCTTTATATCGGTAACCTGTGCAGGAGGTGGCGCATTGCCATCGGTATAATTATAAATGGGTTCTTTGCCACAGCGGGAAAACAGGAGGACGGGCATTACCATTAAACCAATTTTCAGCAAATTTTTCATTTCAATACTTTTGTAATTTTTTACCACCCGATATTTTGTTTGAGGTTTGTATTGCGTGTGAGTTCCTCTTCTGATATAGGCCAGAAATAATCTTTCAGACTGAATCGTTGATTATATAAGGTAACCGGGTTGTAATAAGCAGCAGCCACGCTCTGGCTTATGTCCCAGCCGCGTAAAGGTGCATTATACTCCTGTATACCTTCCTTCCAGCGCCTGAGGTCCCAGAAACGATGCCCTTCAAACATAAGCTCCAGGTTGCGCTCTTTATGAATGATGCTGCGCAGACCGTCCTTTGTTGTATATTTTGCAGCATTTTTTGAAAAATTTGTCCATGCCGTTTCAATTGTGGGTAGGCCCGCCCGTTCACGTATCAGGTTTACGTACTGATAGGCTTCGGCGCCGGGTCCGTTTGCTTCGTTTAAGGCTTCAGCATATAACAGGTAAAGATCCGCCAGGCGGATGAGCGGCCAGGGATAATTTACGTAGGAGTACCGGGTGGTATGATCCATCGTATTTTCAAAATGGACCACTTTTTTAATGGCATACCCGGTAACAGGGCCATAGGCGGGGCTGCTGAGCCCGTGCACCTGGCCGCGTTTTGAAGAAATGTAATAAAGATCCAGCGGCTTACTGTCGTCAAACCGGCCCTGTCCGTACCAGATGCCGCCGTCAAAGCCCAGGCTGGCATAGAAGCGCTGTTCCCGATCGAAATTAAGCGTTGCCGTGGTATAACCCTGCCGTACCATCAGCCCTTCGGCAGCCGTGGCGGTTCTTAACGTATAACGCTGGTCATAGTTGTAGGTTTTATCTTCCTCAATAGGCACCCCGTTCTTCGTATAAAACTGTTCTGCAATTTTAATGGGCGCATCCAGTGCATTCAACATCACTGTATTATCGGGAAAGGCGGGATCCCACTTGGGCGGTGTATAAAATTGGATACCGTTTGCCCAGCTTTGCGTATTGCCCCATATGATTTCGTCGTTCCATCTTTCGGTAAGCGCTGTTCTGATGCCCAATTGAATGCGCATGGTATTTGTAAGGGTTACATTTTTATAAACAGCCGGCACGGTATGTAAGGTATATCCCAGTTCCGTACAAATATCAATCGCCTCTTTGCAGGCTGCAACAGCAGCGGTCCATTTCGCAGGATCTGTTGTTTGATTAAAAAGCTGGGTGCCATCGTTATTCTTAAGTGTGGACGCATCCGTGTTGCCATTGTATAAAGGACTGGCAGCCGTTACCATCACTTTGGCTTTTACCGCATAGGCGATCGGCTTGGAAATACGACCCAGCTGATCCTGGTTGGTAATGGCATCGGGCAGCGAATCCTTGGCCTCATCCAGTAAGGATACAATATAGCTGAAACATTCCTCTACAGTGTTCCTCTCTGCTTTTACCTGCTCAATCGGAGCGTCTACCGGAAGGTTTTGTTTAATAAGGGGCACGGGGCCATACATGCGCACCAAACAGAAATGATACCAGGCTTTCAGGAATTTCACTTCCGCGATCCAGTAGGTTTTCATATTGGGAGGTACGCTGGGCACTTTCCGGGCATTTTCCAAAAAAATATTACAGTCCCTGATGGCCTTGTAATAGGACTCCCAATACTCCTGCCCTATGGGTGATACAAAGTTCTGGTTGCCGCGCGTAATATTGAACATCCGCCCGAACTGACTCCAGCGGCTTTGCAGTGGGATCATCTCATCGCCCCCTGTTAAGGCGGGGTTTAAATTCGGTTCTGCATCTTTTAACAGGTATGAATAGCAGGTCCCCAGGTATTTTTCGGCCTGTGTGCGGGTCGCAAAAGCATTGTCTATTGTTGCGATATTGTCCGGCACTATGTCAAGGTATTGTTTACAGGAAGAAAGTACCACCGATGCAATACCTATCGTCCAGTATAATTGCTTTATATTTTTTATGCTGCAGAATTTCATGCTATCAGTTTTTAAAAAGAGTTAGTGAAACGTAACGTTCAGCCCCACATTAAATACTTTTTGCAGAGGGTATCCCAACCCGTTGCCTGCCATTTCCGGATCCCACATTTTAAACTTACTGAAGGTCAGCAGGTTCAGTGCATTTACATAAATCCTCAAATTATTGGCCTTCAATTTATCCTGGATGCTTTTAGGAAAGGTATAACCCAGCTCCACCTGTTTGAGCCTCAGAAAAGCGCCATTGCGCATCCACCAGGTACTGGGTTGTGTATTGTTTCCCTGCTCAATAGAAGTACGGTCATCTTTTTCGCTCAGCCGGGGCATCACCGCGTATACATCCTGATTGGCTTCCGACCAATAGCTGTCTGCATAGGCTTTTAGCAATTGGGTTTGCCTGAAAAAAGGCATGGTACCGGTATACTGGCCGTTGCTGTTGAAACCCGCCACATTGATCCAGAATGATTCCCGGGCAATACCGTTAAAGAAAAAGGATACATCAAAATTTTTAAAGCCCGAGGAAAGCCCGAAGCCGTAATTGATTTCGGGGGTTGTAGGATAGCCGATCGGCGCTTTATCGGCTTCCGAGATCTGCCCGTCATTATTAATGTCGAGATATTTAATATCGCCGCCCATGGCACCATCAATAAAGTTTTGCCTGGGAGCGTTGGCAGCCTCGGCATCGTCTGTGAACAACTTTTCGGCAATATAACCGTACATCCGGCCGATAGGCTGACCTATATGCGAGCGGTATTTATCCTTGTACGCCGGTTCTTCATACACATCATACCGGCTGGTGGCATAAGTAAAATTACCAAGCGCGGATACCCATAAGTCATTACCGAATGTTTTCTTATAATCCATCGAAGCATCGATCCCTTTGGAAGAAGCCTCACCCACATTGGCCCTGTTCACCGCCGAAAGTCCCATTGTAGCCGGCACATATGCCCTGTCCATCAGGATATTTTTTCTTTTCTGAATAAAATAATCCGCTTTAAAATTCAAACTGTTGAACAGCTCCAGTTCAACCCCGTAGTTTTGCTGTACCGAAGTTTCCCAGCTAATGTTGGGGTTGGCATACCGGTTTACCAGAATACCATTGAAGGGCACATATTCCAAAAGGCCAAAGCGGTAAGCTCTTTGCGCGCTGTTCATGTTTACTTCCGATAAATAGAAAAACCGGTCGTCGGGACTGCCGATGGCATCGTTTCCTACAAGGCCATAGGTTCCCCTAAATTTCAGGTTCGACACCACATTCTTCAGCCGTTCAAAAAATTTCTCATTGGAAACCGTCCATGCAAGACCTGCGGATGGGAAAAAACCAAACCGTTTAGCCTGCGAAAAACGTTCGGAACCGTTATAACCGAAATTGAACTCGGCATAATACCTGCTGTCATAGCCATAAGTGGCCCGGCCCGATACTCCGACATTTCTGAACGGCAGCGATTTCTGAAGACTTCCGGCATTGGCATTTAAACGCTGGTTCAACATATACACCAGCAGCCCGCTGATATTGTGTTTTGTGTTAAAAGTCCGGTTATAATCCAGCTGCGACTGCATATAGAAAAACGTTTCAATCGTTTTGGGACCTTCCGTATAACCCAGGTACTCTGTCCCTTCCGCTTCATTAAGCGGCATCAGAATATATTTATCCGTTGTCCGGTCGTAGCTGGCTACCTGATAGAAATAGGGATTATAAAAGCGGTTCACATCAAAAAAAGAAGTCCGGTTCGTATTCATCATGGTGTTCCAGGTGAGCCCCTTAACGATGGAATTAAGATTTTGTTTTAGCTCCAGCTGTGCCAGCATTAAGGATCTCGAATAATCCCTGTAACCTTTTACCATATCTGCATAAGGGTTAATGAAAGGTCCATTCTGATCCGTGCCCCCAAACAGGATGTGCCGGGTTTCCATGTTGGCGGAATCCGGGGGGAAGAAGGCCGGATAGGCCACCGGGTTGGCATGCATGGCGCTGTAATACATCTGGTCACCACCAGGCACAGGGCCTGTATAATCATCAAAGTTCCCGTTGAGCCGCACCGTCAGCATGGTGGATTTGGTAATATCGATATCTACATTGGAGCGGAGCGTATAACTTTTCAGATTGATATTATTATTAAAGTTGTTGCGCCCGTCCACCTTCAGCACGCCGTTATCTTTATTAAAAGCACCGGATACAAAATACCTGGCTACGCCCCCGCCTCCGCTCACGTTAAGGTTATAGCGCTGGTTTACTGCGTATTTCTTAAACAGCATATTGATCCAGTCATTCTGCGGGTAGACATAAGGATTGGCACCGGCTGCGGCGGTTCGTTCTATTTTTTCCTGTGAATACAACAATTGTATATTACCTCTTGTAGCCCGGGCCTCATTCGCCAGCTTCATATAGGTGACCGGGTCAGCCAGCTCAACCGTTTTAGTGGGGGCAGAGACCGAATTTTCCACCCGCAGGGAGATCTTCGCTGTTCCCACAACTCCTTTTTTGGTGGTTACCAGTATTACGCCATTGGCTCCGCGTGCGCCATACACCGCGGTAGAGGTCGCATCTTTTAATATGGAGAAGGTGGCGATGTCGTCGGGTTGCAGCCGTGCCAGGTCGGTGGGGGTAAGCTCAATCCCATCGATCAGGATCAGCGGATCCCGCTTATATCCGAAAGTGGTGACGCCCCGTATAAAAAACTCGGCATTGTCCCTGCCGGGCTCTCCCGTACGCTGAAAAGCGATCATACCGGCTACCCGCCCCGCCAGCGCGGTTGTAAGGTTACTGGCCGGTATCTTCAGATCCGATGGATTTACGGAAGTAACGGCTCCTACCACATCTTTCTTCTTTTGTGTACCAAAGCCTACCACCACTACTTCATTCATTTTTTGCTGTTCAACATCCGGCGCCAGCGTAATAGTTATATCACGTGCACTGCCTACTGCAATCGTTTTTCCCTTATACCCAACGGAAGTAATCACCAGCGAATCGGTTGCTGCGTCCACTTCGATCATGAATTTCCCGCCGAGATCCGTGGAAGCACCACGGCTGGTACCCATAACGGAAACGGATGCACCGGCGATCGGCTCTCCTTTGTCATTGATCACTTTCCCGTTCAATACCCAGGAAAGCGCTGCCGCCTGTTGCTTCCTGCTGGTAATAAGGATGGCCCGGTCCATTAACTGGTAAGTAAAGGGCTGATCCGCAAAGCACAGGTCCAACGCCTCTTTTAGGGGCATCTTTTTCAGATTAACCGACAGGTTCCTGGCATTCCGGATCTCCCGTACATCTGCTAAAATGGAATAGCCGCTTTGCCGGCCGATCCATTCGATGACCGTCTTAAACGGCTCATTCCGGGCCTTCAGGGTGATCTCCTGCGACCATGCCGATGCATTCACCTTTAAACAAGCGACGACCACCAGCAAAACGGTTAATTTCATTGCCAAGAAAATTTTAGATTCTGTTCCGATACAAGCAAGAATGAGACGGGCGATCCGATGCAAAGCCCTGCCCATGTAATGAATCTTAAAATTCATACATTTGTAATTGTTATGGTTTTAGATAATATGACTCCTGTTCCGTTATCTTGACCTGACATCACCGGAAGTGTTGGAGCACTTCCGGATCTGTTTTATATGGTCCTTAGTTATTCTGTTACATATATTTTTCTCCCTTCTGTTTTAAAATGAATATTGCCTACGATCTCCAGCATCTGCAGCACCCGGGAAAGTGGTACATTTCTTTCGATCTTGCCATAAAAAAGATTATCGGGTAACTTGTCGTACACAAACTCCACATCGTACCATTTGCGGATCTGCTCTTCCATGGTTTTAAAGTCTGCAGAATCAAATTCAAAATAGCCATCCTTCCAGGCTACACTGGACTCCGGATTGTTCTTATGGGCAACGGTAATAGCCCCCTTCCCTTTTACAAATGCCGACTCCTGACCGGGTTTCAGTACACGGGTCATACCGGCGCCGGATAGCCGGATGCTCCCCTCCAGCAGCGTTGTCCGGATCACCGAAGCATCTGCTCCGGTATTGACCACGAAATGCGTTCCCAATACTTCCACCAACTGATTGCCGGAACGCACACGGAACGGCCTGGTGGCATCTTTTGCCACTTCAAAATAGACCTCACCGGCAGACTGCACCACCCGTTCTTTTTCCGGGAACAACACCGGGAACCGTACTGTAGAGCCCGCATTGAGCCAGAGCTTTGAGCCATCCGGCAATACTACCCTCGATTCACCGCCAACAGGTGTGGTAAACGTAGTAAATAGCTGCTGCAGGGACGCAGGATCCTTTATGGCCGAAACATGAAATTCTACCAGGCCATCTGCTGCCCGGGAAATAACAAGCCCTTCCTTATTGTACAAAACACCCCTGGAGGAACTATCGACCTGAACAGCCGATCCATCGGAAAAACCGATCACCGCCCGTTCGGTTCCCGGCAGTATTTCTTTTTTTACTGCAACGGTTCCCGCAGCGGGCGCAAACGTTGATTGGTACAACAAATACCCTCCCAGCCCTATCAGGAAAACAGCTGCTGCAGCCAGCAGGTACCGTCTTATAGTTCCTTTCCTTTTCGCGGTGTTCCCCGCTTTGGCGGTTTCCAGCAGCAACTCCCGGATCCGGCTGCTTTGCTGTTCGGAGATCACCGTTTCCTTTAGTACTTCCGGATGATGGTATTGCCGGTATATTTCAGCCAGCAATGTCCGGTTGGAGCGCCGGCTCCCGATAAATGTCATCAGCTCTCCGATTTCCTCGGGAGAGCATTCGTCATTTACATACCGCTTCATCAGTTCCTCGTAGTAACGGATATCCTTTTCCATGGGCAATACACTTTAGCCGTTAATAATATAATATCCTCCGGATTAAAAACCGGGTGGATACCTGTTTACTTTTTTTTAAAAAAATGCTGGTATCAGAAAAATGATAAGAATACAAACAAGATCAGGGGCTGAAAATCGACATACTTGCTCATATGCAGTTTAATGGCCCGGGTGGCCAGTACCATATGTTCCTTTACCGTATTCCGGGAGATGCCCAGCTCGCGGGCCACGCCATCATAGGTTTTTCCTTCGTCACGGCAAAGCCGGAACACCTTCTTGCGTTGCACCGGAAGACAATCGATCGCATCGGAGAGAAGGGCTTCATATTCCTTCCACCGCAACTGTTCTTCATTGGAACAGGTAAGCGGGTCGGTCATTGTTTTAATGCGTTCTGTGATCTCCTGCTGCCGTGCATTTTTTTTCAATGCCTTGAATACGCAATTGCGTGCTATTTTATAGAGGTAAGCCTGCAGCGACCGGGCACTGTCGATCCGCTCTTTTACCCTCCAGAGGGTAAGAAACACTTCCTGAAGCACATCCTCGGCAAGTTCCGGCAATTTTACAAACCGGATCACAAAAGCATAAAGGCGTCCGTGATACAGATCATATATCCTTGTATAAGCCGATGTATCACCATTCCGTAAACCTTCGATGATTGCTATTTCTTCCTCTTTCATATGACTTACAGTATAACAGCTTTGGCAAGCTTCCGGGTACAGCAAGAGCTGACATCCTGTTAAAGGTATACAAAACGTGCAGGCCATCCATCCTGTACTGTCATGGTTTCAATCCCCTTATTTTTGGGGATTATCCGCCTGGTGCTACGCCGGTTTCAGAAGAAATTTCAACGACTATATTACCGGAAGCGAGTAATTTTACCCCTGTGGATCCGCTTCTTCAACATACACGGCTGGTAAAGGACTGCAGCAAAGAGCTGGGATTTGACTATTGCGGTATTGCAAAAGCGGCGCCGCTGGATGAGGACGCCCGCCGGCTGGAAGCCTGGCTGTCGAAAGGAATGCATGGCAACATGCACTATATGGAGCACCATTTCGACCTGAGGGTTGATCCTACCAAACTCGTTCCGGGTGCCCGGTCGGTCATCACATTGCTGATGAATTATTTCCCCTCCCGGCAACAACAAACGGATGGTCCGAAAATATCCAAATATGCCTATGGCGACGATTATCATGAAGTGATACGGGCGCGGCTCAACACGTTGCTGCAGCGGCTCCGGGAGCAGGTCGGCGAAATCAACGGACGCGGCTTTGTCGATTCCGCACCGGTATTGGAGCGTTCCTGGGCCCGGAAGAGCGGTCTGGGATGGGTTGGCAAAAACGGTAACCTGCTGGTTCGCGGGGCCGGATCTTTTTATTTTATCGCCACACTGATCACGGACCTGCCGCTGCTGTATGATGATCCCTACACCGCCGATTTTTGCGGAACCTGTACCCGGTGCCTCGACGCCTGCCCCACAGGTGCCATCCTGCCCGGTAAGGTGGTGGACGGCAGCCGGTGCATTTCTTATTTTACTATTGAATTGAAAGAGGCGCTGATCCCGGACGAAATGAAAGGGCAGTTCCAGGACTGGATCTTTGGCTGTGATACCTGCCAGGATGTTTGCCCCTGGAACCGGTTCAGCAAACCCCATCAGCAGGAGGCCTTTACCCCGCTTCCCGAGATCCTGAATTTATCCACCCGGGAATGGGAACATTTTTCGGAAGAACAGTTCCGCCAGGTTTTTAAACACTCGCCGCTAAAGCGCACCAAGCTAAAAGGTGTACAACGCAACCTGAAATTCATCAGGGAATAATATCACTGACTTATCCTTTGCGCAGCATTGCCACAAAGACTCAAAGTAACACAAAGAAAACATCCTTTGTGTATGGTAACTTCGTGGCTTATTAAAAAAACTTGAAAAATGGCTCACTGATTGCACAGATATACACAGAATATCTCAGCAGCACACAATATTTGTCTGCGGCAATCCGTGTGATCTGTGAGAACAAAAAGAACAACCTTCGTGTAGCTTAGTGACTTCGTGGCTCATTAAAATCTTTGAAAAACAGCCCACTGATTGCACAGATGCACATATCTCAATACCAGTACACAATACTTGTCTGTGGCAATCCGTGTAGTCTGTGAGAACAAAAAAATGTCCTTCGTGTATCTTAGAGACTCCGCGCCTTCGTGGCTCATTAAAAATCTTTGAAAAACAGCTCACTGATTGCACAGATATACACAGAGCATCTCAGCAACAGTACACAATATTTGTCTGTGGCAATCCGCGTAGTCTATGAGAACAAACTCCCGCTATAAAGAATAAAAACCGCCGGGGATCCCGTTAGTTTCCTGTATTCGCAACATTTTCCGCCTATTGCGTCCGCTCTTTCAACCGCTTCAATCCCTCTTCCATGACCCGCCCGTAGGACCGGTCCAGCAACAATCCTGAAAACCGCTCCCAGGGATACCACTTGAAATCAAAATCCATATAGTTCTGCACGGTCAGCGAGTCGGAGTTGGCATAACGGATCAGTTTCCAGTTATTGGATACCGGTTGTTCCCCCTTTTTCATCAGTACCGTCACCAATGTGTCGGTAGCCACGGTTACCTGCAGCTGTATATTCTTTACCGTCGCCTTTACCACCTTTCCCTCCCTGGTCTCAGCGTCTTTTAGTTCCAGACTGTCAAAGCCGGGATACCAGTTTTTCCATTTTGAAAGATCGCTGACCTCATTAAGTACTGAATCCGCACCCGCATAGAGGTTCGCCGCCCGCGATACCCGCACGTGCGACGGCAACAGCAAAGTAACACCCGTCACCACTACCAGCAATGTTATCGCACTGAAAACAAAAAACCGTATATATTTCATATTATTGTTTCGCTTTATTTCAAGATCAGCCTATTCCCACCGCATCAGTTTTGAAACACCAAAATAAACCAGCAGGATCCACAGTCCCAGATAGCCCAGCTCCCTCCAGCAGTCATAAAGATGCAATCCTTCAAAAGAGATCTTCCGCATGGCATCGTTGAACTGGGTGAGCGGCAGCAGCTCACAAAGCTGTTGCAGCCATTTAGGGAATACATCGATCGGAAAGAACGTACCGGAAAGCAGGAGCTGCGGAAAGCCCACCACATTGATCATTAACGGGATCACCGTATCATTGCGGGCAATGCTGCTGATGATCAGGCCAACACCCATCAGCAGGAATAGCATCACTATAGAAAGCAGCAGCATTTCCACAAATGTGAGCGCACCGTGAACCAGGGTGAAATTCAGGAAGAAATGACCCACAAGGATCAGCACCACCACATTCATCAGCTGAAAGAACAAACGACTGGTACCGATACCGATCAGTATATTCAGTTTCTTTACAGGAGAGGCATAAAAGCGTTTAAGCACCAGTTGCTCCCGGAGGTTAAAGAAAACAAACGCGATCCCGAACAGCGTGGAAAAAAGTATGGAAAAACCCAGCTGCCCCGGCAGCACAAAATCAATGGAGCGGTATTTTTTCCCCGGAACGATCTGCGTTTGAATCGTATACGCCCTTTTTATATGCGACTGATCCAGCTGAATGCGAAGCGTTGCATAATCAACAGACCGCACCAATCCGGGCAGCGCACCGGCACTGGCTTCACTTGACCTTAATACGATGTGCGCGGCAGCTGTGGTATCGGACGCTTTTTTTATCAGGAGTACGGCATCCAGTTTTCCCTTTGCCAGGTCTTCGTTCCGTTGCAATGTATCCTCATAACGGACGATATTTATCAATCCGCTTTTAACAAGACTGTCATAAAGAACACCCGTGGTATCCCCCGCAGGATCGATGGCAACTTTCCGGATGGCCGGAGGTTTATCCGTAAAGGCGCCAAAAATCAGGATAAATACGATGGGGAAAAGCAGGCTGAAAAAAATTGATGACGGCTGACTGAATATGGCCTTAAAACTTGCTTTTGTGATCGCCCAGAGCGCTTTTGACTGACTGTACTTCATGCTTCTATTTGATTACCTGGTTGCTGTAACGTCCGGCTTCACTAGAGCAAAGCGCAATACGCAATCACCGATATACTGCCGGTTCAATAATTTACCGGATGTTCCGCTGTGGATCCTTTTTATTCTTCTTTCCACTCCCCTTTGTTAGTTGATAACGAACTCAAACGGCAACCTTGCCTGGATGCTGTTGGTCATTTGCTGCACCGATTTTAATTGCTGGTACACGCCGGCATAATCCGGCCCCAGCTCTTTCTCTATCATTGTTGCGGCACTGCTGTTTTTATTATAGCCCAGGATACGCTCCAGGAGGTTTCCGTACTTCGGGTATTCTTTAACCGCAAATTCCTTCAGGCCCGCTTTTTTTGCCGCCGCATTGATGGCATCCTGCAAACCACCATGCTGATCGATCAGCCCGATCTCCTTGGCACGCAATCCGGTCCATACCCTTCCCTGGGCAATGGTCTCCACGTAGGCGGTATCTCTTTTACGTCCTTCTGCCACGCGGCTTTTGAACTGATCGTAAATACGCTCAATGCTGCCCTGCACGATCTTCCGTTCCTGTTCGGTCATCGGATGATCGATGGAGCCCGCATTGGCCAGCGGACCGGTGCTCACGCCATCAAAAGTAACACCCAGCTTGTTTTTCAGGAAAGCGCTCATATCCGGTATCACCCCAAATACACCTATCGATCCGGTGAGGGTGGCCGGCGATGCAAAAATACTGTCTGCTGCGCAGGACATATAATAGCCTCCCGAGGCCGCCACATCTCCAAAGCTTACGATCAGGGGTTTGGCTGCCTTAGCCATTTTCATCTCCCGCCAGATATTATCACTGGCCAGCGCGCTGCCGCCGCCGGAGTTTACCCGCACTACGATCGCTTTAATCGAATTATCCAGCCGGGCCTTTCGCAGCAGATCCACATACTCCCCATCACTGATCACGCCTTCCTCGCCCTTTCCGTCCACGATCGACCCTGCGGCATAGATCAGCGCGATCTTTTCCCCGTTGCCTCCCAGATCCGTGTTCACCTGTGCATACTGCCCGATGGAAACAAAATTGATCCGGTCCGAGCTGTCTATTTTCAGCTGCTGCTTGATCTCAGACTGTAATTCATCATCATACCGCACACCATCGATGAGCTTGCGCTCTGTGGCGATCTGAGGGGTAACAATAACACCCTCATTGGCCCACTGATGCAATGTCGCTGTATCCAGCTGCCGCATGGTAGCCGTCTTCTGTAAAAAATCACTGTAAAGATCATTCAGCCACACGCTGGTTTGCAGCTGGTTGGCTTCGGTCATTTTTTCTGCACGCAAGGGTTCTGTGGCACTTTTGAATTTACCCGCATAAAAGATCTGCGGATTGATCTGGAGCTTGTCCAGCGCGCCTTTCAGAAAGAAATAACTGACACGGTAACCTACCCATTCAAAATCACCGGCCGGACTCACATATACTTTATTAGCAATATTGGCAATACTGTAGGCCTTCTGCGTCATCGAATTCCCGAAAGCAATGATCTGTTTCCCGGAGCTCTTAAAATCGGCCAGGGCATTCCGGATCTCATCACTGGAGGCAAACCCGTTGGCATTCCCGTCCGCCACCAGGTAGATCGCCCGGATCCGGTCATCCGTTTTTGCTTTCCGTATCAGGCGGATCACATTGTACAGCGAAGGGATCTCCTCCAGCTGTTTTCCCTGAATGATATCCTGGACATCCTTCTGAGGCAATTCCACATAGGCCTGTGCCAAGTCGATTTTCAGCACGGACTTATCCGAAATTACCGGGATGGAACTGGATACCGTACTGCTCACCATCCCGATCAAAAAAAAGAATCCGATGGTGCAAAAAACAAGGATAGCCAGAAAAACGGCCAGGAATACTTTTAAAAAAGAACGCATACCGATATTTTAAATTTTGATTGTTCTTTGATGAGATGCCAAAATTAAAGATATTTGGCTTGTAGCAGCGTATTATAAATGAATGAGGTATTTTTATTGATCGGCGGAAATCTCGGCGACAGGGCCGGAAACCTGGCCACAGCACGCGCGCTGATCCGGGAACGCATCGGCACCATTGGAAAAACATCGGCGATCTACGAAACGGCCGCGTGGGGCCTCACCGATCAGCCCGACTTTTACAACCAGGCAGTACAGGTGTTCACCCTCCTGGATCCGGAAGGGCTCATGCAGGCCATCCTGACCATTGAAGCCGCAATGGGGCGTGTGCGAAAAGAACGGTATGGCCCGCGGCTGATCGACATCGATATTTTATTATTCAACAACAGCAGCTATCATTCCGTCGCCGTAACCATCCCCCATCCACGGATGCAGGAGCGGCGGTTTGTACTGGTTCCCCTTGATGAGATCGCCCCGGAATACCGCCATCCGCAGCTTGGGCAAACCATCGGGCAATTGCTGGCAGCGGTAACAGACGAGGCTTCCGTAAAAAAGATATAAGGTCTCGAAATTGTGCTTACTTTGCAGCCAGTTACATGCAGTACGATTTTATTACCATCGAAGGCAATATCGGCGCGGGAAAAACGACCCTGGCCACGGCACTGAGCAGGATCTACAACGCCCGGCTGGTACTGGAGGCTTTTGCAGACAACCCCTTCCTTCCCCGGTTCTATGAAAACCCGCAACAGTTCGCCTTTCCGCTGGAGCTGTTCTTTATGGCGGAACGGTACAAACAGTTGCAGGAGCTGCTGGTGCAGAAGAGCATGTTCCAGCAGCTGACCATCAGTGATTATCTTTTTACAAAATCCCTGCTGTTTGCACGGGTCACCCTGTCGGAAGATGAGTTCAAACTCTACCAGCGGCTCTTCGATATTATCCAGCAACAGCTGATCCAGCCGCAGCTCCTCATCTACCTGCATGCTCCTGTAAAAAAGCTGCAGGAGAACATCAGGAAACGGCAACGCTCTTATGAGCAGCAGATCCCCGATGAATACCTCCTCAACATCCAGGACACCTATCTACAGTATATCCGGCAGCTGCCGCTTCCCGTGCTCTTTGTAGATGCTTCCAATGCCGACTTTATCACCAACGACCGGCATCTGAACCGTATTATGACCGCACTGGACAAAGCCTATGCGCCCGGGCTGCACCCGCTTGCACTGGAGGATTGAGTTATTAAATAATCGTATCCAAATGATTCGTATTCAGACAAGGTCCGTAACTTGTAATTTGCACTCCGAAACACTACCTTTGCCACCTCAATGGAAGACGAGCAACAACCTGTTGTGCAGGTTACCGATGACCCGCTTGCGGCGGTACGCATTCCCGAATACAGGAACTTGATGACCGGCCGTTTTTTGTTTGTTTGTGCGATGCGCATGATCACCACCGTTGTAGGCTGGTGGATCTACCAGCTTACTAAGGATCCCCTGGCCATCGGGCTGGTCGGACTTTCAGAAGTGATTCCCGCCCTGTCCCTGGCGCTCTATTCGGGGCACAAGGTCGATATCAGTGATAAAAAAAAGCTGCTGCTGGTCTCCATCTGTGGTTACTTCCTGGCGGCCTGTTTCCTGTTGTTCCTGTCCACAGACATGGCCCGCAGCACCCTCCACCTCCGGCACATCACCTGGGGTATTTACGGCACGTTCTTTTTCACAGGTATTTTACGCTCCTTTGCAGGCCCTTCGCTCAATTCCATGATCGCTACCATTGTACCGCGGCAATTATTGCAGAACGCCACTACCTGGAACCAGGGCACCTGGCTCTCCGCCTCGGTTACCGGCCATGCACTGGGCGGGTTCCTGATCGCGCTTTACGGCATCACCAATACCCTCACGGTCATCGCCACCTTCATCTTTGTAGCGCTCATTGTTCTTACACAGCTGAAACCCAAACCACCGCTTAAAAATAATTTTGAAAAAAAGACCTTTGAAAGTGTAAAGGAAGGGCTGCGTTTTGTATTCCGTACCAAAGCGCTGCTGGCAGCCATGGCGCTGGATATGTTTGCTGTGCTCTTTGGCGGTGCCGTTGCGCTGATCCCCGTTTTTGCATCCGACATCTTAAAGATCGGCCCCCTGGGATATGGGTGGCTGAATGCCGCTTCAGATATCGGTTCCATCATCATTGTCGTTATCCTCACCCTCTCCCCGATGAAAAAGGCACAGGGCAAAAAAATGCTGATCGCGGTTGCCGGCTACGGCACCTGTATCATTCTCTTCGGCCTGTCGAAATGGTTCCTTCTGTCATTTGTAGCACTGCTCGTTTCCGGTATGCTGGATGGCATCAGCGTGGTGGTACGGGGAACGGTAATGCAGCTGCTGACACCGGACCACATGCGCGGCAGGGTAAGCAGCGTAAGCGGTATGTTCGTTACCAGCAGCAACGAATTGGGGCAGTTTGAAAGTGGTGTCATGTCAAGAGCGCTCGGTGTCATCCCCTCCGTACTCTTCGGTGGAAGCATGACCCTGATCGTGGTGATCGTCACCTGGATGAAGGCACCTACATTGCGTAAGTTTGAATACTGATGCGGGGACGGGCCACAGCACTTCTGTCAGCTTTACTTGTGTCACTCACTGCAACTGCAGTACAAAGCCCGGCTCCGGCCCCTGTATTCAGTACTCCGGTTCCTACACAATTCCCTATCTTTATCCAAAGCATTTTATGTTCCGCAGCTACTCTTTATCCGCACTCTTTTTTTGTATCCTGGTTTTGGCCGTTTCTGGTTGTACTTCATCCCGCTCGCGTACCGCGTCAACGGATGGCTGGACGGATCTGTTTAACGGGAAGGACCTGGACAACTGGATGGTCAAGATCCATCATCATGAAACCGGCGACAACTATGCCCGGACCTTCCGTGCAGAGGAGGGCATGATCAAAGTACGGTACGATGGCTACGATCATTTTAATGAACGGTACGGGCACCTGTATTACAAAACCCCGTTGTCGCATTACCATCTGAAATTTGAATACCGTTTCCTGCCGCAATCCGAATGGAGAACGGACGCCCCCGAGTACACTATTGAAAACAGCGGTATTATGTACCACTCGCAGGATCCACGTACCATGCCCAAAGAGCAGGACTGGCCGATCTCGATAGAGATGCAGCTGCTGGCCGGCCTGGAAGACGGGAAGCCCAGAACCACCGGCAATATGTGCTCACCGGGCACCCATATTTTTTATCAGGGCAAACTCGATACCCGGCACTGCATCAACTCCACCTCCAAAACCTATCCGCCCGGGGAATGGATCCATGCCGAGCTCATCGTCCATGGCGATTCGCTGATCACCCATATCATCGAAGGCGACACGGTGATGCAGTACTCAAAACCGCAGATCGGCGGCCCCGTGGTGAACCGCTTTGCACCGGATCAGAAAACGGATGGCAAGGCGCTCACCTCCGGTTATATTGCCCTCCAAAGCGAGGGCCAGCCCATCGACTTCCGCAACCTCCGGCTGAAGATTCTGAAATAAGCTATCACCGGTGCGCTGTACCTTTAATGCCTTTTCATTGCCGCTTTCTTATGAAACCGGCGCTGCTATGCAGCTTTTCTTAGAGAGAGCCGCTTCTTACTGAGCTGGTTATTCAAACAGGATCTGAACGTTTAAACGGCACAGGCACAGCGCGCCGTAAACCATTGTACCAGCACAACGTCACCTCTCTTCCAGCCGCAGCGCGGCGGTAATCTTTTTCCGGGAATCATGCCCTGTATGCTGTGCTTTTTTGGAAACCGCACAGGACCCTTTAGGGCGCAACCTGGCACAGCGGCCTCTTTCAGGGCAGCGCTGCCGGCGCACCTGGACTGTTTTATTTTATTATTGTATAAATAAGGATATTTGCAGATCAAAAAACGCAGCGTTAATTATGAATGCATCCATTATTACGATCGGGGATGAACTATTGATCGGACAGACCATCGACACCAACAGCGCCTTTATTGCGCAGGAGTTTAACAAGCTGGGCATCTGGGTAAAACGGCGTGTGGCCGTAGGTGATGTGGCGGCAGATATTGAAGCCGCCCTGGATGAAGAGTCCCGGCAATCACAGCTCGTCATCCTTACTGGCGGACTCGGACCCACTGCAGATGACATTACCAAGCCGCTTTTAAACAATTATTTTGGCGGCAAAATGGTGGTGGATCCCAATGTGGCACTGCATATTGAATACCTGTTCAAAAAAGTCTATAACCGGCCTAGCCCCATTGCAGAACGCAACCGGAAACAGGCCGAAGTACCCGATGTGGCAAAGGTCCTGCACAATGCAAGAGGATCCGCTCCCGGTATGTGGTTCGAAAAAAATACAGGCGGCAAAAATGTGATCTTTGTCTCGTTGCCCGGCGTTCCTTATGAAATGAAAGGACTGCTGACCGAGGAAGTGATCCCGCGGCTGCTGAAGCATTTTAAATTCCCGTTTATCGTGCACCGCACCGCTTTCACCGCCGGCATGGGAGAATCCATGGTAGCAGAACGCCTGCTGGACTTTGAAGCGGCACTGCCCCGGAACATCAGCCTGGCCTACCTGCCCAGCTTTGGTATGGTAAAACTGCGCCTGACCGGCCAGGGGCACAAAGAACAACAACTAACCGACACCATCAACCTGCTGTTCGGCCAGATGACGGCATTACTGGAAGACATTGTTGTTTCCAAAGAAGATGAGCCCATAGAAAAAGTGATTGGCCGCTTGTTAACACAGCAGCAAAAAACAGTGGCAACAGCCGAAAGTTGCACCGGCGGCAACGTGGCGCACTGGATCACAAGGATACCCGGCTCTTCTGATTATTTTAAAGGCAGTATCGTTGCCTATTCCAATCACATTAAAGAGCAGCTGCTTGCGGTGTCGCCCGAAACACTGCGCTTACAGGGTGCGGTTAGCAGCGAAACAGTGGAAGCCATGGTAAAAGGCGCGCTTCAGCAACTGGATACCGATTATGCAGTAGCCACTTCGGGCATTGCAGGACCCGGAGGAGGCTCGGCGCTCAAACCGGTAGGCACGATCTGGATCGCTGCCGGCAACCGGGATAAAATCGTGACCAAACTGCTGCAACTGCGGTTCGATCGTGAGCAGAACATCGAGGTCACTACCATGCAGGCGCTGCTATTACTGCGTCGTGTTATGCTGGGACTGGAAGACAACCGGTTATAACAATACCCGGTCCACCTCCTGCCAATCCGCCACGCGGATATGCTTCCCGGGGTCTTTCATCATATTGTGCGGTTGGGAAAACAATAGTGTTTTACCATTAAAATGGTCCAGGTTCTTAAAATGATCGTCCAGCATGATGTCGCCATACACCACTTTCTTTGAACCGCAGAGTACCATTTGTTCCCAGGTCAGGAACGAAAAATATTGTTGCAGCCACTGGTATTTCTCGTACAAACTCAATGGAAATTCCATAGCCGAGGAAACAATATATAAATCATACTGCTGGTTCAGGCGCTGCATCACCTCCACACTCCCCGGTATCACCGGGGCCTCCAGGAAAAAACCCGGTGTATTTACATAGGTTCTTGCATTTCTGAATGCTTCCCGTTCTGTTTTTCCAACGATGGCGGTGTCCTCCTGTTCAATACCCAATTCTGTTTTTTCATACTTTTTAAACTGGCTGTATACGTCGGCCAGCACACCATCCATATCAACAATTAAACGTTCCATATCAATTTTTTCTGCAAGCGGTGCGGCGCCCCTCCCGCTACACCGCTTCAAACTCTTTGGCATACATCACGATGCCCGATACATTTTTCAATCCGAAATCAACCAGCTCCACTGCCATGAAGGCTTCGTCCGGCACATCAAAGGGGGCTTTAATATTCCAGAGCGAGGCCGGTTGAAAACCAAACTTAGGGTAATACGTCTCGTGCCCCAGAACAATCACAGAAAGGTACCCGATCTCACGGGCTTTCTTCAAACCCGTTTCGATCAATGCCGCGCCGATCCCCTGCCGCTGATAGGCGGTTCTTACCGCTATCGGTGCCAGTGCCAGGCTTTCATAACAATGATTAAAGCTGTCGATGATCTTTATTTTGGTAAACAGCACATGCCCGATCACATCCCGGTCCTTTTCTGCCACCAGGGATAAATCGGGAACAAAGGCTTCGCTGTTCCTGAGAAGGTCCACCAGGTTCGCTTCATCTGCTCTTCCAAAAGCTTCTTCGTTTACACTGGAAATAGCCTCAATATCCTCACCGCGTTCTTTTCGAATCAATAGGTCCATTGATCTGAAATTTTATCAAATTTAAGAAAGGAAGTCCTGAAACAGGCCTGATTTCAAAATCTTTGCGAAATTTTAAAACTACGAAGGCATTCAGGGAACCATTTCAAAACCAACAGCATCCCGGCTGGCGGCCTCACCGGCTGATCCGGTTCCTCAGATCGCGTCTTTCCCATGTTTTTTATACCAGCCGATCAGCCAGAAGACCACTTCATCGTAAGAACGCTGTCCCGAAGGCTGATTATTGGCTTTAAGATAGCTTCCGTATATCCAGTCGGTCAGCGCTTCCACACGGCTCTCATATTTTTTATAAAATGCCCTGTAATCGGCGATATCCTGCAGTACCTGGGGGTGCAGGGTACTGTTGTAGTGCTTTGCCCTGACAGAGTCCTCCCAAAATAATAGATTGACCGCATAGGCGTACATTACAAAATCGGTAGCATATTGAAAATGTACAGAAGGGTGTTTACGACTGGTAAGAAAGCTAATAAAATTGGCCTCGCTTTCCATGCCATAGCCTGCCTGGTGGGCGATCTCATGTGTTACCACCGAGGGCAGTAAGAATACCGGTATGGTGGTATTTACCTGCGCTTCGCCGGAAAAAGGATTATAATACCCCTGAACACCGGTATAGTTCATCCATGTTCCGAACAAGGAAGATTTAACAGAAGCCGGCCGGCTGTCCAGGAACGGATACTCGTTCCGCGCCATCCGGTACGCTTCGGCCGCCTGCTTAAAAAGATAAGAGCGGCTCTTCAGGGAGTCCCGGTCTCTTGTCCGCACCGCCAGTATATCCTTATTGATCCGGGAATGCAGCAACTGTACCAGTATATCAAGGTCCTGCACCGCGGGCTTCACAGCAGGAAGCGCAAACTGTGTGGCGATCCCCTGCCGGCTGTAATTCAGTCCCCATAATCCGTAAAAGATCACATAGAGATACAATACGGTCAGCAATATCCTGCGGAGCTTCTTTTTCCATTGCAGGGGTGCACGGTGCTTCCGGAAAAGCCAGGCTGCCCCCTGCACTGCTTTTATAATGATATAGAGGAGCAGCAATGCGTACAACAGATCCCCGATGCTGAAGGGGATCCAGCCCAGCAGGAAGCGTTGGATCTTCGAAAGAAGCACATACAGGCCCCTTGTGTAATACATTTCAACGAACCCCGGGAAAAAAGACACCGTTTTTATTACCGCCGCAAGGAGGGCCGGCACCAGCCATATTCTATTATTGCGCATCCATATCCATCCCTTCATGTAAACAAATGTATTAATTAAACGCATGTCCGTTCAATAAGCGTTTATTAATTTTGAGTATGAAATTTAACCCCGTAACCGTAACACTCAGGAACCAGGTCACTGTCACGCTGAGGGCCGCAGTAAAAACGGATGCCCGGGCCTTGCTGGAATCCGGTCAGCGCTGTCTGCTCGAAAGCCCATACCTGATCACCACGCCGGAAGAATTCAACTTTACGATACCCCAGGAGCGGGACTGGATCCGCTCGGTGAATGAAAGCGACAACAGCCTGTTGCTCGTTGCTGTATACAGCAATCAGATCATTGGTAACCTGTTGCTCCGCGGAGAACCCCGCAGCAAAATAAAACACAATGCACTCCTGGGTATTATGATACGGAAACAGTGGCAGGCTATAGGGCTTGGAACAGCGCTGATCCGCACTGCCCAGGAATGGGCAAGGGCAACAGGCATTCTTAAATCGGTATGGCTTAGCGTGCATGCCACCAACCTACACGCGATTGCGCTGTACCGGAAAACCGGATTTGAACAGGCCGGAACACAAACCGCATACATCCAAGAGCCCGACGGTACATTTACCGACAACCTGCTGATGGGGTTCCGGCTATAAGAGGCCTAGCCATGCCCCAGCCAGCGCAGCGTTGCATAGGCCATAAGGCCGGCACCCAGCTCCAGCGCGCGTTCGTCCACATTAAAAGTGGGCGTATGCAGCGAAGAAGTGATCTGCTGCGCTTCGTTACGTACGCCCAGCAGATAGAAGAAGGACGGCCGCTCCCGGGTGTAATAGGCAAAATCCTCTGAAGCCATCCATATATCCTGTGGCATCACATGCGCTGCCCCTATATATTCTTCAAAAAAAGCGATCATACCGGCCCCGAACACCTCGTCATTCTTAAGATGGGGATAGCCTTTCCGGATCTCTACCCTGCATTGCCCGCCCATCCCTGTCACCAGGTCTTCCGCCAGTTGCTGTATCTGCAGATGCGCCGTATCCCGCCAGGCTTCATCCAGTGTCCGGAACGTGCCTTCTATCAATACCTTATCCGGAATAATATTGATGGCACCGTCCGCCTGCAGCTTTCCGAACGATAATACCGAAGGCATAAACGGGGACGTATTGCGACTTACCAGCTGCTGCAGGGCCTGGAGCAGCGTGCAGGTGATCACTACCGGATCAATGCCTTTGTGGGGTTCTGCCCCATGTCCGCCTTTTCCATATACTTCGATCTTTATCTCATCCATAGATGCCATGAACAAGCCCGTACGCACGCCTATTTTGCCCACAGGGATGGCCGGCATTACATGCTGGCCCAGCACTACATCGGCCCGCGGGTTGTTCAGCCCCCCGGCTTCAATGATCTGCTGCGCGCCACCGGGCAACAGTTCCTCACCCGGCTGAAAGATCAGCTTCACCGTACCGGAAAACTGTGTTCTCAATCCGTTCAGTATATGAGCCACTCCCAGCAGTGACGCCGTATGTACATCATGCCCGCAGGCGTGCATCACCCCTTCGTTTACCGATTTATAAGTAATATTATTTGCTTCAGCAATCGGCAATGCATCGATATCCGCCCGCAGCGCGATCACTTTATCTGAAGGACCTGCGCCCTGTATTACTGCAATAACACCGGTTCCGGCAATCGCCTCCCAGTGAATATCCCACTGATCCAGCTGCTGTTTTATAAATGCAGAAGTACGTACTTCTTTAAAAGAAAGCTCCGGATGCTGATGCAGCTGCCTCCGGTTTGCGGTCATTTCATCCTTTAATGCCGCCGCCGCGGCCTGTATTCGTTCCCGCAGGTCCGTTATTGTATGTGGTGTTGCATTCGTCATTTAAGATAAAATTAGCACACCCCGTTTAATTTACTGCGCTTATCGTGAAATAAATATCTTTGCTCCGGAATTGTTTTACAGCACATGGTTACACACAGGGAGATAATTGAAAAGACGTTTGTTTTTGTACAGCAGCAACTGCTGCATGCCGAAGCCGGTCACGACTGGTTTCATATAGAACGGGTCTGGAATACCGCAAAACATATCGCAGCGCAGGAAACAGCCGATCTGCTGATCGTTGAATTGGGTGCATTACTGCATGATATTGCCGACTCGAAATTCCACAACGGCGATGAGACCATTGGTCCCCGTATTGCAAGGGAGTTCCTGGAAGCGCAGCAGGCAGATGAAGCCGTAATTACCGCAGTAGAAAATATTATCCGGCATATTTCCTTTAAGGGCAGTTACCAGGATGCCGGATACAAATCGATCGAGCTGGACATTGTTCAGGATGCCGACCGGCTCGATGCCTTAGGTGCCATCGGCATTGCGCGGGCATTCAATTATGGCGGTTTCAGGAACCGTAAGCTCTATGATCCTGCGATCCCACCGGTGTTATATGCTACTAAAGAGGCTTATAAGCACAACGAAGCACCTACCATCAATCACTTTTATGAAAAACTGTTCCTGCTGAAAGACAAGATGAATACCGCCACCGGTAAACAAATGGCGGAAGACCGGCACCGGTTCATGGAACAGTTTGTAGAACAGTTTTACAGGGAATGGAACGGCACCAACTGATCCGTTTTATAAAAACATCGCATGGCTTTAGCTCCCAAACATTCAGCAGCAGCGCTCAATATCTTTACCACCATGTCATCACTTGCGCGGAAAGAGAACGCATACAATCTTTCCCAGGGCCTGCCCGACTTCCCGGTATTTCCGGCGTTAAGTGATCTGCTGAAAGCAGCTACTGTGGAAGGTTATAATCAGTATGCTCCCATGCCCGGGCTATCAGAGCTCCGGGAAAACATTGCTGCTGGCTTTAATAAACGCTATACTTCCGGCTCTTGCTCACCGGATACCATAACCATTACACCCGGCGCTACCTATGGCATTTTTACCGCACTTACAACGGTGATCAGCAAAGGAGATGAAGTGATCTACCTGGAACCGGCCTTCGACTGTTATGTACCGGCTATAGAGATCAATGGCGGCGTCCCTGTGTGCATCCGGCTCGACGAGCAGAAAGATTTTGAGATCGACTGGCAGCAGATCCGGGATGCCATTACCGGGAAAACAAGAGCCATCATCATCAACACGCCCCATAACCCCACCGGAAGGGTATGGACGCAGGCCGACTGGGACCAGCTTGCCTCCGTTATCGGTCAGCGGGAGATCTATGTGATCTCCGATGAAGTGTATGACAGCATTGTATATGATGAAGCGCAACACCTTCCGGGGTTTCTTCAAAAAGAACTGGAAGGCCGGGTACTGTCTGTTTACTCCTTTGGAAAGATGTACCATATCACCGGCTGGAAAGTGGGTTTCGTCATTGCAGCACCTGCTCTTACAGCAGCCTTCCGTTCCATTCATCAGTACCTTGGTTTCAGCGTGAACACCCCGGCCCAGTACGCACTGGCAAAATACCTGTTGCTTCCGGACCAGGAACCGGCATCCGTGATGCTGCAGGCAAAACGGAATCTCCTGGTAAGCAGGATGCAGTCTTCAAAATTCCGGCTCAATGCCCTGTCGGAAGGCACTTATTTCCAGCTGTTCGATTACAGCGCCGTCAGTGATATGGAAGATGTGGTTTTTGCCCGCTGGCTGGCCATGGAACATAAAGTAGCTACCATTCCCCTCAGTGCTTTTTACCGGATCCCACCGGGAATAAAGCAGGTCCGGCTGAGCTTTGCAAAAAATGATGAAACCCTGGAGGCAG
The DNA here is from genome assembly GCF_020034665.1 of Niabella beijingensis. Classification (NCBI taxonomy): domain Bacteria; kingdom Pseudomonadati; phylum Bacteroidota; class Chitinophagia; order Chitinophagales; family Chitinophagaceae; genus Niabella; species Niabella beijingensis. The sequence goes on along the minus strand of NZ_JAIQDI010000002.1, from coordinate 341,141 downwards.
CGGCGGCCATACTTTGCAGCCTCTGAGTCTCAGAAACTGTTATAGCTGATCCCATTTGTTTTGCAGAAGGTTTCAAAATCCGTCAGGATGTTCTTCCATTGTTTTTGGGTAAACTTACAAACGACTTTATTCTCCCTGTCGAATACCAATGTATACCGGAATCCCATTTGCCTGAGTGTTTTTACCTGGACGCCTTCGATACGGGTCAGCACCTTATCTTCATTTCCATACTTCTCTGAGAAAGCGTCAATTTCCCGCAACAGCTGATACATGGCAGCAGCACTTCCTTTAAAGTATTCGACTTCATAAGCCCCGCTTGCCCAGCTGTCGTGGTAAAGCTGGTAACCCCAAAGTGAAAAGGTATCTTTTCTTTCCTTTAAAGACTCCTTATCCAGCTGCTTCCAGTAAGAAAGAAAGGTGGTCTGCCCCCTCTCAGAAAATACGGTTTCCAGTTTATATACCTGGGAAAATAACGAAGAACAAAAACAAACAAATAAAACAGAAAGTATCAATCTTTTCATACGCCTTGGTCGTGCGCTGCTTTTAAACAGGCACCAAACAAAAATATCATAAGGAGCCGCTAAAACGGTCACTACAAAAAACGAATTAAGAAAAGATTAACCCCGGTCCCTCCGGGGAATTTAAACGATCCAGTGAAAAAGTGAAAATCACGTTGTAACCCGATAAATTTTCTCTGAATAAAAGCTGCATCCTTGTTATGAATACCAGGATGGAAGCACCCGGCATCAGGTATCAAGTAAAATCTATCTTAAACGTTAAACCTAACCCGTTTGTACTCCGAACAAATAACCCACCAACGCTGATGCGCCCATAGCAACGGTGCCCCAGAAACAAACCCTCATAATCCCTTTGAGCACACTGGAACCACCGGCCCGCGCTGCTACCATGCCGGCAAAAGCCAGGAAAAGGATCGCGCATACATATTCACTCAGCACCATGTACCGGACCGGCGCCAGCAGGGCCACCAGCAGAGGAAGTATACCGCCCGCAATAAAAGAAGCTCCTGAGGCCAGCGCCGCCTGAAAGGGTTTGGCCTGGGTAATCTCATTGATCCCCAGTTCATCCTTTGCATGTGCCTCCAGTGCATTGTGCGCGGTAAGTGCACCAGCTACTTCCATTGCGAGCTCCGGCGCTAACCCACGACGCTCATAGATCTTTGCCAGTTCTTTTAATTCAATATCCGGCATCGTGGCCAGCTCCCGTTCCTCCCGTTTCAGATCGGCCGTTTCAATATCGGATTGCGAACTTACTGATACGTATTCACCTGCCGCCATGGAAAAGGCACCTGCCACAATGCCGGCAAGCGCGGCCAGTATAATGGGGTTCCGGAGCTCTGTTGCAGCGGCCACACCGATCACCAGGCTTGATGTGGACAGGATCCCGTCATTGGCGCCCAATACAGCAGCGCGCAACCAGCCGCTCCGGTTGATATAATGTACTTCCAGTAACGGTTCGTTCTCCATACTAAGATCTTAATTCATTTTTACACAAACAGCTGCAGCCATTACAATTGCAGCTATGCTAAATTAATCATTTCTCCGCCGCGGGGAAAGGTTTCAGGTGAAAAGTTAATAGTGAAAAGGTTATTGGTAAACCGTTATCAGTGAAAAGCGGCAATGCAATGCGGATCGATTTCAAAGAAAGCAATTAACTTTGGAGGAACTGCACCCGGAAACGGACAGCCCTGATTTTTATTAACTAATATTTGCTACTGTGTATATCCCGTCGATCAATAAAATGACCGGTCAGGACGAGATCCGTTCTTTTATCGAACGCTTTTCATTCGGAACCATCATCACTGCTGCACCGGATGGCCTTCCCGTAGCCACGCATCTTCCTTTTCTTGTGGAACAGGATGCGGGGGAACTTGTTTTAATCTCGCATTTTGCCCGGGCGAACCCCCAGTGGAAACAGGTTGAAAATAATGAAAGCGTGCTGGTCATTTTCCAGGAACCTCATGCTTATATTTCCCCCACTCATTATGAAAAGGAGTTAAATGTGCCTACCTGGAACTATATTGCCGTTCATGTTTACGGAAAGGGTACCCTGATTACAAAACAGGAGGAAGTCTTCGGTATACTGGACCAGACAGTGGCGCATTATGAAGAAGCCTACAAAGCACAATACGAGCGGCTTCCGGAGGATTTCAAATACAAAATGAGCCAGGGCATCACCGCCTTTAAGATCCGGGCAACGGAAATACAGGGAAAGAAAAAACTCAGCCAGAATAAAACGGCGAATGAACAGGAAAAGATCATCCATACCCTTTCAAAAAGCGAGGACAGCAGCGAGCGGCATATTGCAGCTTATATGCAGCAAAACGCAAAGCCGCTATGACCCGTTTTATTCCGGGCAGAAGAGAAGGCCTGCTGTTGCTGATCGTTTTTGTTTTTTTTGACTATTGCTGCTCCGGTCCGCGCTCAGGAGCGGCACGCCAGGGCTATGCTCCCTGCCGGGAAACACAGCCGGCAGCAGAGCAGGCGACACTTTTTTCAAAGACCAACTCCTGTAAAGCCGCATTAACAGCCATCGCTATCGCAGCTGCCGATGGCAGGGAACACGCGCTGTCGTTTGGAAGGGATCCCCGGGGCACCATCATCCGGTCTGCTGTCAGCAACGGCACATCAAACAGCACAATTGCGCCGGCCATCAGCAACCGCTTTGCAGACCTGCACAACCACCCGGAAAACCGCCCGCCTTCAAGTGGTGATCTTTATCATTTCATCGACCAGGCAACAGCAACCAGCGGAACCTATCAAAAATTCATCCTGCTGCCCGATGGCACGGTTTACGCACTGGTTCTTGCGTGTTTACAGGATGCCGCCGACTTTAACAAGCACTTTCCAAGACGCGCCGGCATTCATGATACTGCTGCAGGCAGGCGCTACCAGCCTACATTTCCCGGTACACTGACTGAGGAGATCAATCAGCTGAAAGGCTGGGGTGGTGCGTCTGAAGAAGCAGCGCTGGCTTTCATACTTCAGAAATATAAAGCGGGGATTGCCCTGCTAAAAAAGAATCCTGACGGACATTTCAGAAGGATCTATACCATTGAGCAATTGCAAAAGGATGGCACCCGCAGCTATCAGACCCGCAGTTGTCCTGATTGATATCCAGTTTACTTCTTTTAACAGGAAGGCCGTTCCGGTTAATGCCGCTTGTACTTCAGATAGATATCCAAAGCATTGGCCTGCCGCGCGCCACCATTCCGGATGGCCTTTTCCCGGAATTCCGGCCGCTTCATTTTCCCTTCCAGCCAGCGCAGGCGCCATAAGAACAGGTGGGCAATATTCCCGACCACCGGTTTGGGGATCTGCAACAGCCGGCAGGAGTATGTGCCTAAAAAGTAATAATTGTAAAACAGGTGCAGCTGCTGCATCAGTTTCCGCAATAACACCTGGCGGGGAAAACCGGAGTCCACCGTTTCGCTGATCAGCGCTTTTGCCAGCGCAACAGAGTCCGCATCGCCCTTCGACTGCGTCATCGTCCAGTAATACAACGCTTCTATGGCCTCCTGTTCGTTCTCCGGCAGCAGTTCCAACGGAATGCCTAACAGGTATCCGATGTATTTCCACAAATGAAAGAGCCCTGCTGTTTCTTCGGCCGAGGGCCGGAAGCCCATCCGCCGCAGGCCGGTAAGAAAGACCAGCGAAAACCCCAGCTGGGTGGCCAGCATGTCCCAGGTATTCAGCGGTATACCCCACTGCGCCGTGTCCCAGTCTGTTTTGTCTAAAATGCTTACTCTTGAATACGAGTGGATCAGGCGTGTGCTGATCACATGAAACAGCCCGTTACCGTTTTTCTTAAAAGCTCCGGTACGGGTAATGTTCACCCAGAATAGTGTGGTTTCGGTAAGCCGCTTGGCAGCACCTTTCTTCAATGCTCCGGTATAGATCAGTGGCTTATTGATGGCAGCGGATTCATAGCCGCCCATTAAACAATAGTTGCGCAATACCAGCAGGCCGGGTATGCCCGAACGCTGGCTCAATTCTATTCCTTTGTCAATTTTATCATGATCCAGCCAGGAAGGTGTGGTTTCAAATGTTCCGAAAAAATCATCCAGTACCTGCTTCGCTTCATCAGCAACCGGCCGGTTACCGGTATAGTCCTCCAATGCTTTGTGCGCCTTTATAAATCCGATCTTATTGTATAGCTGCTCTATTACCGCATCTCCTTCCCGGTCCCATTCAAACAGGTAGTGCCGGAAACGATCGGCATTGCTGAGTTCCGGCGTGCGGCCAAGCTGTTGCAATAATGCCACGCCGGCACCTTTTTTCCAGTAATAATCAAAGGAGGTTGTATTGATCGTATAGCGGGCTGGAGCGTCCACCACCTATTAACAAGTTTATAAACGGGAAGTTTAAGTAAAGAATAAATAACTGATACCGATCGCCGTCAGTACACCGGCCAGATCCGCCAGCAGCATGGTACCGATGGAATACCGGGTATTTTTAATACCTACTGCGCCAAAATAAACGGCCACCACATAAAAAGTGGTATCCGCCGCACCCTGGAAAACCCCGGAAAGCTTGCTGGCAAAGGAATCCGGACCAAAGGTTGTCATGGTGCTCACCATCATTCCCCGCGCAGCACCACCGCTGAGCGGCCGGATCAGCGCCGTGGGCAGGGCATCCACAAACCGGGTATCCGCACCCATCGCATGAAACACATACTTGATCCCGTTGATCACCATATCAAAAGTACCGCTGGTACGCAGCATGCTTACGGCCACCAGCACCCCCAGTATATAGGGGATGATCCTGATCGCCGTATCAAATCCGCCCCTGGCGCCATCGATAAAGGCACTGAACACATCGATCTTTTTATAAACGCCCCCTAGGATGATCAGGATAAATACCAGCAGTATCAGTCCGCTGCTCAGCATACCCGAAAAGGATTGAATGGAAGTGGCATTCAGCGAGGATACATAGAGTACAAGCGCCACCACCACAGCGGAGATCCCCAGCAGCCATACCAGGATGACCGGCTGGAACAGGTTGACCTTTTGCCGGAGCGATACGATAATGAGCGCCACCAGTGTGCCCACAAAAGTGACGATCATACAGGGGATGAATACATCCGTAGGATCGGATGCATTCTGAGCGGCCCGGATGGCGATCACACTTACGGGGATCAGGTTAAACCCTGCCGCATGCAGGCAAAGGAACATGATCTGCGCATTGGAAGCTACATCCTTATTGGGATTGAGCTCCTGAAGGCTTTCCATCGCCTTTAGTCCGAAGGGTGTTGCGGCATTGTCCAGCCCAAGAAAATTGGCGGAGAAATTCATCACCATATGTCCCATAGCCGGGTGATCCTTTGGCACATCCGGAAATATTTTAGAAAAAAAGGGGCCAATGATCTTCGATAAAAAGCGGATGCCTCCTGCTTTCTCTGCAATACTCATAAAACCCATGAAAAGGCAAAGCACCCCGATGAGCTTCAGACAGATCTCTACGGCTACCCAGCAGGTCTCGATAACTCCGTCCAGTTTTAAAGGATTGGCCGGGTCGCTGGCCTTGCCGCTGATCATATAGCTGAAAAGCTGTGTTTCTCCCAGAAAAAAGCATTTGAACGCTGCCACCAGAATGGCTACAATGATAAATGCCGACCAGATCCTGCTCAATGCCATAGTGAAATCAAGAATTTATGTCCAAAGCGGGAAGTTAGGCTTTATTTGAGAATTGCGCTGGATAATTTGTACCTTTGCGGCCGGAAAATCAGGATTTGAGATTTGAGATTTGAGATTTGAGATTTGAGATTTGAGATTTGAGATTTGAGATTTGAGATTTGAGATTTGAGATTTGAGATTTGAGATTTGAGATTTGAGATTTAGAATTTAGTATTTGTAATTTATCACATAATGGCATTACAGGCAGGCATCGTAGGATTACCCAATGTAGGAAAATCGACCTTATTCAACGCAGTAAGCAACAGCGCAAAAGCGCAGGCAAGCAACTACCGTTTTTGTACCATAGAACCCAACGTGGGACTGGTAAATGTACCCGATGAGCGGCTTACCGTTCTTACCACACTTGTACAGCCCGAACGCGTGGTACCCACACAGATCGAGATCGTGGACATTGCCGGCCTGGTGCGTGGTGCCAGTAAGGGAGAAGGACTGGGCAACAAATTCCTGGCCAATATCCGCGAAGTGGATGCCATCATCCACGTGATCCGCTGTTTTGAAGATGAGAACATCCTGCGTGATGAAGGTGCGATCAACCCTGTAGGTGATAAAGAGATCATTGATACGGAACTGCAGCTGAAGGACCTGGACAGTGTGGAGAAACAGGTACAGAAAAAAGAAAAGCAGGCCAAAACAGATCCCAAGATCAAAACGGAAGTAGAAATTCTGCAGCGCTGCAAACAGCACCTGGAGCAGGGAAAAAGCATTCGCTCTTTAGACCTGAGCAAAGAGGAAAAAGAAGCGATCGCCGATCTTTTCCTGCTTACCGATAAACCGGTTCTGTACGTAGCAAATGTGGATGAGCCGTCCATGCATACCGGCAATCAGTTCTCCGAAGCACTGAAAGAAGCCATTAAAAGCGAGAATGCAGAAATGATCATCATGAACAACTCCATTGAGGCACAGATATCAGAAATGGAAGACCCGGATGATAAAGCGCTGTTTATGGAAGAATACAAAATGACGGAACCGGCGCTGGACCGGCTGATCCGTTCTGCCTATAAACTATTGGGATTAAACACCTACTTCACAGCAGGGGTTCAGGAAGTACGCGCCTGGACCTTCCACAACGGCTGGAAAGCGCCACAATGTGCCGGTGTGATCCATACCGATTTTGAAAAAGGCTTTATCAAAGCAGAGGTGATCGCCTATAGTGATTTTGTACAGTATAAATCCGAAGCCAGTGCACGCGAAGCCGGCAAGCTGCGCATCGAAGGGAAGGAATACCTGGTAAAGGATGGCGACATTATGCACTTCCGGTTCAATGTATAAGGCTTGACCGCAACAGGGGCCTGGAGTGCCCGGATCTGCGGCCTGCACGATTTAATATTACATTTGTGGTATCTCCGCCACCAAGACGCCAAGGCATTAAGAAGCACCAGGATTTCCGGTTCGGTCCAACCTTTTCATACTGTTTTGGCTTCGCATAATTGTAACATTCCCTCTACAAAACATCAGGGCTCAAACCTGCACGAGGTCTCCAAAATGCTCAATGGCCCTTAATGACTTAATGGTTTTAAGGGCCGGCCCCAAGTTCCAATCAATATAAAATCATCCTTCGTTTTCTTTGCGGCTTCTCGGCTTCGTAACCCCATTTATCCCACCACCAGGATGCCAGGAATCCAGGATACACAAAGTTGTTGGAAACGGTTTAATCCCTTTGTGGCTCTTTGTGCCTTGGTGTATTTGTGGCATTGCCGTCGCGAAGTCGACGAGATTCCCGGAACCATAAGGACCTATATAAATGCTTTATGTTTTGGGGGTTCTACCGCCTTAGTGGTATCTTCAATGGCCCTTAATGACTTAATGGTTTCAAGCCTCCAAAGCAGCCGGGCGGCATAAAATTGTTCTGGCAGCAACCGCCTACCACCCGCTTACAAGCAGGTTCCTGGCCGCTTTTTCGGAGCATTTCTGATAATGACTGTATGCCCTGGCTGCGTGAACTCTTATTTTTTCGGCAGGTTCATTTTGAATGTACCCGCTCAGCGCATCATGCAGTGTATATGCTTCCGGCGCCATTAGTCCGGTTGTCCAGAGTAAGGGATTGGTTCCGGTCGGTTTTAAATGAGGCTTAAAATAATTCCTGCTGTAACAGGCCAGTACAATACAATCCCGCTGTTCCCGGTCCGTACGCCTGAACGCCTCATCCAGCTTAAAATCCATCAGTCCGTCATGTCCTATATAAGCAATCAGTTTTGCATTTCCATATAACCCGATGACGGTATGATCCACCTCTAAGGTATCTTTTATCTGTCCGCTGCTGCTTTTAAAAAAATCGACCGTAGCATTTTTTATAAACCGACCGTCATAAGCATCAGCAACCAGGTAATAGTTTTTATTTACATGTTTAAAAACAACACGTTCCAGCACAAAACCTTCCCTTTTTTCTTTGTATAAGAACTTCCATTCCCTGCTCTTTTTGAAATAGGTACGTATACCATAGCTGGTTCCCCAGTACAGGTTATTATCGGGATCCTGCCCGTTGCCGATCCGTGCAGGTACGGGTACAATTCCCTGGTATTGATTATCGCACAATGCGACGAATACATGAATGGTTTTGGCAGCACCGGAATAAGAAGGTGGCTGTATTTTTACAGGATCTGGGTCATTCCCTTTCCCGTCGTTATTACCGGCAAAAGAATTTTCATTACAGGAACCGACAACCAGCAGCCATAATAACAAAAAGCCCGAATAGTTCATAAAGCATCTTTATTCCTATTAAAGACCGCTTTTCTTCGGGTTTCCATAGTCACCGGCATTGTTTATTTCAGATCCACTTCCACCTGATTGCGGATCAGATCCTCGAAGACATCTCTTTTGCGGATCAGCTGTGCCTTTCCGTTCCGCACGATCACTTCGGCGGGCCGGAACCGTGAATTGAATGTGGAGGCCATTTCATAGCCGTAGGCACCGGCATTGTAAAATACCAGCAAGTCTCCCTCTCTTACTTCCGGCAACGGACGATCCCAGGCAAACGTATCGGTTTCACAAATATTACCCACTACCGAATAGGTATTAACCGCCCCTTCCGGATTGGTAATGTTCTCGATCCGGTGGTACGCATCATAGAACATAGGACGGATCAGGTGATTGAATCCGCTGTTGATGTTTACAAAAGTGGTGGCAGCCGTTTCTTTAAGCAGGTTTACCGAAGTGATCAGGCAGCCCGACTCGCTCACGATAAACTTACCAGGTTCGAACCATATCTCCAGGTGGCGCGCCGCCTCATGTGCATCAAATGCCGCCAGCACTTTTTGAGAAAGTTCTTCTATATTGATCACCGGATCATCTTCCTTATAGCCCACTTTAAAGCCGCCTCCCAGGTCGATCGATTTCAGATCAGGAAAATGAGGGATAATGTCAAACAATACATCGATCCCTTTTATAAATACATCCGCATCTTTAATATCACTTCCGGTATGAATATGCAGGTTGTGGATCACAATATTACTGCTCTTTACAATATCCATTAACTGCGGCAGCTGTTCCACAGGAATGCCAAACTTGCTCCGGTCGTGACCGGTTGATATTTTCAGGTTTCCCCCGGCCATGATGTTCGGGCGCAGCCGCACTCCTACCGGGTATTGATTTCCATATTTTTCTCCCAGCTTTTTAAGATTGGAAAGACTGTCGATATTCACAAAAACACCCAGCTTCAGGGCCTCCTCAATTTCTGTAAAATGGATCCCGTTGCTGGTATACAGCACTCTTGATGGCTCAAAACCCGCCCGTAGCGCCAGTTTTACTTCGTTGATGGAACTGCAGTCTACATTGGCACCGAGATGGTGAATAAAACGAAGCACGCTCAGATTCGTCAATGCTTTTGCCGCATAGAATATCTTTACCCGTTCCGCGCCAAACGCATTACTTAACCGCTGGTATTGCGTTTCGATCTTATCAGCGTTGTATACATATACGGGGGTTCCGAATTCATTCGCAATCTGAATCAGTTGTTCGTTTGTTAATTGTTCGCTCATAATAGTATTTACAAAAAAAGCAGTAAAATTACTGCTACATAAAAATAATATGTCGGGCAGCAGCTATTCTTCTTCCGGCTTCTTTGAGTCGTCCTCCGTTTCATCCTGCGCATCTTCCTCATTATCCCCATCCGGATCCATTTCGGCTGCTTCGTCCTCTTTTGGCGCTTCCTCATCAGCATGCACTTCCTCCTCTTCTGCTCCGGCAGCGGGCGTCTCTTCTGCCATAGCTACATCCTCCGTTTCTTCCGCTTCCTCCCCGGTTTCAGCGGTTTCGATCAGTTCGCCGTTTTCAGCTACGGCCAGCAGCGGATCTGTTTCATCCGCCGGTGTTTCCGGAACTACTGCATTCCCCTCTTCATCCACCGGTGTGGGAAGGATCTCCTGTTCCGCCAGTACCTCTTTTATCCTGGGCAACTCATCAGCTGAATTGATCCCAAAATAATCCATAAATGTTTTTGATGTGGAGTATACCAGCGGGTGACCCGGCAGTTTTTCATTGCGTCCGCTGATGATGACCAGTTCTTTTTCCAGTAATTTCTGAATGGCATAATCTGCACTCACGCCGCGGATGGCTTCGATCTCGCCTTTGGTAACCGGTTGTTTGTATGCAATGATCGATAAGGTTTCCAGTGCGGCAGGCGACAGCCGTTTCATAAATTTATCCCCATTGATCTGGGCAACGGTCTTGTGATAATCCTTTTTGGTAAGGAACTGCCAGCCACCGCCGCTTTCGCGCACTTCAAACGGATAAAACTCTGCATCATATTTTTCAATGATACCGCTGATAGCCGCTTCTACCTGGTCCAGCGTGATCTTATCCTCCATAAACCCAAAGGCATTATTCAGCAGGTCCGTCAATTCCAGCGGGGTCAGTGGCTTATCACTTGCAAAGATTAATGCTTCAATATGTGGGATCAATCCGGTGATGTCCATGATGAAGGTTCAAAGTTTAAGCGTTCAAGGTTTAAAGTTAAGGGCAAAACAACATTGAACCTTAAACCTGAAACCCCGAACAAATATTTTATCCCTGTAATGCCGCAGCACCGCTCACGATCTCCGTCAATTCGGTGGTAATTGCAGCCTGCCGCGCCCTGTTGTAAGAAAGTTTCAGGTTACGCAGCATTTCATTTGCATTTTCTGATGCCTTATCCATGGAGGTCATCCGCGCCCCGTGTTCCGATGCATTCGAATCCAGTACGGCTTTGAACAGCTGGGTGTTCAAAATTTTGGGCATCAGTTCAGCAATCAATTCTTCCTTATTGGGATCAAAAATAAAATCGGCTTTTGTAGTGCCCGCCTTCTTCTCCACCTTGGGAATCGGCAGGAAGGGCTCTGCTGTAAACAGCTGTGTGGCGGCATTTTTAAACTGGCTGTATACAATCTCCACCGCATCAAACTGTTTTTCTTCGAAGGCCTTCATTGCTTCCGTGGCAATTTTCTGCACATTTTCAAATGAAAGCCGGAGGAAAATATCCTTATAGGTATCATCTGTTTTGTACCCCGCCTTACTCAGGGCTTCATATCCTTTTTTACCCAGGTTCCAGATCGTTATATTTCCTTTTTCAAACTGGCTTTGGTATTTTTCACGGATCAGGGCTTTGGCCAGCTTTACTACATTGGCATTAAAGGCTCCGGCCAGTCCGCGGTCGCTCGTGATCACAATAAGCAACACCTTTTCAACAGGCCGTTCCGCAGCCAGTGCGATCTCGGTATCCCCATCGTTATTGCTGACAATATTGCTCAGCATTTCCTGTAATTTCTGAGCATAAGGCCGCATTTGAACGATGGCATCCTGTGCCCGGCGGAATTTGGCAGCACTCACCATTTTCATAGCCTTCGTGATCTGCTGCATGCTTTGTACCGAACTGATGCGATTCCGAACCTCTTTTAACTGACCTGCCATATGATTTAAAGATTTGAAATTTAAGAACTCCGCATGCAAATTTCATATCCTGATGACTGCACGCTGCCCTCCATTTTTAAGGCGCAAAAGTACGCGCTAATTATCAGATTTCCATATCTGAACCAAGTAAATTAAGGCCTTTGTGGAAAAAGGTCGGATAAGTCGACTATTTCGTATCTTTATCGTTTGTAGTACAACACGTTAGCTACCGACCGAACCCCTTCGTGATCCCATTTTTTGTTGTCTGAAGGATGATTGATCACTCCTTTTTTCCGGGTCCATAAGGTGGAGGAACCACCGCCATCGAAGTTGATCGCCGACACACACCCCAGCCATTGCATAATTTTACGCAATTCCTCAAGACGAAGACCCGCCGCATTGGTGTTGCGGCCGTCTGCTACCAGAAGGATCACCCGTCCCCCGGCGGTTACTCCCACCGCTGTGCGTGGGTGCCGGGTTTCTGAAAATGAGCTGGCTTCAACCGGCACCGATGCCCCCTCCAGGCAAAGCAGGGGGCCATTTGCCAGAACGGATCCGGCTGCTATAGAATCCGGCCACCGGGGCGAATCGCCCTTCAGTATCACCAGCTTTCCCCCCTGCACGGCAACGGCCGCCTTCTGATGCACCTTCAGCGTTCCGTCCGCACCGGTAAGGTTTTCACTGATCACCTGGCCGTTGACTTTTACATAATCCACCGAACCGCCTTCTTTTACATTGAAAAAATTTCCGTTCAGCGCTACCAGCGCACCGGTCTCTTCTCCAAAAACGGGCACGGGTTTCAATAATTTTGCTTCTGCCGCGATATTAAACCCCTTTCGTCTTTTTTTATTTTTGATAATGGCATAGGAGATATACTGATTAGAGGCAAACAGGGCATTGTTATCAAACTGATGCGTGACCAGGCGTACACCGGGGCCCAGGCGCTCCTTTTTCCACGCGGCCGTTACAAAACGGGCAGAATCCGTTTGCTGGGAGTAAGCGAAAAACCAGCACCAGCTGAACAAAAACAGAAAGAAGAACTTTTTAACGGGATGTGTAGCGGTCATTTGTGATTATTTAGACCGCAAAAATGCAATCTTTCCCCGGCATTTTTTTGATTCAAGAAAACTATAATGTAATTTTAATCAGGCGTTTCTTTTGCGGCAACAGCTGTATGGGAATAAGTGACAACCGGCCGGATAAGAACTGCTTCGATACCCGCAGGGGATCGGGATCATTTATTCCAGCTGAACAATAGCTCAGCATCCTTCTTCATTATCCGTAAACCATTTATCATGCAATACTTCCGCCTGCTGCTCCTTTCCCTGCTTCTGGCACCGGCTATAACTGTAACCGGACAACAGTTAAAGACCAAACAGGAGAACGGTTATTTTAATATCACCAATCCGGCAGAGATACAGGTCGTTCAATCCATCGATTCTGCAATGCTGGCGAGCGGTAACGCGCGGTTCCGGCCTGGCTTTGAATTTCATACCATCAACGGCTTTTTTGTAAACCCTTCTTTTTCCCTCGGACTTGGTATTGGCCTCCAGTTTTCCAACTATAAATACTATCCCGCCACTACGGATGAAACGGTTAAGACCAGCGGCGCTGAGATCACCAGTCTTCCCATTTTTGCCGACTTCCGGTATTACCCGAGGAACAGCATCAGCGGCACCCTCTTTATTATCGATGCCGGTTATGCACCTACCCTCAGCGTCCGTAATGAGGCGCACAAACCCTTTTTAGGTGGCGGTGCTTTTATGAAGCTGGGAGCTGCCTACAAATTCTACCTCAGTGAATTTATTTCTTTTGTACCTTCTTTGAATTTCAAGGCACAACGATACGGCGAACATACGGTAGTAGGCGGCACCCTTGGTATTGGCTTTATGTTTTAGCCGGGAGGATCAATAAGCTACCCGGTAAACCGCCGGCGCATCTGCTCCGTTTTACGGCCGATCAGCCAGAATGAAAGCGCCAGTATGGCAAAAAAGATCCCTTTATTGGTCTTATCCCAGAAATACTCAAAGTACCGGGTATAAATGTTGAGCAGGAAGAACAGCAGTACCAGGTCCCGGAACAGTTCGTCCTTACGTTTGTATGCGTATACTACCAGGGCTGCCAGTATCAGGGTATATCCCAGCGCCCAGAGAAAGAGTTTCCCCTGGCGGATATTGCTCCACACATCGTAGCTCAGGTTACCGGAAACAGAAAGGAAAAGTCCGGAAAGCAGGATAAAAAAACAAAGAAAATAAAATGTAATCCGGTAAAACGGTTCCAGCTGCTGTTTCAGCGCTACTGCTGCTCCCAGCAACAACAGCCCTAAAAACGTCATCCGCAACGGATAATTCATACCCAGGAAATAGTCGTGCTGTGCTCCGGACCAGATCCATGTCTGGATCCCCCAGGCAACGATCACTGCCAGCAAGCAGCACACCCAGATCAGTTTTGACTTCAGATAGCTGGCAACAAAGCCATAGCCGATAGCCAGCACAAGAACAACAAGACCATAAAAGCGGTAGCCGTCTCCAAAACCACGGGTAAGATAGGTAATGGCCACACCCAGGCTCAGCACTACCAGGATATTGAAGCTCTCGTTGGTCAGCTGCGCATCCGGGTGTTTTTGTTTTCTTCTTTTTGCCCACCAGATAAAAGCAAGGGTCAGGGCCAGGAAGATCACCCCGATCAACAATTCAGAAAAGGCAAAGAAACGGCGCATCCGTTCGATCCATTTTTCATCCAGCACAATGGCCCCGAATGCAAGAATGGCACAGGAAACCGCTGCCACAAAAGCATAAAAAGTAAATGAGCCCAGGTCATCTTTATATACGGCAACCGACTTTCTCAACGATGCAGCCTGTTGCCCGTCGATCACCTGCTCCTTTTCCCATTCGTTAATTGCATTGTGAAGGATCTCAGCGTCTTTCTTTGTTACCTGCATATTCCAAAGTTCGTGATAATTCTCAAATGAAACAGCTTTTGGGTGCTTATTTCAGTTCTGCTGGATTTCCTGTGGATAAAACCCTTATTATTGTACTGCCCGGGCCGGTTGGGCCCAGGGGCAATTTAAGCACCGATCATGACAAAAGACCTTTTTCAGCTCATCGACGAAAATAACAGCGTACAAACAGAGGCCGCGCTGCTGGCGGGAACCATTCCGGAAGCTACCAATCCCGAAGGGCAAACCCCGTTGTTATATGCGTTGTACAAGAAAAATATTCCCATTGCTTTATTGTTGATCCGGCATGGTGCAAATGTGAACGCGCAGGACCAGGTGCTGAATACCCCTTTCCTGTATGCAGGTGCCCAGGGTTTTACGGACGTGGTGGCCGCCTGTTTAAAGGCCGGCGCCGATTTTACCATCCTGAACCGCTACGGTGGTACAGCGCTGATCCCAGCTGCCGAAAAAGCGCATCTTGAAACCGTAAAATTACTGGCCGGAACTCCGGGTTTTCCGATAGACCATGTCAACAACCTTGGCTGGACCGCCCTGCTGGAAGCCATTATACTGGGAGAAGGAGATGAAACGCACAGCACTGTTGTAGCCACCCTTATTGAGGCAGGCTGCAATGTGAATATTGCTGACAAAAAGGGAATAACACCATTAACACATGCCCGACAGCTGGACTACCGGGAAATTGCAGCCTTGCTGGAAGCAGCGGGGGCCCGGTAACAGTCAACAACCTTTTGGAATCCGGTATCGTCATTAGAGCGAATCGAATACCCTGGAATGAAAAAGATCTGTATACTTATTTTATTACTGGCAGCCGTTTCCGGTGCTAAAGCGCAGCGGGTGGAAAGTATCCATTTAAATCTCTATACGGACAGCCTCAAAAAAGGTACGCACAACTACATCAATATAGATGGAAAAATGAGCGATGGCAGCTGGAAGCCACTGACTAACAAGGAATTAAAATTCACTTCCGACTATGGAAAGTTTGATGGCAACAGCCTGGTGCTTCCCGATGAACCTACGGTGAAAAAAGTGGTGGTAACAGCTACACTGAAAGATAATCCTAAAATGGTTCAGCAGGCAACGATCTGGATCAAACAGCAACCTGACCCTCCCCTTCCTGCCGCGGACGCCGATGCAGGACGTAACCGCAGGGGCAGACGCTGATCTTCAGGATATACCTGGCTATAAAAATTCTCCTGCTCAGGCCTGCGCAGCAGGTCCGCCAAAATTCACCGGTAATTGCATTTCATCAAGGTCTTTGATCACACCCTGGGTTGCTTCAAACTTTTCAATGTTCTCCACCAGGGCCTTCATAAAGCGTTTGGCATGTTGTGGCGTAAATATGATCCTCGATTTCACTTTGCTTTTTGGTGTTCCCGGCATCACATTTACAAAATCGATCACAAATTCCGCCATGGAATGCGTGATAATAGCAAGGTTGGCATATGTACCTTCGGCCACTTCTTCCGAGATCTCTATATTCAACTGATTGGGTTGTTGTTCGCTCATTTCGTTGTATTTGAAACGAAGGTAACAAAAGAAGCGGTACTACAGGTATCTGTTGCATCCGGGTCCGGCGTATTTATCGCAGCTGTAATGCGTTGTAATGGCTGAATATGCCGTAAGCCCGGCTGCTCCGGACTGCAAAAAATCGGGTGAAACCATCAAAGAAGATTACGCTGTTACGGCTCTTCTTTTTTAGTTCCACCCGAAAATACTGGTGCTTCGCACCAATTGCTTACGGGGTCTTTAGCATACCCTTATTACTGTTTATCCCAAAACAGTTTGGTTGTAACTTCATCCCCTCCAATGGCGGCAGCGGCAGCATTGTAATTCTCCGTATTATAATTCTGCTCGAGCACCGGATAGGTATAACGGATCGGGATATCCGACAATGCCCGGTATGCCGGCTTTAGCTCCGGGTAGTCAAAGATCCGCCATTCGATCCAGGCTTCGAAGGGACGGTTATAGAGTGCCAGCCACTTTTGCACACCGATCTTTCTTTTATAGTTCCCGGGGGCAGTAAGATAATTTATATTCGGTCTTGCCAGATAAGTTGCCGCTTCAGCAGGCGTTCCTCCCCAATCCTCAATGGAAGCGGTTATCGCTTTGCTGTAATGTGTCATTGCGGTTCCGCCCACATTGTATCCACGCTCCCGTGCTTCAGCAAGCATGAATTCCACTTCCGCGTAGTCTATTAGTGCAGTTGGATAGTTGGCAGCAGTAATGGCCTTGGCCGGTTTGGAGAGTGCCGGATAACTGCTGGCCCTTCCGGCTTCGCCGCCTGAATAATCGCTGCCCGTTCCATCCAATGTAAAATAGGTTGAAAGACGGGGGTCCTGGAATTTTTTAAGTGTATCGATAATTGTTTGACAGGCCACAAAATCCTGACGGCCGCTTTGCACCAGGTCTTCCCATACAGGGTTGGTATTGGGCGGCGTTGCAGAAAATTGCAGCTTGGCATTATCGTCATTTGAGGTAAATACCCCCCCTGACACGGCCGCTTCCACCAGTGTTTTTGCCTGTGCAGGGTCTGAATCTGCCAGCAACATTCCCAGTTTAAGCTTTAATGTGTTTCCGAATTTTTTCCAGGCAGTCATATCTCCGTCGTAAATGGCATCAGCACTGCCAAAGCCTTCCGCGCTGGTATTGATAGCATTGATGGCTGCATCCAAACGGCTGATCAGGTCCGCATAAACGGTCTTGCCATCATCGTATTTCGGATGAATGTTCTCAATGTTTCCCGCATCCGTATAAGGAACATTTCCAAATGTCGTGATGAGGTAATAATAGGCCAGCACCACATGGATATCGGCCACTGCCAGCTGGTTTTTCTGTACATCCGGATCAGGGGTATCTGTTGGTATCAGCTTTTTAGACCTTTCAATATCACCCAGTACATCTTCATAGATCCCTGACCAGAAATTTCCGGGAATATCTCTTGTGTTCAGGTTATACCGGCTTTCTGCGGTGTAAGTGGTCTCCTGCCATTGCTGCACGATGAGCCGGTTGATGCCCACGTTTACATTGGATGAGGCAAGGTATCTTGCCAGGAACCGCTGCCCGGTGGTAAAGAGCGAAACGGCGGATACTTCCTGGGGGTTTTTAGGGTCCACATTCAGTTTTGTGATGTCTTTGGTGCAAGACGACAGGATGACCGTTACTATAAGTAGGATGTTAAATATTTTTTTCATAGCCCGTTCTTTAAAATTTAAATTTAAAATTCAATGTGATCGTTCTTACCGTAGGATATGCGCCTCCCTGGTATCCCTGAAGGTTACCGGAACTGATCCCTTCTTCCGGGTCTGCATAAGGTACGTTTTTATGAATGATCCATAAATTCCTGCCGATCAGCGATACATCAATTCCTTTAAAGAATTTGCCGCTATTGAACAGTTGATTGGGAAAGGAATAGGATAACAGGGCTTCTCTTAACTTCACATAGCTGGCATCGTAAATAAATGCAGCCTGCGGAAAATAAGCTCCGTACAGGTCGTTGTCATTGAGCACCCTTGTGGTATTGGGCTTGCCGTCTTCGGTTACCCCGGGTAAAACCACACCACCTCCTTCTTCCAGACTGTTGCGCAGTGGTTTTCCCTGATCGTTCAAACCAGCGGTTTCAGGATACAACCCGGTCTGCAACCCATACGACATATCCAGCGAGTACACATCCCCTCCTTTCCGTACGTCTATAAGAAAACTGAGTGATAAATTCTTATACCGGAAGCTATTGCGCAGTCCTCCGATCCAGTCGGGATTCGGGTTACCGATCACTTCGTTGGAGGTGGGGGAGAAAAGATAATACCCGTCTTCGCCCACTGTCTTCTGGCCATTCGTATACACGAAATTATCTCCCCGGATGGTACCGAAGGGCTGACCAACCGTTGCATTTAAAGAGACGCCCCCCTGAAAGCTCGCCAGCACGAAATTGTCGTTATCACCGTATAGTTTCTCAACGTTGTTTTTGTTTTTAGACCAGTTCAGCACCACATCCCAGGTAAAATCAGATGTTCTTACGGGCCGTCCATTAACAGAAAGTTCGATCCCTTTATTACTGATCGTTCCGGCATTCATGTATTTAAATCCGTAAAAGGTAGCGGAGCTAACTGGCAAGGGAATGATCTGGTTAATTGATTTTGCGTTATAATAAGCCAGGTCAAAGCCCACGCGGTTTTGCAAAAATGACATTTCCAATCCGAGCTCTGTACTCTTTGTCCGCTCCGGCAGCAGGTCGCTAAAATTTTTCCTTGGCGGAAGTGTTGACTGCGGGCGGCCGTCAAAAGGAGGCAGGATATTATATACATCATAAATGATCTGCATAGGCGCATCATTACCTACCTCGGCATAGTTGGCACGGAATTTACCATAGGAAAGCCATGTTGCATCCTTTAATAACTCTGAAAATGCAAAGCCCAGGGATGCAGAAGGGTAGTAATAAACATTATTCCCTTTTTTCAATGTGGAAGAGGCATCTCTTCTGATGGATCCGTCCAGGGTCAGCATATTCCGCCAGGTCAGTGTTGCATTGGCAAATACCCCGTCCACTTCTCTTTTTCCGTCGAATTCTACCGGGGCCACCAGGGGATTTAAAGAATTGCTCAGCGAATAAATGCCGGGAATGGCCAGCCCGCCGTTTGTAACTGCATTGATCGATGTCTGGTGTTCGCGGCGGATATTGGTGCCCAGCAATCCTTTCAGATCAAAATCTGTCGACAGTTCTTTATTAAAGTTTGCCAGGAAATCAAAATTGGTCTCGGTCCGGCCCCTGTTGATCCGTCGGTAGGAAGGGATACCGATACTTCCCACCGCCTGCCGTTCTTCCTGCAGCTCGCTATAGGAATCCAGTCCCACCCTTCCTATGAGGTTCAGCCAGTCGGTTACCTTATAAGAGAGCTGTACATTTCCAAAAATGCGGTTGCGGCTGTCTGATTCATAATTCTGATACCTTGTAAAGTAAGGGTTATCCCAGAAAATAGGGACCAGTCCGCTTTCGGTACTGGGATCTGCCCAGTTCCAGGTCGTATTCTTATGCGTGCGGTCGTATGCTGCTTTGAGTTCTTTCACATCGACGTTGGTTTCCCACCACTGCCGGAAGTTTGTCATAAGGTTTTTATCATCGTATCCCGTTCCATATCTTCCTTTACCTTCAACATTGGAAAAGTTTCCGTCTATGGAGGCGGTAAGTTTATCATTAATATTATAGGATCCCCCAAAGCTCAGCAGATTTTTTGCCAGGCGGCCATTGGGTAAAATCCCTTTATCATCGTTGCGGGTATACCCGAGTTTAAAGCCTCCCCTGTCGGATCCGCCGTTTAAGAGAATGCTCTGGTTGGACGAAAAAGCTTTCTCAAAAAAAGAAGAGGGGTCGTTCTGTGCCCCTACCCAGGGTGTGGCCTTTTTGTAATAGGGAGATGTTTTGTCAAAGGCGTTCCATTGGTATACCAGCAGGTTGGGATCAAACGGGGCGCCGTAGGAAGCATCTTCCGTTGTAGGCACAACCAGGTCATTCACGCCATCGCCGTTTACGTCAAATTCATTAAAGTAGGTCTCCCCGTCCGGACCGTAATACGAACCGTATCCGGCACCATACTCTTTCTGGTATTTTGCAAAAGTGCTTTTATCAACGATCCCGATCCCAAAGCCGGTATTTAATGTGATCCCCAGTCCCTTTTTGGCCTTCTTTGTAGTGATCATGATCACACCATTTGCTCCCCGGGAGCCATACAGTGCGCTGGAAGCAGCACCCTTCAGTACAGTGATGGTTTCGATATCATCCGGGTTCAGATCCGACGCACCGTTCCCGTAATCATATCCCCCACGGCCGGTGGTTTGGTCGGAGCTGTTATCATTACTATTGCTGTATGGAACCCCGTCCACCACAAATAACGCCTGGTTGTTGCCGGTAATGGACTTCATTCCGCGCAGGATGATGTTGGAAGAACCACCCATCGAGTTATTCTGGCGGATTTCCAGACCGGCCACTTTGCCCGACAGATTGTTGACAAAGTTATTGGTACGGGTGGCGCTCACCTGTTCTCCGCTGATCTGTTGTGCGGCGAAGGGTACCTGGTTCCGGGTACGGGTCTGTCCCATTGCGGTAACTACCACTTCCTGTATGGTCTGCCCCTGTCCTGCTGTAAGAACAATATTTACAGGAGTCGTGGTCACCTCCTGGCTGCGGGTCTGAAATCCCGTGGCGGATACTTCGAGTACGGTGCCTGGTTTACCAGTAATGGTAAAATTTCCCTGATCATCCGCTGATACTGCATTTTTAGTACCTTTTTCTGAAACAGTAGCAAAGGGTATGACATTTCCCGATTCATCCTTTACCGTACCTGTAATTGTTTTTGTTTGCGCCCAGAGCAAAAAGTTGCCCACAAGCAGCAGTGTGCTTAAAAGTAAAATCCTTCTCATGTATTGTGTTTTTGTTAACGAAATAATTAGATCGAAATGGGACCGATTAATTTTTTTTCAAAAAAAACACCTTTAAGTTATGTATAATAAGATTATTTTCAAAAAATATAATCAATTGATATATAACTTTTAATACACAATGCTAACAATTGTTTGTTTAACAATATTTTATGAATATTTATTTTTATCAACTGGGGATAAAAAAATGCCGGTTACAGCATTTTTTTTGAACTTTTTGAAGGCCTAAGTGTATGAGTTCGCAGAATATTTTCTTCCATTTTCGCAAGGTTTTACAGGTTGCCGGCTTTACTGACAGCCATAGTCAATAAACTCAATTTTTGTTTGGTAGAATCTTGCTTCCGGTCGGGATTCGTAATCCGGGATAAAGGAATTTCATAACTACTCTTAGAAAAGTCAGACACAATGCTATCCTAAAATGAATTGCTTAGGAATAACTGACGCACAGTTTTCCTCACTATGGTTTGAGGTATTATCTTATATCAGCGATTGGAAACTCATCG
The DNA here is from genome assembly GCF_020034665.1 of Niabella beijingensis. NCBI lineage: Bacteria > Pseudomonadati > Bacteroidota > Chitinophagia > Chitinophagales > Chitinophagaceae > Niabella > Niabella beijingensis. The sequence goes on along the minus strand of NZ_JAIQDI010000002.1, from coordinate 319,678 downwards.
GGTAAGATATAGTCAACTGGCCCCAACTGATTTTTCTATTATAAACGCTATCTAAAAACCATCCTGCAAAGTGTGGATCGATCCACATTCAAATAAAAAGGGAGCCGTTTTTGAAACAGCTCCCTTTTATAGGTTATAAACAGCTTATATTAATTCTGCATATATTCGTCGTAAGAGGTTGTCCGGTGACCGGCTACTGTAAAGATCGTTCCCGGATCATCCGAAAACTCTACTTTAAAGGAAAGACTATCATTGTTAATGACCTTTCCATCTGTTACTTTCACATCGATATCGTATCCGGATATAGCATTTTTAGACCCCCCTGTTTGAAATGTCAGATTCGACATATCCACTTTTGCCTTGAATTTTATCTGGTAGAAGTTGCCGTTATAATCGTCGATCCAGATGGAATCCTGACCAAAGGAAGAATTATAAATTTTCACCTCAAAAGGTCCTGCTACTTCATCGGTACCCACATGAGCCTTTAGTGTCCAATCACCAGCCACCGGGTAAGCCCAACTATATTCCTTTTCAATTTTTTTCTGGCAGGAGAAAAAGACAAGGGACAGAATAAGTAAGCTGCCTGATAAATATATTTTACTCTTTTTCATAATTTCAAATTTTAACTATTGATTTATAGATCCGGAATTAACCATGGTTACCGCAAACAAATAGTCTGGTGTGTCTGCCATCATACTGGTAAAAGCAATGGTCTTTGTTTGTGGGTTGTAAGTAGCCGGTGTTGTAAAAATGGGAGCTGATCCTTCGGAGAATCCCAAAGCTTCTGAAGATATCAATTCGAATGTATTATTATTTTTTAACTCAACGATTGCCGCACCCGCATATGCCGGACCGTATGCGCTTCCTATATCATACCAGCCTCCTAATAGATCCTGAACATGGTACCGGTTATTTCCGATCCCGTAAATCAACTGGGCAAACGGCCCGCGCTTGGTAGAACCGTTCCGGACGATGGAGGACTGGTAAAAGCCGTTTAATGGCGCTGCTGTTTCGCAAACGACCACTGCCCTGGTTACGGTTGAAGGAAATCCATCGCTGTTTGAAACCGTATAGGACACCGAGTATACACCAGGTTTTGAAACATCCACATTAGACTTTACGGTCACAGATTGAGTAAGATCAGTTTCTCCTTCATTTGCCGTGAATCCCGGGTCTACAAATGGCTCACCTATTTGCCATGCTATTGTACTGGTGCTTTTCAGTACTATATCAGCATAAGTTGTTACAAAAGATACACCTTTAGAATCTTTTTTGCACGAGGATATCATGGTAACGCACACTGCCAACAGAATCAGTATATTTCGTATTTTCTTATTCATGTCTTTGTTTTTTATTTTTTAGCCCACCATACCGGTACATTCAGGTCGACTCTGCTTGGTGTATTGGAATTAGATTTACGTTCGCTTGCCGGAAAAAAGAACCGCTTGGGCCGATCATCGTTTGTCCAGATGGATGTCTTTGACTTGGTAAAGGTATTTGCCGGGTATCCGGTCCTGTTATAGTCAAAAAATGCTTCCAATGCTCTTTTATTGGCAGCTGCTACCCACTTTTGCTCAATAATCGATGGTATACCGTTGTATGGGTATACAATCGCGTCTCCTGCCAGGCCAAAACTTTTAAACGAAGCTTCTACACCTGCATCGAAGGCTGCTTTTGCCTTGGCAGCAGTACCGTAACGGGCTTCTGCTTCGGCAACCAGGAATAATACCTCTTCTTTTGTAAAAAAGTACACCGGATAAGTACTATTGATATTAGGTGTTGCATAGTTTTTAATGGTTGCCCCGGGGGTTGTCTGAAAGTCACCTGTATTTAAAGAGGTCCAGGCATTGCCGGTTTCGGAAGCTTTATATATCCCCCCCCTTCTGGCATCGTCATGCTCGGTCAGCCAGCTCATTAAGGTTGTATTTGCAATCACATTACCAGCCAAACGGCTCACAAATGTGTTATAGAAGGGGTTGTAACCGGTTTCCTGGTCCTTAAAGGAAGTAAATGCAGCGTCTTCTGCCAGGAAGTTGTTTTCGTCCAGCAATGCCTTGATCTGGGTGGCGTATTTATTAGCGTCCACATTTACATAACGGAGATAGATCTTCAGTTTCAGGGTATTGGCAAACTGCTGCCATTTGGCCATATTCCCCCCAAAGATCACATCTGTGGTCCCCGGATCCTTTACCGTTGATGCTGTAAAATCTTTAGACAGTGCGTCATCGATCAACGCTAATATTCCTTCATAAACAGCCGGTCCGTCATCATATTTGGGCTGTAAGTTTCCTTCACCATTCAGTGCATCAGAAAAAGGGATCTTATCATATACATCTGCCAGCACCTGAAAGGTATAGGCCTGCATTAAGCCGGCGATCGCGTAGAACTTCCAGTTTCCTGCAGCACTCGCCATAGTTTTTACGTATTTGTAATCATAAAGCGCACCAGCATAAAGGAGTGTGAACTGCCGGTCAAAATCATTGTCCGTCAGATTATAAGACTCCCAGCTGGCCCATTGCGAGGCTCCTGGCGCCTGAGTATATTGCTGCGTCCAGTAAGCTCCTACCGCCTGGTAATATCCGCCAAAAACAAATGCGGAGCCGGCTACCCCACTCGGCAGCACCAGGGCAGGTGTGGCTTCCTCCGGGCTGTTCGGGCTTACATTAATATCAAAAAAACCCTTTTTACAACCGCTTCCAAGCACTCCGGCGGTTATAAAGATTAGTATATAATTCTTAATATTCATTATTTTCCTTTTTAGTGTTTAGTAATGTTCTAAAACCCGAGTTTTAAGTTAAAACCGATACTCCGGGTAGTTGGAGCTGCACCAAAATCTCCGTAATCAGCCGCCATATCAGTACCAAATGTTGTTTGCTCGGGGTCGGTGAATGGATTAGATTTCGGAGTCCACAACAGCAAATTCGTACCAATAAGGCCCAGATCAACGGACCGGATAAAGGATCTGGAAATCCACTCTTTGGGGAATGAATAGTATAAACTGAATTCTCTTAATTTGAAAAAGGTTTTTGACATCAACACATAGGCAGATCCAACACCCGCATTGTAATCCTGATTGAAATACAAATTGAGATTATGATCGAACCCAGCAATGGGTGTTGTATTTTCTACATACGTGTCACCCACTTTTTGTACCGAGTTGGGTACAATGAACGGCTGCCGATCATTATATGTAGTCTGGATCGCATTTCCGGTAAAATACATCATCTCTGCTGTGCGGGAGTACATGACACCACCTTTGCGATAATCACCCACCAGTCGCATGCTCCAGTTCTTATAACTTAATGTCGTTCCTCCGCCGATCCTGAAATTGTTCTGAGATGTGCCCAATGCTTGTTTCTCCGCCTTCATAATCGGTAAGCCCTTGGCATCTACCACAACTCTTCCCTGTGGGTCGGTTTCCACCACCGTTCCTTCAAATAAACCGAGTGGATTTCCAGGACGGGCAACAAAGCCGATTGATCCGGTACCACCCAGAGGAATTTGATCCAGTCCTTCTACCAGCTCTACAAGCAGGTTACGGTTGCGCGAGTAGTTGGAAAACACTTCCCAATTCCAGTCCTGATTTTGTACCGGGATAACGCTCAACGCAATTTCAACTCCTTTGTTGGTTATTTTACCAAGGTTTTGCGTCTGGGCTGTAAATCCGGTACTTGAAGGAATTGTGGAGGTCCAGATAAGGTTTGTTACGATCTTGTTATAAGCTGTAAAATTCAATCCGATCCTGTTTCTGAAAAATTTCAGATCGGTACCGATCTCATAGTCGGTTGAGATCTCAGGTTTCAAACTTTGGTTACCTATTAAGTTAGATACACTAAAACCATTAACGCCGCCCTCAAGCGGGAAATCGAAGTTGCGGTATCCATCTGTAAAAGAGGCTTGATTTAACACCGAATAGATCTGGTAGGGGTCTGCGTCTTTACCAGTCCTTGCAGCTCCCATCCGGATCTTACCAAATGACAATACGTCTTTATTGGTGAGCAATTCGGAGAACACAAAGCTCAGGCTCGCTCCCGGATAGAAGAAGGACCTGTTTGAAGCAGGCAGTGTGGAGGACCAGTCATTCCGGCCGGTAAGATTCAGGAACAGCATATTCTTAAATCCGAGGTTGGCACTGGCATACAATCCCACCAACCTGCGTTTTGACAGGGTAGCGGTAACCGAAGGAGTCGAGGAGCTGTTTGCCAGGTTATAATACCCGGGAATATCCAGTCCTCTTACCTCTGAAGTTTGTGTGCGGCCATCCCGCTGGTTGAAGTTATGCCCCACAATCGCATCCAATGTAAAATCCTGGCTGATCTGTGGTTTAATATTCAGGAAAAAATCCGTATTAAACTCAGAGGAAGAATAAGAAGATTCCGTCACTCGTCCCAACTCCTCATTACTTTTTGTTCTGGCTGATTGTGTTATCGCCCTCCAGCTCTTTGCAGTGCTGCTGGAGGCGTCATTACCTGCTTTAAAAGTAGCCGTTAACCAGGGGGTCACTTTAGCATCAACAGACAAATTTCCGAATATCCGGTTTTCCTCGAACCGGTTCCCGTGTTCTTTCAGTACATAATACGGGTTCTGAGCGTATAATGTATAATAGTTGTCAACGTTATAAAATTTATTATGATAGTCTTCCTGGTCTACAAAACTAATATCCCTTGGAGCCTGCCATAAACCATCGAGCACAGACTGATCCTGCCCTGTCAATACATATTTTGAAGATTTATTGATATAATTTACGGAGGCGCTTACATTAAATATCTTTAAAAATTTAGTGTTCCCCCTCAATGCCACATTATGTCTTTTATAAGAATCTGCATCTGTGGGCATAATACCATCGGCCAGAATATTTCCGTAAGAGACATAATAGCTTTTATTTTCATCCCCATTTTTTACTGATACTGAATTATTTAATGTCTTTCCAACATCAAAAAAGTCCCTCACATTGGATTTAAGCGCAGAATAAGGTTTAACAAGCTGCTGATTATCTACCACAAATCCCCAGGGACGATTTACGCCGTCAAAGCGCGGTCCCCAGCTACCGTTTTCCTGCAAATCACCCCCTTCAGCCGTTGTCCGATTATACCATCCCTGTCCGAATTCATTCTGCATAAAGGGCAGCCGGAGCGGCGTTTCAAAAGTTGTTGCAGAAGCGATATCAACACTGGCCTTGCCATTTGATTTCGACCCGTTCTTTGTTGTGATAAGCACCACACCGGATGCTGCCCGGGATCCGTAAAGAGCTGTTGCTGAACCACCCTGAAGGATATTTATCGATTCGATGTCATTCGGGTTAATATCGTTTCCGCGGTTACCAAAATCCAGGCCGCCATTCAGATCGGTTTCACCTACCTGCCCATTACTTACGGGTACCCCATCCACTACATAAAGTGGCTGGTTTGAACCACCGAGAGAGCTAAAACCACGCATAATGATACGGGTAGATGCACCCGGTGCACCGGAAGCAGAAGTAATTTCCACCCCGGGGACCTTTCCCTGTAATGCATTTAATGCACTTCTGTTACCGTTGGCAGTCAACTCGTCGGCATTTACCTGTGTGGAAGCATAACCCAACGAACGTTCAGACCGTTTTACACCAACGGCTGTAACGACCACCTCTTCGATCGTCTCTTTACCTTCTTTGTTTAAAATAATTTCTTTCAGGTTTTCCATTGTGCTTTTATCAATGGAATTAAACCCTGCTGCCGAAATCGTAAGCGTTGCGCCTTCTTTGACGCTTATGCTAAAATTTCCATCGGCATTAGCAGAAATGGCGTTTTTCGTTCCTTTTTCCGCGACAGTGGCAAAGGGAATCGCATTCCCTGCTTCATCCTTAATAGCACCTGTTATCGTTTTTGTCTGGGCAAAAACCAACATGGAGCAGGCAAGGAGTGCTAATAGCAATACAAGTCTTCTCATGGATTTTTTTTTGTTAATAGAAAATAGTCAGTCATAAAGTCAACTTCACAACAAAACAGTTTGTCAAGAAATGTATCGCAAAGTACAATGTTTTAACAAAATGTTGATGTTTTTTTAACCTTCCCCAAACACTAACAACCGTTAATTCAAGATAGAAATAGTTGCATAGCGAACATTTCAAGCTGATTTACAATCGCTTGTACAGATCCGGTATTTATTGGAAAAAATCAAAAAATTTGATTTAAATCAATGCATTTTTTGGAAATTTTCCATCCCCATCCCTTTCGGGACGACTGCATTGAATCAAAAAAATGACTTCCCCTTCCGCATTTAGAGAAAATGCAGATCTCCCGGTTTATATGTTAGGGTGTTACACAGGTTGCTTGACTATTTATATTAACATTACGATTTAGGATTGACATTTCTTATCCGACGGTAAAATCAAGAAAAAATTCCTCTATAGACGTCCTTAAACTGTCTCCTAATTGAGTTTAACAAGAGCGTAATCGTTAGAGCTACAAGCTTCTTCTCATGTATGCCGTCAACCCTAATTTATTTACAATCATACAGAACAATCAGGTTATAAGCGCCTTCGATATTTCACTATAAAATGATAATAACTCATCAGTAAAGTCTTATATACTTTGATCATGCACTGTAAAAAAATAAAGCGGCTTATCAAATTATACCTTTGGGCCGCCCTATCCACATCCTCATGTACAAATACTTTTAAATTTATCTAGGTCCTTGATAAGTAATTGTCTCTTCATAAAACCTTGCCCCTCCATCTGAAGTCCACTTAAGATAAAATGTTTTAGTACCTGGATCATATCTACTTTCCGGAAAGTTATTTCCAATTGGTAATAAAGTCGTCATTTCTGTCGTCACGCGATTTGTAATTGGATCAATATTATAATATACTTCATTAGAATAATTAGCGACTAAACCAGGTATTAGTCTTACACGATTGGGTCCGGCTGTTCTCAGCTCCACGTTTGCATTTCTGTTAGGCAATAATGTTTGAGCTGCAGACGATTTATAGTTATATTTACCATCATATTTGTTCTTAGGACCAATGCTAACTAAAATCTTACTGAAATTTGCACCTATGGTTTCTCCTGAAGCACTTGTAATTTTCAAAGGCAGCACATAGGATGCATCAAAATCAATTTGATCAATTTTAGCAGGAATTATCAAATTTGCAATCCTAGAGCCTTTCTTAATAACTACAGTAGCCGGAAGCGTATAAATATTAGAATTCAGTATTTCGTACGCCTCATCATGTGCTTCATTATAATCATCAACTAGTGTTGGTTCCAATGCAATATCAACTGTAATATCTTTGCCAGCATCTCTTGGCCCCGAATAGGTAATTGGTATTACAATTGTATCTAATGGTGAAATATCAAAACTTAGTATGTAAAATCGTAAAGGATCGGTAGTATTTGAGCTCAACCCACTGGGGTTACCAAATTCGACAACACTGTTGCTACCCTCTGGTTTAATTATAGTGCTGTCATCCTTCAGACAGGAATAAAGCCCAGTAAGAGTAAATAAAAACAAAAAAAATGCAATTATTTTCATATAAGTAGTATTATTAATAAATAAAGTATTTTAGTTTTACTTTGCCCAGAAAATCTTATCTGCCAATACGTTAATACCACCATTCGGTGCAGTGCCTTTTTGAGCGTTAACATTAACTGTATTATATTGAAACTCATTTGTAGGGTACTGGATTCTTGTGGGAAGCTTATCTGGGGTGGTGGCTAAAGATTGCAAAGAAGCAAAACTGGTGTATTTATTTGCGACGCTGGGTTGTGTTGTTTTGGGATATCCGGTTCTACGGTATTCATTCCAGGCTTCTCCTCCAAACAGAAGATTTAACGCGATATACTTCTGGGTAATGATCGCCTCTAACTTTTGCTCACTGGTCGTTGCAAGATCAAAATCAACGAGATAATTACCACTATTATCTGCTTTATAAGTTTCAACCTCTGATGCGGGGTTAATGGCCACGTAATTGGGATCATTAGCTGGTTTGTCCTTCACCAGTTCCCCTGTCGTCTTATTCACTGAAATGGTGGTAGACACTGCATTATTTTTATCCTTATTCAGATACGTAAAAGAAGCCAGGATCCCTTTTTCGAATGCCTCTTTTGCTGTGATGGTAGTAACAAGTCCCTTTAACGCCCCTTCTGCCTGCAGGAAATAACTCTCAGCAGCCAACACAATGGGTTGAAACGCATCCGGACCTTTAAATACACCGATGCCCAAAAAGTTAGATGCAGAAGGCGTTCCTTTTGCTAAAAACCAATCATTGGGAGCTTTAACCCTTGCAGCGGCATCTGTACCCGGATCGAATCCAAGCTGGTTGACACCCGGATTTGGAAATGAACGATACATCAGATATCCCCTGAATTTGTCGTTCAATTTATTGTTATTGTAAAAACCCAAAATATAAAATGAAGGTACTCTTTGCTGCAATCCGCCCCCCTGTTGTGATCCTGCTACATTGTATGCTCTTGTCCAAGTGGGATTCACTTTGCCATCAACATTTGTATAACCCGGTTGCACAATAGCGTCCTCTGTTAAGAAACCATCGGAAGAAAACGTTGTATTTTCAAACGCAATTTTCTCCTTCGCCCTTAATATGATCCGGAGTTTTACTGTATTTGCTAGCTTTTTCCAGTTGGTTATATTGCCCTGAAAGAGAGGATCCCTTGCATTGGTCAATGCCAGCGAAGTAGGATTAACAGCACCATCTGTAAAATCTTTCATTGCACCATCAACAAGGCTCGCCAGTGATTTATAAATATCTTCTGCTTTGTCATACTCCGGGGTCAGGTTATTACCACCCTGGTTTGCTGCCGAATAAGGCACATTATTATACGTATCCACCAGTTGCTGATAGCTTAACGCCTTTAATACTTTTGCAGCACCGGAGTAATAAAGGAACGAAGGGTCGGTCTCTCCTCTTTTTATAATTTCATTCAGGTCCTGTATATTATCATAAATATTCCAAAAAGCTGCAAAATCGCCCGGCCCGTAATTATACGTAATTACCGAGCCAAAGCCGGACACGCCGCCAGGATTCACTAAGTAGCCCACCATTCCTGCGCCATAAAGATCAGCAGCCGGACCGCCGTTTGCATATTCCACGATGGTTTTTGGCATTAGTACCTCTTCATCGATCTTTCCTGTAGCTGCATTTGGGTTATCATTAATATCTACAAATTTTTTGCAACCTCCAAAGGCAAGTATGGAAAATATATATATTGAAATCTTTTTCATATTCATGTTTTAGTTTATTAGAATTTAAGCGTGAGTGTACCACCATAATACCGGGATGGTGGTATCTGACCTAAATCATTCAACCCGATACTATTTCCGGTTCCGTTTGCATTTGCGGTAAATTCCGGGTCAGTGTATACGTTTGACTTAGGAGTCCACACAAACAGATTACGTCCGATGGCTGCAATTTCTACGCCTTTAATAAAGCCGGTTTTATTCAATATCGTTTGTGGAAGACGGTAACTCAGGGACACTTCACGAAGTTTCCAGAATGCCCCTGATGTAACATAGTTCATCGTCACTGCGCGCCTGGTATCGTTTTGAGTCCAAAAGTTTGGTCCTCCGTCCGCCACTGTAATATTTGTGTTATCCACATATTTTCCTGTTGCCGGGTCCTTGTATACGGAGTTAGGAAACACGAACCGTTCTCTGTTATACATCGCAGTATTGATCCCGGCACCTGAAAAGTCAAGAGTGCCTCCCAAACCGTTATACATCACATAGCCCCCCCGGTATTCAAATACTGTCCTCAAAGCAATCCCCTTGTAGTCCGCATCCAGATTTAAACCTAAACGATGAAGGGGTTGTGTATTTCCGGCATACGTAATATTAGGATTTAAAGTAGGATATCCGGTCACCGCATCTACAATTACTTTGCCTGTAGCTGAGTCCCTTAAATAATCGGTCACATAAAGTGCAGGAAAAGCTTTGCCTGTTGCAGCGTAAACACCAGTTCCGTCACCAAAGAATAACATTCGGAATAGTTGCAGATCACCTAATCCCAGGTCAACAACTTTATTATTGTTGTAGGTGTAGTTTGCTCCGACCGTCAGTGAAAAATCTTCTTTTTGTATAGGTGTTACGGACAGGCTGGTTTCTATCCCACTTCCCTTAGTATTCCCCGTATTCGTTATATATGTTGTAAATCCGGTCGATTGGGTAACACTCGCTGGCATTGTCTGGTTTTTTGTCTCTTGCCCATAAATCGTAAAAGATGCTGAAATCCTGCTGTTCCAAAGATCGATATCAAATCCTGCTTCTTTGGAAAAAGTAAATTCGGGTTTTAAGCCTTCCTGAACGATTGTATTACCAATAGAATAACCAACATTGCCAGAATAGGGGTAACCTGCACCTTGGCCAAAAGTAGGTTTGGTTCTGTATGGGCCCAGGTTTACATTTCCCACATTACTCATTGCTGCTCTGATCTTCAAAGCATTTATAACCCTGCTACTGGCGATCGCCGGAATTGCTTTGTGTAAGAGCAAAGAAATGTCGCCTGCAGGATAATAGAATACATTATAACCCGGATCCAGTACAGAAACTTCATCTCGTCTGCCCGTCAGGTGTAATGTGAGCATATTCTTCCATGTTCCATAAAAATCCGCATAGAAACCTACTGTGCGGGTTCTAAAATTGCTTTCCCCTGCTGTTGGGGGAGCTATCTGATTTGAAATATTAAATAAATCGGGAACGCCCAATCCAGTAATGCCGGCATTTAAAGCTTTACCTTCCTCCTGGATTAACTGGCCGGCCAATGTCAACTGCAAGTCAAAATCTGAGACCTTCTTTTTAAATGTAGCAAGAAAATCGCCGATCAAACTAATTTCATTTCCCATTGCATCATTCACACTACCTGTGATATCGGATTTTTTATAGGAGCCGTTTGTATGATCTTTTGCATACTGACTATACCGGTAAATATTTGTCCAGTTTTTTACATTGTAATTCCTCGATGTAATACCCAGCCGACCCGTCAGATCCAGCCAGCTAAGCGGAGAATACTTCAGAGATACATTGCCGAGCAGGTATTCATTTTTTGTTCTCGAACGATTATTATCCTTTATAAAGTAAGGATTGTTATAAAATGCGTTATAGTAAAAATCCGGCATGGCAAATGAGTCCACCTGCCAGTTTTTATACCTCGTAACCGGAATATGCCCTGGTGTATTTAATATCTGATCATAAAGGGCAGCAAGCACGCCAGTTTGAACAATATCATAGGCATTTTGATTATAACGCATTGAATAATCCAGGCTAAGATTCGGATATATTTTTTCGGTACCACCAAGACTAAAAGTTGTACGTTTAAAATTATCATTCTCTACAACACCGTTGGCATTCAGATACTGCGCTCCAAAATAGATTCTCCCTTTTCCTGTGGGAGTAGACACCGACAAATCAGTTTGCGAGGAAAGAGCCGGTTTCCAGAAATTCAGCTTTCCTTCTTTGCTGTTCCAGGCATAAGGAACAGTTTGGGTTTTCCCGCTTGGTAACGGGAAATCACCTATTTCAACATTGGATCCATCGTATGCCGGTCCATACTGCTGGTTCTCGTAGGGCAGATATTCCTGAATGTATGCAGTAGATCCTGACCCGAACTGTTTCTGAAGCTTTGGATAAAAAGAAACACTTTGTGCTGAAATCGTTTGGGAAATAGTTACTTCTGTTTTGAGGTAAGAGCCCTTCTTTGTGGTAATAATCAGCGCACCGTTCGATGCACGCGATCCATATAAGGCCGCAGCTGATGCTCCATTTAATACTGAAATATTTTCAATATCATTCGGATTCAAATTTCCTACAACCTCATTGGGCACAATGACATTATCCAATACAATCAATGCCTGATTATTTCCTGTTATAGACCTGTAGCCTCTCAGCACAACACTAAAACTGGGATTTACCCCTCCATTTACAGCATTAATCTGCAAACCCGGAACTTTACCAGCCAAGGCGGAAGTGACATTTTGAGGAGAAGCCTGCACCAGTTTATCAGACGTAAGTACGGTGCTACCATAACCAACCTTATTTTTTGACATTGTTAAACCAGAAGCAGTAACTATCACTTCCTCGATTGTTTCTTTACCACTTTTGACAAGCATTATTGCTTTTAAATTTTCAGCGCTGTTCTTTTGAATAGTATTGAATCCTGTAGCAGAAATTTCAAGAATCGCCCCAGTGGTGACATTGATGGAAAAATGCCCTTCATCGTCCGCTGCAACTCCCAGGTTTGCTCCAATTACGGTTATTGTGGCGAAGGGAATTGGCCGCCCGGTTTCATCCACAACAGAGCCGGTTACTGTCTTTGTTTGCGAATAGCCCGTTATACAAATGGCCATAAGCATTGTAAGCAATGGTACAATTTTTCTCATGTATTTTTTTTTGTTAAAAGAATAAATAACAGCAGTATTGATCAACCTTCAGGTACGGGTTGTCAAACATTTCTCAGTTTGAAAATACATTTTTTTAACAAAAAATTTATCTCTTTTTAACTTTTTATTATCAACAAAATCAATAAAAGTGTTATAATTTATTGCTATAAATTGATTTTCATCAAGTTGAAATGATTTAAAAAGTTTAGAAAATATCTAAAAAATTGATTTAAGTCAATTAGTTTTTTGAAAAATAATTAATTCATCAGTCAGTTTTGCTCCATTATACCGTCCACATAAAATTTTTACCCCTCCTCCTAAACTTTATGTAGGTTTGCAGCCTATGCAACTACTGAACGGAAAAGAAACAGCAAAAGTGATCCTGGATACACTGGAAATCGACGTGGCACAACGGGCCGCCACCGGCAAAAAAATCCCCCACCTCGCAGCCATCCTGGTAGGCACCAATGGCGCCAGCGAAACCTATGTGGCCTCCAAGGTAAAGACCTGTAACGAGATCGGTTTTATCTCCACACTTATTCATTTTGAGGAAGATGTGACGGAATTGAAGCTGCTGGAAAAGATAGAGGAACTGAACGAGGATATGGATGTGGACGGCATCCTGGTACAGCTGCCGCTTCCTGAGCATATTTCTGAGAAAAAAGTAATCGAAACCATCGATCCCTCCAAGGATGTGGACGGTTTTCACCCCATAAATATTGGCAAAATGACCCTGGGAGAGAAAGATGCGTTTGTTTCTGCAACTCCCTACGGCATTATGTTGCTGCTGGAGCATTATAAGATCGAAACCAAGGGAAAACACGCTGTTGTGATCGGCAGAAGTCATATCGTGGGCCGGCCCATGAGCATCTTATTAAGTAACAATACCAATCCCGGTAACTGTACCGTGACCCTTTGTCATTCCAAAACCAACGATCTTAAAGCGATCTGCCTGCAGGCAGATATCATTGTGGCGGCTATCGGCATTCCCGAATTTGTGACCGCAGACATGGTGAAAGAGGGTGCCGTTGTTATTGATGTGGGCATTACAAGAATAAAAGATGCTTCAAAAAAATCGGGACATCGCCTGGTGGGTGACGTCGATTTTAAGAATGTAGCGCCGAAAACCAGCTTTATCACACCTGTTCCCGGAGGTGTAGGCCCCATGACCATCGCGGCACTGATGAAGAATACATTTAAATCCTGTGATAACAGGAATTAGCTTTCAGCTTTTTGATCACCAGTCCTGTATCACCGGTGGTGGGCAATTGACCTGAAACCGCCTGCCCCTGGGCATGCGCTTATTTCCGTAGCTTTGTACATTATAATCCGAACGTATCAAACAGCAAACAGCATATAACATCCTGTCCGCCGGTACCGGTACAACCCTTCCGGTAATGGAGCATTTTTATACCATCCAGGGAGAAGGGTTCTACCAGGGAAAAGCAGCTTATTTTATCCGTTTGGGCGGCTGCGATGTGGGCTGTACCTGGTGCGACGTAAAGGAAAGCTGGTCATTCGATGCACACCCCCATCTGACAATAGAAGACATCGCCGCTGCAGTGAAAAACACCCCTGCTCCCATTGCGGTGGTCACCGGGGGAGAGCCACTGCTCCATAACCTGGACCGGTTAACCGCCGTGCTTCATGAAAACGGCATCGCTACCAATATTGAAACCTCCGGATCTTCCCCCCTTTCCGGCAACTGGGACTGGATCTGCCTTTCGCCAAAAAAATTCAAACAACCCCTGCCGGAGCTCCTTCCAAAGGCAAATGAGCTGAAGGTCATCGTCTATAACAAAACGGACTTTGCCTGGGGCGAGCAATTTGCTGCACAGGTTGCACCCGGATGCCGGCTTTATTTACAACCGGAATGGAGCAAGGCAGCACAGATGACACCGCTTATTGTCGATTACATCAAAGAACATCCGGAATGGGAGCTGAGTCTGCAGCTCCATAAATACATTAATGTTCCTTAGAAGGAAGCTGTCAGCTATCAGCCTTGAGCCCTACCGAAAGATCCCGTTTTTTGCTTCCTGTCTTTTGAGATTTGAGCATTGAGATTTCAGCGATCAGCTTTAAGCCTTCAGCTATCAGCTGTCAGAGTTCTGCTCACTCACTTTTCATCATCCAATCTTGATAAATTTATGTACGTTTGATGCTGTTAAATTCTTATTATGGCAAAAGCAAATACGACGAAAAAAGAAAAAAAAGGGAAAGCAGTAAAACCGGTCTTAACAACAGAGGCACTTGGGTTTCTGAAGAATTACATCAACAATGCATCTCCTGTGGGATTTGAATCCTGGGGACAAAAATTATGGCTGGATTACCTGCGCCCTTATATTGATACCGAATTTGTAGACCCCTACGGCACTGCTGTGGGGATTGTTAACCCGGATCAGCCCTTTAAAGTAGTGATCGAAGCACATGCGGATGAGATCGGCTGGTTTGTAAATTATATCACCGATAAGGGACTGATCTATGTAAAACGCAACGGCGGGGCCGACCACCAGATCGCTCCGGCGCAGCGTGTTTTTATACATGGTAAAAAAGGACCGGTAAAAGCCGTATTCGGCTGGCCGGCCATCCATACACGTATCGGAAAAGAAAATGAAACACAGCCTAAAACAGAAAACATCTGGCTGGATTGCGGCGCCCGCAGCAAGAAAGAGATCGAAGCACTCGGCATTCATGTAGGCGCTGTGGTTACCTACCAGGATGGTTTTGATGAACTGGCAGGGGACCATTTTGTGGGCCGGGCATTTGATAACCGTATTGGCGGCTTTATGATCGCAGAAGTGGCTCGCCTGCTGAAAGAAAACAAGAAAAAACTGCCTTACAGTCTTTACGTTGTCAATGCCGTCCAGGAAGAGATCGGGTTGCGCGGTGCCGAGATGATCGCACGCCGGATCAAACCCGATATTGCTATTGTAACCGATGTGACACATGACACCAACACGCCGATGATCAATAAAAATATTGAAGGCGATGTGCTCTGCGGCAACGGGCCTTCACTGGCTTATGCCCCCGCTGTACACAACAAACTGTTGGGTTTTGTGGAGAACATTGCAGAAAAGCACAAGATCCCTGTACAATGGCGGGCATTGAGCCGCAGTACGGGAACCGACACGGACTCTTTTGCCTATGCCAATGACGGCTGTCCTTCTGTGCTGATATCAATGCCGTTGCGGTATATGCATACAACGGTGGAGATGATCCATAAAAGAGACATCGAAAATACCATCCGGCTGATGTATGAGACCCTGCTGGCGCTTACGCCACAGACAAAGCTGAATTACCTGTAATCATCTTTTCCAAAATAAAAGGGTCTGGTATTGCCAGACCCTTTTTTATTTTTAAACCCTGTTGCAAATTAAAATCCCTGGTTATTGGGTAGCAGGTTGGGGTTCACATCAATTTCCTGTTTCGGAACGGGGAATAATAATTGCTTTTCCGAAAACGTAGCGTTGAACACGGTTTTATGCCCCACGAAATTATCCCAGTTGCCGGTAACATCGTTGTGCACCTTTCTGGTGCGCAGCATATCAAACCACATTTTGTTTTCAAAGCACAGTTCAAAATAACGTTGCAGCCATACCTCTTTTTCAAAGGCATCTTTGCCCGTATTTGAAAAAGGCGCCAGTTGTGCTCTCGCACGAACGGCATTCAGGCTCTGCAGTGCCCGCGCATTGGGTGCTCCTTCAGCCCGGTTGGAAGCTTCCGCATACAGCAGCAATACATCGGCATAGCGATACAGGGTATAGTTTAAATTGGACTTGAGCGTATTAGTAACAGCATTTACATCAAACCACTTATACAGGTACGGATGTGAAAAAGTGACCAGCTTACCGTCCTTGGCACTGGGGTAACTGCTGTAAAAAAACTGACGCTCTTTCGCGCGTTTATCGCCGGCCGGGAAGGATGCAATGAACTGCTTGGTCGGATACACCGACCCGTATTCATCCGAATACTTGGAGATCCCGGAATAGTTTGGAATGGTCAGCGGGGTCAATGGATTGTTCTGATTGGCTGCAGCTGAATATTGTACCTGCAAAATAAATTCCTTTGTGTTCTTATTCGCAGGGTTGATCATATCGGTATATTCAGGAAAAAGGCTGTACGCCCCATTATTAATCACATCGAGGGAACGTTTTGCAGACTCCGTATAATATTCATTTCCACCATTGATTGCCGCGCCGGCATAGGTTAGATAGACGTCTGCCAGAATAGCTTTTACCGCTCCCATGGAAATCGTATTACTCCTCCAGGGCAGGCCGGATTTTTCCGCAATCAACAAATCAGGGATAATCACACTGTCATAGATCGCTTTGGCAGGTGTCCTTGGCACTTTCAGCTCTTCAAAATCGGTGGCCAGTTCCGTAACTTTAGGAACAGCACCATACATACGCACCAGGTAAAAATAGTAAAGTGCCCTCAATGTACGGGCTTCCGCTACCATATTCGTTTTTTCTCCATCACCTATTCCATCAATCTTAGGGATAGAAACAATGGCCTGATTGCAGGCGCCAATTCCTTTATATAAGTATTGCCACCAGGTATCGAAATAAAACGAGGTGCTGTTGTAACTGAGGCTTTGAAACATAGTGTAATTTGTCTGGCCCAGATCACTTCCGGATTTTCCGGTCATATATTCCATCAGGTTCCAGGTATTACCACCGTAAGAGGAGGGCTGTCCTCCAAGAACTGCTTTGCTCAGGTTCTGATAACAGCCGTCCGCAAAAGCCCTTGCCACTTTACTGCTGGTAAGTTTAGAATCGGGTGTTATAAAGGAAGTGGGCTCTTCTTCCAGGAACTTTGTACAGGATGCCAGCAATAAGATCAGCGCAGCACCCAATAAATATTTTCTATTTTTCATTTTGTTCATATTTTATTGTTAGAATACGAGGCTGACACCCAGGTTCCATACACGTGGGCGCGGGTAGGAAAAGAAATCGAGGTTTTGTGAAAACGTTCCGTTACTTCCTACTCTTGTGTTGTACGTATCGACTTCGGGATCATATCCGGTGTATTTGGTACTCAGGAACAGGTTTTGAACACTCGCATAAATCCTTAACTTTTGAATGTTCCAGCGATCAACGGTAGTTTTGGGAATAGAATAGCCCAATATAAAATTCTGTCCGCGGATAAAAGAACCATCTTCCACCCACCAGGTATCAAACTTAGAATCCTGCGCATATTTATAAGGACGTACCTGGGAGATCATCGTATTCTGGTTATCCGGGGTCCAGGCGTTCAGTACGGTTGCCAGACTGTTGGCAATTGTCTGACGGTCTTCTGTAGAGTGCTTAAAAGTGGCCGCAGTGTTCATACCCTGAACAAAGCGGATATCAAAGGAAAAATCAAAATTTTTATAATTCAGTGTGCTGGAAAAGGTCCCCGTCCATTTAGGATTTGCTCTTCCGATCACCCCATAATGTTCGCTGCCATCCTCATTTAACAGGTATTTCCGGTCGCCTGGCTTCAGATTCTGTGTTGCAGCCAAAGCTGCTTCATCTTCACTATAGGTACCCAAACGGGTTCTCCCCCAGAACGTGCCGATGGCTTCCCCTACACGCAGGATATTGGTCTGACCCAAAAAGTTGGGTCCAGGAAAAATATCCGCATTACCATCGTTCAATTGCAGGATACGGTTGCGGTTAGTAGCAAAAATAAAATTCGTCGACCATTTAAAATCTGGATGATCAATATTCACTGTATTCAGGCTGATCTCCAATCCTGTATTTCTCACAGATCCGACATTGCGGTATACATAGGCCTGATCAAATCCTGCAGACCAGGGAATCGGTGTCTGCAAGAGCAGGTCTTTTGTGGTGCGCGAATACGCATCGGCTGTCAGGTATACCCGGTTGTTCCAGAGTCCCAATTCAACTCCTACATCGCCCTGCCAGGACACTTCCCATTTCAGATCCGGATTTCCCATATTGGTAGGTACCAGGGTGGTGGACTGATTTTCCCCCAGTATGGTAGAGCCCGGCTGGATCTTCTGTAAAGAGGTATAAGGATCAATTTCCTGGTTACCGGCAGCTCCATAGCTTGCCCTTATTTTCAGATCGCTGACAACGGTACTGTTTTTCAGGAAATCTTCTTCAGATGCCCGCCAGGCTACACCCAGAGAGGGAAAGAAGGCGTATTTATTGTTCTTACCAAATTTGGAAGAACCGTCATAACGGCCGGTAGCAGTAAATAAATACTTGTTCTGGATATTATAGGTCACCCTTGCATAATAGGAGTTCATTGCCCAGCGGTAGTCTTCCGATTCGGAAGCATTCCTTACCGCACCCGCCTGCAAATAGTGCCATTGAAAAATATCATCAATGAATTGCTGGTTATCTGCACGGAGACGCTCCTGATTGTACTCCTGCCAGGAGGCACCCAGCATGGCCGTCATCCGGTGTCCGTTTGAGAAATCCTTATTCCAGGTCAGGTAATTCTCCGACTGCCAGTATACATTCTGATAGGTATTTAAATTTGCTTCACCGCCCTGGTCCCAGGAAAGGTTGTGCAGATCCATTGCTGAGTAGAAATTATTTTTCAGATTATTGAGGTTATAACCGAAGTCAGACTTGAATTCTAATCCTTTGGCGATCCGGAATAACAGGTAAGTATTACCCAGGGTCTGGATCGTATTATTCAGCGAATAGCGGTTGTTTGCAATATGAACCGGGTTGGGACCACCCTCCATACCTGCAATGTCACTATTGCCGGCCCATTTGCCATTCGGGTATTTTACAGGAAGGATGGGCAATGCTTCCCCCACCATCCGCGGAACATTCAGCCCACCATTACCATCGGAAACCATCCGTTGCAGTCCTTTTACAACACCGATGCTTCCTCCGACCTTCAACCACTTGTTTACTTCATTATCCAACGTGAACCGGGCAGAATACCGTTTGAACCAGGATTCGGCCATGATCCCATTCTGATCCAGGTAACCCAGTGAAAGGCCAAAAGTCGTTTTTTCATTTCCGCCCTGGAAATTCAGCTGATGACTGGTAGAAACAGCAGGTTTATAAACTTCCGATTCCCAGTTGGTGTTGTAAAGGGGCTGATCATTTGCATCAAACAGATCGGGGTAATTTGCATGATTCAATGCCGGCGGTGGTGTATAGGGGCTATTTACCGGATCAGGGTTAAACTTTTCTGCATTGGCCATGGCGTCGTTATAGACCTTCATAAATTCGGTCGCATTTAACGAACGCAGATGCCGGGATAGTTGCGCCACATTCACATTACCCTCATAGGAAACCTGCGTTCCTCCCCTGCGTCCTCTCTTCGTCGTTATCATCACCACACCATTGGCACCACGGGCACCGTAAATGGCAGTAGATGATGCATCTTTAAGAACTTCCATAGATGCGATATCGTTAGGGTTTAAGGTGTTCGCATCTACTCCAACCACACCATCCACCACATATAGGGGATCCAGACTGGAGTTGATAGAACCCAAGCCCCTAATGCGTACTTTGGCACCGGCACCCGGTGCATTATTGTTCACGCTTACTTCCACCCCCGCAACCTTTCCCTGTAATGCCTGTGTTACATTGGGCACCGGCGCGTCCATTAGTTTATCTGATTTTAAAGTGGTTACGGCTCCCGTCAGGTCCGACTTCCGGGCCGTACCATAACCGATTACCACCACCTCTTCCAGTTTCGAACTGGAAGCATCTTTCAGTACAATGGTACCCAGGTCCGTCCTTCCATTCACTGCTTCTTCTGCCCCGGCATATCCCACAGCGCTGAAGACCAGCGTGGCATTGGCATTCGTTAAATTAATGGAGAACGTTCCCGACTCATCGGTTACCACTGCAACTGATGCGCCTTTTACCTGCACGGTCACCCCGGGAAGTGGTTCCCCTTTTTCATTGGTGACCTTCCCGGTAACAGTAGTCTTTGTTTGCTGAAAAGCAATGGCAGGTGCTGCGCGTCCTTCCGTTGCCGGAACGACCCCCCATCCGAAAACGGCGGCAATAAAACAGTACCTCGCTTTTGAATAACAGCCCGGAAAAAACCCGGGCAGGAGTTTACGATTTCTCATATATATTAAAATTAATTAAACGGTCTAAAGGCCTTTAAACAGCCAAACAAACAATACGGTTTTCAACAGGCAGCCTGCAAAAACGTTATTGCAGCTCTAAAGTAACATCAATTCCTAAAACAAAAAAGAATTCTTCCTGCTTCTTTTAAGAATGAAGTACCGGTCACCTACAGATCGCCGCAAAACAACAACACTCCTTCTCGGGAAAAAGAGTTGATGCAACACATCTCCAATATTCTTATTTACTATTAAAAAAGGCACTCATATGATCCAATCATATGCTTCTACCCGGCAACTTTTATGCCGGACTGTCATTAACTAACGATTTATAAATATAAATAGTGTGCGCTTCAAAAAATAAGTCAGCTTTTTTGTTTTAGCTGGCTTTGAAAATAGATACAGGCCTGCTGCAAACCACATTCCCTGCATTTGGGATTTCTTGCCAGACAGGTATACCGTCCGTGCAGGATCAGCCAGTGATGGGCTTTATGAATCAGACCGGGAGCAATATTCCGGACCAGTTCTTTTTCCACGGCAAGCGGTGTCGTCAGTTTCGGGGATACAAGCCCTATGCGTTTGCTCACGCGGAATACATGGGTATCCACCGCCATATTAGGTTGTTGTTCCACTACAGAAGTAATAACATTGGCTGTTTTCCGTCCCACACCCGGCAGGGTGATCAGCTCATTTACGGTCATCGGTATCTGCCCGCTATAATCCTCCATGACCTTTTGCGCCATGCCGATCAGGTGTTTTGTTTTATTGTTCGGATAAGAAATGCTTTTGATAAGCGGGAATAATTCATCAAAAGTGGCATGACTCAGCGCTGAAAGATCAGGGTATTTTTCAAAAATAAAGGGAGTGGTCATGTTCACCCGCTTGTCCGTACACTGTGCGGAAAGAATTACCGCCACCAGCAGCTGGTAGGGGTTGTCATATACCAGCTCTGTTTCCGGATTGGGCATATGCTCCTGGAAATAATCAACAACAAATTGATACCGTTCTTTCTTAGTCATAAACAAACGTACAAAAATACGTTTAAATATGTTAGCCATAAATGCAGCCGCTAAAACACCATAAAAATGTATCTTACAATTATTCCGCCACAGCGCGGTATCATACTTTAAAATAAAAGCGTTCAGTATATGGGGACGGTTGAATACAACAACGATACCATCCGGATCATTTCTCATATCATCACTTATGGAAATGCTGCAAACGACAGCATTACGGAACAGATAAGAGCAGAGATCGAACAGATGTGGAACGAGCCCGGTGGAACGGTGTACCTGAAAGGTATTCCCGGTCGCGTGGAATTCCGGATCACGGCAGTATACCGGCCGGATATTGCCCCTGAAGAAATTCTGGGAAATGATGATCCCCGCAATAATTATTTCAGGATTGAAGAATATGCAGCCGGCAATATCTCCTTTGTTGATGGCCTGGGCTGTAATACCGGGTATTTTAAACTGGAAAACCTGTACAAGGGCTCCACTACCGCCGCTCATGAGTATGGGCACACCCTGGGCCTGGAGCACCCCTCAGATATTGATTTCAGAGGGAAAGGCCTGCCCGGCATTATGTATCCCCGCGGAACGCTGGTAGATCCGCAGTACCAGTACGAACCGGATAAGGCAGCCGGTACCAAAGGCGGTACCCTGCATCCCATGTACCGGAAAGTGCGGAAAGAAGATATTGCTTTACTGAATATAGAGCGCCTGGATTTCCGGAATAATAGAGCTATCATCGGTGATTTCAGCAGTGTATGGCATCCCGATCATCAGACATTGCTTTAATTCTTTATAAGCACATAGTGCCCTGCCAGCGCTCCTTTTATTTCCTTCCCATCCATATCCAGCTGGGTAAGTGCATTGGGCGTGATGGTGTACATCACCGGCCGCTCTATCCCGGCACCATCCATTTTCAGGTACAGGATATTGCCGCGCACATCGTATTTACCTTTGTTGATAAAAGAATCGGGTTGCTCCCCTTTGTACATTTCTTTCATAGCAAAAGACCGGTCATCAAACAGGGTGATGCTGGTTTCGATCCCCTCACAACTGGCGCAGGGCAGTATCCCGGAATAAGTACCTTCAAACCGGATCGTATCCGTACCTGCTTTCACCGAATCCGGTATTGGAGCAGATGAATAACTGTAAACTGTTGTGTCTTTTTGTGATCGATTGTCTGCCCCTTCCCCGGCACAACCCGCCATTCCGAGCAACAGGACAAAATAATACCACCGTTTCATGTCTATTCAGTTTTTGTCAGATAAAACGTATCGGAAGGCCATTACTGAACCTGCCCGGTCAGTCCCGGGTATCCGGATCCAGCGGGAACTCCAGCGTAAATACACTTCCCTTACCCAATGCGCTTTCCACCTTGATCGATCCGTTATGCGATTGCGTAACGGATTTCACATAGTTCAATCCCAGTCCAAAACCCTTTACATTATGCAGGTTTCCGGTATGCGCCCGGTAGAATTTTTCAAATACCCGCTTCTGGGTTTCTTTGGTCATGCCAATACCATTGTCCTCAAATTTCAGTACCAGTTTCCCCCCTGAATTATAAGAGGCGATCTTCAGATGGATCGGAACATTGTCCTTGGAATATTTTACCGCGTTGTCGATGAGGTTATTTACCAGGTTGGTAAAATGCACTTCATCACCTTTTATAAGATCATTCGAGGCATTCAGGTTCAGCTCAGCCTTGCCGTTCTTTTCCTGCAGCTGCAACAGGAATTTATCCGCTACCAGTTTTACGATCTCATGTACATGCACCGGTGTTTTATCCAGCACCACCTCCTGTTTTTCAAACTGCGACGCTTTTAAAATGGCCTCCACCTGTTTGTTCATGCGCTGGTTCTCTTCTTTGATAATGCCACTGAAATAAGACATCCGATCCCTGCTGGACATGACCTTTTCGTTTTTTAACGCATCAACAGCAAGCGAAATAGTGGCAATAGGTGTCTTAAATTCATGCGTCATATTATTGATAAAGTCATTCTTTATCTCACCCAGTTTTTTCTGCCGCAGCATCGTGTAGATCGTTACAAAGAACGCGGCCACGATAACCAGCGTAAACAATATCGCCAGGATAATGCTTTCCGTCAGGGAGCGCATCACCAGCCGCTTGTAATTGAGGGCCACCACCCACAAGGCTTCATCCGGGTTTTCAAATGCCGAGCCGCTTGACACCACGATCCCCACTCCTTTTGCAGAATAATTGTGTACCGTGTCTGCATTGGCCCGTGCGTAATTAGGTGTCTGTTTTTCCACAGGATCAAACGGCTGATCGCTGCTCAGCGTCAGCAGGAATTCAAAGCCCAGATCTTCCAGGCCGGCGTTGTCAAATGACTTCCTCACCCGGTTGTACAGCTGCTGATAGCTCATTTTAGCATGAATGGTGTTCCGCTTAAAAAAATCATGGGCAGACCTGGGGAAAAGGGGAATATCGTTGTTGTAAGGGGTGCTGTACTGGGTTTTGTACTGGATCAGTTCGGCACCAACCTCCTTCACCGCATTATCTATTTTCTGACGTACCTGGTCCTCCTTGAGAATGGCCATGTTCTTTAGCCAGGAAACCTGGATAAGAATGATCCCTAACAGGGAAAGCAGGATCAATACGGTAATAAGTACAAATAATTTTTTCACAGACGTTAAAAACTGGGTAACAGCAAATATAATCATCGATCCGCATCTGTAAAAACCGTAAATCTGATTACCTTTATACTTTAACTTGCTTTTATAGAAGCAATTCAGGTAATTTACTTCTTAACTGAGGCGGAAAATGGAACCAGCAAACGGCACTTTTTTAATTGCAAATCCCCATCTGAACGACCCGAACTTTGTACGTACGGTCGTATTTCTGTGTGAGCATGACGCTGCGGGAAGCGTCGGGTTTGTCATGAACCGGAAAACGATCCACACCCTCGGAGACCTGGTTCCGGACCTGGAAGGGCATGATTTCCCGGTTTATGAGGGCGGTCCGGTGGGTCTGGATAATCTTTATTTCCTGCACCAGTACCCTGAAGAGATCCCCGGCGGGAAAGAGGTACTGAACGGTGTGTACTGGGGAGGAGATTTCGACACGCTGGCCGCGCAGCTTTCAGCAGGCAGGATCGATCCCGGTAAAGTACGCTTTTTCCTTGGCTACAGCGGCTGGGGTGAAGGCCAGCTGGATTTTGAGATGGAGGAAAAGACCTGGATCGTAGCCCGGGCTACCCCGGAGTTCCTGTTCAGTAACGACGAAAAGGAACTCTGGAAAAATATTCTGAACCATATGGGAGGCGATTACAAGCTGATTGTCAATGCGCCGATTGATCCAAGGCTGAATTAAAAAGCCATTGTACCTGCATTTTTTTCATTAACATAATCACGATCCATGAAACGTTTATTATTCTCACTCACACTCGGCGTGTCCGTGCTTTTTTCTGGCTGCGACACCTTACAATCTGTAGCCGGCGGACTTTCCCAACTGGAAATGGCCAACGGGCTGCGCGCGGCCCTTACACAGGGCTTATTCAGCGGTTTTGATGCCTTTGCCAATCCCAACCAGGGGAACCCGTTGGTGCGCTTTGCCTTCCCGGGGGATGCTGCCAAAATCGAAAAAACACTGCGCGACCTCGGGCTCAGCTCGCTGGTGAACCAGATGACCTCAAAATTTACCAATGCCATGGGGCAGGCGGTAACAGAAGCAAAACCCGTTTTCCTCAATGCCGTTAAAAATATGAGCATTGCAGATGCCGCATCCATCCTGCTGACCAACAACCGGCGTGCGGCAACCGATTTTTTTAAAGCGCAGATGTCACCGGAACTGATGTCCAAATTCCGGCCGATCGTGGACAATACCGTACGTACCAGCGGTGCCGACAAAGACTATCAGACGCTGGCAAAAGCCTATAATGCGATCCCCTTCACCAGCAAAAAACTGGAGACCAGTCTGAATGATTTTATAGCCGCGCGCGCTATCGACGGTATGTTCCTTTATGTGGCCAGCGAAGAGGAAAAGATCCGGACCAACCTTTCCTTCCGAAAAACCGATCTTTTAAAACGCGTATTCGGCTATGCCGACCAGCAAATGCGGCTGAGAGGCGGACAATAAATTGCATCAGTGCCACGCAATTACCCCCCCCAGGATTTTTTATTGTCATGCTGCTCCGGCAGATAGGAACAGCATGACAATACATTATAAACCTGCTTCGGGGCTGCTTTAATCATTTAGAGCGCCAGCGCTTTGTCGATTTGATTCCTGCCTTCGCCGATCAGTTCCCCCATGCTGGGGGCATTTGTTTCAACGATTGTTCCGTCCTTCCCAATAATGAAATAATGCGGGATGCCGGTAACATTGTAAGATTTAATAACCGGATGCTGCTCCCAGCCTTCTGCGATCAGGTTTACCTGATCCTCTATCCGGTATTTTTTTAACGCGTCTTTCCATTCCTTGTCATCAGCGTCTACACAAACAGACACAAACAAAACTTCTTTCTCCTTGTACTTTGTATGAAGTTTCTGACTGTAATTTTGTATATCATAGATACAGGGGCCACAGCCCACCCCCCAAAAATCAAGGTAGACAACCTTTCCCTTAAAATCAGTCAGCGACACCTGCCTGCCGGAAGCGTCCTTCAACGTAAATACCGGAGCCGGTTTACCAGGTTTAAGTGTTGCAGCCACGGCATAGCCCTGTGCAAGGATCTCCTGTAACTCAACATCCTTTAATTCGGTCCGGAACCGGTTACAGATCGCTTCCACTTTATTGAATTCATACAAATTGAAGCCGCTTAGTATGCACCGGGTAATGAACCAGTCCCGGATCTTTGGTATTTTGAAAACAGCTTGTGCCAGGTGATAATTATCAGCAACGGGATCAAACTCTATGGCGGGTCCTGAAAAGGAATTAAAGATCATCTGGGGGGCAAATCTTGGAAAGCTGTAAAGAAAATCCCGGTATCTTTCACAGCTCCAGAACAGCGAGAGGTCCAGATTAGAATACCGGTAATAGCTGATCAGTTGCTCCAGGTGTCCGTTGCTTACAGGTATATTCGGACGCAATTCGTATTGAAGCAATAATTTCTGGTTCCAAAGTACCAATGCATATTTGTAAAACAGATCTGGAAATACTGTTTTAAACAAAACCCCGCTGCTGTCAGTTCTTTCAAGCAGGGCACGGAGTTCTTTATTATAAAGATCATTGATCAATGTGAATTTTTCTTCATTGCCCGGAGGGCTGCTCCGGTTACGGAGTGCTTTTTGCATTTCGGAGAAAGGCTCCCGGAAATTCAGGAACTGGTACCATTGAAAGGTCCACAGGGTATGTTGTTGCTGGCCGGTTCCCGTGACCCGGAAGCTATTCCTGAAATCCTTTTCATCCCAGTTCAGCAGCAGGCTGTCACCATCCTGTACCGTAAACACAACAACATCCTTATTCAGGTTAAGATAGATATCCTGCCGGCGGCCTTCAATCTCCAGTTTGTGTTTAAAGCTACCATCCTTATTAAAAAGAACAGAAGACATACGGTTATCGAAAAAACCGGTACTATAAAACTCAAAAAAACCGGCCTGCACATTTTTTACATTCCCTATAAGCCACACGGTTCCTTTGTCACTAAATCCCTGAGCAGTTACTGTTGTGGTGAGCAGAGCAAGTATGGCAGTTATAGTATATTTCATATTGCAGTTTTCATAAAGTTATAAAAAAAACCGGGGCTTTTGAGAGCCCCGGCAATAAGAAATCAGACAGTATCTGTTACCACAACTGGTTATTCTTTTGCAGCGAATAGGAAAATCCAAGCGCCAGCGAGTAGTATTTATTCGGGTTATTCACTGTCTCTCCATCGTGGTTATCCAGGTTTTTAGACAGGAACCGTACATTCCCTTCCAGGAAGATACGCCCGCGGTTGCTTACCCGGTATTTCACCCCGCCGCCTACAGGAAGGATAAACCCGATCTTGTCGGCACGCTCTTTCTGCCCGGTAGAAGAACTGTAGTTAAAGAGACCATAGGCACCAACACCTGCCAGCACATAAGGCGACCAGCGGGTTACGGCATCATTCAGAAAATCGTACTGGGCTTTAACGGTTGCTTCTCCCACATTTGCTTTAAACTCCCCCTTGGCAGCATTTACATTTTCTTCCAGGTTGTTGCCTTTTATCTGACCCAACAGCAATTCTCCTCTTACAAATAACTGCGAAGGCAGGATCATGCTGTGGTCATAAAAAGCGGACACGGCATATGACGTATGCGACCCCAGCGGTGTCTTAACGGCATACCGGCCGGAATATCCCAGGGCTCCTGCCGTAATACCGATATTGCTTTTGCGCGCCACATAATCTCTTTTTGTACTGTTCCCGTTATTGTCCTGAGCGGTTGCAACCAGACTCAGCACCGTAATTCCTGTTAATAGAAGGCTTCTTTTAAAATTCATAATTATATTATTTGCTCCACATACGTTTGCTCAAACTGTTCAGCTGCTGCTGGATATCGGTGGCATGTGCATCCGTAAGCGGGTTTTCATTAAATCCATTCTCTGCATCCAGTGATGATTTGATCACCTTACTGTCGAACAGCCGGTTCTCAAACACTTCTTCCCAGGTGATCCGTCCTCCCATATCCAGCGGGTTTACGATATTACTGCGCACCAGCGTTTTCCTCAGGTCAGGGTAATAAACCCAGAACAGGGCATGCTCACTGTTTGCAACGGTATAGCCGTCCGATGTGGTATAGGCAGAGAGCGGCGCAAGACCCAGGATGCGGATATACGTTTTACCATCCCTTTTGTTAAAGACCCATTCTTCTTTGATCCGGAATTTATATACCGAATCACCGGACACCATCCGGCTTCTTACCTGGTATCCCACAATATTTCCTTCCATATCGTACTTGGCCGCGGTGTCTTTACCGCCGCCGAAACTGGCCACTACCTCATCATAGCTGATGGGAGTGGTAAAGCGGTCGTCGATATTGCTGAACGCTTGTACTCCATTCTCTTTTATTGCTTTAAGCATGATATTGATCAGCCGGGAATTATCCTCACCGTCGATCGCTTTGTTAAAAAAGTAACGGGCATTCTTGGTGGTACGCGCATCAATCGTGCGCCATACCCGCACCCGGTACAGGGCATCAGAAGCATACAATGCCGTATAAGGCAACGGGGTAGCAGTGCTGTCGGACATATCATCTTCCAGGATATTATCCTTACGCAGTGATTTCGCCTCTGCTCCAAACAATCCGCCGGTAGGCGCTTCATCCATCACTTCAATTGGCAGGTCGGCCTGCATGGTATCCACTACCGGGCTTTTATCGGGATCCGGCTGGTCAGACTGTGCGGGTTCCTTAGCGGGCGTGTCGGATTTGGGTGCCGCCGTCTTCTTCGAAGGCGAGATCGGTGTATCGTATGCGCTTCGCTGGCAAAAACTGTATTCCGGAACGGTAAGTATTCCCGTCATCAGACAAACAGCTATAAGCATTTTCAATTTCATCAGTAGTATAATTTACTTCCGGGCAAATTTCCCGGAAAACGATCAATTAATATAAATTAAATGCAATAGGTGGTAAGGATCTTGTACCTCCGGGCCCTGTTGCTCTTATTTCGTCAATGGTAATGGTACTTCCCGGCTGCGCCTTTTCAATGAGTGAACGGGCTGCATTAAAGGAATTTCCACTCACCGCTTTGTGCATGAACTCGGGGTATCCCGCTCCTGCAAAGGTCATGGTATAACCGGTAACGGTAAACTTCACCCCTTCAAACACAAAGTTCTCCAGCTCTGCCCTTACCCCTGCCTGCGCCTTGAAATCGTTTACGCGCATACGGCCGCCTTTACTGGCGCCCACCATTGCAGTAGGAGACGGCACGGATTTTACACGGAACTCAAAGCTGGTGGCATGCTTGCCATCATTTACAGTAACGGTAGCCGTACCCGGTGTGGATACCCTTGCAGTATATTTACCACGGGACCCCGAAATACTGCCCTGGCTGATGGAAACCCGCAGCTGATCGGCACTGGTGCCGCTGCCACCGCCCACCGAAATGGGATTCTCCAGCCCTACATACAATACCTTTACTGCATCCGCGCTCACGGTCAGGCCCGTTGGGGAAGCCACCGTATAAGTGATATCCCTTGTGATAACCGAAGTGGTTCCATCGGGTTTCACAAAGGAGATGTTCACGCGTTTTGTATAGGTACCGGGGCCACCGGCCACTGTTTTATATTCTGCAAGGCCATTGGCATTCAGCGGAACGGCCGCACCATCAATGGTTACCGTAGGACGGGCATTTTTACTGAAGGCTCCGATACCTGCGGTGATATTGAACTCCTGTCCCGGCAGCAGGTACTGCGCATTGGCGGTGGCCAGGGCCTGGAACTCATCATACACTACTTTTACTGCTCCGATCTTGTTATGGCAGAACTCCACGATCTGCGATTCTGCGTTCTTGATATCGTTCTGAAATTTAGAAAGGATGGTAATGGCCGCTACCGAAGGCGTGCTCCGGAAATAAGCAGCGGACCAGGTTCTGTTATTGCTGTTCTTTACTTCCGGCATGGACAGGTCCAGCGGCAATGAATGCTGGAATTCTGTGGTGATTTCCGGATCGATCGACAACACCGCTGTTTTGTAACCGGTAAGTTTTTTCAGCAACTCCTCTCCCTGTTTTTTATCTACCAGCAGCCTGGTGGGCACATCCAGGTTACTTTCTTTATATGCTCCGGTCTTTGCATTCAATCCCGATTCGGTTTTGATCTGGGTCTTTAAAGATTCGATATAATTAACCAGGTCGTCTGAAAGCTGCCGGGTCTTCTCCGCCCGGGGCATCCATAAATGTGCCAGCTCCTGGGTTTTAGGATCGTTTGCTTTTTCTTCGAGTGAGACAAATATTGTTTTGTTCTTTTTATCGATGGTCTCGTTGGCATTTGTCAAACTTTTATCGATCGTTTTAAATGCGTTCAATACCTCCGATGATACATTCAGTGCCAGCAATGCGGTAAGCACCAAATACATCAGGTTAATCATCTTCTGCCTCGGCTCCCGTGGTAAAGCCATAATAGAATTCCTTTACGTTATTTGATAAATTACTGTAATGCCGGATTATACGTTCTTCACTTGCATAGCGGCGATCATGCCACTATACATCTGGTTCAGTTTGGCCAGATTTTTTGACAGGTCCGCGATCTCCTTCTGCGTATTCTTTGCATCGTCTGCACTGTTCACCAGTGCGTCGGAGGTTTCCGCCAGCTTTTTATAATACATGTTCATCTGGCTGATAGAAGCGCTGGCCTGTTTGATCTGCCGCGCGTATTCTTCCGTATCCACAATGCTTTCAGAGGCATGGCTGATCCGGGTAATGTTGGCCTCCAGGCTTTTGAAACCGGCACTCAGCCGGCCAAGGTTTTCGGGGGTTATGTCGGCTGCTTTCAGCATCTCATCCACCGAGACCAGTGCGCTGTCCTTTGCCATTGTTTTTTTAACCACCACTTCATCATCTGTTCCGGTAGGATTTCCCATTTCATCCACTTTCTGCGGAGGATTAAACAGGTACATCAAACCAAAGCTCAGGAACACCAGCACCTCGGTGTACAAACCGATCTGCAGCCATACATTGGGATCACCAAACGGAGAAGTTCCTGTAAGCTTAAACAACACTCCCAATAACACGGGAACAGCACCTAAGGAATAGAAGATCTCCAGGTACCGGTCAATCGGGCGAACTTTTTCAACAGCCATACATGCTAAATTTTATAAGTAAATGTTTTATGTGATTGATTATTCAGGCAGGTTTACAACAATACGGAACCCGAGATAGGAATGAGAAGCATCAAGGTCCTCAAACGAGCGGTTTTCCGTGGTCATAAATGTAGGCGTATCTTTCCAGCTGCCGCCCCGTATCACCTTCCTTCTCTGTGCTTTTGATTCAGATTCGGGGGTTCCCCACTGAATATCGGGGTTGAAGCGGTTCTGGAAATTCTCGCCCCCTTCATAGTAAGAAGTGGTCGTCCATTCGGAAACATTATCCGCCAGGTTATACAAACCAAAATCTCCTTTTTTAGCGCCTCTTACATATACCGGGAAGATCTTTCCCTCCCCGGGGATGGCACTTTTTGTATTGTTGCCGATCTCATCTTTTTCGCTTTCGGCGGGTTGGGTTTCTTTTTTGACCGCGGTTTTATTATTCAGGCTGGCAGCATATTCCCACTCTGCTTCTGTTGGAAGCCTTGCCTTTCCGCCGGCACCTCCCCTGTTCCTGGACTGTTGTGCCAGTATCTTATGCTTGGTCATCCAGTCGCAATAGGCACTGGCCTGTTTCCAGCTTACCCCTACCACCGGGTAGTTCTGATATTTTGGACTGCTGAAATAATTAACCGCCATTTGTTCGTTGTTGGAATAACCGAAATCCCGCATCCATGCAAGGGTATCGGGATATACCTGAACCGTATAACGGAAAACAAAATCCTTGGCATCACGTCCCTTATTTTCTTTTTTTGCCGCCTCCTGGTAATTGAAGCCTTCCAGGGCATAGATCAGTTTTTCAGGATCCAGCATCCGTTTCTGGCTGATCGTTTTTGAGGGATCCAGCACCAGGTCGCCCAGCTGTGAAAGAATGGCCGGGTCATTATAATTAATGCGGCTGGCCGCCTTCCAGTTTATAGCAGTATCATTTCCAACAATTGTAACGTACTGCCCTCCCAGGCGTTTTGCTGCAATCGAATCCCGGACCCAGCCCACAAATTCGCGGTACTGTGCATTGGTCACTTCAGTAGCAGACATATAAAAGCCGCTGATCAGTACCGGCCGCTGCTGGTTCTGACTTGTAGGTGAGGTAGAATCTCCATGGTTTCCCAGAATGAATGTACCGGTAGGTATTTCCACTACCGACATGGGCATTGTAGAACCGATTTCAGATTTTTTACCTACAACTTTTCTTAGATTGATACTTTTTTGAGAATACGAATGAAGACATAAAATGGATGCAACAGCAAAGAGAAGAAGATTCTTCATGGAAAAATTTAGGTTTAAAAAACATTTAATTCACAAAATGTCTGCCAGAATCGGAAAATTAAACCTCTTTTATAAAAAACGAAACTTTTTTTTGCGATTTATTGAAGATCTGGCAATTATATCCTGTCGTGGCAGGCTCATCTCTTCAAAAATAATGGATTACAATCATTTACCCTTACCGGTTATGGATTTTTACAGGCAGCAAAAAGCCCGTTCTAAGACGGGCTTCAACAAGTTATATATCTTTCAATTAAAGGGGCGTAGCTCCCTCTATCAGTACGGTCACCTTATTGTTCAGCACTTCCGCAAATCCGCTCTGTATCTGGTAGAAGCTGGTTGCTCCGTTGAGGCGGTCCTTTAAAATTTTCAGTTTGCCTTCCTGTAATGCGGCAATCATTGGTGCATGCTTATCCAGCACTTCAAATGAACCGGAGATCCCGGGCATCTGTACACCGTAAACATCACCGCTGTAGACCTTTTTTTCGGGAGTTAATATTTCTAATTGCATACAATTTGAAAATTTGAAAGTTTGAAAATTATTAATGTAAAGTGCGCCCTTCTCCAATCAGCGCATCTTCAAATTTTCAAATTAAGCCGTCGCCAGTAATTTTTTCCCTTTTTCGATGGCGTCATCAATATTACCAACAAGGTTAAAGGCTGCTTCCGGGTATTCATCTACTTCACCGTCCATGATCATGTTAAAGCCGCGGATGGTTTCGTCGATGGGTACCAGCACCCCTTTCAGACCGGTAAAAGCTTCCGCCACGTGGAAGGGCTGGGAAAGGAAACGCTGTACTTTACGGGCACGGGACACGGTCATTTTATCCTCATCGCTCAGCTCATCCATACCCAGGATGGCGATAATGTCCTGTAATTCTTTATAACGTTGTAAGATCCGTTTTACTTTGTTGGCACACTCATAGTGCGCATCACCCACTACTTTCGGCATCAGGATACGGGAAGTGGAATCCAGGGGATCCACCGCCGGGTAGATACCAAGGTCAGCGATCTTACGGCTCAATACGGTTGTAGCATCCAGGTGGGCAAAGGTTGTTGCCGGCGCCGGATCGGTAAGGTCATCCGCAGGTACGTATACCGCCTGTACGGAGGTAATGGAACCGCTTTTGGTAGAAGTGATCCGCTCCTGCATCAGTCCCATTTCTGTAGCCAGTGTAGGCTGGTATCCCACGGCAGAAGGCATACGGCCTAACAGGGCAGATACTTCGGAACCGGCCTGTGTGAAACGGAAGATATTATCCACAAAGAACAGGATGTCCTTTCCTTTGCCTTCACCATCTCCGTCGCGGAAATATTCTGCAATGGTCAGTCCGCTCAGGGCCACACGTGCACGCGCACCGGGGGGTTCGTTCATCTGTCCGAATACGAAGGTAGCTTTAGACTCTGCCAGCTCTTCCTGGTTTACCTTGCTCAGGTCCCAGCCGCCTTCTTCCATGCTGTGTTTAAATGCTTCGCCATATTTCATAATACCCGCTTCGATCATCTCACGCATCAGGTCATTTCCTTCACGGGTACGCTCTCCTACTCCTGCAAATACGGACAAACCACCGTGTCCTTTTGCGATATTGTTGATCAGCTCCTGGATCAATACGGTTTTACCAACTCCCGCACCACCAAATAAACCAATTTTACCACCTTTTGCGTAAGGCTCAATCAGGTCGATTACCTTGATACCGGTAAACAGCACCTCGGTTGCAGTGCTCAGGTTCTCAAATGCAGGGGGCATGGCGTGGATGGCACGGCCGTTCTCTTTGGAAACAGCAGGCAATCCGTCAATGGGGTCGCCGGTTACGTTAAACAGGCGGCCTTTAATACTTTCGCCGGTAGGCATGGTGATCGCTTTGCCGGTATCGCGTACTTCCGTACCGCGCACCAGCCCTTCAGTACCGTCCATCGCAATGGTACGCACGCTGTCTTCCCCCAGGTGCTGCTGCACCTCTAACACCAAGGTATCACCGTTTTCTTTCGTGAGTTCCAACGCGTTATAAATTTCCGGGAGCGTGCCATCAAACTGAACGTCGATTACCGCACCGATCACCTGTTTTACTTTACCTACGTTTGCCATATCAATATTGAAATATAAGGTTTTATTTGAGGCTGCAAAAGTAAGGTTTATACCAATAATAAATAACGCCGTGACCAAGAATTATTAATAACCTGTGGAAAAAACACATTTATCAGCACTTTGCGTGTATTTTTGCTGCTATTAACGCATTAAAACTTATTGAGAATGATGAAAAACATGGACCAGCAAAAGGAGCCGCCCTAAGGCTTCCGCACTGCTTTATTTTTCCCTGTTACCCCCGCTTTTCGGGTAACAAACATCCCATAAGTTCTGTGATTTCCTGTCTGATTTATAATTTATACGTCC
The DNA here is from genome assembly GCF_020034665.1 of Niabella beijingensis. Lineage (NCBI taxonomy): Bacteria > Pseudomonadati > Bacteroidota > Chitinophagia > Chitinophagales > Chitinophagaceae > Niabella > Niabella beijingensis. The sequence goes on along the minus strand of NZ_JAIQDI010000002.1, from coordinate 284,875 downwards.
GATGATTAGAAAACTCGTGCTTCCCTTAGCGCTGTTGATGATTCTGGGTATCATATCCTGCAAAAACACTGAAAAAAAAGAGCGGAAAAAAGTGATCCGCGTGGAAAAACCGGTAACCAAGGTAGATGTCACCATCGATACCAGTAATGCCTTTAACCAGCTGTTTATCGACAGCAGCCTGGTAAACGGGTTCCTGGCGGCCGACAGTCTCAGCGACACCCTGGTGAACCGGATCAAAAGTTTTTATAACAGCCGCAATTACCAGTATGCCTGGTTCTCCCCCGAGGGGATACCGGAACATACCATGTCTTTCTGGAACCTGCTGAAGAACTATCTTAACTACTCAAAGGACTCCACCGTATACAACAAGGCCCTGAGCATAAAAATGGAATCGCTGATCGCTTCCCGCGAATCTGTAAAAACAAAGAACGATTCGGCCTTTCAGCAGCTGGAGCTGTCGCTGACCAAGTATTTTTATTTGTATGCCGACCACGAGTATGCCTACGATCCCAATTTTGACATGAAGACCCTGGAGTGGTATATCCCCAAGAAAAAATTAACGCTGGAGGCCATGCTGGATTCGGTCATCTCCGCCAAAGGGCAGTTTTCCGAGGCCTATGCCCCACGCAACCCGCAATACGCTGCGCTGCGAAAAACATTGCAGCAGTACAAAGCCATTAAAGATGCCGGCGGCTGGCAGCGGGTAAACAGCAAGGTAGAGGAAATGAAGAACGGCTACAAGGATGCTGCTGTACTGGCATTAAAAAAACGGCTGAAGACAGAGGGCTTCCTGGAAGGGGAAGACAGCACTTTTACCAATGTGTACGACTCTACACTTGCGGATGCGGTAAACGCGGTAAAGGAAGTGTACGGCTACAAGCCGGATGGAAAGGCTGGGAAAACCTTTCTTAAGGATCTGAATGTATCCGTGGATGAGCGCATTCAGCAGATCCTCATCAATATGGAGCGCATGCGCTGGATACCGATAGAGACCCGCGATTCCGGCCGGGCCATTATGGTAAATATACCGGAATACAAAATGCATGTGTATGAAAACGGCCGCCCTGCCTGGGATATGAATGTGGTGGTGGGGAAAGAGAGCAACAATACCACCGTATTTACCGGTATGTTAAAGACCGTGGTGTTCAGCCCCTACTGGAATGTGCCCACCAGTATTGTAAAAAAGGAAATGGGTGGCCGCCCCAGTGCCGCCTACCTTGCCCGCAACCATATGGAAATCGTAAGCGGGCAGGTACGCCAGAAGCCCGGCCCCTGGAACTCTCTGGGCCTGGTAAAATTCCTGTTCCCCAACAGTTATAATATTTACTTTCACGATTCGCCTGCAAAAAGCCTGTTCAATAAGGACAAACGCAGCTTCAGCCACGGTTGTATACGGCTGAAGGAGCCTGCAAAATTTGCGGAGTATGTGCTGGAAGACACTGCAAGATGGAGTGCGCACAAAATCGATTCGGCCATGCACAGTTATAAGGAAAAATATGTGCGCGTAAAACGGCCGATCCCCGTACTCATCACCTATTTTACGGCGTGGGTGGATGATGACGGGCGGCTGAACTTCCGGGAAGATATTTATGGTCATGATGCCGTTATCGCCAAAAAAATGTTCCTGAACAGCGTGGGCACCACCTGGAGCCGCCAGAAAGCGATCCGCGACAGCCTGCAACAGATAAAGGACTCCATTAAACAAAAGGAACTGGAGCTGAAACAGAAACGGAAGCTGGATAGTCTGAAGCGGGCGGGAAGGTAAGCGGGCAGCTTTGAGAATTGAGAGTTCAGCCATTAACCAGGGACTATCAACTATGAACCAGAATCAATAGTTTTGCGGGATGAGATTAGAAGAGGTTACCACGCCGGCGCAGGCAAAAGCCTTTTTAGCGGTAAATGTGATCATCAATAAGGATGACCCCAACTATGCGCGGCCGCTGGATAAGGATGTGGAAGAAGTGTTTGATCCGGCCCGGAACAAAGCCTTCCGCTTTGGTGAAGCCATCCGCTGGATACTGAAAGATGAGCAGGGAACACTCATCGGGCGGGTAGCTGCTTTTGTTAATAAAAAATATAAAACAAAAGGCGATGACGGCCCTGTGGGCGGTGTCGGCTTTTTCGACTGTATCAATAACCAGGAGGCGGCCAGCCTGCTGCTGGATACTGCAAAAAAATGGCTGGAAGAACGGGGCATGACAGCCATGGATGGCCCCATAAATTTTGGGGAGCGCGACAAATGGTGGGGCCTGCTGGCAGAAGGTTTTGAACCCCCGCTGTATTGTATGAACTATAACCAGCCTTATTATAAAGAGCTGTTTGAGGCCTACGGTTTTCAGCCTTTTTTTTACCAGGCCTGTTTTGCACTGCAGGTAAAAGACCGGCTGCAGGAAAAGTTTTATGAGCGCCATGCCACCCTTTCCAAAGACCCGGATTATTCTTCGGACAATATTAAAAAGAACAACCTGGATAAATATGCGCGCGACTTTACCACCGTGTACAACAAAGCCTGGGCGGGGCATGGCGGGCTAAAACAACTGGAAGAAAAGGTGGCGCGCAACATGTTCCATAGTATGAAGACGGTGCTGGACGAGCGTATCTGCTGGATCATCTATTATAAAAAAGAACCCATCGGCATCTGGCTGAACCTTCCCGATCTTAACCAGTGGTTTAAACTGCTGAACGGAAAGTTTGGTCTGCTGGATAAATTAAAATTCCTGTGGTATAAAAAAACAAGGCCCTGTAATAAGTTTGTAGGGCTGGTATTTGGCATTGTGCCCGAGTTTCAGAGCAAAGGTGCGGATGCCTATATGATCATTGAGGGGTGTAAAAAAATACAGCACCTGAAAATAAACAACGGTAATTACGAAATTGGAAAATCCATTTACGACCTGTATGAAATGCAGTGGATCGGGGAGTTCAATCCTAAAATGATCAATGTGGCAGAATCTTTAGGCACCTACAAAAGCCGGCGCCTTATCACCTACCGCTATAATTTCGACCGGCAAAAGCCGTTTAAAATGCACCCGGTGCTGTAAATAAAAAAGGCAGGCACAACGCCCACCTTTTTGCTATAGTTTTTTTACAGCTTAGCGGTTACAGTCGGCCGTCCAGTTGTTGCCGCTTTTGGTCACTGCAATGTTCAGGTTATTGGCATTAAACTTAATAATACCGGTGTAACCGTTGGCAGTTCCTATATACCCCTCATCGCCTTTTGCAATGGTTACATCTGTTATGCTGGGAATATCTCCGTTGTCGCGAAAATCAAACTTGTACGTGTTACCAACCTTTACCACCGTTACCTTACCATTACCAGAAGGCACCCCGGTATAGCTGGTAGTACCCGAATACGTACCCACAAACAGGTCATTATCCGCCGGGTTATCATCTTTGCTGCACGATGCGAGTGCTACTGTTCCCACAATCAGTGCCAGGCTTAAAAACTTTAATAGTTGCTTCATAGAAATATGGATTTTATTTAGGGTTAAAAAATGTTACCGCCGTAGATAAGGCAAGCACAATGCCAATTTTTTTTCACCCCCGGTCGTTTTAACATTTTCAGACAAAAAAAGAGAAAATCTGTAACTTTTTACAGCCCTTCGCCAACCAGCCATTTCATTGACTTCCACCCTATTTTGCATCCCGGGCCGATATGGTTAGTTTTGTTAAAAATCATTACTATGAAATTTACATTTTATGGCCAGTCCTGTTTTGTTATCGAGCTTAACGGAAAAAAATTCCTGTTCGATCCGTTTATTACCGGCAACGAGCTGGCAAAAAATATTGACATCAATACGATAGAGGCCGATTATATCCTGGTGAGCCACGGGCATGGGGACCATACGGCAGACCTGCTACCCATTGCCAGGCGCACCGGTGCCCTGGTCATCAGCAATTTTGAGATCATCAGCTGGCTGCAGCAGCAGGGCATTACCAATGTGCACCCGATGAATTTTGGAACCTTTGAGTTTGATTTTGGCACCCTTACCTATATGCAGGCGCAGCACTCCAGCAGCTTCCCCGATGGCAGCTATGCCGGTGCCGCCGGCGGTTTCATCCTTGCATCACCCCATCATAATTTTTATTATAGTGGCGATACCAGCCTGATGCTGGATATGCAGCTGGTGCCGCATTATGCAAAAATAGATACCGCCATACTGCCCATCGGCGGCAACTTTACCATGAACGCGCGGGACGCTGTAAAGGCCAGCGATTTTATCCAGTGCAATAATATCATTGGTGTGCATTTTGATACCTTCGGCTATATAAAGATCGATCATGCAGCCGCAACCGGTCTTTTTAAAGCAGCCGGAAAAACATTACTGATCCCCGAGATCGGGACGGGCTACGATTTTAAATCAGTAACCAGCACTGTTGCGTTTTAAACAAAAAGATCGTTTAAACGGGTTATAGCACTATTGCTATGCCATATAATTCCTGCTTTAATGAAGTACCTGGTTGTTTTCGCATGCATTATCCTCGCCGGCTGTCATAAAAACAAGGCCGTTCCCGCTTCCGATTTCAGCGGCGCCATGACTGTTATTAAGGACTGCACCGGCGATTACCTCCGGTACAATAAAAAAGATTACATCATCTGCAACAAAGCCCTTTTGGCCGGCTATAATTCGCTGGATGAGGTAACCGCCTCCATCCGCAAAACCACCTGTTCCGATAACAGGGATGGAACCTGTTATATGATGCACGTTAACGAAGGATGGGCAGAGGTGCTAAGCATTCAAAAAAAATAGCAGCCGGCGGCCAGGCTGTTCATAAATACATCATTCCTTCTGCCAGCCCGTATCCGGCTGGCCATATAGCAGGTACTGCACTGTGTATTCTCAGCCCCCGGGCCGGGCAGGTTTTCCCGCATGCTCCCCTACCCCGGGGTACCTGGGTCTTACACTGCCCGCCAATCCACTACCTTAGCTGCACATACGCTTTTATAACCCACGCATTTCATTTGCTGGTAACAACCGGTAATCATTTATAATTTTTACGGTAAAAATTCAACGCCCTGCCGGGGTTGACCCGCCGTGGTGATCCAATGCCCCCCGCACTGCGGGAGGCTATTCCCATTAAAGCCCTCCGGGCTAAACTGATAAGAGGCCGGAAAGGGCCTCAAGGTGATAGCCCTCCCAGCTAACAGAGAAAAACGCCCGAAAGGGTCTCAATATGCATAGCCTCCAACAGCAGTCGGAGGCTGCCGGACGTTGAAAGATCAACCCCGAAGGGGTTGAACCCCCACGATCATCCAATGCCACCGCATGCCGGGTTATTCCCATTAAAGCCACCTGGGCTAAACTGATAAGAGGCCGGAAAGGACCTCAAGGTGATAGCCCTCTCAGCTAACAGACAAAAAGGCCCGAAAGGGTCTCAATATGCATAGCCTCCAACCGCAGTCGGAGGCTGCCGCGCGTTGAAAGATCAACCCCGAAGGGGGTTGAACCCCCACGATCATCAATGCCACCGTACTACGGGGTTATTCCCATTAAAGCCCTCCGGGCTAAACTGATATAAGGCCGGAAATGGCCTCAAGCTGAATAGCCCTCCTGGCTAACAGACAAAACGCCCGAAAGGGTCTCAATATGCATAGCCTCCAACCCCAGTTGGAGGCTGCCGGAGGTTGAAAGTTCAACCCCGAAGGGCGTTGAACCCCACGATCATCCAATGTCCGGTATTGCCAGGATTATTCCCACTAAAGCCCTCCGGGCTAACCGACAAAGAGGCCTGAAAAGGCCTTAATATGCATAGCCTCCAACTGCGGTTGGAGGCTGCCGCGCGTTGACAGATCAACCCTGAAGAGGGTTGAACCCCCACGATCATCCAATGCTCCCGTATTGCCGGGATTATTCCCATTAAAGCCCTCCGGCTACCAGGTCCTTTACCCCATACGGGATCAGAACCAGCTTTTCATCGGCTTATAAAAAAGCCGCCCGCCATTTGCGGGCAGCATACAATACATAACCCATCTTTACAGTTGCGGTACATCCGCCTTACGCGCCTCCACCTCGGCTACAAAAACCGCGGTTTTTTCCAGCTCCCGCAACACTGCTGCCCATTGCACTCCTTTTACAGCAGTGCTACAGCATCATTATTATACCTGCGGGCCGTAAGCAAAAAGCACCTCTGCCCTGCCCCCGCCCTTCTACCCCCACCCCGGGGGTACCCTCCCGTACCTTAAAGGTGGGGGGCCCTACCTTTTTCCTTAGCGCGTTCACCTTTTTGCTAAACTGTCGAAGCTTTTGCCCGGGAGTCCCCTACCTGCAGGGGTGGGGGTACCCACCTTCCGCCATGGGTCAGTTAAGCTTTTGCCTGCCCCCCACCCACCCCTTGGCAGCAAAGCCCCCACCTTTCGGGTAGGTCGTTTAAGCGTTTTTCTTCACCAGTTTAGGTTTTTGCTTCGCCAGTTTAGGTTTGGGGTACCCCTCCCCACCTTTTGGGTACCCCCTCCCTACTTTTAAGGCAGGGGGTCAGCGTCCGGGGCCTTGCCCTGCCCGCTAAAGCGCTGCCTTAGCTGCTCGTACAGGGTTTTGGTACCCTGTATGCCCGATTCGCTGGCGGCGCCAAATATCCGGTATATGGCCAGCGCGCTGGCATAAGCCTCGCTGCCCGCCAGCAGCTGTGTATCCGCCAGCTTTTCTGCCAGCTGCTGTAGCACCAGCACCAGCTCGTCCAGGGCATGGTAAAGGGCCAGGTCCTTTTTCATATCCTCCACTTTTATAAACGATGGCAGCAGCGCCGCATTATTTACCGCCGCCTGTATGGCATCCTCTGTAAATACTTTATTACCCACATTAATCTTTGGCATGGCCACGCGCTCCGCAGTGGTAAGCCCCACCAAAAAAGGCAGCGCTTTTTCAATAGCTATAATGTGGTCTTTTACCGCCTTTACTACTTCCGGGGCAAGGGTGGCATTCACCCGGTTTACTGTTGCATTTGACATGATGGTTAAATTTTAAAATGATTAATAATTAAAATAAGCCTTGTTTTTGGGGTGCTTTAGCATCGGTACCACAGTTGGTTTTTACCGGCTGTAAAACATGGCATTAAAAATAAGGCAACTCCATTACAGGTTACCTGCTAAAAAATAGTAGAAATCATTACATTCTTTGGTAAAATGCAATCTCCGCGCAGTGCCACCGCTGCTTTTATGCACCGTGCCTATGGCACTCCTGCACTCCGTAGCATGTTAGGGCTCCCGGAATAAATTCCGGGAGTTAAAAGATCCATCAGGCCGATGGCCTTTATAAAAATCCATTGCCGGGTCCGCCGCCTTCACCCGGTCCGCAGGGCATATCACCGTCATCCTCACCGGGCCCGCAGGGCCAGCGGAAGGATCGCTGCAAGCACGCCCCAACCGTCGTCATCCTGACCGGGCCCGCAGGGCGAACGGAAGGATCTCTACGCGCAAGCCTCCTTACCCATCCATTCCCCCGGCGAGGGTTTTTTATTAGCCCGGCTGCAGTGCTTATGGCAGCTTCGTTGCGTCGCACACTTCAGCAGCTGAATATATATATATATATATATATATATATATATAGCTGCACCCCCCGGGCCTGTAAACCGGGCAGCGCCATTGCTGCACCTACCCATCGCCTCCCTCACCGGGCCCGCAGAGCGTATCACCGTCATCCTGACCGGGCCCGCTGGCCAAGCGGAAGGATCTCTCCTTTTGGCGCAGGCCTCCCGACCTGTGCTCATCCGTTATTTGGCAGCGGCTTACAGCAGGTGTTTACAGGCACTGTACCCGCAATAGCAGATCAAGCCTGGGTAACAACGCCGCACAGGCCGGGAGACCTGCGCGAGTTAAAAAAGAATTCTATTTTTATAGAAAATAAAATATCCCAACCTCATTGAAAAAGACCATCACCAGCAATGATGGTCGGCTGGGAGAAAACTAACTGCGGTTATTTCACTAAACGCATGGATGGACCATACAAAGAATGTTGAATATGAATATGAATATAAAAGTAGCGACGAACATAAAAACTGAGATATTTTATTCCGTTCCCGCTTTCCTCAAAAAAAACGGCTGGTTGCTGGCTGCAGAATATGATAGCCGGCTCTTTGACAAAGGGATCGATTTCGATCTCTATCAATTTACCAAAAAGGAACAAATGATATTAATGGCCTGGAACAACTGGTTTGAAGGAGAAATTAAGGCAGAGATGAAAACCCTAATGGAAATAGCAATGAACTTCAATATTAACCTCTCATTCGGCGAGCCGGAATACCTGAGCCGGCCCAATATAATTGAAGAGATGAAAACAGTATTAAAATTTAAAAAATAGAATTCGAATCCCCTTCTTGCGCAGGCCTCCCGGCCTGTGCAAGTTATGAGCGATTTTGAAGATCTTTATGAATTTAAACAGCACAAGTAGTATTATATGAGCCGCTTTGTATTGTTCCTTTTGTTATGTCTTCCACATAGTGCCATGGCACAGCAACAACCCGCGCCTTTTCGGTATTATGTAAACGCGCACGGAGGCCTGTTTGGCATTGACTATCTTACGCTCAGTTCCGATCATTATTATTTTTTTACCGCATCTACAGAAAACGGGTGTGTATTGGAAAAAGGCACCTGGAGTATTAAAGGAAACAAATTGTATATGAAAAGCCTGGACAGCCTGCAGGCTTATCCCATACCCCGGCTGGAATTTATAAAAGGAGACACTGCTGAGTTTGTAACCATTAAAACCTTTGATTATTTTCATAAACCTTTTAGTGGCCTGGCCTTATGGCCTTTACGGCGGGGCGATTCAACGCTGAGCGAATTTGATTGGATGGCCCCCGACTCTCTAAGGCAATTCCGTATTTCAAAAAAAGAATTTGCGGGCTTTTGCTTTATATACCAGATGAGAGGGTATAATATTCCGCTTCCGGATACTGGTATATTTCATGAGTTAACCAACGATCTGAAACAAATAAATATCTTTATCAATTGGCCGGAGGCCGGTGCCCTGGATCGCGGCATCCGCATTATTTCCTTCGGTGGCGAGGCTGTTTTTACCATTAAGGCAGATGGGCTTTATCAGGGAGAGGAACGTGTTTATACGCTTCAGAAGGAGTGAAAACGAAGCATTTGCAATGCATCCTGGTTGTTGCTAGGTGGATGGCAATATTTCAATATGCATGTTTTGCGTATCTTCTGGCGCAGGCCTCCCGGCCTGTGCCCATCCGTAATTTGGCAGCTGCCTGCAGCAGGTGTTTATAAGCACCGCATCCGTAAAGCATGTCAGGCTGAGTAACAACGCCGCACAGGCCAAAGGCCTGCGCGAGATATGTACTTTACGGTTTTCCGTAAAAAATCAACCTATAAAATACAAACCTTTGTTTTAACTAAATTATTTACAAAATGCTTAAAAGATTACTGGTTATTACAACCATCTCGCTCATTACTATAACTTCTTATGGACAGGATACAAAAAAAGAAGGAGAGGATATTAAAACCAAAATGGATGTCTTCGCTTCAAAAACGGGCAGCCTAATAAAATTTATCGATACAAATTTGCCCAAACTAAAAACCTCTTATGGGTCATCAGAAACAAGAATCCGAAAGATTTCAAGTGGTGCTGGAAATGGATATTTTTATCAGATTGTTAAAAAGGGACAATACAGCAATACCACGGCTTCCATTGAATACAGCGACCTTATTGAAGTTCTGAAAGCAATAAAAGCACTGAAAGCAGAAGTTAATAACGACATTGCTGCGAATCCGGATTATATGGAAAACAAATTTGTAACAGATGATGGTTTTCAAACAGGTTATTTTGTTGATAAAGGGAAAGCAACATGGTACATTAAACTGGAAAAATATGGCTCAGACAATACCTTATTTATTGATGATGCAGAAACAATAGATGCCGCATTTACAGCCGCAAAGAATAAAATTGATGAGCTAAGGACATCAAAGTGAAAGGCCAGAATAAAGGAAGTTGGCATCACCCGCCTGCAGCCCTACGATTTTCCGTAATAAAATGCCCCCATTTGCTGCTTCGGGAAAGCGCAGATTTCTCATCTTTTTACTATATTTATTCCACCAAAAGGAGATTAGAGACTGTTAAATGGAGCAACCACCAACTGCGTAAAAGCTTGCTTTACTTGTTTTTCAATCGTCTATTTTGGATTCTGTATATCAATTATCGAATCAGATGAGATCGAAAAGAGACATTTTAGTACTTACAACTTCCTCAGTTGAAGGCAGAAAGATAAAAACTTACTTGCGCCCGGTTTCTGCGCACATTGTTACCGGAACAAATATCTTTAAGGATCTTTTTGCGTCTTTTACAGATATTTTCGGCGGTCGCTCTCAAACATACCAAAATGAGTTAGCAGGTATATATAATGAAGCTATTGAAGCCGTTAAAACCACGACATTTGAAATTGGTGCAAATTGCATCCTGGGTCTTAAAATTGATATAGACGAAATTTCCGGCGGAGGAAAATCAATGTTTATGATAACAGCTGTAGGCACCGCCGTTATTTTGGAAGAAAATACAGAAAGTCCACTAAAAGTAGTTCAGTTTGAGCACACCCCTGATATTGTCAGCCTGGACAAACTCATTTTCTTAAACAAAAGAAAAGTTATCATTGAACAGGCTAATGCAGAAACACTCACCCTTACAGATGACGTTTGGACTTTTATTACAAGGCACCAGGTTGCAGAAGTTGCACCATTAATATTTAAGAAATATATTTCGTTTTTACAGAATGCCGAGATTAACGCAAAGGACAACGAATACCTCGCAAGATATATAGACGCATTACCTCATGAAACAAAGATTAGTATTTTGTATTCGGCAATCGAACAAAACTCAGATCAGGCTTTTATAAAACTACTTAGCAACATTATACAGCAGCTTCATTTGTTCGACTTTGTTCGCTGCCGCCAGCTTCTTGAAAGTGATAACTTCGGTAAACAAAAATTAGGCGTCAAAATTGCAACTTTCGACAAACCGCATTATACCAGGGAAGATCTCAGCCAATTTGAAGACCTTAAGCGCGTTATTGAAGCCACTTTTAAAGAAAGGGGCAAGCGGGTTATGAAAAAGCAACTATTATCCTCAAAGGAAAAAGAAGTGTGGAACTGTGAGTGTAAAAAGAATAATATTGAAATGGAAGCCGTTTGTGATAATTGCGGAGGAGATATTTTCGGATTTACCAATAGTGAAGTAAAGCCAGCCGCAGCTTTAGGTCTTATTAATATTAAAATAGAATTATTGGTTAACAGCCTTAATTAAATCGTCAGTTTCGGTTTTTTCTAGCCGTAAAGAAGAAGTTTCAATATGAAATATGTTCCCGATCTTATTCCAGAAAGATCCAAAGTTTTACCGGATTATTTCAAAGAAGGGCCGCCATGTAAGCCTGCCAAAAAGAGCAAAGCAAGCGATGTGCTAATGTGGATATTGGGAGCAATCTTCTTTCTTTTTGCATTAATCTCCATTCGGCATCCCGCGCTTTTTATATTACATGGCCTGATAGGTTTTATCCTTATTCCTCCTGGACACAATTATCTGGAAAGGAATTTACATTTCATACTAACGTCAAAAATAAAAACCATAACGGCACTTGCTTTATTCATTGCTTCTATCCCTTTGATGGATTACTATCAAAAAATTGATAGAAAAATAGCCCATGAAAAAAAGTTGGCGGCAGAAAAAAAAGCGAAGGAAGATGCAATTGCAGCAGAGCAGGATAGACAACGGGCAGACAGCCTTACATTTTATGTACAACAGAGCACCCAACTCATAGAGAAACGTAAGATTGATGACGCAGAAAAAAAACTGAAATATGCCTTATCTTTTGCAAGCACGCAAGAAGAAAGAAAATCAATAGCAAAACAACAAATAACTATTGCTACTATAAGAACAGAAGACCTTGTTAAAGCCGAAAAATACAAAGCAGCCCTGCCTAAAATTGATTCATTATTAAATTCAGATCCTCAAAACACTGATCTACGCTATAACAGGGCTCTATGTTATGCAAAAACAGGAAAAATTGCGGAGGCCGTCAGTGATCTAAAGCCATTAATTGAGGCTGGCAACACCAATGCCCAAAAGTTACATAACAAAGTCAACCCTATTCGAAAAAGAATTACCGGTTATATTACGCTTTGCCGTGATGGCACCACTTCCAATGCCAGAGGGCGAGGTGCCTGTTCCTGGCACGGAGGCGTTAAAGATTGGAATTACCCCATTTACGAAGAATCCAGAAAATACGAATAAGTTATGAATGGAAGAGTATATGAAATACAGCCATTGATTGCCCGAAGTGCCATGCAAAAATTGTTTGGGCAACATCCGGAGAAAAACGCTGTAATAGAACTTAATAATTTACTAGCCACCCAAAGTATATATACTATCTCATCTGGCGATTTAGAACAATTAAATCAAAAATACAAGCTGAATTTAAAAAGGGAGTACAGGTTAAACCTGGAAGAATTCTATGCAGTATACCTAAACCATTGCCTTTCCGACAGGCGATTGGACGACGAAGAGCTGCAAGATCTCAATCACTTAAAGCTACTTTTTGGGCTGGACGACAACACGGTGAATAAACTTCATGTAAAGCTGGGAGAAAAAATTTACAAGCAATCTTTTGCCGAAGCTGTTGCCGATGGAAATCTTTCAGATGAGGAAAAACAATTTTTAAGGACCCTTGAGAATACACTAAAACTGCCCAAAGAACTTGCAGACAAAATAGCATTTGAAGCAAAAAGAAATTTTGTTAACGATTTTGTTTCAAAAATTGTTTCAAACAATAGCCTATCCCCAAAAGAAGAGCAGGAATTAGAGCAGATAGCCCGTAATTTAAACGTGCAGTTAAAGGCAGACGAACAAACCCGTTATCACTTGGAAAAGCTAAAACAATACTGGGCATTGGAAAACTTGCCCCTGCGAACGATTGAGCCGGACATTGTTATTCAAAAATCGGAAGTATGTTACCTGCAAGTACTCAATGTTAACTGGTACGAGCCCAAAGGCAGCAGATCCAATTATCCCCGTTACCCATCTATCTTTAGTAGCAACACAAAGGCATATGTAGGGCCCGGCAGAAACCAGAGCCGGCCGCAGAATGCGGAGGCGCTACGGCTTATAAATAACGGCATCCTGTACCTAACCAATAAGCGAATTATACTTACACATGGTTGGAATAAATCTATTATACGGTTAAACGATATTTCAAGAACACAGCCCTTTACGGAAGGTGTGGAAATTCATAAGCACAATGACAAAAATATCGTTTTGCAAACAAGCCAAAATGCGGATGTCTTTGCTATACTACTTTCGCGATCATTAAGAAGTGGAGAACAATATTAGAAGTCACCTCATTAATCTAATGAAAAATAGTAGTATTTTTAGATCTAAATCGAACACAATTTAAAAAACTGCTAAACTCAATGAACAGATTAAAAGTATTTGTAAGCTCCACTTGCTACGACCTGTCACAACTTAGAACAGATCTACAAGAATTTATAAATGATGCAGGTCACACATCAATTTTATCCGAGTACAACAATTTCCCTGTAAATCCTCAGCTAAGCACTATAGAAAACTGCATCAAAAGTGTAAAAGACAATGCAGACATCTTGATTCTTATTGTAGGCAATCGATACGGCAGTATGCTTGATAATGGCAAATCAATTACTAATACTGAATTTCTAACAGCACAAGAGAAGGGTATACCTGTTTATTGCTTCATAGAAAAAAGAACATTACATGCATTGGATTTTTGGAGAGATAATAAAGATGGAAATTTTGATAGCTTTGTCGACAATAAAAAGATCTTTGAATTTGTAGAAAACATCAGAAATGATTCCAAAATCTGGACATTTGAGTTTGAAAGAGCACAGGATATAATCGCAACCTTAAAAGCTCAGTTTTCTTATCTGTTTAAAAATTCATTAAGAATAAAAAGCATTTTCGAAAATCAAATTCCTGAATATTTTAAATTAAGCTTATCCAATCAAGCCTTAAAAATATTAATAGAAAAACCAGATTATTACGAATACGCTTTTTTCATACAAACATGGGTTGACGAAATTGAAAAAAAGAGAGATTTTTATAACAATATAAAGTATGCCTTGTTACATGAGCCCAAGCATTACGTCCACACTTTAAAAGAAATCCCAACTTGGGCACAAGAACGATTAGCAAGCTTACTGAATATTTCATCATCGTTAAATAATTTAATTAACGTTGCATTACCCGAATTTATCAATGAACCAGGAATCCCCTCAGATTTAAGGGGGTTAAATTATGTTTCTAGAACATATGCCAACATGTTTGAAAGATTTGTTATTTGGAAGATAGACACTAATAGCACTATCCTCATAGAAAAGCATCAAAAAATATCAAAATCTTTATCAAACATGGCAAAGAATTTAATTAATGAAGTATGGGATGCACCTTTTCAATCTTTTAAAGCTTTCAGTGAGGCCGCTAAGCGATATTCCAAGGGTGAAAGAAACATACAAGTTGTTGCAAATTTAAAATTGACACTAGACCCAGATGAAATGAAGAATCTTGAAAATGACATTGAAGCTCTTAAAATTGATTTCGAAAGGGATATTTGAAGAATATTCTTCTTTTACAAGTATATTGATAAGCAACTGGCTTTTTTCAACTACCTAATATGTGATTTTTTTTTAAATGACTATTCTTGAAAGCATAATAAATGAACTTACAAATAAAGAAAGATCTTTATCATCATAATAAATTGGGCGGGTAGAGAGTATAAACAAGTGCTATGGTTTTTGAGTATTCCCTTCTCAGATAATTTATTTACACGCTATCACCAATTGGCTTAATTCTTTTGCAACACTCATGGGACTGTAACAAAATAATATCATGTTGCATAACAATAGCTTTATCAAAGGTCAACTCAAATTTGTCCTTACTGCTTTCGCGCAACTTGTTGGAATCGTCGTACTTCGCTATCGTTTGTAGAGTCATAAGCATCTTATTAAATTGATTCTTTTGCGCTACTGTGATTTCTATTTTTTTAGACATATAATTGTTTAAGATTTAAACTTGGCAGATTCTGATGTTTGGTAATTATCAAAAGACATTTATGCAGTTGTTTGGTATATAAAGGTACAACGTATAATTCGAAACAGTACTTTTATCATTAGCCAATTAATCAATATTTAACACTTCACTTTCTACATTTTTTTTATTAGGCTATATTTCTCTTGAATGATCATTTGCGATAACAACCTTCTTAATTCGTAAAGAAAACTACTACTTCTTCCTTATCAGGATATATGCAAAAGCCACAATCAAAACAGCCATGCTGCTGGCTCTTATATTTTTCTCATATGCTGAGGCTATCAGGTACGCAAAAGTGGCAATAAAGTAAGCAACAACAGCAGTTATTACAGCAATATAATATTCGGTGGACCATTTTTTCATAAACGCAAGAACAAAAAAGCAATCAATAGTCAAAGCACAAAGCTATTGCTGCCCCACTAGCTTCACCCCCTTACACACATACTCCAACAATTCAATTGGCTTCACATCAATTGCCAAAGCAATCAAATAAAGTTCATCGGCTCTAAGTTTGGTGGTATCATTTAAAGTAAGCTGGTTAACCCGTGCTTTGCTCAGGCCAGTTCTTCTTGCTACTTCAGATTTATTGACCGATTTAGCGGCTAAATATTCTCCTAACTTGGTCATTTAGTTTTCTTTATAATCTGAAAAATAAAAAAGTTTAAAAAAAGAAGACAAAAATTTGGACAAATGAGTTTATTTTATATATATTTGGATAGAAATTCTATCTAAATGATTAATACCTATGCTAAACAACTCAACATAAAATACTCAATAGAGTAATAAAAAATATAAGCGCATTTGCTTTTATTCTCGTGTTAAAAACTACGACCTTTTAAGAATCCGGGACTAGAGTAAATCGCTCATGCTCTTCTTTATTATATATAATATATATTTAAAGATTCAAGCGTGGGCGTTCTTATTCGGATTCGGGGTGTCGTAGCCCTTTAGCACGATAAGGACCAACCCACGCTTTTTTATGGCATATGGGTGGCCCAAGGGTTTACAAAACTTTCAGTTGCTAAAAAACACATCCCTATGCACGCCGTTACTACACCTGTACAAAACACCCACCCCACCTTTAACGAGGAGCAATGGCTGCCCGTACTGTTTTTACTGGCAGATACGCAAACCTGGCTGCAACAGCTGCAGGAGGGCCTTATACACCAGCTACCCGTTAAAAACCGTAAAAAGCTGCTGCGCAAAAGCTGGTACCTGGGCGTAAAGGCCCTGGCCCATATACTGGAGCGCCATTACCACAAGGTGCCCCGCCACCCGCTGGCCGGCAAGTTTACCCTGCCCATACCTGCCCTGGTAGCCGCCATAAAAGACGCGGGGCAGCAGCCACCCCTGCCACCGCCCGGCGGCGCGCCACCCGGCGCCAATGTGCACCGGGTGCATAATGTGGGCACCACCATTGGGTACGATAGCCGCGGCCAGCCGGTGACTACGCTCACCGTAATTACGGATGCCGCGGGCATGATCATTACCGCCTTCCCCGGTGTTACAGACCTATGAGGTCTGCCCGCGCGGCATACAGACCTCATAGGTCTTGCCCCGCGCCACCGCCAGGGCAACCCCTTTCGGGGTTCCATTCCGTTAACCGCGCGTGAAACGCGGGGACAATGATCAGCATACTGGTTGAACCCCTGCGGGGTTCAATACCAACCGTTCCGCAAATAAACCGACGGTATAACCGCCGGCTATCAGGGGTATAACCCCTCCGGGAGGTTCGCGGATCTGCACGACGGAAGGAAAATTGCGCATGCCCCATCAAAGCAGCAGCAAGGCCCGCGACGTGCCGGTAGCGCCCTGCCTCACATAATTACACCCATTAAAAAACAAAATCAATCACTTTTTAAAAATCAACACTCATGAAAAATCCAACAACAAACGACCCCTTTCACACAGAAAGCTGGAGCCAGGAATGTGCCCCCAACCCCTACCGCGTATTTACCCTTTGCTTCGAAAATGCCGGCACTATTGACCAGCTGCGAAAAATGATGCTGCGCCTACCCCTTTTTATGGATCAGAGCAGGCCCGTTACCAAAGTATGCTCCTACCGCATCTCCTGCGCCGTAATGGCCATCAGCTCCGTTATTGATGCCGCCCACCAGCTGTATAAGGAAAAAGAATCCATACCCATGGATAAGCTGCCGGAGTACAGTTATTTTTTTTATACCCAAACGGCACCGGAGTACCGCAGCTTTGCTACCTACCTTATTACCGAAAGCGAGTACAGTAATATGCGTAATGTATTCCGTAAGTTTTTTAATTACAAGTCGCGGGAAGACTGGCAATCGGAACTGCAGGGCCTGCTGTACTACAGCTTAACGGATCATTCCGTTGAAGTAGAAATCAATTCCTTTGCCATCTGGTTTTACCTTACCAAACTGCTGGAAGCGGCTTATATCCTTGGCAGATGCTGATGCTCCTCTGCTGCGCCGCTTATCATCCGCGCGGGCCTTTGGGCCTGCGCTTATACAGCTCTGTACATCATTAATAAAAGCCCCGCCACACACAGCTTTCTTATCCAGGTACTAAGCAATTTTAGCATTCGCTTCCGATTGTTATTTTTTTAACGGATCTTATCCTCAAAATACGATTATGCGAACGGGCTTGTTGCTTCTTTTATCCCTGGCTGTTGTTTCTTTTTCGTCAACAGACAGCTGGCAGTCAAAATACCTGGAAGTAAACAGCGATGGCACCATCCGCTATAATGCAGACGCGCAGGGCAATACTATACCCGACTTTAGCAAGGTGGGCTACCGCACCGGCAATGTGCCTATACCCGATGTGCCGGTGGTGCAAACCATTAGCCCCGGCCCGCATGCAGAAGGCGCCATACAGCAGGCTATTGATGCCCTGGCAAAAAAAGCACCGGGTAAGAACGGCTTTCGCGGGGCCATCCTGCTGAAAAAAGGTACTTATCCTATACAGAACAATATTAAGATAAACGCCAGCGGCATTGTACTGCGGGGAGAAGGAAACGATACCCGGCTTATAGCAGAAGGCACAGGAAGGCGGGCATTGATCGATGTTTCCGGCACCGGAGCCATTGAAGAAATAAAAGGAACCCGCACCGCCGTTACAGCTGCCTATGTGCCCGTGGGCGCTCACGCTTTACAGGTAGCGGCTGCCGCGGCCTTTAAGCCGGGTGATGCCATTATACTGCAATGGCAGGCCCTGCCAAAATGGATAGAGGACCTGAAGATGAACCAGATAGTGGAGCGGCCCGGCACCAAACAATGGCAGGCGGCAGAATATGATTTTAAATTTCAGCGTACCATTACAAAAATTGAAGGCAATACCCTGTTTATCGATAACCCTATAGTAATGGCCATTGATGCGCCATACAATACGGCCCGCGTGTACAAATACCGGTTTGAAGGAAGGATATCCCAGGTGGGTGTGGAAAACCTTAGCTGTGTCTCTGCCTATACATCGGATACTGCGGAAGACCATTCCTGGGATGCCGTTGCATTTAATAAAATAGAGAACGGATGGGTGCGGAATGTTAGCGCCACCTATTTTGCTTACTCCTGTGTAAACCTGGGATCCTTATCCCGGAATATCTCTGTGCTTAATTGCACATCTTCCGATCTTAAATCCATCATCACCGGGGGGCGCCGTTATTCGTTCGGCAACAACGGGCAGATGAACCTGGTTATGAATTGCACTGCAAGGGACGGCCGCCATGATTATGTAACCGGTGCCAGGGTATGCGGGCCTAATGTTTTTTACAACTGCACCGCCACCCGCACCCATGCGGATATAGGGCCGCACCACCGCTGGGCCATGGGCACTTTGTACGACAATATTACCACCGACGGAGAAATAAATATACAGGACCGGGGCAACTGGGGCAGCGGGCACGGCTGGGCCGGGGTAAACCAGGTGGTATGGCACTGTACCGCAAAAAAAGCCACGGTGCAAAACCCCTGGGCATCCGGTAAAAATTATTGCATCGGCCTGCAGGGGCAAAAGTCAACGGGCAGGCTTGCCGGCCGGCCGGATGGGGAATGGGAAGGGCAAAATAAAAAAGGCCTTGAGCCCGCCTCCCTGTATACGGCACAGCTCAAAGCCCGTGGAATGGTCCCCCGTTGAGCAGGACCCGGAGCCTGTCATTGATTTAGAAACGCGTCAGTACGCTTCAGTTCCGAATAATAAAAGGCCATAGCACCCAGCAGCGCGGTTTGCACATCCGCAGCGGCAATCTGCTTCCCCTGCACAGGCGTCGGGATAAGAACAACTTCATCCGGCTGAAACGGCCGGCAGACCGGTAACTTCCTTACAATTTTTTCGAATCAAAACAGGCGCAGCGCGCTGCTCATCGTTATAACCGGAATGCCTGACGACCCCTCCCAGCCGCCGCGCGGCGGTAACCTGCTGACGCCGGTATACATTCCGTTATTACCGGTGCGCTGCACCTAATATGCTGCTATTGTTACCTGCTTCAAATATTAGCGCTGCGTTGCAGCTTTGCAGGTGCGTCAGTGAACCCCACAAGGGGTTCCATCCGATTAGCCGCGCGTGAAACGCGTGGTTAATGATCGGAATCATGGTTGAACCCCACCGGGGTTCAATACCAACCGGTCGCAAATGAACCGGCGGTTACACCACCGGCTATAAGGGGCGTAACCCCATTCGGGGTTTAACAACTCTGCACGACGGAACAGAGTCACGATGCCCCGCTACACAGCCTGCGCGGTGCCCGCATGGCCCTCACGTTATCCTTGGTGCGCTGCACCTAATGGACTGTTTTTGTTACTTGCTTCAACGATCAGCGCTGCGTTGCAGCTTCGCAGGTGCATCGGGTAACCCCACAAGGGTTCCATCCGATTAGCCGCGCGTGAAACGCGTGGTTAATGATCAGAATCATGATTGAACCCCGGAGGGGTTATCGCAGCAAAGCAGTGGCGCACCACAGAAGGGGTGCCTGTCCGTGCAGGTCACCGGTATTCCTTTTCCTGTCGAGGTAATACTGATGATCGTTCTTTTTATTGGTGCCCTCACATACATCGGTAATATCGCCATCGGCATTGATGTATTTGATCAGCGACAGCCAGGCTTTCCGGGCAGCAGGCCCGTACACTTCCGCAGCCAGCCAGCCTTCTTTTACACCGGTGATGAATGCACAGGTGAACATGCCCGTGCAGGAAGTTTCTTTCCAGGATGTGGGATCATCGATCAGCTGCCGCCACATACCATCCTCTGCCTGGTACTTCAGCAGGGTAGCCATCATTTTTTTATACCCTTCCATGATCCGCGGCCGGTTGGGATTGTCTTTAGGCAGTGAATGCAACAGTTCGCTCATCCCCACGGCCATCCAGCCATCTCCCCGGCCCCAGAAATAAGGCACGTCCGGCGCATGGTAGAACAATCCGTTCGGCTGTTGTAATGAATCCAGGTAAAACACCATTTCATTAGCCGCCTTGTTGATATAGTTACGATCGCCCGTAGCACGGTAAGCCTGCGACTGTACGGCCGTGATCATAAACATATCATCGATCCATAAGCGCGTTTGCCAGCTGAGGCCTTTGTTATAAAAACGGTGCGATTCGGCAGTGACCCTTTTTCCTTCCGGAGGGCCCCACTGTTTGTCTGCAAAATGTTTCCCCAGCTTCAGGTAACGTGCATCCTTTGTTTGCATGTACAGTTCAAACGGCACGGATCCGAATACGGTATAGTCCACATGATCGGGTACAGGCACCAGTGTATCCCGGTTGTTCAGCAGGGGTTCAAAGCGGGCGGCTAGCTGCTTTGTAAGGGTCTTGTTCCCCGTCACCTTTGCAAAGGTGAGCGCGCCGTACCAGGTACAGGTTTCCGGATAGGTGATCACCTTCGGCGGACCGGGGCGGTTAAAATTGGTATGCGGTGTGGCAATAAACCGGTTGGCAATAATATTACCGATCTCCTTTGGGGAGCTGCCGGCGGGCCAGTTTTTAAAAGCGGCCGTTGTTTTTGCAGATTGGGCGTTAGCAGTACTGCTTATTCCCAACATAAGGGCTGTAAATAATGCAAGGTTTCGTTTCATGAATATATTTTTTGGGGAGGTGAGTTTTGAGAAGTGTCCGCTAAAATGGGATTAATTTTTATTAAAGGTTTCGCCGGGCCAGTCGTCCGTACGGAAGGGCGATGCGGGCAGTCCGGCTTTATTATACAACACCGCATGCGGAACGGTGGTCCAGCCAAAACGTACGGCAACCGGCGCTGTTATGCCGCTGCCGGATACCACAATCGTATTCCCTTCAATCACTGCTGTTGCCGACACAAACAGCCGGTCTGCCCCGGCAATGGTAAAGCCGGTCAGGGTGCCGTCTTTTGCAACCAATCCGCCATCGGCAAATGAAAAACGGATCCGTATTTTATTGCCTTCCTTTGCTGAAGACTGATACAGCGGACCGGAATACACCCGGTCCGATTTACCGTAGGTTTTTGCCAGCGCCCATAAGGCCAGCCGGTGGCCTACCACGGCTTTATTCCGCGGATGAATATCGAGCGAATCGCCTGCGTCCGTGATCACCGCCATCCCGGTGCGGGGCACGGTTTTATATGTCAGCAATTGTGCTTCGCGGATCTCGGGGTTTTGCTGGTGATGCGGTGCGATCTGAACAAAGTAGAACGGAAATTCCGCCTTCCATTCCTTCCGCCAGCTGCGGATCATTGCCGGGAACAGGTTGCGGTACTGCCAGGCCCTCACGGCATTGGATTCTCCCTGGTACCAGATCACTCCTTTTAAGGTGAACGGGATAAAGGGATGGATCATGGCGTTGTACAGTTTTGTGGGAGACTTGGAATTCTTTTCCGGCTCAACAGGGTGCGTCGGTTTTTTAGGAAGTTTTTCCAAATGCGCGGCCGAATCTCTGAGCCATTGATCCAATTCTTTTTGATACTTAGCCACATCTTCCGGATATGTCTTCACCGCCGTTTCATACCGATGGAGGATGGCACGAAGCGCAGGATCGCCATCCAGCACTTCCTTCCGGGTCCAGGACTCTGCGGGTGTTCCGCCCCAGGAAGAATGGATCAACCCTACCGGCACACCGGTGGCTTCGCGGAGCTCTTTACCAAAATAATAGGCCACGGCAGAAAAGGTGGCGGCGCTCTCCGGTGTGCAGGCCATCCAGCTTCCCTGTACATCCTGTTGCGGTGTTCCCGCAACCTGCTGCTGCACGGTAAAAAGGCGCAGCCGGGGGTCGGTGGCCTTTGCCACTTCCTGTTCGTAATCCGTTACACCGGTACGCCAGGCTTTTTGTTTTGCCAGCGGAAATTCCATATTCGACTGCCCGGAGCAAAGCCATACTTCGCCCAGCAGCACATCCTGTACTTCAATCGTATTTGTTCCGCTAAAGGTGATGGTATAAGGCCCGCCTGCCGCAGTGGTTTTAACTTTTGCCTGCCAGCGGCCATCGGCGGCGGCTGTAATCGTTACCGGCTGCGAGTTCCAGCTGCACCGGATGGCAATGCGTTCGCCTGCATCCGCCCAGCCCCATAAGGCCACGGTTGTTTGTTGCTGCAATACCATATGATCCGTAATAACAGCGGGAAGCTTTACAGCGGCATTTATATTGCTGCTGATGCATAAGCAGAATAATAAATAAAAAATACAATTCCCTTTCATTCGTTTTATCCTTTAAATGGTTCGCCCCTATGGGGCTCCGGCCTTTTTTATACCGGGTGCTACAAAATATTGCGCTCCTACAGAGCTTATTTGAATGCTACTACATAATTCTTCCCCTTATATTTTATCTGCGAAACCGCTACAAAGATCTTTTACTTCAGCGGTTCTGCGATGACGCCCTTCAGTTTAAACAACTCCTTTCCCTGCCGGTAAGGGCTAACCGTAATGGTATACACACCCGGACGCTTTGCTGTGAAAATAGTGACCGGATGTTTGATAAACAACAGCGGCGCCGACTTGTCAAACTCCGAGGTCCGTAAGGTGCGGAACATATATGTTTGTCCCTCCACTTCCAGGCGGCCTTCCTGTTTGGCGCTTTCTGGCGGACAGGCATACTCCAGTATCAGCTTATAATCGCCGGGCTCTGTAATCCGTACCGTGAATGCCACCGCATCTTCCGGCGACTGCATGCCAGTAACGCAGGTCGTATGTTTCCAATCACCAAAATAATGACTGTAGGTGAGTGACTCGATCTTTGAAGCACCGCTTGTTTTTGCAAATACCGCATCCACCGGGTTAACGGCATACTGTGCCGAAACGGTAACCGGTGCCGCTGCATTATACGCCGGCGGGGTGCCCCGGTATTCCACCACCAGTACTTTATCCGGTGTATGTTCTTCCGTAAGAGACGTCATGTTAACAAGCAGGTCGCCGTCCTTTTTTTGAAACGGCAGCGCTTTTTTATCTGTCAGCGCATATACTTTGGTAACCGTGTTGGAAAAACCCGGCACCAGCAGCTGACCATTCTCCGGGCGCTGCCATACATGCAGGAACAGTTTGCCTGGTTTGGAAGTGGTCACACCCCAGGGCTGTGCCGGTACCCAGCCGGCCGTGGTGGCATAGATGCTTTCGCCATTTTTTTGCAGCCAGGCGCCGGTTTCTTTCAGATATTTTACCGAGTAATAAGGGATATTGCCCTTGCCATCGGGGCCTACATTCAGCATCAGGTTGCCGCCCTTGGAGGCCACGTTGGACAACAGCCGGATGATCTCATGCGCCGATTTAAAATTCATATCGTGTGCGATATAGCCCCAGGAATCATTATGGGTATAGATCGACTCCCAGGCGCCTTTAATTGGCACCGGCGGCACTTCCGAATCTCCGAAATCCTTATAATCGCCCAGGCCCTGTCCCACCCGGCTGCTGAAAAGGCTTTTGGGCTGCAATACCCGCAGCTCGTTCACAAAGGCCTGCGTCTGTTCTTTGGTCATGCCGCCCGGCGTATCAAACCACACAATGCCCAGCGGACCATAATTGCTGAGCAGTTCTTTCAGCTGCGGAATAGCTTTCTGCCGGTAATATTGCTGGTAGTCTTTTTTCGACTCATCAAAATCCCAGGTATTCCTTCCGCCATTGGGTTCATACCAATCCTGGAACTGCGAATAATAAAAACCGAATTGTATGCCTCTTTTTCTTGTGGCTGCCGCCAGCGCCTTCATGGGGTCTTTTTTATAGGGTGTTGCATCCACAATATCAAAACCGGTTACTTTGGAATCAAACATGGAAAACCCTTCATGGTGCTTGGCCGTGATCACCATGTATTTAATACCTGCATTCTTTGCCAGCTGCGCCCATTCATCGGCATTAAAATTTACGGGGTTGAAGCTTTCGGCTACCTTGCGGTACCGGCTTACGGGTATCTTTGCCTGGTGCATGATCCATTCCCCGCTGCCATAATAGTTCTTGCCCTCCCAGGTGCCGGCCAGCTGGGAGTACAATCCCCAGTGGATGAACAACCCAAATTTGGCTTCTTTGAACCATTGAATATTCGGATGCTCTTTGGCTACGGACGACTTGTCCCACATTTCTTCCATCCCCTGCTGCGCGTGGCAGCAATAGGATATCACTAAAGCAAGCGCTGTTAAACGTAATTTCATTTTTATTTTATATTAGAGTATTTAGCGGTAATTATATGGAACCGGGTGCAACCCGCGCGGCACCCCAGCCTAAAAAAAACATCCACTTCAGCACCCACCTACTTACCATTCACCAGGAAATAAACGATCCTTACCGCATGGCCTTTTGATTGCGGGTCCTGCTGATCCGCGATGGTAAGGTTCAGGCGGTGCCGTCCTTTTTTTAACCCGTCGCCCAGCAGCAGGTACCAGGGCAGGTGCAACCCGCTGCTCCATTGGGTATAAAGGTCCACCGTCTGCTCCGGTCCGCCGTCGATCGAATAGCGGATCGTTCCCGCATCCGGACCAGAAACCACGGCAATACCCACGGAAGATCCCTGGAAAGCAAGGCTGGTCTGCGCCCCCGCTGCCGTCCCTTCCAGCACCGGTACGTTTACAAACCCAGGCCGTGTACCCACACCATCTGAGGGCTGCCAGGAAGGATGCAACACAAATCCTTTTTGTATGGAAGCTTCTTTTGCCGGAACATACCGTCCGCCTGCATAGTTCAGCGGGTCCATCGGTCCTGGTATCTTTTTAGGAACAACTGCCTCCGGTGTTTCGCCGCTCAGCTGCATTTGCAGCAAGGTCTTTATAGAATTAAAATACAGCGCCTGTCCGAAAGGTGCCGGGTGCAGGTTTTTAAAATCAGCGTCCCAGGTAAATTCTTTATGTGCGATTCGTGCGCTTACTTCCGCAGCCAGGTTGATAAACGGCAATCCGTAATGCCGTGCCACCGTTTCATGCACCGTAATTTCAGGTGGTATGTTCCCGGCCTGAAGATCGGCCAGTTTAAACTCATCGGCAAAGCCCATCAACACGATATCCATGGCAGGGTTGGCGCTGAGCGCATGCCGCACAATGCCTTCCAGTGCCCGCCGCTGCCGGATCTCAGGCGTACCATTCACCCGGTCGTTCACGGCTGCTTCAATAAAGAGCAGATCGATCCTTCCCTGGTCCAGCACATCCTTCTGCAACCGGAACGCATGAGGCAGACTACCCAGTGAAGGAATACCGGCGTTTAAAAAACGAAAACGCGTTTCCGGGTACCGTTCGGCAAGGTATTGCTCCTCCTTGTTGCGCCAGCCCGTCATATTGGTGATGGATCCGCCCAGGAAGGCGACGGTCACTGTTTCCTTATGCCGGATGCGGTACAACAGGTTATCCAGCTTCCCGTACGGATGGATAAAATCTGCTGCGGGCAAGGGCTGCGGCTGCCGGAGTACCTTTTCATAAACAAACCCGGCCAGGGCTTCCACATTTTCTATCGGGAAATGATGCCCTTCCAGTTCCTGCTTTCCGCGGGTCATCGGAATAACCGTTGCAGGCCCTCCGTTCCGTATATAGTTTTGAACCAGCACCAACGTATTCTCTTCCGCCGGAACGATCTTATCCTGCAAACCGATCACATGCACAATGGGTACCTTGTACGCCGCCAGCGCCTCCAGGTTATCTTTCGGCTGATCGGCGTATTGCAGCGCCTGCGTTTCTGTTAATCCGTAAACGTTCAGCAGCTGCTTCCACTCGCCGGGTGCGCCTTTGCCCTTTCCTTTTCCGGCCGGCCAGCTGGTAAAATCACAGACCGGCGCCTCTGCATAGATGCAGCTTACTTTTGAGGGGTTCCTCTTGGCCCAGCCATAGGCATACAATCCACCGCGACTTACCGCCTCCAGCGCTGGCCGTGGCTCGAAATGCTGTTGCGTGGTAAGATAGGTGTACAGATCATCCCAGCGGTTCATTGCACTGGAATGGCCATACCGGTCGCTGGCATTGATATAGGCAATGTATACGCCTTTCGACAGTAATATACTGTCCATCTCCGTATGCCATTCCGGGAAGTAGGCACGCCATACCCAGGGCCGTCCGGCCTGCGGGGCACGGGGCACCGTATACCAGGCCTCATTGCCGTTCAGTTTAAACATTACCCGTTTAAATCCTTTCCAGGTAACTTCTTTCTGATCCGTAATAACCTGCGCACTGCTGTGGAGGCAGATCCCGGCTGCAACCAACAACAATCCTAGTTTATAGTTCATTCACACTGCATTTATTCCGGCAAGACCACGTCGAGCTCCTTACAAAATAAGCGAAGTTTTAGAAACCGCCGGTAACCGCTACTCAAATTCATTGACGGTTTTTTGGCATTCCTGTAAACATTTTTGTCATCCGGGTATTCTCCATCCATCACATCACTTTTTGCCGCAGCTGCTCCGGCCCTGCACCCGGCAATGCTATTACAAACCGGTCGGCAGCCGTTGTCGGAAAAACGAGCAGGTTCCCTTTTGCTGTCCGGAATTTTTTACCGTTCTTATAGATCTGTACCGTTTTTCCCGGCCAGGGATTTTGCAGCCGGCAGGTGGCCCCTGCTTTTGAAACCAGCTCCACAAATACGACCGTCCCGTTGCGAATGACAGCGGAAGTGATAAAGCCACCCCTGCTCAGTAAACTGAACTGTGCATCCCAATCCTTTGGCCAGGCCGGAAACACCCGGATTACAGGGTCTTCGCCCGGAGCAGGTGGAGCGCTCTGGCACAGGGCCAGGTGCAAGGCATCCGATGCCCGGCCGATGCGCTGGATATTGGTGGTATAAAAACCTTCGCTCAGGTCCATACGGTTCTCAAGCACGGGATTGCGCGCCGCACCTTTGAGCTGGTTGGGAATTAAAAAGCGGACGGCAGCGGCCCTGCCAAGCACCGCCGCTGCGGCCGGGATCTTTGATAATACATGCGGGAAAGTCTGCTCCGGCGATGTATGCCGGAAATACCCGTCGAAGGTATTGTTGGCAATGGTAAGCATCGAAGGATCGCCACCCGGGTTACAAAGATCAAAGAACCATACGGGCATGGTATTACCATCCGGCAGGCGTTTCCCGTTTCCGCGTATGGGGCTGGTGGGTTGTAATGAGCCTACCCAGGCCTCCGGTTGCTGAGCCATATCCGGATAGTCCTTTGTTGTAGCCAGGGGCGAAAGATGGGCCAGGAATTCCTTCCACACCGGGAGCAGCTCCGCATCGGTATTTAATAATTCAGCCGCTTTGATCACCACCGGGAAAATACCCATCATAGAGGAGATTTCTTCCACGGTATTGTGTCCGCCCCAGATGGACTCGTTATCATTCACGTGCCGGATGTGGTACTTCCCGTCTTTTTCTTTTTTCACGTTCGGAAAATTGCGGTAGAATTCCGCCATCCCTTTTAGCATCGGATAAGCCTTCTCCCGCAGCCAGTTGAGATCTTTTGTATACTCATACTTTTGCCAGTACTGGTAAGCGATCTTGGCGCCACGCGAGAAGATATGATTCACCGGACCATAGGGCCCGTCGCCCCGTTCCGTATACTCCCATAACCCGTTTTTCCATGTGCCGATGTGTTTCCAGTTCCACCGGCTGAGGAAGGGTTGTTTGGCAAATGCATAGTCCATAAATTTTTTCGAGCGCTGCTCCCAGGGCTTGCGGATCAGGTAGAGCTCGCGCATCTCTGCCGCAATGTCATCAGGTAGTGCAGGCACTCCGTCAAAGCCCACGGTTTCGGGAATAAAGATCCCTTTTGAACCCCATTGCTGGGCAGCGGCTTTCTCAAAAGAAGGATATGCATTGCTGTACATCCTGAACATCGGATCCATCAGCTCCAGGTGATTGGTCGGATACAACGCTTCATAATAACAGCTCTGGTTGGCGCCCCAGAAGGCCCCGCCCCACTGGCGTGCATCACCACCCGTGGTCCACAGCATGCCATTGAATTTTGTAGGAAAGTCGCCCCTAGAACTCGACCCCATCACATAAAGGAAATAGGTATAATTCTTTTCAATCTCATCCGCCACTCCATCTGTGCTGTTCAGATGCACAAAGGATTGCTGCCAGAAACCGGCCCACCATTTTTTATTGGAAGCATAGATCCCTTCAAAACCCTTTTGCTGTGCCGCATCCAGTTTACGCATTGCAGCAGCCGTTACGTCAGCGGTTGAATCGAAAGAAGCGGCACTTGCAATAAACACCGTGGTCTGTGGCGTTCCCGGTGCAATGTTCAGCCGCACGGCTGAAGCCGTTGTTTTTTCCGCAGTGGCGGTAGCACCGGCAAGTCCGATGACCACCGCCGAACTGCAATAATAATCGTCTTCCTTAAACACCTGTTTCAATACAATACGGTCGCCCGCTGTTTCGATCGTGGAAACGGCTGAGTGGTTGCCCCGCAGCGAGACCGGCATCCGCAGCATGCGCAGATGCACCAGCAACGGAAGCGCGGTACTGCGGTTATCCTTTACATTTACGGCCATCACATCCGCTTCATTCCAGGCCAGCACTTTTGCCTGTACGGCTTTGCCGGATACGGTTGAAACCCCATCGTAACAGGACAGCTGCTGCCGGAAGTCCTTCCCTTCAAATACCGGCTCCCCAAAATCCAGGTCCACATAACCGGTACCGCCGCAATAATCCGTGTTCCGTTCAAAAAAATTATTAGAGGCAGAGTTGCTGGCAAATACATCCACCCGGTTGATCTGCATGCTGACCTGCGAAGGAGTGGTCCATACCAGGCTGCCCATACGTCCGTTGCCCACCGGCTGTCCGGCTTCACTGCGTGATGCCGGCTGTTCATACATAAGGTCGGCTCTTGAAACCAGCTTCTGGTAATCCACATCAAACAAAGCGGTGCCCGCGGGTTTTACTGCCTGGCCGCTGGCTGACAAAATAAAAAACAGGCCGGTAATGATTGCACTTACTTTTCTCATAATGATTCGTTTATTTCAGGAGTAATGATCACCGTTTTTTTATCCCAGTCAACGGTTATGGTGGTGCCATCGGAAAATGTGGTACGCTCCCGGGTAAACTCCTTGTTTAAAAATTCATGATTGGTCATTTCTGCAAAGGCCAGCCGTTTGTTCAACGCGCTCATCCGGTTTACCTGCGACAGTGCCAATGGTCCTGCATCAAAATCCCGGCCCAGCTGCGGCAGCCCGGCATTGAGCAACCCGTACAGATCCGAAGGATTGTAGGTGGTTAGGATGGCATCGTGATATACCAGATCCCAAAGCGGTACGGTGATCCCGTTACGTGCTTTGAGGGGCGATGAAAAGTCAACAAAGGGAACCGTCCAGTCGCAGGCCGTTTCTGTGCCCACAATGCCCAGGTGTGCCTTGGCCCAGCGATACAGTTTGATGCGCTCATTCATGGCGCCGGTACGCGTCAGCCGGTTCTGCGGATTAAAGTCTTCATCAGGCGGCACATATCCGAACACATCCAGGTAGGAAGCCTGTGGCTTGATATCGTGGTTCAGCAGCCACTGGTAATTTTTCTTCATATGCCCCAGCATGAACCGGCCGTTCAGGTACGACATCTTACCACCGTCCCAGTAATCCATATAAGGGATCTTGCCTTCTTTAAAATCCCCGAAACGTGTACCCGGAAAGATCGCCGGCAAGGCCGTGCTGTCTTCTTCGTGAATAGCGAATTTTGTGTTGAAGGACGGGGCATCCACATAATAATCGCGGTACTGGTCGTGCAGACCGAAAAGATATCCAATGTCCTTCAGCTCCCGGCCCAGCCGCTGCATGCCTTCCCAGCCACCGGCCGCGGGGGCGGGCGGAAGCACATCCGGATGCTGCCGGTCGTAGCCGAGTTTGGGCCAGCCGGTAAGCACCACCATCAAATGCTTCAGTCCTTTATTCTTCCACTGCCGGAACTGTTCTGCACGCTGGTCAAAGCTCACAACAGCGTGCCGGGTGGCGGAATCCCGCTTCCAGCGGGCACTTCCGGGAAGATAATCGGTAAGGATACCGGAACGGACAATGGGCGTTCCGATCAGGTCGCCTACCTGTTGTCTTGCCGCCACTTTATCTTTCAATGATACGAACCAACCATTCTCAATGGCATATTGCCGGTAACGCTTTGCCATATCCACATAATTCCCTTTTTCAAAAAAGCACATACGTACGGTACGGGGATACCCCAGTTTACCCAGGCTCGGGCGCCAGCGCGGCCCAATGAACGTAGGCCCGCCGGCAGGGTGCCGGAACTGGTAGGCGGCATCATCAGGCGTTTCCACGATCAGCATCATTGCTGAAGTTCCTTTCTGAAACCCCCACCAGGACATGGACCAGTCTTCGATCACATTGCTTTGCAGTTCGCTCCGGTCCGTTTTTGTAATAGTGCCATCCGGCTCAGAAGTGCGGATGGGGTGATACGGCTTTGGCCAGTTGCGGGGCAGCAATACGCCGCGTACATTGCTCAGCAGGGTATAATCGACTGCGGCCGCGTCCAGTGCCGCCGGCCAGTCGAGCTTGCGCACAACGGTATTCTTTTCATCTGCCGCGATATCAAATACCAGCTCTTCCCCGGGGCCTTCCAGCGCCAGGGTAAGGAACAGTTTCAGATCGGTTCCCGCCCAGCCTTCCAGGGTTAGCTGAACGCCTGATTTATATCCCGTATTATAATAGCTGATCTCTTTTTTTGCGGCACCTGCAAGTCGCAATGTTTTTTCTTTTCCCGCATCTTTTACTACAAGATCCCCATCCTGCGACGGGAAAAAGGTCCAGTTACCTGTTATTGTTTTTACCTGCAGGGAGAGATCGCTGCTTTTTAGGAGGACGGTGTTTTTTTTACCGGCGATCATCCAACCGTCGCTGGTCCTGCGCACAGCTACTTCCGGTGCGCCGAAGATCTTATTTTCAAATACCGGTTCTTTTCCCGGGGTACCCGGCTGCTGTGCAGTTGCGTTAATGCTGCCGAGCAGGGCAAGTACTATGCAGCACCGCAACAGGGAGAAGTGCTTTCCAGTTTGTATTTTATGTTGCATGATGATGTTGTTTGTTGATAAAAATTGCGAAAGGGCATTGAGGTATTTTGCCACTGAGACACTGAAATAGTTTGCCACCAAGACCCAAAGGCACGAAGAGGCACAAAGATTTTTTATTATCTGCTCATCTTCCTTCCCGGGCCTTAAAGAGCTGTTGAAAAGCTGCTCACAGATTGATCAGATTTACACGGAAGGCTCAAACAACAATATTATTTGTCTGTGCCAATCTGTGTGATCTGTGAGAATCATTCCCCGTTTTTTTTGCCCCTAAGGCACTAAGACACCAAGAAACACAAAGATTTTTATTATCTACTCCTATTCCTTTCCAGTCCTAAAGAGCTGCTGAAAACTGCTCACAGATTGATCAGATTTACACGGAAGATTCAAAGATCAATGCTCATACCGGTCTGTGCCAATCTGTGTGATCTGTGAGAACCATTCCCCGTTTTTTTTGCCGCTAAGGCACTAAGACACGAAGAAACACAAAGACTTTTATTATCTGCTCCTCTTCCTCCCCGGGCCTTTAAAGAGCTGTTGAAAAGCTTCTCACAGATTGATCAGATTTACACGGAAGGCTCAAACAACAATATTATTTGTCTGTGCCAATCTGTGTGATCTGTGAGAATCATTCCCCGTTTTTTTTGCCACTAAGGCACTAAGACACCAAGAAACACAAAGATTTTTATTATCTACTCCTATTCCTTTCCAGTCCTAAAGAGCTGCTGAAAACTGCTCACAGATTGATCAGATTTACACGGAAGATTCAAAGATCAATGCTCATACCGGTCTGTGCCAATCTGTGTGATCCGTGAGAACCATTCCCCGTTTTTTTGCCGCTAAGGCACTAAGACACGAAGAAACACAAAGACTTTTATTATCTGCTCCTCTTCCTCCCCGGGCCTTTAAAGAGCTGTTGAAAAGCTGCTCACAGATTGCTCAGATTTACACGAAAGGCTCAAACAACAATATTATTTATCTGTGCCATCTGTGTGATCCGTGAGAACCATTCCCCGTTTTTTTTGCCGCTAAGTCACCAAGAGGCACAAAGACTTTTATTATCTGCTCCTATTCCTTTCCAGTCCTAAAGAGCTCACAGATTTATCAGACTTACACGAAAGATTCAAACATCAATGCTCATGCCGGTCTGTGCCAATCTGTGTGATCTGTGAGAACCATCCTTTTTTTTGCCACTAAGACATCAAGAGACACAAAGATTTTTACCATTTGTTTTCTGCCCCTTCGTGATTCTTCGTGCCTTTGAGACTTCGTGGCATATTCACACCAGAACTTTTTTGCCACTACTGATAATCGGGGTTCTGGAAATCCGGGCCCATCATGTCCACTTCGGTTTGCGGGACCGGCCAGTAATAAAAACGGTCTTCAAATACCCGGGTCACATTACCCGGATCCCTATAGCCGTTCAATACTTCTTTCCCTATTTTCCAGCGTTTAATATCATAATACCGCAAGCCTTCAAAAGCCAGCTCCACCCGGCGTTCATTACGGATGGCGGCCCGCGTTAAGGGTGCCGCTTTGGGAGGCATGCCTATACCCGGCCGTGCCCGTACATCATTGATCGCTTTTAATGCCGCCGGATTGCTGGTGGTACCGCCACCCAGTTCCACCATCGCTTCTGCATACATCAGCAGCACATCGGCATAGCGCAGCTTTACAAGCGCCTGGGAGCTGCCCGCCGGTCCGCCGGAACCATCGTTCACGGTAAGGTTGATGTATTTCCGCATACCCAGGTTATTTACAGAAGGCGATTCGGCTTTGAATTTGGCCTCGTTGTTAAACCCGATCGCAGGATTATAGGCCCACGGATCTCCCGGGGTAAAAAGGGTCAGTTTGAGCCGGGGATCCCGGTTCTGATAAAAATCATTGCGCATCCGGTTCTTCGGATCGTAGAACGAAGGCACAACGGGTGCCACAGGAGTGGTACCGTCTTTCATTTCATAACAATCCACCAGGCTGTGCAGCGGCACCATCGAAAACCGGGAACCATAGAGCAGGTCCAGGTTGTGTACCGCGGTGGGACTGCTGGCCTTTACGGAGAACAGGATCTCGGGATTGTTCTCCTGCTCGCCCCAGAAGATCCCCTGGTAGCTTTTTGCCAGTGATGCCCTGCCTTCATCCATCACTTTCCTTGCAGCATCCGCAGCATCCTGCCACAGGCTGTTGTACAAACACATCCTTGCTTTTAATGCGAGGGCTGAAGCGCGCACCGGGTGCCCGTCGCCATAGGCCACATCAGGAAGTCCGGCAGCAGCGCTGTCCAGGTCCTGTATCATTTTTTTTACCACATCTATGCGGGGCGCTTTTTTGGTCTGGAACACATCCGGACCAAAACCCAGCTGTTCTGTGATCAGCGGTACATCCCCATACAGCATGGTCAGCTCATTGTACATAAACGCCCGTAAAAAAAAGGCCTCTCCCTTCATGCGCGCTTTGTCTGCCTCCGTCAGGTCCGGTACGCGGTGCAGGTTTCCGAGGAACCAGTTGCAGCGGGCAATGCCTTTATAAGCATCCGTCCATACACGGGTGATGATACCGCCGATAGTGGGCGTGATCACCCCTCTTGAAATATCCGTATAATTATCAAGCGTGGAGTTGCAGTAGGCATTGTCCGTTAACCCTTCAAACTGCAGGGAAGAGAAGGAACTCAAGTCGATCGCAAAAGCAGGTGTCCGGAGCGAACTGTAGCAACCGGTAAGCGCCAGCTCGGCATCATTTTTTGAGGTCCAGAAAACCTCATTGGTTATTTTATCAAAGGGCTGCTTATCCAGGAAATTATCTTTCTGGCATCCGGCCAGTAACACCACCAACATCCCCCACAAAAAAATTCTTTTTATCGTATAGATCATCATAGTCGTAAGTTTAAAAAGTGACTTTAATCCCAAACGTATACACGCTGGCCTGCGGGTAAATGGCAAAACGGCCGCTGGTATTATCTGTAATTACGCGTTCCGGATCGCCTTCAAAATCTGAAAACGTGAGCAGGTTCTCCCCGGAAAAGTACACGCGCAGCTGCTGTGCCTTTAGCTTCTGCAACAGCCGGCTGCTGAAATTATACCCCAGCACCAGGTTCTTTAAACGCAGGTAGGACGCATCCTGCAGCCAGAAAGAAGAAGCGGCGGTAATCGGCATGTATTGATCCACATACATACCGGGCAGCTCATTAGTAGGGTTATCCGGCGTCCAGCGGTCGCGCCAGAAGGTAGGTGGTGGCGACCATTGCCGGAAGGCACCATATCCCCACTGATCGGTATATACTTTAATACCGGCCACTCCCTGGAAGAAAAGGGTAAGGTCAAACCCTTTATAAGCAGCGCCCAGGTTAAAGCCATAGTTGAACTTCGGGTACTGCCCCGGGATCACCACCCGGTCGTAAGCATCCACCTTGTTATCCGGAACTCCATCCGGACCGCTCAGGTCCGCAAAGATCAGATCACCCGGTTTGGGCGTATACTGCTGTTTGGGTGCGGCATCGATCTGTGCCTGGTTCTGAAACACGCCTGTCCATTGCCACATATACCAGGAGTTCCAGGGCAGCCCCTCTCTCCGCAGCTTATTGTTCTGTATCTCCTCTGCGCCCAATTTGGTAACGCGGTTCTTATAGGTATAATAATTGGCACCTGCAAAAAAATCCACATCACCAAAGCGGTCCTTGTAATCCAGACTGAACTCAAACCCTTTGTTCTCCATGGCACCGGAATTAATGGTAGGTGCCCCCATACCCACAAAGGCCGGCACCTGCGCTATCCGGAGGATGTTTTTGGTTTGCTTGGAGAAGTAATCGAATGTACCGGAGAGTTTACTATTGAACAACGAAAAATCCAGCCCGATGCCGGCAGCCGTCGTTGTTTCCCAGGTGATGTTTGAGTCGGCAAGATTGGCGTTCAGCACGCCGGTAGCCACTTTATCATAAATGTAGATACCATTATCCAGCAGGTTCTGATAAGGATAGTTACCAATATTCTGGTTACCCAGCCGCCCCCAGGAGCCCCGGATCTTCAGGTTGGAAAGCCAGCTGATCCCCTTCATAAAATTCTCCTGCGATATCCGCCATCCGGCAGACATGGAAGGAAAGGCACCCCAGCGTTTTCCTTCGCGGAACCGTGAAGATCCATCCTCCCGCAGACTTACCTCCAGCAGGTACCGGCTGTCGAAGGCATAGTTCAATCTGCCGAAGAACGACTTCAATGCCCATTCATAGCCGTAGCCATTGGTGGTTTGTGCATCAGTGCCTCCGGCATTCAGCGCCGGCAGGTTCTCTGAAGGGAAATCCCTGCGGAAACCGGCCAGCTGCTCATAATTAAAATTCTCCTGGCTGTATCCGCCCAGTGCCGTAAAGTGGTGCACATCATTAAACACCCGGTCGTAGGTAAGGGTGGAATAAAAGGTATAATGAATGTCTTCCTGCTGGGTCTTTGTAAGCGTTATATAGGTACCCAGGTAGTTTTGCTGTGGCGCATAAACCCCGCTGACATCCGGCTGAAACAGGAAGGTAGGCAACGGTATATTCTGCCGCGTCTGTTTATCGGTATTATAGGTTACCCCGCCCTTTACCTGCGCCTTCAGCCCTTTTGCAATGTTCACATCAATATAGCTATTGGCCATTACACTGTATGCCTTGTTGTAGTCCTTGCTCGTCTGCATTACGGCATAGGCGTTCTGGTTGGTAGTTTCAAAATCGTAGGCCTTGCTGGTTACCCGGCCGCTGCCATCGGGCAGGTAGGGCGACCACAGCGGATGCTGGGCATAAATGCTCAGCACCAGGTTCTCGGTATTGCTGAAGGGATCCATTCGGTTGCCCTGCATAAAGCTGATATTACTGCCAAAGCTGATCACCTTGCTCATCTGGGTGCGGAAATTGAACTGGGCATTGTAGCGTTTATAGCCGGTTTTTATCAGGATCCCGTCCTGGTCCAGGTAGCCCAGGCCGAAATTGTATGTTGTCCTGCCCTCTCCTCCGTTCACACTCAGGTAATGCTGCTGTATCGGCGCATTTTTAAACATCAGTTCGGTCCAGTCCGTATTGGGATACTGCGCAGATCCGTTACCATTGCGGTAGGCATCGATCTGTGCCTGCGAATAGAGTTTACTTAGGTTCTGTCCGGTGCGGTTGATGCCCTCATTGCTGAGCTCCATAAACTCCACCGAGTTCCAGATCAGCTTTGGCACACCCAACGGTTTTTGCAACCCCCAGTTGTAGGAATAATCCACATTCAGCCGGCCTTTGGTACCGGCCTTTGTGGTCACCAGTATCACTCCATTGGCCGCCTGCACCCCGTAAATAGCAGCAGAAGCGGCGTCCTTTAACACAGAAATAGTTTCAATGGCATTGGGATTGATATTGGTGAGAGAACCCGGTATCCCGTCGATCAGCACCAGGGGGTTATTACCCGCGGCACTGAAGGTACCCACACCGTGGATCTGGATGGAGGGATTTTCCAGTCCCGGCTGCGCCGAGTTCTGCACCACCTGCAAGCCCGGCACTTTCCCTTGTAACAGCAGGGAGCTGTTGGCCGCCGGACGTTTTACCAGCTCCTGACCGGAGATCGTGGACACTGCACCTGTAAGGTTTACCTTTTTTTGTGTGCCATAACCCACTACGATCACTTCATCCATCTTGCCCTCGGCGCGTTCCAGCACAATGGTAGCCGTCAGCTGACTGGACGGTACTTCTTTTGTGGCATAGCCCACCGCAGAGATTACCAGTATGGCCTGCTCATCTTTTACATTGATGAGAAAACTGCCATCATCTTTGGTAACCGTGCCGTTGGTGGTACCTTTTTCAACAATATTAACATCCGGCAGGGGCGTACCGGCTTCGTCCACCACGGTTGCCTTTACGGGCACGGCGGCCCGTTCCGGCTCATTGCCGATGATCACGATCAGCCCCTTGTTCATTTTTTTATACGAGAAGGCGGTGGTCAGCAGCAGCTGCTGCATCACCTCATCGATGGTAGCATTTTTTGCATACACATCAATCCGCTGCTTACTCAGTGCCACACTGTCGCTGTAAACAAAACGGTAATCATATTTTTCTTCGATTCCCTGTAAAACAGCAGTAATGGCAATGTTGTTTTGTTTTAAACTGATCCTTTCCTGGGCAAAAGTATCGATGGCGATCGCCTGACTGGAAGTCAGCAGGACGATAAAGACGACAAGCTTCATTATCAACAGGTATTTGATAATTAATTGCACCCCATCCCGCATGGCAGGGCAATCTTTAATTTTCATATTTTTGTAATGATTAAAGTGATGGAATATTGCTGTCCAGGCAATTATTTCTGTCCTTATCCGGCGGAAAGTGTTACGAGCATTTTCCGCCTTCTTTTATACATTATGTTTCTTTCTTCATATGGGATCGTTTAAGGGTTATTTATAAAGCAACACGTTATTTTTATCGATCGTATATTTTATACCGGCAGCAAGACGGAAGGTTTCCAATACTTCGGTAAGACTTTCATCCTGAAAGATACCGCTGAGCCTGCGGTTCAGCAACCCGGTATCCTGCACGCGGATGGTACAGCCATAATGCCGCTCCAGCGTTTTTATGATCGTCTCCAGCCGCTCCTGGCCAAATACCAGCCGGTTCTTCAGCCAGCGGGTTTCAGGCGCTGCGGCTTCCGCTGAATCATAATTTACTTTTACCACCGCGATCTCCGGAACGTCCCTGTCAGCAGCGGTGGCGGCCGGGCTCCGCACGATCACTTTTTCCATCGGCTTCAGCAGGATCTTCCCCGTTTCCTTTTGTTTGAACGCCACTTCCACCACCCCTTCCATCAGGGTGGCCTGGGCATTGGTTTCATCCTTGTAAGAACGTACGTTAAAAGCCGTTCCAACAGCCTTTACATCCATCAATTGCGTATGCACAATAAAAGGGTGTGCTTTATCTTTCGCCACTTCAAAATAGGCTTCACCTGTCAGATACACGGATCTTGTTTCCACACCAAAGCTATGATCATACGTAAGCCGGGTATCGGCATTTACCCATACTTTGCTGCCGTCCGGCAGGATGAGGTTGGTGCGGGAGCCCTTTTCCGTTGCCACCACATTGGAGGCCTCCTGTTGATGCGGACGGCCTGTAAAATGGTACAGCAATCCCCCTGTGGCAAGCACAATGATCACGGCCGCGGCAGCCACCCACCGCGCGGAGATCGGGAAGGTCCGGCCCTGCTGTCCGGTCTGGCGGATCCGTTCCCGCAGTTTTTTTAATGCTGCTTGATTTGTGGCCGTTGCCTCCCGGTTAAACAACGGATCCGCGCCGGAAAGCACTTTCAGCGACCGCAGGATGGCCGCATAAGATTCATTTGCTGCGAGGGCCTCATTCAGCTCCTTTTGTTCCAGCAGCGTTATCTCGCCGCTTTCCTTTTTTCTTACCAATTCAATAAACCGGGTCCGTTCCATAAAGACTGCACTTATGGGTAAGAGTATCCGGAGGCTAAAAACCCTTAGTTATTAAAAAAAAATCTGAAAAATTTTTAAAATGGTGCGGTTAGCCTGACAAAGGCTATTCAAATTGAAACTCTCCGGGCTACCGCCATCGTATATTGAAAAGCGTTGTTGCTGCAACAATACTGCATAGCTTAAACAAGGATTGGTTGCGTCCACACGGTAAGATCGACCGGGACAGCATGACGAAAGAAACGCACGTTACTATACCCACATAACGGAAGCATAATGATTGCTCATCCCGCTGAGCAGAATGTAACGGAGCCGAAGGGATTTTAAGCTGTTGAACACTGCGGTTGTTACAGAAAAGTCCCTGGCGCGCAGGCCCTATGGTGTCTCACAGCTTGTACCCCATTTACATACCCGAACGTTTTCCCGGTTTGTAGCGCTCTATCTGTTGCGGCAGCGCCGCCTCCAGGCATTCCACAATCCTGCTGTAAGCCAGCCGCATATGCGCTTCCACGGTTTTAACCGAAATATCCAGCAAGTGTGCCACATCCTTATAGCGGAGGCCGTCTTCCTTTATCAGCCGGAAAACCAGGCGGCATTTATACGGCAGCGCATTAATGGTTGCTTCCAGCAACAGCGTTGTCTCTTTGGCCATAATACCTGTTTCCGGATTTTCAGCGCTAAAGGAAATGCGTTCGTTTTCTTCAGTTGCCAGCGGTGCCAGGCGCTTACGCGATTTAAGATAATGGACTGCATTGTTCTTTAATGCGCGGTAAAGGTAGTTGGCAGGATGGCCAATGGCTGCCAGGTTTTTGCGGTTCGTCCACAGGTTTACAAAAAGATCCTGCACCAGGTCCAGCGCCACTTCCTTATCGCCTGCGAGGGATACGGCAAACACCTGCATCCCTGGGGCAAAATGAA
This sequence comes from Niabella beijingensis, assembly GCF_020034665.1. NCBI lineage: Bacteria > Pseudomonadati > Bacteroidota > Chitinophagia > Chitinophagales > Chitinophagaceae > Niabella > Niabella beijingensis. The sequence continues at coordinate 245,130 of NZ_JAIQDI010000002.1, read as the reverse complement.
GGTATAGTTTTTCGAAAGCTTCATGGCAATCATTTGCGGCAGCCTGTTCCAGCCAGTCCTTTATCCTGTCATCCATATGCACAACCAATTTATTACACACCGGCCGGGCATTTTGGCCGGGCCGGTATTTCATTCCTGTCTTTTTTCTTCAAAATAACCCCAAAAGACCCCGGCAATTGTACACCTTATTTGCTAAATACTCCCCTTTTTTAACCGTTACCCCGTTCCTGTACCCCCGGAAGGAGCGTATCGGCAGCCGGTAGCCTGCAGGGCATTCCGGTACTTACACAGGCAGCCGGCGGAAAACAGCTGCTCCCTGAAAGACATTCGGCATCAGCTGTTTGGTAAAGATGATTACAGTTTTTTGATTGATTTTGTTACGGGTTCCGGCTGATGGAGTTTATTGAAGCACCTTTATCAGCTGCCGCATTTCATCCATAGTGCCCACTGTAATCCGCGTCCATTGACCCTCCTCTTCATAAATAAACGTGCCTTCTATATTATTGCTCTTAAGCACATCAAAAAAATCCTTTTTATAGTCCGCCAGGGAAAAATAAATAAAGTTTGTAACAGAAGGAATACAACGCATGCCCAGCCGGGTCAGCTGTTCCATGGTATAATTTCTCGCTGCTGTATTTTTGGCATGGCATTGTTTTACAAAATCAACGTCGGCCAGAGAGGCCAGCGCCGCCGCTCTTGAAACCACACTTACATCTCCGTTCGCCCATGTTTGCAGCTCAGCAATCTGGTTAATGGTATCCTTATGGGCAATCGCATAGCCCGTTCTTGCACCTGCCAGGCCATATATCTTGGAAAAGGTTTTTACCACCACCAGGTTTTTGTTATCCGCAATAAGATGACTTACCGAAGGCTGATCTGTAAAATCAATGTACGCCTCATCCACCACCACCATTGCCTTTTCTGTTGCAGCTTTAATAAAATCGATAAGCGCCTTGTGTTCGCAAAAGGTTCCGGTAGGGTTGTTGGGATTGCATACGTAAATCATGCGGGTATCCGCATCAATTGCCGACAGCATAGCTGCCAGGGAAAGTTCTTTTCCGGGCGTTACCGGAACGGCAATCTTTTTTAGTCCCAGCTTTTCTGCTCTTTTTGTCCAGTTGATATACGAAGGATGCCCTACAATAAAATTCCCTTTTTTAAAAGCAAGCCACTGAACGATCAGGTCCAGGATCACCGTGGATCCTGCGCCTATCAAAATATTATCTTCTGTTACGCCCTCTTTTTTGGCCAGTGCTGCCATTAGCTGCTCCGCTGTACCCCAGTTATACCGGTTGCTGCTGTTAATGCCCTCTGCCATTGCTTTCCGCGCCAGCGGGCAGGGTCCGTAAGGATTTTCATTAGAGCTTAAGCGGATGGGGTTGCCGGCTGCCGTATCAACTGCCTGAGCAATGGAGACCGGCAATGCAAAGGTTTTAAAAGGGGCCATGCTCAGGCCAGCTGTTACAAAACCGATTTGCCGTAACCAATTTCGCCTGTTTGTTTGCATCGTATTTATTTTTATATAGGTATTTAACGGAGCCGATCGCCTCCCGTACTGGTATTGCTAATTTATTCCTTTTTTATAACTATATAAAATTTACCGGCCGGGCATTTTCCTCTGGCAGTCAACCGGCTATTCCCCCGGAGGCCGCACAAGGCCACGTATCATTTTTTTCAGCAGGAGTCTGCCCGTTGCAGCCCAATCGCTACTCTGGCCCTTCCGCCCGGACAAACAAAACAGTCCCGGTAATATTCACCCCCAAATTTGTCGCTTTTATACACTGCCCGGTTCTTAAATGCGGTGCATCTTTGTATTGTCAATAAACATTCGCACTACCATTAAACAGGCGTTATGAAACAGTTATTCGACAAGCGTCATCTTTTCAATACAATACTTTTAATTACCATCTTTATGCTTACCGCATCTTCTTCTAACGCGCAGCAACCCGCTCCTGCGGACAGTGGTTATGCCCCCCTCAAGGATTTCAAAGTTTATTACAAGGTTTATGGCCAGGGCCAGCCCCTGGTATTACTACATGGTGCTTTTATGACCATCGATCTCAACTGGGGCCAGCTGATCCCCGAGCTGTCAAAGACCCGCAAGGTTATTGCCATTGAACTGCAGGGGCACGGGCACACGCCGTACTCCGACCGGAAATTATCGCACGCCACCCTGGCAGGTGATGTAGCCGGCGTAATGGATTATCTCCATATCGACAGTGCAGATGTGGCCGGTTACAGCTTTGGCGGGGCTGTGGCCTATCAGTTTGCCATACAAAACCCTGAGCGCGTAAAAAAACTGGTGATCATTTCTGCCACTTATAAAAGTGAGGGCTGGCTGCCCCAGATAAACGCGGCCTTTAAACAAATGAAGCCGGAGCTGTTTGCCAACTCGCCCATGAAAGCCGCGTACGATGCCGTGGCACCGGATACCACAAAATGGATCCCCTTCCTGCAACAGATGATCGCTTCTGCCGGGCAGCCCTTTAACCTGGGCGATGCTAATATTGCAAAAATTACAGCACCCGTGCTCATCATCTCCGGCGATAATGATGGCCTGGATAAACTGGAGCTGATAAAGACCTACCAGCTGCTGGGCGGTAACGTAGTGCTCGATTTTGGAGTAACACCAAAATCGCAACTGGCCATTGTACCGGGACAGGGGCATATGGGTCTTATGGAGCAAACAACCACCCTTTTAAACTACTTCAACGGTTTTTTAAAATAACCAGTTAAGGTTTTTCTGGACCCGGCTGTGGTGCTTATGGCATCGGTCTTGCGTCGCACTCTTGTGCAGCAGCATATGTGGCAGCAAAAGGTTCTTTCCCGCGCAGGCGATCGGGATTGGTTCAGGATCTAATCAGTATTGAATATACTGGTATATCCTATGGCCTTTAGCACAGCATCACCCAGCCGGTCTTTTAGCTGTGCCAGGTATAAACTGCGGGGCGCTACCGGTGTACCATGCGCATCATAAATACCTTCAGGCAGCAGCGGCTCCCTGTTAAAAGGCATGGCCCGCTGCTGCTTTTCTCCTGCTGACCCGATGACCCAATTATACGCACCGGGTGGCTGCTGGTTCAGGTAAGACATCGCCTGGCAGTTCCATGCCACAGCCCAGCCAATGGCCCAGCCGTGCCCGGAGCCCATTTGGCCCCGGTTCATAAAATCGATACCGCCGTCCGGCACCTTACAGTCATCGATCAGCAGGCCCGTAGCCCAGCGCTGGTGCGGCTGTATCCAGCCATTGCCGGTAAATGTACAGTTCAGCAATACGATGGGGCCACTGACCTTGGCTCCTGTTGCCAGAAAAAAAACATTATCCCCATGGATGAAGCACCGGTCGAACAACAATTGAGCCCCGTCCGCAGACAGGTCCGCCGGCTTGGCCGCTCCGATAGTAGGCACAGTATGCCGGATGTCCACACCCGTTACCGTGATCCGTTTACCACCGATGCCGATGCTGTTCACCGTGTTACGGATCTGTACCTCGCGAATCCAGCCATCGGTTAACCCCCGTGTGCGTATTGCCGAATGATGGCCCTGGCTGATGGTAACAGATTGCTCCGGCGCTTCTATCAGCAGCCGCTCCACCCCCGCATTTTGAACCCCACCGGTTTTTATTATTTTTTGTACTGTGGCTCCCGGCTTTATAAAAACGGCGTCATAGTTATCGGTAAGGGGTACATCAACGGTTATGGTATTTCCGTTTATGGCTTTTATGGTGCGCTCCACAGAAAGCTCACCGGTGATCCAGGTTTGTTTTTTTCCATCACGTACCAGTGTATCCATACCCATAAACCGTACCCATTCCGGCGTAACCGGTTTTGTGATCATTACCCCGTCTCCCACCTCAAAGCCTGTTACATCTGCAACGCTGATCCTGTCAGTACCCGAAGGCAGATACACATCCGTGATCAATGCCTTGCCGCCCGACAGCGTTGTTTGAACCGGTGCCTCTACACGGATGGCCACATGCGGCTTACCGGTCATGATAATTTTTGAAGCGGGGCCGCTGCCGCGCAATACGATACCGCTGCTGCGGAGGGTGATGGTTTGTTCGCAGGGGAAACTACCGGAAGCCAGTACCACGGCCCCTCTGAAGCCATCTGCCAGCGGCAGGGTAGCCGCCGAATCAATGGCTTTTTGAATGTTGGGCGCATTATCACCTGCTACCGGGTAAAGGGTTATTACTTCCCTTACTTCCGGCAGCCGCACCCCTCCGCCTTTATACCCGGCATAAGAAAAATCCATAATACGGTCGCCCCGGGGAGTGGTTTTGTATTCCAGCTGTCCGCTGGTATTGATGTGTATCCATTGGCTTTGCTGTGCTTTACCTCCTGCCCGTTTTTGTGCGGCGGCAGTACCCGTAAGCAGCATCAGCGCCAGCAGGGCACCACCGCTTTTTTGAAGAATGTTTTGCATTGTATAAAACTTATTTTACGGCCTGACTACCGACCTTCGTTATACCGCACCCCTTCCTTGCTGGCAGGATCCGCATCCAGCAATACTTTTGCCCTGGCAGCAGCTTTTATTTTCTTCAGCGTGATGGCGTCCGATGACCTTATAGTAATAATGGAAGCGGGGGTGCCTGCGGCACGGAAGCTGCATTGCGTCAGCTGCGCCTGCTGCACATCCTGCATAAAAACCGCCGGGCGCTGGTCTTCCTTTTTTGTTACCACTTCCAGATCCTTCACCCGGATCTGCTGTGCATGACGCAGCCAGAGCCCGTAAGCGGGTATTACCGGGCCAAAGGTTTTTACCTCCGGGTACTGGTCGATGGCTTCCGGTACCATGGCCTCCGCCTCTCCTGCTGCACCGCCGCCCGGCAGTGTAATGTGTATTTTTTCCAGCGTAATGCCGGATATCTTATGTCCCGGCACACCGGTAATGAGGATGCCGCTGGCCGATTTCAGCTGCGTACTGTCTGCCGATACTGCGGTAATATTTTTGAGCACCACGTTTTCAAACAGTCCTGTTTGCTGTTGCACATCCTGCCCTTTGCGGAACACGCTGAGCCGTGAACCCAGGCGCAGCAATACGGGCGTGCGGATATTGGTCATCTTTATACCGGAGATGATTACATTTTTTATCTGTGCACCATCTACTGACAATAGTTTGATGCCACCGTTGCGGGTGTCGTAAATAATACAGTCCGTGATCTGAATATTCTCAAAATCAGCCATGGACTCTGTCCCCATCTTAATGCCGGCCTGGTTGCTTTTTAAGCGCAGCCCGTTTGCCTTTATGTTCCTGCAGGCCATTTTACTGGAGGTGGTTTTAAATACCAGCGCATCATCCCCGCTCTCCACATCGCAATTGCGGATGGTTACCTCCTGGCAACCGTCAATGCCGATGCCGTCATTATGCGCCACCCCTACACTTACAATTTTCAGGTTTTCGATCCGTATATTTTTTGATTGAAAATAATGGGAGGTCCAGGCGCCGGCATATTTCAGCGTAACGTCCTTTACCTGTACATCCGTACAGCGCACTACCCGCAGCAGGAAGGGACGACGGCCCCAGCGCTGCCCCTCAGGCCGGATATCTTTTAAAATATGTGCGGCTTTTAGTTTACTGCCCTGTCCGTCGATGGTACCGGCTCCTTCTATACCGATGTTCTTCCGGTCTACCGCCACTACCAGCGCCCAGCCTACATCAATGCCCAGCCCCTCAGTAAAGGGGTCCAGGTTGCGGTAGGCTTCAATATCGGTGCTGCCGAGAAGTGTGGCTCCTTTTTGAAAATGTAGCACCACGTTATCCTTTAATTCGATGGTACCGGACAGATAATTTCCTTCAGGAAAGAATACCTTACCTCCGCCGCTGCCGGCACAGGCATCAATGGCTTTCTGGATGGCCGCTGTATTCAGCGTGGTGCCATCGCCTTTTGCGCCGAAGTCTGTAATGTTCTTATCCGCAGCCCGCGTACACAGCCAAAAGCCCGACAAACAAAACAACAGCAATGATCTCATCTTTAACAATTACATTTAAAAAAAGGGGTAGTACTGCGCTGCGTATCGCCGTTGCACCGCGCAGCCGCGTGAAATAAAAACCGCAAAGGGCGTAAAGAAACGCAAGGATCCGTTATTGCCTGTTTTGCGTAATGACCTTCAAATACCGGCGCTGCCCTATATGAATGATATCAACCGCAAAGTATGCAAGCGTATTTTTTTATTCGTTTCCGCATGAAATTTATCGGTTAATCCAGCTCGCCGGTCTTCATTTTTTTGGAACCGGTTGTATTTACATTGGCTACAGCGCCCTGCACCTTCAGCTGGATCACCGAAGCAATGGCATCCGGTGCGGCGGCCGGTATATCGATCACCACATTCCCGTTTTCATTGCGGGCTTTTAGTTTTTTGTTACCGGCCAGTAATGCAGCACTGGCTACCTTATTGGCAAGGCCCGGTACCACCAGCTTTCCGTCTTTGGGCCAGTCGAACACAAATAGGTTCAGCAGGGTATTGTCACCGGATTGCTGCATGGTGCACCGGCCCCAGGACAGGTCTGCCAGCGGACTGGCATGTGTGGCGTAAATGGCACTGCTGTTTATCTTCATCCATTTGCCAATAGCTGCCAGCCGTTCAATACTTTCCCCGGGCACTGTACCATCCTCTTTTGGTCCGATGTTGAGCAGGTAGTTGCCGCCCTTGGAGGCAATATCCACCAGGTTACGGATCAGGGTCTCGGTCGATTTCCAGTTATGATCCCAGCTCTTATACCCCCAGCTCCCGTTGATGGTCATGCAGGTTTCCCAGTCCTGCCCATCCAGCTCCGCCTGTGTGGGAATTTTTTGCTCCGGCGTTTTGGTATCCCCCGGAAAATTAGGCCGCTTCAGCCGGTCGTTGGTGATGATATGTGGTTGAAGCTTTAATACATCCTGTAGTTTCTGCGCGGCCTCGTCCGTCATGTTGGTAGGTGTATCCCACCACAGCACGGCGATATCGCCATAGTTGGATAAAATTTCTTTTACCTGCGGCACGGCCACATCGTTAATGTACTGATCAAAAGTCTTTGTTTCCTGTGCAGGATCCCAGTGCCCTTTATGCGCCAGGGTATATGCATCTATTTTTGCGGAATCCGGGTTCGGCCAGCCTTCCTTCATTTCCTTACGCGCCACCGCTCCACCGGGATTGTTCCAGTCCTGCGCCTGGGAATAATAAAAACCCAGCTTCATCCCGTATTTGCGGCAGGCATCCGCCAGGGGTTTCAGCAGGTCTTTACCATAAGCCGTTGCATCTGCCACATTCCATTTGCTGGCATTGGATTTAAACAGCGCAAAGCCATCGTGGTGCTTGGAGGTGATGATGATGTACTTCATCCCCGCATCCTTTGCCATCTTTACCCAGGCATCCGGATCATAATTTACGGGGTTAAAAGATTTTGCCCGCTCCTGATATTCGGCCACGGGAATCTTGCTGCGGTTCATGATCCATTCGGCACCACCCCGCGCCTGCTGGTGGCCATGGTACACCCCGCCCCATTGCGAATACACCCCCCAATGAATGAACATGCCGAAACGTGCTTCCCGCCACCATTTCATGCGGGTATCCTTATCCACCGACTGGCCGTTTACCATACCTGCAAGCAAACATGCAAACGCAATGATTACAATTCTTTTCATATTTATATTTTATATATATTTTTGCCGGCCCGCTGCTACTATCATCGCTTGTTGTGTCACTCCTTTCATCCTCCGGTAATGCTATTCTGCAAACAGGTTACTCCTGACGGAGCACTTGTTCTATTTCGCCTGCGCACCCACTTCATTTGCCTTCAAAGCCTGGGCGGTGGTAGCTGCGGTACTGTACTGGTCGGCACCTATATCCCATTTTTTATTACGCGGCTGCCCCTCCATATCTACGGCTGCAACGGGGTGGTTGCTGCCGCCCGCACCAATAGCCGGACTCCCCTTACTCAAACGCCAGATACCATCAGCACCCTTTACCAATTTGGGATCGGTCACCCGGTATCCCGCTTCCGGCAGATCACCGGGTCCTTTGGTGTTAAAAATAATATTTCCGCTCCATTTTGGTTGTGTGTAAGGCCCTGCAATGGACACCGCGGCATCACCGCCCTGAATAATATTACTGATCACCGATATAAAAGTGGATCCCAACCCGTTCTTCCGTTCGGGCTGTATAATATTCCGTTTGTTGTTTACCAGTGTATTAAAAGCGATCCATACCCGGTCCGGCCGGTCATGGGAAGTCAGCGGTGCCCCATCAGCTACCTCGGCCCCGCCATTTCCAATGGTAATGGCCGGATCACAGTTCTCAAAATAATTGCTGAAGATATGATGGTCATCTCCAAAAATGCGGATGCCAGGCGTATTGAAAAAATAGTTCCCGTACACTTCGCATTTATTGCCATGTCGTAAGGTGAACTGCGCCGGGCAATCGCGGATGGTATTGTAACGCAGCGTTACACCGGACGCTTTTACGGAGATGAGTTCATTTTCTCCATGACATTTTTCAAAAAGATTGTACTCCACAACGCTGTTGCTGGTGGATAAACTGAACCCGCTTAAACCAAACTGCAGGGTTTCCGCACCATTGGCACCACCCTGGTCCGGAAAATTGTAAAAATAATTGTGATGGATGTGCAGGCGCTCCGCTACCTGCTTTCCCTCTCCGCGGATCGCGAGGATACGCCCCATCTCCGTTTTGTTTTGAAAAGTGTTGTAGTCGATTTCATGATCACTGCCGGCAATGGTCAGGTATTCTCCTTTACCAGGTGTTTCAAAAACATTGTGCGTCCAGCGGCAAAAGCGGGTACCGGGCGCCGTACGTGCTTTTGAAGCCGCATGTGTGAACTTAAAACCCGAGATGATGATATAAGCCGCCGGACTAACGATACTTATGCCGCCACTTCCGTTTATTTCCGCTCCGCCGGTGCGCTCGGCACGGATGGTAATGGGTTGTTCTTTGGTACCCTGTTGTGCAATCTTAATATCGGTTTCTGCCGTGTACACCCCATTTTTCAAAATGATCTCATCGCCGGGCTTTGCCTGGCCGATGGCCTTCTGAAGATCCGGCAACGACTCCACGGTAATGGTTCCGGCAAATAATAACACGGGCAATTGTAACAATAGTAAAGCGGTTATGTATCTTTTCATCCTGCTGTTTTTAATCAATCATGCGCCTGCCCGGGATTGGGATTGGTATTCTTTTCATATACCTTAACATCCGTCAGCCACAGGGATTCGTTCTTTAATAAAGGACTTTGTCCAACGGGATCCTGGTTCAGCTTCCCGCCGGCCAGACTTCTGTAAATACCGTATTTATTGCGGATATAAGAAGCCCCGCTGCGCCACAGGTCTATGTTCTCATCCTTAAAATCGATCAGTACCTTGCCATCTCTTATGCGGATGATCTTACAGGAATAAGATCCGTTGTGCGTGTAGTGCATTTCTTCCCGCACCTGCACCCATTCGTTCTCAAAATCGGCCAGCGGTATATTATCAACGATGGTTCCCTTGCCGGTGCTGGCGCCATCCACGGAGTGAATGATCTGTATCCGTTTATTGCTTCCGTTGCTGTTGGCACGGGGAGTAATGGTGATGAGCGGACTCCCGTTATTGGGTCCGTCCTGCGCTTTCAGCTGATGGATGTGACAAAAACTGGAAGTGGGCTGGAATCCCTGGGGCAGTTTGAATTTCCATTCCAGTACCTGCCACTCATCCCAGTTGCCCTGGATTTTGGCCCAGGTGGTATTGTTGGTAGCCGACTTCATCTCATTCCGCTGGCGGTCCACCGTACCGGAACTGCAACGGTCTCCGTCGATCACCGGATCGATATGAATATTAAAGCGGAACACATATTTATTGAGATCCGGGTCCAGCTCGGTATCGCAGTGCACACCGTCCGGATGTCCGCCATAGCCCCCGCTGCAATTGGGATGCTCGGAATAATCAAACCCATAGGTCTTCATAAAGGTATTGATGGCGCTGTAATTCTGGCCAGGCATAGAAGCATTTGATTCCAGTGTGGTGGTCAGCTGGTACCCTTCGTTGGGGTCCGCCGGTCCATCCGGACCATCTACCGCTGTTTTTGTAGTGCAGGCGATGGCAAGCAGGGCCATGCAGCCAAACAATGCATTTGTTGTTTTTAAATTTTTCATATGCGATCATTGTTTGCTCCCGGCAGCCGGGAACGGTCATTTACAAATAACTTACATATTCCGCTAAAAAAATACTCCTGATTTGCATTCTATTCAACGATTTTGGCTGATCCTGCAAGGTTATGTAGTGACGCTGTGTTATCCCGGCAAAAAAGATACTCCTGTTTGTCATGCTATCCCGATGCATCATATATGCGTCAGGTTAATTTTTACTATTAAAAGCTGCAACCAGCATCGATTTTTGAAGTAAGTGACCGTAACAGATAACTTAGGTATAGTGCGCCGGTCATCGCGCAGGGTTTATACATATCCGGTGTGTGAAATTATCGCCGCGCCGCGGCTGGGGCGCTCATTTGTTCACTCCTGGTTACAAAGATTGCCGGCGCGCTGCACCTTTGCGCGCTTGCTTTTATTGATAAAGTGTGCCGGAAAGCCCGGCTTTAAGGGTATTTCATCCTGAAATGGCCTTGCTTATCCTGATACATTTGCGATTCATCAGGCTATTTTTGCATCTAACCCTGAAACAAGTTCAGCGTAACATACACTTCTTTCGTAATACTGAGCGGAGCACAGTAGGCCCATGGCATGTAAGCTAAATAGTCAAACCCCGGATGGGATTATACTTCAATAGCCGGCGGTTACACCAATTCGTTACTACCGGTTGGTATTGAACCCCGGCGGGGTTCAACCAGTATTGCGATCATTAACCACGCGTTTCACGCGCGGTTAATCGATACCTCCGAAGCTGCAAGGCACCGCTGATCTTTAAAGCAAGTAGCAATAACAGTCCATTAAGGTGCGGCGCACCGGGAATAGCGGGAGGTGATACGGCCGCCACGCAGCAGGTTACCGCCGCGCTGCGGCTGGGAGGGGTCGCCGGGCATTCCGGTTACAACGATGAGCGGCGTGCTGCGCCTGTTTTGATCCGGCAAATCGTAAGGGGTTCACTGATACGTCTGCGAAGCTGCAACGCAGCGCTGATCTTTAAAGCAAGTAACAATAACAGCCCATTAAGGTGCGACGCACCGGTAATAGCCGGAGGTTATACAGCCGCCACGCAGCGGGTTACCGCCGCGCTGCGGCTGGAGGGGTTGCCGGGCATTCCGGTTACAACGATGAGCGGCGTGCTGCGCCTGTTTTGATCCGGCAAATCGTAAGGGGTTCACTGGTGCGCCTGCGAAGCTGCAACGCAGCGCTGATCTAAAGCAAGTAACAATAACAGTCCATTAAGGTGTGGCGCACCGGGAATAGCGGTGTTTGTACGGCCACGTAGCAGGTTACCGCCGCGCTGCGGCTGGAGGGGGTCGTCAGGTATTCCGGTTACAACGATGAGCGGCGTGCTGCGCCTGTTTTGATCCGGTAAATCGTAAGGGGTTTACTGATGCGCCTGCGAAGCTGCAACGCAGCGCTGATCGTTGAAGCAAGTAGCAATAACAGTCCATTAAGGTGCGACGCACCGGGAATAGCCGGAGGTTATACGGCCGCCACGCAGCAGGTTACCGCCGCGCTGCGGCTGGGAGGGGTTGCCGGGCATTCCGGTTACAACGATGAGCGGCGCGCTGCGCCTGTTTTGATCCGGCAAATCGTAAGGGGTTCACTGATGCGCCTGCGAAGCTGCAACGCAGTGCTGATCTTTAAAGCAAGTAGCAATAACAGCCTATTAAGGTGCAGCGCACCGGGAATAGCGGGAGGTTATACGAATCCCTGGAGCAATTGCGGCATAGCCGCACATGCTATCGGAACAGGGTGATGACAGAATAATTATACTTTTATCATGTAGTCCAAATGCTCCATGAATCGGGTATCAGAACAATTTCTTCCCCGCCTGAAGTTGCTGCAGCCGCTGCAATGCTTCCAGGTAATAATAGTCGGCATAGCTCAGTGGCTCATCCACTTCCGTGTTCGTTAGCTTTGTACCGGTGCTGTGCAGCAGCAGGAATCCGCTTGCGGTGCCAATGGGCGCCCGGTAATTTTTTGTAAGACTTCCAACGATCTGGTCTGCCGCTGCCCGGTATCTCTTTGCGTTCTTGCTATAGGTGCTCAACTCATACAATGCCGATGCAATCACCGCCGCAGCCGAGGCATCACGCGGTTCATCGGGGATCCCCGGTGCATTAAAATCCCAATAAGGAACACCATCTTTGGGGAGATGGGGATGACTGAGTATAAAGCCGGCAATGTGCTCGGCCATCTTCAAGTACTTTGCATCCTTTGTTTCCCGGTAGCACATGGTATACCCATACAGTCCCCATGACTGCCCGCGCGACCAGGCAGATTCATTGGCATAGCCCTGGTGAGTGGTCTTCTTATTGATCTTACCGGTAACCGTATCATAATCCACCACATGATAAGAGCTGTAATCCGGACGGAAATGGTTTTTCATGGTCTGGTCTGCATGACTTACCGCTATCTTATACAACGACTGGTCACCGGTAAGTTTCCAGGCTTCAAACAACAATTCAAGGTTCATCATATTGTCAATGATCACCGGAAAATCCCATTTATTTTTACTGTGGTCCCAGGACCGGAGCACACCGGCCGTTGGATTGAATCGTGTGCTCAGCGTCTTTGCCGCCTGGATGATCACTTCCTTATAATGCGGATCTTTTGTGAGCCGGTACCCGTTACCGAAACTGCAATACACTTTAAATCCCATATCATGCGTGGTGCCATTGATTTTCTCCTGTTCAATGTCTGCCGTAAAGGTTCTTGCGGCTGTTTCCCATTTTTTATTACCGGAAAGCTCATACAGGTACCAGAGCTCGCCGGGAAAAAAGCCGCTGGTCCAGTCGCGGGAGGCCACCAGCTTCAACTTTCCGTCTTCCAGGGTTCTTGGAGATAGCCCTTTTTTATCTGTTTCCTTTGCAACACGGATCTCCCGGAGCATTACGGCCGTTTGCTTTTCGGCATCTTTCACTGTTACCGGAATATTTATACGCTGTGCAATTCCTGTTAACGCACTCGCAACGAAAGCGATGATGATTCCTGTTTTCTTCATGGTTTGTAAAATAGCGTCCGCCGCCGCGGGTTTAAATGATTTATGTTTTAATGAACGATCAATTGTACTTCCAGCAATTTCATCAGTTCGCTGCCGGAGACTGTTTCGGGACTAAGTACCAGGGTATTCACGCCCTGCTTCAGCTCCAGTTTGCCAATTTTTTCAGTAATCACTCCCCCCTTTGTATGCTGTACTTGTCCTTCAATCGATGTGACACTATTCAGCAATAACTTATAGCTGCCGCCGCATTCGGGTCCTGTTACATATTTAATCACCACATCATAGCTGCGCGCTTTCATTGTCTGCACCGTCCAACTTATCTTTTGTTCCGGCGATTTCCAGCCGTCTACATAGTAACGGCCGGTCTTTCCATCACCAAAACCAAATCCTTTTCCCTTCAATTGCGCGTCAAATGCCAGCAACCGGGTGATGGGGATATTGGGCGCCGCAAAGAATACAGGGTTTGTTTCGGGCTCGCTTTTTAATTCCAGCGCTACCACGGTATTAGCGGCATCTGGCGTAACACCGGTAAGGTCGATCTGCACCTCGTCCGTGCCAATGCGTTTTGCCGCTACTGTCTTTTTACTGCCTAACAGATATGCTTTTCCTATGGCAGTTTTCAATCCTCCCACATACAGTTTTTTATCCGCAGGAAAATCAAATATATGCAAGTAAATCTTGTTGCCCTGCATCGTACTTACCCCCCAGTTCTGCAATGGCAACGGGCTTGGCACAACATTATAAATGCTTTCACTGTTTTGCTTTATCCAGTTGCCGATTCCTTTTAAAATAGCAAGATCTTTTGTATCGATGGCGCCGTCTCCCTTCGGACCGATATTCATTAGCAGGTTACCACCACGCGCAGCCGCCTTTGCCAGCAACTGTATAAAAAAGGAAACCGGCTTATGGCTGTTATCATACCTGGAATATCCATAGCTTTCATTGGTGGTGGGGATGGCCTCCCACCTGTTCCGATCCTCTATAGCAACCGGTGCAAACTCTGCAGGCCGGTCTGCGGTATTCAGATAATCCCCATAATTGCGGGCGGCACTCCTTGCCAGCCGCCCGTTCACCACCACATTGGGATCCGTTTCCCGTATCATCTTTAAAATACGCAGGTTCTCGGAGAAGGGCAGCTTATGTGGTGTATCAAACCAGATGATATCGGGGTGGTATTTTGTAAGCAGTTCTTTTATCTGGGGAATGGCTTTTTCATTTACATATTTCACGGCCTTTGGCAGCAGTTCGGGGTGCTTGTCGTACCAGTCGCGCCCGCCATACAGGTTCTTATCGCCTCCCGGGTTATTGTACTCCCAGTCGTTACCAGGAGCATCCGGATGCTCCCAGTCGAAGGCATGCGAATAGTAGAACCCGAATTTGATACCGTATTTTTTGCAGGCAGCAGACAGCTCCGCCAGCGGATCCCGCTTAAAGGGCGTCTGATCATGAATATTAAAATCAGATACAACGGAAGGATAGATGGCAAACCCATCGTGGTGTTTGGCGGTGATGATCATATAGCGCATACCCGCGTCCCTGGCCGTCCTGGCCCATTCATCTGCATTGAACAGCACCGGGTTGAACCGGTGCGCCAGTTCCAGGTATTCATTGCGCGTGATCTTTTCCTTGCGCATTAAATGTTCGGCATAGCCATCCACCTTCTTTCCCTTCCACTCGCCGCCGGGCAGGGAATAGATCCCCCAGTGAATGAACATCCCGAACTTGGCCTGCCGCCACCAGGCGATCCGCTCTTCATGCGTTTTCATAGATTGTGTCCACCAGCCGTTTACCGCTTCATCAACCGCCTGCTGATCCCGCTGCTGTCCTTTGTTATACATATCCTTATCTTCATCGCCCGCTACCTGCGCGGTAGCAGTAAAGATGCCGGTACTAAATAATATGCCTATAAAAAAACGTTTCATAAAATTTTTGCTCACAGCTTTCGACGATTTACACAGACGATGCGATTGCGTCATTTAAATTCATTTTTATTGGATCCATATCAACGGGTTTCTTACCGGCAGGTTCCGGATCACTTCTTCTGTTTCCGGTGCATGATCCAGTTTTTTCCAGGTATTGAACCAGTCATTTTTTTTAAATGCAACAGCCCCAAATACCAATGCGGGCTGGGCCACCGGCCAGTTATCCCAGTACATTACATCCTGCCTGTACGGCCATTTATTTTTATCGGCGATGAACGGATAAAGAAATTCAAGTCCGTTCTTTATCGAACGGCCGTCAGGGGTTTCATAATTCCAGAGATCATCCGATTTTGTCGATAATACCTGGCAGATGGTGGTCATGGCATCGAGGTTAAACAGGGAATATCCGTACGGCTTGGTACGAGCCAGCTCTTTGGGGAAACTGCCGTCCCGGGCCATCTGGTTGGGCAGCAGTACTTTCTTATACCGGTCGCTGCAAAACTGCATCAGTTCTTTATTACCGGTAAATTTTGCAAAAACCGCTACCTGCATTACCCAGCAGGTACCGTGGTTGTTGGCCGCGTTCATTTCATCCTTGCCATATTGATGGGTGGTCAGCCATTCCAAAAACCGGGCAAACCATTTTTTTGTGGCGGCCAGCGTATTCCGGTCCATTGCTGCATCCCGTTCCATCACCCTCAATCCCTGCACTACTTCCATCAATTGTATGGCATCGATGATGCCGATACCGCGCCCGGTAGCCCTGCCTTTTATGGCCTGCGCGTAGAGCAGGTCCGGATTCATTAAAGTGGCCGTATCCATAAACCAGGCTTTGCAATGTACCAGCACCTGCTTTACATATTTTTGCTGCGGGCTGATGCGGTAAGCGGATGCCAGGGCGCCAACGATCCGGCTGAAACGGATCATCGCATGCCGGTGCGCTACAAAATTATCGGGGTTTGTTTGTCCATCTTTTTGAATGTACGGACTGTCCACACTTACCGGGTTGGGCCACCAGTAATCACCTTCGCTGTAAAAATCATGTATGCCACCGGTACTGCGGGAGGCCCGGTGCGCAGTTACGGTCTCCGGTTGCTGTTGCATGGCCCAGGCGGCTTTTGCAAGTACCTGCCTTTTTAAAACCGTCTTTACGCCATCGATATCCTGGGCCTGGAGCCCCTGTCCTATAAAGGCCCCTATAACCAGGATAACGTATAATAGTCTTTTTTTCATTTTTATTTTATGCCAGTGTTTCTACCCTTATAGATCACAATTGTCAAATATGTATCGAGCTTACAGCTCTCTGTTTTTCTTCTGTTGCCCATACGCAACGAATTACATTCGTTGCTACACTATCAATACAAGGCTACGCCTTTGCCTTCTATATCCTCTCCCATATTCGCATCGATGCTGACCACTCCATCATTTTGTTATAAGCTCAACAGTGATCTTACCGCAGGCCAGACGATCAATACAAGACTATGTCCTTGCTTTCAATATCCCCATATCCGGATCAACGCCGATCACTCCATTATTTTGTCATAAATTGGAATGTGACCTTACCATAGGATTGGACGTCCTTTTTATGCGATGGCTCAATACTGCCTTTTAATTTCCCTTTGCTGTCTTTTTCTATACGAATGGTTCTCCAGTCGTACCTGCCTTTTTCATAATCAAAGGTTTCTCCATCATCATCATACAGCCGGTAATTGCCCGTCTTTTCACCATACACCCGGATCTCAAGGTCTACCTTTTCGCCAGCCTTTGGTGCATGCAGCAAGGGCGGCATCATCGGAATGACCCCGCCATCCTTTACATATACCGGTATTTTGTCCAACCCTGGCGTAACGGTGATCACTTCCCCGTCGCCGGCGAAAGCCCCGGTATAGAAATCGTACCAGCGCCCTTTGGGCAATACCACTTTTCTTGATGTCTGACCGGTAAACAACGGAGCTACCAGCAGGTACTCACCCGCCATATACTGATCCTTTACTTCTTTGGTCACCGCTTCCAGGTAAGGATTATCTTCCAGGTTGTTTTTTACAGAGCTGTTGGCATTTACCTGATATCCGGGCTCCAGGCTCATACCCCGGAACACCGGTGTGCCTTCAAAATGATATTTTGCAAACTCCGAATACCAGTAGGGCATCATCCGCATACGCAGTAATGCCAGTTCCTTTATCGGTGCCGCCACTTCCGGGTACGACCAGGGTTTGGTGCCGCTGGACCAGGCATTGATCATCGCCATCGGCGAAAAGATCACTGTCTGAAAGCGACGCAGCCATTCCTCCGCCGTTTTTGATGCGCGTACTTCGGGCGTCCATAAAACGCCGATATAGCCGCTGTTGATGAGCGCGGTGATAAAATCCTCGTGATGATAATAATCATTGTACAGCACATAGGGATAACTGTTGGCACCGGCGTTGGAAGCCCGTACCAGTCCGTAGGTGCGCTGGTTCTTATCTCTAAACAGGTTCACACTGTACTTCATCGCGAGCACTCCATAGGTCTGGCGCATTTGTTCGCCGGACAGTCCGGAAGGGAAGGTAGCCACATCCGGCCACAGGTAATAATCATAGCCATCCACTTCATCGATCTTATAACCGCTCACACCAATATCTACCTGATCTTTTTTCAACTGTCCGAAGAAAATATTGCGCGCCTCCGGAATGGTAAAGTCCGGCACTTCTCCTGTCCAAACGGTATGTGAACCGGTAAAGGGGGTGATCGCTTTATAAAAAGAAGCAGATTTTGACACATACGGATTGATCCAGAGATTCAGACGGATCCGTTTGTCCAGCATTTCTTTTACAAAGGCCGGAGGATCCGGATACCGTCCCTTATCCCATTCAAACGTACCGGGATAAGAGCGGCTCTGCCAGCCGGGCTCCAGCCCGATAAAGTCAAGCGGGTATCCCTTTACAGAAAAAGAGTCGGCTTCCTGTTTTACTTCAGCTGCTGTGAACAGCGACCGCACGCGTTGGGTGAAACCCAGTCCCCAGCGCGGTGGCAGTGTACCCCCTCCGTTGAGCAGGTTGTAACGGCGTACTGCATCCAGCGCGGTTGGTCCTGCAAAAACATATACTTCGGTTCCCGGTGCGGGCACCAGTAATTCCACCGCATCTGAATAGGGGCGCGAGCTCCAGCTTTTATCCGTATTCCGGTCCTTCTCCTCCGGAGGGTTCCTGCTGTCCTTACGTACACCCGAACCGGCATATACATTGATATACCGTGCAGCATTTACAAATACCCCGTAGCCCTTTGAAGAAACATAAAAAGGCACGGGCGCATGGGTACGACCGTTATCCTTACCACCGTAATGATCCATATGCAGCTGCAGTATTTTACCACGCTGGTGCACCGTCTGGAAATTTAGTCCGAAGCCAAATAACTGTTCCTCCTTCTCCAGCGGAAAACGCAGATAGGTCTTGCCATCTGTAACGGTACCGGAAATATCTGCCTTTGCAAAGGGAAACTCCTGTTCACTCATGTTCTTCAGCGCGGCAGCCGGCCGGGCATCTGCGGCTTTTAAAAGATCGTAGGCTTCCGGTTTGCCCACAATACCCTTCCATACCCCCGGCGCCACAGTACTCCAGGTAATGTTTTGCGCTGCGATCCCATTCCCTGTAGCCACCAATAAAAAAAGATAAATGATTCTGTAAAACATAATAATTTATAATGGTACAATCGTGTACTGCTTACCTTTTACTGTTTTAAAATCGATGGCATAGCCTTTTCCAGCAGCCAACTCCACCAGTTTTGCGTCCTTATTTTTCTCATAAGGCGGTTTCCCATAAGCCGTAAGCAACGGATTTAAACTTGCCTCCGTTGCTGTTGTGGCATTTACCTCCACCACTTTTACCGGTATGGAAGTATGTACCCGGCAATCACCACCGGAACCCGACAGCACCGTGGCTTTCATCAGACGGCCATTGGCCCATTCTATATTCCACTGAAAATTGCCGCGGGCGCGGATGCCTTTTACCGATCCCTTTTTCCATACAGATGGTAATGCCGGTAATAAGGCAATATATCCGTCATGACTTTGCAACAGCATCTCGGTGATGCCGGCGGTGGCGCCAAAATTGCCATCGATCTGGAAGGGCGGATGTGCATCAAACAGGTTGGGATACGTGCCGCCCCCACCCATGGTTTCTCTTGTCTGCCTGGGATCAATATAAGTAAACGCATCGCTTAATATCTTATAGGCATGTTCGCCGTCCTGCAACCGCGCCCACCAGTTGATCTTCCAGGCCATGCTCCAACCGGTGCTTACATCCCCGCGGAAGATCAGCGATTGTTTGGCCGCTGCGGCCAGCTCCGGGGTTTCCCTTACATTGATCTGGCTGCCGGGATACAAACCGAACAGGTGTGACAGATGCCGGTGCTTGTCCTTCGGATCATCCCAATCCCTAAACCATTCCTGCAACTGTCCATACTGCCCGATATGATACGGATAGAGTTGGTCTTTTATTGCTTCCAGTTCACGGGCAAATGCCGCATCCGTTCCCAGTATCTTTGCCGATTTGATCACGGCTGTAAATAATTCCCGTATGATGGACATGTCCATAGTACTGGCCATTGTGAGCTGGTACTCTTTTCCTTTTATTTTTATCGTATTCTCCGGTGAAGTGGACGGGTTGGTGACCCAATAACCCGAAACGGGATCCTTTACCAGCCAGTGCCGGAAGAACTGAGCTGCTCCTTTCATCAGCGGGTATGCCTCCTTTTGCAGGAAGTTTTTATCACCGGTAAAAAGATAATGTTCCCACAGATGCGTGGAGAACCAGCCACCGGCCATAGGCCAGCAGCTCCAGCGCGGCATTCCCCGCGGATCATCCCATCCCTGTCCGCCGGGAGGGGATGTTTTGGCCCACAGATCGGAATTATGATGCGTTACCCATCCTTCTGTAATGCCGTAATTTGTTTTTGCAGTAACCGCACCATTTACCGCCAGCTCTTTCATAAAATCAAACAGGGGCTGGTGACATTCGGAAAGATTGGTATTCTCCGCCAGCCAGTAGTTCATTTCCGTATTGATATTCGTCGTATAGTTGCTGCCCCAGGGCGGTTGCACATGATCATTCCAGATGCCCTGAAGATTGGTGGGTCGTGCACCCGGCCGGGAAGCCGCGATCATCAGGTAACGCCCGAACTGGTAATACAGGCTCTGCAAAGCAAAATCATCCGGTGCTTTTGTAAAACGCTTTAACCGTTCGTCGGTTGGTAATTTCTGTTTGCCGGCATCCGCTCCAAGATCGATCGCTACCCGGTTGAACAGCGATTGATAATCGTTTATATGTGCCGACCGCAGTAGTGCATATTTTTTTTGCAGGGCCTTGTTGAGAACAGCTGTGGCTTCAACGGAAGGATCTTTTCCTTCTTTGCCCGGCGATTGATCAAAACCGTTAAAGCTGGTGGCCTCGGAAAGATAGATGGTTACTGCATCAGCGCCCGATACCGCCAGAGAGGTATCCTGATGGTTTACCGAACCGCCTTCGGTGATAATTTTTGCATACACTTCAAAATTCATCCCTTCTCCGCTCCAGTCGTCATATACGACCTGTTGCGGTTCATATTCCCGGTTGGCCACAAATTTAGGCGCCTTCCCTTTTAGTACCAGCAGGTCCTGCCCCTTGTTCTCCGTTCGGTATTTCAGTTTACTGGTAAGACCCGCAGTAAAACTGATGGCATTTTTTTTATCTGCCGTAATGCGGATCATCATTATTTTATCCGGATGGCTGATAAAGGTTTCCCGTGTATACTGTACCCCGCCTGCCTTGTAGCGGACGGTAGCGGTGGCGTTGGCCAGGTCCAGATCCCGGTAATAATCCGTTGCCTGGGTATCCTTTAATGAAAAATCCAGCCAGAGATCCGCCAGTGGCAGGTATCGGGCTGAATAAGGTCCGTGCATCTTTTTCCATACAACCGCTGCGCTGTCGTAATTCCCCGCAAAGACCAGCGCCCTTACCTTTTCCAGTATTGCGGGTCCTTCCGGCTGATTGCCCGGGTTGGGCGCGCCGGACCAGAGCGTGTTGTCATTTAACTGGTAGCGTTCCTTTACCACACCACCAAATACCATGGCACCGGTCTTTGCATTCCCCAGCGGCAGGGCTTCTTCCCAAATGGTGGCGGGCTGTGCATACCAGAGTTTGAGTGTATTGCCTGCTCCGCCTGTTTGCGCATTTAACGCCCATCCGGGAATTGTCATTGATAAGAGGATCAGAATTTTTTTCATTAATATGTATCGCCCCTACAGGGCTTGTTTTGCGTTAAAAACCTGTTCTACAAATATGTTGCCCCTGCAGGGCCTCCATCAGACCTTTCTTATAAGATTTACAGCGTTGCTATTTAATCATTAACATTAAGAACAAAAACATCGCTTAACAATCCTTAACTTCTTAATGGTCTCCCCATATCCGGTTATCATGCCTATAGATCCAGGAATGCCATTGGCAGCTTACCGGATCGTGCACTTACCACCACCCGTTCTTTTCCTTTCTCTACGCTGATAAGCGCACGGCCATTATAGAACTGCACATACCGGGATCCGGAGGAAGTACCCAGATCATCCAGCAAACGGCCATCTCCTGTTAATCCGAAACGGATCCAGTCCGTTGCGTCCAGACAGCGCACGCCTTTATCATCCAGCAGCTGCGCCTGAAGCGTAACGATGCCGTTCTCCTCTTTTATTTTCTTTAATTCCAGTTGCGCGGGCTTTGTCCATTTTTCGGTCTGGTATTCAAAACGGATGGTATCCGTAACTGTTTCTTTTCCTTTTTTAGCTACGACCTTAACTTCGTATTGCCCTTTTTTCAACGGCACATTCCAGCGCAGACCGGCAGCAGGGAAATCCTGGCTGTTCCGTTTTTTGACCCCCAGCGATTGACCATTTACAAACAATTCCGCCATATCACAATTGGAATATACCTTGATCATTTTCTCTTCGCCTTCGTTGCCCCAACGCACCGGCCAGCTATGTCCGTAGATATGCGCCATCGGTTTGGTGGTCCAGTAAGACTGGAACACATAGTAAGCTTCTTTTTTGGTAAGGTTCCGTTCCACCACGCCTTTCTGATTCATATACGGAACGGGATTATCCGGGCGCACCGGTGTGGAAAAATCCTTGAACGGCCATTGTGCAGTACCTGTGAGCCAGGGCATGGTCTCCTGTTCTTTCAGGTGCCAGTCTACCAGGTTACAGAGATAGGTCTCACTCCAGTCACCATCCTTTGATGCCCGGGCGGCCCCTCCGTATAAGGAAGCATCACCGGAACGTTCATCCGCAGCACCCGTGGCTTTTATATTCTGTAATGATTTATCCGGGTTTTCAGAATGACGTCCGGCATGACTGTCGCCCCCCCATTCCACGTGTAAAAAATGATCCACTTTATCAAACTCGGCTTGGGTCACCTCTTTATACTCCGTATAGATCCCGCGGTACCAGCCCGCCCAGATGGATGGGGAATACACATCCACGATATCGCTGCAAAAATCGCAGCGGCGGATGGCGGTCTTGCGCGAAGGATCCAGGCGATGCGACAGGTCATTCAATTCTTTCATGAACTGCCGGATCTTTTCTTTGTCAAATGTGGGAAAATCACCGGGCCAGTCGTTCTCATTTCCCAGTCCCCAGATGATCACCGATGGGTGATTGTAGTGTTGTTCGATCATATGCGTGAGCATGCGTCGTGCCTGCTCCTTATAGACATCACCACCCAAACCACCCCGGCACCAGGGAATCTCTTCCCATACCAGGATGCCCAGGCTGTCGCATAAATTCAGGATGATCCGCGATTGCTGGTAATGTCCCAGCCGGATAAAATTCACGCCCATTTCTTTCATGGAGATCATTTCGGCGCGCATCATCTCTTCCGTCATGGCAGCAGCAACACCAGCGTGATCCTCGTGCCGGTGCGTGCCCCTTAACAACAGCCGCTTGCCGTTCAGCAAAAAGGGGCCGTGTTTCACAAATTCAAAACTCCGGAAGCCTATTTTGGTCCGCTCTTCATAAGTGCCGCCGGCTGTGCGGATGGTGGTAACCAGCGTATACAATACCGGCGCTTCGGGCGACCACAATTGCGGCCGGCCCAGGTTCAGGCTTTCAAAACGGTATTCTCCGTTTACCGGACGCTTCTTAACTACTTTCTTTATTTCTTTCCCGCCGGGATCCAGCAGCTGCAGGGTCATTTCCGCCTCACCTGTAATTGCCGCAGGATTGTACAACCTTGTGCGCACATTTACGGTGCCCGACCTTCCATCTTTTCCCGTCACAGCTTCTGCAAAAACCTTATCTAAAGAAACAGCCGGTACATATACCAGGTTCAGGTACCGGTACAGACCACCATACAAATTAAAATCCGAAAGATCAGAAGGGATCATCTCCAGGTCGCGCGAATTATCGCAGCGGATGGACACGGGCACTTTTCCTTTGAATTGTTTTACCAGACTGTCCTGTTTCAGGAAAGCATTCACGGCATCCGTAATATCGGCTGTCCATTCATCATAGCCGCCTACATGCGTGGTCACCCTGGTGGTATACACATACACTTCCGTTTTTTGTCCGGCCCCTTCAAAATGCAATAAGGTCCTTCCATTGGCATAAGGATTGTTAATGGCAAGCTGCGTGCGGTACCAGGCGGGGCCCTGATAATAATTCTCATCCGGATCCACTGCATCACGGGCATTCACACAATGCGGTAATGTAATATTTGTCCACAAAGGCACACTTTCCGGGTTGCCTTCTTTTACCGGCCGCACGGCCTCCCATACTCCACCCAGGTCCTGCTTCAGGAACTGCCAGTGATCGTTCAGGCGGACTGATTGCTGGGCCAGCCCCTGCAGAGCGGTTATCAGCAACAGCAACAGTCCTATAAAGCCGGTCCTATTCTTCACCCTAACCATTAAATGCATAATTTATTTTCTGATCTCCAAATGTATTCGAATCCATCAGGATATACAATACCGTTTACGGATTGTTTAACGGTGTACCGTCATTATTGATATAAACGCTCTTCAGGGAAATGGTGGTCCCTGTACTTCCTGATTTAGACGGGAACGTGATCCGGTATTCTTTTGCCAGTGGTTCCTCGTATCCCGGATAAGTTGCACGCGCATATTCCAGCCACTTTTTTAAACCATCACTTTCGAACCATAACACGCCGTTTACATAGGTGGAGAAAAGCTCGTTTTTGTCTACGGAAAAAGTAAAGCTTTTTAACTCATCCTTTGCCAATGTCAGTTGTACATTCTTCCCTTTTACCGGACTGATCAGTGGCAGCGGGGCCGGCAGCGTGTTGGCATCACCGCTCCAAACGGATGTATTCGTTGCCGGAGTGAATAGTTCATAACGGATCTGGTAGTTATCGGTTGCAGCGGGGTTTGCAGTTGGCCATATCTCCCATCGGATTTCGCGAATATATGGAATCTCCGTTTTTGCCGGTTGCACAAAAAACAGGCTGAAGTACATATTAGACCCGTCCCTGTAAAAATTCTTCCAGCCTAACTTTGTTCTTATTGAAAACGGCAATTTTAGTGGCGCAAGATTCAGCGTTCTCCTGATATTGGGCGTACTGCTGGAACTCGCAGTAAGCTCCGCTGTAGACTTTGCAGGATCTACATCATTTTTAAGCACCGGGGTTGCAGTATTACTGGTGCTCCACCCGTTGCCGTTAAATGTATAGGCACTTTGGAATTCATCAAAAAAATAGCGTGTCACTTTCATTACGGTAGAACGCGAGGAGTTGCTGCCCCCGTTCTTTGCTTTTGCTGTTACCGTATACTCTCCTGCCTGAGCAGGAGCGATCCACAAATTTTCAAATAGGTCCTGTGTCCGGAATCCGTCAAACGTCCCCCCGGTAGCGGACCATTCATAACGGATACCGTCCTTGTCTCCTGAAGTAGCCGCCCATACAGGCACTTTTTCTCCAAAATAAAACTCTTCCCCCGATTTACTTAAAGACTGGATCTGGATATCTGCATTTTTCTTACAGGAGAACAACAGAAAGGAACAGATCATTACAGAAAAACAATTGATTATCTTATTCATAAAAAAGATTTGTCGCGATTTAATTAGCTTTTATGGCTTCACGTGTAGGCTCAAACAGCCAGCGGTTCATTACATGAACCACCCCGTTTGTGGCATGCAGATCAGGTGTACGCGGCGCAATATTTACCCAGTTAGCTGCAATATTTGTTTCCTTATAGATAGTAGGAACACCCGTATAATTATTAATCCGCAGGTTGGCTTCCCGTACATTTTCAAGGTACAGATACACCTGGGCAGAGTCGTTGGAGTTGCTGTAGGCAAAGGTCTCCACCCAGCGGGGTTTTGAATTCAATGTGGAATACGTCTGAACCCCCTTGACAACATGATACCGCAACATATTGGCGATGGTATCGCGGCTGTATTGCGACCAGTCCGAACCCCGCATCGTAACAATACTGTCCGGCCTGCCCGGGTAAGGCTGTTTAATGGTATTGATTACCCAATAACTATTGGCATCTTCCAGGTTGATAAGCGCGGTATTGCTCAATAATAAAAAGGTATTTCCGCTGGTCGTATACATTTCTTTTACATCTTTAAACTTCGGATCCTGATCCACATAGTCGATAGCGGCCAGCATACCCGAAAAGAGGTCGGGGCGCGATTTCATAAAATCCATCACGCTCATCTTCAGGTTTGTATTATAAAATGATTTTTCATAGTCATACCCTTTCTGCAGTTTACTGCAGGCCGTCAGCAGGATTGCCGCACATAGCACAACTGTTGTATAGACATTCAAATAACGCATAATTTCTTTTTTTAAAATGAACAGTAATTACTCATCGTAAGGAGGATTCTGGTCTCCCAGTAATTTATGATTGGCATTAAATGCTGCTGAATTAATAGGAAATAAGATCCTGCCCATATTGGCTCCGGAAAACTGGATCCCACCATTCATTTCGGTAAGCAATGGGTTCATGATCTCTCGCAGATAGCCATAACCATTATCAGAGTAATCATATACTTTCCCGATGCGGCACAGATCAAACCACCGTTTCCCTTCTCCCAGCAGCTCCAGCTGGCGTTCGTCCAGGATGGTGCGTTCAATACCGGTGGTCAGGTCCCCCGAGTAATCCGTTAATTTGGCAGCTACCGTATATCCTACACGTTTACGAATGTTATTAACAATATCCAGCGCGCCCTGGTAATCGTTGGTATGCGCCATAGCTTCAGCACGCAGCAACAGGATATCAGCAAAACGATAGACCGGAATGGCTACACTGCAATCACTGTTTCCCTGAAAGGTAAATCCTGTACCGATTGCCGCATTGGCCTTCCAGGGAGAATATTTACCCATTTGTGCTACAGCGGCATCATAAGTCTCTGCAGTATTATAAGTGAGCGTGTCGAACATTGCCCAAAAACGACCGTCGATCGATTTTCCGGTTACGGGATCCACATGATCTTTCAGTTGCTGCCAGATAAATGTACGGGGCTCGTATTGGTTGGTGTTGGAAGCCGACCCTACTTTTGAGCACACCCCCACACCGGTGCCTCTTTCCGTAACGGACCAAAAAAGATTAAAGATCGCTTCAGTGGAAGTAGCCGGGGTCAGAAATATATTCTTCCAGTCGGCGATATTTGTTACAAGCTGGCATTTACTTTCCTTAATACAATTCTGTGATGCCGTCAGGGCTGTAGCGTAATCCTGGAACCACATCGCTACATCAGTCTGCAGGGCATATACCGCTGCCTTTTGCATATAGAAGCGTTGTGTAGTAACACTGCTAATCAGCAACAGGGAAGAATCGATATCACTTTCAATCCGTTTACGCACTTCGTCGATGGAAGAACGCGCTACTTCTGTTTCCTGGCTCAGGTTTTCAATGGGACTGGTCAGCAAAGGCAATCTGCCCCAAACCCGCAGACCATAGAAATACATCAATGCACGCAGGCTGTAGCACTGTCCAAGATAATCGCGGTAAATGGCCGCACCCCCATCTGCGTTGGTTTCGATCATCTGGGGAAAATATTTAATGCCGTAATTACAAAGGGAAATGGTGGTGTACAGGTTGGTCCAGGTAGTAATCCCGTTAATATCCGCATCATTACCCGAAAGTGTATTCGAAATCATGGTTTGCTGTGCATTACCGGTACCCCCAATACGGACATTATCAGACCGCACTTCGCCCCAGTCAAAAAAGGCACTGCTCAGGGTACTTTGCATCTGGTTATAGATCCCTGCCATCCAGGTAGCTGCATCATTCTTATCTTTCCAGAATTTATCCGGCGCTACCGTCGAAATCGGATCCTGCTGCAAGAACTTCTTGCAATAGCTCAGACTGATCAGCAGCATGAAAAGACCGATCGCGGAAATTATTATTTTTATCTTTTTCATATATCAAACTTTATTAAAATGTAATATTCGCTCCCATTCCAAATTCCCGTTTATGCGGATACTTGCCGGGATCATTACCGGGCTTTAATACGCTTATCTGAGAAACTTCCGGATCAAATCCGGTGTAGTCGGTCCAGGTGAAGAGATTGTTGCCATAAACGTAAACAACAAAACTTTTAGAAGCAATTTTCTTACTGATCCGTGCCGGCAGGCGATAGCTTAACCGCAGGCTCTGCAACCGAACAAAAGATCCGTTTTCAAGGTACTGGCTTCCCCCTCTGCGCATGTTATCTGCGTCCTTGTTGCCACCAATATACGAGTCCGTAATCTGTCCCGGATACTTCCACATGTTTAAAATGAAATAAGCATCGGGTGTCGTATTGGAATTAGAGAAGGACGCCAGGTTCCTGCGGTTTTCATTATAGATAGTGTTCCCAAAATTACCATAGAAATTAAACGAAAGCGCAAAGTCCTTATAGCTAAGACTGTTTGACCAGCCCATGCTCCAGCGCGGCTGGCCATGCCCCAGGAACTGACGGTCTTCATTACCGATGTTTCCATCATACACGCCATTTGCATCAGGAAGATTCTGCCAGATCACATCTCCGCCTTTGGACACAACGCCATTAGTGGTCAGTTGTTTTACGGTACCATTATAAGCCGTTCCATCCGGAAGTGTGTACCCGATAAGAATGGGTTGGTTATTTTTCTCGATGATCACATTACCATTGCCATCTTTTTTAAACTGGGGGGTCAATCTTGTTTTGTAATCATCGGTATAGGCATTGGACTGGTCGTATTCATAAATACCGAGAAATTTATAGCCGAAAAAATTTCCCGCTTCCTTCCCTTTTTGTACGCTCCAGATATCATCAATATAATCTACCGGAAGATCCGTGATCCGGTTGCGCACATTTGACCAGTTCAGTGTTGTCTGCCAGTTGAAATCCTTGGTTCTTACCGGGTAGCCGGACACCATTAACTCGATCCCTTTATTTTCAATACCCCCCGCATTCACACGGGCTTTACCGGGGAATCCCACTTCAAACGGTAATGGACTGTCGTAAAGCAGATCGGAGGTTTGTTTTATATAATAGTCCCCGGTAAAACTTAAACGTCCGTTCCAGAGTGTGAGGTCCAGACCTACGTTCTTTTGCGTAGTGGATTCCCATTTCAGGAACGGGTTTCCCATCCTCGTATTGGTACGTACTCCGCTTACCCCGTTGTAGAAATAACCGCCGAAAATATATTGCTGTGCAGCATCATAATCTCCGATGCCCGAATTGCCCGTTGCGCCATAACTAAGACGCAACTTGGCGTCCGTCACTACATCGCGCAATGAACTCATAAATTTCTCGTCGCTGATGCGCCAGCCTACAGAAACGGAAGGAAAATTACCCCACCGGTTTTCAGGACCAAAAACGGAGGATCCATCGCGACGGAAATTCACATTCAGTAAATAACGTCCCTGGTAGTCGTAACTGGCACGTCCTACAAAACCAATTAGTGACGATTGCGTAGCAGTAGAGTATACATTGGTAAGATCATACTGCCCCGCGGCGTTCAGTGTCTGAACCGCTTCCGTTACAAAAAGACTGCCTTTAATATTTAATTCTTCCTCACGGTCCCTTTCCATATTCATTCCTGCCATGGCAGAAAAATTGTGTCCACCGGAAAAAGTTTTTTTATAGTTGGCAAATACATTCCCCTGCAAGCGTATGGGCAGGGTTGCATTATCCGCGCCGGTGCTGATGGCAGGATTACTGTTAGACAACAGCTTTGAGACAAAAGAATTGCTTCTCCTTATCTGAACATCAGCAGAGGCGTCTGCGTGCAGGTTCAGTCCAGTCATTACATTTAAATCAAAACCCTGGTAAATGAGGCCCCTGTAAATTTGTGTTACATCCTTTCTCAGATACGCTTCTGCCAGCGGGTTTCTTCTTCCTCCGTTAAAATAAATATACTCCCCGTCCGGAAAGTACAAGGCCATTCCCGGAGGCCGCTGCAATGCCTGTTGCAGCATATTTCCTTCACTGATATTATTCCTGTTCTGATAGGAAAAACTAACACGGGTCGCCATTGAAAAACGCTTGGACGGTTTGTAATCTATATTCGTACGAAACGACAACCGTTTATTATAACTGGTGATCAGGATACCCGTTTCATCCAGGTATTGCAGGCTGCTGTAATAGTTCAGGGTTTTACTGCCCCCCATAATACCCAGATCAACCTGGTTGCGCACGGCTGTTTGCGTCATCAGCGACTGGTAGTCATTGTCCGAATTTCTTGAAAACGACGTGGAGTCATCCGGCTTGGGATCCAGACCCAGGTTTGTCCTGCGGTCGAACATCTGGCGCTGTAAACGGTTGGCCTGCGATATGCGGTTGGACAACGTATTATAGCTGCGCAGATACCCCGCTGTTATTTGCGGTTTTTCCGATATGCCTTTCTTGGTTGTAATAATAACCACCCCGTTGGCCGATCTTGCCCCATAGATGGCCGCTGAAGCTGCATCTTTCAGGATCTCAATGGACTGCACATCGTTCGGATTGATATTATTAATGTCGTCCATTGGAGCACCATCCACAATATAAAGCGGACTTACACCCGCATCCGACAAGGTTGAAAGTCCCCGTACGGTAATCGAAGACGAAGCACCGGGAGCACCGGAATTGGACATTACCCGTACACCGGGGGCTGCCCCCTGTATCGCATCAAAGATCGATACCGGTTGTTTCTCTTCGATCGTTTTGGCATTAATGGAGCTGATCGCTCCTGTAACATCCCGCTTTCGTTGCGTTCCGTAGCCCACCACAATAATTTCATCCAGGTCGTTCAGTGCCTGCTTCAGCACCACATTGAGGGTCCGTTCCTGATTCAGTTCCTGTTCCAGGTTCGTAAAACCGATGGCCGAGAACACCAGGGTTCCTTTTCCGTCGGGAACGGAAATGGAAAATCGTCCGGAAGAATCGGACATGGTTCCGCGATCCGAATCCTTTAGTCCCACAGAGGCTTGCGAAACCGGGTCGCCTTTTTCATCCAGCACGGTCCCCGTTATCTGGATGTTCTTTTGCGCCAGCAAAAAAACGGGAAAAGAAAGCAGCAGCGGAAACAGGATCAGCAGTTTTAGGACTTTCCGTTTTCTCGTCATAAAGCAATACGTCATATAGCATGTTTTTTTAAAAATGTTCAATCGTTTGCACAGATTGCAAATAAAGACGTTTTTGTTGCTTCAGGTTTTTCGATATTAACCAACTACTAAACTATTTTGGCTTTACCTCTTTTGGCTTTTCAATTGTGGTGTATATTTCGTTTACTAATCCGAGTTAATAACGATTTTGAATGAAACCACATGTTTTGAAAATGGCGCACCTGCCGGGTACTTCGTTCGATGTAAGAAGGGACCTTACACCGCTCAATAACCGCTGGCACTGCCATAAGGAAGTGGAACTGATCTATATTGCCAGGGGAAGCGGTACGCTGCTGATCGGCGACCATATCCGGAATTTCACCGACGGCACCATTTGTCTTATCGGTGCCAATGTGCCGCATTACTGGCGCTTCGATGACTCCTTTTTCGAAGAAGACATGCCCATTGACGTGATCGCCATTCACTTCCAGGAAGCTTTCTGGGGCCGTCAATTCCTCGATCTGCCCGAAAACAACAGCATCCGCGATCTGCTGAAGCGGGCAGCACGGGGATTACTGATCCACGGAAGGACGCGGGCACTGATACATTCCTTTCATTACCTGCAGGAGATCAACGGGCCTTACCGCATTATCTCACTGGTGACCCTTTTATCAAAGATCGCGGGATGGGCAGAAGTGACCAGTCTGGCCTCTGAAGCTCCGTCTCCCGCACCCGGAAGAGTAGAAGAACGGAGGATCAATGATGTATACGAATACACGATGAAACATTTCCGGCGTAAGATCCATCTGAGCGAGATCGCCGGAGTAGCCAATGTAAGTCCCAATTCCTTTTGCCGGTATTTTAAACTGCGGACACGGAAAACCTATTCGAGGTTTGTCACCGAATTAAGGATCGGGTACGTTTGCAAACTGCTGGTGGAAACAGATAGCTCGGTTAAGCTGCTGTGTTATGAAAGCGGTTTTAACAATTTCACTTCGTTTCACAAATGTTTTAAACAAATAACCGGCATGAGCCCGCTGGTCTACCAGAAAGAGCGCCGCAGCCGGACAACGCTGAGCCATTGAACGGCCGGCACTTCATAAAAAAATCCTGTTCATGAAATCATTATTGCTTTTCCTGTTTGTTGCCCCGTTCTTTTCCCTGCTATATGCCCAGCAGCATCTGCCGGAGCCTTTTATAGCAGGGATTGATGGCGACACATTGCTGATAACGACAGGAGCCACCTATTCATTCAGTGTGGATACACCGGAAGACAGTGGCCTGGTACAGATCACCCCCACTGTAGCCCAACTCCTGTCTGCGTTTCGGGACGCTGCCGTTCCGTATCAGATCAGTGCAGCAAACGGGACGCATAAAACATCCGGTACCGTTGCAGCAGGAGACCGGCTTATAGCACCGCATCCGGACGGGCGTTCAAAACAGTTCATTATAAAGCTGATCCGTAAAGCATTGAATGGCACGCTTACAATTGTACAAAAAAATCGTACCGTAAATACGCGCACCGATCTCACATTCTGGTATAAGGCCGGCCAGCGAAGCCCGGATGCAACCGTAACGGTCCGCTTACCGGAGGAGGTAAAGGCCACACCGGAAAATACTTCCGTAAATATTATCGGGCGTGGGGAAGTATTGTTAAAAGACCTCGGCCAACAATCAGCGGGCCGCACCGGAACAGGATATCCCTATCTCAGAACAGGATCGGTTGACATAACAGACAACGGACAAACACTTACATTTAAACATCTTGACCTGCGCCCGGATAACGGTGCCGACCTCAAGATCACCATCCAGGGTGTCCGTTTTGAAACAGCCGGCAACCGGCAGATTCAGGCTGCTTATACCACCAGCGCCCCCGAAGTGCTGACAAGCAGCTACAGTACCTCCACTCTTATAATAACACCTCTTATCAGCGACCTGGAGCGGATACCCGCGTCGGGCACCTATAATGAAGCCGGAGGATTATATACACGCACACTGCTGAAATGGGCGCCCGTAGCAGCTTCCGGAATTGAAACAGAACAATCACTTGATTCGGGAAAGACCTGGAGCAGCATAAAGACAACCATCGATCCTTCAGCCGGCAACGCCCGCATCACCGGTCTTCAGCCAGACAAACAATACCATTTCCGGCTGCGCGTAAAAGGAGGCCCTCATGAAGGCGTATCAAACAGCGTGTCATTTTACTCGGGGAAAACCGATGCAAAACAGTTCGGTATTACCGGCTCCGATACAGAAGATGCGACTGACAAGATCAACCAGGCGCTGAAAACAATACATCAATCGGGAGGCGGTACCCTTTTATTTTCCAAAGGCATTTATAATGTTCGTACCCTGCACCTGCAAAGTAATGTGTGGCTTTACCTGGAAACAGGAGCCGTTATAAAAGCCCTGAAAGGCGGTGATGCCCCGGAAAGCACCTGGTTCAGTGATAAAAAATACCGCTCAGGACTGTCGCCCACCGACAAAGGTCCCTACGAAAACCCTGAGAACTGGCTGACCAAACAGGATGTGGGACATACTTTTTTCAAAAATGCAATGTTCTTCGGAGAACGGCTGCACAATATAAAAATTATCGGCAATGGTCGCATCACCGGTGACGGCAACCTGGTAACCGGCGACAAAGTAATGAACAACCCCTCAGACAATCGTTGTGATAAGATGTTCTCCCTAAAACTCTGTACCGCTGTGGAGATCGGAGGTATCCAGCGAAATGAAGACCTTTGGTACGACAGCACAGCGGATGCGCCCTATTACATTTTAAAAAACAAAACAAAGGACTTCAATACACAGAACATGCTCCAGATCGACCGCGCCGGTCATTTTGTGTTGCTGGCTACCGGTACGGATTCCATTGACGTGCATGATACCTATTTTGCCCGGCTCCATACCGGTAATGCCCGCGATATCTACGATTTTATGAGCTGCAATGAGGTTACTGTCACAAATATCTATTCAAAAGTAAGCTCTGATGATATCGTAAAGCCCGGTTCGGATTGTTCACTGGGTTTTACCAGACCGGCTAAAAATTACAGGGTGCGAAATGTCATCGGCGATACCAATTGCAATCTTTTCCAGATCGGATCGGAAACAGCAGACGATATCACCGATATCTGTGTAGACAATATCTATGTACTGGGAGCCAACAAAGCCGGGTTTTCCATTTCCACCAATGACGGCGGACATATCCGGAACATCCATCTCAACTGCGGGCATACCGGTGTTTTACACCACCGTTCTAAAATGCTGCGTACCTATACGCCCTTCTTTATTTCGATCTCAAACAGGGGACGCGTACTGGGTGCGGATGTACAGCGTTTCCGGTTTACTGAAAATGGCACCACCCGGGATGAATTGCTGGTAACAAATGTATCCATGGGAAAAGTAGAGGATATTTTTCTGAACGGTGTGGATATTTCAGAAGTATATGGCGGAAGTTCTTATGGAAAAGAAGGCCGGCGCTGGACACCCTATAACGGAACACAGCGGACCGCTTCCCCGATCATTGCAGGTTACCAGCTGCCGGATGCAAAGCATGTTGAGGGCGGGCTTCCGTTCCGTTTACCGGATGGCAGACACACGGCCTATATCAGCAACATCCGTTTCAATGACATCACCGTTCTTGTAAAAGGCGGGCATCCGGCTACCGATACCGTTGCCAACCCTCCGGAATTGGGTGTAGGCCAGTACAATGCATCCAACCTGAAACTGCAGCCCTCCTGGGGGCTCTGGGCCCGGCACGTCAAAAACCTGAAAATGACCAATGCATCGTTTCAATCAGAAAAACCTGATGGCCGTTATCCGCTTTACTTCGATGACGTACATCAGGTGCTCCTGCAAAACATAGCGATCCCTTCCGGAACGCAGCAAATCTTTTCTTTTAAAAATGCTACCGCTATCTCCTTAAAAAAGAAGGAAATGGCACCCGCTGCACCCAACAGAAAGGACCGGAAAAGCAATCGCAATACCGGTCTCTGACACTTTTCCACATTCATCCCGGCCACAACAAAAGCTTATCCAATTATGTTACATTTGTTAGATAATATCAGGAGCTTTTCATGGATAAATTTATTGTTTCGGCGCGCAAATACAGACCCCAGACCTTTGATACGGTTGTAGGACAGGCACATATCACCACTACATTAAAAAATGCCATTAAACAGAACCAGCTAGCACATGCGTTCCTGTTCTGTGGTCCCCGCGGAGTAGGTAAGACCACCTGTGCCCGGATTCTGGCCAAAACCATCAACTGCGAACATCCCACCCCGGATGGTGAGGCCTGTAACGAATGCAACTCCTGTGTATCCTTTAACCAGGGCACTTCATTGAATATCCACGAACTGGATGCGGCGAGCAATAACTCCGTGGATGATATCCGGACTCTTGTAGACCAGGTGCGTTTTGCACCACAGGCCGGCCGCTACAAGGTATATATTATAGATGAGGTGCATATGTTGAGCTCTTCGGCCTTCAATGCGTTCCTGAAAACATTGGAGGAACCACCGCCTTATGCCATCTTTATCCTGGCCACCACCGAAAAGCACAAGATCCTGCCGACCATCCTCAGCCGTTGCCAGATCTTTGATTTCAAACGGATCACCACCAATGATACCGTAGAGCATCTGGAAGCGATCTGTGAGAAGGAAGGTGTAAACGCAGAGAAGGCGGCACTGCAGACCATTGCCCAGAAAAGCGAGGGCTGTATGCGCGATGCGCTGAGCATCATGGATAAGATCGTAAGTTTTACCAATGGTGAACTGAACTATACCAACACCCTGGAACATCTTAATATCCTGGATGAGGATTATTATTTCAAACTACTGGATCATATGCTGCAACAGGACCTTTCCTCGGCGATGCTGCTGTATGATGATATCAACCGGAAAGGATTTGAAGGTGACCTGGTACTGAACGGCTTTGCCGCATTTATCCGGAACCTCCTGGTGAGCAAGGATGAAAAAGTGGTGGCACTGCTGGATACCGTGGAGAGCTTTAAACAGAAATATCTCGAAACGGCAAAGAACACGCCGGCCTCCTTCCTGATCAGCGCACTGAATATATTGAACGAATCCGAGATCAATTACCGAGCTGCCCGCAATAAGCGGCTGCACGTGGAGCTGACGCTGATCAAGCTCTGTTACCTGCAACAGGCAATGGAACTGGCCGCCGGCGATGCCGGGCTGGTTAAAAAAAAAATAGCGGATAAAGCGGTTGCGGTCCCGTTCCGTAACATCCAACCCGTGCTGGCGAGATCCGCCACCTTAAAGGAAACAGTACCTGCCACTACACCGGCACCACAGGCCAGCCGGCTGATCATTGAAGAACCGGCACCGCGGCCGGTGGCTCCAGTTCCGCCGGTGCAAAAAGAGCCCGCCTCTTCAAGAAAGATCAGCAGCCTGGAAAAACTGCGGCAGCAATTCAAAGACACCCATGTAGAGCAGGTGGATCAGCCCCTGACACAGGAAACATTACAGGAAGCCTGGGATGCTTTTATCGTGTTATTAAAAGAAAACAAGAACTCGGCTGCCCAGAGCTTTGACCTGGCTCAGCTGAAAGTGCTCGATGACAATTCCTTTTATGTATATACGGCTAATGCGATCGAGTACCGGTTTATTGAAAGCTGTAAAACGCAAACGTCGGAGTTCCTGCAACAACGCCTTTCCAATACCCAGCTCCAGTTCTACATCACCAAACGGGAAAATGTGGAGGTGACCGGGAATAATGACCCCAAGCCACTTACGGCCGTACAGCAATACCAGAAAATGATTGAAAAATACCCGCTGGTAAAAGAGTTGAAAGAGAAACTAAAAATGGAACTGGACCGGTAGGGCTATTGAGATTTCAGATTTGAGAGTTGAGATATAAGTTAATACCTTCAGCTAAAGCGTGGCAATTAAATGCTGAGTGCCGAGATAATCTCAGCACTCAGTTCTTATATCCCGAATTCCTGTAGCTATTTTTTCTTCCGCTGATCCTGCATTTGCTTTTGCTGCTCCTGCATCTGTTCCAGCCGCTCCTGCCACTTGGATTTAGTCTTTGGCTTTTTGCGGTTTTCCTGTATCCGCGTGAGGATCTTGTCGTGATCGATGATATAATTCTGTATCACAAACTGCAATGCCAGCGTAATGAGGTTGGACACCGTATAATACCAGGTAAGTGCCGAAGGCAGCCTGTTGAAGATAAACAGCAGGAATACCGGGAAAATATACGGCATGTATTTCATCATCGGGTTGCTCTGATCGGGCGACATACTCATACTGTAAATTGAGATCAGCAAGCTGGTGACGGTAGCCGTAATGGTAAACAGGCTGAGGTGACTGCCCAGCAATGGTATGTGAACACCAAAGTTGAGGGGCGCATCAAAGGCCGACAGGTCGTGCGACCATAAGAAATCCGCTCCCCTCAGGTCTACGCTGGAATTAAAGAAGCTGTACAGCGCAAAGAAGATCGGGATCTGGAACAATGCCGGAATACAGCCTCCCAGCGGGTTAACCCCGGCCTCCCTGAAGAGTTTCATCTGCTCCATACTCATCGCCTGCTGGTCGGTTCCGAATTTTTCTTTCAATGTGGCGATCTCCGGCCGCAGTGCCTTCATCTTGGCGCCACTCAGGTAGCTCTTATAGGTAAGCGGTGAAATGAGCAGTCGGATCACCAGTGTCAGCAACGCAATTACAATACCGTAATTGGTCACAAAGCTCTTCATCGCATTGAATACGGGGATGATCACATACTGGTTGAGCGGCCGTACAAAGGCATACATGCCCTGTCCGAGATTAACCATTTTGCTGAAGCCGTTATCGTATTTCTTAAGGATATTAAAATCAGCAGGTCCGTAGTAAATGCTCATGGCTACATTGGCAGCATTGCCGGCAGGCACTTTTAATTGCATATTGGCCGTGCTTTTTACCACTTCCTTGTTGGCATCCGGAGGTATGGACCAGGAGATCTTGCCACCGGCAAAATTATCCTTGGCCACCAGGAAGGTATTAAAGAAGCGCTGGCGGATGCCGATCCAGTTCACACTCTTTTCAAAATTCACGTGGTCTTTGCGGCCGATGGTGTGATAATCGAAATTACCATTCTCCATATAGCCGATCTGTGTATTCTGTTTTTCAAACTCAATATCGGACTCCTGTTGGGCGGCATCATACTGCCAAACCATATTCATGGTATTTTGTGACAACAGGCTGCCGGGCTGCAACAGACCGATATTAAAATCGATCTTGTAGTCGTTGGGATAGATAATGAACTGGTGCGTGATAGCGCCGGCACCTGATGTGCTGTCTCCTCCTTTCAATTCAAATGTCACCAGTTTTGATCCGGAAGGTCCCGGCTCTACCCTTCCGTTGCTGAAATACAGATCGGCCGTCTGGGCGCTCTGGTTGGCCGCAGTATTGATCGCATAGCTGATCTTATTAAAATCGGTGGCCGCCAGCCGCACGTGCTGGCTGTCCATCGCATTTTTAAATTTCTTAAGCTCTACATATTTCGGCTGTCCGCCTTTGTTGGTAAAAGCGATCTTAAACACTTCGTTCTCCACTGTCACCAGTTGCTCGGCGCCCTGTGCCGCACTCACAAACATTCCGGCACTGGCCACATGCCGCTGGGAATCGGCGCGGATGGAATCCAGCCGCATGGCAGCAGTATCCAGCTTTGGTTTCAGTGCATTGGCGATGGAATCCTGTTTGGCCTGCTGCTTCTGGTGTTCTCCCTGCTGCAGATTATTGTAGTAGAAATAAAAGAAGAAGAGTACCGCTAAAAGTCCAAACCCGATGATCGTATTCCGGTCAAAATTCATTACTTACGTATATTTTTGAGGCGGCAAAGATAAGACAAAGCGGGGGATTTGTCTTTGCCGATTTCACAAAAAAAAGTCGCCCGGGGTACAGGCGACATTATTTTCATGAATTATATAATCAATTATAAATCAACATTTACCGTATCGCTTTTCTTGGCCGGGATGCTGTTGGCCGCTGCATGCTCTACTGCAGCCTCCACAAACTTAACAAAAACCGGATGCGGGTTTTCCACAGTGCTCTTTAATTCGGGGTGGAACTGGACACCGACAAAGAAGGGATGTGAGGGCAATTCAATTACTTCCACAAGACCACTTTCGGGGTTCTTTCCGCTGGCTACCATACCGGCATTTTCAAAGGCTTCCAGGTAGTTGTTGTTGAACTCCCAGCGGTGGCGGTGGCGCTCAGTAATATGCTGTGTGCCATAAATGGCTGCAGCCAGACTGCCTTCCTTAAGCTCACAGGCATAGGACCCCAGGCGCATCGTACCGCCCTTTTCCGTGATGTTTTTCTGACTTTCCATCAGATCGATCACCGGATCCTGCGCATTTTCATCCATCTCTGTTGAGTTAGCCCCCTTCAGTCCCAGCACATTCCGGGCAAATTCTATGGCGGCCATCTGCATT
Organism: Niabella beijingensis; assembly: GCF_020034665.1. Classification (NCBI taxonomy): domain Bacteria; kingdom Pseudomonadati; phylum Bacteroidota; class Chitinophagia; order Chitinophagales; family Chitinophagaceae; genus Niabella; species Niabella beijingensis. The sequence goes on along the minus strand of NZ_JAIQDI010000002.1, from coordinate 206,135 downwards.
CCCAGGCAGATCCCAAAGAACGGCAGCCCGTTCTCACGTGCATACTGCACGGCTGTTATTTTTCCTTCCACACCACGGAGGCCAAAACCCGGCGCCACCAGCAGCCCTTCCAGCCCGCTCAGTTTTTCTGCTACATTTTCCGGAGTGATGTATTCGCTGTGCACATTCACGATCTGCACCTGGCATTCGTTCACCGCACCGGCATGCACAAAGGCTTCCAGGATGGATTTATAGGCATCCTGAAGTTCCAGGTATTTCCCGATCAGCCCGATACGCACTACTGACTTGGGATATTTTACTTTATCGAGGAACGCACGCCAGCGCCCCAGTTCCGGTTCTTTAAAATCGGTGATGCCCATGATCTTAAGTGCCGTAAGGTCCAGCCGTTCACGAAGCATGGCCATCGGCACTTCATAAATGGTCGACTGATCTGCAGATTCGATCACCGCATCCTGCCGCACATTACAGAACAGCGCTATCTTCCGGCGCAATTCAGGGGTAAGGGGTTTTTCGGTCCGGCATACGATGATATCCGGCCGCACTCCTTCCTGGCTCAGCATGCGCACACTGTGCTGTGTGGGCTTGGTTTTTAATTCTTTTGCTGCTTTGAGGTAGGGAACCAGTGTAAGGTGAATTACCACGGTATCTTCATCGGGCAGCTCCCATTGCAGCTGCCGTATGGCCTCCACAAAAGGCAGGCTTTCAATATCACCGATGGTTCCGCCGATCTCCGTGATCACAATATCATATTCGCCGGTGGTGCCCAGCTCCATCATGCGGCGTTTGATCTCATTGGTGATATGCGGCACTACCTGTACCGTTTTGCCCAGGTAGGCCCCTTCCCGCTCTTTATTGATCACGGTCTGATAAATACGGCCGGTGGTCACATTGTTCGCCTGTGAAGTAAAGATGTTCAGAAAACGCTCGTAATGGCCCAGGTCCAGATCGGTTTCCGCGCCGTCTTCCGTCACATAGCATTCCCCGTGCTCGTAAGGATTCAGGGTACCCGGATCGATATTGATGTACGGATCAAATTTCTGTATCGTAACCCTCAGTCCCCTCGCCTGCAACAGTTTTGCCAGCGACGCGGCAATAATTCCTTTTCCTAATGAGGAGGACACCCCTCCGGTTACAAATACATACTTAGCCATAATGGTATATTAAAATCAATAAATTATTCCTTAACAAGAATCATTTCACGAAAAAACTCAACCTGTTTCGACAATATCCAGTCTGCATTATCTCCGAAAAAATAAAATCAGCCCGCTATGACCCATAAAATCCTGTGGAAAATTTGAAAGGTCATGCAAAGATAAAAAAACTTGCCGGAATTAAAATTTTTGTTTTGGTGCAAGGCCCCTGTAGGTACAGGGCGCCGGGTCAAGAGGCCATAATTAATCCTTTGCGATCTTCTTATAGCTGGCAATTACCCCGCGGATGAGCGAAGAGCTGAACCCGCGATGTTCCATTTCGTTGAGCCCTACGATGGTACAGCCTTTTGGTGTGGTCACTTTATCAATTTCCTGCTCGGGGTGACTGCCATTTTTGAGCAGCAGCTCCGCAGCGCCTTTTGCCGTTTGTGCGGCGATCAGGTTCGCCGTTTTTGCATCAAAGCCGATCTCGATACCGGCCTGGATATTGGCACGGATATAGCGCAATGCAAAAGCGGTTCCGCAGGCTCCCAGCACCGTAGCGGCATCCATCAGCTTTTCATCGATCAGCGCTACCTTGCCCAGGGTATTGAACATATCTACTACATAAGCGGCCTGCTTTTCCGTCGCGTTGGCATAGCTGATACAGGTGATGCTTTCCTGGATGGCAATGGCTGTATTGGGCATGGCACGGAAAACAGGCAGGTCCTTTTTTACCATCTCCTGGAGATCTGTCAGGGAAACACCTGTGATCACGGATACTACCGTGTGTTTTGCAGTCAGTTGTTTTTTAAATCCTTCAATAACCGCAGCCACCTGGAAGGGTTTTACCGCCAGGATCACCAGATCGCTCTGCTTCACAGCTGCGGAATTATCGTTACTGATTTTTACGCCTTTTTTCTCCAGTTCTTTCAGTGTTGCTGGATTCCGCTTGGTGACCGTGATCGCTTCCGCCTTACAGAATTTACTTTTAATCAGTCCTTCCGCAATTGCGGTTCCAAGATTTCCGCCACCGATGATCGCTATGTTCATTTTAGTTCTTTGATTTGAGACCAGAGATTTGAGAATTGAGATTTGAGATTTGGGTATTTCCCCTACAATCCTCCCATTGCTTCCGTTGCTGCTTCTTTTGCAAGATAGCTTTCTATCGCCGTGTCATATTTATCTTTCCATGCACTGATCGTTCCCCAGTCTTCGCCGTTTACCTGAAGCGCTCCGGCGTTTACGGTTCCGATCTTTTCAAAAACAACACCGGCCTGCTGCTCAAATACAGCAGCCTTATCCGCTGCAACACTTACCACCACACGGCTCTGGGCTTCGCCAAACAAAGCAGCATCTTTCCGGATGGAACCGCTGGTTTTAATGCTGAATCCAAGTCCGCGGCCAAAACCGCTTTCCAGCAACGTGATCAGCAGACCGCCCTCGCTTATATCATGCGCAGAAGCGATCACCTGATCACTGATCAGTCCGGCGAGCGCCTGCTGAAGGGCAAACTCTTCTTCCAGCTCAAAATAAGGGGCCGGCGAATGCGTTACACCATGAACATGGTACAGGTATTCGGAGCTTCCAAGATCTTCAGGCTGTTTTCCCAATACGTAGATCACATCCCCTTCCTGCTTGAAATCGAGCGTCATTTTATTTCCAATATCTTCCAGCAGCCCCACCATACCAATAGTAGGTGTGGGATTTACCGGGCCGTCCGGGTTCTGGTTGTAAAAGCTAACATTGCCACCGGTAACGGGTGTATCAAATTTCCGGCAGGCATCTCCCATTCCTTTTATCGCATTTACAAACTGGTAGTACACTTCGGGATCATAGGGATTTCCGAAATTCAGACAGTTGGTCACACCCAGTGGCTGAGCACCGCTGCACACCAGGTTGCGGGCAGCTTCGCTCACCGCGATCATGGTACCTTTATAAGGATCAGCGTGTACATAACGGCTGTTACAATCGGTAGTAATGCCCAGTCCTTTTTTGGTGCCTTTTATGGTAACCACCGCTGCATCGGAAGGCGCATTGGTAGAGGTGTTCACAGTACCCACCATGCTGTCGTACTGGTTATAGATCCAGCGCTTAGACGCTATCGAAGGCAGGGTCACCAGCTGTTCGGCAACGGCTTTCAGGTCTGCCGGTTCAGTAATGGAGGTACCATCAAATGCCCGGATCTGCTCCAGGTAAGCCGGTTCCCGGTATTCCCGGTCGTATTGCGGTGCACCGCCCCCCAGTACCAGCTCTTCAGCGGGTACGGAGGCTTCCAGTTGCCCGTTCATATAAAAATCCAGCAGTCCGTTATCGGTAACCTCACCGATCACCGCTGCGGGCAGGTCCCATTTTTCAAATACCGCGATCACTTCATCCTCCCTTCCTTTCTCCGCCACCAGCAGCATGCGCTCCTGGCTTTCACTCAGCAACAGTTCCCAGGCCTTCATATCTTTCTGGCGGGTAGGCACTTTATCCAGGTCGATGCGCATTCCCACACCGCCCTTTGCGCTCATTTCTGCGGTAGAGCAGATGATACCTGCAGCACCCATATCCTGCATGCCTACCACAGCACCGGTCTGGATCACTTCCAGGCAGGCCTCCAGCAATTTCTTTTCCTGGAAGGGGTCGCCCACCTGTACCGCAGGTAATTCCTGTACGCTCTCCGAGGTAATATCCGCAGAAGCAAAGGAAGCGCCGCCGATGCCATCCTTCCCGGTGGCACTGCCCACAAAAACAACCGGGTTTCCTTTTCCTTCTGCTGTGGCAGAAACGGTTCCTCCTGCTTTTACAATGCCCACGCTCATGGCGTTCACCAGCGGGTTGGTATGATAGCACTGGTCAAAATAAATTTCACCCCCAACAGTGGGTACGCCGAAACAGTTGCCGTAATGCCCGATGCCGTGCACCACTCCTGCCAGCAGGTGTTGGGTCTTAGCCTCATTCAGCTTTCCGAAACGCAGGGAGTTGAGCGCCGCGATCGGACGGGCACCCATGGTAAAAATATCCCGGTGGATACCACCCACCCCGGTAGCCGCACCCTGAAAGGGCTCCAGTGCCGAGGGGTGATTATGTGATTCGATCTTAAATACAACCCCTAATCCGTCGCCGATGTCCATCAGTCCTGCATTTTCCTCACCTGCCGCTACCAGCATGCGGCCGCCATCGCGCGGAAGGGTCTTCAGCCATTTAATGGAATTCTTATAACTGCAGTGTTCACTCCACATGGCGGAAAAGGCACATAGCTCATTAAAATTGGGCGTACGTCCCAGTTTTTTCCGGATCAGTTCAAATTCTTCTTTTGTCAAACGCAGTTGTTCTGCGGTTTTTACAGTAATTTCCATTATATCTTATTGCTGATTTAATTGTAGCATTAAAAAATCGCAGCGAATTTACAAAACTACTGCCATTCTTATCCAGAAACATTGAACGGCCGTCAAACATTTTTCAAAACAAACAGCCGGTATTCGCTGCCCCGGGCCCGCCTCAGATCTGTTTTTCTGCAATTAATGGTTTATCATTGTAGCATTAAATGATTTTCATTTGGAAGTGGTGCTTTTTGCGGTTTATCTCCTGCTGTTCTGCTGGTGTGTAACTGCAACCCGTTTTTTCCGGAACAGCGGGCTTTCCCGGTTCCAGCTTATGGTACTTTTTCTTTTAAAAGTGGCCATGGGTGTTGCCTATGGCTGGATCAACTGGTTTGACGGAGCCCAGCCGGGCCAGACGGATACCTGGGCGCTGCATGCGGAAAGTCTGAAAGAAACAAAGATCCTGCTGACAAGCCCGGTTCGCGCCATCACCAGTTTTTTTTACAACCCGTACACCAATAGTTTCGGAAGCCTTTTCGCTTCCAGTGACTCGTACTGGAACAATCTGAAGAACAATACCTATATCCGGATCGAATCCCTGTTCAACTGTTTCAGCTTTGGCAGTTATTTTATCAACATCATCTTTTATTCATTTCTGACCTTTTTTGGTGTGGTGGCGGTTTACCGGGTGATGCGGCACCACCTGCAGGGCAGCCGGCTATTGCTGCTCATCGGCTGTTTCCTGGTGCCCTCCTTTTTATACTGGACCAGCGGACTGCATAAAGACGGACTTACCTTTCTGGCATTAGGCACTATTATATATATTCTTTATTTCCGCACGGGAAAAAGGAGGCCGGTTGCCAGCTACCTGTTGCTACCTGCTGCATTGCTCCTGCTCTTTGCCCTCCGGAACCATATCCTGCTGGTATTGCTTCCGGCATTGATCTGCTGGATACTTGCCACCCGTTTCCCCCGGCAGCGGTTGTGGATCTTTGCAGCCGTTTACCTGCTTGGTGGTGTATTTTTCTTTACCGCAAAATATCTTTGGCCGGCGCTCGACTTTCCGGCCATCGTGCTCAGCAAACAGGAAGCATTCAACCATACCGGAGGCGGCTCTTCCCTGACCGTAAGCCGCCTGCGGCCCGATTTTGCCGGTTTTATGCAACAACTGCCCGGTGCCATCTCCCGGTCTGCCTTCCGTCCGTTTGTCTCGGACCTGAAAAAGCCCGTCATCTACCCCGCATTTATTGAACTCCTGCTTACCGGTTGCTGCATATTGCTTTTCCTGTTCTTCCCCCGGAAAAAGACATTCCGCCCTTTCAGCCTGTTTCTCCTGGTATTCGCATTCAGCATTTTATTGATGATCGGTTATACTGTGAATAACTTAAGTGCCGTAGTACGCTACCGGTCCATTCTTTTCCCGCTGATCCTCCCCCCTGTGCTGCTGGGAACAGACTGGAAAAAACTGGCGCGAAAATTAAATATAAAAATAAATTAATGTATTATTTTTTATTCAATTCATCTGGTTTTTAGTGAATAATCAAAAAAAAGAATACAATTTATTTAAAAAATAGAAATTATTTATATCATAAATACTATTTTCATATTATTTTTGCAAAAAATTATTTTTAAATGTCATTAAGATTTAACGCAATTTCTGAGCTGCATACCTACAATACGGATGTAGGCAAGATCACTCCGAAGATCACGGAGGTTTTTGGTTCTCATGTGTTTGATTTGAAAACCGCGAGAAAGTTTTTAAGTGATGAAGCTTTTAAAAGCCTGAAGGCTTCCATTAATGCCGGTCAGAAAATCGACCGCAATGTAGCCAACCAGATTGCGACGGGCATGCGTGCCTGGGCGGAAACAAAGGGTGTAACCCACTATACACACTGGTTTCAGCCACTGACAGGAACTACTGCGGAGAAACATGATTCCTTTTTTACATTAAAAGGAGATGGTACGCCCATAGAAGAATTTGACAGCGCCGCGCTGATCCAGCAGGAGCCGGATGCTTCTTCTTTCCCCAACGGCGGCCTGCGGGCTACATTTGAAGCAAGAGGCTATACAGCTTGGGATCCTTCATCTCCTCCCTTTATCGTTGAGATCGGATATGGCAGAACATTGTGCATTCCTACCATCTTTATTTCTTATACCGGTGAATCGCTGGATTATAAAGCACCATTGCTGAAATCCATTGATGCCCTGAACAAGGCAGCCGTGGATGTATGTAACTACTTCGACCGCAATGTGCAGAAAGTAACTGCTACCCTGGGATGGGAACAGGAGTACTTTGTGGTAGATGAAGGGTTATTCAATGCCCGCCCCGACCTAGTAATGACCGGCAGAACCGTTTACGGACATAACTCGGCCAAGAACCAGCAGCTGGAAGACCATTATTTCGGAGCAATCCCGGAAAGAGTATACGCGTTCATGCGCGATTTTGAGAATGAGTGTTACAAGCTGGGTATCCCGCTGCGCACCCGTCATAACGAGGTAGCACCGGCCCAGTTCGAATGTGCGCCTATTTATGAAGAGATCAACCTGGCGGTAGATCACAATACGCTGCTGATGGATACCATGAGCCGCATCGCTCCCCGCCATGGCCTGAAGGTATTGTTCCACGAAAAACCGTTTGCGGGTATTAACGGAAGCGGCAAGCACAATAACTGGAGCATGGCCACCGATACCGGTGTGAACCTGCTGGCTCCCGGCAAAACGCCAAAGACCAATTTAATGTTCCTTACATTTTTTGTAAATACCATTAAAGCGGTACACGATTATGCCGATATCCTGAGAGCTTCCATCGCTTCTGCTCCGAACGATCACCGTCTGGGAGCCAATGAAGCACCTCCTGCGATCATCTCGGTTTTTATCGGGGAGTACCTTACCAAGGTGCTGAACGAAGTGAAGGAGCGCGTTTCCGAAGCAATGGATGAGCAGGATGAAAGCATGCTGAAACTGGACATTCACAAGACCATTCCGGAACTGTTCCAGGACAATACCGACCGGAACCGTACCTCTCCGTTCGCATTTACGGGCAACAAATTTGAACTGCGCGCTGTAGGTTCTTCTACCAACTGTGCCAACCCCATGACCACGTTGAATACCATCATGGCACAAACGCTGAAACAGTTCAAGAAAGAGGTGGACAGCCTGATCGAAAAAGGCGAGAAAAAAGAGATCGCCATCATGCAGATCATCCGCGAGTATATCATCTCCAGCGAAAAGATCCTTTTCGAAGGCGATGGCTACAGCGAAGCATGGGAGAAAGAAGCCGAAAAACGCGGTCTGCCCAACTTAAAGACAACACCGATTGCACTGGATGCGATGGTGAATGAAAAAAACACAAAGCTGTTTGTTGAAAATGGCATTTACTCCCATTCCGAATTGGAGGCGCGCCATGAGATCGAACTGGAAAAATACATTAAGAAAGTTCAGATCGAAGGACGTATCATGGGAGAAATGGCTACCAGCATTATCCTCCCTCCTTCCATCCGTTATCAGAATCTGCTGAGCCAGAACATCCGGGGACTGAAAGAAGCGGGATTGTCGGAAGAAGCGTATGCCAATCAGAAACAGATCCTTGATAAAATTTCCGAACACATCAATAAAGCCAGCGACCTCGTTGAGCAAATGATCGAAGCGCGTAAAATATGCAATGCAATTGAAGACACACGCACAAAAGCTATTGCATACGAAAGCCAGGTTAAAGCAAAATTCTTTGATCAGATCCGCTACCACGTAGACAAACTGGAATTGCTGGTGGACGATAAAGAATGGTACCTGCCGAAATACAGGGAGTTGCTGTTCATGCGGTAATTTCTTTTCAAATAAAAAAAGCCGGCGACCGATCGCCGGCTTTTTTTATTGCAATCAGCTTATTTCCCATCTCTGACAGCTGAAAGCTGATTGCTGACAGCTCACTTATTCAGAAACAATTTTCCGTACCACATTATTGTTCTTGTCCAGCACATAAACGGTTCCGTATTTATCCACGCCCACCCCAATGGGAGCCGAGAATTTGGCACCCGTGCCGATTGCGTTCATAAAGCCGGATACATTACCGCCGGCAAAGGGATCTACCTCCCAGGTGCCGGCCTTTATCATCCGCACGGACTGGTCACCCACTGAAGGATCCCCGTTCCAGGTACCATTTGTTCCCACATAAAGGTTTCCGTCGGCATCGATCGCCAGTCCCCACGGATAGGAGAATTTTGCTTTATCCCCGGCTCCGTTCGCATAACCTGCCACATCCTTTGTTCCTGCTATGATGGAAGAAGCCCAGGTACCGGCGGCCAGTTTCCGGATCACATGTTCCCCGCTGACCGACACATACAGGTTCCCGCTCTTATCGGCGGCAATCCCGGCAGGATAGGATAGTCCTTCCGCCACCGTTGCGCTGCCGCCGCCAGCTACCGGCAAGCTGTGGATACTGCCGGCATCGGTACAGGTATAATAAATGATACCGGTAGTCTTGTTAACGGCGATCCCCCAGGGCGCGCCCGGTGCAAATCCAAGCGTGGTGGCCGTTCCGTCGGGTGTGATCTTGCGGATGTCCCAGTTTCCCGGATCCACGCAGTACAGGTTATCGTCGGCATCCAGCGCCAGGCCATAAGGCAGGGAAAAGCGCGCTGTATTTCCTTTTCCATCCGCATAACCCGATACACCCGGCGCACCGGCGAACAAGGTTACATTACCGGATGAATCGATCTTGCGGATACAATGATTGCCGGGATCCGCCACATATACATTCAACGCCCGGTCTGCCACCACGCCCATACTCCGGTACCAGGCGTTTGCAGGATCCGAGAAATAAAACTGAGCATCGGCTCCTTTTCCGTTAGCAAAACCATATACGCCACTGCCTGCGAATGTGGTTACAATACGGTTGAACTGGTACGTAAACGAAGCAGTGCTGGTAGCGCTTTGTCCGTTCACGGTTATCACGACCGGCCCCGATCCTATTTTTTTGGGAACAATAGCCATGATCTGGCGTTCATTGGCCCCGATAATTTTTAAAGGCCGCCCGTTGATCGTAACGGATAGCTGTGCCGTATCCGAAGAAAAACCGGTACCCGTGATCAGCAGCTCGGTTCGTCCTCCTCCCTGCTCGGGTGTAAAACGTTCAATACTTACCGGACCGGAAGGACCGGCATTTTTATCTTTTTTGCAGGCATACAGCAGCCCGGTCAACAGGTACCCTGCTATAACATATAGGATCCATTTCTTTCTCATACAAATTAATTAAGCAATGATCAATGGGTTTTAAGACGCATTACCATCCCGGGTTTTGTACCAGCCCCCTGCTCTTGTCCATATCGTCCTGCGCAATCGGGAACAGGTACATGCGGTCTGCCCAGAAGCGGGTTTCCAGCAGGTTCCGGGTATAAAACCCGGCAAAGGAAAATCCCTGGCCATTGTCGTTGGCCATTACATTCATGCGATAAATGGCCCGGTTCTTTGTATCGCCCATCATCATCCGGCGGGTCAGTGTAAAATAACGGTCGCCTTCAAAACATAATTCGATCTGCCGTTCCCGGAGGATCACCTTTCGCATCTCTGCAGTGTTTCCCACCAGATTGGGATACACCGTTTCAAAAGCAGGGAGCCCGCCCCTGGAGCGGACCGCATTCAGGTACCTGAGCACATCCGGATTACCGGGATCATATTCATTCAGCGCTTCAATGTAATTGAGTAATATTTCTGCGTAGCGAAGATGGATATAGGGGCGGTACTGCGCCTGATCGTTCCGTATGTTAGACGCGGGGTTTGCTCCTTTCTGCACAAGATAACCGGTAATATCCCCCGTATTGGTAGCCAGTGTGCCCGACTTTCCATTGTAGTAAAATTCTGCGCGGCCTCTTCCATCCTTATTCGGATCAGAGGAAAAATAATTCCGGTCGTCTGATGTCGGCGCCGAGATCACAGGCTTCCCGTTGTACTGAATGGCTGCGTAGAACCGTGCTTCACGGTTTACATACATGTTACTGTTACCGGCAATATAGCCCCGGTTGATACCATCCCGGGCCTGTCCCCATTTTGCGGGATCATCGGTTTGTACAAACCCATCTTCTGCATAACCCGATGCCGGATCATCGATCGTTCTGCCGTTGCGCATATAAAAGATATCCACGATATTCTGTGTGGCATTCTGCATGTTGATCCCTCCCGGACCCGGGTTACATCTTTTTTCCCAGCCCCAGATCCAGGGATTCCCTGCCAGGTTGGAGGAAAAGATGATCTCACTGTTCCAGTTGGAAATAAACACATTCCTGTAAGAAACAAGCGGATCAAATACCGCATCCCCGTCATCGGTGTTTACATAAAGCTTATAGGTGTTCAGATCGATCACCGCCTTTGCAGCAGCAGCGGCAACCCGCCATTTGTCCGCATCAAAGCCGGCGGGTGCCAGTGGGGTACCATCATTGTTCTTTAACGAAGCAAACAGGGTATTACCGTTCCACAGCGGACTTGCAGCCAGCAATGCCGCCTGCGATTTTACCGCCAGACAGGTTCCTTTGGTAGGCCGCCCGTAATTGGAAGAACTCTCCCAGCTCGCGGGAAGTCCGCCCGCTGCACGATCCATCAGCCGGTTGATCTCGGCCAGACAGGAATCAAAAGGAGCACGCGTATAGTTACTAAAATCCTCGTTTAAGCTCAGTATGTTCCGCAGGATCACAAAGGGGCCATATTGCCGCAGTATTCTCCAGTAGAACCATCCCCTTAAAAAGAGCACTTCACTTTTATACTGGTTCTTCAGCTCATCGCCCAATTCCTGTGGCGGCACTTTATCAATGTTCTGTTCAAATACAAATGACTGCCGGATGCCGCTGTAATAATCGGGCCAGTAATTCCAGTAATAGCTCTGTGCGCTCCAGTTACCTGCATTCATCTTACGCACATTTAATCCGGCCAGGCTGCAAGCCGTTTCATCGCTGGCGCCCAGTGTAGTGTAATCATCCGGTTGCAGCTGTACATGGCTGTATACCTGGTACAGGTAGGATTCTGCGGTAGACCGTTTCTGCCAGATCATATCAGAAGTAAGCAGGTTATCCGGTTGTTTATCCAGGTATTTGGCACACCCTGCGAGGCTAACCACAACATAAACCAGCATACCGTATATAAAAACTCTTTTCATGTTACATTGAATTTGCGGTGATTGATTTAAAACTGGGCCCTGATCCCGAACGTACCCATACGTGTAATGGGGTATTTTGCGCCATTGGAGCCCAGCTCCGGATCCCATAATTTGAACCTGGAAAAGGTAAGCAGGTTTTGCCCTGACAGGTAGAAATATAATGCGCTGAAGCCATAACGTTTCAATTTTTCAGCAGTCAGATTATACCCCAGTGAGGCCTGCTTCAGCCGCAGGTACGCACCGTTCTTTAACCAGCGGGAACTGTTGAGATAGTTGTTATCCGACAGGCTTGCAACGGTCAGACGGGGATAATAGGCATCCTGTCTCGGATCCTCTGCTGTCCACCGGTCTTTAAGAATGCTCATTGTATTATTAGGATACTGGCCCAGACCGGAAAAAGGGATTACACCGACACCATCCACCCCGTCTCCATTGCCACGAATTTCAGATCCGTTCGCCATCAGCGCCACATCGGCAATTCCCTGGAAAAGTGCCGACAGGTCAAAATTGTGATAGCTTACCGTAAAACCTGCGCCATACAACCATTTCGGGAACCAGGATTTTCCAAGAAAAGTCCAGTCATTGGCGTCCACTACTTTATCCCCGTTAAGATCCAGGTAGCGTACATCCCCCGGTGCCACTACCCCAAACTGCTGTACCGGGCGGCTGCTGATATCATTCTGATCGATAAATAACCCGTCGGAGATCCAGCCGCTGAACTCACCAAACGAGTGACCGGTACCGCTTTGGTAGGCGTACTTCCGCGCCGGCTCATCCTGGAACAGGATCTTATTGACGGCATAGGTAAAATTCCCGAACACCCGCAGTCCGACTTTACCCAGCTGATCGTTGTATTCAACATTGCCGTCAATACCGCTGTTACGGCCTTCCCCCAGGTTGGCAAAGATCCGGGCCCCGCTATAACCCGCAATGGAGGAGACCGTCTTCCGCTCCACGAGGATATCTTTCCGGTTGTCGACAAAATAATCGGCGATGATGTTCAGTTTGTTGAACAGGCCGATCTCGATACCTACATTGGTTTTATAGGAACGCTCCCAGGTAAGGTTTTCGATACCGATAATATTCTCTGTGATGCCGCTAAAAGCACCGCCGTTCAAACCGAAGCCGGCGCTGCCCCCGCCTCCCATCTGTGTGAGATAAGGGAAACGTGACCCGGTGAAAATATTGTCGTTCCCTACAACGCCATAAGAGCCTCTCAATTTTAAAAGAGAGAAGGTATTACCCAATCCTTCAAAGAATTTTTCTTTTGACACCACCCATCCCCCCGAGACGGATGGAAAGAAACCGAATTTCCGGCCCTGTTCAAAATTCTCAGACCCGGTATAACCGGCATTCACTTCCAAAAGATATTTATCAAGATATCCATAATTGACACGCCCTGCCAGGCTCTGGTTCCGGTAAGGAATAGAGCCGATCACATCCCCGGCCGTACTTACCAGACGGTTGCGCATATTATATAAGATCATACCACCAAAACGATGCGCACCAAAGGCCCGGTCATAGTTCAGGTTAGCCTCCAGGTACATCGTCCGTTCTCCCATAGAGCTTTGTGAATAGCCCAGGAACTGCTGTCCGAAACGGGACTGGGTATAGATAAGGTCTCCATTCTCATCCCTGCCGGTTGCATAATACAGGTCATTGATCCCATTGCGGTTGTTGTCAAACTCGCCATAGCTGTCGAAGGAAAAACGGCCATAAGCCGAAAGGCCTTTTGTAATGGCATCCAGCTTTTGTGTTAACGTGAAAACCGATTGCACAGAAGGCCTGAATTCTGCAGTATACCCTCTGTTCTGTACCTCATTCAACGGGTTGGCGCCTCCGTTGTTGGTAGGTCCTGCCCATTTGCCATCCGGGTAACGTGCCGGATAACCCACCGGGGTGGTAGCATAACTCTGGTACCAGAGCCGGCCGGCTGAAATGCCCGGATAACGGGCGTTTACCAGCATTGCGGCCAGGTTCATCTGCAATAACGTGGAGGATGTAAGATTCACATCCAGGTTGGTACGAAAGTCATAACGTTTAAAGGACAGATTGGGATTAAAATCATTTAATTTTTCCACCTTGTAAGGTCCTACCTGGTTATAAAAAGAGCCGGACAAAAAATAACGTACCGCCTCTCCGCCTCCGGATACATTCAGGTTCACATTGGTAAGGGAGGCGTATTTCTTATATACCGCATCGATCCAGTTTACATTGGGGTAAATATAAGGATCCAGTCCGCTGGCCGTCTTATCGATCCGCTCCTGAGAGTAAAATGCTTCCTGTCCCATATTCCTCCGGGCCTCATTAAACAATTCCATATAGCTGACACCGTCCAGCATTTCCGGTGTTTTGGTAAATCCCGTAAGGCCGGTTTCCGCCTTCAGCGAGATCCTGGGCCGGCCGGCAACCCCTCTTTTTGTAGTGATGATCAGCACACCATTTGCCCCCTTGGCTCCATACATGGCGGTGGAAGAAGCATCTTTCAATAATGTGATGCTGGCCACATCTTCGGGATCGATATTATTAAAGGCACCACCGAAGGTGCTGTTCACATCGTCCCGCTGTACTCCGTCCACAATAATGAGCGGAGAATTATTACCGGTAAAGCTCCCGATACCCCGGATGGTAAAAGTGGAGTTATCGTAGCCGGGTTCGCCACTCGACTGAACAGAGATGATACCGGAAACCTTACCGGCCAGCGCATTGCTGAGATTGGGAACCGGAGTGCGCATGTCTGTCATGTTTACAGAAGAAACCGCACCCGTGACCGTGATCTTTGATTGCTTTCCGTAGCCCACTACCACCACATCTTTCATTGCATCCGTTTTTGCAGCAAGTGTGATCTTCAGTGCGCCTCTGTTCGGAACAACTGCTTCCTGAGGCATCATGCCCACCATCGATATATCCAGTATATCGCCCGGCTTTGCACCGATGGTGAAGATTCCCATATCATTGGTTATCACGCCCCTGTTCGGTTCGCCTCTTGGAGTTACAGAAGCTCCTGCCATGGGCACCCCTTCCGCATCCATCACCGTTCCCTTTACCTGGGCACTGTCATTGTCCCTTTCTATTACCCTTACCGGTTTTTCAGTCATTTTTACCGGCGCCCTCTTTTTTTCATTCAGCAGGATCTTTTGTCCTTTTACCTGGTAAGAGACATCACGGTCGCGGAACAGGTAGTCCAGCACCTCCTCCAGGCGGGCATTCTGAAAATTCAGGCTTATTTTTTCCTTGTCATTCAACACCTGGTTGCTGTAAAAGAAAACCAGGCCCGTTTGCTTTTTTATTGTCTGAAAAGCCTGATACAGCGATCCGTTCTGCTGGCGTATGGTAACCGTCTTTTGCAACGGATATTGCTGTGCCATACTGCTGTTCATCAGGAAAAAAAAGCAACAGCAGCACAATAACAGCCGCAGCACGGCTTTCCTGCCGGAGCAATCTCTAATACATTTTTTACCCATAAAATAGTTTATCTCGATTTAAGAAAGAGGATGACAAGCGTTCCCTGTTTTAGCTACAACCTGCGCATGAAAGCGGGTGAAAAAAATTACAAAAATTTATTCTTTTTTTCAAAACAGCTTACGCTACTGTTGCGCGCCCTTGCTGATGCGGTTATCTACAATGCGGGGTTTACCATCAATATCCGTGGTTCCATTGATAGCAGCGCTGATCACCAGGCCGGTATTCCGTGCAGGTGAACCGGCTTGCAGGTGCAGGTCCGGCGTGGTTAAACTCACCAGCAACGGATCCTGCCCGGAGGTGGACCTTACATCACCGCCACTGACCATCCGCCAGGCTTCCAGGTCATTTACCGGTGTTCCGTTGGTACTGTTCCAGATCCAGCGGGGTGTGCCGGTGGTATAGTACAGATTATCATCGATAACATTATCCGCACCCGTATCCGTGTATTTATGAATGAA
Organism: Niabella beijingensis; assembly: GCF_020034665.1. Lineage (NCBI taxonomy): Bacteria > Pseudomonadati > Bacteroidota > Chitinophagia > Chitinophagales > Chitinophagaceae > Niabella > Niabella beijingensis. Next base: position 190,633 of record NZ_JAIQDI010000002.1, on the reverse strand, counting down.
CACATCTTCCGGACGGGCGTAGATAATATTATTCCGGATCACATTATTGAAACAACGTTCGGTCAGCCGGATCTCACCCTCGATCTCGCCAAAAGCGCCGGTGGTCTTATTATTCTGATAGAGGGTATTGTTGACCACGTAACAATCATAAGTGCCGGCTGTGGTATAGTTAAGATAATCTCCCATGTAGATACCCGTACGCCAGTTATTATACACAAAATTATTCCGGACGATCACGTTCCTGGTAGGATAGGCATTGTTCTCACTTACAAGCCCGATGCCCCGGTCGCAATCGTATACCTTATTCCGTTCCACAATGGTGTTGGCGCCACCGCATACATAGATGGCAATTGCGCCGTAATTATTCAGGCCCCACACATCGGTGCTGTTGGCCATACTTACCCGATACAGTTCATTATCACTTACCACCCCATTACGTGCAAAATTGGTAGCGGGATCCCCACCCGGATTTAAACCGCCTCCGTCTGCAATGATGATCCCGATATTTTCTGTTTTGTAGATCCTGTTATGCGTTATTTTAAAGCCATCCACATTACCCGCCAGTGTAATGTTTTCACTGGTGCCGGTTTGGGTATCGTGCACCGTGCAGCCGGTGATCTCAATACCGGTAATGGCCTCTGTTCCGTTCCCCACTACCAGGATGGCATGACCGCTGCGCCAGTTCTCCAGTGTGGCCGTATTTTTTATATTATATATGTTGCAGTTGCGGATGGTTATGTGTTTTGTATTGCCATTGACTGCAATTCCCTGCGGATCGGCCCCTTTTACCGATGTTGTCAGGTTGCGGATGTCAAAACCGTCAATCGTAATATATTGCACATCCCGGAGGGTCACCAGGGCCTCCCAGCCATTGATGCCGATCATGCTGCCATCAATAACAGGCCGTTCGCCGGTGTAGGCTTTTAATACCACCTCCTTTCCCGGGATCCCCGATCGTGTAAAGCGGACCTTTTCATTATAAACACCCCCTCTTACCAGGATAACATCCCCCGCCGCGGCCTTTGCCAGCGCATTGTTGATACTTTTCCAGGGTGTGCTTATACGCCCGTCGGCCGCATCATTACCATCTGTAGCCACATAGTACGTGTGATCCGGAGCACCGGCATCAGAAGGTATACCGGGGAGGGAGGATTTGCCGCAGGCACCCAGAAAGGCAAGCAGCAACAGGCAGGACAACCATTGTTTCTTTTTCATTGACCATTGTTTTATAGCAATCAAATAAGGAAGCGATGCTTCCCTGGATGCAACAACTTTTTGAAAAAAAGGGTGAATCCCCCTGAAAAAAATGAGAAAGTTTGTCGGATGCCATCGCCTTCCGGAAGCAATCCCGGAAAGCCATTACCGGTAGATATGCAATGTAGCGCCTGAATAATAATATTTTATTCCAATCGTTGTTTTCAGGTCTTCCAGCAGTTCGGGCAGGTTGTTCCGGTCCATCACACCGGATACCGAGCGGCCGGGTAGTGTCTGCTGGTCGATTGAAACGGAGACCCCATAACAACGCGACATAAGCGCAACGAGCTCCCGAAGCGGCAGATCATGAAAATAATAAACCCCTTTCACCCAGGCCACAATATCATCCATATCCGCTTCTTCCACAGCAAATCCCTTTGTGGTATTATAAACCGCCACATGTCCCGGCTGTAAGGGTTGTGCCGCTCCGCCCGGTATTCCGGTCAGCACCTTTCCCTCCACCAGTGCGGTGGATACAGTGCCTTGTTTATACGTGTTAACATTAAACTGCGTACCCACCACCTCAACCGTTGTAAGCGGGGTATGTACAATAAAAGGATGCGCCTTGTCTTTGAACACCTTAAAGTAAGCTTCCCCCTCGAGGTATACATCCCTGGTAGTACCGCCAAACCGGAAGGGAAACCGGAGTTTCGAGTCGGCATTAAGCATTACCACGGTGCCGTCCGATAAGGTCAGGGTGTAACTGCCTCCCCGGGGTATCGTAAGCTGATTGGTGGCGGTATCCGTAGAATTGAAATTCAGACTGTCCCCGCCAAGATTCAGTACCGTATTGCCCAACGTTAACTGGTCTGCAGTCTGGTCCAGATCAACGGATGTGCCTGAAGCCAGTTTTAGACGGACGGCATCTTTTTTTTCACGAATCACTGATGCGATGGCCTGCGAATCGGTGATCTTTTTCTGCTGCAACAGAAAAAAGGCGGCAATGCTTACAGCAACAATTGCCGCAGCTGCGGCACCCCAGCCTGCCATACGGCGCAGCCGGGTACTGCCTCCGGAAGGCAACTGCAATCGTTTTTTCAGCTGGTGAAGCTCGGTCTCCGGCTCCAGGTTCCTGAGAAAATGCTGCATCTCCGGCGTGTTTCCCTCCCGCTCCAGTTGTTCCCATAATTTTTTTACCGGTCCCCCTGATGCCAGCTCCCTGCTCAGCAGCGCAGCATCCTCCGGGCTGATCGTTCCTGTCAGACTTTCCAGGTAAAGGACAACTATTTTATCGTGATCAATGGTCATTATATTAACTACAACAAATCCTCAAAAACGGGTTAATTATTTTTTGTTTGCCATGCCCAGTCTTAATGTTTTCAGCGCGCTTTTCAGGTGGGTTTTCAATGAATTAACACCAATGCCCATTTCCCGGGCTGCTTCGCTGTATTTTTTCTCTTTAAAATAGACCATATTCAGGGCGGCCTTTTTCTGACCCTTCATATCCGACAGCAACATGCGCAGCTGTTCCTGATGATCGGCCGGATCATTGCCGGGTTCCGGCTCACCGGACTGTTCATGATAAAACCGGTTGAACGATGCTGCTCTTGCACCTTTTACTTTCTGGCTTTTTATAAAATTAAGACAGCGGTTCTTGACTGCCAGAAACAGGTAGCCTTTTACATCTTTATGAAAATGCTCGTACAGTTTTTTTTCCCATATATCCAGGAACAGGGTCTGCACCAGGTCTTTAGCTTCATTCTCATTTTTCAGGAACAGAAAAGCATTTGCACACAGCAGTTTAAAATACTTCAGGTACAATTCATCGAACGCAGCAATGTCGTTGCTTTTTAATCGCGTTACCAATAAAATGTCCTGCTGCTGCGACATATATAGCTGGTTTAACAAACAATAGACCCGGTAATCATCCGCTCCATGGCAGATCCGCGCCCTTTCCGGGTATTTATATTCCCGGATACGGACCGTTCTCTCAAATATAATATAAGATTTGATGCAAACCTGCAGCGATACGGGTGCAATCGTTTCCACAGATCATGACTGAAGGTCTTTTTAAAACCGGCAGCAGCATAACCGGCAAACCGGTTGCACCTTCTTTTTAAACAGAAAAGAAGATGCGACGGTATCAAAAGTTCCTGCTGTTATGCCAAAGCCGCTTCTGCATAACAGGACATTATAAAACAATATTCATACAGCCGTATGAACGCTTACTCCGGGGTTACTTTCACGATCCCTGAGTGCTGTGCCTTGCCATTAAAGAGCAATGGGGGCATAATTTCTAAACATTTCTTTACATCGTACGGGTCTCAGACTGCTCACAATAATCAGAATAACAGATTTACAATAGCGTACGGATAGATTGCAATGGGTTGTTTCATGGTCTTATTTTGGATGCTCATTTTTAGCAGTGTTTCAACTATATTATTCATCCTAAAATGAATCATTAACATTTTAAAACTGTAGCTTTAATTTCAGAAAGCACCTGATCTTTCTTCAAACGTGACAATCAGGATGGATTTTAATGGCCGCAGCGTTCTAATTACAACATTTTTAATAAAATCCACAATTAATGTGCGCATTTGATTAACATCTTGTAACGGTATTGCTGTTACATTTATTCATTCAAATTGCACAACCCTGAGCATCGACTCGGGTCAATCGTTCCGCCGCAGCTTTCCAGTTGCGGCTTTTTAATGAAACCCATAACCGCTCCGTTTTGACGGAGGCTGATACATGCAATGGCTGCGCCTTCAATTAATTACTTTATGGTATAATTCACTACGTCCACTTCTGATAGTCTGAAATATCCATAAGCGAAGTTGGCAAAATGGGTCTGATTGATAATATTGCCTCTCACCGAACCTGGTGTTGTTTGAAAGGGACCGTTACCAGCCCCGGAGGCGGCTAACAATTTTCTGAAATAATCATAATAGCTCCTGGAAATGCCATAGAGTCGGATGTTTATCATGTCCCCGGCTTTCAGCTCTTTATCGGAAAAAAACCCCTGCAACAGGCTGCCCTGACTGTTCTTATCATCTTCGGCTTTATAATCCGGAAACCTTGATACAGGCGATAGAATACGATGCAGATAGTGATTTTCCTCACGTCCATTATCCCGGTAATAGTAGGTAATTTCCACTTCGTCACCTCCAAATCCACCGCTATTATTCTGCGTAATATTATTTTCAATATCCGGCACACCTATACAGGTTTCGGTTGCGGTATAAATCTCCCCGTTTAAAACTACTTTTAATGTATAAGTTTCCCCGATAACCGGGCGGAAATCGAAGCAGCTGTATTCTCCTGTACCAGGACTTTCTATAAAACGAAAAACAGTATTTGCTGAATTTGTTATAATTATATCCGCTCCCGAAACTGCCGGAAATATCGTACTATCATATCCGGTTGTGGTGGAGAGTTTGATTTTCTGCTCATTGCCTGTCGTACCCTTTACCCAATCAATGGATGCGTCAATTACCAGTTTTGGTTCTGCTGTTTCCAAATCCATTTCCACTACTTTTGTGCAAGCCAGAAGAAAAAAGCAGTATGAAATATTCAGGTATTTAAGTATATTTTTCATTTTTTTATTATTAGCATTAAAATCTGAAATTATAAGTTACACCCGGTACGATACCGAAAATTGATACCCGCTTTGCCTCATTCAACCCTGTTTCCCTGTTTTGCTCGAACATAATAGATGCGGCGTTGCTCCTATTATAAACATTGTAAATGCTGAACACCCATTCACCTTTCCATCTTTTTTTGCTGTCAGGCTTTGGCGTGTAGGTAGCTGATAAATCCAAATGATGATATGCCGGAAGCGAATTGACATTTCGTGCTCCATAATTTGCGATGGTAATTCCCTGGTACTGGTATTTACCAATGGGATAGGTGGCCGCTTTCCCGGTTTGGCAGGTAAAAATGCCACCAAAACTCCATTTTTTTGTCAGCTGATAAGCAGCTGTAAGCGAAAGGTTATGCGTTTTATCGTAACTGGCACGGTACCACCCGCCGTTGTTGATACCAGGTTCTTCTGCATTTCTTCCCGGTGTGCGTTGCTCTGCTTTTGAAAGTGTATAGGAAAGCCAGCCTGTCAGTTTCCCGGTATTTTTCTTCAACATCACCTCAAGTCCGTAAGCCCTTGCTTCCCCGTTTAGCAATACCTGTTCTATGGCCCTGTGGGCAATCAGCTCGGCACCATCAATGTAATCTGCTTTATTTTTAGTTTTCTTGTAAAAAGCTTCTGTTTCCAGCGAATATTTTCCATGGCCGAAATTCCTGAAATAGCCCAATGCAACCTGATCAAGAATTTCGGGCCTCAAATACCGGTCGCTCGGTGCCCAGATATCGAGAGGAGAGACGGAAGCTGTGTTGGAAATTAAGTGGATATACTGACTCATCCGGTTATAACTTGCCTTAATGGACTGACCGTCATTCAGGGCATAAGAAACTGCCAAACGAGGTTCTAAATTCCCAAAACCAATAATCTTTTTATTTTTAGTATAGTATGTTGTACCTGTAGGAGTTCCTTCCTCATAAATTTGCAGCTCAGGATTAAAAACCACTGCCTGATTATTGGCATAGTTATTTATATGCTGTTCCCCCAACCGTTGAAAATTACTGTACCGCAGTCCATAATTCAATGCTATTTTATCCGTGAGTTGTTGCTCGGCGCTGAGATATACTGCATTTTCCCAGGCATATTTTTTTTCGATCTGATCAGCATTGACAGGCGATGCCGCATCCATTGGTTTTATTGTGCCGGGATTGAACTGGTAGTAGATGGAATTGACACCATAATTCAGGACCAGCTTGTCGGACAAATGCTGACTAAAATCGTACTTAAAATTATAATTACGGATGTCCGATGCCCAGTCGATGCCAACATTCTTTATCTTCAGGCCATAGTCATACTTACTGTAAATGACCGATGCATTGGAGAAAAATTTTTCGGAAAAGATATGATTCCAACGAAGATTAAAGAACGAGTTGGAATAATCATTGCTGAAAAAATCGCTGAAATCCATTTTATCCTTACCGAAATACCCTGAAAGAAAAATCCTGTTATCGCCATTGATCTTATAGTTCAGTTTAGCGTTCAGGTCATAAAAAGAAACAGCGTTGGGGTTATCAGCCAGTTTCAGAAACAAATGAGCATAAGAAGTACGACCCGCAACTATGAACGAGCTTTTATCGCTTACAATAGGACCTTCCGCCAGTAACCTGCTCGAAACCGCGCCAATTCCGCCCGTTATATGATGTTCTTTATTGTTCCCCTCTTTTTGATAAATATCCAAAACAGCCGAAGTGCGTCCACCGAAATTTGCAGGTATTCCACCCTTATACAATTTTAAATCTTTAATCACATCTGCATTAAAAACCGAGAAAAAGCCGAACAGGTGTGAAGTATTGTAAACAATGGCTTCATCTAACAATATTAAATTACCATCAACCGAACCACCCCTGACGTTAAAGCCTGTTGCACCTTCCTGTGCAGTGGAAACTCCCGGAAGTTGCAAAATAGCTTTCAAAATATCAACCTCGCCCATAACTGCCGGCATCTTTTTGATGGTGGAAATAGAGAGTTTATTCACACTCATTTCCGGCTTCCGGATGTTGCTTGCTGAACTATTGTATTTTATCGCTACTTCATCCAGAGTTTTGCTTCTTTCAAACATCGAAAAATCTTTTCTGCTGTTTTCCGTCAGAACGATATGCTCCTCAATATTCTCAAAGCCCACATAGCTGATAACGACAGTATATGTCCCTTTGGGCAGGGTGATGGAATAAAAGCCATAGGCATTGGTAACTGTTGAAACCTTTGCTTCTGGAATGAAAATGGTTGCACCGATTATTGTTTCCGTGTTTGTTTTTACGGTAATTGTTCCACTCAACGTAACTTTTCCCTGTGAACAGACTCCGAATGAAATGGTTATAAACAGTAGTGTATAAATAATCTTATGTCTCATTTTAAAAAGTCGATTTAGCCATTGCACTTCAGACACAAAACTATCCCTTTGGATAACCGCCTTTTTTTAATTATATCAAACGCCGCATCTTTTATAGCAAAGTGTGCCGGAGCACTACAAAATATATCATCGTTTTACGCGTTCTGCAATCGCTCCTGCTTTCGTATAAAAAGCGAATACTTTCGTATAAAAGCAAATCAGACCATTGCTTTAAATGTTAAATTTGTTCTATACAATTATATAAATGAATGATTCTACCCATCAACAACCTATCAGCGAAAACGTTCTTTTTCGTTTCCTGATTTCACCCGACCGCAGGATATTCCGGCACCTGTTGCTCATTGTTTTTATAGGTACTGTATTGTACAACAGCGCTTACGTAATTGCCAGTCCGACAACGATACTGGTATATTTCATTATACTATTCTATGTAAATATGTATGTGCTGGTACCAAAGCTTTTGTTCCGGAATAAAAACATTGAATACATTCTATCGGTGATCAGCATCCTTGTGATAGTAGCTATTTGTGGTTATTTTTTCAATCCTTTTAATAAAGAACATGGCCTGAATATCCCACTTTTCTCCTTCCTTACCCTGTTACTGCTAGCGGCATCCTCTTCCATAAAACTCTTTCAGAAAGGAATGATGGACAGGCAATTGATCTACGAGTTGGAACAGTCGAAAACCTATGCAGAGTTAGAACAACTGAAAAACCAAATCAACCCGCATTTCTTATTTAATATGTTGAACAATGCCAATGTTCTGACGAAGAAAGACCCCGAAAAAGCCTCGCAGGTTTTAATGAAGCTAAGCGATTTACTGCGCTACCAGCTTTATGACAGTGCAAGAGAGAAGGTATTGTTGACGGCGGATATTCATTTCCTGGAAGATTTTTTAAATTTGGAAAAAGTAAGGCGGGATCGTTTTGATTTCCTGATTTCAAAAGAAGGAAATTTGAGCGGCGTGCAAATTCCTTCGTTGCTGTTCATTTCTTTCGTGGAAAATGCTGTAAAGCACAACAATGATGCGACAAAACCATCTTATGTAAACCTGTATTTCGATGTCAGAAACGATGAACTTTTCTTTAAATGCATTAATTCAAAACCTATCCTGAAATCGGACGGTAATGCCGGCGGTTTAGGACTGGCAAATATCAGGCGAAGGCTTGAACTGCTGTTCCCCGCAACACATCGTTTGATTATTGAGGACGACACAGAAACGTACTGTGCAGCATTAACCATAAAATTATGAATTGTATTATCATAGACGATGAGCCGCTGGCAAGAGAGGCTATAGAGATATTGATTGACCAAACAGGCGACCTGGAATTGATCGGTTCATTCAACAGCCCCGGTGTGGCTGCTGATTTTATGGGGAACAATACCGTTGACCTAATATTCCTGGACATACAAATGCCGGGAATAAACGGTATTGAATTTGCGCGCACGATTCCAAAAGAGACATTTGTTATTTTTACCACGGCCTATTCAGAATTTGCTACTGACAGCTATGAAGTAGACGCCATAGACTACCTGATAAAACCTGTAAAAGCAGCGCGTTTTCAAAAAGCAGTTGAAAAAGCACACACCTATTCCAAATTGCTTGCAGCTGATTATTTCAACAACAATATTGAACGGATCACAGACGATTTTTTCTTTGTAAAAGCAGACCGGCGGATTTTCAAACTATATTTCAGCAACATTCTTTTTATCCAGGGATTAAAAGATTATGTGGTGATGCACCTCGAAAATCAGAAGGTAATTACCGCTATGAATATTAAGACCATCTACGACCGGTTACCAAAGGAAATGTTTGTGCGGGTGAGCAAATCATATATCATTAATGTTAAGCACATCAACGCTGTTGATAATAACACGGTGTACATTGGCGCTAACGAAATTCCCATTGGAAATATTTACAGGGATTTCTTTTTCAGTGAATTTGTAACTAAAAAGATTTTAGGAAAATAGACCCATGCCGATACTGACACATAAAGAGGCGAAAATGAAGTTACGGATAGCGCAAATGATTTTAATCAGTGACGGCCTGGCATCCGCGTTCCGTTCTAAAATCACAAAAGTCAGGTCATATTCATATTCCCGATATTTAAGCGCTTAGCGGGGCCATCAAAATGAAAAAAACGTTCTTCAAGGTAAAAACATTTGCGACACTCCTATCGCTCAATAGGGAATTTCAACCCTATACGGTCCCGGCCGCCGATATACTGGAAATATGGCAGTTCTGCAGCTACGAAACAAAACAGTTCCCGGAGCCGGTTAGTGATCTGCAATATATCGGGGAAAATGTAAAAGAGATATTATCTGAGCTTGGTAAATTTAAAAAGAAAGCGTAACCGTTTATTCCATCCAGATCTGTCCTTTTTGGAAATTTTCAGCGTTAGATAAAACGTCAAGCCTATTAAGAACCCGGGTAAACGAATTAGATGCTTCAGATTGATTCAGGGACGGATTCGCCAATTCATTGTTCGCAGACGACACAAATGGAGCCAATGCCATTTTATAACTACTACAGGAAGATAATAAGTGATAAAAGAGACTTGTACTTCTGTCCGGCGTATTAAGTATTTTCTTAAAAACCGACTTGTACAAAACAAAAAAAGTTGTTCCCGAGAACCGGTCAACCCAAAATTTGTTACCCACTGGTAATGCCATACCGAGATCAGTAGCATTTCCGCACAAAATTTCAGTATGCAGATAGTGTGCTTCCAATATATTTTGTATGAAATGTTGCCTGTTGTATGAATTTTCGAATACGTGAGAATCTTCACAAACTACAATAATATCATCTTCTTTTTCAATTGCAATCGATATAACATGTTTGATGCTTTTCCATAAATCCAACTCCTTATCGTCGGTTGTAATGCCTTGAACCAGGCTGGTTTCAAACTCATTTTTCCCTATAAATTGTCTTTGAATATGCAATGCTGTCTGCTCATCCATATTTCGACAAATTATGTAAGTCGGAATCGTTATGTCATCTGCTATACCTGGGCTAATACTGGTAGGCTTTATTTTTTTATAAAAAACTGAGAAAAAAGTAAGATGGTTACATCTCTGTTCAGTCATTGCAAAAAGCTTTTCTACTCTTTCGGAACCGTTGTTCTTTGTAGTAACATCTGAGTATCCGAATTCTTTTTGAGTGGAAATGAATGGATGACAGAAAAAACTCTTATTTGAAAGTCCTGAAATCTTGTAATCCGCAGCATTCATATTTCCAAACTCCGCAAATAATATTTTTGAAAAGAATTTTTTAAAAATGATTGTAAACTGAAGACCTGAAAACTTTTTGACCCAAAAAAGTTTGTTACTGATCGGTACGGCATCTTCCCACCAACTAACCCCACCAGACAGAATATCTGCATTAAGACTTTTTGCCTCTGCAATTGCTTCAAATAGCCGTTCTTTTGAATAATTCTTTGTGAACTGATGATCATCTTCACAAAGTAAGATATGCTCTTCTGCTGAGTCTACTAATTCCCGGAGAATATACTTGATGGTATTCCACAAACTAACTGCAGCAATATCGTGTTTAACAGGGCGGACAAGTTCTATATTAAACTCGTCCCGCCCGTTAAACTCATTTAAGACATGTGCCTGGCGATCGGTCCTTTTTTCTAAATTTAAGATGTAAGTTCTGATACGCGTAGTTTCCATAAACCTATTTTTCCCGGCCGGGCTGCCCGTTCTTAAACCTGATCATGCCCCAGGTTTTCTCAATGAACTCATCAAGCAGATCGGAGGCTTCTTCAAAGGAGATTTTTCTGTTTGCTTCATGAAATAAGTTGTAGTGAAGTACCAGATACCCGACCCGTCTCTTATAAATAATAACTTCCTTACTTAAGCCCACAGCACAAGAAACGGTTGTTGGATTTACGAAACGGAGCATAATAACGCTGTCGGCGTTTAGTAAATGCTTATCAAGCTGTGGTAAATTAAAAAATACATTCGCGCTATCATAGCAAGGTATGGCTTCATGCCTTAACTTGTTTTGTGTTCTTCGAAAAGTGATCAATCTATTGCATTCCGTTTCAAAAATTGAATCCCGGGCTACCTGATTAGCCAACGGTATGTCTTCCAACATTTTTGTTGTCTCTTCAATAATTCTAAAGTTAATAGAGACGCTGTCTATAAACGGTCTTACGGAATAACCGATGGTGACTCTGTTTTTACGTGTATTGGAATTCCACAAACCTCCAGAAAAAAAAGATCGACGATACCTGTCATCAATTGTGGTATAAAGACTATCCTCGGGCTGATAAAATTTTGCTGAAACAACGTCCAAATTCTTCTGGATCGAGTCCGCCGGTAATATACGGGCGGGCATGGCCCCATAAGCAACTATCTCACGCTGCGCATGTAGTACCGATGAAAAAACAACGACAAGCAAAAACAATAATGCTTTTGCACACCTCAATACTGTAAGCATTGGATACATTATTTGGGGCTCAAGGTTGTAAGACCGACCATTTCAGATGCGGGTTTTTGAAGTAGGCCGCCACCATTTTGTTTGTCTTCATATTTGACATACCAGTCGCCATCTTCATTTTTATAATAGCCGGTCACATTCACAGCATGGCTTCCTCCTCCAGGTACGTTATAATAACCCACACCTTCTATTTTAATTTCAGAAGCGTCTTCATATTGGGTCTCAAAAAAGTTAAGCAAATCTCCGGTCGCTCTGGTTTTTGCAGTAAATCCATTCATATCCGCTGCAAGATCAAGAACACTGGACAAATCGGAAGGATCGACCCCAGTAGTGGTGCTATCCGTTCCATTATGATGATCATAGGCATCTAATGCAAATGAAGTAGGAATCATCCCTCTTTCAAGAGGATTAATCATTCCTGACATAAGCGCGTCCAGGGCCAGCGGCAAACAATCTGTAGTTCCGGGGCTCGTACCAAGATCAAACTCCCCTGAACCGCTTCCACCATTATAAACATACGCCCAACCTCCCCAATCTGAGCCAAAATCATAATCCTGGTGAGCAGAAAATTGATACTCATTTTGAGACCCTCCGGGTGCCGTTCCATAGTAACCGCCATACCCATCCTCTGTAAAAGTAAACCCTTTAGAAACCAGAAGGAACATCAGGTCATCAACCGCAGCTCCACCGATTATTGTCTTTAGTTCTTCTGAGGTTTCAATGACTAACAATTCTGTACTAAGGTCATCGAAGGCAAGTTTTAGTTTTTTTCTCATAGTAATTTAATCTTAGTGTTTAATAAAATTGGATTTATGGCTAAGCCGGTACAAGTATAAATATAATTATTATTATAAATTTATAAAAACCTATAAACAAGTTATATAATTTATAACAGAATCACCCGATTAACACATGCTTAACATTCGAGGATATATTTTTAAACAAAAAATGAAAAGAAAACTAACTTCTGATGACTTCGACATCAACGATATTATTGCATACGCTCTCCAACGGCTTCACTAAATTCCAGCTACTTATTTCTTATAATAAAAACGCCGGCTAAACACTACCCGCGCAGAGCGCTCTAATAAATTAAACCAAATATGATTAATCGTTTCCCCTGCGACCGGCAACTGGATATGATGGATTGCGGGCCTGCCTGCTTAAAAATGATTGCTAAGTACTATGGAAAATATTATAGCCTGCAGTACTTAAGAGACAAATGCGGAATCAGTAAAGAAGGTGTCTCCTTTCTTGGCCTTAGTCACGCAGCTGAAGGTCTTGGTCTGCGCAGCCTTTCGTTAAAATGCACAATTGATGAACTAATTATAAAAGTACCGTTGCCTGTAATCGTGCACTGGGATAACAGCCACTTCATTGTAGTTTATAAAACCAATCCGCGTACTACCGGTATTTATGTTGCAGATCCTGCCAAGGGCTATATCCGTTACAGCAAAGAAGAGTTTTCAAAAAAATGGATCAAGAAAGCCGAAAAAGACAAAGGCGTTTTGATGGCAATGGAGCCACAGGCTGACTTTTATCAACGTAGAGGCGATGAACGTAGCGAGCGTAAAAAGACCTTTGAAAATTTTCTTGGCTATTTCCGCCCGTATAAGAAAAGTTTTATCAACCTGTTTGTAGTCATGCTGGTTGTAACAGCACTACAGGGACTGCTTCCTTTTATTTCCAAAGCAGTTATAGATGTGGGCATACAGACCCATGACATTGATTTCATCAATATTGTACTTATTGCCAATATTGCCATATATGTCAGCATCCTGTTAAGTAATATGGCAAGGGACTGGATATTGCTACACGTAACAGCCCGGGTAAATATTGCCCTGATCTCTGATTACCTGATCAAGCTGATGTTACTGCCTATTACGTTCTTTGAAAACAAAATGACGGGCGACATATTGCAGCGGGCACAGGATCATGAGCGTATCCGTTCATTTATTATGAACAATTCTATTAACATGATTTTCTCCACGCTTACCTTCATAGCGTTTGGCATCATACTTTTATTTTACAATACCACTATCTTCTATATATTTTTAGCAGGCAGCGTATTGTATGTCGTCTGGGTAATGGGCTTTATGCGATTGCGCAAGAAATTAGACTGGGAATATTTTGAGTTAGTATCCAAAAACCAAAGCTACTGGGTAGAAACCATCAGTGGCATCCAGGATATAAAGATCAATAACTATGAAAAACCCAAACGCTGGAAATGGGAGGATATCCAGGCCCGGCTGTATAAGGTAAATGTACGATCGCTTAACATCAATAACCTGCAAAATACCGGAGCACAGTTTATTGACAATACTAAGAATCTCGCCATTACATTTTTCTGCGCCACGGCCGTCATAAAAGGGAACATGACTTTTGGGGTGATGATCTCCACCCAGTTTATGATCGGAATGCTGAACGGGCCGGTAGTACAATTTATACAGTTTCTCCTATCCTACCAGTTCGCAAAAATCAGCTTCCTGCGACTTAATGAAATACATCAGTTAAAAGATGAGCATGAAGAAGTGGGCACAAATCCCATTAACCTTCCTGAAAACAAAAGCTTAAGCATCAGCAATGTTTCCTTTCAATACACGCCACAATCTCCTGTTGTTTTAAAGAATGTCCGCTTGCATATACCAGAGGGAAAAGTAACGGCGATCGTAGGAGACAGCGGCAGCGGAAAATCCACGCTGTTAAAGTTGATACTGCGCCTGTACAAACCCTCTTTTGGCGAAATACTTATCGGCAATATGAATGTAAATAATGTCAGCCTGAAACAATGGAGAGACAAATGCGGAGCGGTAATGCAGGATGGAAAAATATTTAACGACACTATTCTAAATAATATTGTGCTGGATGACGAAAAGGTAGACTACGTAAAACTGAAAAAAGCACTGGATACCGCCAATATCGCCGCAGAAATCGAAAAGCTACCGTTAGGATACCAAACCAAGATGGGTGAGCAAGGACGCGGATTAAGTGGCGGTCAAAAACAACGGATATTAATAGCACGGGCACTTTATAAGGATCCGGATTATCTGTTCTTTGACGAAGCCACCAACTCCCTGGACACCCTTAATGAGCAGAAAATAGTTGCTGCGTTGGATAATGTGTTTAAAGATAAAACGGTCGTTGTTGTAGCACACCGGCTAAGCACCATACGTAAAGCAGACCAGATCATTGTAATGCAGGATGGGCTTATCGTTGAGATGGGCAATCATGAAAGCCTGATGCAACGAAAAGGGAGGTATTTCCAGTTGGTACAATCACAGCTGGATTTAAGCAGTACCATAATGACGGAAAAAACACAATTGGTAACCAATGAGATCAAGAATCTTCCTTTGACGATTCCTGGAAACGTAAAAACCGATACACCGGATGAACAATAAGCATTTTGAAAGTAACACAATGGAAGAAATTGATACAGAAAGATATCGGGGTACCGAGCGTACTGAAGAAGTAAGGGATATTATTGAGCGCATGCCCACAAAGTTTGGATGGCGGGTCAGCATGATTGTAGTATTCATTTTTTTACTTCTTCTATTCTTTGGCTGGATCATCCGGTACCCGGATATTGTAAAAGGACAGGTAACCATCAATACACCGGTAGCTCCGATAAAATTAGTTGCGAACAGTGCGGGTAAAATAAAGCTGAACCGCACCGTATCGCAGTCACGGGTAAATGGCGGAGATATAGTAGGCTATATAGAAAGTGCCACTTCTTATGATACGCTATGCCTGATTAAGGAAGCATTAAAAAACTACAATCCTAATGACAGTTACAACACTTCCATTTTAGCTACGTTGCCTTCCAGGGTGGCGCTGGGAGATCTCACTTCCAGGTATTATGGTTTCTTAGGCAGCCTGCAACAGATGGCCAATTTTAACAACAACAAATTGTATGACAAACAAATCCAAAGCCTCCGGAGTCTGCGTGAGCACCAGATGAACGAAGTCAGGAACAGCTCAGATCGGATCAATATCAACAAAAGCACACTGGAGTACTCGGAAAAGTTTTTAAAACGGGATTCTATTTTATATGCGGGGAAAGTAGCCGCGGAAGCAGAACTGGACCGGACAAAAATGGAATATCTAAGTACCCAATCCGGGTATGCTAATGCCCGAAGCAGCCAGATAGATGCAGAAAAACAGGCACAGCAAACACTCAGTAAAATAACGGAAGTGGATGTGCAGAAAAATGAAAAGCGCAAAGAACTGGAAATTGCGCTGCTGGCAGCTTACAATGATCTTATTGATAATATTACACTTTGGGAGCAACGGTATTTATTCAAGGCTCCATTTAAAGGGCAGGTGCAGTTCCTGCGGTTTTGGACAGATGACCAGTTTGTACAGGCCCAGGAACCCGTATTTACCATTATACCGGATGCCAATGAGCCATATGGGCAGGTAGCGCTTCCGGCGCTGGGCGCTGGTAAAGTAAAAACAGGACAGGAAGTGATCGTAAAGCTGGACGATTTTCCCTACAACGAGTATGGATCTATTACCGGAATAGTAAACAACATTTCGCTCACCACTAATACAGAAAAAACACAACAGGGAAATGTTGAAACTTACCTGGTTACCGTAAAATTTCCAAAAGGGCTTATTACCAACTATGGCAAGCCGATCGCCTTCAGGCATGAGGCAAAAGGGGCCGCCGAAATTATAACCAAGGACCGTCGATTGATTGAGCGGTTATTTGACAATCTGAAATATGCCCTGAATAAATAAAGCCGCAAGGTCTATCGTCTTTATATCCCACCTTGGTATTTCAGTATTGTTTATAAACAATTCAATTGGCATAATACTTGCGTAAGTCAGCATTGGCACCCTTAGTAGTCACTTTTAACTAAAACATGTTTTCTTATGAAATTCATTTTTAGAGGACAGTTTCTCTTGTTAGCTTTCCTATTTTTCATTTCCTGCAATAAAGATAACGACGCCATTAAAGATGACAACTTTAAGCCGGAAGACTTTAAGGTAACTATATTAAAAAATACTTTTTTGGGGGGCAGTTACGAGGTGGAATATAAATTGGAAAACCTAAAAGATAAGGCTTATAAGGAAAGTTATGGCTACAGGCTTTGGCTTGAAGTCAGGGACGGAAATAAAGGTGGCCCCGCGGTGGATTTTCCAATCCCCGATATACCGGCTAACGGATCTATACAAGGGGCTGAGAAAATAGGGGTAGACAAAGAGGTGGCTAATCCGAAAGTATTCTACAACATCTTACTCGATTGATATAGAATGCAAAACCATCCTCCCCGGCGGTCTATCAGGCTGTTGCAGGCAGAAATGAAAATTTAGTATAGCGATTGAGAAATTGTATGTTTTCGCATTGTTCCTGGCGCTATTTGCCGGAATAATGAGTAAGTTCGCGTTACATCTATTTGTAACATGCTGAACGAACTGCATTAATAAAATGCTTCCCGAAGACAGCGGATCACCTGAAGACTTCCTGGACTTTGTATTATACCTTTCCGACGAGGTAACGCAGGACGACAATCCGCCAAATATCAACGAGCTGGGTGCTTATATGGCGGATCATCTTAAGTCAGACTTTAGCCCTTACTGGTCATTTGATGAGCTGTTGTTAAAAGGAAAGCCCAGCGGCCAGTTCACACGTGGCCTTTGGGCAGTAAGGCTGTCAATGGAAAACTAATTTGCGATCACCCAAATATTCAACGTGATCCCAAATCGTATGCAATAAAAAAGACCCGCTTTCGCGAGTCTCTTTATTCAATTGATAATCAAGTGCCCAGAACAGGAATCGAACCTGCACTCCCTTGCGGAAACCAGATTTTGAGGCGTATCAAATATCTAATTTCATTTAATCGGATTTCACTTGGTTTATCCTAATTGTTTATATTTCAATCATTTAAGAAAAATAACTTACTTGCGTTAAAAGTCATTTATATGGCGTTTAACCTCTGATTGTTTGCAAATCTGTTTGCAAATTTTTATCAGGAAGGATTTTTTAATCTAAAAATCTTTTCACAATGTCAGTAAGTATTGTAATTGTTCAGGACACAAGAAGGCCGAAAAAAGAGGGTGTTTATCCATTGAAGTTAAGAGTAACGTTGAATAGAAAATGCGACTATTATCCAACAATCTATGATTTATCCCCAGAGGATTATCAAAAGTTTTCGGCACCCCGTATTAGCAATGAATTGCAACAAATCCGCGTCAATATTCAAAAGATAGAGACCGATGCGAAGAAACTTGCCGATGAATTACACCCCTTTGATCTTTCTTATTTCGAACAACAGTTTATAAAAGACAATCCGCTCTTTAAGCAAAAGCAGCTAAAAGAGAAACCGGTAGAGAACAATAGTACAGATTTTGATTTTGAGCCATATAAAAAACGCTTTAAAATTTTGGATGAAAAGCATCCGAACATGTACCATATTTCTTATACGTTTGTTTCATACATAAAACGACTAATTGAGGAAAGAAGAATTGGGAATGCGCTTAACTACCAGGATACCTATTATTGCCTGAAACGCTTCAAAGGTAATGTTCGGTTTACAGAAATAACGGTAAGCTATTTGAACCAGTATGAACATTGGATGATAGATACAAATAAATGTACTAAAACAACTGTAGGAATAAAGTTAAGATCATTAAGGGCAGTATTTAATGAGGCTATAGAAAATAAAATCATCAAACGTGATCTGTGTTACCCATTCGGGAGAAGAAAATATCAGATACCCACCTCCAGGAGAGTTAAAAAGTCTCTGGATCTTGATGATATTAGGAGGTTATATGAATCTAAGCCAAAGCGACCGGAAGACCAACGGGCAAAAGCCTACTGGTTTTTCTGCTACTTTGGAAACGGGATGAATCCCAAAGATTTAGCTTACTTAAAGTTTAAAGATATTTACGGAGAGTATTTGCATTTTATAAGAGCCAAGACGGAACGTGAAACCCGCAACGATCCGAAACTGATCCGTGCATACATCAACGAGGATATGTTGGAATCTATTGAGAAATGGGGTAATAAGGACAAAAGTCCTGATAATTTCCTATTTCCTATAATGGATAAAGAGGCAGATCCGTTACAACAGCATATTCGTGTTAAGTGGCTGTGCAAGTTTATTTGTGACGGGATGAAAAGAATATGCAAACAATTAGGGATAGAAAAAGAGGTAAATAACATGGTGTGCCGTCATTCCTATGCTACTATTACCAAACGATCCGGAGCGAGCACAGAATATGTCCAGGAGGCTTTGGGGCATACCACCAAAACGACTACCGAGATTTACTTAGGCGACTATGAAGATGCTGTAAAGAAAGAGTTCTCCGGCAAATTGCTGGCCTTCACGAAAGGGACAAAACGAAATAAAACCACATTAAAAGCAGTCTAAAGTATTAATAATCCTGGCGACACCCTGATGGCTATCGCTGTCAGGGCATTTTTATGCCTGTTCAGGAATGTATAATTTTTATTAATTTAGGTAGTAATATTTCTTCCTAAGAAAAACGTTAGTATATGAATATAAGAAAATGGTTGTTTTCCCGGATGATTTTTAGGAATATGCTGGCTACATTCGGTTTCCGGTCGGGATACTCTGCTACTCCGGGAGGGTTTACTGCCTATTTTGTTTACCGGCTTGGAGACTATGAGCAGAACTTTTATCTGTATTTCCCTAAAGAGCCATTTGCAATACGCTATGTAAACGAAATCTTCAACAAGTTGTATGAATACGAAGGATTTGATATTATCCGGTATCTTGAATTTCATTATGGCCTGTATCCGGATAAAGCTGATTTTCTTCGATTTCTTAAATATGAGATCAACGACAGGCTGAAAAGAAAAGGCCACCAACAAAGGAAATTAAACGCCGCCCTTGAGTGGGTTACTGAAAAGCAATCCGAATTGCATGACCAGATCCGGGAGAAAATTAATCAGGAACAAAATGATTTAAAACAGGAACTTTCTGCGGGTGTTCAATCTATTATCCAGGAGGTCGGCACGACAAAAGAAGCCAATACCGACCAGCAGATTAAAATATTGGTAGAAAAATTATCCGGCCATATCGACCAGATTATGAAAACAGCCGATACAGAACTAAGGGAACTAACCAACTCTTTTAGTACCGGAAGTATTGAATTGAATAACCGCAACCATGAAATGTTGATGATCCAACTGCTGATCCTACTGAAAAACGTTCAGGCCCCTTCGTCCTTGCAAAAGGGTGAACAGCTTTTTAAAAAGTTTTCGGATACAGATATTGCGGCGATACTTGCTTTACACTTTGAAGCCTTTAAGAATCTAAAATTAAATACACTGCAAGGGAAAGCCCGCAGCCAAA
Source organism: Niabella beijingensis (assembly GCF_020034665.1). Classification (NCBI taxonomy): domain Bacteria; kingdom Pseudomonadati; phylum Bacteroidota; class Chitinophagia; order Chitinophagales; family Chitinophagaceae; genus Niabella; species Niabella beijingensis. The sequence continues at coordinate 170,681 of NZ_JAIQDI010000002.1, read as the reverse complement.
ATGAATTAATAAACTATAAAAGCCCTAAAGTAAAGCAGCTTATTCAGGCATTGGAAGATTTTTTTTACTGATGAAGCTCTTTTTATTTACCCTTTCACTATTCCCTTACCTGCGTCCACTTGCCTGAACTTCGTTGTAACTGATTTATTACTAATCCCAAAAAATCCATACTCCATCCATCATTGACTTTGGGTAAAATCTGATCCATGTTGCATCCATAAAAATCAATTTTATGGATACACTATTTATTCCCAACGAGGGAGATTTTCGCAGGTGGATTAAGGAAGCAATAAAGGAATGTTTAGAGCAAATTCCTGCACAACCAACGCAAACCGAAGGTGAAGAACCCTTACTAACCCGTAAAGAGATCGCTGGTATGTTCCGCATCTCTTTGGTTACCCTGCATGACTGGATGAAACGCGGCCTGCCCTGCCATAAACAAAGAGGTCGGGTGTATTTTCTTCGCTCCGAAGTATTGGCCTATCTCAAACAAAAAGGCCACAAACCCATCATTGAACCAGAGTACCCACCGTACCTCCCTGTTTCTGCTAACACTATAACCAGTAAAAAATAAAAGAATATGTCCTCACAAATTATATTTGAAGAAGCAAAGAAAGTGGAACTGGTAGCCCTGTTAGCATCGCTTGGTTTTATGCCGGATAGAATAACGAGGCAGGATTATTGGTATAGATCACCATTCAGAGATGAACACACCGCTTCCTTCAAAGTTGACCGTACTCGTAATATTTATTACGACCATGGTGAAGGTAAAGGTGGCAACATCATTGATTTTGCTGCCAGGTTTTTCCGTTGCGATGCCAAAACAGCAGCAACAAAAATTATTGAGCAAAATATTGGAAGCAATTTTTCTTTTCACCAGCAACAACACCCTACGCTCATGGCTATGGCTGGTGAAAAGAAAGAGCCAGGCAGGGGAAAAATCATTATTACCGGCTTACGGCCTTTACAAAGCACTCCGCTACTTTCCTATCTGGAAGAAAGAAAAATCCCCCTCCATATCGCGCAGCAATACTGCAAAGAAGTTGACTTTTCACTGTATGGCAAACAGCAAACGGTGATCGGCTTTGAAAATCGATCGAGAGGTTTTGAACTGAGAAGCCCAACCTTTAAAGGTAGTAGCTCACCAAAAGACATTGCTTTTTTTAACAATGGCAAACAGGAAGTTTCCGTATTCGAGGGCTTCTTTGATTTTCTATCGTTTGCCGTTATACGACCACAAGCGGGTTTGGTTTTGACCAATTACCTGGTGCTTAATTCTCTTTCGTTTCTTGAGAAAAGCCGCTCCCTGATGGAGCAGCACCATACGATCTCCCTGTTCTTAGACCGGGGGATTTCCGGCAGGCAATACACACAAAAAGCGCTTGCCTGGAATAAAGAATCGCAGTCGGAAAAATACACCGACAGCAGCCATTTATACCAGTACCGTGATGATTTGAATGAATGGCTGATCGCTCAATCCAAACAGCAGCAGCAACAAAGAACGCAGAGAGGCAGAGGGCTTTGATTTTATACCCTTTGCTCCAATATTAATTTTTAAAGTAAAAAAAATTAAACAATGCAACAGTTTCAATTTAACATCCAGGCCAAAGGGGGTGCCGGTAAATCAATGCTTACGTATCTGCAAGCCTTAAAACAACAGGATAATGACAGGGCTTATTTTGTGGATTTTGACAGTTCCGTGAAATCAAGCTGTCAACAACTAAAATTTCTACAGGGTAAAACACCCTCCCGTTTTGCCACCATGAGCCTACTTGACCAACGTGAGAAACTGGATCGCCAGTTGCTGTTTGAAAACCTGTACCAGTTAGCGCAGAAAGACTATGACGCGTTCTACCTGGACTTTGGCGCCCCGGAAAGCGACCAACTGCCATCACTGTTTTCAAAAGATTATACCATCGGAGAATTTAAGGCTGTGCAGGATGAGCTAAACGCAAAATTTACGTTCAATGTTGTGATTGCAGGCGGCAGCGCTTATGCACCTTGTACGCAATACCTGGAAAAAATTGTCTTATTGAATAGAGGTGCTTTTGAAACCAACATCTATATCAATGAAAGCACGTTTTCCGGCACTCCACAACTCATCAAAGAGTTGACAACATTCGGATCTGTAGCAGAAAACCATATAAACGCCATCCGGTTTTTTGGAGATTTTGATAGTACCACAGCCCCGCACCGGAGCATTCTCCAAAAAGTCAGCGAAGGAAAGGGCTTGGAAGCCTATCAGTTTGTCGAAAAAATAAAAATGCAGAAAGAATTATCCAAAATATAAGAGCATGCAAACATCCCGGACTGATTTAAAAAAACTAAGGTCAGCGATCTTCTTACAATATGGTATAGAGCTGGATGAAACTTCGCTTACCATTCTTGCCATTTTATTGCAGGAGGTGAAGCGCCAGTTTATGCCGATGCATACAAAGCTGGATGAAATGGCAACGCAAATACAATACTCTAAAAAATCCTTGCAGGTAGATCCCGATCATCCCCGTTGGCAGGCATTCTGGCACGGCATGGGCCAATGGGGACTTGGCTTCATCCTAGCTGTTATTGCTGCCTTCACAGTTTTTGCCATTGGCGTAAACAAGGAAAGAGAAGAAAAGAAGATGATACAACAGGAGCTCGCATGGTATAAAGAGCATTACAAGGCCACACAAAAAACTGGTAGTAAAACAAGCAATGGCACAATTGAAAAAAAATCCAGGCAAAAAAACAAACAGTTCAAATGATGTACAAAGATTTTCTAAGGAAACACCTATTGGAGAACACCTACGGTATCTACGGCAAGATACTGGAGATGTACCGGGAGCAAATGACCGTCTTGAATACTGCTTCCCTTTTTCGTAAGTGGTTGGCCGATGAGCTGGAGGTACCAATTGAGAAGATTAACCTGAATAGCCTGAACTCTGTGTTAAAACGCGAGCGAAAGAAAAAAGCATCAGCTAAGCAGGAGCCACCGATCCCATCGCATACAGCATCGGTTCAGAGCCAACCCGGCAGCTTTAAATTTTCTACTCCCAGTTCAGATGATGAAAAAAAATCAAGAATCAGGGAATACTAATCCGCCAGGCAGACAAACCTTCAGGAACACCCCTGAACCAGCAATAAGCCCGCTTGAACCAGACATAGGCGTTAATAAACCTTCTTAAACCTGAATCAACCTAAACAGACTCCAAAGTATCCCCACAAGTTCATACCGGTCTTTGCCGGTTCATTTAGAAACGGGGAAAATCAGGAGCCAGCTATGTTCTCGTAGGCTCGTAACCTCACCTACTTCGAACAGCTGGCCCCATTCATGCCGCTTTGGGGCGGCATTCATGGGGGCGCAAAGCGCGGTTATCAAATATTAAAATTATTATAGTATGAATACACCAAATGAAAAAAACAAAGGCGGCAGACCAAAGAAACCCGTTAAACGCAGCTACCGCCTGCGCGTGGCTTGCACTGCATTGGAGCTTCAAATAATTGAGACAAAAGCCAAACAGGTGCAGCTGACCATCTCCGAGTTTTTACGTGAAGCTGCCTTTAACAGTCATATTGACACCAGGCAGAAAACGTTACCCAAAGAAGTTTTAGATTTTACCGGGCAGTTAAATCACCTTGCAGCTAATGTTAATTCATTGGCCTATAAAAATAATGCGGCACAGGCTTTTAATGCCTTTGAGCGTACAGAATTAAGACAACTGGCAGCACAGCTAAAAGAGTTGGCAGAGGCAATTAAAAACAGTTTAAAATGATTGGTAAGGCCATTACAGGAAAAGGGTTTGCCGGCTGTATCAGCTACTGCCTGGAAGATAAAAAAATGGAGATGGATAAAAACCAACCTCTGATGAAAAACCGGGCAGAAATTTTGCTGTTTAATAAATGTTTCGGCAATAAAAAGGAACTGGTACAGCAGTTTAATGAAGTGCGAAGGCTTAATCCCAAGCAATCCAAACCTGTATTTCATTTTACCCTTAGTATGGCACCAGGGGAACACTTATCAAGGCCACAACTCATCCAGGTTGCCGGGGATTGTGCCAAGGAATTTGGCTTTGCAGATAACCAATTTTTAGCAGTTGAGCATAAAGATACGCAACACCAGCACATTCATATTGTAGCCAACCGGATTGGCTATAGCGGTAAAACGAATGTATCGGACAGCAATAGTTACAAGCGCATGGCGGAGTTCTGCCGTAAAATGGAACAAAAATTTAAGTTGCAACAGGTATTAAGTCCCCGGCGTTTTTTATCAAAAGACCAACAATTGCTGCCCAGAAATGACCAGCGAAGGGATCAGATCAAAGCGCAGTTGCAGCAAATATTACGATCATCAAAAACTATGGACAGCTTTCTGCAGAAAGTAAAGGCACAAGGGTTTGAAGTTATTAAAGGCCGGGGCATTTCTTTTATTGACAATAGCGGTGTTAAAATAAAAGGTAGTAATATGGGGCTTTCTTTAAGCACTATTGAGAAACTGTTGCAGAAAAACCAAACTCAATACCTCACCCGGGATCGGGAGAAAGGAAACAAGATAGGTCTGGAAACCAGACTTGCAAATGCCTGGCGATTGACTGTACCTTTTTCACCATACAAGAGAAGCCCGCAGGAAAGTGCTTTCATTAGCGCATTTATACAATCAGTAAAACAAGTGGCAGAAAATACCGCCGATTTAATGGCCGATTTATACAAAGTACAATATCCTAATCCCGAAGACTATGCTATATCTGAAGTGGAACGGGAATACTACCGGAATATTAGAAAGAAGAAGAAAAAAAGAGGTTACCGGTTATAGGCTTATTGAGGTATGCAACAATAACTAAGAACCCGAAAGGCTAAAATTTGAGAAAATAAAGAAATCAATTAATCGCTAACAAATCGGATAAGATTTTGTACCTTAGAGCTGGTGTTTTTCATAGGTTAGCAACGGCCAGCTTTTTCAAAGGCAGGCCTTTTTAGTCTAATAAATTCGCCCAAATTTGAGTATTAGTATATTTTTTTCTCGTAATGCTCAGGCTAATGCGCTGTTTAGTCCACAAAAATCTCTTTTTGTTACATTCTTCATCAGAACTGCCCTGCTATTATTTGCTTTGTTGGTAAAATAAAGGGCAAATATGTAAGTTTGGGAATACAAATAATGATATGAATAACCGGTTTACAGATATTATACAAATAATAACACAATCCCGTGCTAATGCCATCAAAGCCGTTAATACAGAGCTGATAAACCTGTATTGGACCGTGGGTGCGTATATCAAACAAAAACTATCCGTTGCGGAATGGGGAGATAAAACAGTAGATGAATTAGCGGATTTTATAAAGAAAAACAATCCCGATCTGAAAGGTTTTAACCGCAGGGGAATTTATAGAATGATACAGTTTTATGAGACCTATGCTGAATCCCTAATTGTGTCCGCAGTGAGGACACAATTACAACACACTGATAAACAATCAAATAAAGTTGTGACCCCAGTGAGGACGCAATTTGGTTTCCAAATTCAAGACATCAGAAATACTATTTTAGCTCAAATTAGCTGGACACACCACCGAACAATATTTTCGAGATGCAAAACCGAAGAGGAACGGGAATTTTATATAAGAATGTCTGTCAAAGAAAATTACAGCGTTCGGGAATTAGACCGCCAGATTTCCGCCAGCCTTTTTGAACGGACAATTTTAGGTAATGCAAAAACCCCGACATTGCCCAAAGAATTTAAAGCTGATATAACAAATGCTTTCAAGGATAGCTATGTGTTTGAATTTTTGAATTTACCCGAACCGCACAGCGAAAACGATTTGCAAAAAGGTCTAATCAGGCAGATGAAAAAATTCATTTTGGAATTAGGCCGGGATTTTATTTTCATGGATGAAGAATACAAATTGCAAGTGGGAAACAGCGATTTCTACGTCGATCTTTTGTTTTACCACCGCGGCCTGCAATGCCTCGTGGCTTTTGAGCTAAAAACAGACAAATTCAAACCAGAATATCTGGGGCAATTGAATTTTTACCTGGAAAGCCTGGACCGGGATGTAAAAAAGGAGAACGAAAACCCAAGCATCGGCGTATTACTATGCAAAGACAAGGACAGCGAGGTAGTGGAATATGCATTAAGCAGGAGTTTGTCACCTACAATGGTTTCCGAATATAAAACACAATTACCTGATAAAAAATTGCTGCAACAAAAACTGCACGAGCTGTTTGAATCCGGTAATGGGGAAAAATGATCCTGTTTCATAGAACCCTCATTGGAAGGACCAATGTAACGTATTTTAGTGCTTAACAGAGATAATGAACGTCTCTAATATTTTAAAACAATTCCGTATCAGTTTTAAACAATATTAATATTAACAATAATGCTTGTTTCATCAATGACTGTACAGGAAATCCACAAAGAAGTTTTTGAGGATATTCCTAACCTTCGGAGTAAAGTTGATAAATGCCATAGTGATTTCAGAAAAACAGTTTTAAATGCCCGCGGCTATCCTTTGTCAAAATCGTATGATTGTTGCACAAAAGAAAAAGGTAATTTATATATAGTAGATTTTGCAGCGCTGAAAAGGAGCGACTGGAAAAAACCTGTCCTCTCCATATATACAACCTATTTACGCCCCGAAGGCAAATATGCAGTTACCCTGAGCCTAGACATGAATATGATATCCATATATCCGCCACACTTTTTTAAAAGGTACCGGGAGCGTATATTAAAAGACAGTTCTGCTTCAAACGAAGCTGTTATACGGGAATATTTTAAAAAAGACTGGGGCTTTATGGGAGCCTTAGTAAACAGGGACTTTCAATCAGTATATCATTCTTTAGAAAAGGATATTGAAGGCGAAATGGTTAGCTTTGTTGCAGCTACTTCACTGGGATATTGTTTTGGGGAAAAGCAAGGGAATATCAATATCATTAAAACAATTATTTCTGAGAATATGCTGTTTGACGATCAAAAAAACATTTTTAATGATCTCAGAAATGCCTTCAACAAAGCCAATAAGGAAAGGTATGGTACGACTGTATAGAAAGATTGGCACTAAGTCGCCGGCATGACCCGCGCGCAACACCAGTGACGGAAGTGCAATATAGGACTTACTCTTGTTTATGCTACTTGGATACTAACTTGGTTACCGCTTAGTTACTACTCTGTGGATTATTTGCAGGTGATAATACCTGCAAAGGTGAAAAAGTAAAAGGGTGGTGTAAAAACTTGTTGTACGTACATTCAATAAAACTAAGTATTTTAGCGTTATGACCTGCTTATGAGCAGCCGTATAGAAAAAGGTGAAAACTGTGGCATTGGCAATTTCAATACTATCGTTATTTATTTCGGCGTTAACATTCTGGCTAACCCGGATCTGGAAGGGACAATTAAAAATGACCCGCCCTACGATTATTTGCCTTGTTGGTAAAAATGGAGATGATGAGCCGAAAGTCTTTCTCGGAACCTTACTTTATTGCACTTCAGACCAGGGGCAGTACATCCAAAATATGTTTATCCGTATTTATACGCCACAAACAGGTTATGATTTTAATATTTGGGCCTATGGAGATCATGGCTTGGTGCGAGGCAGTGGTTTATTTGTTGGCAAAACAGGTATATCCATCTATCACCATTTTTTACTCTCTAAAAATGAGCAATTGCGTTTAATTGCGGGTAATTATAAGCTGGAAGTATACGCGGAGAATAGCAGGAATGTGATGAAAAAACTATTTGAGCAGGAGTTAACGATAACTAATGAACAGGCTAAAGCATTGGGGAATGAAAAGGCGGTATATTTTAACTGGGCGTCAAATAAGGGGCAATATGCTCCTTTTATTGAAAGTGAGGTAAAACTACAATAAACTTACTTGACATTACTAAGAATAATAAATAACAGGAATTATAGTATTCTTCATGATTACAGCCGAAAAACTCGAAACGATTACTGACAGTGGCTTATTTGAACAACTAGCAAATGCTATTTTGAGAATTAAATTTCCTGAACTGGAGAACCTGATAGAATCAGGGATCAACGCCAAGGGAAAAACGATAAAAGATCCGCTCGATGCATTTTGTATGATAAACGAAAATCATTTCGCATTGATAGAGCATACTATTAATAGTACAAATCTTGAAAAAAAATGGTTAAGTCCTGGCAACAACAGCAAGTCTCCCGAAGGAGATTTACATAAGGCGATTGCATATGCTGAGAAAATTCGCGAGCACTCCCCACAAATAAGGTTCACAATATATTTGGTTACTAACCAGCGTTTAAAATCCGATCTGCAAGAAAAAATATTGAAAGCTACAGCAATGAGTTTTATAGATATCGTTGTAGTTGAGCAGTCTATTATTGCCGATTTTCTTGATAACAATTCAAAAGGACAATATCTCAGATTCAAGTATTTGGGAATTGACGCTGTGTTGCTATCTGACTTATTACTTAGAGACTTGCTAAACAGCAATCACCATAAATACAGTAAGGAGTGTTTTCTTGATGAAGAATCTATTGTTCAAACAGAGGCTATCTCAAAAGTTAGAAACGAGCTAGAATTAAGTACAAGGGCTCTCAATTTTCTAATCGGTGGTTCGGGTTATGGGAAAAGCACAATCGCTTACTTTTTACTAAAACAGCACCAAACCAATAATTTAAACGCTATTCGTATAGAACCCGATATAGCAGAAATTAGCCGTTCATTGATTGAAGCAATAGAACTTCAATTAAAAAAGGAACATCCCAAAATATTCACCTCAAAACAAGAAATTGAGACATTTTTTTATGGATCAACCTTGGTTATTGTAGACGATGTTAATAAATCAAAGAATTCCGAGTATCTGTTAGATCGACTAATATCTTGGTCGCAATCCACAGCAGAATCATGCAATGACATAAAAATCCTTTGTCCTGTATGGCCCAAGAACTTTAAGTTAATCCAACATCAAATACAGAAAGAATCGTTATATCATTTAATTCCTAATCCAGAAATGTCGATTGAAGACGGTCTGGCTATAATTGAACATGGGCTTGATAAACAGATTTCAATAAGCCGGCAGCAAATGACAGCGATCGCTTCAGAAACAGAAAACAATCATTTGTTGCTAAACCTTCATCTTAGATTAATTAACAATAGAAAAGCTTATATACCCAACCAGGGAATAGAAATTATCAATTCTTTTATCGAAGATTCATTAGCTAAGCTAGCAGAAGAAGGAATAGGACTCGCTTTCAAACTTAAGAAAGTAATCGAAATGCTAGGAAAAGCAATGATAACGCACAGATTAATTTCCCCGACTTATGATGAGTTCGAAGATTGGTTCGCTGACGATAGAGAATATTTGAGTATATTGGAGAGAATAGCTCAAAGGCAATTATTGTTTTATTTTAACGACCATGGAACTTGCATCTTTAGACATGACAGAGTCCGAGATTGGATATTAATTTCAGCACTGGTCAAGTTACTTGACGACAGCTCTTCTTCAACTGAAATAATCAGTGAGCCATTCTTTTCAGAATTACTTGGTTGCGCCATAACTATAACTGAGACAACCGATGATGATATTGACATATTACTTAAACTAAACCCGCTTGCCGTATTTTATTCGCTAAAATATTTACAAGACAAGCATAAAGAACCTAAATTCTTACAAATAATCGAAAAGATTAAGATCTGGAATAGTGGCCTAAACAAACTAGGCCACCGAAATGCATTAGCAGAGGAAATTTCGAGAGCCTTCTTAAATTTTGATACAAAGTGTATCGACGAATTAACAAACGGCCACCCTGAATCTTTAATACTCAGCCTTGCCCGGTTCAGAAACGGTAATTGCCTCGCTGGAATCAGATATATTCATTACAGCAATACGTTTCAGCCCGCTTATGGGAATTATTGGAGAGATATAGTTCTTGAACACGTTAAAACCTTCCATCTCGAATCTGTTGTCGACTCCTTATCTCAATTACTTCGGGAAAAAATAACTCCGGAAGGAAGGCTGTCGGCCTACCAATTGGCTGGCTATCTGAAATCGCCCCGGCTTATAAAAGCGTTAACTGAAAGCTGGGACAAATCAGACAATGAGGATGCATTGATCTGTTACATTTGGGCTATTATAAACTGTGCAGATAAGAATGATCTAGACATCTTAACAAATACATTTAATGAATGGGCCGACTTAAAGAGTCTAGGTTATAGTGAAGCGAACTTACCAAAAGGTGAAAAGAATAAGATATTAGACACACTTTCTTATACAAAATGGCATCTTACACAAGAGCAAATTGAATCCCTGTCGAAATTTGCATCCAATAAAAGATACAAAAGAATAATTCATACCATACTTTCAAAAATTGATGCACCAATCGCAGTACAAATGGTTATTAAAGAGCTGGGAAATTCAAAAAACAATTCCATGCGCCTATCAATAACAGAAGATCAATGGGAGCGACGCAAACTGTCTCAGGAATCTAAAGACTGTATCCTACGGATTTGGAAGAACACAAACAATTTGCCATCTGAAAGACTTTTCGCATACAGGATTTGGTCTAAAATAGAAAAAAAAGAGATTATATTAAAGGAGTCAAAGGCTATTGAACCAAGCGACTCAGAAATCTTTGACCATTCTATCTTTAAAAGAATACTTTTGGGTGATCAGGATGTAATAAAACTATATTTAAACCTAATTGAAAGCAAACCCTGGGCTGTAAGTTGGATTGCCAACATATGGAGTAAGGAACTAAAAACAGAGTTTAAAAAAATCATACAAAAAGCTATTGAGAAAAAAGATGGAAGCACATTGCATCATGTTGTTGAAGAATTACGTGAAATTGATCCTATTGACGCAGAAGAAATACTGATAGAATTTTGGGACAATCTAAAATCCGTATACTCAAGTATAGCTACGGCCTTATTTCTATCTACCTCAAAAACCAGGGAATTGGCTCATATCAGGATATGCCAGCTAGGATTTAATAATTGGAAGCGTATTTCAGAATACTACAGAGGAGTCATGGATCAAGAATTCACTATAAATGAACACAACGAAAAGTTATCGCAGGAAGAAAAAGACAACGCCGATCTTTTAGCTGATGAGTTTAAGCATATTCATATGCATTACGGCTGCTTTAATTCAGAAAGAGAAAAATATATTTCTATTGAGAAATTAAATAGCTTGAAGCCTTATTTTATTTTGCTCAGTAAATATGGCTTAGGTCAAATCGCCGAACAATGCCAACGTTCCAAGTATTATGAATGGCTTAAGACTGAATTGTATCCTCACTTGTCAGACGAATATAAAAAAATCTTTTTACCCTCTAATCAGGACATCCTAAGTGATTTGGAGGAGTTTATCGAAGAGAACAAATCAGGAAGAATCGAATATTTTATCAACGACTTGGCAAAACGCGGGGTAGAAAGGGCCCGGTTTATACTGTGTTTAGAGATATTTATACAGAAAAACTGTAATAGCCATAAGGCATTTCTTGTAGTATGCAACTGTTTAAAAGAAATTGGGTTAAGAAGTGACTTGCGCCTTCTTGAAGAATATTCAATTGAAGACAACTCGCTGGTAGAAGCTGTAGCGCAAAAGAAAGAGAATACAATTTATCGCGTAATGAGGAAAACTATTGCATAAATGTTTTTTTATTAAGGTCTTTTGTCAAGTTTTGGACTACGCTTTATTCTTCCTAATTAGAATTTATTCTTCTGAAAAAAGAAAATAAATTGGAGTATTAAAATAACTCCAAATGTAATATTTTTAAATACCCTTTTAATTGATAGATCGCTTATGGATTCAAACTTCAATAATTTCAGAGAAAGTCAACATCTTATTCCTATTAATATTGAGAACAAGGAAAGATACTACCTTGATTTAATAAATATTGAACATAGTTGGACTGGGCGGTTGGATGCGCAACTTGCAAATACATTTATACTTGAATCTAATCAATTATTGATAAATGCCATCGTCCTTTTTGAAAAGGGCTATTTTGACTGTGCCTTTTACTCATTACGTCAGTCATTAGAAATATCTACAACAATGACTTATCTTGTAGATAACGATGAAGAGTCTCGAAAAATTGAGTTGGAGAAATGGAAAACCCAAAGCTCCTTCCCAATGTACGGGCAAATGATTAAATTTTTACAAGAAAAACGACCAGTGTTTTCTGAAATAAAAGGGAAAATGGCTGACTATTTTGAGGAGCTAGAAAAGGTTAAAAAGAAATTAAACAAATATGTTCATAAACAGGGGTTTAAAACATTTTATATTTCCAGAAACCATCCTTTAAACTGGCGAGAGGATAATAGTAAATTTACCTCCGAGTTTGAAGAATATTTAAAGAAATGTATTGGTGCAGTCGCCGTATTTCGGCTAACAATAGACCCTTTTCCAATTTTACTATCAGACGAAAATATTTATCTGAGAACCGGAGATTTGTTGACAAGAGGATACGATGATAATTTTATCGAAACTTATATTGGGCTAAATCATATTGAAAATTATAAAAAAACAGATTTGTATATAGGCCACCTTGAGTTCTTTCTTCAAGAAGAAGCCAAAGAGCCTCATACGGCTGATGTCGTTAAAAATCAATATATAGACAAACTCCAAATTGATAACATCTTAAAACAAAAGCATCTTTTATCAATGCACGATCTGGCAGCTGTTGTTTTAGCTAGGGTATCAGAAAAAATTGCGAAAATTTATTGCATCGGTGGGATTCATATGTATTTTACCAGCACCAAATCCAAAAGAGAATCTTGGTCTTGGAGTAGTGATGACTTTAAATCATTTAAAGAAAGCGAAAGTAAGTACAATCAGCGATATGATGAAGCTTTTATTTCATACATTGAAATACATGAAGAAGAGTATTATGTCGAGCACAATGAAAAATTTTTCGGTGAAGAGATTTTGAAGCTTGAAGAAGTTAAAAACCTTACCTATGACAGTTAGATATTTGCATTTTTAGTATGGGGGGAAAAAATAAGTGCCATCAATCTTTTCAATGAGTAAACTCCACTCACTTATCGCTTCCGCCTATATTCATTCGTATTCGCTTTTATGCCAGATCTTTTTTCAAGAACCCCATTATTATCGGCAGCCTTTGTAAGCAATATTTTTGAAGTTTGAGGAGATTTTAGCTGCACATTATATTCTGCGGCTATTTCTTTAATAATTTGGCCAGTGCTTTTATAAGTATTTAGAAACCCCATATCAATATAGTCAGTTAGGATAAAGGAAGTCATGCTTTTTGACACCAGAGATTTAACATCAATGTCTACTCCAATTTGTTTTACATATTTTTTTAGAGCAGATATCAGTTTCTCTCGTGATGGAGCAGCAACAGTCAGGTCATAAAATAAATTCTTTTCAATGCCAAAAGCTTGGGATAATGTTGTCAGGGTCGCATTATTATAATTGATCGAACCTTTTTGAATGCTTGCCAGCGTAGCAGTTGAGACACCAGTAATCTTATATAATGCATTAAGAGAAATTCTTAGTTTTATACGTAATTCCTTGAGGCGAATAGATTCTGTACTATTATTTTTTCTTTCTTCTGACACATAACAAAATGATAAGAAAATAAAATACCCTTCATTTTATTTATTAAACAAAAGATATCGTATATTTGTATCAGTATGTAAATTGATATTAAAGCTTGCATACTTGATTGCATAAATAGCATTTTAAAGAGTCTCGGCTGCGAATTCTGACTTTTACTTTGGGCGAGACGATGGGAAATGCTCATGGCGATGTTATATCTTTGTGTATAGCAAAAGCCATGGGCTCCTGTCGCATAAATCTGTCCCAAGGGCGTCAGAACCCAGCAGCGCAGATGACAGGGCTCATGGTTTTTGCCTTTATATCTGCTATGAGACTCGCTTCTACCATAAATGAAAGCGAGAATCAGTCATATTACTTTTTCTGCCGGGCCAGAGGTGCGCCACTTGGGAGGTGTTTATCCGGCTCAATATAATTTCTGGTACGCCAGTCACCCGCGTAATCCGGAATGATCATTTGCCGGGCGGCGGGCCGGTTTTCTCATGCAACGGCCCCGCCTGCACCGGCGGCTCCAGGGCGCAAAACACCTTTTACAATGCTACACCTATACCCTTGCCCACCCGTTTCCCAAACAGTATTGCTTCATCTAACGATGATTTATTATGAAAAAATTTATGCTGGCAAGCGTAGGGGCTCTTTTATGCCTGTACGCGGCAGCCCAGGAAAGCACCATTAAGCCCTTGAATGTAGGGGATATTGTACCGGATATAGCCTTTACCAACCTTTACAATTACCAATCAAAAACGGCTAAGTTATCAGACTATAAAGGCAAGCTTGTAGTTATAGATTTTTGGGGTAAATATTGCACATCCTGCATTCACACCCTTTTTAAGCTGGATAGCCTTCAAAGAAAATTCAGAGATCAACTCCAGGTAATAACCGCTTCTGACTTTGCAGACCAGGCGGAAGTAGAAAAAATGTTTAAGAAATTTGGTAAAGGCCAAAACTTCGCATTCCCGGCGCTAAGCAACAAAGGCGGTGTTCTCTATAATTACTTTCCATACAAAATTGTATCGCACCTTGTATGGATAAATAGGCAGGGCGTGGTAGCAGCAATAACAGGGTCCGATTATGTAACAGAAAAGAATATAAGCTATTTATTAGCAAACGAAACAGCTAACTGGCCAATAAAAAGAGATCTTGAAGATTTTAAATACAACGCGCCATTGTTAAGCCTTAGCAATAGTAATATTGAACCGCCAAAATTCATTTATTACTCCACCTTAACATCCCATCTGGACGGCGTTTCAGCCCCGAACGGCACGTTTATTAATGATAAAGACAGCACCACTTTAACCCGTTATTACAATACTACATTGTTTGAACTGTGTAAACTTTCACTGGGATTTCCTGATGACAGCTGTATACATTTTAATGTAACAGATATTGATAGGTACAAATGGTCGGGAAAAGGGCTACGGTCTGATTGGGTGCGTGCCAACACCTATTGTTATTCTCTGGTATTGCCCGGCAGCCTTACAGGTGATCAATTACAGAACGCCGTCCGTACCGATGTTAAGCGTTGGCTAAATGCGCTTGGAATTACTATTGTTTCCTCCAAACAGCTGGTATGCGGAGTTGCTACATCAACCTATACCATTGAAGACAGGCCGCTGTAATACCCCCATTTTTTAAAATCTAACTAAAGATCATGTTTAAAATAAAAATAACGTTTGCATGCTTTTTTGCTTATGTTTCGGTAGCATCTGCCCAAATCACCGGGAGAGTAATTTCTGTTGATCGTGAACCGCTTGTTGCTGCAACATTAACTTTAGCAAATCAAGGCCAGTCCGCCATAACTGACAGAAATGGGGCCTTTGTTCTCATTTTAAAGAAGTATACCGACACCGTTATTGTTACCCACACCGGTTATGACGCTGATACGCTGATTCTTACAAAAGCCATATCACATCCGCTAACTATTATATTGCAAAGGTCAGCTGCTACAATGGAGCAGGTTATAGTAAGCACCGGGTTGCAGAAGATACCGAAAGAACGGGCCACCGGTTCATTTACAGTTATTGACAATAAAAAGCTTAATGAACAGGTAGGTAAAAATATAATAGACAGGCTGCAATATATCTCTAATGGTTATACTGCATTGCCTGCGCGCAATACAGTTACCCCATTGTACACAATACGCGGGTTAAGCACATTTACTACTTCTATTGCCAAGCCATTAGTTATTGTTGATAATTTCGAATACCAGGGTGATATTAATAACATTAACCCTAATGATGTAGAGAATGTAACATTTTTAAAGGATGCTGCCGCCGGTTCTATTTGGGGGGCAAGAGCGGCAAATGGAGTTATTGTTATCACTACAAAAAAAGGAAGCTTTAATAAACCAACAACGGTTGAGGTAAATGCTAACGTAACTATTGGCCAAAAACCAGACTTGTTTTATAATAAAAATATTGCCTCTGCCGATTTTATCGACCTTGAAAAATTTCTTTACAAAAATGGGTACTATTCTTCTCAGCTGACTTTCCCCCAGTATTATCCCTTGTCTCCTGTTGTAAATTTACTGGACAAAGCTGATCGTGGCATTTTGACGGATCAGCAGGTCAACAGTGAAATAAACCGCTTAAAAAGCCAGGATGTCCGAAACGACTACGGACGTTATTTTTATACAGGTGCACAGACCAACCAGTTCGCTGTAAATGTAACGGGCGGTACAAAAATATATTCCTGGTTATTTTCATCTGGTTTTGACGACGGGCATGATGAGCTATTCGCAAAGTACAAACGGATCAACTTTAGACTTGAAAACACCTATATGCCTGTTAAGAACCTGGAGGCTACAGTAAGCGCTTATTACACACAGAGTAAGACAACGGGTGGTCGCCCGTCCTTCGGTAGCATTGCTACAATTTCCGGGCAGTTGCCACCATACATATCTTTTGCCGATGGGAAAGGCAATCCATTACCTGTGTACACCAACTATAATTCGAGCTACATAGATACTGCTGGTGCTGGAAAGCTGCTGGACTGGAATTACTATCCGCTAAACGATTACAAGTATATGTCAAATCAGCAAACTCTTCAAAGTCTTAATGCAACGTTCGGATTGCGTTATATTTTTCTAAAACATTTCAATCTTGAAGTAAAGTACAGGTACTTAAAACAGACAACTGAAATGGAAAATATATTTGCAATGGGCAGTTTTTTTACAAGGAACCTTATTAATGTATTTACGCAGATTGATGGTAGCGGTACATTAAATTATAAAATACCAAAAGGTGATATTTTTGATCTGCATCGTTCTGAAGTTACTGGGCAAAATATTCGCACGCAGCTTAATTTTTCTAATAAATGGGCTAAGCATGAGTTATCGGCCCTGGCAGGAATGGAAACAAGCGAGACGGTTTCAAGTTCATACGCTCATCGCATGTATGGATATAACGCTGAAATTCTTACAACAAGTAATGTAGACTATACTACCAGCTACCCTATGTACCCTTATGGTA
The DNA here is from genome assembly GCF_020034665.1 of Niabella beijingensis. Lineage (NCBI taxonomy): Bacteria > Pseudomonadati > Bacteroidota > Chitinophagia > Chitinophagales > Chitinophagaceae > Niabella > Niabella beijingensis. The sequence continues at coordinate 153,685 of NZ_JAIQDI010000002.1, read as the reverse complement.
CAAGCGGATTTATTCCTGATTTGGCGGGGGCGCTGGAGAAAAGGAATGATCGGCTTGTTTCTGTATATGGGAATGCAGCCTACACATATAATAGAAAATATATTTTGTCATTAAGTGGCCGAAGAGATGCGTCAAATATTTTCGGTGCAAACACCAACGACAAGTGGAAGCCTCTTTGGTCCACTGGTTTGAGCTGGGATATCGCTAAAGAATCATTTTATAAAATAGATGCGCTTTCTTACTTGCGAATCAGAACAAGCTATGGTCATCAGGGCAATATCGATCCTACAAAGGTTGCGGCGACCACCATTCGCTACTCCAATGTTAACCCCTTAACATTAACTCCCTATTCCGTAGTAGACAATTTTTATAACCCGGATTTGCGTTGGGAACAAGTGGGTATGTTTAATATGGGTGTGGACTGGTCTATTAAAAACAAGCGATTAGCAGGTAGCATTGAATACTACACAAAAAAAATGAGTGATTTATACGCCTCCGCACCAATTGAATCAACTGCGGGGACGGGATTAAATACTGTTATAAAAAATGTGGGTGTTATGAAAGGCTACGGATGGGATATCGAATTAAATAGCGTAAATCTGACAGGAAAATTTAAGTGGCTTACCAATTTTATTCTCAATACCTATTCTGACAAAGTGGTAAAAGCAAATGAGATCACATCATTACGCCCTGCTGACCTCGTTGGCGGAACAGGATCGATAGTTCAAGGTTACGGTTTATATTCCTATTTCGCTTTTAAGTGGGCCGGTCTTGACCCACAAAATGGAGATCCACAGGGCTATCTTAATGGAACGTTAAGTAAGGATTATGGGCAAATTACCGGGGATGGAACGAAACTATCTGACCTCGTGTATATTGGCTCGCTGTTACCCAGATATTATGGGTCCATGGGAAATACTTTTAGCTGGAATGGGCTTTCCCTTACAATAAGGCTCATTTATAAATTGGACTATTTTTTTAAAAGGGAGTCAATCAATTACACATCCCTCATCAGCAATTCAGTGGGACATTCAGACTATTCGCTCCGCTGGCAGCACCCGGGAGACGAAATGAACACCTCTGTTCCTTCCTTTGCCTACCCAGTAAATACCAGCCGGGATAATTTCTATCAGGGTTCACAGGTCCTTGCTACACCGGGCGATCACATACGGTTACAGTATATTAATGTAAGCTATAATTTAAAGAATAGCGTTTTAAAAAATGTGCGTGCAATCCATAGTGCAGATTTTTACATTATCTGCAACAATGTTGGTTTGGTTTGGAAAAAGAATAAATACAATATCGATCCCGACTATAGTAATACAACAATTCCGGAGCCAAAGAATATAGCACTTGGAATGAGAATCGGTTTTTAAATTAATCTACAAAAAATATAAATCATGAAAATAAGAGTGAAAATAATTATTCAGTGGCTATTTGTATTTATATTGTGGGGCAGCCAGTATGGATGCAAAAAATATTTATCGGAAAAATCCAATCAAAGTCTTGTAATTCCATCAACGCTGACTGACTTACAATCTTTATTAGACAATTATTTACAGGTAAACCAGAAAGACCCCGTGGCAGGACAAATTAGTTGCGATGATTTTTACTTGCTGGATAATGATTATAATACGCTTGGCGAAAATGAGCGTAATATATATACCTGGGCCAAGGACAACCTTTTTGCCGATGGGATTGACAATGATTGGGCCAGATGTTATACTCAGGTTGGCAGGGCAAATCAGGTCCTGTCACAAATTGACAATATAAGCTACTCAACAAATGAAATCCCAGACTGGGAAAATACAAGAGGGCAAGCACTATTTCTTAGGGGCCGTGCGTTTTTATTTGCTATATCTCTTTGGGGGCAGGCCTTTGACACGAAAACTGCAGCGACTGACCTTGGCATACCCCTTCGGCTGGACCCCGAATTTAATACCAGATCTGTAAGAAGCAGTGTTGCACAAAGTTATGATCAGGTTGTTTCCGATCTTAAAGAATCGATTAGGTATTTGCCCGTCAATGCAGTGCATCCTATACGTCCATGCAAAGCCGCGGCAATGGCTTTGTTGGCCCGTACTTATTTGTGGATGCGAAATTATGATAGCTGTTTAAATTACGCCGATGCGTGTCTTCAATTACGAAGTGAATTGAAAGACTATAACGAACTGGATGTTAATGCCACCTATCCATTTTCCGCGATACGATATACAAATCCTGAAGATTTAGCTAATTTTATAATGTATGGGCCGCCTGCAAGCTTAAGTATTTCAAAAGCGAAAATTGACAGCATGCTATATAAATCATATGACGATAATGATCTTCGTAAAAAAATATATTTCAGAGCGAATACGGGAACGAATGCCGGATCATTTGGGTTCAAAGGCAGCTATTTTGGCAACTCCGTTCCATATGATGGAGTAGCGCTCGATGAAGTTTATCTAATGCGCGCAGAATGCTATGTCCGGACAGGAAATCTTAACGGGGCGCTGGAAGATTTAAATAATTTAATGAGTAAAAGATGGCGAAGGAACACTTTTATTCCTTTCACTACATCTATTGCAAAAGATGCGTTAATAATTATCCTCAAAGAGCGTCGGAAGGAGTTAGTGTTTAGAGGGCTGCGCTGGATGGATATTAAGCGGTTAAATAAGGAGAATGCCGATATCAGTTTAGTGAGACAAGTAAACAATTCTGCCTTTACACTTTTACCCAACGATAAACGTTTCGCCTTGCCAATTCCTAAAGATGTTATATCCCTGTCAGGAATGGTGCAAAATGAGCGTTAGCGAAGCACAGATTGTAGTATGTATGTAAGGATAAATAAGAAAGGCGCTCAATTGGCGCCTTTCTTATTAGGTGCTAAAACTATTCTGTTTCTTCTTTTTCATAATCAGAATTTGCCTGCACATAAGTTACCGGATTTACATCCATCCTGTTCAAGTAACTAACAAACTTATCTTTATTAGTTGTACCGGACTGCGCTTGCAGAGTGGTATTGTCTAAATGTGAAACACATACAATTGTTCCGGGATCGCATGGATTTTCTTCGGGCAGCCCTGTTGTGATTTCAGTCCAGTTGGCACTACTTTTCAAATTTGCAGCTGATTCATCGGGACCGTTATATTTGAAATAGGTATTGGCAAAAACTGCTGGTTTAACCTCTGCTTTTTTTTCAGTTTGCTTTTTTTCTGCCGGCTTTTTATCAAAACTGCTGGCGCCAAATACCAGCGCAGTGGCAGTGGCTATAGCAGCCACTCCCAGCATGATTTTTTTTGTAACCATTTTAGTATTAATTTTAAATTGAGTTTAAATGAAGACTGGTAAAAACAATTTCGGTTGTTTTTACTGATTTGTTTAGAGGGTATGCAGTTATTAGAGTAATAGCATACCCTTTCTTCGTTTAAAAGCCGCCCAGCCATGGTATTCCTTGTTTTCTTGGCTGAGCAGGCAATTATATTTATATGGTAAACATTGTTTCATATTTCCTTTTTTGCTGTTGTCTGGTTAAATAGTTTTTTGTTCCAAAAGGCCACCAGCTCCAGCTTGTGAGGTGAAAGCCACAACAATATTCACAATAATAGATTCGTTTGGTTCCCGGCTTCTTCACTCTGCGTTTTATGCGAACACCGTATTCACTCTTTACCTTCAGTCTGGCACGCAAACCCACCATAGTGTCCATTGCATCCGTTCGGGTGTTGTAAATGACTTTTCCTGTATTTTGGCAAATTGTTTTCATATTTCAAACTGAACCAATCCGGTTTTAATATTTAATACAACCAGTTATAGCATTTCTTTTCCCTCAATCATCAAAAAATGTTTTGATGATTTTTATTTTACAAAAAATGAACAATACCCAGAAGTAATGCTTAAATTAGTATTGCCAAATCAGTTAATTAAGCAACCCTTCTAATATATTATACGTAAAAAAGAGGGTATACGGGTGAATCAAAATCTGACTTTTTTTTAAAAATTTTCTTTCCCCTGATCCTTCCCTAAACCAGTAATTCGTTTTTGCGGCTTACTACATGAAAAAGGAGGTAACATGCTATTTGATCACCTGGTATCCGGTTCGGAAAAAGATCTTTCCGAAATTATTGCAACCTATCACAATAGATTGTACGCATATGTTAATCGCTACGTACGAAATCCATGTAGCACAGAAGAGATCTTACAAGATACCTTTTTAACGCTTTGGGAACACCGGCATTTAATGGATAAAATTCCCTATCCTGAAGGTTGGTTAATCCTTACCGGTATGCGTAAAGCCGTTGATTATTTACGAAATGAAAAAAAGAATCCTCCAATAACTTCTTTGCCGGATGATGATGACAAGATACCGGATCCTAAAAGCCTGATCGATATTCTATCCCACAAAGAAACCCTTCGTCATATAGATAATGCTTTGCAACAGCTATCACCTATGCGAAGAAAAGTAATGGAGTTGTTTATAAATACGGGTATGTCGCGCAAGGAAATTGGGACAGAACTGGGTATAAAAGACGAAACTGTAAAAAGCCACCTGGCCGCGGCTCGGGACTACATTACCGGCTATCTGAAGAAAAGAGGGCAACTTCCTGTTGTACTCATTTTATGGATCTTAAAAATCTTCAACAATGACTGATAATACACTTGTAATAAAATCATTGATAAAAAAACATTTGGAAGGTAGCGCTACCGCACAGGAAGAAGCCGCATTCATCCAGTTATGGAATTTATACGACGATGAAGAGCTGGCACAGTTGATAGAAGAAGTAAATGCGGAAATGCCATCGCCGCCAGCAGAAAATCTGCCAAAGGTGGATGCCGCTGCCTTAGCCCGCAAAATTGTGACAATAGCAGCTGCCCGAAAAGTGGCACAAAGAAAACGAACTTTGGTAAAATATGCGGTACCTATTGCTGCCAGCGTATTGCTTGTAGTTGGGTTGTGGATGAACAAAGTGCTTTCGGAAAGGCAACAATATAAAGTAATATGCGGTGCTTCAATAGAAGCCGGTGATATAAATACCACGGAATTTAATTGCACTATTAAGGATGGCGAAAAGAACTACCTGGTGGATAGCAATACAAGCCTGCAGTTGCGGTATAACGGTCTAAGGATAATACAACGGCCTGGAAAGATTGTTTATCAACAACATAATGGCACCGATGACACAATTCGTTTCCGAGGGCACGAAATTAGCACAGCTTCGGAACAGCAATACCTGGTGGTGTTACCTGGCAATACCGTTTTGCGACTAAATGCCCAAACCAAGTTGAAAATAGCACCTGACCCATCAACAGGCACCTTAACAGCATCCCTGATGCAGGGAGAAGTATTTGCTGAAAGCCAGGGAGCGTTAACAATGACCGGACCTAATGTCAATATCACCAGCCAGGGCGGCAGTTTTGACCTGCGGGCCATAGAAGGCGGCAGTTTGATTGCTGTATCAAAAGGCCGCCTGGAAGCCAGTTTTCCTTCAGGTAACTCCGAAACTTTGAACTTTAGCGATTGGTCCGCCTTTGTCAAAATAAAAGACAAAGAGATAATTAAGGATAGTATTATGACTCAAAGGTGTGAGGATATCGAAGGTTTTACTGTTTGGAAAAATACAGAACGGGTGTATGAAAACGTGCCTCTGGCAGTTTTTGTAGACCAGATGCAGTATTGGTATGGGGTTCGGTTTACAGATCTGAAATGCCTGGATAAAGAAAAAAGAGTAACTACACGCTTATGCTACAAAGCAACCCGGGAGGATTTTTTTGCTGTATTGCGACATAATGGTTTTAAAGTTTATACTACCAGCAGTGGTTATACGTTCTGTAATCCGGAGAGAGAAAAAAAAGAGCAAATAGTGGCAAGACAATAAAAAACAAATTAGACGAGATTGCATTTTAAGTTTCTAAAATATCTCTTTATTAAATACCATTGATGCCAGAAGCTATCGCCAGGAATATCCAAAGCGCCAGATACCGGTCTAAAAAAGAAAGCTTTTACGTTCGTGTGCCGGTGCGCAGTTATTTGCAGGTATTACAGGTTGGTTTGAACAAAATTTTTAGCGTAGTCTTTTATCATATCTCTTACCCTTGCAAATTCCTGCATTGTTTCTTCTTCTGTCCCCTGCAATTTTGCGGGATCAGGAAAATTGTAATGGAATTTTACCGCATTAGTGGGGAAGAAAGGGCATCTTTCCTTTGCGTTATCACATACGGTAATTACATAGTCAAAGTCGATATTGTTGTACTCTGCAACATTGTTAGAGGTGTGGCCAGAGATATCAATACCATCGGCTTCCATCGTGGCTATCGCTTTCGGGTTTACACCATGCGTTTCTACACCGGCGCTATAGATCTCTGCCTTATCCCCGGCAAAATGTCTTAAATAACCTTCGGCAATCTGGCTGCGGCAACTATTCCCGGTACAAAGCACTAAAACTTTTTTCATGTATTTTTTTGTTTTGATTAAATGATTTTTATGGCGTTAACCCCCCTTTGTTATTTTTAGCAACAGCCTCCTCCAGGTGAGCAGCAGGTTTCAGCATTAACAGATAATTCTTTTAATGATATTTTTTGCTTTTCTGCAGGCACTCCACAACTATCTTTTGCAAGGCAATCGGTAACAGTGGACACAAGAACAAATGATGCTCCGTCAAAATCCAGAGCATACTTACCAATGGTGTCACCCTGGTATTCAACTTCCACTTCCAGGTTATCAGTAATAGAAAGTTTTTGTTCGCAGAGATTGATAATATTTAGCAATTTAGCGGGCTTTAAACGGTGCTCATAGTCATTGGCATTCCAGAGTTGGAAGTTAACTTTAGCTTCATAACGGGTTGTACCACCACAATCAATAAAGTGCTTATTTACTATTCCTACTTCTGTTACATGAAAGTGTTCCGGCACTTTGGTACCGTCAGGTAGCAGAAATGCTACATTATCCAGGCCAGGTAATATGCTTTTAATTTCAGACAGTTTCATATTTTTTTATTTTAATTGTTTATAATATTGCATTATTGCGATGAATGATCCTAAATTTTTTTTAACAGCAGCTTTTCCCAGGGGTAAATGAGGTAAAAAATATCGAAAGTTCATTGTTTACCTGTGCCCACACTTTTTCGTCAATACAATAGCAGATACTGGTTCCCTCAATACTTCCTTTGATAATCCCCGTATTTTTTAACTCCCGCAGGTGTTGGGAAATGGTGGCCTGGGCCAGGCCCAATTCTTCCACCAGGTCATTACAAATACAGGCCTGCGATTTAATAATATGCTGAAGGATGGCTATACGTGCAGGGTGCGCCAGTGCTTTTAGAATAGTGGCTAATCTATTCTGTTGCTTATTAAATATTTCTGTTTTTGTAATTCCCATACTTCAATTATTAATCGCAATATTACGATTAATTTATCGAAGAAGGAAAAATTTGATAATATCTTTTGGTTCTGCGGGGGATGTATATTCATAATAGTGGCCTCTGCATTCAGTTTTTAGCACTATCCTCAGCCACATTCTGCTGGCTTTTGGGTATTGCACATCGAAACACCCAATGCGATGGATGAGCCAGGCTTTTACAGGAACAGATTACTCTTTCTTATCTGACTTACGCTCAAAAAAATCCTGTTTTTCACCAATCGCAGTCTTAAGGCAATTCATTATTTCTTCGTGAAAGTCGGTACCTGCCGCATGAAGCGGATCGATCGCCTTTACCAGTAAAGTGCGCAATGTAAAAAGCTGCTCCCGGTTATATTTCTTTGATGCTTTTACCAGTTCCAACTTCATCAGTTCCACCTGCTGATTTTGTTTGGGGTTGAATATTTCGTTGATATGGCTGCATTGATGACAAATCCCTTTTTGGTTGATTAAAGCACATCGATGCTCAAAAATATCGGTCATCGTATTCCGGGCGTCATTCAACAAATGTTTGATCACTCCCTCGGTCTTGTCCAGGATAAGACCGATTTCCTTTATCTGAAAATCGTAAATATTCTTTAAAATAAGCGCTACCTGGTTCTCTATGGGAAGCGTTTTTGAAATACAAGTAAAACAATAATCAATGTGTTCTCTCATTTCGTATGCACCGGCAGGTGAGGTATCATGAACCATCCAAAATACCTGCCTAATCTCCTCTGAGCTTATTGCCAGGTCTGCCGCGCGGTCCTGCGCATCTGCCTGCCATCTTTTTAACTTGCGTAAATGATCGTAGGCAAGGTTGGTCGCTATTTTGAACACCCATGTTTTCAGCGATGAATCCTGGTTAAAGCTGGAAATTTTTGTAAAAGCTTTTATAAAAGTGTCGTGCGTCAGGTCATCCACATCATCCCGATCGGTAAGCAAACGATACAGGTAAGACTTCAATTGATTTTGAAACTCGCCAAATAGTGTTTGAAATGCATTGATATCACCGGACATTGCCGATTTGAGGATAGCTTCCTTTTCCATTTAATCCTTTAAAAATAAAATGAGGTTGCAGCCCTTCCGTAGGCGCTGCAACCCTAAAATACTATAATATATTCAGCTTCCCGCAATCCACATCCACAACATGGCTGTTGAATGCTACTCCTGTTTCTGAAGCGAGGAATGCGGCGGTCTCACCCACTTGTTTTAAGGTCGGGCTTGTATTGAGTATGTCGAAGGCCTTATACTGCGCCACCAGCTGTTCCCTGGGAACTCCGTATTGCTCTGCTGTAGCATCGATCCATCCGGAAATGCGCTTTGTTTCCATTAAAGCACCGGCGCAAATACAAATGACTTTTATTCCACTTACGCCCCATTCTGCAGCCATAGCTCGTGTCAACCCTTCAACAGCAGCGCTGGCAGCAGTAATGCCAGCCACATTCGGAAGCTTCGATCTTGATAAAGCTGCCGTAAGAAGCAAGATAGTTCCTTCGGATCCGGTTTGTACCATATACCTTGCAGCAGCCCTCGAAGTGAGGAATTGGGATCCACAGATCTTTTCCATTGGCGTCATAAATTGCTCAAAAGTTGCCTCTGTTGTAGGCGGGCGACCTCCCATTTCGCTATAACTGGCCCCGATACCGTTGAATATAACATCCAGCCGGCCGTTATCGGCAACAACTTTTGATAAGAAGTTATCGATCTCGGTTTCCTTCAGTGCATCCACCTTTGCGGCTTCTGCCCATCCACCATTGTCAGTAATTTCCCGGGCCAATTGGCTTACTACTTCAAAATTCCGGGCGGTGACATACACTTTTGCGCCATGCTCTGCTAACGACTCGGCAACTGCTCTTGCAATATCGCCGGATGCCGCAAATACAGCGGCTACTTTGTCTTTTAGATTTTTCATTCGCTAAATTTATTTTTTGACGAATGGGCCGGGCAAAACGGTCGGAATTTTTCTAAAAAAACAAAAAAATTGTCGTAACTCGTTGACTACAAAAGCAATGAGCTTACTGGTGCAGAATGTTTGTTTACCACCCGCCTGCGGAAGGATCGATATGAACAGTTGGAAATTATTGCTAAAAATGAATGATGTTAATACCTATATCAAAAATAGAAAGCTATGTATATCCCATAATAATTTATAAACGCTGTTACTTCATTCGTTGAAGGATTTGTTCCATCTGGTGGATCTCTCTTTCCTGGGATTGGATAATTTGCTCTGAAAGTTGTTTTACTTCCGGATCTTTAATAGCTGCATGTTTACTGGTCATAATGGCGGAGGAGTGATGTGGAATCATGGCCTTCATGTATTGGATATCGCCAATAGCCGTCTGGCTGCGTAATGCCGCCAATGCTGTAATAAATACAACAATCGCCCCTGCAATAATGATGCGATTTGTTCTCTTATTGGGGTACATACTACTCATCATCCCGATCATAATAACCGCCATTGGCGCTACCATGATCAGCGCCATATAGATCCTGGTAAGACTAGTATGGTAGTGATCCGCCTGATCCATATTTACAAACATGGCTAAATACATGACAAAAAAGGAAATGATCATCATAATGCCAAACTTTTTGTAACTCATCTGTTTCATAACAAAATAATTTGCTGATTGATAAATTGATATTTGCTTACTATCAGTCCTCAATAATCAATCCAGTATGATTAAGTGGCTTTACAAAAGGCTATCTGAAAGAGGATTTTCAAACTGTTGGTCTTACCCTGCCATTTCCCTGGCTATTCGCAACCTGCGGAGATCATCTGATGCAGGAGATTCAAACACTTCAAGATGAAAAAATTTAATGGCGGCCAGCAGGTGATCAAAAAGATCGGCCATTGTATCTTCAAAATACCCCCAGTTAGTTCCGTTGGTAAACATATAAAGTTCTAAGGGAAGCCCATACTCAGTAGGCGCCAACTGCCGTACCATTAAGGTCATATCCTTATGTATCTCCGGGTTATGCTTTGCATAGGAAAGAATATAAGACCGGAAAAGACCTACATTGGTCATTCTTCTTCCATTAACAGGAACGGAACTGTCAACCTGGTATTTTTGATTATATACCTGGATTTCTGTTTCCCGTTTGTTAATATATTCTTTTAAGAGCTGTATCTTTTTGAGCGTTTCAATCTCATCGCGGGTCAGGTAACGGATCGAGGATATTTTAATATTGATGGCTCGCTTGATCCTTCTTCCACCGCTTTCCTCCATACCCCGGTAATTTTTAAAGGCATCACTTAGCAAGGTGTAGGTTGGTATGGTAACCACCGTCTTGTCAAAATTGCGCACCCGTACATTGTTCAGGTTTATTTGCATCACATCGCCATCAACGCCATATTTGGGCATCTCGATCCAGTCGCCAACCCTGATGGAATCGTTTGCAGAAACCTGGATGCTGGCCACAAACCCAAGGATGGTGTCTTTGAAAACCAGCATCAGGATTGCTGAAGCAGCGCCGAGGGAAACCAGGAAGGACCAGGGCGAACTCCCCGTTAGGGAAGACACGATCAGGGTTCCGGCCATGAAAATAAAGAAGATCTGCACTACCTGGAGATAGCTGTCAAGCGGTTTGTCAGCAAAAGCTTTAGAACCCGCCATCAGGTCCCTGGCAGTCTTCAGAATGCTATTTACCAATGAGTATGTAAAAATAATGATCAGTATCTCCAGGAACTTTTCAAGGCCGGCTGTAAAACTGGGGAACCCAACAAAAACATAAGGTAACAGCTGACGGGTAAAAATTACCAGGATTAGCCTGCTGGCTGCATCAAGTGCTTTGTTCTCCATCAGCCTATCGTCCCAAGTCCAGCGGGTGCGTGCAATTACTTTGTGTAGTAATTCTTTAGCAACCTTGCGGATAATATAATCAGCAATGAGCAGGATGAATAAAGTGGCTAATAATAAACTGGCGCTGGTAAAGATATGTGCCGCTTTGTCTGAAATATTTAGTTTTTGCCAGATATCATAGGTCCATTGATATACTTCACTACTATCCGGAACAAGGATACTGCCATCGATGTTAATACTGTTTAAAAAAGTCATATTAACAAGCAAACGTACCCAATTTACGGCGGCCAGGCAAACTTTAAATGGAGAAATTATCTGAACCTTTTGTTAGTGATGGCATCCTGATTCATTTCAGTACCAGGTTTGCGGCAATATTCCGATCCAATATTTGCTAAAATGAGTTCAGCAAGACAATCGTTGAACAATTTGTTCCTTTCCTGTATAAAAAGTAACAATTTTTAAAATTTTTAAACGACTTTTTAGATATAAGACATACAAAAACAATATATTTCGATTCTGCAAAATCGTAATACTCAAATTACATTTGTCAAAACTTTAATTCATTCTGAACTAAACACAGCTATAAGAAAATGAGCTTATCAAAAAAAAGAACCCCGATAGAGAAGCTGGTACAACCTATACAGCGATTTATTCAACTTGAAAAATCCGGTGGTATTGTTTTGGGCGTAAGTGTTATTATAGCGCTTGTCTTAGCCAATTCAGGATGGTCAGAAGGGTATCATCACTTTTTGGAACATAAGTTGGGATTTCAGTGGGATGGCAGGACCTATTTTGAGTACAATCTTCACCACTGGATCAATGACGGGCTCATGTCTGTTTTCTTTTTTGTAGTTGGGCTCGAATTAAAAAGGGAAATCATAGCCGGGCAACTCTCTGATTTACGCAGTGCTTTATTACCGGTTGGTGCTGCTGCCGGTGGCATGATCGTACCGGCAGCCATTTATTTATTTCTTAATCATGGTACCGCAACCAGCAGCGGTTGGGGAATACCAATGGCTACCGATATTGCATTCGCCCTCGGTGTTTTGTTTTTACTGGGAAAAAGAGTGCCCCTTTCATTAAAGGTTTTTCTCACTGCCCTGGCTATTGTTGACGACCTTGGTGCGGTGCTGGTTATCGCTTTTTTCTATACTTCCCATATTTCATTGCTCCACCTGGCAATAGGTGGAGGCATATTGTTAGCTATGTATGTAGGAAATAAGCTGGGGATAAGGAGTATTATTTTTTATGCCATACTGGGTATTGGTGGTGTATGGACAGAATTTTTATTGTCCGGCGTACATGCTACAATTGCAGCGGTGCTGGCCGCATTTACCATACCTGCAGATGTGAAGATAAAAGAGCAGCTCTTTGTTGACAAAATACAAAAATACCTTGACCGCTTTAAAGATATTGACCCAATGGAAGATAAACCGACCCTTACCAATGAACAACTGCATGTATTGGAACAGGTACAGGAGGCAACAATTGCGGCCACGCCACCTTTGCAACGGCTGGAGCATGCCATGCACCCTTTGGTGACATTTATAATTATACCTGTTTTTGCCCTTGCTAATGCAGGGGTATCTCTGAATATTGACCTTGATAACCTGTTCAGCACTAATGTTGCTATTGGGGTGTCCCTGGGTTTACTATTAGGCAAATTTATAGGTGTGGTGGGCTTCACCCTGTTATTTATAAAACTTGGGATTGCCCGTTTTCCCAAAGGTATGGATGTTCGCAATTTATTGGGAGCCGGATTATTGGCTTCGATAGGGTTCACCATGTCGTTATTTATTACTTCCCTTGCTTTTTCCGATGAAATTTACATAACACAGGCTAAAATCGGCATTTTTGCTGCATCCATTATTGGTGGCATAGCTGGGTATATTTTATTAAACAAACAGTTTCAAAAGAAAAGTTAATACTTGCTTTTTTATGTTAATCTTATTTATTAAGTCATTAAATAATGCTTTTTTAAATATGCTGACAGCTGTTTATGAGTACCCGGGGTGACTTAAAATCGGTAACTTCGTAATGTATAGGTATTTGACTGAATAGATTAAAGTTGATCAATGATAAAATATCATATCCGGAAGATTGCAGTTGCAACGAATTTTAGTGAAGAATCAGATAATGCAGTGTACCAGGCTGCATTGCTGGCTAAAAAACACGATGCCGGGCTGGATATTATACATGCCGTGTCTCCGGCGGATTCAAGAAATAAAAAGGCGGAATTTGTTCAGGCTGCTTATGAACAGTTAAAAAAGTATCGTGATGGGATCTTGGATGAATTTGGTATAGAGGCCAAAGTTTTTGCGCGTGTTGGTGATGTAGTCGCATTTATATATAAGTACTGTATTGAAAATAAAACGGATCTTTTGCTTATCGGCGTACTGAATGGCGTTAAGCGCTATTTTAAAGAATCGATGGCCTATGGTATTATTATGAAGATTGAATGCCCGGTGCTCTCGATTCCGATGAGTTTTAAGCGATCAGATTTTCATAAAATCTTATTTCCTGTTCGCTCCGTTGAGGGCGTTAAAGAAAAACTCATTCATTCCAGGCCGTTCATCCAAAAAGACAACTCGGAGCTGCATATTATTTGCCTGAGACAACCGGACCTTTATAAGGTTAATGAAGTTATTGAACTAGCCAAAAATCAGCATATACAATTTTCAGTTTCGGATTTTGATGCGGATTCAAAAAAAAATGTTGCCCCCGAAGTAATTTCAGCGGCAAAAGAAAAACAAGCAGACCTGATTGTTATTAATGCTACTTCAGAAAAGCAATGGTACAATATATTTGGTGAAAACTATACGGAATACATCCTTAAAGAAGCGGAAGTCGCTGTTTTGTCAATAACACACCCTTTTGAATCAGACAATCTACCTGATACTCCGTAATGCTTAAATCCTCCGCTCCAATTTTTCAAAAACGTACAGGTTTTGCTGGTACCATAAAGTTTTCTATTTTTAAATAGAAGAAGATATTTATTATTATTGTTGAACTATGAGTAATCAGAATAGGCTTTTTAGAGCTGTCCGGCTTACACTTGCACGATTATTTAACCTGCATCTTGAAAAGGCAAATGAAGCGGATGTCATAGAATCCATCAAGAAGGGTGTGGAGTTCAGAGGGCCGAATTTATGGACGCTGATCTTTGCAATATTTATCGCTTCCATTGGTTTAAATGTCAATTCAACGGCCGTGATCATCGGCGCCATGTTGATCTCGCCGTTGATGGGACCTATTATGGGGATTGGTTTGGGCATCGCTGTCGTTGATCTTAACCTTGTGAAAAAGGGGAGTAAAAACCTGCTCACAGCCACCCTGATCAGTATTGCTACTTCTGCAATCTATTTTTGGATCACCCCGCTGCACGATGCACAAAGCGAGCTGTTGGCCCGTACCACACCGTCTATATGGGATGTTTTTATCGCGTTTTTTGGCGGACTCGCGGGCATTGTCGCAAGCACGAGAAGAGAGAAAAGTAATGTAATTCCTGGTGTTGCTATTGCTACGGCATTAATGCCGCCGCTTTGTACAGCAGGTTTCGGACTGGCTTCGGGAAATTTTTACTATTTTCTTGGAGCTCTTTACCTATATTTCATAAATAGTGTATTTATATGTCTCAGTACTTATCTCATTGTAAGATTTCTAAATTTCAGGAAAGTACAGTTTGAAAATCAATCCTACGGGAAAAAAGTTTCGCGCTACATACTGCTGATCGTAACAGCGGCGGTGATCCCCAGTATCTACTTGGCCTATAAAATAGTAGACAAAAGTATTTTTGAAACGAATGCCCAGACATTTGTAAACGACCAGTTTCGATTTAAAAATACGCAAGTGGTCAATAAGACGTTCCGGTACAGATCTGACAGCAGTGAGATTGATTTGCTGTTGATCGGCAAGAACCTCCCACAATTTACAATTGATAGCATTTCACAAAAACTAAAGCAGTACAGGCTGAAGGATGCAAAACTGGTTGTAAGGCAAGGGTTGGACGCCAAACAGGAGATCGACTTCAGCCAGATAAAGGCGAGCATTCTTGAAGATGTATTTAAACAAGATTCTGCCCGGAACTCCGTGGTGCAGGAACATACATCTTCCACGGAACTGCCGGATCTGAGGCCAGAACTGAAAGCCTTATATCCCTCGCTAACTTACTATACCGGGTCCCGGTCCATCATCTACCGGACAGATACACTTGCCACAGATACGCTTACTTTATTTGTGGCCAACTTTTCAAAGTTGCCAACCCGTGACGAACGGTTTAAAATGCAACAGTGGCTAAAGCAACGCCTGCAGACAGACTCTGTAAAGCTGATCATTCAATAAGTGATCCCTGCCCTCCGGAAAGTTTTAATTTACTGATCAGTTTGCCAACAGAAAGTCCCTGCACAAGTATCGAAAACAGCACTACAATAAAGGTAACGGATACAATGATTCCCTTATAGTCACTTGCTGGCAGGGATAACGCCAGCGCAATTGAAATGCCGCCTCTTAAACCGCCCCAGGTCATTACATAGATTGTTTTGATGCCCAGTTTTCTTTTAAATCCGAATAATAAAGAAGGTAAATACAGTGAAAAGAAACGGGATACCACGATCAGTGGGGCAATGATCAACCCGGCAAGGATCATTTCCCGGCTAAAAGATACCATAACAATTTCTAATCCGATCAGCATAAATAGAATGGCATTCAGTACCTCATCCACCACTTCCCAGAATTTTCCCATATAATCACGGGTGACGTCACTCATGGCTTTAGCTGCCCCACGGTTGCCCGTCATAATGCCTGCGACCACCATCGCCAGCGGTCCGGATACATGCAGGTAATGACAAAGGCTGTATCCTCCCATCACCATCGCCAGGGAGATAAGGATCTCCGTTTGGAAATGATCAATGGCTTTCATCATACGGTAACCTGCAAATCCGATAAGTGCACCAACAATCACCCCCCCTAAAGCTTCTCTTGCAAAAAGTTTGATAATTTCCACAGCCCCGAACTGTTCCGGCCCCCATGCTGCTATGCCCAGCAGCGTAGCAAAAATAACCACGCCGATGCCGTCATTAAAAAGGGATTCGCCAATAATATTGATTTCCACTTTTTGTGGAATGCGCGCCTTTTTTAAAATGCTCATAACCGCAATAGGATCTGTAGGGGAAATCAGGGCCCCAAACAATAAGCAATAGATAAAAGGGATAGCTGTATCAAATAATTGCGCCAGCTCATACATAATCAGCCCTACACAAAAGGTAGAAATGAGTGTACCGATAGTAGCAAAGGTAAGGACGCTTTTAGCCTCCCTGCGCAACTCCGGCACTCTTACGTGCAAGGATCCGGCAAAAAGCAAAAAACTGAGCAGGATACCGAGCAAAAATTCGGAAAAATTGATCAATTCCAGTTTTTGCTGGATCATTGTTTTGAAGCCGGAAGAAAAGTAACCGGATATAATTAAGCCTAATGATGCCAGGACCCCCATCAGCATGAGGCTGATACCGGATGGAAATTTAAACAGGCGGACATTTATATATGAAAAAATAGCCGCAAGGGTAATGAGTACTGAAAAAAGAATAAACAGTTGCATATAGGCTTAAACTATTTACGCTCCATCTTCTCCAGCAGTTTCTTCAAAAGATCCATCTTCTCCTTTTCAGCCTGTAACAAGCGCTCATACAGTTTCCGATTTTCCGTAACTTCTTCAGCCCACTTATCAAAGGGATTGAAATTACATTTGTAGTTAAAATTGGCGCCGTGGTTAATACTATTGTCGTGAAATGTATTGATATAGGAAATAGCAGCTTCCTCGTCAAAATTTTTAATAACGTCTACTGGCACTTTTAATACATCTGAAATTTGCTTTAATAAAGGTTCCTCTATTATTTCTTTCTGTTCCAACAACGATATTTTACGTTGGTTCCAATCGTCACCCAATTCCAAAGCCAATGCTTCCTGCTTCATACTCAGCATTTCCCTGAAACGCTTTACGTTTCTACCCTGATGTATTGTTTTCTCCATAAGATTTGATTTTTATGCCCTTACGGCGTTTTCAAAGATAAATAAATCGCCCTGCTAAAATACCTCATTTTCCCAATAAATTATCGCCTTTTCATTTAGGATAGCAGCCGTACCGGGTGGAGATTTAGGGCATAAAAGCCAGCAAAATGAACAACAGACCTATTTTAAACAACAACCTGCGCAGCGCCGGTGAGCCGTACACTATTCAATTGGACAACGATGATTACTGTTTAACCCAGGAAATCATTAACCAAAATGTGGATGCAAAAACCAGGCGCAGGAAAGATTGGCAATACGTGGCACTACAATTTTTATCGCTTGAAAAAGATACTCTTTGCCTGGCAATTGCCTCCTTAAAGGAAAAAGAAAAGTTTGTGCTGACCATTAAAATAGAAAAAGACCGGCTGCATATAAGCTGCTCCTGCAGCCAGCCGGTGGGGCAGCTTTGCCGCCATGCCTATGCTGCATTATCAAAAGTAGCATATAGCCGGTTCGATTCTGGCTTTTTTAGAAAATACCAGCCCGGCGGCCCGGTGGCGCTTGCCCTAAAACATAAAAAGCATTTCCGCCTACAGCTAAACGGCTATAGTCCGGAGGTGAAGCAGCATCCGGCCCTGGGTGCTATTTACAGGTTTTCGTCAACCGATATGCAGGATCGGCTGGTAAACGTATTGAAGTTACAGGGTTCGGCAGCATCCACGGTGCCGGCTAAGGAGGAAACGGTTTTATCCTACCTGTTAATGTACACTCACCGGCACACATTGCCCTTTTTAATACCTGCTGAAACACTGCTAAACCATGCGGGCAATGCGGTAAAAGGATTTGTAAGGTTCATTCAGGATATTGATGACCCAATAGCCGCAGGTCAGCCCGCCATTTTTCAAAAATCTACCCGGCTAATAACACTTGTAAAACAGTTGCCCGGCACCATAAACAAAGCTGCGGAGCAGGACAGCACAGCACTGGAAGATTTTTTTCAATTATGGAAAGAACTATTACCATTGGTAACACATCAACCGTTTGTTTTTAAAACCAGGCACTGGATGTGGCAAATGCTAAAACAAAAACCTCAAAAAATGTACAGCTACCCGGTAAAAATAAACGTGCATATACCAGAGGTACAATTTGAGCTTATTGATAAAGGGGCTTATTACCAGTTGCGAATGAATATTTTGATAAATGGCGCTAAGCTGCTGAAATATGAGCTATACGGGGCACTTATTTTTTATAAGGACAGGGTATGCCTGTCGGGCTCTTTGCGGGATGCTGCTATTATAGAGTTTATGCAAAAAACAGCGGGCTTCATTACCATTTTTAAGGAACACTTTGAGGAGTTTGAGGAGCAGGTATTGCACAAACTAAGTGATGCTTACTTTGTAAAAAACTATTCTGAAAACTACTAACCATGAACTCGGAACAAACCGTTGCTAACCATAAAGCGCTTTATCTTACTGAAGAAGATAAAGCCATTGCCGCAAAGATGGTAGCCATCATTACCCAAATTTCGCAGGTGGACACCATCTTTGTTTTAGGTAAAAAAATAGATACAGCCCACAATATATTTAAAGAACCTTATACTGCCGGCGTGCACACATCGGCTTTTTGGTTACTGGTTTTAATTGCAGGCGATGATAAGCGGCATAAAATGTACCAGGAGGAAATTGAGCAAAAATGTGGTCTTTGCTGTACAGTTAGCAGCATTGTAATGCAAACAAGCACTTTTGTATGTTGGCTAAGTGCAAAGAACTCTTTGGTTTAACTGTTTTATTAAACGCCCCGGTTATTTATAACACCAACCCAGAGCTTATAGAATGGGGCAGGGATATTACCGAAGAAAATATTCCGGAAATGGGGAAGGCTACTTTTCAAAAATGCTTTAATCTTTTTAATGAATACATTGCCGGGGCGGAGCTTTTTACTGTTCGCAAACAGTACAAGCTGGCGCTATTTATGTATCACCAGGCTACGGAATTACTACTGACTGCCTTTATTAAAACCCAAACAGGGCTGGAACTGCATATTCATAACATCAACCACCTCAATCAATACCTCAGCTTTCTAGCACCAGGCATAGCAGCAGATTTTTGGGGAGTAACACAAAAGGAAAAAGAAGCTTTCCGGCTGCTTCAAAAGTCCTATTGCTCGGCAAGGTATGATGAATGTTTTATAATTACATATCAACAGTTGGAGATTGTACAGCAGAAACTTAATAAAATAACAAAAGCATTGAGCCTATTAATAAAATTTTGATTTTCAAGTTAGCCTTGGTAAGGTATTTAGCAAGAACGTTCTTGTTATAGATATCCTCTGGCCCTTAATATTCTATCAATCTCTTCCCTGGTGGTTTGTTTGGTTGGCCTACTATACTCTTCCGTTGATGGATGAGAAATTTTGTTTATTCTCAAAACCATTTTGCCATCTGCACCTATAAACGGCGTTGTTTCAATATCGCTTGCAATATCCAAAAGATTGTATTTCTGTAAAAAACCTTTTTTCATGGGACAATGCCAGTAATCTGTATTATAAAATTTTCTTCCAGTTTGAAATATGGGGGATGCCTCATCCCTCCATTCCTGCAATTCTGCCTTATAAGTTTCCCTGTCAAATTCCAGGATCACAGGGGAAAATGCTATTAGTTTCATAAACTCATTGTGATATAAAATCTCTTCCATACTTGGGGGAAAGGAAGGGCAAAAGGATGGAGCCAGAAGAATCTTGTAAGCAGCAGCAAAACTGGCTTTGGCTTTTTCAAATGTATTAAAGAATAATAATAATGAAGCTTTGCTGTCCTTTACTATGATGGAATCTATTGCATCAAGGTTAGACCCGATCAAAAATAGCTTTCTATTGCAATTTTCATTTTCCAATATTGACATCCATTGGGTTAATAGTGTTTTAAAGTTACAAAATTTCCATAATTCAAGGGGCCTAAATCGGGCAGGCGGGGCTATTTGTACCTCAGTATCCATCCCTTATATGCGAATGAAGGGCATCTCAGTATTACTGCATAAAGATGGCTTAACAGATGCTGCCAGGTCGAAACTGTTACGGTATTTAAAATAAAAGCTTAGCTTTTGTTGAACATCCAATTATATAATTGGACGATATGATGCCACTGGAGCAGGATCATTAAACCCAATAGCATGATCAGCAGTAAATTAATCGTTCTCGAAATGCTTCTTAAACGCTTTGCATCTTTATATGTTAGATTATGTTTTGACATATTGTAAATGTTTTAAATGACGGTATTATTCATTTATTTTTCTGAATTTCTCCGGTGTACTGCCGGTATGTTTTTTAAAAAAGGTTACAAAATAAGATGTGGATTCAAAGCCGATAAGATTAGAGATTTCTGCTATTGATAATGCGGTGTATGTTAATAACCGTTCTGACTCTATTATTATTCTTTTACGGATTATATCACCACTTGTTACGCCCCTATAGCATCGGCAAAGCTTATTCAGATAATTTGTAGTGATGTTTAACTGGCTGGCATACCACGAGGGCATTTTAAATTTCATAAAATTGTCTTCCACCAGCTTTTCAAATTCTATTACTTTTTTCTTTTTATGATTAACATTCCCTTTATCTCCAACAGGGTACAAATTCCGGTCTAAGTCAAAAAGGAGAATATTAAGATATGACCGGATCACATGATCATAGCCTTTATGCTTTTTATCGGTTTCTTCTTTAATGAACTGAAAGATGATACTCCATCGTTCTTTTTGCTGCCGGCTAAGCCGAACAAAAAGCTCGTTACTGCGCTGCATAATAGAGAACTCATGCAATACATTATTGTTATACCTGATGGAGAAAAAATCTTCTGTAAAGCAAATCATGTAACCATTTGCCTTTCTATTAATGTCCAAGCTGAATACACTATTGGGTTTTATGCAAATAACCTGGGGGGCGTCTAAATGAATGGTATTGTTATCAACGATCGCACTGCCGCTTGCCGCTTCCAGGAACAATATTGTATAATAGTGCTGTTTGTGCGGCCTTTCAAAAAATGGATACTTTTCCAAAAGCCCCTCTAAATGCTCTAATATAAAAGACTTGTTTTTAGCGTTAAATGCCGCAATAGTATAAACAGGTATTGATTTCTTTGTCATACCCATTTAACTGGTTGTTATGTTTAAAACTGTTTCAAGAACTTAATAAAACAGCTCCGGCGGGCGGATGAAAAACGGCACTGTAAAAAAATTGTGGGTGTAATTCCTTATTAAATAATGGGTGCCTGATTGTACTCAATGATATATCGGGTATAAGGATCCAGTTATTTATATTATTGCAAAATAGCGTTACGTCTTTTGTTTTTAGATCGGGGATTTTTTCCTGTTTTTGATTGTCTTCCCTGAGTTTTTTTTCAAGAAAACAGGAGCCTTTACAAACAGCAACTTTTTCAAAGCGGTTGATACATAATTCCTGGGCTATATAATTCCGGTTAATATAAAAAGAAGTTAATACCCATAGCTGGGAATGGGTCTGCAAAAGGAAAATTGCAATAAATAATATGGAGAAGATTTTTCTCAAAGCCATTCAAAAATAATTAAAACTGCTCTTTTAACAGCGTTTTAATGTCTGCAATTAATTGTTTCGTTTCTTCCGGGTCGCTTCCGTCATATACTCCCCGTATATAACGGTTTTTATCTATTAGTAACAAACCCCCGCTATGTATAAAATTACTGGCATCTGCGCTATCAGGATGAGCGGCCGAGAAATATGAATGTGCAGCAATGTTCATAATGCTGTCCTGATTTCCCGTAACAAAGTGCCATTTAGCCGTATTTACACCCAGTGCCGCTGCATACTTTTTTAGCCGGCCAACGGTATCCCTTTCCGGATCTATGGTATGAGAAAGAAAAGCTACACGGTCGTCTTGTGCAAAGGCATCATATACGTGTTTCATCTCTTTTGTCATTATAGGGCAAATTGTGGGACAGGAAAGGAATATAAAATCAGCCACATAAGCTTTATTCTGAAACGTTTTATTCGTAACCACCTGGCTATCCTGGTCTATAAAAGAAAAATCGGCGATGGTTGGATAAACGCTATCCTTGCCGTTTAATTCAGGATTACCTAAATAGGGCAATTTTTTGCCCGAGAAATTACAGGCACATAATAACAGAATTGAAAAAAAGGTTATGGATTTAAACAATTTCATATTCCAAATACGATAAACAAGTACGGAAACCATAAAGTTACAAATTGCAGCTATTGAAAATTATATTCTTTATCAATGTCCCTGAAAATGGCAATTCTATTTGGCTACAATAGCCATATTCAAACAAAAAGTAGTGATTTTTTAAATCATAGAATTGAAAATATAAACTCATCCAATTAAAGAAAGCCTACTTTTGCATTGTGAAAGTGCTTTTTTCCTGCATATTATCAATCATTGTATTTTTGGCAGGTTTTCAGAATTCGCTGATTTTAATTGATTACCAATTGAACAGGGATTTCTATGAAGCGAACTGTGTAAATAAGGATAAACCTAAAATGGAGTGTCATGGAAAGTGCCAGATGAAAAAAGAAGCCGAGAAAAAAATCCCCGAAACTAATTTTGTAAAAATAGGTTTTGAGCTCAATGTGCTCCCACAGAAATTAATTGAAGCACCCGACCCTGAAGTTATTATTTCTCAAAATGAAAAACCAGGGTTTGAAAATTATATCGAAAGTCTTTTAAATGGTTTTCATCAAACACCGTTTAATCCGCCACAAATCCTTTCTTAAGGCAACAGGTTTATTTAAAATTTTATTGTAGCAGTTGATTATGCTGTCTTATTAAAGCGAAGACAGGCGGTTTTGTGGCTATGCAATTATGCTATTATGCTATGATTAAAAACCCAGCAGGTGTATAGCTATAAATAAGGTATAAGATATTTTAAATAAGCCTAAAACCAATTGCAATTTTCCTGCAAGCTTTCGTTCTGTGTATTTGACTGTGAGAATACACAGGTCAACCTTAAAAAAGTTTGCAGATCTTCAGCTGTTTTTCACAAAACGCCCATCAAAATGAAAAATTTGTGGTTTTATGTGATCGCAATATGCTTTGCGATTGTTTCCTGTACCAAAGCTAAGACCGACTATGAAGCAGAAATAAGCACTGTAGTTACGGAGCATTATGAATTTAAAGAAGCGGTATCCATCAATAGTGCAGGCTATAAAATCAGTATTGAAGCATTAAATGGCACGTTCTATAAAGGATATAATGAGATCCGTTTGAAAATAACGAATCAAACAAACCAGCCCGTAAACGCTTCAGCAATAAAGTTTTTACCGGTAATGACTGGCGCTGATGGCAGTAAAACCTCCTGCCCCCATAAGTATGATTTGGTTTATAAAGCAGATAGCAACTACTTTTCAGGATACACCGTATTTACAAGTGAGAGCAATGCGGCCGGAAGCTGGGAGCTGTATGTCAGTTTCACCATTAATAATCAAACTTATGATATACAAAAGGATATTTCGGTTGAGGAACAGACCAATAAAAACCTGAATATGACCACCTTTACGGGAAAGGATGGGGAGCAATATTATATTGCCCTGGTCGCACCACAGAAACCGAAAGTTGCCGAAAATGAACTGGTTGCGGGTATTTATAAATTCGATAAACCCAGCATGCCCGCTGGAACTTTTCCGGATCCTTCACAGTTTTCCTATAGTGAGGTAAGCGGTTATACGTTGCAACTGGATCCAAGAATGCCGGAGCCGTCGATGGGAAACCATTCTTCGATCAATAATAAAGACCTGATACAGCAAAATGATGGTTTGTATTACGGTGTTGTAAACTATACCATGACCGGAAACTGGACATTGAACTTCATCATGCTGAATCAAAACGGCCAGATTGTAAAAGGAACCGTGGTACCAAAGGATTTTACTCCGGGAGTAGAAGGCGTAAAAAGCGAGCTATATATTGATATATTATTCTAAGTATTATGAAGAGGTTAATGTTTCCGGTTCTGTTGTTTGGAATAGCTGCGAATGCCCAGAGCATCCAGGAAAAAAAAGACAGCGCTAAAGCCCTGGATGAAGTGAAAGTAGTAGCGACTGCCAAAAAGAAGATGGAAACTGAAATGAAAATGGCGGTTTCCGTTGATGAATTTTTAGCATCCTCCAACAATATAAGCTTTATAAAACGAGGAGCCTATGCCTGGGAACCGTTGCTGAATAACATGAGCACGGAGCGCTCAACCGTCACAATAGATGGTATGCATATTTTCGGTGCATGTACTGATAAAATGGACCCGATCACTTCCTATGTGGAAAGTAATAATCTTTCTGCAATTGATATCAAATCCGGACAGGAAGGCAGCCTGCACGGTGCCACTGTTGCCGGAAGCATAGATTTGAAACGAAAAAGCACGCCGTTCAGTCTTGAAAAAAAATGGGGCGGCTCCTATCAAACCGGTTTTGAAATGAATAACAAGCAATTCTTCAACCTTGGGAATGTATCCTATTCCACTAACCGGTTTGTGGCAGACGGAAGTGTTTCCTACCGAAAAGCAGGTGATTATTATGATGGAAATAATGATGAAGTAAAGCACTCACAATACAATAAATTCAATACTTCGTTAGGCATGGCCTACAAGACAAGTCCGTTTTCAGCACTAAGAGTAGACGCCATTTTTGATGTAGCAAAGGATGTGGGCTTTCCCGCCCTCCCGATGGATCTGTGGCTTTCCCGTGCACTTATTACGTCAGCTTCCTATAAGCAATTATTTCAGGAGGGACTGATAAAAGTCTGGGACACCAAGGTGTATTTTAATGCTATAGAACATTATATGGATGATACCAAGCGCCCGGAAAATTTAGTACACATGGATATGCCGGGCTGGAGTACTACTTACGGGTTGGTTTCCAAAGCAAATTTAAAAAGCGGCGATTATTCTTCAGAGATCCAACTGAATGCTTATAATAATTTATCAATTGCAGAAATGCGTATGTATCCGCAGGACAGAAGCAAAAGAACCATGTTTGCTTATAGCTGGCCCTGGGTTACAACAAAGTTTGCAAGCCTTGCTATGAATAATTCCTGGGACATTTCAGAAAGAAGCCAGGTGAATTTTGGTGGTACTGTTGGCGTTAATTATAATCGATCTAAATATGTAGAATTTAACTGGATTTTTCACCCAGGTGCACCGCAGGAAAAAACCAGGCTTTTACCGGGTTTACATGCAAGCTACCAGTTGAATATCAACCAGTTTAATTTTTCTGTTGGAACCGGGTATGGGCATAGGGCACCTTCTGTTTCCGAAGGATACGGGTATTATATCTATAATAGCTTTGACCGCTACGATTATGTAGGTAACCCTGATTTAAAAAATGAGATATCCTATGAAGCCAATGCCAGCGCAGGGTTTAAAAACGAGAAAATGGGCATTGAAGCTAAAGTGAACTATTTCTACATTCAAAATTATATCATCGGGAAAATTTTGAGTTTAGGAAGCCCAATGAACTATCAGTCGGTGGGCGTTAAAGGTTATACCTCCTTAAACCATGCTAAGCTTTTTAACCTGGCACTGAATGTCAACTATAATATTCTGGAGCATTTACATTGGAATGGATCGCTCACTTACGCACGCGCAACAGACGATAACGGCGGGAATTTGCCGTTCATTCGCCCGTTAAGCTACCAGACATTCCTTCATTTTATGTATAAAAAATTGGGCGTTCAAACCTCGCTGAATGGAGACTTTGCACAGATCAATTACAGCCCGGAATATGGCGAGGATCAAACACCGGCTTATATAATCTGGAATGCTTCAGCAGATTATTGGTTCAATATTAAAAGCTTCAGAACCGTCTTACAGGTTGGGGCAGAGAATTTATTAAACAGGTATTACAGTACTTATGCAGACTGGGGTAATATCCCGAGAATGGGACGTAATATTTTCACATCGTTAAAATTTAATTTTTAATCCTAAATCAAATAAATCATAATTAAAAAAATCTAAGACATGAAAAATTTTAAAAAGTATCTGCTGTTATCTGCTTTTCCACTGGCATTATTTTCTTGCAGTAAGAGCGATGATGTTCCAGTTGCAAACAATGTTACTTTACATTTTAATAATACATTTAAAAGTACAACGATTGTTCTTGGCAATGCCACTACTGCCACAGCCACAGTAAACACTTCAGCCAAAGGGCAGGTGCATCATTTTTCTGAACTGAAATATGTAATAAGCAACATCCGGCTTATAAAAGCTGATGGGACCGAAATTCCTTATAATATTAATGACCTGGATAAGGGTGCAACTGTTGTAAACCAGGCAAAATCTGAAACGCTGGATTATACCTTGAGCAATATACCGACAGGTGAATACAAACAGATCAAATTCGGCTTGGGAATCAAACAGGATCTGAATACGTTAGATCAGGTAAAATTTCCAAAATTCTACGCTGCAGCAGGGTCTAATGATACGGAAATGATGTGGGAATGGGGCACGGGTTACCGTTTCACAAAACTGGAAGGCTTTTACGATACCGATAATAAAGAAATGTCCATTCATACGGGAAGCACTGTTAAAGGAACTGAAGGCGCGTACACACAAGGGGTTGATGGGTACCGGGATATTACCTTAGATCTTACTACCCACGCTATAGTTGGCCGTAATGCACCGAAAGTCACCATTAAAGCAGATTTTGATAAACTGCTGAGCGGGAAAACCAATACTATTACGCTCACAACAGGAACCGGGATGGACGACAACGCTACGCCCAATATTCATACTGCCGATCAAATGGTAAAATTTGTAGATAACCTGGGTGGTAACGGTTCAAGCGATATTACAGGAATGTTTTCTATCGGCAGTGTAGAGAACTAAATAAAATGAAAAAAATAATAATAGTTTTTGCGGTGGCTATAACAATTGCCACCTGTAAAAATAAGGAAGAGCGAATGGCTGAACATTTTTTAATTGACAAACAATGAAACAGTTTATATATACTGTTCTTGCAACATTTTTATTGGCAAATGTTCAAGCGCAAACTATTAAAGGAAAAGTTGCAGCTACAAATGGCAACCCAATTGAAGCGGCAACCATTAGTATCCTGAATACAGGTAAAACAACCATAACCGATAAATACGGAAACTTTAGCTTCGCAAACATTGCCCCAGGAACTTACCAGCTAAGCATAAGTTTGGTTGGATTTGCAAAACAGCTAAAAGTTATTACAGTTAACGCAGGTATTGAAACAAAAATAAATTTCACTTTATCAGAAGAAAGTAAACAATTGGACGAAGTAGTAGTAACAGCAGATAAGGTTGAAACCAACTTACAAAAAACGCCAATCGCTGTTACCGCATTGAATGCAAAACAGTTAGAACAATACCGTGTGTGGACTATCAGCGACCTTACAGCATTAGCTCCAAGCACCTTTATAGTGGAGCATGGAAATAGTATAGGTTCTAATTTTATCAATATTCGGGGTGCAATGGGTTTTGCTAATGACCAATCTGTAGCAACGTACGTGGATGGAGTTTATCAGTTTGACTATTTTTCCGCACCGCTCAATTTTAATAATATTGAAAGAGTTGAAATTTTGAGAGGCCCCCAAGGCACGCTCTATGGGAGAAATGCATATAGCGGCGTACTGAATATTATTACCAAAAAGCCGGTAAATAAAATGACCGGCTTTGCTGAAATAGATTTTGGTAATTATAGACAACAGCGTTACAGCGCGGGTTTCAATACACCATTAATAAAGGATAAGTTATTTGTGAATGCCGGCTTACAGTCTAATGGTCGTGGTTCTGTTTATTCAAATCCTACATTGAATACAAAAAATTTTGACCAACATAATGCGTACAGTGGAAATGTGAACCTGAAATATCTTGCATCGGATAAATGGACAATAGACTGGAACACAAGATATGAAAATGATAAAGACAAGGGCGCTTATCCCTGGGCTGCCACCGACAGCATGGCCAGAGCCAATCCTTATACGGCTTTTGGAAATTGGGATAATACCGAACGCAGAACTAATTTCAACACTTCTTTAGCAATAAAATACTTTGGCAGTAATTTTAATTTTACTTCTATTACTGCATTGGTTGATTATCATATCTGGTTTCCGGGGAGGTTTGATTTTGATTTTACTCCTGACCAGTTAATAAGTGGCAAGAATTGGACAAAAGAAAATGAGCTTACACAGGAGTTTCGCTTTTCTTCACCGGCAAATGCAGGCAAATGGAAATGGACCGCGGGCTCATTTCTTTTCGGTGAAAGGCTGAAGAATGGTAACAATACTTATTTTGACCAGGATTATGCATTGTACGACCCCAATGCCCCTTATGCTTCGATCAGTAATGGAAAGAGAAAGTCTTACGGAGTAGCGTTTTATGGGCAGGCTACATATTCTATAGCTCCAAAACTTGATGTAACAGCCGGAGCGAGATATGATATAGAACATCGCGAACTTACCCAAAATTCGGCTTCTGAAAAAGATGGTACGGTAACGCCTTTGACTGCGGACAGCACGGCAAAGAAAACTTTTAACGCATTTACGCCTAAGATTATTTTGAGTTACAAATTGACGGAAAATTCTATGGTGTATAGCTCTTATGCAAAAGGATTTAGAGTAGGGGGCTTTAATTTTGGCAACCCTGCTTACCCTACCTATAATCCCGAGAAATCGGATAATTATGAAATAGGTGTCAAAAACAACTTATTCAATAACAGGCTTAAAATAAATCTTACTGCGTTTTATTTTCAACAAAAAGACCAACAGGTATCCACCTCCAAAGATGGTATAAACTATGCCACCCTAAATGTAGGTGATATGAATAACTATGGATTGGAATTGGAAACATCGGTACTTCCTTTCAAAAATTTACAAATAGACTGGACTGCCAGCACCTCGCATAGCGAATATAAAAAATTAGAGCTTTTTGATGCAGCAACAAATGCTGTAAAAGATTACAAAGGGAATAAGGCGATTAACAATCCTGCATTGCAATCTATGCTTGCGGTTCAATATGGTATTCCTTTTTCCAAATCTGCTCAAACCTTTAAAGCATTTATAAGAGGAGAATTTAGATACACAGGTGAATATCAATTAGATTTTACCAATTCCTATCATCAGGGTGCTTATGGTATGCTCAATGCCAGAGCTGGTGTTACCAGCAACCATTTAGACATTGCATTGTGGATTCGCAACCTCAACGATGTACGTTATATGGCCTATGGTTACGGCTCCTATATGATGGGTAGCCCAAGAATGTGGGGAGTAACTATAACAGGAAAGTTTTAATTTTTCAATTGTAGCGGTAACCAATTGAGTGGCTGCCGTTTTTTAAATTTTATAGTAATGAAAAAAATAATCATAGCTGTATTATCCATAGTCATGGTAACAGCCTGCAAAAATAAAAATCAGGAAACGGTAAAACCAGCATCAATGGCGGAAATATTTCCCCAACCCAAAGTAGAAATCAAAACGGTCGGTATTTTTTTATATGATGGCTACTCTCCGTTAGATGCAATGGGACCGTATTCGGTGCTTACACACCTGATGGGAAGCAAAGTTTTTTTTATAGCAAAGCATAAAGGTATTGTTGAAGATGGGGCTGGCTTAAAAGTACAGGTAGACACTTCTATTGATGAAGTAAAACACCTGGACATATTACTGATGCCCGGAGGATTGGCTACAACGTATGAGCAAACAAAAGATGATGAACTTTTAAGCTGGATACGCAGCATTGACAGTACCTCAAAATACACCACCAGCGTTTGCACGGGTGCGTGGATATTGGGTGCGGCAGGCTTGTTAAAAGATAAAGAAGCTACTACACATTGGTATGGTAAAAAAATACTGGCTGCCGATTACGGGGCAAAAATTCAAAACACACGATATACGCATAGCGGTAAATACTGGACAAGTGCCGGTGTTTCAGCGGGCATAGATATGAGCCTTGCATTGATAAATGAAATAGCCGGAGAAAAATATACCAAAGCCGCCATGCTTGACTTGGAATATGACCCACAGCCACCATTTAAAGGCGGCAATGAAACTAATTCTGATAAAGATATGGTGGACGGTATGAGAGCTTTATATGATGGAGGAATGAATACTGCTTTACATCCTGAAAAAATGTTTAAAAACATAAAATTTGACAATCCGAAAGATTTGGTTTGCGGGATGCCTGTAACCGCAGGCGTAGCGGACACAGCACATTACAAAGGAAAGGTATATGGCTTTTGCTCGAAAGGTTGTAAGGATGCGTTTGTGAAAGATCCTGCTTTGTATGTGTCGAAATAATATGCTGAAGCGTGTGTAGGTATTCAATGCAATGGCACATCATTTTATAAATAGACGTTTTGAAATGAAAAAAGTATTCGGGATATTGTCAGTCGTATTGATATTACAGGCCTGTAGCAGGAAGGATGCCATAGACCCTGTTTCTTATGACAACCCCGAAATTTCGTTAAATATTCCGGCAGGATTTCCCGTGCTGAACAGTTCGGTAAACGGAAATAAACCTACAAAATACGGGATGGAATTAGGCGAAAAGCTTTTTCAGGAGAAAAAGTTTAGCGCTAATAATACTATTTCCTGTGCCAGTTGCCATAAAGAGTCGAATGCCTTTGCCGATAATAATATTCAGGCAATCGGGATTTATGGAAGGGTTGGGCTTCGAAATGTGCCACCGATTCAGAATATGGCGTTTATGAAATTTTATAATTGGGATGGGAATGTGCTTCAGGTGGAGCATCAACCATTGGTTCCCATTATAACAAAAGAAGAAATGAACTCTTCTATTTTGGAAATTATTGGTAAAATACAAGATGAATCCGAATACAGAAGCTTATTTAAAAAAACATTTGGAGATGAAACTATAAATCCTGAAAGGATTTACAACAGCATTGCACAATACGTATATACACTGATTTCTGCCAATAGTAAATATGATAAGGTAATACGAAAAGAAGGTGCTTCTTTTACAGAAAGCGAAGCACGGGGGCACCAGATTTTTCAGCAGAAATGTGTAAGCTGCCACAGCACGGAATTATTTACAGACCAGAGTTTCAGGAATATTGGCTTTCCTTTAAACCCGGACATTAATGAAGCCGGGCGTGCCAGGGTAACCGGGATTGCTGCTGATTATATGAGTTTCAGAGTCCCTTCTTTAAGAAATGTTGAATATACTGCACCTTACGGCAGCTTTGGGCAGTTCCCAACTTTGAAATCAGTTTTGGACTATTTTGACAATGGAGTATTAGGGGCTAATAATCTTGATCCGGTATTTAAAAATAATAATAACCGGATCCCGTTAACGGAGCAGGAAAAAGAAGATCTAATTTCCTTCATGAAGACGTTGAGTGATCCTTCTTTTGTGAAGAAGTAATTAAAATTAAAAGAGACAGACCTTTAAAAAATCAGCATTGGCGGCTAAGTTCAAAATCTTTTTGATTGTATTTAATAGCGCTCTTATTCTATCACTTTTAAAATATTTCAGTTATGAAAAGTAATTTCAACCGCAGGCAGTTTATTAAAAATACAGGCATGGCCGGATTGGCTGCCGGTATCGGTCTCAATTGGAAGCAACCCCATAATCTAATCCTGAAAACAGGATGGGTCCAGGAACCGCTTGGATATGCCTATGACGCGCTGGAGCCGGTCATTGATGCGCAAACGATGGAGATACATTACACAAAACATGCCGCAGGCTACGCAAAAAACCTCGCAGAAGCTGCAAAAGAAGAGGGTGTGCAAACCAGTAGCACCACAGTTGAGGAGGTGTTATCCCGGATCTCGAAGTACAGCACAAAAATGAGGAACAATGCCGGGGGGCATTATAATCATGAATTATTCTGGAAAATCCTTCGTAAACCTTCCGATAGCAATCTTCCGGCAGGGAAGATAAATGAATGGATCCGCCGGGATTTTAATTCGTTTGAAGCTTTTCAAAAAGAATTTAATACAGCAGCAACCACAAGGTTTGGCAGCGGTTGGGCCTGGCTGGTAGCCCTTCCTGATAGTAAGCTGAAAGTAGTTTCTACCGCTAACCAGGATAATCCATTAATGGACATCGCAGAAATTAAAGGCTTTCCTGTATTAGGCCTTGACGTTTGGGAACATGCCTATTACCTGAAATATCAGAGCAGGAGGCCAGATTATATTAATGCATGGTGGAAGCTGGTGAATTGGGACTTTGTTGGAACACGATTTGCTCAATTAAAAAAATAAAGAAAATTCCCAGGAATTATGAAGATTGGTACTTATGCCAAGGTATCAATTTACTGAAGAGAAAATCTCCTTATTTATATCCATGTTTAGCGAAAGGAGTAGAGTCAGAATAGCTTCATAGCGTCAAGGTGCTAAAAGAAACAGGATTCCCAAAACAATAAAAAAGGATTAACTTAGTCATATAAGTTCTTTCACTTCTTCCTGATAAAAGTTTGTTTGCAAATTGTTTGCAAATAAAAAAGACCCACCAAGTGAGTCTTTTCTAAATGATTGATAATCAAGTGCCCAGAACAGGAATCGAACCTGCACTCCGTTGCCGAAACCAGATTTTGAGTCTAGCGCGTCTACCAATTCCGCCATCTGGGCTGGTAACTGATCGCATCAGAAGGGCTGCAATATTACGAAGATTCGGCGGAAAACAACATTTCCTCCGGTATATTTTTTTAAGGACAAATTTCCTATTTGCAACAGTTTTTCTTCGGAAGAAGGATATTCCTGAGCACAGATAATATTTTATTAAGTACTTTCATTACCGTTACTCAAAATTACAATTTAATGGCGCATTTGTTTAACAAAAAGACGATCCGCTATGAAGCAGTTTAAAATCGGGCTGATACGCGAAGGAAAAATCCCGCAGGACAGCCGAGTGGCCCTTACCCCGGCACAGTGCAAATGGCTGCAGGCACACCGCCCGCATCTTTCCTTTGTTGCCCAGCCTTCGCCGACCCGGTGTTATAAGGATGAGGAGTATGAACGGGCAGGGATCACGCTCAGCGAAGATATCAGCAGCTGCGATATCCTGCTGGGTATTAAAGAAGTGCTGGTAAACGCGCTGATCGAAGGCAAGACCTATCTTTTTTTCTCCCACACCAAAAAAAAACAGCCCCACAATCAACAACTGCTGCAGGCGGTGCTGGAAAAAAAGATCACGCTGATCGATTATGAATGCCTGGAACATGAGGACGGAAAACGGATCATCGGGTTTGGTTTTTTCGCGGGCATCGTGGGCGCACATAACGGACTGATGGCCTATGGTACCCGCACCGGGCTTTTCCGGCTGGACCGCGTATACAAACAAAAGAACTTTAAAGAACTGATCCATACTTATTTTGGACTCCGGCTCCCCAATGTTAAAATTGCTGTTACCGGGAGCGGCCGTGTAGCGCACGGATTGCTGGAGATCATGAACCTGATGGGGGTGCATGAAGTGGAACCGGACGAATACCTGGAACGGCGTTTTAATTACCCCGTATATACCCAGCTAAAAGGATACGACCTTTACAAACATGCTGTCACCGGTAATTACAGCCGGCAGGATTTCCACGAACATCCGCAGGAGTATGTGAGTAAATTCAAGCCCTATACCCGTCAAACAGATATCTTACTGAATGGCGTGTACTGGTATGAAGGCGTGCCCCGCCTGTTTGAAACGGAAGACATCAGCCGGGAGGATTTTATTATCGAGACCATTGCCGATGTATCCGATGATGAGAACGGATCCGTTCCCATCAACAAACGGACCCAAACCATCGAAGACCCGGTGTATGGAGTCGACCGGACCACAAAGGAAATCACTAACCCTTATTTAAAAACTTCAGTGGACATTATGGCGGTCGGCAACCTGCCCAATGAATTACCGCGGGATGCCAGCCGTTATTTCGGAGAACAGCTGATCAAATTTGTGCTGGATGATCTTACCGGCAATAGTAATGCTGTACTGGAACGGGCTACCATTGCCCGCAACGGGATGCTGGGGAGTCATTATGATTATCTCAGGGATTATGCCGCCGGTATGCAGCAACGGTCTTCCGGCTAACGGGCCTGCTTCAACCATCCTGAGGTCTGCATCCAGTAAATACAACTCCCGAACCATTGTTCAAAGGCCGGAAGGTTTTTTAAAAAACCATGATCGCCAAACGCATAAACATGCAGTTCCGCAGCTACCCGGTTTTTCTTTAAGGCAGCAAAAAGATCCATACTGTTTGCCAGCGGTACTACTTTATCATCAGCCGCATGCGCCAGGAAAGCGGGTGGTGTCCGCTCCGTCACCTGTTGTTCTCCTGAAAAGAACCGGATCTTATCCTCCGTTATTCCTGCACCCAAAAGGTTGGAGCGCGATCCCCCATGACCCGTACCATCTGAAAAGCTGATCACCGGATTGATAAGGATCATAAAATCGGGGCGCGGACTGATCCCGCCGGAGTGCGGTACATATACCGAATCAAAATGCGTCCCCGCCATAGCGGCTACATGCCCGCCTGCCGAAAAACCCATGATCCCGATGGCGTGAGGGTCGATGCCCCATTTCGCTGCATGTTGCTTTACCTTTAAAATAGCCTGCTGGGCATCCATCAGCGGTGCCATGGCTTTGTTGGTCAGATAGGCATCATCCGGTAGCCGGTACTTCAGCACAAAGGCGGCGATGCCTTTGCGGTTAAAGGCTTCGGCCACCGATCTTCCTTCCCGGTTGATCAGCAGGGTATGATATCCACCGCCCGGACAAATGATCACAGCCGGTGCGCCAGGTGGTAAATATGCTGGTCTGAAAACCTCAAGTGTGGGCACCGACACGTGGTACACCAGACTGTCTACTTCCGGATCAAAACCCTTTTGCTCTTTTACGGTTGTTGCTTTTGCACCAGGTATCGCTCCGTCGTACAATGGCAATTCCTTTATAATGCCCTGCCCGCAGCAACACTGCACGGCGGAAAAAAGCACCAGCATGCAGCCTAGCTTTCTGATAAAATTATAATTGTTCATGTTAGTTGTCCGTTAAGATACCAGCCGGCTACAAGTTATGAAATACGGATCATTCCTGAACACCGGCAGTCTCAAACTGATACTCCCCGGAACCGGTCGCTACTACAGCGTAGTCCGCTGTTCTTCTTATCACGCGAATGCCGTTTTCCGCCTTTAACGGGCGGCCGCCTTCTGTTATCATACTGTTCTTTTTTGCCGTGATCCAGATCTCGGCAGTGGTATTGGCCGGAATGGTCACCTTAAGCCGGTAACGACCGCCCTCCCTGTTCCACCCGGATTTTATCACTCCCGCGACCGATGCGTAACTGCCTTCCGCAAATGCCAGATCCCCCGCTGGCTGTGGTTTTATGATAATTTTCCGGAACCCGGCAGCTCCTGCGTTAATGCCCAGCAGGGAGCGATAGAACCACTCCCCCACCGATCCGAACATCGGATGGTTTTGTGAGTACGTATTATCGGAATACTTCCAGGTTTCCCAAAGTGTTGTTGCCCCACCGGCGATCATGGCACCCCAGCCCGGGAAATCGCGCTGGTCTGCGATCGTGTAAGCCAGTTGATTGAGGTCGTTTTCCCGGAGCACATCAAACAGCATTTTTGTGCCAAAGATACCGGTGGAGAGATGCTCTTTTTTTTCAGCCACAGCCTGTTTCATTGCTGCGATGGCCCGCTGCTTTGAGTCACCGGATACCAGCCCGTACCATAGCCCGACGAACTGTGCTGATTGGGTGCCGTTATCAAACCTGCCGGTGGCATCATTATAAAACCTGTCTACAATGGCGGCCTTGATGGTGTCGGCTAATGATCCGTATTTTCTTTCATCTTCTTTTTCATTCAAAATCCCTGCAAATTCTTTCATCAGCAGCATATGATGATAGTAAAAACAGGAAGCCATAAACGCAACAGGCTTTTCATCCAGCGATTCATGATCTCCCAGGTCTTTTTCATAAAGGTGCCCTTTGGAACTGTCGGTTAAAAATTGCGCCTGCTTTTTCAATGCAGCATAATGCCGGGCGATGATCCGCCGGTCGCCATAAAAATCATATACCTGTTTGATCACATAGGGAAAGCCGATCTGAAAGCTCAAAGGCCCGGATTGCGCGTCTGGTCCGGCGTCGGAGATCCCCACATAAGGCGCCGTTTCCGTGATGCCGCCCGATGGCCGTTGCGCATCCTCATGATCCTGCAGAACCTTCCGGTAAAAATTGGCCATATCAAAATAATAGCTGAATGCATTAGCGGTGCAGAACATATCGCCGCCATAACCAAACTTTTCCCGGGCCGGGCAATCGGATTGTACGCTGAACAGGTTGCTCAGAAAGGTCCAGCGGATATTTTCAGCAAGCTTATTGAACATGGGATTGGATGTCGTAAACCGGCCGGTTTCCTCTACCGCTGCATTCATGCGCCATCCTTCAATATCATCCTTCCCCGGTCTTCCCGGCCAGCCGGTGATCTCCACATAACGGAATCCGTGAAACGTAAATCCTGGCGCCCACGTTTCTTCCCCGTTCCCGGCAGCGGTGTACACATCTTCCTGCCACGCAACCTGCGGAGCTCCGGGACCACCGTTCCCTGATTTCACCTGTCCGGCCACCGAGGTCATTACATTTAAAGTACCATCCTTGTAAAGAGCTTCACCATAGCGCAGCACCACGCGGGTACCTGCCGGCGCCCTTAGCCGGATATGCGCCACACCCGCAAAGTTCTGTCCCATATCTGCAATAAAGACACCTGGTTTTATTTCAGTGATCGTTACCGGACGCAGTTTTTTTGTAACGGTGATCCCGGGTTGTAATTGTGCGGTCAACCTGCCTGCCGGGCCTTTTACAGCCACGGCTTTCTTTGCGGAACTCCATACTTTTCCTGAACCATACCAGCGTTCCGGTGCGGCCCGTGCATCATAATGTTCTCCGAGATATACATTGTTTCTTAACACCGGGCCGGGGGCTGTTTCCCAGGTTGTATCGGTACCCATAACCGCTGTGGTTCCATCAGCAAATTGCAGCCGTATCATCGCTTTTACACAAGGCTGACCGGTCACAAGCGCATTTCTTAGATTGCGTGCACCCCACATGCGCATGGGCAGCGGGTTATACCAGCCATTTCCCAGCATTACACCGGCAACATTTACACCCTGTGTAAGCAGCGCGGTGATATCGTGTGAGCGGTACAGCACTGTTTTATCAAAGCTCGTCCAGCCGGGAGCCAGCATTTCAGGGCTTATTTTTTTCCCGTTGATATACGGCTCATAAAAACCAAGCCCGGTTATATATAAACGGGCCGCCGTTATTCTTTTGCCGATGGAGAACTGCTTCCGGAATAAGGGTGCCGGTTGCTCTTTATAAAAATCGGCTTCCTTTTCGGGGGCAACACTGCCATCGCTGATCCAGCTTCCCTTCCAGTCATCCGGATCAAGCGCTGCCGTTTCAAACCAGGCTGTACGGCTCCAGGAAGAAGGTTTTCCCTGTTGATCATATACCTTCACTTTCCAGTAGTACCGTGTAAAAGACCGCAATGCTTTGCCATTGTAGATAACACCGGTATTATTGCCAGATAAAACTTTCCCGGTATTCCAATCCGGTCCTTTGGAAAAGTCGGCACTGTCCGTAGCCAGCTTTATTTCATAGGCCAACTGCCGGGTATTCCTTCCACGGGAACGAAAGGTCCAGCTAAACACCGGATGATCTGTATCCACTCCCAGCGGGTTATCTGCAAATTCGCACCGGAGCTGCTCCGGATACAGTGCCTGGGCATAAAGCGACAGGCCGCCTCCCCAACATTGTAACAGTAACAGAAAAAACATCGATCGCATAATTATATTTTTTTAGTGGCAACGGACGAAACAGGCTAGAGCCTGTAAACCCGTTTTGCTGTGCCATAAAACAATGCCGCTTCCTCTTCGGGGGTGCAGCCCCTGACCGCATCATGCACGGTGGTCAGCCATTTATCGTATGTTGCGGCCAGCAGTACCACGGGATAATCACTTCCGAACATCAGCCGTTGAAATCCGAATTTATCAATAGCATAATCGATATAAGGCCGCAGGGTTTCCGCCGTCCAGTTCTGCCAGTGTGCCTCTGTTACCAGTCCTGATATCTTGGCCGTAACATTTTCAAGGGCTGATAAGGCATCAATATGTTTACGGTAGGTATCAAAGGCCCGGTTCCGGATATCCGGTTTACCCAGATGATCCAGTACGAACGGTGTTTGAGGACATTGCACGATCATTGAGATTGTATCAGGCAGCGCATGTGGTTTTACGCTGATATCGAAGCTGTACCCGCAGGCAGCCAGCCGGTGCAGCCCTTTTATAAAAGAAGGCTGTATACATAACGAAGGCGCTTCATCATACATCCGGCGTACCCCTTTAACAAGTGGTATGGTGCTGAAAAACTGCAGCGCTTCTTCCAGTAATCGTTCGTCTTCAACCGGTGCATACGCTACCAGGGCCTGTATGCGGGTATCTGTATGAACCTGCTCCTGTATAAACAATACCTCTTCCCGGTAACGTTCCGGCAGGCATTCTCCCTGCACCACCACCAGCGCTTCAACGGGTGTCCCCGCAGCTGCAGCCTGGTAATCGGCAGGAAGGAAATCGCGCTGTAATGCAGGGACGGTTTCCAGCCAGGGATAGCGGAGCCGTTTTATATCCCACAAATGCAGATGAGCATCAATAATACGCATTATTGTCTTTTAACCATTGTGTTTAAAACAATATAGGGACAGGTAACCGATGTAAGGTATACCGGCCCGCGGGTGTACGCAGGAGGATAAAAACATTCCAGGGGTCCGCCAAAGGAAGGTCCCTTGCGAAAGTCAGTTGCTTTTAATTCCGCGATATATTCTTTCACCAGCCTGGCCGCATTTTCTTTGCCGGAGCGTTCCAGTGCCATTGCTACCCAGCCCACCGGTGTGGGCCAGTAGGCACCGTTCTGGTACTGATTCAACGGGGCTTCCGGGATTGCTCCTTCCCAGGACGTCTTCTCATTGAAGTCATCGGTTTTAATGACATGCCGTATCGCTCCTTTATAAGCCAGGGTGCCGGCCGCGTATGCAGTGGCAAGTGTTTGGGATGCCCGTTGTGCCGCAGCACCGGAAAGTACATTAAGATAAATGGCAAATGCAGTGCCCCATACATCTTTCTGGGCGCTTTGGCCGGTAGCCGCAACCAGCATTCCGTTTGCTGTTGCAAACCGTTCCGGAATGGCCGTCTTCAAACGGGCAGCGATCGCCTGATACAACAGGACTTTTGCAGGATCTTTTTTCCATTTAAAAATATCCGACAGTTGCAGCGCAGCTTCATACTTCAGTAAAGAAGGATATAAGAGGTCGCCCGTTATATGGATCGCATCCCGGAATCCAAAATCCACGGCCCTGTAATGTTCTGCGGAGTAAACGATATGATCGCCGGGATGCGCCGGAGGAATTCTGAAAGCGGTCTCCAGCCTGTCGGACAATGCAACACCGTTGATGTTTCTGCTCAGGAGCGACCGGTCGCCGGTACTGCTTACATAATAATGCGCCATTTTTATAAAATAGAACTGATCACAATACGGCGGGAACCTCCCAAACTCGGGCGTGCCCTGGGCTTCCGCATCATAAGTACCGGCAAAGTAAACCGGGGTACTGTTGTTCGCCAGGATATGATCTGCAATGGCTCCATAAGGCACCATGCTGCCTCCCCTGGTGATCCATGTCTGATCGCATTGTGTGGCCGCGGTGAGCAGCAGCATATGTCTTTGCTCCTCCGGGCTTATAAACCCGGTTTCAAGGCTCATAGCATAATCCCGTATCCAGAATGCGGGATAGGTAGCTCTGCCTCCCGGCCGCACCAGTGTACCGCCGGTATTATTCGAACCAAAAGGCTCCGGCAGCGCCTGTCCCGGCAGCAGCCGCGCGCTGTCGAGCACTGCTTTTGTAAGCCCCCTGAGAAAAAGCAGGTCTTCCTTACTGATCAGTTCCTGTGCCTGCAGCACCGTGAAATCACCCGCCCCCAAAAACAGCAGGAAAAGCAGCAGCCGGTTTTTAATTTTTAACAGCATCGGATAGTATTTTTGTTTTCTGTGCGGACGCTCCTGCTGCTGCAGCAGCCGGTACAAATGCATCCGTTACGCACCCCTCGGATGCGGAGCTTACTGTATGCCGGTATTTATATAACACACCGCCGTACTGTATCTTATCAGGCGCCTGCCAGTGCGCCCTCCGCTTTTCCAGTTCTTTTTCCGGTACCTGTACCGATATCGTGTTGGTTACTGCATCAATCGAAATCAGATCACCGTCCTTCAGCAATGCAATAACGCCCCCTTCGTAAGCCTCGGGCGTGACATGACCGATTACAAACCCATGTGTTCCTCCGGAGAAACGGCCGTCCGTTATAACGGCTACTGACTTACCCAGGCCGGCGCCGGTAAGCGCCGCCGTAGTTTTCAGCATCTCCGGCATACCCGGGCCGCCTTTCGGACCTTCATAACGGATGACCACTACATCACCGGGCCGGATGCCGTTATTACGGATCATTTCGATGGCAGACGGTTCATCATCGAACACCCTGGCCGGACCCTCGAATTTCTCGCCTTCCTTTCCCGTGATCTTGGCAACAGCACCCCCAGGTGCAAGATTACCATAAAGGATCTGCAGGTGGCCGGTCTTTTTCAATGGTGCACTAAAAGGCCGCAGAATGGCATCCGCCGTATCCAGCGGGCGCACGTTCTTCAGGTTCTCTGAAATGGTGTTGCCCGTTACCGTCATACAATCCCCGTTCAGCCGGCCTTCCTCCAGCAGCAATTTCATAATGCGGGGCGTTCCTCCGGCAAGGTGTATATCATTCATTACATATTTCCCGCTGGGCTTCATATCGGCCAGCAGGGGGGTCGTATCACTGATCCGTTGAAAATCATCCAGCCCGATATCGATCCCCGCAGCTTTTGCAATGGCGATCAGGTGCAGCACCGCATTGGTAGAGCCTCCCAGTATCATTGTCATTGTGATCGCATTTTCAAAAGAAGCCCTGGTAAGGATGTCCCGCGGTTTCAGATCCTTTTCCAGCAGCTTCCGGACAAAGGCTCCGGCGGCCAGGCACTCTTCTTTTTTTTCATTGCTTTCTGCCGGGTTGGATGAACTGTAGGGCAGGCTTAGCCCCATCGCTTCAATGGCAACCGCCATGGTATTGGCGGTATACATGCCGCCGCAGGCGCCTGCACCGGAACAGGCATTCCGGATGATCCCGCGGAATTGTTCTTCATTAATACTTCCGGCAAGCTTTTCCCCGTAAGCTTCCAGGGTCGATAATATATTGATGGCCCTGCCTTCATACTGCCCGGCTTTTATAGTGCCGCCATACACCATCAGGGATGGGCGGTTCAGCCGGCACATGGCAATGATCGCTCCCGGCATATTCTTATCGCATCCCATTACCGGCACCAGCGCATCGTACCATTGCGCGCTCACAACGGTTTCAATCGAGTCGGCAATAATATCCCGCGAGGGCAGTGAATAACGCATCCCTGCGGTTCCCATCGATAATGCATCGCTTACCCCGATCGTATGGAACACCAGTCCTTTTAACCCTGCGGCACTTATCCCCTGCTTGATCAGTTCGGAAAGTGCATTCAAATGCATGTTACAGGGATTGCCTTCGAACCCGGAGCTGGCGATACCCACCTGTGCCTTGCGCAGATCGGCATCGTTAAAACCTGCACCATATAACATGGCCAGTGAAGAGGGCTGACTTTCATCTTCGGTAATAATTCTGCTGTATTTATTTATTGGCTTCATCATCATTCTATTGCTGATATGCTACAGTAGTGCCGCCGGTTTCGTTCGACTGATAGGCAGCCTCTACGATCGCCATTGTCTGATAGGCGTTTTCAAAATGATTCATCAGCTTATCCGAACTTCCCTCGGCATAGCAAAGCAGTTCAGCCATGGAGGCTATAAACGCATCCGGGAACCACTGTCCGGGGAATGTTACCGATTTCCACTCCGGATCCTTCCCTTCTTCCCGGATCACGTATTCAAAGGAATCGGGCACTCCATTGGGATAATCGATATTGAGACCGAGGGTCGTTTTTATAGCGCCTGCCGTACCTTCAAATTTCACGAAGGATTCCTGGTGCTTCAGTCCGAAATCATGACCGTGATTGGTGTTGATGTGAGCCTTGATGAGATCACCATAATCGAGCAATATCACCGACCTTGTTGAAGCCAGTTCTTTCATTAGCGGGTGCTTCAATGTTCTGGCATACACTTTCTGCGGAAGTCCGAAAAACGATTTCAACATATCCACATAATGAATGCTGTGATACAGCATTTCCATACGTGGAATACCATATAAAAACTTCCATAAATGCCAGGGATGATAGATATTCATCCGGATCTCCATATCATGCAGTGTTCCGATCGCGCCGGATGCAATCAGGTTACGGGCCGCGATCATGGCCGGAATAAATTTCATCTGGAAATTTACAGCGGCCAGTAATTTCTTTTCACGGCAAAGATCCCTGATCAGTTGTGCTTCGGCAATAGTGGTACCCATGGGCTTTTGCATCAGTACTGTTGCCCCGTCCGGCAATTGCCGGATAACGCCGGGCAGTTCTGTTGCCGGCACCGCCACATCAAATACCACCCCGGCGCCCGCAGCTGTTACCAGCGCCGGCAATGTTTCAAACACTGCCGGGATCGAAAACATTTCTGCCAGTAAACGCGCCCGGTCCGCCTGAAGATCATAGATCCCGCCTACTTCCCAGCCCGCTTTGCGGTATGCCGGCAGATGTGCGGCTTCCACAATACCACCTGCCCCGATCATGAAAATCGTATATTGCCGTTGCGGCATCAGAAATCCGCTCTCAATTTGCATGTGTTAATAATTTAAACAGCGGCTGCAGGATCAGTGATCACCTTCCACCGCATACAGCCGCCCCTCTCCGGGTAAGAAAACTTCTTCAAACCGACCGCTGCCCGCTTTATAATGTACACGATGTTGTTTACCGTCCTGTGCGGACAGGCATCGTATCTTTTTTATTTTTTTATCAATAACAAATGCAAGGGTATCCCTGCTTACCAAAGATTTATTCACCACCATAATAAAGGACTGTCCGGTTACTGCATGTCTGAAATGGGACACGATGACGCGGTTTTTATTGCCGGAGGGCCTCCAGAAAAAATTATCCGGAAGGGTATGACCGGCAGTACCATCGAGCGTGTCGGAATGGTATACAGCAACGGCATCCAGCATACGCAAGGTGCCGCCCAGCAGTTTCAGTTCTGCATTTAGTTTTTGAAACGGCAGGTAGAGATCGGTCTTCTTACCCGTACTGTCAATTATTGCATTGGTAAACCGCTCGGAAGGCTGATGCACCGGAGTATTATACGTAAACCAAACCAGCTGCTTCACCCCGTACGCGACTGCCGTGTAAGCACTGTAACGCAGCTCGCTGCTGTTGGGTCTCCGGTACGCATTCAGGATACCCATCGACTGCGGATAGGTGGCCGTGGGAATGCCGTAGCGCAATCCCACGCGCCGGATGATATCCAGATTATTAAAATATCCTTTACCAAAGGAACCATCGGCCAGCAGGGGATAATGGTCAAAAGAAAGCTGTCTCAAATTTCCCCTGCCTGCTTTTTGGACCCAGTCTTCAACATATGCCTGCTCATAATCAGGATAGATCGCCGGCAACAGGTTGACCGATGGCGGATGCACAGGATCATACTTCACCAATGTTCTATAAGCACGGGCCGGCCAATCCAATGCGCCCTTTCCCGGCTCGTCCACTATAAAATAACCGCCCAGTCCCGGATGGTTCTTATAA
This sequence comes from Niabella beijingensis, assembly GCF_020034665.1. Lineage (NCBI taxonomy): Bacteria > Pseudomonadati > Bacteroidota > Chitinophagia > Chitinophagales > Chitinophagaceae > Niabella > Niabella beijingensis. The sequence continues at coordinate 109,727 of NZ_JAIQDI010000002.1, read as the reverse complement.
AGTGCCACCATTGCCGCAATATCGGCCTCGTTTCCTTTTACGTGCGGATCATAAACATAATACTGCAACCCATGCCGGGATGCCCGGTCAAGGAGCCGGAAATTACGCAGCCGGGCTTCGGCTGTATCGTCTTTCAGTGTGCCATCGAGGTACTGGATGAAATCAATATTCGCCTCTTTGATAAAGCGGTACTGTTCATCATTGGTAAGTTCGGGAGTCGGTCCGTAAAAGATGCCAATAGAAAAAGACCGCGGCAATGAATCCGTTGTTCCCCTGGCAGCAGCAACCGCAAACAGCAATAAAAAGCTTCCCAGTAATTGAACTATTTTCATAACATTTGAATGAATTGCAAGCAGGGCGAAAATATTATGAAACACCTAAACAAGACTTCAATATTTGAAGCGAATTGTAATACTATTTTGACCAATATAAGTTATTTTTATAAGCCGTCATTAATTTTGTAAAGAGATATGAAAGCGATTCTTCAGAAAGTACCCGTTTTAACGAATACCTCTTTTGCACTGCAGCATTTTAGTGAGCCCTATTTCAATATCCCCTGGCATTTTCACCCGGAATGTGAGCTGGTACTCATCCATGAAGGTTCCGGAAAAAAGTTCATCGGCAATACCATCACCGACTTTGCTCCGGGCAGCCTGGTGCTGATCGGACCGGACCTGCCGCACTGGTACCGCTGTGATGATATTTTTTATCACCGGCAACCGGGTCTTAAAGCGGCATCCACCGTTATCCAGTTTGAAAAACATTTCCTTGGGGACGGGTTCCTGCAGGCCCCTGAGCTGGGTGTGATACGCGAGATGCTGGACAGCGCTGCAATGGGACTTGAGATAACCGGCAGTTGCCGGGAGGATGTAAGCTCCAAAATGCTGAAGATGGACGCCACACAAGGCATGGAACGTTTGTTGCTCTTGTTATCCATACTGCACCGGATCGCGGCTTCGGGCGCTTATCATACACTCTCCACGCAGGAATCAGTACAACTGAGTAAAGAGGATTCACACCGCATCAATAAGATCTATGAATTTGTAATGGATCATTTCACAGAGGATATTTCCACCGAAACGGTTGCAGGAATCGTAAACATGAGCGCTTCCGCTTTCTGCCGGTATTTCAAAAAAAGAACCCGGAAAACATTTATTGTACTTTTAAATGAGATCCGGGTAGGACATGCCTGCCGGCTGCTGATCGAACAGGAGAACAGCATTACAGATGTATGTTTTTCCAGCGGTTTTAATAACGTATCGTATTTCAACCGCCAGTTCCTCGCCGTCAAAGGCATGTCGCCCAAGCAATTCCGGAATGCCTACCAGCACCAGGCTGCACAAAAAACCGTCTGAAGGTGTTGCAGCCACTTTCCTCCCGGAACTTATCTGGCATAGGTACCCATCAGCTCAATTCCCATGATCCACACGGCCTGCGTCGGTTTGGGGTCCCAGGTGGCAAGCGCCTGTATACGGATATAGCGGAAAGCGGGAAGCCCGGAAGGCAGCAAAAAAAGTTCACCCTCGGTAACATTATGCTGCCCGGAATTGAATGTCCCCAGCTTCGTCCAGCCGGCCCAGCTTCCGTCCTGTGCGGGCTGATTGCTTCCCCACAGGGCAAAGGATTTAAGGTTGCCTCCTGTAAAAGCTGAATTGTAGGCCGTACGCTGCCAGGTACGGAAAGAATATATTGCATAATCGGATGTACCGATATCGAAGGTGATATGTAGCGGCTTGGGCAGATCCGCAGAATGATACCCCGGATCCTGGTTGGTAATACCGCTCCAGATCTGGCTCAGCTTCCAGCCCAGCTGGGGGTACTGGCAAAGTGCATCATTATCCAGGATCAGTTCACCAAACTTAGACGGATCCAGCCGGTACCGGACATCTGCACCCGGTATTTTCACTGCTGCTGTTTTCAGGGTATCGATCGATGTGGAATCGGGACGGTAAAGGGTTGTATAAAACAGGTCGCCGCCTCTTTTATAATCATCCAGCACCGTCTGACCTTCTTCCGCTGGAAGGAATACCGTCTTGATCTTGTTATTATTGCCGGTATAGGTCAGTTCCTGACCAATGCTTCCGTTATAAACATCGGCGCTGCCCCACGACAACCGCAACTGTCCGTCCCGGTTATCTACAAAGACCTGGTTCAGCGGGCGGTCGAACATATTCGACAAAAATGTTTCACCGATGGACCGGCCCTGTACTTCTACCGGCACCGATGTGTTTTGTTTTTCATCAAATGTTTTAATGATAAAGGAATAGGCACCTTCCGGGATGTTCAACATATAAGAAACGGTATCGGCATTTTTGGGTATTGCGAACTCCACCGAGTCGGAAAAATTATTCCAGTAGATACGCGCGGCGGCCACAGAAGGATCAACCGGTGCGGGCCACCGGAACAGGACCCTCCGGAGCCCGGAATAGGTGTTTACATTCTTTGGCCGTTCTGCATAGGTAATGCCTTGCGGAACCACATACTCCCTGTACGTATCATCCATTTTTTTGCATCCGGCGATCAGCAGCAGTAAAACGGCGCCGCAAACAATTTTGATCAGATCATTCATTTTAGTGCAATTGATTTCTATAAATTATTTTATCTCCTGCCCCCAAAGGGTAAGCTCCTGAAGTACTACCGCACCCTGTTGTCCTGCAGTATTGGCATAGGTGGCGGTGGTCTTAAACCGGAGATATCTTACGGCGGGCAGTCCTGCCTCAAACTCAAAGTCCTCACCTTTGTTCAGTGCGTAATCCCGGTCTTCATTGGTCACTGTCCCCAGTGGGGCACCGGAAGGTTTATACGAACTGAACACGCCCAGTCTGACCCAGTTGCTGCGATAGGTTTTGGTAACAGGATCTTCATAATCACCGTCGGGATTAAATGTATTGCTGCCCCAAACCTCAAACTCTTTCACGCTTGGTCCGTTATAGGGTGATTCGGGATGCTGCCAGGTCTTCATCCGGCTCAGGACGACCTGTTTTCCAAAATCAATAGTGATCGTATGCGGGAAGGTATAGCCCTTGGAGGCAAACAGGCAACAGTAGCCCAGCCCGTTGTCCCAGAGCTTTGGCAATACATAGCCTTCCACATAGTCATAGGTATCGCCGGGGAGGTATAGCGGCTTCCATGACGCCTTATCGATCAGCTCTTCGTACAGCGGTTTTATCAGGGCGGTGGTGGCAGCCGTTTTATTGTTCCAGCGATCCCGCAGATACAGGGAGATCTTTTTATCGGTCGTATCCATCCCCCGTACAGAAAAACTGATCCGGTCCGCAGCAGAGTAATAAGTGGTCAGTTCCTTCAGGTTACCATCCTTTAACGGATCGTGCAGCACTACCACCGCCAGGTTGGAACGACCGGGATTCTGAAGCCGGACATTCACCCCGCCAAAAGTACCGGAGATTGCAACTGTTTTGTACACCGACATGATCGCCGGCAACAATGGTTTTACCTGCACCACAACAGGGCTCGATTCTTTTTCATTTTTGCCAACACTGTAAATCTGCACCTCATGTATTGAAGTATCACCAAAGCCTTCCACTTTCAGGGTATCATTAAAATAAGAAGCCTTTACCTCCCATTTTGTTCCCGGAGCCGTTTCATAAACGGCCTTTACATACCGTAAATTTGAATCCCCGGGTACTTTATACACGATATATGCGCCTCCGGCCACCGAAGTCACCCGGAGGTCATATACCTGCGCGGGGGCCGGAAGCGTTGCATCCGTATAATTGATATAATTGTCCTGTCGCTTGCAGCCCAGCACCACCAGCAAAGTGATGACCAACGGGAAAAGCTGTTTCATTTTTAACATATCGGTTCTTTTAAGCATTTACCATCCGATGTTTTGTACAAGATTGGGGTTTACATTCCGTTCATATTCCGACAACGGAAAAAAATAATCCTTGAGTCCAAAGCGTGGCACAAAGAGGGTTGTAGCCCTGTAGTAACTGGCCACATCGGAGCCATAAACATTCCATCCGCTGATCGCCCGGTTCATTTCCGTTACAGCTTCTTTCCATCTTCGCAGATCCCAGAACCTGTTTTGCTCAAAAGCCAGTTCATTCAGACGTTCGCGGTGGATGATCTGCCGTACCCCGTCTTTGCCGGTGATCTTTGAAGGAGTTCTTGAAAATTCGGTCCAGGCTTTTTCCACATCCGGGACCCCTGCACGGGCACGCACTTTGTTCAGGTACTGAAACACCAGGGGTGACGGGCCCGCTGCTTCATTCAGGCATTCGCTGTATAAAAGATACAGGTCTGCCAGTCGCATCAGTGGCCAGGGATATTGCACGATCGTATAGCTGGTAGTGGCGCGCAGGTTTTCGGGATGGATCAGTTTTTTGAGCGAGTAGCCCGTTACCGGGCCGGTAAAAGCCGAAGATTTCCCCAAAGGGTCACCCAGCTTTGTCTGGAGATAGAACAATTCCCCGTCTTTTTTATCATCAAATTTTCCCTGCCCGAACCAGATACCGCCATCAAAGCCCAGGTAGGCATAGAACCGGGGCTCCCGGTCAAAATTAAGCGCGGCAGTGGTATAACCTGTTTTGAGATACAGACGGTATGGTGTTGTGGCGGTCCGGGTGGTATAACGGGCCTGGTAATCCCATGTTTTGTCTTCACTGATCGGCAGCCCGTTCTTGGTATAGAACTGTTCAGCGATCTTGAGGGGCGCGTTGTACCGGTTGTCCATCCATACGCGGGCCTGCGGACTTGGGTCCCAGTCCGGCGAAGCCAGGTTTTGAAACCAGCTGTTCCAGCTCTGGGTATTGGCCCATATGATCTCACTGTTCCATTTTTCTGTTACGGCCTTCCGGAGCCCCAGCTGCACCTGCATGGTATCACTCAATTCATATTGTAACAGGTTCTTTGGCTGTTCGTAAAGTTTTATACCTGCCGCTTCACAAACCCCGATGGCTTCTTTACACGCTTCAGCCGCACGCTGCCATTTCTTTTCATCATAAGCAGTATTAAAAAGTTGCCTGCCGTCTGCATTCTTTAATGTTGCCTGCTCTGCATTCCCGTTAAATAACGGACTGGCTGCATAAGTAAGGATCTTTGCCTTTAAACTGTAGGCTACCGGCTTTGTGATCTTACCGAAGTATTGCGGATCATTGATCACCTGAGGCAGGTCATCCTTTGCTTCATCCAGCAGCTGCACGATATAATTGAAGCAGGTATCCACCGGTTCCCGGAATACTTTTACTTCATCGGGCCCTGCAGAAATGGGCAGGTTGGCCCTTACCAGCGGAACAGGACCGTACATGCGCAGCAGTATAAAATGATAATAGGCCTTCAGGAATTTTGCCTCCGCGATCCATTGCTGCCGTTCGTAAGGCTGAATGTCCGGCACCCTCCCGATATTCGATAAAAAAATATTACAGTCCCGGATGCCCATATACATGCGGTTCCAGTATTCCCCTCCGATGGGTTCGAGTACATTCTGATTCCCCTGTGCAAGGTTTCTATAGATGCTTGTGGTGTTAATATCCGGCAGCTCCCATATTTCATCGCCCCCCAGCAATGCAGGAGAACCATTATAATCCGATTCCCGGGGCAAATAGAAATAACAGGTGAATAAATATTTCTCTGCTTCCCCGCGCAGCGAAAATGCATTGTCCAATGTGGCTACATTATCGGGCACAATATCCAGGTAACGCTTACAGGAGGAAGACAAACCTGATAGTATGATCAGAACAAAAGCCAGCTTTTTCATACGATGTATTTTAAAGAGTTTAATTAAACCGGATATGAAGACCGATGTTGTATACTTTTTGAATGGGGTATCCCAGGCCATTACCCCCCATTTCAACATCCCAGAGTTTGAACTTGCTAAAGGTCAGCAGGTTATTCCCGCTGAAATAAATACGGACAGCAGATGCATGGATCTTCTTTGTGAGGTGCTGCGGCAATGTATACCCCAGCTCCGCAGTCTTCAGCCGCAGGAAACTGCCGTTTCTCATAAACCAGGTACTGGGCCTGTTATTATTGGGATTTATATAGTTGCTCAACCGCGGCCAGAAGGCATAGCTGTTCTGGTGTTGCTCGCTCCAGTAATCATCTGCGATCACCTTCATCACCTGCGTTTCATTTACAAAAGGGGACAACGCCGCATAATCGATCCAGAAAGATTCGTGCGCCAGACCCTGGAAGAAAACAGAAAGATCAATGTTCTTATAGGTGGCCGAAACCCCAAAACCGTATACGATCTCCGGTACTGTGGGATAACCGATAGGCACCCGGTCTGCATCCGTTATTTGGCCGTCGCGGTTTACATCCAGGTATTTGATATCCCCGCCCCGGACGGGATAAGCCGAATTCTGGTTGGGCGCGTTCCGGGCATCCTCATCATCCACGAACAGGCGCTCCGCAATATACCCGAACTGCTGATTGATATTTTGTCCGACCTGTGACCGGTACCGCTCTTTATAAAAGGGTTCTTCAAATACCGCATACTTATTGGTAGCATAGGTAAAATTTCCCATACCCGAAAGGAACAGGCCGTTGTTAAATGATTGGCTCAGGTTCAACGACAGGTCAATTCCTTGGGAAGTAGCTTCACCCACATTGGCTCTCACCGGGGCCGACAATCCCATCGTGCCGGGTATATAGGCACGGGTCATAAGAATGTTCTTCCGGTGCTGTTTGAAAAGATCGATATTCAGGGTTGCAGCGCGGAGCACACCAAGCTCGATCCCCAGGTTCTGCTGGTACGATTTCTCCCAGGTAATATCCTCATTGGCATAACGGGTGATCAGTACTCCGTTCAATCCTTTCACGGCTCCCGCATCACCTCTTCCGAACTGGGCATACCGGTCATCGGAATTCATATTTACTTCCGAAAGGTAAAAGAAGCGATCGGAGGGTGAGCCGATCGCATCGTTTCCGATCAGCCCGTAAGTATACCGGAGCTTTAATGTGGTGATCACTTCTTTAAGCGGATCAAAGAATTTTTCATTATGAACCGTCCAGGCGACACCAGCTGATGGGAAAAAACCGAACCGCCTGGATTGATGGAACCGCTCCGAGCCGTTGTATCCAAAATTGAATTCTCCGTAATACCTGCTTTTATAGCCGTAGGTAAACCGGCCCGACAGGCCCGAGTTCCGGAACGGCAGGGAGTTCAGCAGGGAATTCGCCGCGGAATTCAGCCGCTGTTGCAGGATCCCTACCAGCATGCCGCTTACCGAATGTTTCCCGTTAAAAACATTATCATAGTTCAGTACCGCCTCCCCATAGAAATTGGAGTTGATCTCCCTGAGATCCGGGTCGGCAGTGAACCCCAGGTACTCGGTGCCGATGGGACCAACCGGGTTGGGATTGGAAGAAGAGTTAATGACATTTATATTGTATTGCTGCGAAACCGGGTCATAGGAAGCGATCTCATAATAAAACGGATTATAAGACCGGGTAACCGTAGTATAGGAATACCGGTTCACATAGAACATACCCCGCAGGTTCAGCCCCTTTATCCAGCTGCCCAGGTTTTGTCTGATTTCCATCTGGGCCATCATATTCGAACGGTTCCAGTCGCGGTAGCCCCGTACCATTTCTGCGTAAGGGTTCTGGTACAGGCTTCCCTGCTGCCCCTGTGTTACATTATTACCAAACATGATATGCCGCACAAATGCATGCGCCGAATCGCTGGGAAAAGTGGCGGGGAACTGAACCGGATTGGAATGCATCATCATACCGTACATATCATTCCCCGAATAGATGGGGCCCTGGTAATCATCAAAATTCCCGTAGAGCCTTACTGTCAGCATCGTGGTCTTCGTTACATCAATGTCTACATTTGAGCGCAAGGAAAAACTTTTCAGATTGATATTGTTATTAAAATTGTTCAGCTTATCTACCCGCAGTACGCCATGGTCTTCGCTTAGTCCGCCTGAGACAAAGTACCGCGCCACACCACCGCCACCGCTTACATTAAGGGTGTACCGCTGGTTGTTGGCATAATCCTTAAACAGCAGTTTGCGCCAGTCGTTAGCCGGATAGATATAAGGGCTGGAGCCTTCCTTTCCGGTACGGTTGATCTTATCATCCGAATAAAGGATCTTGCCCAGCGGGTCTCTCGTCAGCACCGCTTCGTTCGCCATTTTCATATAGGTTACCGGATCAGCGAGCTCGATATTTTTTGTGGCCGTTGAAACAGAATTCTCTGCCCGCAGTTCGATCTTGGCCTTACCCACCTTACCCCGCTTCGTGTTTACGAGGATCACTCCATTGGCTCCTCTTGCCCCGTAAACCGCCGTGGACGTGGCATCCTTCAGGATGGAAAAGGAAGCGATATCATCCACCCGCAACCGTGCCAGATCGGTACTGGAAGATTCGATGCCGTCGATCAGGATCAGCGGTCCGTTCTTATACCCGAAGGTGGTAACCCCTCTCACAAAGAAATCGGCATTATCCGCACCGGGTTCTCCCGTGCGCTGATAGGCGATCACGCCCGCTACTTTTCCTGCCAGGGCCGTGGTGAGGTTGCTTGTCGGTATCCGAAGGTCCTCTGGTTTTACGGTTGTTACCGCCCCTACTACCTGTTCTTTTTTTCGGGTTTCATAACCCACTACCACTATCTCACCCAGGTTCTGCCCCTGCTGATCCGGTTTCAGGATAACGGTGAGTTCCGTTCCCCTTTCCGTAAGAACAGACCGGGACAAATAATTTACCGCTGATATGACGAGGCTGTCGCCACCCGCTGCGGCGATCAGGAAGTTACCATTCGGATCCGTCTGTGTTCCGGTATTAGTGCCTTTGACCGCAACCGATGCATTACTTACCGGTTTGCCATCCTCATTCAGTACTTTACCAAATACCCGGGCAGTATCCTGCTGCTGCCCGTTTGCTGCCACAAATAAAAAAGTACAGCAAAAAATAAATCCGGAACGGGCACCTGTTTTTAATGTAAGACAACGCAGTAGGGGTTTTATTTTCATTTCCAAATCATTTTCAGATGATCTTAATAAGCGATCGCCGTCATTTTCTTTAAGCCATGTACAAAGGACATGCAACTGCCCTGCGAATGGCCAGCTCCGTGGATCCGGATGCGGGTACTATTCCCAAAAAACGTGAAACAAAACGCCTTCGCTGCAACCCCTTACAGAGGCTGTATCCGGCAGCTGATATCACGCAAGCAATCGTAACGTTTATACAAGGATCGTATCGCTAATTAAAACGAAAATATTATGAGTCGCTAAATCTTGCTTCAACATTTAAGGCTATTTGTAATACAATTTTGACCGTTCGAAATGCAGGGTGTTTTGGTGTAGCTTTTCTGCAGTGACGGACCACAGCCTCCCGGGACGGGGGCATAAACAATATATACTTTAAGGGTAAACAGCCCGTATCGGTAACGGCACTTCTTTTGAAGAAGGAGCTGGCTTCTTATCCTGTGGCATAAATACATAATGACCGGATACCGGTCAGTTCATACGGTGGGCCCTGCATACGTCCCTCCACGTGCCTGAGGATATGAGCAGCACGTTGTTTTGACTGCCCGCATTTTTTAAGGCCGGACAGTTATCCATACATTAGCAGTACCACCGGTTTGCCCCGCCTCTGCATAGGGTACCAGTATCAGGGACTGCGGCTGACCGGCAGCGTTCCTGAATGTGGTGGCATAAGCCTGTTTGCCGATCCATTCTGCCGGAAGTGTTTCACGGGCTTGCCGCAGCTTTATGCCGGAAGCGGTATTGAGATTTAATGCAGCAGGATCAAGAGAAGGATTCAGCGACTGATCCACCGACAGTACCTGGGGACCCCGCTGAACGGCTACAGCACCGGGATAACTTTGTCCGCCCGGCAATGCCTGCACCGGTATTTCAAATGAAACCGATATCTTATTTTCCCTTTCCCAGTTCCGGTCTATAATGATCAGCTTGTCCGCTTTGCCGGTATAGGTACGGCCACCGGCCACTGCTTTGAAGGCCTTTGCCCAAACCGGTACCCTGAGCTGTAATGCAAACCTTGCTGTCGAAGGAATACTCAGTTTTATCGTTGCACTGCCTTTGTCCGGAAAATCACTGCTGACCAAAAGTGATACCGGGAGTTCCTTTCCCGCTGCCGTTCGTACCTGATCCTTTATGGCAGCGGCTTCGTAGAGCAGTAATGTCGGCCGGTTATTCAACCTGACATAATTCAGATAGGGAAGTAATGCAATGCCACGCGGTACACTCGACAGGCAACAGGTGATATGGCAGCGGTAGGGTTTTTCACCGATCAGCGGTGTATAATAGCTCACACAGCCGGTTGCCGGGTTTTCTGCCGCCAGCAGCTGGTTGTAAACAGCACGTTCTATTTCATTATAATATTTCAGCTCCCCGCTGATGGCAAATAATTGCATGTTCAGCTGGATCCAGGTCGTGGTCACACATCCTTCGCCCATATGTGCTGAAGTATCCGCCTTCAGCACACCATCGGCGATAAAATGTTCATGATCGCTGGTAGTGCCGGTGATGAACAGCCGTTTTGATACGATATCATCAAATGCATACCGGGCCGCTTTCAGATAATCCGGCTCACCGGTAAGCCGGTATAGTTTTACAATGCCTACCAGGTTCGACAACATTTCGTATGCTTTTCCGTTGGCTACTTTAATCACCTGCTTTTCCTTCAGCAGGGTGTTGATGATGGCAGGCCCGCCGGCATGATCATATGACCGTATGATATAGCGGCAAAAATCGAGGTACCGCTGATCCCCGGTCCATCGATACAACTCCGTCATCGGATCGATCACAGAAGTAGCGGCCATACCCACATGCGAACCGGCCTTTATGATATCCTTTTGCCCGTCCGCATCGCCAAATTTCTTTACCAGCAGATCACCCACTTTTACGGCCGTTTCCAGGGCCCTGGCATTCCCTGTGGCGTTATAATAGGCCAGCAGACCAACCAGGTCATATTTATGCACCCATACATCCCATGAGCTCCAGTAACTATCCGGAAGATAAGTACCCAGATAGCCATCCGGCAGCTGGGTTTGGATCAGCGTGGTAAAAATCCGGTCCATCTGGGTTTTCAGCTCCCTGTCCTTTGTGATCAGCCAGGTATTGGCAGCCGCTTCAAGATATTTCCCTGCATGCTCGCCGATCCAGCGTTGTTTTCCGGGACGTGATACAAAGCCTTCCAGTATTCCCTTTTCATCAATTTTCAACAGCCGGTTCTTCAGATTAAGATCATAGCGCGCTCCCAGGTAGCCCGTCAGCCGGTCTGTTTCGGGCAACCGGATTTCGCAGACGGCAGGAATACGGTATCCTGTTTTCTCAACGGGGCGCATCGCCGGTTGGGCATCCGCCTGCGGCATTATAAATAAAGCAACTAAAAATGCAGCAAGAAGTTTCTGAATAAGCATCATCGTTATTATTTTTTATTCTTAAGAATCGTTCAGGTTGCGCCACAAACACGGGCGGAAAGAGGCATTCCTTTTACACGGGAAGATCGGTCATTTTCATCACGATGTATTACTACCGGATCAATATAAGCCCGAAACTGTTTTTACATGACGTGCTTCCTGAAACCGACAACCGGTACCTACCGAAAATAGAAAAAAGTGCCTGTTTTTTCAACGACATTTACGGGGGAAATTACGAATCTCAAAAAAAATATTTTAAAAAATAAAATATTCAAATTTTTGATTTTTATGTTTTTACAAACTAAAAGATACTTCATTTTTATATTTTCAGCAACTGCCGGATCCTCACATATCGCCGTCCGGCAGAAAAACAAAGACAGTCCCGTTATCCGCCGGCGGGAATAAAGCATTGAGCTTCTTCCAACACTGCCATTGACACCATTCCGGATTTTGTCATAGATTTGACTGCCTGCAATTCGGCGTTCGTTAAAATTGTGCGTAAGGATCAAACCCTCCGTAAATATGAAACAGCATACAACAAACTACCAGGATACATTTATTGAAGTTGCCCCCGATTGTCCGGTCAAGACGGCCGAAGTTCCACCGCTGAAACTTTCAGGAAAAACAGCAGCCAATCTTCAGTTTGAAATGATCATGGAAAACCCATACACTTTCACATCGGATGATGTATTGTTTCACTGCTTCGCTGTAAAGAACCAGATCCCCCGGAGCCAACTAAAGGCGGCAAGAGAGGCGTACTTTTCAAAAGGACAACCCTGTCTGCGTGCTTCGCCGCTTACAAAACGCTACGGCTGGGGCGTACACTGTGATGCGGCAGGCAAAGTTGCTATTTTTGGTGTTGAAACATCAAACTATAAAAAACTGGCTGCAGATAAAACGCTGAAAATTGTGAAGGCAATGCGTTCCGGCAGGTAAGCATGCAAACGGCTGCCCTAATAAAAAAACAGCCGGCCCTTTTATCGAAAAAAAAAGCTGCCCCATCGAAAATACTCATAACCTGATCGAATACACTGCTTCTGTTATCCCAGCCCCTATACTTTTGCGTCCAGATAAGAACTATGACAAAGGAGCACCGGCACCAATAATCCTTTGACAACACATTCGATTCACCACTTGTAAATCCAGTTTAGTATGAAAAAAATTCATGCCCCTGTGATAGGGACCTTGCTATGCTTTTTCTTAAGCACCTTCACCACTTTCGGTCAGTACTTCGGAGCCTCCGTAGCTAAAAGAGGTAATGGTAATTACCGCGGAAGTATCTATTGGATCAACTGGGATGTGAATGACGACGGCCGCCCCGGAGATGCCATCGCCTCCGGAGCAGAACGCGTTGTCAACACTCCCCAGGGGATTGTTTACACGATTAAGATCACCAAGATCAACAACAACAATAATAATCTTGAATCCTACACGCCGGGACAATGGCCTTACGATGATGTAAAGACGGGGTATAACTGGTTCAGCCAGTCCATCAACAATGCCAATCAATATACCGGCTCCTATAATTACAGGACCAGTCCGCTTTCCGATGTATATGACAATAAGGTGGATGCTCACAATTCCGTGATCGGTATCCGCAATGCTACCGACGGGCAGCGGGTGAACTTCAGGGTGACGGTCACCGCACGCCTGGGCAATAAACCCATTTCGATCCTTGGGATGGTGGCGGTTGGTGCCGAGTCGCTTGGCGGCAGTCCTACCAGCCCCTACAGGGAATCCGAAAGTTTTACAGCAGGCAACAGCGATGCAGCAGCAATCGTTGCGGCATGGCAGGCTTTTGATAAGGTTCAGAATGCATATGCAGGTCCGTACCGGTCTACCTCTTTCCGTACGGTGGCCAATGTCTCCAACGGCGGCAAAACCGTAATGGGGCATAACCCGGACAGAACCGGCGAGGGTCCAGGTGAAATGATCTGGTTCTCCCAGGGAGCCAACCAGATCGATGTAGACCTGAAAGGCGGCGGCGTACAGGCCATTGCCATCGGCTTTATCGGCACTTATGATTTTGGTGATGCCCCGCTCTCTTACGGCACTGTAAGCCATGAGCTGGATGTTTCTTTCAGTAACGGGGCACCTGCTATCGGTACCGATATTAAACTGGCTTCTTTATCCCTGGCCAACAGGAATGCACCTAAATTCACGATCGGCACACTGGCAGATAATGATGCCGACCAGTTCTACAGCGATGACTTGCTGGGAGACGACATCCACGATCTGAAAGATGAAGACGGTTTACCCAATCCTTATAAAGCCACCATCATTGCAGGGGCCAACAAGGCAACCTTCTCCATTCCCGTGCAAAACAAGTCCGGCGCAGCCGGTACGCTCTGGGCCTGGATCGATATCAACAAGAACGGCATCTTTGAAGCCAGTGAAAGAGGTACAGCCGTAAATGTCCCCAATAATCAGACGGGTAATGTAACACTTAATTTCACGAACCTGCCGGGCACCTTCCAGCCATTTAAAAGCTACCCGATGCGCCTGCGGCTGGCGCAGGCCATCCCCGACGACAATACATCAACGGCCATTGATGAAGGATCCATCGGAGTGGCATCCGGCGGCGAAGTAGAGGATCACCTGCTCCGGGTACCCGATGCACCGGTAACCGGTGTTATCTTCCAGGACGTGAATCAGAATGGCTTGCAGGAGGCGGCGGAACCGGTTTTCACAGGCACCGGTATGTTTGTATACCTGATCGATGCCGACAACAGGATCATTGAGAAAGCCCCCGTAGTGGACGGAGCCTATACCATCACACAGGTACCCGTCAATGTGAGTCTTACCGATCTGAATGCTCGGCTGGTGGCCACGGCACATGATCTTGCAGTTGGTACCACCCTGTCCGACCTCACCGGCACACCTCCTGTAGGCTATATAAAAACCGGAAAGGATCTGACAAAAGCAGGAAACAATGTTTCACCTGTTGGTAACAAAACCGATTTCCAGATCAAGTTTACCGGTACGGTTCCTGAGTCCGGCATCCAGCATGTCAACTTCGGCATGTACCCGCTGGTGCTGGCGGTGAATTTCGGTGCGATCAATGCGCGGATCAGCGGTGACCAGCTGACCGTCAATTGGGTAACGGAAACCGAAGAGAACAACCATCATTTTGATGTGGAAGTTTCCACCGATGGAATGAAGTTTGTAAAATGGGCTACAGTAAAAACAAAGGCTGCCGGCGGCAACTCCAGCCAGGAGCTCAGCTATGCTGTTTCGGGCTCATTAAATACCGCCGCAGGATTGATGGGAGCTTCGCTGTTCTCCATAGCGTTCCTGGGATTACTGTTCCTGAAGAACAGGCGGAAACTGCTTTCCGTGGTCTGCTTTATCGGACTGGTAACCATGGGTGTTTCCTGTAAGAAGACAGACCAGGCACTGGATCCCTCTGCAAAAAAAGTGTTTGTCCGGATCGTTCAGTACGATACCGACGGCACTTCCAAATACTCCAAAACAGTTCAGGCCGTTGCTGACAACTAATCGTTCGTACCCCAAATAAAAGGGAGCCGTAATGGCTCCTTTTTTTATGCCCGGGCTGCACCTGCATCCGCATAAATATCCTGCACGGCATCTGGTATTTTAGTAAATTTGGTAACGCTGTTGATATGGAAACATATGGTAAAATATTACTGATCGCCATCCCCTCTTTTTTGGTACTCGTACTGCTGGAAATGGGATATGCCTGGCACCGGGAGCAGAAAGGTATGCGCACCAATGATGTGATCAGCAGCCTGCTCAGCGGTGTTACCAATATCACCAAAGATGTACTGGGCTTAAGTATCGTGATCTATTCCTATTCCTGGATGGTGACCCACTGGGCCCTGATGCACCTGCAGACCTCCTGGCTCACTTATGTCATCGCTTTTATGGTGCTCGACTTTTCCGGCTATTGCGTGCACCGGATACAACATGAATATAATTTTTTCTGGAATGGTCACCTCGTGCACCACAGCAGCGAAGAGTTCAACCTGGCCTGCGCCCTGCGCCAGAGCATTTCCGGCTTCGCCAATATTTTTGTAATCTTCCTGCTGCCGGCCGCCCTGCTGGGTGTGCCGGCAAAGGTGATCGCTGTGGTGGCACCGCTTCACCTGTTTGCGCAGTTCTGGTATCATACCAGGTTTATAAAAAAAATGGGCGTGCTCGAAAAGATTATCGTAACGCCTTCCCTTCACCGGGTGCATCACGCGATCAACCCGGAATATCTTGACAAAAACTATTCACAGATCTTTATTTTCTGGGATAAATTGTTTGGTACTTACCAGGAGGAACTTCCGGACAAGCCGCCGGTATATGGCATTACCCGCCCGGTAAGTACCTGGAACCCGGTGAAAATAAATTTTCAGCATGTGGCACTGCTGATAAAAGATGCATGGCGTACCCGGAGCTGGAAGGATAAATTCCGCATCTGGCTGATGCCCACCGGCTGGCGTCCGCCGGATATGATCGAAAAATATCCCGTCCATAAAATTGAAAACGTTTATCAGTTCGAAAAATACGACCCCTATCTGTCCCCTGCCGTAAAGACCTGGCTGTGGATACAGCTGGCAGCACTCCTTTTTTTTATCTGCTTCCTGTTTGGCAATATTGCCGCCATTGGCGCTCCCGGCATCTTTTATTACGGCCTGTTCATTTTTCTTTTTGTATATGCCCTGGCAGAGCTGATGGACGGGAATCCTTTTACCTGGATCTGGGAAGGATTAAAAGTCATCTGTGGTGCGGGCATTATCTGGCATTACAATGACTGGTTCCTTCTGAAAAATTATATGACGGGCGGTTGGATCTTTGTTGCAGGGTATTTGCTTCTCTCGTTACTGATAACAGCCGTGCTGCGTCGACGCGCGGCTTAATTTTTGGTAAACTTTTTGCAGCAGCTGAAGCGGTTCCTGAAATAAAAACGATGATCCGGAGCGGATCCGTTTCCGTTGTTTTTTTAACCCGCCTGCCGGAAGGCTCCAATACGAACGTATGAAAAATACAGGCTTTTTATTCCTTCTTCTTTTTTTTATCTGTTCCTGCTCCAAAACCGATCGTGCACCCGTTACCGCCACCGAACCGGCTGTGTATAAAAACCTGGCCTATGGCGATGATCCCTTACAAAAGATGGATATCTATCTGCCTGCCAACAGATCGTCTTCCACCACCAGGGTATTAGTGCTGATCCATGGAGGCGCCTGGGCTGGTGGCGACAAAGCCGAGTTTGATGCTTTTATCACCACCTACCTGGCAAAGGAACTTCCGGATTATGCCGTTGTCAATCTCAACTACCGGCTGTATAAAAACAATACCAACCTGTTTCCCACCCAGGAAAATGATGTGAAAGCTGCACTTGATTTTTTCAATGCAAAGCGAAGAGCATACGCAGTATCCGCTACAACGGCGCTCCTGGGCGTAAGTGCGGGTGCGCATCTGGCCCTGTTACACGCGTATAAACAGGACCATACCGGTGATTGCAGGGCAGTGATATCCATTGCAGGACCTACGGATCTTACAGCGCTGTACCGTACCAATTCCGCAATGGCCGGTCCGCTGCTGGTTCCTGTAATCGGGGGCACTCCCGACCAGGTACCGGATCGTTATGAAGCGGCCAGTCCTGTCCATTTTGCAGGTAGCGGTGCGGCGGCTACACTGCTCTTTCAGGGAGGCAAGGACCCGCTGGTACCAGCGTCGCAGGCCGACCTGCTGGCCGCTAAACTGCAACAGCAGCAGGTCCCTTTTCAAAAAGTGATCTATCCCGAGGCCGGTCATGGCTGGGGGGAGCCAGAGCTGACCGACACATTTAAAAAGACAAAGGCATTCCTGCAGCAGCACCTCTAGCAGCCGGTTTTTCTGCTAAATAAATTAGTATTACCTTTGGACGCTTTTAATCAGATCTATTATGACTCCACTGGCAGAAAGGTTGCGACCGCACAGCTTAAAAGACCTGGTAGGACAGGAACATCTTACCGGAGACGGAAGCATTCTCCGGAAATCCATAGACACGGGAAATATCCCCAGTATGATCCTCTGGGGCCCGCCGGGAGTGGGTAAAACCACCATCGCAACGATCATCGCTCATTCCGTGAACCGGCCCTTCCTCTCATTAAGTGCGATTTCCGCAGGTGTAAAGGACATCCGGGATGCCATTGCCACCGCCACAGCAGCACGCGGTGCTATTTTGTTCATCGATGAGATCCACCGCTTCAACAAAGGCCAGCAGGATGCCTTGCTGGGTGCGGTCGAAAAAGGCATCATCACCCTGATCGGCGCCACAACGGAAAACCCCTCTTTTGAGGTCAACAGCGCCCTGCTGAGCCGGTGCCAGGTATATGTGTTAAAGGCGCTGGAGGAAAAAGATCTGATAAAACTGCTGCACCTGGCCATGGAAGCGGATGAGACCATCCGGGATAAAAACGTACAGCTGAAAGAGACCGAGGCCCTTATAACGATCTCCGGGGGGGA
Organism: Niabella beijingensis; assembly: GCF_020034665.1. NCBI lineage: Bacteria > Pseudomonadati > Bacteroidota > Chitinophagia > Chitinophagales > Chitinophagaceae > Niabella > Niabella beijingensis. The sequence continues at coordinate 91,918 of NZ_JAIQDI010000002.1, read as the reverse complement.
TGCACGGAAACTGCTGAATCTTTTTGAGATCATCTGCGATGCGCTCGAAGTTCCGGCCATCATCACCAATGATGCTGTAATGCGTATTGCCCAGAAAAAGATCGCCTTATACGACAAAACAGGAGAACAGCATTATGATATCATTTCGGCATTCATAAAATCCATCCGGGGCAGTGATCCCAATGCTGCCGTTTACTGGCTGGCACGTATGATCGAAGGCGGGGAAGATATAAAGTTCATCGCCCGCAGGATGGTCATTTCCGCCAGCGAGGACATCGGCATGGCCAATGCCAACGCCCTCCTGCTGGCCAATGCCACCTTTGAAGCCGTAAATAAAATAGGCTATCCGGAAGCCCGGATCATTTTATCGCAATGCGCTATCTATCTGGCCTCTTCCCCAAAGAGCAACAGCGCTTATATGGCCATCGACAGCGCATTGGCAACCGTCAGTAAAACAGGGGATCTGCCCGTGCCGCTGCACATCCGCAATGCACCCACCAAACTGATGAAGTCGCTGGACTACGGGAAGGATTATAAATATTCCCATAGCTTTGAAAACAATTTCAGCGAACAGGAATATCTGCCCGAAAAGATCGCCGGTGCTGCATTTTACGAGCCGGGTAATAATGCAAGAGAAAACGAATTGCGGAATTATTTAAAAAAATTGTGGAAAGACAAATACAACTATTAATGCAACAACAACCGGTTATTGAATGGGCCTGCAGATCTTTTGACCAGTTAACGCTTACCGAATTATACGCGATCCTGCAATTACGCGCTGCGGTTTTTGTAGTGGAGCAAACCAGCATCTACCAGGATGTGGATGGTAAAGACGTGAACGCCCTGCACGTGACGGGAATGGATAAGGACCAGGTGGCCGCTTATACCCGGTTGCTGCCTCCCGGTGTTTCCTATAAGGAGCCCTCTATCGGAAGGGTGGTTGTTGCATCATCACATCGTGCTTACGGACTGGGCCGCGAACTGATGAAACGCAGCATAGAAGCCAGTTACCGGCAATTCGGGAAAAACAGCATCCGCATCAGTGCCCAGCTGTATCTTCAAAAATTCTATGAGTCGCTGGGGTTCGGTACCGTAAGTGATGTATATGACGAGGATGGTATTCCGCACATCGAAATGCTCCTTGCCGGACCTTCTTTATAACTGTAATCGCTGACGGTTCCGTTCAAAAAAGATACTGTGATCCACCTTATCGTATACCCGGATGGTATCAGTAACGGAGTTTTGTCCGGTTTCTTTTATAGACCCGCTATAGTCAACCTGAATACGATAAGTAACCCGGGGTTCGTTTTTAGCAACAGCCTTTTCAGCGGGCACAGGGCGGAGGATTAAAGTAGTAGCCGCCCGGCTGCCCGCCCGCTGAACGGCAGCAGTATTACGGGCGGCCCTGCTTCGAGCCGTAGCAGTTGCCGCGGCATCGGTGTATCTGATGGTTGCAGGAATGTTCTTATAGCGGGAAGGCATCTGCCGGTATGTTGTCGGCGGCAGTGATTTTGATTCGTTTTTGTTTTCCTTTTTATACCCTTCCACAATAACCGGCTTCAGTTCCGGCTGCTCCTTTTTATTATCCGCTTCATTTTTCTCTTTTTTTATTCCGTAGCCTGTTACGGTCACTTCTTCGAGCGGATCCTTTTTGGAAGTGCTGCCGGTTTTGGTGGTTACAAGCACCACACCGTTCCTGCCGGCTTCGCCATAAAGAGCTTGTGCCGAAGCATCTTTTACAATGGACACCGACTCGATGTTATGGCCATTAATTATTGACAGTGCCTCCTGGGTTGCAGGACGACCATTGATCACATACAGCGGTGCTTTTTCGTTGCCGGTAGTATTGCGGAATGTAATACCTGAAGCAGCTTTTTGTGTACGGTTGCTGCCATCCGCACCCTGTGTGGTTTTTGACACCGCATCTCCGGAGGTGGTTACCTTATGCTGCACAATGGTCACCCCTGAAACCTTTCCTTTTAAGGGAGCGCCGCCGGATGCTGCAGTTCCCTCACCGGTATGATACGAATACGTAACGGTTCCGGCAAAGACCTTTTTTCCTCCGGCAGAATCTGATTTAGCTGCAAACCCCTTCTTTGTGGTTATCAGCACCACACCATTTTTTCCTTCATCCCCGTACAAAGAAGTTGCAGAACTGTTTTTAAGCACATCAATGGACTGGATCTCATCCGGGTTTAATCCGCTCAGGTTGCTGACTGCTTTTTTAACCCCGTCGATCACAAACAGCGGCGGAACGGTATCCTTTCTGCCCGGCTTTATCCGCAGGCCCGCATCGCTGTGATAATACAGGTTGGAATGGGCGTTATCATAGGATTTTGAAAAGATCTCGATCACACCATTTTTGCCTTTGCTTCCATATTGCGCAACCGCCGCGGTTCCTTTTAAAATAGAAATCGATCCGATCGAGGTCTCCGGCAGTTGCTGCAGCGTGCCGTGTGCCACCGGCCGCAAATCCAGAATATATACCGGTTTTTTTAATGCATTCGCTGCCGCCACTTTTTCCAGGTAAGAGAAGGCGTTTTTATCGTCTGCGTTATCCGGCACCAGGGAGGCAGTATTTCCGGTATTGCCGGATGGCTGCATTTCATTTCCCGTATTTCCGGCAATCATTGCAGGAGCTTCCTCTTTGATCTCTTTCCGGAACGCCAGCAGCAACACCGCCACCACAGGTAACAAAAATAAAAATTTTGCGAGATGGATCTTTGCCGACCGGATGGTATTCATCATGGCGATCCTGTTCTTCAGGGATGAAAAATTAAAATGATTGGCAAAAGCAAACTGCTTATTACCCATTACTTTTAATAACAGGTACTGGTATTCTTTTTTATCCATGCCGCCTTGCAGCACCTGCTTATCTGCCAGGAATTCCAGGTTCTGTTTAATGCTCTTACGCAACAGCCATACAAACGGATTGAACCAAAGCAGGATGCATAGCAGTTCGCTCCAGATAATATCGATGGTGTGTTTCTGCCGCACATGCACAAATTCATGGCGGATGATCTCTTCCAGCTCCTCGCCGCTGTGCAGTTCCGTATTGATAAAGATGGCATTCCCAAAAGAAAAAGGCCGCACTTCTTCATCCAGCTGGTAAATGCGTGTATTGTCATCGGAGATCAGCTGTGCTTTTTTCCGGATCCGGAGAAAGGACAGGAACATGATCATAAAACGCAGCAGCAGTACCAGCGAACCAAGCACTCCCGCAACCATTACCCAATCCCAGGCCGACAATGATTCCAGCAGGGAAGTTTCGGAGGCCTCGGGTGAAAAACCAAATACCGGTATCAGCTGCACCAGGGCATTCCGGTCCAGCGCTTTCCGTTGCAGCTCCGGCATGATGTCGATCAGCGGTATCACAAAACTCAGTGCGCTGTACCCCAGCAGGTACCAGCGGTTCCAGCCGTAAAAGGTAAGACGCCTTAAAAACAACTGGTAAAAGAGATATACAACAGCAAGACAAATACTTACTTTAAGAATATAATCAATTATGACAGGCATTGGAAGATGTTTAAGGTTGATTGTTCAGGGTTTCCGGGGATCGGGTATCAGGCCTCCGGAACTCCGTTGTGCATACTGCTGAAGACGGATAGCTGACTGCTATTTCTTCTTCCCGCTTTCAATCATCTTTACGATATCCTTTAACTCCTGAGCCGACAATTTCTTCTGATCCACAAAAAAACTCACCAGCTCTTTATAGGAATTACTGAAATAATCCTTTACCACATTACCCATAAAACGCTTCTTGTATTCCTCCTCGGATAGCGCCGGTTTGTATACATATACATTGCCGAACAACCGGCTGGAGACATATCCTTTTTTTTCCAGGTTCTTGATGGTGGATGCTACGGTGGTATAGGGTTGCTGCTCCGGAAGCAACTCCATGAATGCTTTAACATTCCCCTCTCCCATCTGCCATACAGCAATCATCAGCTGCTCTTCCTGCGCGGTTAATTTTTTCATTTAATACGATTTTAGAGTAAACTTACGAAATATTCGTAATAAACAGAATTTTTTTTCCCTTTTTAAGACAACCCATTCAACTGAATCCGCATCCTATTGTTATCTTTGGTAGCATTCATTTCATAAAATAAACAAGATGAAGTATTTACTATTATTACTGGTTACCATTACGGGCATCGCCCAGGCAAATAGTCAGGCCCTGCCCCCCTATAAACAATACAAAACCATTCCTTCTGTACGGTTACTTTCCGCCGACAGTACCGGGTGGGAATTAAAAGCAAAATTACAAAAGAACAAACCGGTGATGATGATGATCTTCAGCCCTGAATGTGATCACTGCAAGCATGAAACAGAAGAGCTCATCAAGCATATGGATAAATTCAAGGACATCCAGATCGTAATGGCAACACCACTTCCCTTAAAGGAAATGGCCGCCTTTGCCGCTCATTATAAACTGCAGAAATATCCCAATATACTCGTAGGAAAGGATTATGCGTTTGCCCTGCCGGCTTATTACGGCATCAAAAACCTGCCCTTTCATGCTTTTTATAACAGCAGCAAACAGCTGATCAGTGGTTTTGAGGGCTCCATGTCTACAGAAACCATTCTCAAAATCTTTGGCAAATAGTTTTTAATTGTTTTTTAATGAGGCCCGGCAAAGTATTCCGCTTTCGCCGGGCTTTCTGTTTCAACACAGTAGCTTCGGAATCTTCCGGAATCCGGTGTCTGCAATGTTATGATGCCATTCTGCTATCCGCCAAAAGCAGCGATCCGGATGTATATTATCACATAAATGCGTGCAATCTTTATACAAACGGTATGCATTATCCCCCTTGTTTCACTATTTTTGAACAAATTGATTATTAAGATGAAAAAACTTCAGCTCTTATTGATTGCAATTGCCATAGCAATCACCGGCTTTGCACAAAACGCAGTAAAACGACCAAAACTTGTAGTAGGCATTGTAGTGGACCAGATGCGCTGGGATTATCTCTACCGTTATGCCGACCGCTACGGAAATGGCGGCTTTAACCGCATGCTGAACGAAGGTTATACCTGCGAAAATACATTTATCAGTCACCTGCCCTCCTTCACAGCGGTGGGACATACCACCATATTCACCGGCTCTGTGCCCGCCATCCATGGTATTACCGGAAACGACTGGGTAGACCAGCTTTCCGGCAAATCGGTTTATTGTACAGAGGACGCCACGGCCCAGCCGGTAGGCAGTAATTCAAAAGCAGGAAAAATGTCGCCACGCAACAATATGGCCACAACGATCACCGATGAACTGCGGCTGGCCACCAACTTCCGCTCCAAGGTAGTGGGAGTTTCCCTGAAAGACCGGGCCTCCATCCTCCCCGCGGGCCACAACCCCACAGCTGCTTTCTGGTTTGATGATGAGAGCCGCCAGTTCATCACCAGCTCCTGGTACATGAACGAACTTCCGGGCTGGGTGACACAGTTCAACGCAAAGAAAGAGCCCGCAGCACTTACTGCCAAACCCTGGAACACGCTTTATCCCGTCAATACTTATACCCAAAGCACGGCTGATGATGTAAAATGGGAAGGCAAATTCAAAGGCGAAAAAACCACCAGTTTCCCCCACGATCTCAGCGAGATCTTTAAAGAAGACCCCGATGTGATCCGCAGTTCTCCTTATGGGAATACCCTCACACTGGACTTTGCAAAAGCCGCTGTTGACGGTTACCAGCTGGGAACCGGGGCTTTTACAGATTTTCTTACCATCAACTGTGCCTCTACCGACTATGTTGGCCATAAATACGGCCCGAACTCCATTGAAGTAGAGGATGTTTATTTACGTCTTGATAAAGACCTGGATGCGTTCTATAAATTTCTTGACCAGAAAGTAGGCAAAGGAAATTACCTGGTATTCCTGACAGCCGATCACGGAGCAGCACATTCCATCGGCTTTATGCAGGAGCATCAGATGCCCGCAGATTTTTTTCAGGGGGGAAAAGTGATCAAAGCCCTGAACGACCTGCTGAAAGCCCAATTTGGTGAAGATAAACTGGTACGCTCCGGCACCAACTACCAGGTTAATTTTGACAATCAGCTCATCGAATCCAAAAAGCTGGATTTTGCTGCTATCAAAAAAGCAACCGTAGCCTTCCTTCAAAAACAGGATGGTGTCCAGTTTGTAGCAGATGTGGAGAACATCGGCAGCGCATCCATACCGGAACCTATAAAAATGATGATCGTGAACGGGTATAATTATAAACGCTCCGGTCCTGTCCAGATCATTCCGGATCCGGCCTGGTTCAGCGGCAGCCCCGGTGGCACCGGTACTACACACGGCACCTGGAACCCGCACGATACCCATATTCCGCTGGTCTGGTTCGGATGGGGCATCAAGCCCGGAAAACTGACAAGGGAAGTACACATGACGGATATCGCGCCCACCCTGGCCGCATTGCTGCACATTCAGCGCCCCAATGGCTGCATCGGAAGCGTGATCCCGGAAGTAGGACAATAAATTGTATAAATAACCGGAAAAGCCTTAATCAGTGATTAAGGCTTTTTTTATGCCGGAACAGGTTCAGGACCCGGCACATGCGTTGACGCCGGACAAGAAATAATTCCGTTTATCGGGTACCTCCCGGATTCAGGGTATATTTAGGAAAAAGTACCCATGGAGCTACAACAACAATTTGAAGCAGCGGCTGCAGCCAGTAAAACATTAACGGAAAAACCTTCCAATGAAATATTGCTGCAGCTGTATGCACTTTACAAACAGGCTACGGAAGGAGACATCCCTTCCGAAGCAGCTTCCAACCCTTTTGATTTTGTGGCAAAAGCCAAACACAGTGCCTGGGAGGAACAAAAAGGAAAGTCACAGGCAACGGCGATGCAGGAATATATAGAACTGGTCGGCAGACTGAAGGGGTGATTATCCAAACAGATCCGCCATCGTTACTTCCGAAGCAATGCGCCCGGTGTAATAGCTGTTCTGCTTTGTACCATAGGTCGTGACCATTGTAGGAAAGATCGTCTTTTTTGTTCCCGTCCGTTCCTTAAAGACGCTCACTTTCCGGTCAAGTTCCGAAGCATACTTTTTATCAATGATGAAGGCCTTATCGGAGAATTTCATTTCGCATACATTGATACAATGATCCTGCCGGTCCAGCAAAAGATCAATTTGGGCACCGGTCTCCCCCTGTTTCGGAGTAAACCGCCAGCCGGATGCTTCTGTGTATACCCCCCTGATGCCCAGGGCTTCCTTGATTTGCAATACATGCTTTTGGCAAATGGCCTCAAAAGCATAGCCACTCCAGCTGTTATAAGATTGACCTGCTGCAATCTTGTGCCAGGTACCGGCGCCCATAGCACGGGACCGGTCAACAAATTTCAGATAAAACAGTGAGTATTCGTCTGATAGCTTATACACAGCATCGCGTAACGTTTTCTCAAATGGGATATACTGCGCAATAAAGCCGGACTGTTCGAGTTCCTCAAACAATCTTGTCGTTGTTCCGCCGGTAGTAAATCCACATGCTTCTATCAGTTCCGTCCGGCTCATTCCGCCTGGCTTCCTGGCAAGCTGCCGCACAATGGATTCATGATGACTGGCATTGTTAAACAGCGACCGGTAAAGTACATCAAACTCCGTTTTCAGCATACCGTTCCGCTCAAAGAATAGTTTATCAATAACCTGGTTGGCGCTTTCCCCTTTGTCCACCTGTTTCAGGTACTGGGGAATCCCTCCCATTGCCATATAGAGCTGTAATACCTGGTAATGATCCAGCCGGATACCGCGACTGATGAGGTAATCCCCGGATTCCTTTAAGCTAAACGGCAGGAGCCGGATGGTACGGCTTACGCGGTTATGAAGGCCACCGCGGTTGTGCAGCACATTTTCAACCATCCAGGATGCCGCCGAACCGCAGATAACCACTTTCAGCTGCGGCTGACGCGAGGCCCAGGTGTTCCACCAATGCCCAAAGGCCGCTAAAAAGCCGGATTTAGGCGTGTGCATCCATGGAAATTCATCAAACAATACAACCACCGGCTGCGTTTTAATTTTCGTTTGCAGAAAATCGCTGAGAAAAGTGAACGCCTGCATCCAGCTGTCCGGCGTTGCCGGTGGTATTGCAGACTGCATCGCCTGCTGAAGCGCTTTACTAAAATTCAATAACTGTTCCGCCAGGCCGGCCTCATGCAGCCCTGTACACTCAAACACAAGCTGTTGGTGGTAATATCCCCGCACGAGAAAAGTTTTTCCCACCCGGCGGCGGCCAAGAAGGGCAATCAGCTCCGCTTCCTTAGAGCCCAGCATGTCTTTCAGTATTTTCTTTTCGGACTCCCGGCCAATGATCGCTTCTTTCATATAGTTATGGACAAATATAATTTTCTATTTTCATCCATAAATATACTTTTAAATACAGTTATGGACAAATATAATTTTTCATTTCCGTCCACATCATGAAAAGGCCCCTCTTTATATGATTTCCGGAACCGGCAAATACCGTTACCGGTTTTGAAGCAGCTTTGCCGTCACCAGCAGCTGTCCGGTATGCCGCATCGTGTGTTCTGCAGCATGAAAGCACAACCCGATCACCGTGGAAGGCAACCCGGCCCTTCCCACAGCCCGTTGCGCTGTTAGCGAAGCAGCGGAAAGCCCGCGGAACCGGAGCAGGGTCTGTTCAATCCCGGCATGCACCCGCTGCAAGAGGTCCCGCACCGGTTCTGCATCCGGTACCGGTTCATTTTTCAGGTATGCCAGCTGCTCCGGGGAAAGCGTCTTCTCTTCGGCATAAGTCAGCAGGCGGTCCAGCACTCCCGCAATATGTTTCAGATGAAACCCCACTGCAGCCACCCCCGCCGGGCGTTCCCAAAGCAAGGTTCCGGGAAAATCCTTTAACAGCAGCTCCAGTTCTTCACCGGCCTGCAACAGGGCATCAGCAGCCGGCTGTAATTCCGGCGGCAGGGCCGGATCTTTTTCTCCGCGCAGCCACACTTCTTTTTTTGTTTCCAATGATTCTTTTTTATGTCTTCTGATATAGTTCTTCCGGAAAGCTTTATAAAAGTACCTCAATTATGGTCAGCAACAAAAAGCCCGCTCCTTTCGGAACGGGCCCTTGTTTTAAAGCATCTTGTATTGTTATACCCGGAAGTGTGCAAATGCCTTGTTGGCTTCTGCCATACGATGGGTATCTTCTTTCTTTTTGAATGCGGCACCTTCGCCCTTGCTGGCTGCAACGATCTCATTGGCCAGTTTATCCGCCATGCTGCGACCATTTCTTTCACGGCTGTAACGGATCAACCATTTAATGCTCAATGAAATTTTCCTGTCGGGACGCACCTCGGAAGGGATCTGGAAGGTAGCACCACCGATACGACGGCTGCGTACTTCAACCGCAGGCGTTACGTTAGACAATGCTTTTTTCCAAATTTCATAACCATCTTCATTGGTTTGTTTTGCCACTTTGTCCAGGGCATCATAAAATATAGTGAAAGCTCCACTTTTTTTACCTTCCCACATCAGGTTGTTTACAAAACGGGTAACCAACTTATCGTTGAATTTGGGATCCGGCGCTAACGGAAGTTTCTTGGCTTGTGCTTTACGCATTTTATTCTAATTTTTTCTTTTTCTGAAGTCTGATCCCGATGGCTACCGGGGCTGATATCTGACAGCTAATTACTTTTTAGCTTTTTTAGTTCCGTATTTGGAGCGGCTCTGCTTACGGTCTTTTACACCGGCAGTATCCAGGCTTCCGCGTACGATATGGTAACGAACACCCGGCAAATCCTTCACACGACCGCCTCTGATCAATACGATCGAGTGCTCCTGCAGGTTATGTCCCTCACCCGGAATGTAAGCGATCACTTCCACCTTGTTGGTCAAACGCACCTTTGCTACTTTACGCAGCGCTGAGTTTGGTTTTTTAGGAGTTGTGGTATATACACGGGTACAAACGCCACGACGCTGCGGACATTGATCCAAGGCCCTGGATTTGCTTTTTGCCCTTATAATTTCTCTTCCTTTACGAACTAACTGATTAATAGTAGGCATTCTTTAATGCTTTAAATTTAGGACGGCAAAGGTAGCATTTGTTCATGAACTTACAAAAATAATTCTCATTTTTTCTGCCCTGCCTTTATTTTTGACCCGGCGGCAGGAATACTACTCCACACCCTTGTGTCACTCACTTGTGCTGCAGAATATCTAATCATCTGTTTTTCAAAAAATTACAGGACGCCGGTTTGCAAAGGTAATACAATAAGCGGTTTTGGTAGCGCACCGGCGCCTGTACGCATTCCGTCTTTACGGAACGCAGAAAAGAAGGGGCGGGCTCCCTTCTAAAACCGGTATTTAAAACCTACCCCCACTTCTCCCTGGGGCTTTTTAAAATACTCACTTCCGAAAACAGATACTTCAGGTTCCAGTACCAACCGTTCTGTCAGATCAAATGTTTTACTCACCTTAAATTGATAACCAATCGCCAATTTTCTCGGCTCTTTCTGATAAGGTCTCGGGGTCCAGCCTTCCGGAAACGACCGGCCCGTCATCAGATTCAATGTTGGCCCCGCTGCTATATTTACGATCCGGGAGCTGTACTTATATAAAACCGGAAGGGTGAAATAATGATCTTTACCACCGGAGGTTATCCCATATGGAGCATTCGGTGCATAGTACCTGATCTGGGAATAGTTTGTATATTTTAATCCCGTTTCAATACTGCTGTGCGGAGTAAACTTCCATTCGTAGCTCAGGGTAACAGCAGGCCTTATACCCCTGCCTTCTGTCCATTGCATGCCTGTACTGATACCAACCAATTGTTTCCGGGGTATTGTCTGGGCACCAGCAGTAAAACTGATGGAACTTAAAAATAGGAGGCCGGTTACATAAACTCCGGGGTTCCTGCATAAGCGTTTCGTGTTTAAAGGTCTCATAAATTATTGTTTAATTGGTGAATAATCAAAAGCAGGAGCCAAAAGTAATCCGGCTCCTGTTAGCAATAATTTAATGAAAACCAAAGGGTCTGTTATTTAACAGAAAAGGCCCGGAGTGGTTCCGGGCCTGTGGGAGTATCTGATAATTTTCGTCTTATACGCGTTCCAGCCACCCATAAGGGTCGCCATGCCTGTTCTCTTTGTAATCCAGCAGGTATTTTTTCATTTCTGCAGAAACGGTCATGCTGTCCACATCAAATTCCATCACAAAATCCTTATACTTCAGCTCTTTCACATGAGAGATGGTAGCAGCTGTCCCGCATCCGAACACTTCCTTCAGGGTTCCGGCTTTATAGGCATCCATCAGCTCATCAATAGACACTTTACGCTCTTCTACCTTAAAACCCTGGTCGCGGAACCGCTCAAGCAGGCTCAGTCTTGTGATACCACTTAAAATAGTACCGTCTGTAAGATCCGGTGTTACTACCGTATCCCCGATAATAAACATAATATTCATGGCACCTACCTCCTGTACATATTTATGTTCCAGGGCATCCATCCACAATACCTGGTCGTACCCCTGTTTTTTTGCCTCCGCAGAAGATAACAGGGATGCGGCATAGTTACCACCTGTTTTTGCAAAACCGGTACCGCCGGGTGCCGCCCGGGTATATTTTTCTTCTACATAAATACGCGCCGGAGCGGAGAAATAAGATCCGGCCGGACCTGTAATGATCAAAAACTTATAGGAAGAGGACTCTTTTACACCCAGTGTTTCTTCTGTTGCAAAAAGGAACGGACGGATGTACAGCGACTCATCATAGCCGGAGGGGATAAAATCCTTGTCCAGCTCCACCAGCTGCTTCATTCCGTCAATAAAAATCTCTTCCGGAACAGGCGGCATGGCCAGCCGCTCGGCGGAACGGTTCATCCGCTTCCAGTTCTCATGCGGCCGGAAGATATGTACATTCCCGTTCTCATCTTTATGTGCCTTTTGCCCTTCAAAAATGGTTTGGGAATAGTGCAGTACCGATAGAGCAGGTAGAAAGCCGAGCGACTCATAAGGGCGGATATTGACATTTGTCCACTGACCATTCACGTAATCCGCTTCCAGCATGTGGTCAGAAAAATACTTACCAAAACCCAGGTGATTAAAATCCACCTCTTCCAGCTTACTTTTACCGGTTTTCGTTACCGGTATACTCATTGCTTCCACCATAAAATATTATTTTTGATCCCCGATCGGGGTCCTGCGAAGATACGAAAACCCCGGACGCAAAAATCTTTATCTGGCAGCTGCCTGTTATGGATTTGAGCCACACCGTCATATCGACAACAGGCAAACAAAGCGTATGATAACAAAAAAACATCCTGATGAACTTACCTGCGAGGTGTTGGGCTGTGCTATTGAAGTGCACAAACAGCCGGGGCGGCTTTGCTGATCAACTTTCATTGTACCAATATTTTTAAATATGGACAAAAAACATTCGTGAATGCCTTATTTTCACAATTACCGGATAAATAACCACATAAACCGCTATGTGTCTATGTGGTTTCAAAATATATAAAAATGAGTCTGAATAAAATTGATCTGTCACCCCAGCTGGTGGCCCGGCTGTACCCGAAATCCCTGTCGATGGATCCCGGAACCCAGGCCCCGCCTGCTGTTCAGCCGGAGCCTGCTGTGGTGGTTCCCCCCGGAAACGCGCCGGTAACAATGGCGGCACCCGAATGGAAATCGCTGGGGGGGAATAAAAAGAATATCCTGGTGGTGGTGCACTACCCGGGAGATCTGCACCTGCCGGATACCTCGTTTCAATTTCTTTCACAGCTGCTCAACGCCTGCCGGCTCACGCCCAATGATGTGGTGATCATCAACCGCAATAACTACCCGGATGCCGGGCACCAGGAATTGCTGGAGCATTTTCAGAGCCGCACCGTGCTCCTTTTCGGGACCACCGCCGCGGCTTTTGGTTTCCCTTTCGAAACCCCTCCCTACCAGGTGCAGCATTACACCGAACTCGTCATCATGCATGCCCCGGCGTTGCATGAACTCAAAGACGATAAGGCTGCAAAGACCCAGCTCTGGGCCAGTCTCAAAAAAATCTTTAACATATGACCGAATTAATTTTCGCCACCAATAATGAAAACAAGGTACGCGAGATCCGGCAGGCCCTGCCGGAGGGTTTCTCGATTATCAGCCTTAAGGAAGCCGGCATCTTAAAAGACATTCCCGAACCTCACCCTACCCTGGAAGCAAATGCTACGGAGAAATCTACCGTCATTTATCGCCTCACCGGGAAAAATTGTTTCAGTGAGGATAGTGGCCTGGAAACCGAAGCGCTGGACGGAGCACCAGGAGTACGGAGCGCCCGCTTTGCAGACAATGAACCGGAATATGCTTCCAACACGGAAAAATTACTCGCTTTGTTACAGGACAAAGAAAACCGGAGGGCCCGTTTCAAAACTGTTATTTCATTAATAATCAACAATGAAGAGCAGCTTTTTGAAGGCATTTGCGAAGGAACGATCGCCACCGCCCCACTGGGTAACGGTGGTTTTGGCTATGACCCGGTTTTTATCCCGGACGGCAGCGACCGGACCTTTGGCCAGATGAGCCTGGAAGAAAAACAGGAATTTAGTCACCGCAAGAAAGCAGTTAAAAAACTGGTGGTATATTTGACGCATCTTTCCGTTGGAAGCTGACAGATTTAACAGGGGTTCAAAAAAAATCCCCGTTAATTTGTTAACAGATCCATATGTCAATTAAATTTAGATAAATTTGAATACAGAAAGCAACCATATCATACCGGATAACGACTTAATAAAAGGATGTATTGATGGCGATCGAAGGATGCAGGAAGAGCTTTACCGCCGTTTTTCTCCCAAAATGTACGCTGTTTGCCTGCGTTATGCATCCAATGCTGAAGAAGCACAGGATATATTGCAGGACGCGTTTATCAAGGTTTACAAAAAGCTGGAAAGCTTCCGCGGTGATGGCTCCTTCGAAGGATGGGTACGCCGTATTTTTGTAAATACCGCCATTGAACATTTCAGGAGGAAAAAATACCTGCAACCGGTAACAGAAAAGGAAGAGAATACTATCGAAGGGAAATATGTATCTGTATTGGACGAACTAGCTGAAAAGGATATTTTACAACTGATCACCCAATTATCACCTGGTTACCGGACCGTGTTCAACATGTACGTGGTGGAGGGCTATTCACATAAGGAGATCGGCGACATGCTCGGCATCAGTGAAGGGACCAGTAAATCGCAGCTTTCACGCGCAAAGGCGATTTTACAGGACCTGGTTAAAAAATACATTGAGAATAAAGATAAAAAGGATACAGTAAGCAATGAACAGCCAACATAAATTATATGATTATCAGGTAACACCTCCGGCTGAAGCATGGAAAAACATTGCTGGCGAGTTGGATGCGATACAGGACCTGCACCCCCTGAGACAAAAATTACAGGCGCTGGAAACGCCCCCCCCTGCCTTTGTGTGGGAAGGCATTCTTACACACCTGGAAGAAGAACAGTCCTTCAGCAATATTGCCGGAAGACTGGGCAACCTTGAAATTGCGCCTCCGGCAGCCGCCTGGAATGAAATTGAAGCAAAACTGGGAGCTGTACAGCCTGCGGCAAAACCTGCTCCTGTAAAAAAAGGCCTTTTCAACTGGTCGAAGTACGCAGTAGCTGCCTGTATTGCAGGCCTGCTGGGATTTACCGTTTTTCACCTGGTTGAAAAATCCAATAAGGACTCCAAGCACATTTTCTCCCAGTTGTTTCCCGGAAAGGAGGACTCCAGTAAATCGCAGCTGGCCATCCAGCAACCCAGAGTTGAACCTGCCGCAAAACCACATTCCGGCAACAACCTGGCGATGAACGAAACACCCGTAAAGCCGGCACAGATAAAAACAGCCTCGGGCAATACTTACACCACTACAGTGGAAAAGAACAAAGCCATCCAGGGCCGTTATATCATGCTTATGACCGAAGACGGCAATGTGGTGCGGATGTCGAAGAAACTGGGCAATATGGCAGACTGTGTGGCAGGGGAAACGGCCAGCGGCGACTGCAATTACCAGATCGAGCAATGGCAGAAGGAAATGGCAAAGGCCCCGGTGGCAGCCACACCGGATAATTTCCTGGATCTGCTGGAACTGGCAAAATCAGAGAATACCGGTTTATAACCAACCCGGGTTTAGAAATCATTATAAAGTCTTATCAGCCGGTAAGACTTTTTTTATTCCTATTTTCGAAGCACTATTGCCGTTTCAGTTAAAAATGATCAATTATCACAATAAAAAATTCAGGCCTGTCCGGATTTCGGAAAACAGCGAGACCTCACCGGATACCATCTTCCATTATACCCAGGAAGGAGCTATTGTTACCGCATCCTATTCCGGGGGGTCTGTTGTAAAAGGCCATCTGATGGGGCTCGTGAATGAAGAGGGCGTCATTCAGCTATGTTATCACCAGGTGAATGAGAAGGGCCAACTGATGACAGGACGATGCAGATCAACCCCGGAACAGCTTCCCGGCGGAAAAATAAGACTGCATGAAGTATGGCAGTGGACCAGCGGAGACCAATCTGAAGGAACCTCGGTGATTGAAGAATTCTGATCAGCACCGCTTTAAAATCTATACTATGCCAAGGATCAAGATCCAATTGCCGGAAACGTTTCATTTTTCCTGTATCATACCCGTGCGGGTTACGGATATCAACTATGGAGGTCATGCAGGTAACGATGCCCTGCTGGGAATGATCCATGAAGCCCGGGTGCAGTTCCTGCGGAGGTTGGGGTACACCGAGTTTTCAATGGAAGGTGTGGGACTGATCATGGCCGACGCCGCTATTGAGTTTAAGAATGAAGCCTTTATGGGTGATGCGCTCCTGGTATCGGTAACTGCCGGTGATTTCCAGCGGGCAGGGTTTGATCTGTATTACCGGGTCGAAAAAGAAACGGATGGTAAAAAGCTCCCTGTTGTCTTTGCAAAAACAGGGATGGTCTGCTTTGATTACACCCTGCGAAAAATCGCCCCCCTTCCGGAAGCCGCATTACGGAAACTGGAATTTCCTGCATCCGGATGATTATGATCCGCCGGAGACCCGGTACTGTTCCGTTTTTTACAATTCAGAATCGCGGATCTTTTTAACTTTACAATTCATGGATCAAAAAGAAACGCGATACCAGGAGTTTTTGCCGGCACTGCCGTTAAGGCCTTTTATTGAAAACTACTACATCATTGAAACGGATGGCAGTGAGTTGTTCGAAAAAAAGGCATATGCCAGCGGCTGTGTTGAGATCATGATCCGCCTTGGCGGCGGCAACTGGTACGTGCGCAACAAAAACGGCATCCGGTTAAATCCGCCTATTGAATTATGGGGACAGATCATCGAACCGCTCACCTACTTTTGCGATGGTCCCGGGTGTATGATGGGAGTGCGCTTTTATCCGCATACAGCAGCGCTTTTTTTACGGGAGGAGATGCATCTTTTTAACGACCAGGTAAGTGACCTGTACCAGGTACTGGGCAATCCCATACAATACCTGTATGAAGAGCTGTTGAACAAAACAACACTCCAAGAACGTCTTCAGGCATTCGATTCCTTTTTTATAAAAAGGATACACGGCTATGAAAAGCAGAAGCGCCATATCCTCCTGCTGGATGGCGTGATCCGTGAATTTAAACGGGAGGATTTTTGGAACAACATTCAACATGTTGCTGAAAAATTCGGGATCTCTTCCCGCTATCTTCAAAAACTGTTCGTTCAGTATACCGGCTTGTCGCCCAAGCTTTATATGCAGATCGACCGGTTTCAAAACAGCCTGAAGCTCCTGGAACAGAATTCCCAGTCACTTACTTCTATTGCCTATGAATGCGGCTATTTCGACCAGGCTCATTTTATCAAAGCATTCAAATCCTTTACCGGAACCACCCCCTCCGGCTTTTTAGCGGCACCTGCACCGCTTATCCTCACGCCCGAAATCAGCTGAGTTCCGATCTGTACAATTTTATGGCACTGCTGCCATAGCATCTTTGTTGAAAATAAACAACAATATGCAACGGCAATCCACATCACATTCCGGTTCCCGCCCGCTGATATTCGCAGCAGCCGGAAACCTCAGCTTACCCGGCAATATACTGCCCGTACAATTCTGTAAATCTTTAAAATCATTTATCATGAAATCATATACCATCATTATGGCCCTGTTCCTGACATCGCTGGTAGCGCAGGCTGCAAACAATTACCCTCCGGTTAATGAAAAAGTTTTGAAGACATTTAACCGGTTATTCACCGCTGCGCAGGACGTTCAATGGAGATATACCGGCGACTTTTGCGAAGCAAATTTTCAGGCAGAAGGCATCCGGCTCCGTGTAGCGCTGGATTATAACGGCAACCTGATCCGCACGATCCGCTATTACAAAAAAGGGCTGCCGCCTGCTATTCTTAATACGGTAAATAAAAAATATGCGCATGCCGAAATATATGGTATTACCGAACTATCGGATGCGAACGGCATCCAGTATGACATTGTTCTCTACGAAAAGACCCGGATGCTCCGGCTGATCCTGAATGCAAACGGAAACGTAACGGCCTCCCACCGGTTTAAACGGGAGATCATGTAAAAACAATGCTCCGTTTATCCGGTGCGGGATGACCGGATAAACGGAGCTTCCGTGTCAGGCAGCAGCTTCCTCTTCTGCCTCGTCGATCTCCACCACCAGGTTATCAATAATAAATTCCTGGCGATCCATTGTATTTTTACCCATATAATATTCCAGCAGTTGCTGGATATGGTCTCCCTGTTCCAGGCGCATCAGTTGTTTACGCATATCGCCGGAAATGAACTGGGAAAATTCATCCGGACTGATCTCACCCAGCCCCTTAAAGCGGGTTACTTCCGGTTTTCCGGACAATTTCTTTATCGCCGCTCTTTTTTCCATTTCGCTGTAGCAATAGATGGTTTCCTTTTTATCCCTTACCCGGAACAACGGCGTTTCCAGTACATACACTTTCTCCTGTTTTACCAGCTCGGGAAAGAACTGCAGGAAAAAGGTCATGATCAGCAGGCGTATGTGCATCCCGTCCACATCGGCATCGGTAGCAATAACAATATTATTAAACCGCAGCCCGTCCATTCCTTCCTCAATATTCAGTGCATGCTGCAACAGGTTGAATTCCTCATTTTCATACACTACTTTTTTTGTGAGACCAAAACTGTTCAGCGGTTTACCCCGTAAACTGAATACAGCCTGGGTTTCCACGTTCCGGGCCTTTGTGATGGATCCGCTGGCACTGTCCCCCTCTGTAATAAATATGGTGGTTTCGTTCTGCTTTGAAATAAATTCTTCTTTTCCTTTGGAGGGAGGATCCTCGTTTAAGTGAACCCGGCAATCCCGGAGCTTGCGGTTGTGCAGGTTTGCTTTTTTTGCACGTTCATTGGCCAGCTTTTTAATGCCTGCCAGGTCCTTACGTTCCCGTTCGCTTTGCTCGATCCGTTTTTTTAATGCTTCTGCCGTTGAGGGATTTTTGTGAAGATAGTTATCCAGCTCCCTCGACATAAAGTCGCCGACAAACTGTTTCATGCTGGGGCCGTTGATATCCACATTCTGGGAGCCCAGTTTGGTTTTTGTCTGGCTCTCAAATACCGGCTCCACCACCCTTACAGCAACGGCGCCTACGATGGCTCCGCGGATATCAGACGCATCATAATCCTTTTTATAAAATTCGCGGATGGTTTTTACAAACGCTTCCCGGAATGCCTGCTGATGGGTTCCGCCCTGTGTGGTATGCTGCCCGTTTACAAAGCTGTACAGCTCCTCTCCGTAATCATTTCCATGGGTCAGCGCCATTTCAATATCCTCCCCTTTTAAATGGATGATCGGATACCGGATCTCATCTTCATTGGTCTTGCGTTGCAGCAGATCCAGCAATCCGTTGCGGCTGACATAGGTTTTGCCATTGAACAGGATCTTTAGTCCTGCATTCAGGAAACAATAATTCCAGATCAGGTTCTCCAGGAACTCCGGGTGAAACTTAAAGTTTTTGAAAATAGTATCATCCGGAATAAAAGTAACAAGGGTGCCATTGTCCTCGCCTGTTTTGGATTCCTTACTTTCTTTTACCAGCACTCCGCGCTCAAATTCGGCAGTCTTATCTTTCCCGTCCCGGACAGCCACCACTTTAAAATAGTTGCTGAGTGCGTTGACCGCTTTTGTACCCACACCGTTCAACCCTACTGATTTCTGAAAGGCGCGACTATCATATTTGGCGCCGGTATTGATCTTGCTTACTACATCCACCACCTTTCCCAGTGGTATACCACGTCCATAATCCCTTACAGTTACCGTATTGTCCTTGATGGTCAGTTCGATCGTTTTTCCGTACCCCATCATGTATTCGTCAATACAGTTATCCATTACTTCTTTTACCAGCACGTAAATCCCATCATCCGGGCTGCTGCCATCGCCCAGTTTTCCGATATACATTCCCGGACGCAGGCGGATGTGCTCCTTCCAGTCCAGGCTTTTTATACTGTCTTCATCGTACGTTGCTCCTGTCTTTGGTACTACGGTTTCTTTTGCCATGAATCAAATCCTTTTTATATACTTGTCCTATCCGGCGGAAGGTTCCGCCCTTAAATGAAACGTTCAAAAGTAAAAATATTTTGGGATAATTATAATCTATATTTTCCGGCCATATTCCCGCAGGTTTTGTTATTTACCGGACCAGGGAGAAAGCAGGAACGGGCTGGCTGGCATTTTCAGTGTTCCCCAACCCCAGTTCCCCGGAAGCATTACGGCCTGCAGAAAAAACCATTCCGTCTTTTTTTAAGAACACCGAATGATAATGCCCTGCCGCAATGGCCATAACCTCAGATGCGATCTGCACGGGTGTTACCAATGCCGGTTCTGCGGATCCGGTTCCACACTGACCATAATTATTTCTTCCTGTTGTCCATAGTGATCCGTCTTTTTTCAGGATCAGGCTATGATAGGCGCCAGCAGCTATTGCAGCGACATTGCCGGCAAGCCGTATGGGACTCGGCCGGTTCTCCTTGGTCCCATCTCCCAACTGGCCATATAAATTCTGCCCGCTCCCCCACAAAGAGCCATCCGTTTTTAATATCAGCGAATGAAATGATTCTGCTGCAACTACCGCTACATTGTCCATAACTTTCACGAATGTTCTTTTATTGTCTAATGTTCCGTCTCCCAATTGGCCGTAATTATTGCGCCCCGCCGCCCACAGGCTGCCATCGGTTTTCACAATCAAACTAAAGTCTCTTCCAGCAGCCAGCTGTTTCACGCCTGTTGCAACCTGCACCGGAGTGTTCCTGGAAATTCCGGTACCGTCGCCTAATTGACCGTAAAAATTTCCGCCGGTGGCCCAAACCGTTCCGTCTTTTTTTAATATCAGCGTATGAGCGGCTCCGCCCGACATGGATAGCACGTCGCCGGTGATCTTTACCGGTATCTTTGTTTTACTTCCCTGTACATTACCCAGCTGCCCCGAATCGCTTCTCCCCATTCCCCATAAAGAGCCATCCGTCTTTAATACCAGCGTATGAAAATAACCGGCCCGCGCTAGGCTTACATGTTCCGTTATCCGTTTAAAATTCGAATCGCGACCTGCGATGCTGCCACCCAGCTGCCCATAATTGTTGGTACCTGCTGCCCACAGGGAGCGATCGCCTCTGATGGCCAATGTAAAATAAGCATTTGCACTCAATGCATCCCAATTTACGGTACTGTAAATATTGCCCGGTGTTTCATTCTTTTTATTACAGGCAAAAAGGAAGCAACAGAAGAGTATCATCAAAATAAAAGGGCGGAACAATGTTTTTATCATAGCGCTGCGTCATTCAGGATTTAGAAACAGATATGCAAAAATAATGAATTGTACGATTTGTGTCCCGCGAACTACGCGATCAGCGGGGTAATACGGAGATATTCTTTATTTTTGTTGCACCGGCAGCATTTTGTGATACTATGAGCCGCCAATCTGATTGAAAAACAGTAAACCCGTGAAGTAATGCAACAAAGGCTGATTTTAACCATCGTCATACTATTGATTTTTCCCCTATCCGGCATCACACAAAACACCAGCACCCGTTTCGGGATAAAAGGCGGTATCAACTATTCAAAACTAAGCGCCCCAAAGACCACTGCCACTGCTCCGGATCAGCATCATTGGCTTATGAGCTATCACATGGGTATCATTGTGGATATAGCAATGAATGAACAGGCTTTTTTACGTATGGGGCTTGACTGGCAGGGTAAGGGAACAAAATACGAGAACCTGCTAACAAAGAACGGCAGGGCCGCCCCCATGTATTTTGAATTGCCCCTAAACTTTATGCTAAAGAAAAATGCGGGACGTTCCGATCTTTATATTGGTCTGGGTCCTTATATCAGTTATGGTATCGGAGGTAAGAACCGGTATGCCGCACTGGTTGCGAATGGAACCGTTTTTTCAGAGAAGATCACCTGGAACGATCACCCCCCGGTTGCGGTACAGCCGGGCAACGGAGGTTATTTCAGAAGATTTTCATGGGGCGCTAATGCGGTCTGCGGCATTGAGTTTTCCGGAAAAATAGCGCTAAACCTTCAATATGGATATGGTTTGAGCAACGCCCGGCCGCTGGCCGATAATTATTATCAGCGGGAATTAAGTGCCGGTATCGCCCTTTTTCTTTAACTCCCAGTTCCCGGCAACAACAGATCAGGAAGTGATTTTATTTTTTTCCTGCCATGAATCGATCACCGCCCCGATACCTTTCACTTCTTCATCCGGCAGATCACCCCATATCTGTTTCCAATATCCTTCCTCATAACGCAGCTCTGTAATTTCCTTTGATCCCGAGCTGCATTTATAGAAAGTAATACCGTCTGTGGTTTCGTCGGACACTACCTGAAGCTGCGTTGGCTTTCCATGTACAGCGGCCTCAATGGTGAACTGTTCTTTTCCTGTTTCCATAATGTGCTCTTTTAAGTTAAACTACCTAGGGCTATCCCTGAAAGCCCACCAAGATCAGGCCAAAGAACCGGCACCGCTGTTAAGATTTCCTGTGCCGGACGTTAGTTCCCGGGCAACAGGACCTCATCATGATATACTTCGGCATTTTTATTTCTGAAGCTGTATTTAAATCCCGGGTATCCATCTCCTTTGAATATAAGCCCTTTCTGAAGGACCGCGCGGTTTGCCAGAACCCTGAAATATCCCCGTTCATTAGTTGTGCCGGCGAGTTTTCCGGATGGCTCATAAATAGAGATCCGGGGAAGCCGTTGTCCCTGCTGGTTGCTGACGAGACCGTAAAACACAATGTTTCCGGCCAGCGAGTCATAAACAGGATCGGACCAGCAAATACGATAACCGGTAAGCGCCTCCTGTATCGGGCGCAATCCCATTGCTTTTCGGCGCGCATCCAGCTGAAGCATTTTTTTTACCGGCCATAGAACCGTATTCCCTTCATAGTCGCCTCCCATCTGGGTTCCGTAAAGCTGAAACCGTCCGCGGAACATTTGTACCCGGTCGTACAGATAGGCAAAATAGTTTTTGGGAGCCTTTCCCTCCGCAGCCGCCTGTTCCAGCACCGGAAGGTATTTTTCACGGGTAAGGGAATCTGCATGCTGAATAACAAGCCATAGTGCTTTGGAAGCTTCCGGCGAAATCAGCCGTTGATCCGGCCAGCCATAGGTATCAAGGATACCGGATACCCCGAGGGTGTTGATGGAGTCGATTGTGTGGATGTAATTCCAGTATTGACGCACCGTATCCGCATCAGTCCCGTACTTTAAAGCCAGCTTATTCAGCGTGTCACGGGGTCCCTGATCTTTTGCCAGTACACCTTCCAGCTCGCAGGACAGCTGTTCATATGGGATCGCGATCTGTGCTTTCAGGCCTTTACAGACCAAAAAGAATAAAAGCAGAAAACACCATTTTAATTTATAGGGCAGCATATTGTCTCCTACAACAATTTGCAAAAACAAAAAGTTCAGGCCATAAAAAAAGGCGTAAGTAGTTCCTACGCCCTTTATATTATTTCCAATAAGTTATCCTTCCACCATCGTTACCTGGTCCTTATCGCTGTTCTCCGTCCAGCGCACCAGCACCTTCTGGGTTTCAAAGGAATCGATATATTTTCCCACATAATCCGCCTGTATCGGAAACTCCCTTGTAAACCGGCGGTCGATCAGTACACACAGCTCCACTTTCTTAGGGCGGCCATAATCCAGCAGCGCATCAAAAGCGGCACGGGTGGTGCGCCCGGTATACAAAACATCGTCGATCAGCACCACGTCCTTTCCCTCAATCGAGAACGGTATATCCGTTTCGTTGGCGGTATGCAGCTCATTGCGGACATCATCCCGGTAAAAGGTAATATCAAGCTTTCCGTAGTCGATCGGCTGGCTGCCGGACAGCTGCTGAATTTCCGCGTAAATACGGTTCGACAAAAAGATACCACGGGGCTGCAAACCAATGATCGCGATCCTGGAAAAATCTTCGTGATTTTCCACGATCTGATGCGCCAGCCGCTTTATCGTAATAGCAATCTCTTCGGGTTTTAGAATCTGTTTCAAAATAAAAAAGTTTAAGGTCCAAGATTTAAGATTTAAGGTTTTTGGGAACCCTCAACTTTAAACCTTAAACAAAAAATATTATTCCTCTGCCATAAACGGATAACGATAATCTACCGGAGGGTTAAAGGTTTCCTTAACGGTACGCACACTCAGCCAGCGGTAAAGGTTCAGGATCGATCCCGCTTTATCATTGGTACCGGATGCACGCGCACCGCCAAAAGGCTGCTGCCCCACCACCGCACCGGTCGGCTTGTCGTTAATATAAAAATTTCCGGCAGCATTGGACAGGCGTTTTGTCGCCAGCTCAATGGCCGCGCGGTCTGTAGCAATAATGGATCCCGTTAAGGCATAGGGAGAGGTCTCATCTACCAGTGCCAGTGTTTTTTCAAAACTTCCGGCAGGGTATACATACACGGTAAGCACGGGTCCGAATATTTCCTCGCACATCGTAACGAATTTCGGATCCTTTGCTTCAATAACCGTAGGCTGGATAAAGTAGCCTTCTTTTTTATCGCAGGCGCCCCCAACCACAATACTGGCCTTGGGGTCTTTTTTTGCTTTATCGATATATCCTTTGATCTTGTCAAAACTCTTTTCGTCGATCACGGCATTGATGAAATTACTGAAATCCTCCACAGTGCCCATTTTAAATGATTGCACCCCTTCGATCAGCAATTTCTTTACATCCTTCCACAGGTTGGAAGGAATATAGGCGCGGGATGCCGCAGAGCATTTCTGCCCCTGGAACTCAAAGGCCCCTCTCAGCAACGCGGTGGCCACTACATCAGCTGAGGCACTTTTATGCGCTATTACAAAATCCTTTCCCCCGGTTTCGCCTACGATGCGGGGATAGGTCCTGTATCTCGGAATATTCCGGCCGATGGTTTCCCACATATGATTGAATACGCCGGTAGATCCGGTAAAATGTACACCGGCAAATTCCCGGTGGTTAAAACATACATCCCCTACCACCGGACCATCGGCATAGATCAGGTTAATGACACCTGCCGGCAAACCTGCTTCCTGCAGGATACGCATAAAAAGCTGGGCCGAGTAGATCTGGGTATGCGCCGGTTTCCACACCACCACGTTGCCACACATAGCGGCTGAAGTAGGCAGGTTTCCACCGATCGCCGTAAAATTAAATGGCGTTATTGCCAGCACAAATCCTTCAAGCGGACGGTATTCCAGACGATTGTGCATCCCGGGTCCGCTTACCGGCTGTTGTTTATAGATCTCGCTCAGGAAATGAACATTGAAGCGGAGAAAGTCGATCAGTTCGCAGGCGCTGTCGATTTCTGCCTGGTATGCATTTTTGCTCTGGCCAAGCATGGTGGCCGCATTCATATGCCCCCGGTACTTTGTGGCAATGAGATCCGCGGCCTTTAAAAAAATACCGGCACGGCTTTCCCAGCTCATTCCTTCCCAGTCTTTTTTTGCTGCCAGCGCCGCATCCACAGCCTGTTGTACGTGTTTTTTATCGCCTACTGAAAACTGCCCCAGCACATATTTATGATCGTGCGGGGGGCGCAGGGTTTCTTTTTTTGAGGTACGGACTTCCGCTCCGCCGATGTACATGGGCACATCCGCTTTCTCACTCTTCAACAGTGCGATGGCGGCCTTAAGATTTTCCCGTTCTTTACTTCCGGGGGTGTAGTTCAGCACCGGCTCATTGGCCGGCAAAGGATATGAAAATGATCCCTGGTGCATATTATTTCAATTTGAGAACCTGCCAGCGGGCAGGCGGGTTTGAAAATTTAAAATATTATAAATGTGGCTCTTTGCTATTTCAGATAACTGTTTCTGTATTATTGTTCGCTCCTCTTTCCGGGCTCCGGGCTGGCCCATTAAGACGCCGCCCCCGTAAATACAGAATGATCAGACCGTTTCTTTCCGCTGCATTAAATAGGCTTTAATAAAGCCATCCAGCTCTCCGTCCATTACCGGCTGCACATTTCCCACTTCATATTCCGTACGGTGATCTTTGATCATTTTATAGGGATGGAATACATAGCTCCGGATCTGGCTGCCCCATTCGATCTTTTTCTTGTTGGCATTGGCGGCATTCTTCAGTTCCTCGCGTTTACGCAGTTCTTCTTCATATAACCGGCTTTTCAGCATTTGCATGGCTTTCTCCCGGTTGCCCATCTGTGTACGTTCGGTTTGGCAGACCACCACAATTCCTGTGGGAATATGCGTAAGGAACACTTTTGTTTCCACCTTATTCACATTTTGTCCGCCGGCACCTCCGCTCCGGGCAGTTTCCATTTTAACATCAGCGTCCTTGATCTCAATATCGATGGTATCATCCACCAGCGGATAAACGAATACCGATGCAAAGGACGTATGCCGGCGTGCATTGCTGTCGAACGGTGAGATCCGTACCAGCCGGTGCACCCCGCTCTCCGCTTTCAAAAAGCCATAGGCAAACGGTCCTTCAAACTGTAATGTGGCTGTTTTTATACCTGCCCCATCCCCCCATTGCCAGTCCAGCTCTGTGATCTTCCAGCCCTGTTTTTCGCCATACATCCGGTACATCCGGGCGATCATCTCTGCCCAGTCCTGACTTTCCGTTCCGCCGGCGCCCGAATTGATCTGGATCACAGCCGGGAGTTCATCCTCCGCTTCGTTCAGTGTACTTTTAAACTCCGCATCTTCCAGTATGTTCAACGCCTGATCGTAGGCTTCCTGGGTTTCGGTTTCGGTGGCATCACCCGCCTTCCAGAAATCAAACAGGACCGCAAAATCCTCTACCGCTGTTTCCGCTTCGCGGAACAGGTTCATCCAGTATTCGTTGGTCTTTAATGTTTTTAAAATCTCTGTGGCACGCTGATTGTCGTCCCAGAAACCGGGACTTAACGAAAGCTGTTTATCTTCATTTATTTTCTGTTGACGGTTCTCGACGTCAAAGAAACCTCCTTATCCCGAGAACGCGGGACCGCATATCCTGTAATTTTTCCTGTGTCATAGGCTGCAAAGATACGGCCTATTTCCGATTTGCAGCAGGTTGGGCAAACGATTGTTCATCCAGTTTGCTGTTTTTAAAAAATGCGGCTGCCGTTTGCTGCGATCCGATGTTCCGTTACATTTGTAATACCAACAGCTCTCTTGTCATGAAATACAAAATCAAACTGTCAAAACCACTTGATCTGCAACAATTAAAAGATGAGGTTGAAAAGGGCGGACGCTTTATCGTATATCAATATTGCATATCGCTTGTTTTTGCCGTCACATTCAGAAAACTGTCCCCCGCTATTTTTATTCCCTGCAGGGAAACGGGCATCCGCTACAAATACCGGTACAACCTGCTTTCCGGCATTCTCGGATGGTGGGGATTTCCCTGGGGGCCCATTCACACCATGAAAACCCTGCGGATGAATAACGCGGGCGGAATCGATGTAACCAGTGATGTGCTGTTGAATATAACAGAAGAATCCCTCAGCAGGTTCTGCGTCGAGCTCAAAAGCACCACCCTGCTCTTCTCCCATCCCGAAAAAGCATATATCCCCTCGTTTAAGAAAGCCTTTCACCAAAAACTGCTCCCCGAATTCCAGCCGCAACAGCTGGTTGTGGGTCTTTTTCTGAATGTTCCCGAGGGTACTGCACCCTATTATGTGATCGGTATTGCCACGCGGTGCGGCTTTGATCAGACTGTTGCAGCGATGCGGAAGGCCCTTCTTACGCAGTTTTATAAACACGTCCGTTTCGACTTTATTGAACTGGATGCGCCACAGCAACTGAGCCTGGAGCTGCCCCCATATGATACCGGATGCCTGAAAGCACAGGGGCTTTTTTTTAAAAAGGAGCATCCTGCCACTATGCCCGGCTAATTTATCCAGAGATGTTTTATAGGGTTGAACTGAGCCGGCCGGAGCGGCAGATACGGCTGCCAGGTTCCTTAATTCCGTCGGGCAACTGTACACATCCCATCTTTACTGCTTATAAATAACAAAAGTTCCGGAAAAGGGTTGTGATAGTTCTTCCATTTTCCCATTGATCCAGAACTGCTTCAGTGTATATTCCGTTTTACAGGGATCCGAATGGTCGGCACTGGCACTTATTTTTAAGGTATCAATATCCGATGCGTCATATTTGATATAAAACGCAGCGGACTGACTAAAAATGGGATGATCATTATCTGCTGAGACGGCTACCGTATCCTTCAACCCGCCCTGAACTGCTCCTGTATTATATAAAGTATCATACGTCCCTGAAGCGCTCTTGTAAAAAAGACGTATCGTTTCTTTCTTATACACCCCTTTTGTAATAAGATTTTCGGATGTGTTTTTATCCTTAATTACAAATCGCAGGGTGGTAAGATAGCCAATATTGTTGCATTCGATCAGATTTGTCCCGGGAGGATCGCAACTACAGATACTCAAGGCAAGTACGCAGCAGATGAGCACCATTCTATATTTTTTCATTGGCATATATTGTTTTGATTCCATTTTACTAAACGCAGCAGCCTTTTAAAACGCAACACGTAATAAACAGCTGGTTTGATCAGGTTCTTAAACTATCTTTGCAACAACCGTTCATCAGCGGTTCATTACTTAAACCAATCCATACATTATGGATGACTTCATCGCGGCGCGGTCCCAGATGGCGCTTTCCTTAGGGTTTCACATTATTTTTTCCTGCATCGGCATGATCATGCCGTTCTTTATGGCGGTGGCTCATTACAAATGGCTAAAGAGCGGCAATATCGTTTACAAAAATGTAACCCGCGCCTGGAGCCGGGGCGTAGCCATCTTTTTCGCTACCGGCGCCGTTTCAGGCACCGTATTATCGTTTGAACTGGGGTTGCTCTGGCCGGAATTTATGAAGCACGCGGGACCTATTTTTGGCATGCCCTTTTCGCTGGAGGGCACCGCCTTTTTTATCGAGGCCATTGCGCTTGGTTTTTATTTATACGGATGGGACCGCTTCAATAAATGGTTCCACTGGTTTACCGGCGTAATTGTGGGTGTCAGCGGATTGGCCTCCGGCATCCTGGTGGTAGCAGCAAATGCCTGGATGAACAGTCCTGCAGGGTTTGATTATGTAAACGGACAATACCTCAATATAGATCCCATAGCGGCCATGTTCAATGACGCGTGGTTCTCGCAGGCCCTGCACATGATACTGGCGGCGCTTACGGCTACAGGGTTTGCCGTCGCGGGGGTACATGCCCTGATGATCCTGAAGCGGAAGAACGTATTGTTCCACACCAAGGCCTTTCGTATCGCCGCAGTGTTTGCCTGCGCGGGGGCGATCCTGCAACCGTTAAGTGGTGATATCTCCGCGAAAGATGTGGCAAAGCGCCAGCCGGTAAAGCTCGCCGCCATGGAAGCACATTTCAAAACAGAAGAAAAAGCGGCGCTCATTCTTGGCGGCATTCCGGACGAGCAGCGGGATACGGTACATTATGCCCTGAAAATACCGGGTGCGCTGAGCTTTCTGGCGCACGGTGATTTCAAAACATCCGTAACCGGTCTCGATGCATTTCCCCGGGAAGTGCGCCCGCCGGTTGCCATTACCCACTATGCATTCCAGGTGATGGTGGGTCTCGGTATGATCCTGTTGCTGATCGCCATATTTTATTTCTTTATGCTGTGGCGCAAACGAAAATGGCTGGAACGGCGCTGGTTGCTGAAACTCTTTACTGCAGCCATTCCCCTTGGCTTTATCGCCGTAGAGGCGGGATGGACCGTGACCGAGGTAGGCCGTCAGCCCTGGATCATTTATGGCATTATGCGCACACGTGATGCCGTTACACCGATGCCCGGTATCGTTTATTCTTTTTATATTTTTACTGCCGTCTATTTTTCGCTGAGTATTATTGTGATCCTGCTCCTGTACCGGCAGGTGAAGATGGTAGGTAAATTATATGATGTAACCGGTTGATGAGGGAATGACGGGGTTGGAGGTTTGAAACGCTGAAAGCTGATGGCTCAAAACGCCGATCTCTGGTCTTAAATCATAAATGAATTTCGTTATGCTTTATGTAGTGATGGCATATCTGTGGGCTTCGATCCTTCTTTATGTATTGATGGGGGGCGCGGATTTTGGCGCGGGCATCCTTGAATTTCTTTCCACCCGGAAGAGCAAGGACCAGACCCGGAGAGTGATGTACCGGGCTATAGGCCCCATATGGGAAGCCAATCATATGTGGCTGATCATTGCGATCGTGATCCTGTTCGTGGGCTTTCCGGTCATCTATGCAACCGTATCGGTTTATCTTCATATTCCGCTTACCATCATGCTGCTGGGGATCGTAGCGCGGGGCACGGCCTTCAGTTTCCGGAATTATGATGCGGTACGGGATAAAATGCAGACCGTATACTCCAAAACCTTTATGTATTCCAGTGTGATCACGCCCCTGTTTCTGGGCATTATTGCCGGCAGTGCAGTATCCGGAAAAATAGATCCGCAGGCGACTCATTTTCTGGATGCCTATATATTCAGCTGGCTGGGATTTTTTCCTGTTTCGGTCGGCATCTTTACAGTAACGATCTGCGGATTTCTGGCGGCGATCTTTATCATCGGCGAAACCAAAACAGAAGCAGAGCGGCAACGTTTCATTCAAAAGGCCAAGCATATGAGCCTGGCAGCAATAGCTGCTGCCGGCCTGGTACTGGTTGCCGCACACCAGGATAATATTCCGCTGGTACACTGGCTTTTCGGGAACCCGGTCAGTGTGATCTGTGTGCTGCTGGCGGCACTTTCACTGATCTGGATGTGGATCTCCCTTTT
This sequence comes from Niabella beijingensis, assembly GCF_020034665.1. Taxonomy (NCBI): domain Bacteria; kingdom Pseudomonadati; phylum Bacteroidota; class Chitinophagia; order Chitinophagales; family Chitinophagaceae; genus Niabella; species Niabella beijingensis. Next base: position 61,690 of record NZ_JAIQDI010000002.1, on the reverse strand, counting down.
CCGGCAGTCGACCCAATGGCTGCGGATCATTGCCGGGGCGCAGATCACATTGCTGCTGGTTGCCATTACTTATGAGCACTACCCGGTACTGATCAATCTGAAAGATACAGAAGGACTGTCACTACTGACCCACAAGGGCTCCGACAAAACCATCCGGTCACTGGCAGTAGCACTTTTAGCAGGAAGTGTCTTTATCCTGCCGGCACTGTTCTATCTGCTGTATAGCTTCAACCGCCAGGAGGAGCCGGTGGAACATTAAATTTTTCTGGTAATTATTTATAGCGCACGGGCCCGCCTTCCCCGGTCTTCCCAGGGAATAAAAACCCCGAGTGTTCCGCGGAAACGGCGGAGGAACCCTTCGCGCTCGAGGATCGATTGGAAGGGCTGAACATAAGCCGGAGCAGGATCAATAACCGGATCGAGGTGATTGTATTTTTTTACGGTATCTACCATAAACGGCAGATGTACGATCCGTGTTCCGAATTTGCGCCGGGTAAAGCCTTTCATCATAGATGACTGGAAAGGATCCGTGACGAGGGCCAGCGATTTGAATCCCTGCTGCCGCGCGATCTGGTAAGAATAGAATACATTTTCGGTACTATGTTCCGCTTTTGTTTCATAAAAGATACGCGAACCCGGAATACCCAGTTCCTGCGCATACAATCCCATGATCCGGGCTTCATAATAAGGGGAATAAACCGCGCCGCCGGAAAAAATGATATTACGAATGATGCCCTGGTTATAGAGTTGCACGGCCCACAATACGCGTCCCTTCATTACGGTATCCCATTCTCCGTTTTTAAAGGGTACTCCGGGTACGATTCCGGCGTCGAAACTGAGGTTCTTTGAAAGCACTTCTTGATAAAGGCGGGTGGGCCGTTTCCGGTACGAAACGCACCCATATAAGGAAACAAGGAACAGCAGGATCCCAAATACAGCAATAGATTTTTGTAGCATCGGGATTAAAAATACAGCAAAGTTTCCGATTCGATACACGAGAATTAGGTAATGAGGCTCAGTAGCGGCCGGTTATTCGCTATTAGCAATCAGCTGACAGCTAATCGCTGAAAACTGATTGCTAAAATTTCATTTCCCGCTTCTGATTGCTGACACCCCAAACCTGTCCCGTCAATGCATCATCTCACTCATATCCATTTTTTCCTGTTTGCCTTTTTTCTTTCGTATAAACAGGATAAAAGGAATACAGATCAGGAACATCAGTCCCAGGTAAAGGAATACATCCATATAAGAGAGAACGGTCGCCTGTTTGGTCACTGTAAAATCAAGGACCTTATGGGCCGACTGCAGTGCCACGTCCGGCGACAGGCCCTTTGCCGTAAAGCTGTGCTCCAGGGCGCCTACCCGCTGCTGTACATTCAGGTCGTTCACATCCAGTTTGGATACCAGATCATTCCGGTAAAGCATACTGCGGTTGGCGATAAAGGTCGTGATTGCTGCCACACCAAAGGATCCTCCCAGCTGCCGCATCATACCCGTAAATGCAGCGCCCTGGCCGATTTCCTGTCCTTTCAGTGTAGACAACGCCAAGGTGGTAATCGGAATAAATAACAATCCCAGCCCTACCCCGCGCACGATCAGCATCCAGAAGAATGCATCCTTACCGGTATCTGGTGTGATGATCTTATACCCCCAGAAACTGTACACAAAGAAAAGGAATAGCCCCGTGGCTACCAGGTACTGCTGCGGAATGCCTTTGGCGATCATCCGCCCGATAAAGGGCATCATAAATGCCGTGGCCAGTGTGGCCGGTATCATCAGCATCCCCGCCTGCAGGGCCGTCCAGCCCAGGATACTCTGGGTGTACAGCGGTACAATAAACGTAGAACCATAAAGCCCGAAGCCCAGGATAAAGGACATGATCGTTCCAACCCTCAGGTTCCCATTCCGCAGCACCCGCAATTCCACGATCGGGTTCTTATAAGTAAGTTCCCGCCAGATAAAGAAGAAAAGTCCCAGCACAGCAGTGATGGTCAGCACAATGATCGCTTTGCTGGAGAACCAGTCGTCCTCGTGCCCGCGTTCCAGGATGTACTGGAGCGACCCTACGGTGGCGCTCAATAAAAAGATACCCAGCCAGTCGATCTCGTGAGCCGCTTTTTTTTCCGCATACCTGGGACTGCGCACAAACTGCAGTGTCAGCAGTGTAGCGATGATCCCCAGCGGGATATTGATGTAAAAGATATAGGGCCAGCTGAAGTTATCAACGATATAACCACCCAGGGGCGGGCCCAGCGTAGGACCGGCGATAACACCCAAGCCGTAAATGGCCTGTGCCATTCCTCTTTTTTCAATAGGGTATGATTCTGTAATGATGGTCTGGGAAGTCACCAGCAATGCACCGCCCCCCACGCCCTGCAAAAAGCGGAAGGCCACCAGCTCCCAGATATTGGTCGCATTACCGCAAAGAAAGGAACAGATCGTAAACAGAACGATCGATACCGCAAAGTAATTTCTCCGGCCAAACTGCTGCGAAAGCCAGCTGGTCATGGGAACAATGATCACATTTCCGATGGCGTAGGCAGTAATGACCCAGCCCACTTCAGATAAGGTAGCACCCAGGTTCCCCTTCATATCGTTCAGCGCCACGTTTACAATGGTGCTGTCAACAATTTCAAGCAATGCACAAATAATTGCCGTTACCGTAACAATGACACGCCGGGCACCATATTCTACAAGAGAATCCTGTTGTTGCATAATTTGGATTTCTTTTTATTGTAAGAAGCGAGAAGTGAAAAGATCCGCTTCACATTTACGTTCCTGTACCTCATTTATCACATCTCATCCTTCACTTATCCATTTCGCTTTTCACTTCTCACTATTCATTAATTAAGATGAACATCTACCAGCACATTCATGCCGGCGCGTAATTTTTGGATCAGGGAGTCGTTTTTATTTACAAACTCAATCCTTACCGGTACACGCTGTACCACTTTTACAAAGTTTCCGCTGGCATTATCCGCGGGTAGCAGTGCCGATACGGATCCGGTAGCCGGAGAAAAAGAGCCAACAATACCTTCAAAGGAATGCTTGGGGAACGCATCCACGCTGAGTTCTACTTTCTGACCTGTCACCATTCTGGATAACTGGGTTTCCTTAAAATTAGCCACCACCCATTTGTCGTTGTTCAGGATAATGCTGAACAACTGAGCGCCGGCCTGGATATACTGACCGGTCTGTACCGGCACTTTGGAAACCACACCGTCCTCATTGGCCACAATAACCGCATAGCTCAAATTCAGTTTGGCATTTTCCACATCCACTTCGCGCTGGCGTACCATTGCTGCAGATACCCCGATCTGCTCCGCAGTGGCTTTTGACTGAAAGCTTACAGCACCGGTTTGCGCCGCAGCCTGGTTACGTTGCTCTTTCAGGATCTCCAGCTGGCGGTCTGCCGTCTGTTTGGCCGCAAGTGCCTGCTCGTATTGCTGCTGGGTGATCGAATGGTCCTTGATCAGGTTCTCATATCTTTTCAAATCTTCCGAGGTCCGCCATACATTCACCTTTGCCGCTTCGATCTGTGCATCGGCAGTGGCAACAGCAGCGCTGGCAGTACCGATGTTTTTATGAGCTGCTGCCGTAGTGGCATGCGCAGAGGCCACATTGCTGCGGGCCGTACCCAGTGCAGCTTCTGCCTGTTCCAGCGACATTTTCAGATCCCTGGTATCCAATACCACCAGTGTATCGCCTTTGTGTACAAACTCGTTGTCCTTTACTTTTACTTCGGTAATATACCCGGAGATCTTGGAAATAACCGGGCTTACATTGGCCGCTATCTGTGCATCATCGGTATCCTCATGATGCTGACTGTAGATATAGGCTTTAATGCCATAGAAGCCGCCCACTACTATCAATACTGCAAGTATGATAAAGAAGACCGGGCTCCTTTTTTTCTTTTGATTTGTTTCGTTTGGCTGATGCTGAGCTTGTTCCTTTGCCATGGTATAATGATTATTATAAGTTGATTTTACTGATTGGTTTTCTGAATTAAGATGCCCGAGGTTTCCAGTAATTTCTGGTACGCCAGCGCAGCATCCGCTTTTGCATTCGATACATTGATCTTTGATGATAACAGCGCCACATTAGCATCCAGCAGATCCGTGATCGTCACAAGGCTATTGTCATATTTATTCTTGGTGATGCGGTAGTTTTCTGCGGCCTGTATCTCTGCTTTATTGTATACTTCTATCTTGCGCCGCGCCAGTATCGAATTCTGATAGTCGCGGTTGATCTGCAGCCGGACATTATCATTTAATAATTCCCTGGAAGCCGAAAGTTCCAGTGCCTGGGCCTTGGCTTTCCTTACTGCTGCACCGGCTTTCCAGAGGCTCGATACATTGTACTGAAGACCGATCCCTCCATTGATGGCATTGGTTACTGTTAAGAACTTGGGAACATTCACCGCAATATAGCCACCGGTAAGGGCCAGTGAGGGCAGGTAATCTGCCCTGGCAGATTTGATGCCCAGCGCTGCTGCTTTTTGCTGATAATCCAGGGCCTGTATATCATTTCTGCTCTGAAAGGCTTTGTCTTCATAATACACCAGCGATTGTTCCTCAGCAGTTGCACTGATGAAGGCACTGTCCACCTCGATAACGGTGCTTTCCGGCAGTCCCAGCAGGAGGTCCATGTTCACATTGGCGATGGTATAGTTATTTTGTGCTTCCAGCAGCTGTAATTCAATATCCGATGTCTGAAGCTGCGCTTTCAGCCGGTCATTACGCGCCATCAGCCCGTTGTCCTCCAGCCGTATAAAATTGGAGTCCCGGTTTTGTGAGGCCGCCAGGTTCTCTTTGATCACCTGGATGGCCTGGGCGGCTTTAAACAGGTTGGCATAGGCCTCAATCAGGTTATAGGCAATGGCATTTTTATCATTACCGGTATTCAGTCGCGCTGCTTCAAGCAGGTATTTTGCCGACTGGATGCCATACCGGATCTTTCCACCTGCATAAAGCGGCATGGTAAGGTTGGCCATACCATACATCGCCTGCGATATCTTTGGCATTGCCGATCCGCTGCCGGATCCGTCTGCCGGCTCCTGTGCGCTTTTCATATTGATGTGTGCACTGGTGAGCCGCATATAGGACCCGCTGATCTTTAGATCAGGTAATTGATGATTCTTTGCTTCTTCAACCGCGGCAGTAGCCTGCAGGATCTTTGCCTCGTCTATCTTTAAATGCTTGCTGCTTTCCAGGCCCAGCGTTACCGCTTCCTCTACCGAAAGCTTTTTCACTTCCTGTGCGGAGAGATTACCGCTCAAAACCACAAGTGCCAAAAACAGGGCAATGATGGTTGTGATTCTTTTATTCATACATTCGATCGCTTTACTTTTGTACATTGTTTTATGATTCTTTAACCAGCAGATAACTTTTCACTACTGCTTTTAAATGTGCCTTCAGCTTCGGAATGATCAGGGTCAGAAATTCCTGGTCATTGTTAGGATCAATATGGAACTGCTCACACAAAAACCGCTTGGTATTAAAGGCCTGGTTAATGGTTCCGAAAACGGTCAGGGCCAGTATCATCATATCTACGTTCTTCCGGAATATCCCGGCCTTCACACCCGCTTTTACAGCGCTCTTCATCAGCGCGTTGTTCTTCAGCTTCATACTTTTCACTGCCTCATATAAAACCGGGTTCTTCATTACCCCCTGCTCCCGTACCATCAGCAGGTGAAAGCTGCGGTTGGCCGCGATGGTATCGATATAGGTATCAATGATCAGATCGATCTTCTGCACCGGAGCCAGGTCGCTGGCAAAAACAATTTCTTCCAGCTTGCTGCGGATCATTAATACATGCCGCATAAAAATGGCCTCCAGCAATTTCTCTTTTGATCCGAAATAGTAGGAGATCATCGCCACATTTACATCAGCCGCTTTTGCAATGTCACGCACAGACGCATTGTCAAATCCCTTGTCGGCAAACAGCCTTACTGCTGCTTCCATGATCTCGATCTGTTTTTGTGTGAATTCTGTGGACACTATAAATAAATTGCAGGCACAAAGGTATTTAAACAATTGTTTAATTAATCAAACACTTGTTTAATTTTTTTATTGCAAGCCGAAAAAATAACCCACATCAAGTCCTGAGTTCCAGCCGGTTGTATAACCCGGAACTTGGGCATAAAGACCTTATTTTATATATATAATTGAATATTAAATAAAAAAGAGGCCGGGATGGCCTCTGGAGATCATATCATTACTGAAACAGTGACGAACAATTGTTATTGCAGTCCGTAACGGTGTTTATAGCGTTCGTACAATTGTGTATGCTTGTTACTCAGATCGATTTGCCGTCCCTGGATATAGGCAGCGGTGATGATGCTTTGATCCATGTCCAGGATATCACCCGCCGCTATAACGATATTGGCATCCTTTCCTTCTTCAAGGGAACCCGTACGGTCGTCAATCCCCAGTATCTTCGCAGCATCCAGTGTAATGGCCTGCAGGGCCTCTTCTTTGGAAAGTCCGTAGGCCGCAGCCGTTCCTGCCATGAATGCCAGGTTCCGGTAACGGGGGGTGCTTTCATTATCATTCAGTGCGAAAAGCACACCTGCCTTCTTCAGCTGGGCGGGGGTTTTGAAAGGCTGGTCCACATCATCGTCTTCCAGTGTGGGCAGCACATGTACCGAATTTAAGATCACCGGTATATTATTCTGCTTCAGCAGGTCGGCCAGCAGGTAGCTGTCGCTGCCGCCTACGATCACCACATTGATGTCGAACGTTTTTACAAAATCGATCGCCATCAATATCTGACGGGAAATATCCGCATTGATAAACAGTTTTTGTTTCTTTTCAAACAGGGGCCGCAGGGCTTCAAATTTCAGGTTTGTTTCCTTTTTCTCCGGGGCAGCGGCATATGCCTTTGCTTCCCTGAAAAATGCTTTCAGGTCTTCGATCCGCTTCATACCTGCTTTTACAGGATCGGAAGCGCCGGCGGTTTCACGAGGGGAGCGCAGTAACGCGGGAAGGTCCAGGAACATACCGTTATCTGCTTTGTACAGGGCATCTTCCCAGGTCCAGGCATCCAGCTGCACCACCGACGAAGAGCCGGTCAGCAGGCGTCCGGCCGGAACGATATTCGCCAGCAGGATCCCGTTGGACCGGAGCGTGTTGATCACTTTGGAATCGGTATTGTAGGCCACTACAGACCGCACATCCGGATTATAGTCCCCGATCTCATAATAATCGTTACTGCCCCGCACTCCGCTGATGATCTCACGCAGTCCCAGGTCAGTACTCGATAATATCAGCCCCGGATAAATATGCTTCCCGGTGGCATCCACCACTGTTGCGCCCGCAATGGTTTCCGGCTGTCCGCTTACTTTCCGGATCTTACCATTTTCAACAACAACTGTTCCCTGCGGGATCACCTGTCCTGTACCGGTGTGGATGGTGCCGTTATTGATCACCAGCACCCCTTCCTGTTTTTTTGCGGGGTAGATATCATCCTGTGCCATTACCGGAAGTGCCAGGAGCAGGATGCCTATATATATCAGAAATTTCATTGAATGTTGATTTAAGGATTAGAAATCGAATGCATCGGCGGCCAGCACCCCGTCTGCATGTTCATGATCTTCGCAATGCAATACTACCTGTGCGGTTGGTTTTGCAGGCACTGCAGGAGCTCCGCCTTTTACCGCTGCCAGCATCTTCTGTATGAGCCGGTTCCGTTCTGCAGCGATCTGCTGCCGTTGCTGCCGGTCTTTTTCCTGGTCGAAATAAACCGTTCCGTCCACCAGTGTATACAGCGCACGTGCATAAATACTCAGCGGCGGGGCACTCCACAATACCAGGTCCGCATCCTTCCCTACTTTTATACTTCCCGTGCGGTCATCGATGTGCAGGGCCTTTGCAGGGTTAAGCGTTACCATTTTGAACGCTTCTTCTTCCGGCACGTTCCCGTATTTGACGGTCTTTGCTGCTTCCTGGTTCAGCCTGCGGGCCATCTCCGCATCATCGCTGTTGATGCAGACATTCAGTCCCAGCCGGTACATGATGGCTGCATTATAGGGTATGGCATCCTGCACTTCATTTTTGTAGGCCCACCAGTCGGAGAAAGTAGATACATTGGCACCGTGCTGTTTGATCCGGTCGGCCACTTTATACCCTTCCAGGATATGGGTAAAGGTATTGACCTTAAAACCGAATTTTTCTGCCACACTGATGAGCCCCAGTATCTCACTCTGAACATAGCTGTGACAGGTAATGAACCGTTTTTTATCCAGGATCTCCACCAGAGCATCCAGCTCCAGGTCGCGCCGCAGGGTTTTATCCCCGGCTTTCAGCGCCTTCTCATAATCCCGCGCCCGCTGAAAGGCGTCATTGAGCACTTCATATACGCCCATACGCGTATCCGGGTAACGGCTGTTTCCCTGTGTGGCCGCAGTGCGTTTTACATTTTCGCCAAGCGCAAACTTGATGAACGGATCCGCTCCTTTGAACTTCAGCCCTTCTGCATCCGCACCCCAGCGCAGTTTGATCAGCTGACTTTGCCCGCCAATGGTATTGGCAGATCCGTGCAGGATCTGCGAACTGGTAACACCACCACTCAGCTGACGGTAGATATTGATATCATCCGGGTTGAGGTTGTCGCCGATCCTTACTTCTGAAGTAACAGATTGCGCGCCCTCGTTAATGGAGAACGCCGCAATATGGGAGTGCTCATCAATAATGCCCGGTGTAAGGTATTTTCCGGTACCATCGATCACCCGGGCACCGGCCGCGGAAAGCCCTTTACCGATCTGCGCGATCTTTCCTGCCTTTACGAGCACATCCGTTTGTTCCTGTACACCGTCCGCTTCATTGGTCCATACCGTGGCATTTTTGATCAGTATGGTTTCCTGTTGCGGCAGGGCTGCATTCCCATAGGCATTGAAGGGGTATACAACAGGTGCTTCGGGCTTTGTCCAGACCGGGCGGGAGGAATCCTTACCGGCTGCGGTTTCCCCGACAAGCGTTGCCGTCCAGCTTACGGGCGCGCCGTTTTCGTTTGTTCCCACGCCCTGCCAGTTCGTGCCGTAGTTCATACCACTCAACCGGATCAGCGCACCGGCCTGTTTGTTTTCAAAAACCGAGTCCTTCTGCCCGGTACCGATCACTTTGGTGGTAGGTTTCAAAGAAAAGCTGAGTGCAATAAGATTGCCGTCGGAACTGAACTTGGTGGTAAGAGGCCCCTGTGCGGTAACGGTTGCCAGGCTGTTGCTTTTTACCTCCAGCCGGTACTGTGTTACGCCCTCCCCGGTGATGTTCAGGGTATATTGTCCTTTTAACTCCGTACTGTTCTTGGCATTCACATCATAGCGTTCGCCCTGGATCCAGTTCTCAAGCAGGGTGGTCTTCTCTGCAAAAAGATTACCGGTCGTGATCAGGAAATTGGCCACATAACCGGGCTCCAGGCGCCCTACCTTATCTGCTATTTTTAAAAAGGCAGCCGGTGTGGTGGTCAGCGCCTCCAGGGCCGTTTTCTCTGAAAGCCCCGCCAGGATGGCCTTCCGCAGGTTGGGCCAGAAGGTCTTGGGGTCTTTCAGATCCGCTGTAGTCAATGCAAAGGGGATCTTTTCCTTTTCAAAAGCCGCCGGATTTACCGGCGCCAGCTCCCAGTGCGCCAGGTCGCTCCAGGCCACAAAACGGGCATCGGCCGGATCCTCCACCTTCTGGGCATCCGGAAAATTCAGCGACAGGATATAGGGGGCCTTTGTGGCCGCGATCTCCTTTATCCGCTGGTATTCATTTCCACCTCCTTTAATTATGTACTGCACGCCGAACTCATCGCCGATGCGGTCGGCCCTCAGACCACTCCATTTATCAGCCGTTTCAAAGATCTGCGGCAGGGCCTGTACTTCATTCCACGCCTCCAGGGTTTTATTGATCCCTTCTTTTTCCGGCCGGGTCTTATACCATTGCGCATCCAGGTAGTTCTGTCGCAGCAATGCCACGGCCCCCATCATACTGGTAGGATAGCTTTGCGTGGAGGAGCCTTTGGAAAAAGAATAAAAAGCTGCCGCTTTTTCTTTTAAAATAACGAGGTTCTCTTTTTTACCGGACAGCGTGGCCACGACACCGGTGCCCCGGGCGATACCGTCTTTCTGATGTGACAGCACCGTCCCGAATCCCAGCTCCCGCAGGGGTTGCGCTTTGGAATCATTGGCTCCGAACAGATCTGCAGCATTCACTTCACTGTGGATGGCCTGGTTCCAGTTATACGGACCTTTTGTATTGCTGTTGAATTGCTGCGGACCAAAAAAGGCAAAGGAGCCGCCCTGCCGCTGTACTTCGGGCAAGCCATAATCGCTGTAGCTGTCGATAAGGGAGGGATAAATATATTTTCCTTTACAATCGACCACTACTGCATCACGGGGAATACTGCCATTACCCACACTTACGATCCTGCCCTCTTTTATAACGAGTGTGGCCTTCTGAAGCGTGGTGGAAGGGTCTTTTACAATGGTGGCATTGGTAAAGGCAAAACTTCCGGACCGGGGATCTGCCACGCCATTCACCGGGAAGGTGACCTGGGACGCCGCCATCAGCCCCGGAAGCAAATTCAGGAGCAGCAACAATTTTTTCATCCGCAATAATTTTTCAGGAAAATAGCAAAAATAATCGGTATCCGTATGATGAATGTTGCAGGGCTTAAATAGTTGTAGGAGACCAGTTGGTCTCCTACGGTATTGCTGCATCCTTGCAGCAGTATTATTAAATACTATTTATAAACTCTCTCCGTGCTGCGACCGGTCAAGGCCTTCCAGTTCTTCATCCTCGCTGGCGCGTAACGGAGTGATCAGGTCGGTTATTTTTAAAAGTATAAAGGACATTACCAGCACAAAAACGATCACACCCAGCAACACCAGCACATGGGTGGTGAACAGCTTGGTTTCACCAAAGAACAAACCATTGCCGGTTGCATTCCCGGTATTGATCGCCTGGTTGGCAAAAACACCGGTCAGCAGCATACCAACCATTCCACCTATCCCATGACAGGGAAATACATCCAGTGTATCATCGATACCGGTCTTTGTTCTCCACTCCACCATCAGGTTGCTGATAATGGCCGCCACCACACCAATTACCAGTGCATGCGGAAGACTTACAAAACCTGCTGCAGGAGTGATGGCCACCAGTCCCACAACAGCGCCGATACTGGTTCCCATTGCGGAAGGCTTTTTTCCTCTCAGTGCATCGAAGATGATCCAGGCAAAGGCCGCAGCGCCCGATGCCACAGCGGTAGTAGCCAGCGCAGAAGCAGCCAGTGCATTGGCTCCCATTGCAGAACCGCCGTTAAATCCGAACCAGCCAAACCAGAGCAGGCCGGTACCCAATAATACATAGGTGATCCGGGCGGGCTTGTTCTCTCCGGTATCCGTCCGTTTTTTCAGGTATATGGCACCTGCCAGCGCTGCCAGACCGGCACTCATATGTACTACGGTTCCTCCGGCAAAATCAAGTACGCCCAGCTTGGCCAGGATACCATCCGGATGCCAGGTGGCATGTGCCAGGGGACAATAGATAAAAATAATAAACAGGCAGATAAAGAAAATATAAGAGGTAAACCGGATGCGCTCAGAGAATGCCCCGGTAACCAGCGCCGGTGTGATGATGGCAAACTTCAGCTGGAAAAAAGCAAAGACCACCAGGGGCACAGTGGGAGCCAGCTTCCAGGGCTGACTTTCCAGCACGTTATTCATCAGGAAAAAAGTGCGGGGGTTCCCGATCACACCACCTATAGAATCTCCAAAAGCCAGACTAAACCCGAAAACCACCCAGATGATCGAAACGATTGCCATACAGATAAAGCTTTGCAGCATCGTGGAGATCACATTCTTCTTTTTAACCATACCTCCGTAAAAAAAAGCCAGTCCCGGTGTCATGATCAGTACCAGGGCTGCCGAGGTCAGCATCCAGGCGGTATCGCCGGAATTGATCTCCGCATATTGTTTTATCTCCGTGGGGTTATGCCCAAACAAAAGACTTAAGATTACAATAAGAATTAATAAGGCAAAAGGGATGATAGCTAGTTTTCGAGTCATTGACATATTATATATATTTTGTATTTTATATAATTAATAGAATAAGAGGAGATATATCTTGTGATGAAATTAATTTCATACCAAAAATAAGTATCACACATTAAATTTCAATGAATATAAATAACAAAATATTATATATTATTTTTTATAATTTATTAAAATAGAACTTTATCAGTATTTATCAACGTTTTAGCTTAAAAAACATTACATATCATTTAATTACAATATAACGTTTTGATGTCTTTTATCTTGTTTTTTATCAAAAAAATTAAAAAAAAGAGTCTGGAATCCAGACTCTCTAAAATTGATCCTAAAAATATATAGCTTATTGCCGGCCGGGGTATTCTTTCAGGGCCTGTTCCAGGCAATCCATAGCCGTATTGATGGCATCCGTATTCAGCACATAGGCAAGCCTTACCTCGTTGAGGCCCAATCCGGGTGTGGCATAGAATCCGGTGGCCGGCGCCAGCATCAATGTCTGGTTCTTATAGCTGAACGACTCCAGGAGCCACTGGCAAAACCGGTCGCAATCATCAACCGGTAAACGGGCAATGGTATAAAAAGCCCCGCCGGGGTTGGGACAAAACACACCATCCATCGCATTGAGACGCTGTACAAGCAGATCCCTGCGTTTCCGGTATTCCTCTCTTGTTCCGTCGAAATAATTTTCCGGAAGATCCACCGCCGCTTCACCCAGCACCTGGGCCAGTCCGGGCGGACTTAACCGCGCCTGGGCGAATTTCAGTGCCGTCTGGTATACTTCTTTATTATGCGTGACCAGGGCCCCGATCCGTGCGCCACAGGCACTGTAGCGTTTGCTGATGGTATCCATCACCACCACATGCTCTTCCAGTCCGGGCAACTGAAGCGGGCTGAGGTATTCGCTGTCGTCTTCATACCGGAACTCCCGGTATGCTTCATCAGAAAAAAAGTACAGGCTGTGTTTCTTACAGATACTTCCAAGCGCCTCCACTTCCTCCCTGCTGTACAGATAACCGGTAGGATTATTGGGGTTACAGATAAGAATGGCTTTGGTCTTTTCGGTGATCACCCGTTCAAAGTCCCCGATCGGCGGCAGCGCAAAGCCGGTATCAATCCCGGAGGGAATGGGTGTTACCTTTATACCTGCCGTACACGCAAAACCATTGTAATTGGCATAGAACGGCTCGGGAATAATGACTTCATCCCCGGGATTCAGGCAGGCAAAAAATGCGAACAGGATCGCTTCGCTCCCCCCGGTGGTGATCATGATCTCCTCGTGGGTAACGGCTATCCCGATCCGTTTATAATATTCCATCAGCTTGCGCCGATAACTTTCATTTCCCGCACTGTGACTGTATTCCAGCACCCGCATATGTACGTCTCTTACCGCCTGCATAATGGCCGGCGGCGTTTCAATATCCGGTTGCCCGATATTTAAATGATATACAGTTACCCCCCTGCGCTTTGCATCCTCCGCATACGGGACCAGCTTGCGGATCGGCGAAGCCGGCATCTCCACTCCTCTTTGAGAAATTCTAATCATACATAAAAATAAGAGGGCAAAAATAAAAAAATTCCATCTTTACAGATGGAATAAGTTGAAACTGTTCAATAAAACTAAAAAAACTAAACTCTTAGATGATCTCCCCGGTAAAATATACCGTTTTGGCCTGGGCGCCTTTGATCTTTATGGTTACATCTTTATTAAAAGGCTGACCGGCAGGAGCCGTAGCATCATAACCTACTTTTATTTTACCTACTTTCCCCGGCATTACAGGCGCTGCGGGCTTTTCTGCCACTGTACAGCCGCAACCCACCAGCACATTCTCCACGATCACCGGTTTTTTGCTGATATTGGTGAACTCCATAAAAAAGGTAGTTCCCTCCTTATACTTGATCTTTCCCAGATCATATTTTTCTTTTGACATTTTGATCACCTGATCCGCTGGTACAGCATCCTGCGCTTTGGTTGTTACAGCAAATCCCAGAAAAAATAAAACGGCCAGAAGGTAAAATTTCCTCATATTCTTATTATTTTATGACAACTGATATAAAAACAACAAAATTACGATATAGATGTTCAACAGTTTCCAAAAGTTGCAAGGTTCTTTGAAAAATTATTCAGCAATGAGTATATTGTGATATCCCTATTTTTGCCAATATGGAGCAGATCACTTCCAACCTTACTACCCCGGGCGAAATGCTGTCTTTTGAAAAATTCAAAGATGGCATCCTGCACGACTATTATATTGCCTGCCTCAGTCGTGAAACCAGCTTGCTGGGCCGTAGAGAAGTACTGACAGGTAAAGCGAAGTTCGGAATTTTTGGAGACGGAAAAGAGGTGGCCCAGGTTGCCATGGCAAAATTTTTCAAACCGGGCGACTGGCGCAGCGGTTATTACCGCGATCAGACCTTTATGTTCGCCCTTGGAATAGGTACACCACAGCAATATTTTTCGCAGTTATATGCCGACCCCGACCCACAGAATGAGCCGTTCAGTCTGGGGCGGCAGATGAACAGCCATTATACCAGCAGGAATGTAGACGAGGAGGGTAACTGGCTGAACCTGGCGGAAATAAAAAATACCGCCACAGACATGGCCCCCACTGCGGCCCAGATGCCGCGCTCCTTTGGCCTGGCCTATGCCTCCAAAAGCTTCCGGGAAGTGGAGGAACTGCAGCAATTCAAAAACCTGTCGAACAACGGGAACGAGGTATGCTTCTGTACCATCGGTGACGCGTCCACCAGCGAAGGCCATTTCTGGGAAACGGTAAATGCCGCCGGCGTGGCGCAGGTACCCCTGGTGATCTTTGTATGGGATGATGGTTATGGCATTTCCGTTCCGAGAGAAATGCAAACAACCAAAGGGTCGATCTCCGCTGCATTGAAAGGTTTTGAGAAAGAAGAAGGTACGAACGGATTTTATATTTCAAAGGTGAAGGGATGGGACTATATGGGAATGATCGAAGCGTTTGAAGAAGGCGTCAGCCTGGCGCGGGAAACGCATACTCCCGTCCTTTTTCATGTAGATGAACTGACCCAGCCACAGGGTCACAGCACTTCCGGCAGTCACGAGCGGTACAAATCCACCGAACGCCTGGAATGGGAACGGGAACGGGATTGCCTAAAAAAAATGAAGGAATGGGTGCTCAAGAACGGACTGGCGGATGAAGCCACCCTCGAAAAAATAGAAACAGACGCCCGAAAAAACGTAAGGGAAGGCAGGGATCATGCCTGGAAAGCCTACCTCAAACCCATCAAGGAGCAGGTAGAACACACCAGGAATCTGTTGAACCAACTGATACAGGAGCTGCCGGAGAAAGGGCCGGAATTAAAAAAACTCATCCCCGACCTGGTAACCAACCGGGAACCGCTCCGTAAAAATGTATTACAAACATTATACAATGCGATCCTGATCGGCGGGGAAAAGGCCGGTCGTTTGCAGGCGTATTACCACCAGCTCCAAAAAGAAAATGCGGCCATTTATAATTCGCATTTATATAATGAAGGACCTAAAAGCGCACTGAAGGTGGCACCTGTTGCTCCCGTGGTAACAGAACAGTCGCCGTTGCTGAACGGCTATGAGATCCTGAACCGCTATTTTGACCAGCTTTTCGCCCATAACCCAAAGGTGCTTGCTTTTGGCGAGGACCTGGGCCAGATCGGCGATGTAAATCAGGGATTTGCCGGCCTGCAGAAAAAACACGGCACAGGCAGGATCTCCGACACCGGCATCCATGAGCTGGCTATTATGGGCCGGGGCATCGGACTGGCATTAAGAGGGCTGCGCCCGATTGCTGAGATCCAGTACCTGGATTACCTGGTTTACGGCCTGCAGCCGCTCACCGATGATGTAGCCTCCCTGCAATACCGTACCGGAGGCCAGCAGTTCTGCCCGCTGATCATCAGAAGCCGGGGCCACCGGCTGGAAGGGATCTGGCATTCCGGGTCCCCCATGGGGATGATCATAAACGCATTAAGAGGCATTCATGTTTGTGTGCCCCGGAATATGGTACAGGCCGCTGGTATGTACAATACCTTATTACAAAGCAATGATCCCGGGTTAGTGATTGAAAGCCTTAATGGGTACCGGCTGAAGGAACAGCTTCCGGAAAACCTGGACACCATGCGCGTGCCCCTGGGGATCCCCGAGATCCTCCGGGAAGGCACCGATATTACTATTGTGAGCTATGGCTCCATCCTGCGTATCATACAGGATGCGCTGGGTAAGGTCGCTCCACTGGGCATCAGCTGTGAGCTGATCGATGTGCAGACGTTGCTGCCATTTGATATTCATCACAGTATCCTGGCCTCCCTGAAGAAGACCAACCGCATTGTATTTATAGATGAGGATGTTCCGGGAGGAGCTGCCGCCTATATGTTCAATAAAGTAATGGAAAAGCAGGGCGGATACCGGCACCTGGATGTGTCGCCACGGACCATTACCGCAAAGGAACACCGGCCGGGCTATGGAAGCGATGGAGACTATTTCAGCAAACCGAACGCAGAAGAAATTGCAGCTGTGCTGATCGATATGATGCGGGAGTAGATTTAGTTGCTCCCCGGAGTTTGGAACCCGATCCTGATTTTTAGAATTTAGCTTTTGAATTTTGGTATTGGTATTTGGCCCTTAGCTGACGAATGGATCAAAACGGATAAAAAATGGAAATAATGAAGAGATATTGCCTGGCATTGGATCTCAAAAATGACCCGGTACTGATCGCCGAGTATGAGGCCCATCACCGGGCAGTGTGGCCGGAGATCCTGCAGAGCATAAAATCATCCGGTATCCGGCATATGGAGATCTACCGGGTGGAGAGCCGTCTTTTTATGATCATTGAGGCCGGACCGGAGTTCTCATTTGAAAAAAAACAGGCGGCAGATGCGCAAAATGCCAAAGTACAGGAGTGGGAAGAACTGATGTGGAAGTACCAGCAGGCACTCCCTACTGCAAAACCTGGTGAAAAGTGGATCCCGGCACAATTGATTTTTCAGATCTGATTGATCCTGATTAACTAATGCAGCAGAACGACTTTCAGCAGGCTTTTTTAACAACGGGCAGCGAACCTTTCTTTGCAGCAGGCCGTCTATTTTCAAAATTTGGCATTTCAATTGCATAAAGCATAAAAACATTGATTATGAAAAGAATTTCACAGATCGCTTTGCTCCTGATCACCGTTTCCATCATAGGCGCTGCCTGCTCCAATACCAAGAAAAGTGCTTCAAATACCGTACCCCGCCAGGACTTTAAGGGCACCTGGGTAGTTACCGGTACCAGCATTGAAGGAACAGACACCAAAAACCTGAAGGTTGAGGCATTTGATGATGTAGCGCTCAGTTGTTTTGACGGCAGTGTATGGGTATTTCCCAACAATGGTTATGGTACCTACACCATCAATTCACAGGACTGCTCCGGAGGCGCCCGTGAAATATTATGGTCTACCAGGAATATTAACGGCGCCACCAACCTGAACTTTAAACGAGTGGACGGCTTGAAGAAGAACCAGTCAAAAAATGTTGCGGAAGGCTATTCGCTGGAAGTTACTTCTTCCGGGGATGGTCATTTTGTGGCGCAGTCACCGGTTTCATTTGAAGGAAAAACGATTTATATCGTTTATAATTTTGAGCGGAGATAACCCATTAACCTTTCCGATAAGAAACACCGTTTCAGTTTTTGAAACGGTTTTTTATTGACACTTCTTTTTTCCGTACAAGCTTTAACATTGTTTTTTATACCCGCCCGGCTGCTGTAAAACGGGCTGATACAATCATGCTTCGTAGTTTGATGTTAAAAAACGACGGTTCCGCAAACGGAAAAAACTTACTGGCATATCCCTTGCAATAGAAACAGCATGTTAAGAAAAAATAAGCAGAACGAATGGATCCCCTGGGAGCTGCGGCGCACCAATCCGGATATTTTTTATTTCCGGGAAGACCAGCAGATTCCCAATAGCCCGTTCCCTCTGTTGGTATACCGGGGCTTTTTTGACAAGGACTATGCTGCCTGCGAAAGCTGGCTTCAGAAAAAATTCACGGCGAATAAATGGTTCCCGCTTCCGGCGTTTAAAATCTTTGACGATACCCACTATTATTCCAATACGCATATTGCACTGGGGGTATGTGCCGGTGAAGCGCAATTGCAGCTTGGCGGTACCCTGGGCATCACCACCACGGTTGAAAAAGGCGATGTGGTGATCCTTCCCGCAGGTGTGGCACTGCGGCTCATCGGATCCGGCAGCAGTTTTAGCATGGTAGCTGCCAGCTCCGTAAAAGTACCGCTTGAGATGCACCGGGAACAGAACGGTCAGGCTGCAGGAAGTGCGTTACACAATATCATTCCCGACACAGACCCGATCCTTGGAAGAAAGGAAGGATTGCAGGATATCTGGCAACCCGTGGATACTTATTCCAGGTAACACAATGATAAAAAAGAAACGCTATCAAAATACGCTGAAATAACCCCGAGTTATCGAACAGACATCAAGTTACTGTTGCCATCAGAGCGTTGCGCTGCAGCGCTAATATTACAAGTAGTGGGCAACAACAGGCCATAAAGGTGCAGCGCACCGGGAATAGCGTAAACAGCGGGTTATCGCCGCGCTGCGGCTGGGATGGTCGCCAGGTACCCGGATTACAAAGAGGAGCGGCGCGCTGCACCTGTTTTGATAAATTGTAAGGGAGATTCCTATCTGCCGGACGTTTCAGCCGGACGAGGGCTTTCTTATCCTGACGCATACACGATTCATCAGGGCAACAGGACATTTCATTTTAAAATACCTTTTGCAACCGTCTCGCTTCAGAATACAAATGCTGTTTTATTTTAAATAGGAGGCCATCTCTTCCTGATAGGCGGCTGCGGCAGTGGCTGCGGCAGTGGCGAAGTCCGGCCCGGCTGAAGCATAGATCACGGCCCTGCTGGCATTTACCAGCAATCCGCAGTCCCTGTTCATTGCCTGCCGGGAAATGGCTTCCAGGCTGCCTCCCTGGGCACCCACACCGGGCACCAGTAAAAAATGATCCGGCACCAGTTCACGGATCCTTTTGAATGCTTCCGCCTGCGTAGCCCCTACCACAAACATCAGGTTCTTATCCGTTCCCCATGCAGCAACCGTCTTTAAAACCTTTTCATACAGCAATTCCTCACCGGCCTGCTGCAATTCAAAATCCTGTGCGCCTTTATTGGAGGTAAGTCCCAGCACAATGGCCCATTTGCCTTCATATTCCAGGAAGGGGCGCACGCTGTCTTCCCCCATATATGGAGCTACCGTTACCGCATCAAAAGGCAGGGTCTCAAAAAATGCCCGTGCATACTGATCGCTGGTATTGCCGATATCTCCCCGTTTTGCATCAGCTATTTTAAAATGACCAGGGCCGATATAATGTACTGTCCGCTCCATTACATCCCAGCCCTTTGTACCCATCGCTTCATAAAAAGCGGTATTGATCTTATACGCCACACAGGTAGCGCGTGTAGCGTCAATAATGGCTTTATTAAAAAGAAATACTGCATCCGCATCCCCGGATAAATGAGCGGGGATCTTTTTCGGATCGGTGTCCAGTCCCACACAGAGGTAGGAGCGCTTTTCATCAATCAGGGAAACCAGTTGTTCTCGGGTCATTCTTATTTCTGTTTATTAAATATTTATTAATTCTACCGGAACCGTTGCCCGGAACAGCCGGGAGCTGGCGCCGGCCAGTACTTTTATAACAGCACCCGGAAAAGCTGCTGCTGCAATCGTTCCGGACTTCAGTACCACACGGCTGTCTGCTGCCGACAATTCCACCTCTCCGTCCGTCAGTAAAAAGATCTCGGCGGTGGAAGGCTGCAGCGTGATCTCATCGCCGGTTTTAAGATCGTAGGAACGCAATTCAAAATCCGGAACAGGTGCCGGATAGACCCGTTCCTTTCCTTTTGTATTACTGATCACCTGGGGATGTGTTGCTTCGCATTTTGTATGTTTCAACAGCTCCGCCGTATCGATGTGTTTTGCGGTCAGTCCGCCCCTCAGCACATTATCGGAGCTGGCCATGATCTCCACATTATACCCTTCCAGATAGGCATGCGGCACACCCGCGTCCTGGAAGATCGCCTCACCTGTTTTCAGGTGCACGATATTGAAAAAGTAGATGGAAAAGATCCCCCTGTCGATGGAACCGGGTTGTATAAAGGTTTGTGCGGCGCGGGCTGCCCAGAAATCTTCTGATACTTTATCCAGCTTCTCCTGCAGGTACAGCGGTATGATGCGGTTGATCAGCGGCTGCAGCAGTTCGTTCACTTCCTCCTGCGGCAATTCCATGGCCATCTTATACAAGCCTTTGTATCCTTCCTCTTTGAATACCGGCAGAAATACGTGCAGCTCCGGCACTGCTTCGAGTGTCTGTACTAATTTCTTTTCCGGCTTGAATCCATGCAGGAGGTAAAACGGGCTCAGCGCTACCATCAGCTCCGGCTTATGATTGGCATCCTTGTAATTGCGGTCGGGCGCATTCAGCGGCACCCCTTTCTGATTCTCCGTCTCAAAATCAAGCGCAGCCTGCGTTTTAGAAGGGTGCACCTGTATAGAAAGCATGTCCTTTACATCCAGCACCTTCAGCAAATAAGGCATCTGGCCAAAGGAGCGTTTCACCGCCGGTCCCAGTAATGCTTCCGGATCTGCATTGATAAAGTCCCGGAGCAATACATTGTCCCCCTTATCCAGCAGCAGCCGGCACTTGGCAGCGGGATGCACTCCCATCCAGTATTCGGCAAATGGTTTCATTTGCGGATTTTCTACCTGAAGCAGGGAAGGGATAAAGGTAACGCCACCCCAGTCGTAATGCTTGACCTCTCCTTCCAGTAAAGCCAGTTTCTGCATATTAAAACATTAGATTAACTTGGGGGTAAAGATAACTGAATGGCCACACATAATCAATTGGGAAAACACGGAGAACAGCTGGCCGCTGCTTACCTGGAAGAAAAAGCATACACCATCCTCTTCCGGAACTGGCGTTATTCCTATTATGAAATTGATATTATTGCCAGCCAAAACAACAAATTACATTTTATAGAAGTGAAAACCCGGAGCAGCAGCCGGTTCGGACATCCGGAAGAAAGCGTTACCAAAAAGAAATTCCGGTACCTGCAGCAGGCCGCAGATGAATTCCTGCATCAGCATCCCGGGCATTACCGCATCCAGTATGATATCCTTTCCATCACCTTCCGGCCGCATCAGCCTCCCGAATACTTTTTGATCGAGGATGTTTTTCTGTGAGCTGTAAGGGGTTGAGGTTCGAGAGTTGAGAGTTGAGATTCGAGATAGCAGGTTGCAGTTCCACAGGAAATACCATCAGAACCAATATGCTTCCGGCCTTCAAAAAACCCGATCAAACTCATTGATAATTTGTAAATTAGCGAACTGCATTTATTTTATAACGATCTTAAACAACAAGAATGAAACTGAAATCCTTTTCATTTAGTGCAATCGCACTGGCTGCGCTGCTTGCCTCCTGTGGTGGTGCCGAAGGAACAGCCGAAACAGCCCCTACCTCTTTCTGCAACGATTCTGCCTGTATCACCGAGCCCCTCCGCCTGGGAAGTCCGACACCCGACAAACCCTTTGTGACCCTGAGCTTTAAAGACTGCAAGATCGATTCCATCCATTTCGATAAAGCAAAGGCGGGAAAAACCGATATCGTTTTCTCTGAATTCTTTGAAGGCAGCGACGTAAAACCCAGCAAATCGCTTTTTGGATTTGATTATGGTGAAGGACAAAGCGCCTGGCTGAAATTTAATGATTGTGCTACCGGTCGTGGCTACCTGATAAAGATGCCGATGACAAAGGAAGGTACCCCTACGAAGTACAAAAGCGCCGTCAACAGCTTTGACCCCAAGTTCAAAGTGGCCGACGGGCTGGTTTCCTATTATGACAATACTTTTATTTATGTAGAAGATATCCAGACCGGAAAGGTGGCCAAGACCCTGCTCACCGACAAAGGAGTAAAAGGAGTAGATCATGACAATGTGCATTCGTTCCTGGACTCTGTAAACATCAGCAAAGATCATATCTACGCAAAAATCAAATACGAGGGGGAAGACATCATACATGACGATCCGCTCTCCTTTAAATAAACAAAAATCAAAAAAGCCTGTTAGTGATCTGACAGGCTTTTATCTTTATGTGGGAATCGTATAAAAAAAGTTTTCAGGCATATTTAAAACTGGAAAAATCGCTTTCCGGTAATTCCACCGAAGCATACATGAGGGATGTGGAGAAGCTGACGGACTACCTGCAAACGCAGTCGCTGGCCCTGGCCCCTGCCGATATTACACTCAAAAACCTCCAGGGCTTCCTCGCCTGGATCGCCGAACTGGGCATGCAGCCCGCCTCACAGGCCAGGGTGATCTCGGGCATCCGGGCATTTTACCGGTTCTGCCTGATGGAAAACATCGTACAGCAGGATCCCGCATTGCTCCTCGAGGCGCCCAAGACCCGGCGCTCCCTGCCGGATGTGCTCAGCTTTGAAGAAATCGAACAGCTTCTTTCCGTTATTGATCTCAGCAAACCCGAAGGCACACGCAATAAGGCCATCCTTGAGATCCTCTATGGCTGTGGCCTGCGGGTGAGCGAGCTGGTAAACCTGCGCATTTCTCAGCTCTACCTCGATGTGGGCTATGTACGGGTAATCGGCAAGGGCGATAAAGAGCGGCTGGTTCCTGTTGGAGATGCAGCAGCCCGGTATGTAAAAATATACCTTAAAGAGATCCGGAACCATTTAACCGTAAAGCCAGGCAACGAGGACATTGTTTTTTTAAACAAACGCGGCGCACAACTTACCCGGGTGATGATCTTTCTGATCATAAAAGACCTTGCGGCAAAAGCGCAGATCCAGAAAACGATCTCCCCACACACGTTCCGGCATTCGTTTGCCACCCACCTCATCGAAGGCGGTGCCAACCTCCGTGCCGTACAGGAAATGCTGGGCCATGAAAGCATTACCACCACCGAGATCTACACCCACCTGGACCGGGAGTTCCTCCGAAAAACACTGGATCAGTTTCACCCGCTTTTCAGCAAAAACAGCTAACGCTCCGCCTGTTGCCGGTTATGCTTAACAAAATAAGCATCCAAGTTGGAACATTCCTCTATTTTCGCGGTACAACAATCAAGTAACAAAATGAAACGTATTTTATTTTCCTCTTTTCTGGCGGGTATATGCTTCTGTGTGCAAAGCCAGGTGAAATTACCGGCTGCCAGTCCGGCCCAGACAGCAAAACAACATTTCGGACTGGGCACCATTGAATGGTCCTATAGCCGCCCCAGCCTTAAAGGCCGCCAGCTTTATACCGACCTGGCGCCTGCTGGCAAGCTGTGGAGGACCGGTGCCAATGGTGCTACCACGCTCACCGTAAGCGACGCCATCACCATGGGTGGCCAAACAGTTCCTGCCGGCACGTATGGTCTGCTTACCATTCCCGACAGGAATGCCTGGACCATTATCCTTACCAAACAGACAGACGTAACCAGCAACCCCACCGCCTATAAAGAATCGGAAGATGTGGTGCGGATCAAGGTAACACCTGTTACCACCAAAACCATTACGGAAAATTTTACCATCCAGCTGGAGAACATTACCCCCACAACTGCCGAGCTGCAGCTCTCCTGGGGCAATGTACGGGTTCCCGTACCGGTAAAAACCACCATCGATGAAAGGATCCAGGCCTCCATTGACGCTTCCATGCAATCGGATAAACCCGACTATTTTGCAGCAGCCACCTATTACCTGGAAAACAATAAGGATCTTGGAAAAGCCGTTGAATGGTTTGGAAAAGCGGCTGAAGCACAGCCGAAAGCCTACTGGATCCATTACCAGCATGCAAGAGCGCTGGCCAAAGCCGGTAAAAAGCAGGAAGCAAAAGTGGCGGCTGAGCGGTCGATGCAACTGGCTAAAGAGAACAATAACGACGATTATGTACGCAACAATCAAAAGCTGATCGCTACCTTATAATGTTTTAATCTTTAAAATCAAACAAATGAAGAAAATCACCTTAGCATTATTCAGTGCTGCCATGCTGGCTGCTTCTGCCCTGCAGGCGCAAAAGATCACGCTCCGGTTCAGCCCTGCAAACGGCAGCCGCTATGATGTAGCTACTGTAACGGCGATGAATATCAAACAGACGGTTATGGGCCAGCCGGCAAACGCCGATGTCAACAATACCGTAGCAGCACTCTATGAAATTGCAGATGCGGGCGCCGATAAAAACCTGACGATGACCTACGGGGCGGTAAAAACAAATATGAGCTTCATGGGTAAGGACATCTCCATCGACAGCGAAAGTCCTGACACCGCCAATGCCGGCAACAAAATGTTCCGGTCGATAAAGGGCCAGAAGATAACCGCCACCATTGCCAGCGATGGCAGCGTAAAAAAAGTGGAGGGCTTTGAAGCTATCAAGCAGCAACTGAACGCCGACAACAGTCCTGCCCGGCAGATGACGGAAGAGATGTTCTCGGATGCCACGATAAAGAGCTTGCTGGAACAGAGCCTGAAAATGTATCCCAAAGAAGCGGTATCCGCCGGCAGCACCTGGGCCTCCACCGTTCAGATCGAAAAGCCGTATAAACTGACCATGCAAAACAACTATACCTTGAAAAAAACAGAAGGTGGTAAAAGTTTTATAGACGTAACGGGGAAAGTGGGCACCAACGGGGCTACAAAAATGCAACAGCAGGGCATGGAAGTGGAAATAAATCTTGATGGAACCGTTACCGGCACCCTTACGATGGACAATGCTAGCGGCATCACGGATACCTCCGAGCTCACCCAGCTGCTTAAGGGTACTGCAAAAGTTCAGGGAATGGAAGTACCTATGGAGATCACCGTGAAGACGACCATCGATATGAAAAAATTATAAGGGCCATCGGCGGCAGATGGTTTATTGGCTGGAACAGGGTGGAACTTGCATGACAGGGGTCTGGCTTGCGTAAGAGCCGGACAAGTTTCTTCAGCCTTGCTGATCAGTGCGCAGTGACGCCGATCAGCTGTTGAAACATCCGCCCTTGCCCGGCTCGTATCCTCACCATTGCCGTCAACTTATGGGCCGAACCTATGGTTCTCCTGTTTTCATTGCGGGTTTTTTACAACGAACCCGGTTCGTTGTTGGCATATAAGGGCGACGCGATGCGTCTTCTGGCTTGCCTGCTTTTTTACAACAATACTTTATCCGGGCTTGCGTAAGAGCCGGACAAATTTCTTCAACCTTGCTGACCAGTGCGTAGTGACGCCGATCAGCTGTTGAAACATCCGCTCTTGCCCGGCTCGTATCCTCACCATTGCCGTCAATTTATGGGCCGAACCTATGATTCTCCTGTTTTCATTGCAGGTTTTTTACAACGAACCCGGTTCGTTGTTGGCATATAAGGGCGACGCGATGCGTCTTCCGGCTTGCCTGTTTTTTTACAACAATGCTTGATCCGGGCTTGCGTAAGAGCCGGACAAGTTTCTTCAGCCTTGCTGATCAGTGCGCAGTGACACCGATCAGCTGTTGAAACATTCCCCTTGCCCGGCTCGTATCCTCACCATTGCTGTCAACTTATGGGCCGAACCTATGGTTCTCCTGTTATCATTGCAGGTTTTTTACAACGAACCCGGTTCGTTGTTGGCATATAAGCACGACGCGATGCGTCTTCCGAGCTTGCCTGCTTTTTTACAACAATACTTTATCCGGGCTTGCGTAAGAGCCGGGCAAGTTTCTTCAGCCTTGCTGATCAGTGCGCAGTGACGCCGATCAGCTGTTGAAACATCCCCCCTTGCCCGGCTCGTATCCTCACCATTGCCATCAACTTATGGTCCGAATCTATGGTTCTCCTGTTTTCATTACAGGTTTTTTACAACGAACCAGGTTCGTTTTTGGCATATAAGGACGACGCGATGCGTCTTCCGGCTTGCCTGCTTTTTTACAACAATAGTTTATCCGGGCTTATAAAAGGCCAGCGGCCTGCATATACATAAAACTCCGGAATTTATTCCGGAGACTGCAACATGCTGCGGAACGCAGGAGTGCCGTAGGCACGACGCATAAATATCATCGGCCCGGCAGGTGGGGTACAACCCCTGTACTCCACCTTTAAGGTGGGGGGAGGCATCTAAAACCTAAACTGTTGAAGCAAATTCCTAAACCGTTGAAACAAAAAGCTAAACTGACCCACCTAAAAGTCTTTGCGTGCGAAACTTTTAGGTGGGTGGGGGGTATACAAAACCTAAACTGACCAATGGCGGGAGGTGGGCACCCCCACTTGTACGGGTAGGTCTGTTTAGGAAAAAGCTTCGACAGTTTAGCAAATTGCTTTGTGATTTAAGGTAAAAGCCTGGCGCGGTTGGTTATCAGGTACGGCGGAGTACCTGACAGGTGGGGGAAGTAGCCCGGAAGTAAAATGGACGGACGCCGAAGAACTCCTGTAAATACCGGATTGTACAACAGCTGTAAGAGTTTTGGCTGCATTGTGCCGCTCGCGGTGGTTATCGGTACAGAGTGTTAGAGAGCCTTCTTCCGTCTTGTTGTGTAGTGCAGGTAGCAGGCAGGTCATTTAATAGCTCATATCGTTTTTAATACTCACAGTTTTTCAGAATCGAACATAAACGGGAACTGTTTAAAAGGATTCATGCGGGCACGAACCAAGGCATTGTTTTCCGTTTATTATTCTCTTCCCTTCTCATATTGTTTAAAGCCTATTTTATTACGGGGTTTTGGAGTGCTTTGCTGACTGATCAGCTCTCTGAGGACGGTGAAAATGTTTTCAATATCCCTGCTGTTGCCTTTTACCTCTTTTTCCAGTTTTGCAAGTTGCATTAGTATTTCGGTATGGGTAAGTGTGTATTCCCGGAGCCTGGTAAATACGCGGATGATGCGGATATTGACCTCAATGGCGATTTTACTGTTTAATATACTGGAGAGCATGGCTACTCCCTGCTCTGTAAATACATTGGGGCGATAGCGGGTGCCTCCCCAACCTGCCTTGCCGGGCGGCAGACTTGAGGTCACAATTTGTGACCTCAACTTTTCCCATTCTTTTTCGGTAAGCGTACTCGCGCAGGTCTCCGACCTGTGCCTGCCTATTACTTGAGCTGTTGTTAATCTGTGGTAATTTATGGCCGTTATACAATACTACGCTCTTGCAATCAATAAGAAGCTAAGTAGGGTTGCTGCACCTTCTTTCATTCAAACTTAAGATGCCAGAATGTCACCTCTAAATAGTTAGTTTCTAATCAATTTGCAGAAGTCTCTTTTTCTTCTCCTGTGTGAGGGGATTAGCTCGTTTCTTTTTTTATGTTTTTAATGGTCTCGCTGAGGGCTTCGCCGTTGTCTGACCGCTGCCGTGCAGCTGGCCCCATTGCAGCACCAGGGGCAGCGGGCACGCCCTAATAATTATTTACTTCGCAGGTATTAGCTTGTTTAATTCGGCCATCATCTCATCCTTCTCCTTCAACATCCTTTCATACAACGCAATTTTTTCCTCATGCAGTTGAACCAATTTATCAATAGGATTAAAGGTGCAGTCCACATAACTAGCATTGTTATTCAGTGTGCCACTTCCCGAGTTAGCTCCTTCATAATTATTTTGAATATTGACAATAGCCTGTTCCTCATCAAAATTCTGAAACGCTTCCACAGGTATTTTTAATACAGTGGATATCTGTTGCAGCAAGGGCACATCAATGGTTTCTTTGGTTTCCAGTATGGATATTTTCTTTTGGTTCCAGTCGTCGCCTAGTTCCAGGGCCAGTGTTTCCTGTTTAATGCCCAGCATTTCGCGGAAGCGCTTTACGTTACGGCCTTCGTGTATCTTTTTCTCCATAATAGCTAAAAATTGTATTTATCAAAGGTTCAAATTTAGGCTTTTACGTTAATAATCCGTCTTGATAAAGGTAGCTAAAATATGCCGCAAATGGAATAAAATATCCGGGTAAACGCATCTGAATTGCAGCAGGAAGCATTGCCCGGATCCTGCGCTTCAGGCACAACGCATGATGCGCCGGGCCTGCAACAGCTTTCCAGGCACCTTTTTTCAATATTCCTTATTGAATCGTTATCTTATAATCCTTGGGAGGCACTGCTCCTAAAAGATGCTGCACAAAATAGTCCCAGCGGCGGCGGGTCATATAATACGAATCGGCACCATAGCCATGCCGCGCATTGGGGAATACCAGCAGGTCAAAGGATTTATTGGCCTTTATCAGGTCCTCCGCTACCAGGTAGGTATTATAGGGCGGCACATTATCGTCCATTCCTCCGGTAACCAGCAATAATTTTCCCTGCAGGTTGCCGGCATACAGCTGGTTGGCCTGCTTTTCATAATTATCCCCTTCCAGCAAACCGATATAGCGTTCGCCCCAGTCGTCCTCATAGTTCCGGTTATCATGATTGCCGGATTCGGCAATACCTACTTTAAAGAATTCCGGGTATTTAAACATGGCGGCGGCCGTGGCAAATCCGCCACCGGAATGCCCCCATATCCCTACCCGGTCCAGGTCCATAAAGCGGTTCTTTTCTGCCAGCTGCCGCAGCCCGGCGATCTGGTCCGGAAGCGTATTCTCGCCCATATTTCCGTAACAGGCATCGTGAAACGCTTTCGAGCGGTTGGGATTACAACTGCCTTCCAGTCGCACCACGATAAATCCCAATTCAGCAAGCGCCTGGAAGTCGCCGCTGGCAGCGCTGAACGACCAGCTGCCTACACTGCCCCCCTGCGGACCGGGGTAGATGTACAATACCACCGGATATTTCTTTGAAGGATCCAGGTGATGCGGCTTATATAACAATCCGTAGAGATCAAACTGCTGACTGGCGGATTTTACCGTAAACACTTCCGGCGCCTGCCATCCGGCGTTCTTCAGCTTATCCAGCTCCACTGTTCCCAGTTCGTGAAGGGTTTTTCCACTGTTGTTTTTCAGTTTTACCACGGGCGGAATAAGCGGGGTGGAATACCGGTCGGTGAAATAATTACCATCCGGCGACAGCACGATGGAATGGTTGCCCGGCTCCGGGGTCAGTGCTGTTACGCTTTTTCCGCTGAAATCAGTAATATAATAATGACTGAAATAGGGATTTTCACCCGGATCTTTTCCTTTGGCCTCAAAAAGGAGCTGTCTTTTCCCCGGGTTTACCTGCAGCATTTTTGTTACTACAAAATCGCCTTTGGTGATTTGCTGTTTTACCGTGCCGGTGGTCAGATCATACAGGTACAAATGCCCCCAGCCGCTGCGCTCGGAATACCAGATCGCCTCATTCGTTTCCGGCAAAAACCTCCAGTTCGTCATTCCCTGGCCGGATTCATATTGTGTAGGCACTTTTTCTTCAAACACCGTACGCACTTCACCGGTAGCAGTAGCAGCGATACGGAAGCGGGCGATCTTATGATCGCGGCTTACGGATACAAAGGCCAGTTGTGTTCCATCGGTGCTCCATTCCGTGTCGCCCAGATCTCCGTCGCAGGCAATATCATCACAAAGCGTGCCCCTCCGTTCATCGGGCTCCATTTTAAAACGGACGGTGGTTCCTTTTTCCGCATCGATCACCACCCGTTGTATTTTTATGATGGCACTGTCGCCCGGAAGGGGGTATTTCCATTGCTCCAGTTCCGGAGCGCCTACTTTTGTGCGCACCAGGTACATATCTTCTACATGCCGCTGATCCTGCTGAAAGGTGGCGATCTTTTTACTGTCCGGCGACCATAGTACAACGGGCCGGTCGGAATGTTTCCAGCCCGCGTTATCCGTGGCGTACCCGAAGTCCTTTATCCCGTCGGTGGTGAGCTGCCTGTCGGTACCGGCGTCCATATCCTTTACCCAAAGATTCCAGTCTTTAATGTATACCGCTTTCTTCCCATCCGGCGATACCACGCTTTGCGGCGGAGCCGGTCTTCTGTCTGAAGAACGCGGTTCCGCAGGTGCTTCTGTGCTCGTAACCGGCCGGGCATTCCGGGCGGCGGGATCAATGTACACATACTGTGCAGTGCCCGGCACCCGGTACCACAACCGGCCATCCTTCAGCCATTGCGGGTTTACCGTCATGGAATTATACGCTTTGGCCGCGGGGCCGCCGCTCATAGTGCTCACCGCGCGATCATAGTCGGCGCTGGTCAGTACTTTTTTTTCCTGGGCAGGCAGCTGGGTACAAAGGCTGAAAAGCCCTGCCAGTAGTATATATTGCTTCATAAACAAACGATTAAACTGCTGAAAAAAATTTCCGGCCAAAATAGTTTAAATTTTCGGAAATTTGTACAGCTTCCGTAAAGGAAGGTGAAAGCCATTGATTGCCGGCTGTAGGGTTAATGGACTTTCTGTTTCACCAATAAGACCAATGCGTTTACTGTTAAAGGAATTGAATGAAGGCACGCAGGTATATACGGTTTTTGCTGATTCTTTCGGCAGCCGGGTTTCTTGCCGGATGTCAAAAGAACGGGGATAGTACGCCCTCGAGCTACACGCTTACCACTATCTATGAAAATCCTTTACCTGAACCCGTCAGTATACAATATATGAGCGGCCGGATCAATCCGGAAGGCGACACCACGATTCTTTTAACCGGTGAAAAGATACTCGTGGATGCCAATTCCAGCACCCAGGTGGTGGAAACGATCTGCTTAAAAGATTGTCCTCCGTCCTCAGTACTTCTGCCTTTTAATATTGCAAAAATCATTATTGGTGAAAAGCAGCGGACAGCCGTCAATTGCAGTCTGATGCCTGCTGCTGCCGGCGCACCAGCTTGCAGCGATACTTCCAATATATTCAATATAGCCCGCTGGTCTGTCAGTTCAAAGAACCCGGGAGAAATGCTGAAAACCTATACATTGACCAACCAGGATATTGGCGAGGCCCGTTAAAGCTCCTGCTTCGCTTTAACAAAAGATTGGATACGGCGCTGTTTCCCGATCAAAAAGCCGGCTTAATTTTATTTAATATATGTGGCGCATCCTTTTCATACTACTTACGGGAACAACGCTGTTGCCTGCAGCGGCTATCGGACAAACTCACCTCAGAGGCAATATTTTTTTATACACCAACGACACACCGGTGCCCGGAGCTTCGGTCACCAATCTGACCAGCGGAAAGACCACCGTGGCGACACCTGCCGGTACTTATGTGATTGAAGCAAAGAACCGGGATCTTGTTGTTTTTTCGTTTACCGGCATGACCAGCGATACGGTGAAGGTGGAAGAGCAGTTATTAAAAACAGGCTATGATGTAGGCCTTAAAGAGGATCCCCGCACGTTACGGACGGTTACGGTGTCCAGTAATTATCAGCTGGATTCCTTACGGCGCCGGAAAGAATACAGTGATTATTTCGAAAAAGGGCCGGGCATTACCGGTGGCAATCGTCCTTCGGACGGATTTGGAATTTCTGTAAGTCCCATCAGCCATTTTTCCAAAAAGGCAAAGGAGCAGCGTAAATTCAGGAAGCAGCTGATCAAGAATGAAGAGGAAGCCTATATTGATTATGTTTTTTCACCGGGCTGGGTAAGCCGGCTTACCGGTTTAAAAAATGATTCGCTGCAGCAATTCATGTACCAGTACCGTCCCTCCTATCAACTGGCGCGGACGCTTGACCGGCCCAGTATGACTGCCTATATTAATGACCGGTATAAAGAATTTATCCGCAGAAAAAAATAAAAAGCTAAGAAGCAGAAACCTTTTTCAGGTGCAGCAACGGGTAGGGCTTGCCGGCACCATCGGTAGCAGCACGCCCGGTAATTTCAAATCGCTGGTGCAGGTAAAAACCGATCGCCTGTATATTCTGCTCGTTTACATCAACGGCATCGCATCCCAGCGTTACTGCATGCTCCAGCAGCTGCTTTCCCACACCCTTTCCCCGCGCGGCCTCATCTACAAAAAGCATTTGAACCTGTTTGTCCGTTATACCAAGAAAGCCGGTCAGCGTGCCGGTGGTCACATCCCGGTAAACAAACAACCGCACCATTCCGAAATATTCCGGCATCCGCGCCTTGTAATAATCAAAATCTTCCCGGCGGAGAAAATCGTGCGTGGCATGCACTGCAGATTCCCATATCGCTAGAAGCCTCGGATACTGTCCGGGAACGGCCGGCAAGATCATATGGATGCTGTTTGTTGAGCCGCAAATATACGGTTTCGGCCGGACCGTTTGCAGCAGCGGTCAACCATTTCCATAGCAGGCAATACCAGTCCGGAAACACTTACAGCCGCCAATGGAAACGCATACCTGTTACCGGTGTGATCCGGCAAAACAGTATCTGCAAAGAATAAGGATCAATAACCTGCATATAAAAGTCCGTTTTTACCAAAACAAAGCGATTTTTGCAATTGCGGGTTCAACCCGTATAACACATATGAACCGATACCTGAAAGCATTTTTGATCGCTGCCTGCATCCTGCTTGCTCTTGTTCTGATAGGCATCGGAGGCACTTACTGGTCCATGCAACGGAGACAGAAGCAGGCAGAAAAAGACGGTGAAAGATTTTCTGCCGAATGTGATACGGTACGTATCATCACGGAGCAGCCCAATATCCGTTTTTCAGGGTTTAACCGCAAAGAGCTGTCAGCACTGCGTTTCCGGCTGCTCCGGGGCGGAACGTTCTGTCAGGACACGATGCTCCGTCCTTCATTTGATGATCAGAAGGGGAACGACATATCTTATTCTTTACAGGTTCCCTACCGCAGTTTTCTGAAGCAGGATACCATTGTATTAACCACTGCAAACGGGCTGCATTATTTTATATCCGGCTATCATCATTATGCCTATCTGCATTATGGTATGTTTGGATACCTGGGCAGTCATGACTGCCGTTTTTCCGACGACTGTGTCATCAACAACAGCAGCTCCTCCGGCGGTGTCATTGTCCGGAATGAAGGCTGGGTGCACCCCGAGCGTTCGCGGCTGGTACGCAGGTTCCGCGCAACCACCGCGGAATTTGACAGTATCGCCAACCAGTCGGCCATTAACTATGCCGCGGCACACCAGATTTTTGAACAGCACCGAGCCAACCGGCAGCTCTATTCGTTGCTCACCTTTCGCATAGAAACGGGCCCCGAAGGCGTTTTTTATATATTCGGCGAAGAACGGGAAACAAGGAACCGGGCCCTTGAGGTACTAAAGATCGATGCGCAGACCGGCGAGTGCCGGCGCCTCCGGAATTACCCGTTTGATGAGCAATAAAAAAGCCACCTGCAGTAACAGGCGGCCTATTTAAATAATAACAACTAAAAACCTAATTCTGTGCCGCAAGGCTGCGAAAATCCACGCTTACCAGTTTGCTTACACCCGGCTCCTGCATCGTTACCCCATAGATCACATCCACCGTGCTCATCGTGGTTTTGTTGTGCGTAACGATAATGAACTGGGAATTCTGACTGAACTGGCGGATCATATTGGTGAACTTGCCCACGTTGGCATCATCCAGCGGAGCATCCACCTCATCGAGGATACAGAACGGTGCCGGTTTGATCAGGTAGATGGCAAACAACAGCGCGGTTGCCGTCAGGGTCCGTTCTCCCCCGCTCAGCTGTGTTAATGAGGTCGGGCGTTTCCCTTTTGGTTTTGCCACTACATCGATCCCCGTATCTGCAAGGTTTTCCGGGTTCTCCAGTACAAGGTCACACTGATCGTCCTCTGTAAACAGCGATTTAAATACTTTCTGAAAATTCTCCCGCACCTGGTTAAAGGTATCGAGGAATTTCTGGTTGGCCGTAGCTTCTACTTCTTCAATGGTCTTTAACAGGCTTTCCTTTGCATTTACCAGGTCGCTTTTCTGTTCTACAATAAACTCATAGCGCTTCTTCATTTCCGTAAATGCTTCAATGGCCGTAGGGTTCACTTCACCAAGGTTCTCCAGCCGCTTTTTCATCCGGTCGGCCTTTTCCTGCAATTCTTCCACGGCTGTTTCCGAACTGCGCGGATCATCCAGGATATCTTCGATCTGGATCTTGAACTCCACGTTCAGCCGCTCCCGTGTGCCGGCCAGCTGCAGCTTCAGCTCATTCAATTTGTCTTTAATGGCTGCCAGCAAATGCTCTACCTGCTCCTTCTCACGGATCTTATGCCGCAGTTCGCTTTCTTTTTCGTTCAGCACGTTCCGCATATTGTAGTACGACTGATCGGCTTCGTTCAATGTTTGCTGGTCCTGTTCGCGGCTGCGGATCAGGTTCAGCAATGTTTCTTCGACCTCTTTCAGGGCGCTCTCAGAACTGATGATCTCGCCGCCGGTATCCGATAACTGGGTCGTGCTTTGTTCGATCTGGCGCTTCAGTTCGTCCAGCTGGTTGGTCTTAAAATTCAGTTCCTGCTTCAGGGCTGTCACTTTGCTTTGCTGCCGGGTTACGTTCAGGTTAAATTCGTTAAACTGTGTTGTAGCTTCCTGGTATCCGCCTTCGGCCTGTTTAAACGTCTCTTCTGCTTCAGAAAGCTTGTTGGCATTCTGCTGCAGGATTTCGGTAAATTCCGCCAGCGACTGCCGTACACCGGCAACCGAGCTTTGTGTATTCTGTAATTGCTCTGTAAGTTCTTCTACCCGGTTCTTTGCAGTACCCTGCTGGCTTTGCAGGTTCTCCGACCGGTTCTGCAATGCAAATACCGCGTTGGTCAGTTCCTGGATCTCCTTCTGCGTTTCTTTGATGGCATTTTCGCGCAGGTCTTCATTAAAGGCGATCACTTCATTGTGCCTTGCCTGTATCTGCGCCCGCAGGTTTTGTACCACTTCATCCTGCGCCGCTATATCTTCCTGCAGTTTTTCCAGGTTCTTTACCCGGCCGATCTTCTTTCCTTCGATCAGGCCCACGCTGCCACCGGTAAGGGTGAACTTGCCTTTTACAAACTTGCCCTGTTTTTCGATCACTACAGAACCGTTGCTGTTCTCCAGCGCTTCTTCTCCTTCTGCAATAAATACATTGCCCAGCAGGTGTTCTGCCAGCTTGCGGTATCGTGCCTCCACCTCGATCACTTCCAGCGCCGGGATGGCGCCCTGTAAACTGTGACCATTGCTGTTATCCGCTTCAATCTTATTCAGCAAAAAGAAATTGGCCTTCCCTTTTTTCTGATCGCTCAGCAGATGAACGGCCTGCAGTCCCTGTTGCAGGTCTTCCACTACGTAATAGTTCAGATAAGGTTCCAGCACATTCTCCAGCGCCGTGCGGTATTCTTCTTTTACATAAAGAATATCAGAAAGGATGGGCGCCTGGGTATTCCATTCTTTATTGTTGTGCAGGAATTTTACGCTTTCGGGGTAGCCCTCCATCGAATCGATCATACTTTTCAGCAGGTCGTGTTCATTCCGCTTTGCATCCAGGGTACGGTTTTCATCTGCCAGCTTATTGCGCAGCTCTTCCACAATACCCTGTGTTTGCAGGATCTGTTCCTTGGTATGATCGTGATGTGCCTGCAGCTGTTCCAGGGAAGCGTTCTTTTCTTCCAGCTCCCGTTCCTTCAGGGCGTGATCGGATTGTACTTTTTGTAAGTGTTCTTCCCGTTGCGCCGATTCATCCTCGATCTGGTGAATGGCCCGTTGCAGGTTCTGTACCGAAGTATCGGCTACCGCTACTTTCTTCTCCGCCTCAAACTGTTCGCGCTGCACCTGCTGGTATTCCATACGCAGACTGTCCACACCGTGGCGCTGCTCATCCAGTATGTTACGTTTGCGGGTCACTTCATCCCGGAAATTCTCCAGTTGTTCCGTGAGTCCCTCATATGCTTTTTCTTCATCACCCACCTGCTGTTGTGTAAAGCCGATGCTTTCTTCGATGCCCTTTAGTTGTGCGTCGGATTTGGAAAGGAATTCCTGCAGACCGGTTTCCCGTTCTTTCAGGTATTGCAGGCGTTGTACGGCCAGGTTCTTATCGCCCTCTTTGGTGCGCACCTGTTGTACCAGCTCGTTATAGGCGGCCTGCATGCTTTGCAGGGCGCGTTCTTTTTCAATAAACACCAGCTTCTCCTGCTCTATATGCGCTTCGGCAGTAGCAATCTCCGCTTCCAGTCGTACCGACTTATCCGTCTCCGCCTGCTGCTGTTCATTCAGTTCTTTATAGGTAAGGTTAAACCCTTCCAGTGCCGCTTTGGCCAGTTCAATGCTTACCTCACGGTATTCTTTTTTTATCTCGTGGTATTTTTCTGCTTTTTTAGCCTGACTTTCCAGGGCCTTCAGCTGGTTGTTGATCTCAAACAGCAGGTCTTCGATCCGGTTCAGGTCCTGCTCGGTAGCATCCAGCTTTTGCTTGGCCTCTTTTTTACGCGTCTTATAAATGGAAATACCGGCAGCCTGCTCCAGCATCCGGCGGCGGCTGTTGTCCTTGTCTTTGATAAGGTCATCCACCATGTCCAGGGCAATGATGGCATAAGAGTCCGTACTCACCCCGGTATCCATAAACAGGTTCTGGATATCCTTCAGCCGGCACTGCACATCATTCAGCCGGTATTCACTTTCCCCGCTTTTATAAAATTTGCGGGTAATGCGCACGGTGCTGAATTCGGTAGGCAGCAGGTTCTTGGTATTCTCAAAGGTCAGACTCACCTCTGCCAATCCGCTTGCCGAACGGGTTTTCGATCCGTTAAACACCAGCGAATCCAGGTTCTCGCTCCGGAGGGCGCTGATCTTCTGTTCCCCGATCACCCAGCGGATGCTGTCCACAATATTGGATTTTCCGCAACCGTTCGGTCCCACAATGCCGGTAATATTGTCGTCGAAATTAACGACCGTTTTATCGGCAAAACTTTTAAACCCTTTTATTTCAAGACTTTTTAAGCGCACAGTATTTTT
This sequence comes from Niabella beijingensis, assembly GCF_020034665.1. NCBI lineage: Bacteria > Pseudomonadati > Bacteroidota > Chitinophagia > Chitinophagales > Chitinophagaceae > Niabella > Niabella beijingensis. The sequence goes on along the minus strand of NZ_JAIQDI010000002.1, from coordinate 24,903 downwards.
CTGTTTTAATGTAAAGGCGAAAATAACGGTTCCGGCCCCAATGCGAAAGCCTGTTTTTGCACACATAAGGGTGGAAAACAAGGCAAAAACGTGGAAAAGCTGTGGATAACCCTCAATATTACATTCCCCGGGCCCGCGGGATATGGATCACCGCCGGCGGTTGAATATGGGGGATAATTCCAGGAAATATTGTGCTATCGGGCCGGTTCTTTGGTAATAACACGCTTTCTTACAGATTGTTGCTACCTGAAAAACAGATTATTTTATTGTTATCAACGAGGGCCACTCCCTTATGCGGCTCCATCACTGTTTGGCCGCTGAGGTGCGCTGAACTGCTGAAAGACGGTAGGGCCATCTACCGGGTAATGATCCCGGCCCAGGATAGTATTAATGATCACCGCATTCCGGTAAGGCCCCAGTCCCAGCTCGGGTGCCGTAAATCCATGGGTATGCATTTCTGCATTCTGTACAAACAGGGTATGATCCGGATCGATTGCATACCGGCGTGTTATTTTAAAGTTGCCCGCAGTATCGTAACAGATCCGGTTGTGCAGCGGCTCCAGGAAGGATGGCTGTGTGGTCTTATAGCCGGTGGCCAGTATAACATGACGAGAATGCTGTTCAAACCATGCATCCTGTTCTTCCTGATAAAAGCGGAGCAGCCAGTTTCCTCCGGCAGGCCGGATCTCCCGTAATGCTACATTGGTCATCAGCGTTGCGGGCATTACGTTTCCCTCCGTCATCCGATCGTACAGATGATCATAAACAGCATTGATCAATTCATAATTAATACCCCGGTACAATGAATCCTGCCGTTGAAGGATGGCTGTTTTCTGATGTTCCGGCAGCCGGTAAAAATGATCGATATAGGCAGGCGTGGCCATTTCAAAACTCAACTTCGTATGCTCCATCGCATAGAAGCGCGCCGACCGCGTCATCCAGGCCAGCTGCTGATCCCCTTCCCGGCCGGTCTGTAACAGGTCATAAAAAATTTCCGCTGCACTCTGGCCCGATCCCACTACCGTTACCTGTTTTGAATGCTGTATCATCGCACGGTGGGATAAATATTGTGAAGAATGCAGGATACGATCGCCCAGCAGGGGCATTGCAAAACCGGGCACCGACGGTTGTGTGCCCACGCCGATAACCACATGCCGGGCAACAACTTTCTGTATAGCGCCGGTTTGCGGGTTGCTACCGGTGATGGTATAGCATTGCCGGGCAGCTTCGTAACAGACCATCGTCACCTTCCAGTTGAACCTGAGGTTGGATAACCGGCTGCAAACCCAGCGGCAATACCGGTTGTATTCACGCCGGGTGATCACATTGCTTTCATGAATACCAAACTGCAGCAAACGTCCGTGCTGTCTTAAAAAATTAAGATAGGTATACGGACTGCAGGGATCAGCCAGTGTCACCAGGTCCGCCAGGTAAGATACCTGTAAGGTGCTGCCCGGCAGCAGCATGCCTTCATGCCAGTTGAATTCCGGTTTTGCATCCAGGAAAATCGTTTGCAATTCCGACAGTGGTGCACACAGTGCTGCCAGTCCCAGGTTGAACGGACCGATGCCGATACCTGCGATATCATAGATCCGGTTGTCTTCTTTCATAAAACCGCTTTATTTTTTTTGATCCGCTCAGTATAAAAAACAACAACAGGAAGCTGGTGGTGGCAGTGGCATATACTGCAAGCAGCGAAGAAAACAGTTGCAGTCGGTTGTAACCGAACAACGGAAAACACCAGAAGATAACGATCCATTGCAGGATATAAGCCAGCAGGATATTGTCGCTCAGCCATTGCAGCAGATCAAAGAAATAATTCTTCCTTATTTTTTTTGCCAGCCCTATAAACAACAGCACCCAGCCCATTGCCAGTCCGATATGAAACAAGGTGCCGCCCCGGCCCAGGCGGTAAAATTCCGTTTTCCATTCAGGCGGCTCTGCAAGCGATAATAAATAGCCTGCCAAAGCAAGGCCTGTCGTCAATATTATCAGCAGTTTATTAAAATCAGTACCGTTCAAGCGCGTAAGCAGCGCACCGGTTATTAAGCCCGCCAACGGATATAATAACCAGGGAAACAACGGAAAGAAGGCCTGCGGCGGTTTTCCGTTCAGCAATGCAAGGGGAATCGCCGGTATTCCGTCGCACTGCAGCTTCCAGGCAAATGGTGTTATCAACAATACTATAAGGAATGCAAGGCCGTACCAGGTTACGCTTGTGATACGTTTTCTGAGCACAGCGCAACAGGCATAGGCAATGGCTGCAAACTGGAGGATATCCCCGGTTAAAAACAGTTGTGTTGCGGTATTTTCGGTCACTCCGCTATCCGTTAAAAATTGTTGCGGGATCCATCCCCAATGGTAAGGCAACAGCAGTTTGCATCCATTCAGCAGGTAACCCGCTGCCAACAGCATGCCCATTCGTTTTAAAATATAGGCCGTTGTTTTTTCGCGTCCCAGGGCGATGAACAGTCCCATCAGCAGCATAAACAAAGGAGCCCCCGATGTTTCTGCCAGGAAACCGAGTAGCATGCCCAGTGGCCCCTGTTTTACGGGCAGTGTGCTGTATAATAACACTGCGTGGATGGCCGGCATTACCAGCACCACAAAACCGCGGGCCAGTGAAAAACCTTGTCGTTGATATTGTGTTAGCATCAGATATTGATTTACTGGATGTATAAGAAAGTTTTAGTTTTCATCACGTGCGATCATATACAGGCGTGCCCTTTTATCGTGCAGCGGCAATGTTTTTATATAGCGGAAGCCCGCCTTTTCCGCCAGGCGGCAGGCGTTGGTATTGCGTTCATCCGGTTCGGCAACAATACGCACAACGGAAGTGAATTCAAACAGCATCCGTTGAACAACCCTTAATACCCTCAGCGATAAACCGGCAGCCGATTCAGCAGCTACCGTTTTTATTTCCCTGTAAGGCGCCATCAGCAAATGAATGCCATAATCGCCGCCGGTAAAATCCGCCATGCCTGCCAGCTCCGATTCCAGCACGGGATATACTTCAACCAGTGCCACCGGAACATTTCCGATACAGGCAAAAAAGAGCTGCAATCCGTTGCTGGTGATCTTTGGTTCATAAAATTCATACAGCATTTTCAGCGATCCCTGCATGCCCCAGAAACGGTGCGCATAAGGCTGATTGACCCAGCGGTAAAGCACTGCCAGGTCCTTCCGCAATACCACCAACCGTATACCCAGGGCCTGAGGGGAATTTTCAGCAGCATCCCGGTACAGGAACAATTCATCCAGACTACCTGTAAAAATTCCGGCAGACCGGTCTTTTCTATGTTTATTCATATTTTAATTATTTTTTATATTATTTTTATGTTATATAAATAACCGCCGGAACACCCCGGACATCCCTAACCCAACCTGTTGTTGTATGGATCACCTTTTTGAGATCACCTCACCCGATAACGACTCTTTTTTCTGGTCGGCGCCGGAGGCTTACCGGCACCAATCCCTGCTCATCCCTTCCATGTCTGCCCTCGCCGTATCCGGCGGATGGGGTCATATGTTGTTTCAGCACCGGCAACAGGAAGACTTTACGATCTGGTACAGCACTTACTGTGTAGAGCAGCGGCGCCGGTTTAAGGTCCGTGCTGATGTGCCTGTTATCGAATTCAGCTTTCTGCTGCGCAACAGTGTAATGCAACAAATGAATTCCCTTTACGATAAGCTGGTGGAAGAAACCCAGTTCAACATCTTTTATCTTCCCTATATCGAAGACCGGGTATCGTTTGAACCCGGATTGCCCTATACCACGCTGGACATTCATTGCACGCCTTCCTTTTTACAAAAGCTGGAGCCTTACTATCCCGGTGTTGTCCATCCTTTCCTCGATGCTATTGCTGCCAACACCGCCACCCAGGTATTTCCACAGCACCTGTTTGCCACGCAGAACATGGTATTCCTGGCGCAATGGATCCTGCGGCTGCTGCGGGCAGCTGTAGTGAATAACCTGGAGCTGGAGCTTGCGGTAAAGCTGCTGCTTTGCGCTGCCCTGGAATGCAAAACACCCCTGCAGCTCGGCGGCCGCATCATCACGCTGAGCGAGCTCAGCCGGGTAAACCGCGTCAGCATCCAATTGCTCAAATGCTTTACCCGGGAGCCCAACCTGCGTATACTGGCCCGGCAGGCCGGTATGAACGAGACCTTCCTCAAAAAACTGTTTGCCCTCCGGTTTCAGCAGCCGCCCTACCGCTACTGGAACACCTACCGGATGGATGAAGCGTTTACCCGCGTTATCAGCACCGATGAACCCCTTACGGATATTGCGCTGGATATGGGTTTTTCTGCGCTCTCCAATTTTTCCAAGACTTTTAAAAAGTTCTATGGCCTCAGTCCGGTCCGCTATCGTAAATAAAAACACGATTGGATAACAACAACGGCTCTCCGGCATTGCATCTTTGGATCCGGGAACAATAAAAAAGAAACAGGGATTCACAGCCTTCTTCCGTTCCCGACAGGCGGTGCCGAACACCTGTAAAAAATAGTAGGCAATATCTCTGAACTGGATCGCTGCATCAAACTCAATGCGGCGACCCACGGCTTTTTACTGCGCAGTAAAACAAGTTTGATGTTCTAATCATTTTTTTCAAATCATTCAAATTCATTCAAATGTTTAAGTTTAAATGGCTCCTGCCCTTAGTAGCAGTTTTATTCACTGCGGCAGGTGTTTTTGCGATCAATCAACAGTCAGCACCGGAACAACAGGAAAGCAAAGCGCTTGTTACAAAACATTTTCGTTTTACCGGTACTTCGGCAAACTATACCGATCCCGAAATGTGGGAGGTAAGTGATGAACCGTATCCTTCCTGTGGCATAAATGGTATTGTTTGTACTGTAAGTTCTGAATCGCTGGAAACCCCGGAGGACATCGCAGGCTATCTTAGTACGAACGATGCCAATACAAACAATGGCGAAGATTATAAGATCTTAAGCCGGAAACCCTAGCACCTGTAGTAAGATTCTTCTTCTTTAAAAGCCGGGCTTTATCTCCCGGCTTTTTTACCTGGGGTTCTGCGGCATGCCGGTAATATTGATCACGCTTTCCGGAATCGGCAATGCATAGCGGGAATCATTGGGATGCAGTATATATTCTTTGCCGTTTACGATCCGCTTCAGTTCTATGTTCGCTCCTTCCTTATTCAACCGTTTCAGGTCCATCCAGCGGGTATCTGTAAAAACGAGTTCTTTTCTCCGTTCCTTTAAAATAAGGTTTAGCAATTCTTTATCCGGCAAAGACACAACAGGCTCAAATTGCCCTTTTTTCCATCGTTTGGATAACAACGCATTCAGGTCGTTGATCGCCTCCTCTTTTTTCCCAAGACGGGCGGCACACTCGGCACGCATTAAATACCCCTCATTAACAGAAAAAGCGCTGCTTGTCAATGTACCCAATCTTGATCCCTTAAAACTGTGCACATCCTTGCCGGTATTCGCGAAATAAACAACCTTCCTCAAATCATCTTCAGCATATGACTTATACAGGTTGGAATCTATTTTTGCTTTAGGCAAACCCGAAATTGGAAGGCCGAGCATTTGATAATACAGCACCTCAGGGTTATCTTCGAAATTTACTGCTTCAAATGGAAAAGGAGCATCCGGATTCAGCAGGCTAAAATCAAAAAGCTCCTGCCGCATCGATAAACAAAGACTGGTGTATTTATAACAACTGTCATAACTTCTCATATACAGATAAGTTCTTGCCAGTGCCAAGCAGGCCACAGGTTTTGACGCCCTGGTCTTTGCCAGCGGCGTTACAGGGAGTAATGCAATGGCCTCTTTGAGATCATTTATGATCTGTTCATAGGTTTGTTTTACCGAACTTCTTACCGAAGGAATATTAAAATCAGGAGTTAGCCGCAATGGTATCCCCAGGTCTTTATCCGCAGTACCGGCATCATAGGCCGGGCACCAGATAGAAGCAACATTTAAAAAACTAATCCCTCTTAAAAAGAACGCCTGCCCTTTTACATTGGCCACCTCGGCAGCAGTATAAGCGGCACCGGCAACAACCTTATCAATATGAAACAACACTGTATTAGCCCGGTACACATTATTGTAGCAAAGCGCCCAGGGGTTAAAATATTCCTCCCTAAATACGTGATCATTATTCCAGCTGTACATATTGCGGTCATACTCATTCAATGCCGCAAAGTCGGCATCGGTTATGTAATAATTATCTGCCGCGTCTTCACCCGAGCCGGCAGATGCATTTACCCAGCTATCAAATTCAAGAATTCCCTGTAAATCCTTCAGGCTGGATATGATCACCATTCTTTTATTCGGCCGTTCTTCCAGGTACCTGGTACATCCAGCTACAGCAAGCAGCAGGCAGAACAGTACCAATTGATTGACTTTATTTTTCATTTGCTTAATTTTTGGTTTGAAAAAAATGATTATCATCTGCTGTCCCCAGACCGATATTGCCGCATCTCCCCTTTCCGGGCTATAATGTCATACGCAACCCCAGCGAGTAACTCCGGGGTGGCAGAAAAGTGGAGGAGACATACTCCGGATCGATTCCCTGCCGGTTTGCCCGCCAAAGGATACCGAGGTTATTGACATAGCAATAAAGCTGTACTGCGCTGAACGGAAGACGGGGTAATAACTGTTTTGTAAAGTCATAAGCCAGGTTTACATATTGCCAGCGGATGTGATCGCCTTTTTCAACAAGCACATCCGAGTTCAGGTAGAAATTAGTCCGGCTGGCTACATCCGGGTAAGCAAAGGAAGGCACATTGGTATGCAGTTCATCTCCGGGCTTTTGCCAGCGCTTCTGGTAGTCGGCATGCCCGTTTCCGGAGGAGATCAGGCCGCTGTAAATAATGGATGGCCGTTTGAAATAATATCCGAATTTGTACAGGATAGCGGTGGATAAGCTGAATCCCTTCCAGCTGATGGTGTTACCCAGATTACCAAACCATACCGGATTGGCCGGCCCTCGGTAATGCAGGTCCTCAACAGGAAGACTGGCGCTGGTTAGCGCCACATAGTCTTTACTCAGTTTTCCTTGGTAATAGCCCTGGGGGTCACCCTGGTTATTCAGACCGGCCCAGCGGTAGGCGTATACACTTCTTACCGGGTTGCCTTTTACCCCTGCCACACCCTGTCCGGCTACGATGGTACCGGCATTCGATACGGCATAATAATCGGTAACAGCATCTTTGCTCATAGAAAGGTTCAGCGTGGTATTCCATTCCAGTGCGCTGCTTTTAAGCGTTACCGTGTTCAGCATCAGGTCCCAGCCCCGGCCCTTCATTTTGGCCACATTCCGGGTCAGGGTATTTACATCCAGCCCCCAGGTATAATCCACCGGCACAGGCCCCAACAGGTCGGCCGCATACTTGCGGTAATATTCGATACTGCCAGATACCCGCCGATCATTAAAAGCAAAATCAATACCCAGGTTCAGCATGCCCACTTTTTCCCAGCGCAGCAATGGGTTATAAAACCTGGACACTATTGCAACCGGCTGGCCGCTGAAATAACTCGAGCCCAAATAGGTAATGGTGGTAACAGCAGATTGCGAGGGATCCATATTACCGCTGTACCCGTAAGTGCCGCGCAACCGCAGGTAGGATAGTTTTTTTATTTTGTAAAAACGTTCGCGGCTCAGGTCCCATGCCAGTCCGGCCGACCATAACGGTTTCCATTTGTTATTGGTGGTAGCCCCCAGTATATTGGAGCCGTCCTTGCGGGCACTGGCCGTAACCGTATATTTATCCTTATAAGTATACGCCAGGTTGCCGTAATAGGAAATATACCGGTTGAGTGTGGAGCTGAAACCCTCGCCATTTGAGATCAGCGCTTTGGTTCCCCTTATATAGGTGGGAAAGCGGGTTACATAGTCCACCGGCGTAGTCGTGAGGATATCATCATTATAACCATAAGTTCTGTTTTCGCTGCCTTCATTTTTTACCTGCCGTACTTCTGCCCCCGCAAGCATGGCCAACCGCTGCTTTGCCCATGTTTTTAAAAAACTGAGCTGCCCTCTTAATGCCTGTGCGGTTAGTGTGGCCTGGCTCGTATTTAGTATAGCCCCCGGGGGCAGGGCATAGGTAACGGTGCCGGAAGAGCGGTCTACCTGGCTGTAATAATTGATCAGGTCCCGGGTATAAAAGCTTTCCTCATCATACAGGGTACGGTCTTTACTTTGCTGCACCTGGTGCTGATAGCGTACATCTGCCGATAGCCAGGGCTGCACCTGGTAACTAATGCCCAGGTTGGTATTTACATCCAGCACGCTTTCCTTTTCATGTACATACCGGTGTTCCGTAAGCGGGTAATAATTCCAATTCATCAGGTAACCTCCCCCTGCGGTATCCAGGTAGGGTTGCCGGTATTTATTGGCAAAGGCCACCGGGTTGCCGGTATCATCTGCCAGCCGCAGATACGGCCGCGAACCGGAAAGATTGGTAAACCCGCCATATCCGGTCCGCCCGCTACCGCTGGTATTGCTTGACAAATAAGCGGCCGCGGCCACTACCAGGTTTTTAACCGGTTTATAGGTGTTGTCAAAACGGAGCGTTATACGTTCCGACGGGGCATCCAGTTCGCTGATGCGTTTATCGTACCCGCCCGACAACAACCAGGTGGTTTTAGTGTTGCCGCCCCGCAATGTTAATGCATACTGCTGTGCCAGCGCTTTGCGATACATGTAGCGGCTGAAATCTTCCCGGTACGTATCTTTACGGAAACCGTCGATCAGTGTAGCAGAATCTGCTGCGGATATCAACCCGTTTCTTCGCCGGAACAGCGTTTCATAAACCGGAGAAAATGGCGGCCGGTTCTTATTGCTTGTATCGGAAAAGCGGTATTGTTGTTGAAACAGGTAAAGCTCCAGGTCTACAATATCGGTAGCAGGTACCTCGGGTTGGTAATACAGGTCCGGCTTTTCGTCAACTGTAATATTGGTATTGAATTCGATACGCATGGGCTGATCTGCCGGGCCTTTTTTTGTGGTGATCACGATCACCCCGTTGCCGGCCCTGGCGCCCCATATGGAAGCCGCTGCTGCATCTTTTAAAAGCGTAATACTTTCCACATCATTGGGGTTGATATTATTAATATCTCCTTCGTAAGGAAAATTGTCCAGTATAATCAGTACATCCTTTACACCATTAATGGTACTGAGGCCACGTATCTGCAGGGTGCTGCTGCGGTTGCGCTGGTGCAGCGCGTTCAACCCGTTTGCGGTGGCTTCCAGCCGGCTCAGCACATCGCGGCTCACCTGCTGGTTAAAACGCGTGTTGCTGATCACATCAAAAGAGCCCGTTACCCGCTCGCGTGGCAGGGTTTGGTAACCGGTGCTTACTTCCACATTTTCCATTATATGGTCTTCGGGTTCCAGCATAACAAAAAGATTGTCTCCGGGGTGCACCGGCAGGCGCACCTCCTTATAACCAATTGCTGTTATCCAAAGGGTGTCCATCGGTTGTACCGTAATGGCAAAGTCTCCCTGCACACCGGTTTGCGTTTGGGAAATGGAGGAGTGCACAGTTACTCCATGCAGCCGCTCCCCTTCTTTATTTTTAATAACTCCCGTGGCGGTCTTCTGGCCTTGTGCCAGGGCAGCACCAGGTATACAGCAGCAGCTGTATATAAACAGGAACAAAAAATTTTTCATAGCAGTATTTTTAAAGGGTTAGCTGTACGGTGCGGTTTTTAACAGGTGGCAAGGTATCCAGCGGAATATAAGTGGGTTTCATCTGCATTGTCACCGGTCTGCCATCCAGCAGCGCTTTTATAGTTGCGGCCGTTACCGCCTCCGCACCGGTAGCAGCAATGATCCTCCGGTTGGCATCCAGCCATATATAATGTGGCGTGTTCACCTGGAAAAAGAACAGGCTGGTAGCCTGGCGCGTAAGGGACACGGAGGGCAGTAATAGCTTTTTTCCCCTGCCGGCTTCCAGCTGGTGCAGCACGGCTTCCGCATGGGCCGCCTCTTTTGCATTACCATTTATAGTAACCAGCAGCAGCTGCAAGGCCCCTTTAAACTCCTGTTGCAGGCTGTCCAGTTTGGGAAACTGGCGGATACAGGGCACACAGGTAGTGCTCCATACATCCAGCAGCACCAAGCGGGCTTTTAGGGAGGATAGCTTAAAAGAATCTGTTGCGCAGGCCGTTGGGTAAAGCGTTATATCCGGCACGGTATCTCCTATGGTAAGGTAGGCCGTATCCGGTTTCTCCACAGGGATAAAAACAGCATCCTGGGCATGAGCCCTTGGTAGCAGCAGGCAGCAAAAGGTAACCGGTAGTGTTTTTTTAACAAGTGTGCATAGGGTAGCCGCCACGCCGGTAAGCGTTGTTTTTTTCATATACAAGTATTTTAGGTAAAGCAATATTGTTCAGGTACTATATGGGCATAGTATATAATATAGTGTTAGCGATTAATTATTTTTGCCCTGGTGCCGGGTTGTGGGAGGCTTAGCATGAGAGAACGGCCGCCTCCCGCCCGGCAATAAATTATACGGGGTTTTTAGGCTTGCAGGCAAACCGTGCATTGTACAAAGCATGGTCCATATTGCCTGAATAGTGAGCCTCACTATGAAAGCATGATAAAAAATGTAACTGCAATTTATTCATTATGCAAGGCTTTTCCTTAAAGGTCATTTGTAAAGAAGAGTAAAAATATTAAATATTTTAATATATATTCAAAGAATTTGTTGCGTATTCACGATAATAATTTGCAGTTTTTATAAGTATTTTGGATAGCACATAGAAAAAGGAAAAGTAATCTAAACTAAACTAATTAAAGATAAAAGTTGCATTTCGCAAATATTGTTCAATTCCATTTTTCCAAAATACAACTTCCTAATTCAGACTTTTGAATTTCGCACAAAGAAGCTAATTATTCAGACTTGTGGAAATCACCTTCGTTTCTGCTTTATAAATCCTATAAACCACCTTCGCCTTATTTCTAGTCCTTTTATCATTTGATACAAAATAATCACAATAAGATGCATTAAAGCAATGATCAGCATCCCATAACCTCGCATAATTAGAAGTATTTGTTTCCTTATCCTTCCAGTACCCAAGCATATCAAGTAGCTCAAATATAGCAGCAATACGATTATGCAACCCAAAAGTGCTTCCATCAGGATGGCAATTTATACTCATTTCTATTAGTTCCATAAAGGAAATATCCATTCCTAATCCTGGTAATTTTGCATTTAAGTGTTCGAGAACATTCTCCTCTGTATAGTTATTAAGCTTATGTACTTCAATACCCAAAGAATCGCGAATTTGTTCCTTTAGCTCTTTTGAAATAAAATTCATAAAACCCTTCATAGCAGTAATAGCAGAAGGAATCTCTGTAATAGTATTATACACGTTCTGAGGGTCTTCAACCAATCTCCTTACTATATTTCCATTCAAGTCTAAGTACAAATAATTATTCTTGAAAAGATTTCGAATAGTTTGAAATCTTCTATTCAAGAAAGTCTCCCTTGATAAGATTAAATTCCCCGGAAAACTCTCAGCTTCATATAAATGAGCTGCTGAATAAAAAAGATTTATTTCTTTATTGGGGAGCAAGGTTTTGAGTTCATTAAGGGAATATTCACCATTCTCCACAGAAACTACAATATTATTATCAAGATAAACATTCAATACATTAGAATTCGATTTTCCAATATTTTTATTGCCTTCCGATGGCTTTAAATGTTTGTAAATACTCATGACATCCTTATTAAAGACTAATCATAACCAAATAAATCATTGATCTTCTCTACCAAAACTACCAAAGAATTAACATATCTATTATAGTTTTTCCTCCTACAGTTAGAATTTATATAATTAATTATCAGCTTTCTAAAACGTCACTTTAATAACTTAGCATTTTGTAAAAATGCCAGCCAAGCACTGGAGCAACTCCATTAATTAACATTAGCATGATAGTAGAAATATCCAAAATAAAAGTGCTGTTACGCAACCACACACCCAAATTCATGTAAGCAAAAAATTTGTAGGCGAAAAAACTGCTTACATTAAACTTGCTTACAAATTGTAAGCAAATACTGCGCAAGCATTTCAAATGCTTACACTAAATACGCTTACAATTCGGATTAATCAAAACAAGAAAAATGAAGTCATTAAGAACTCAACTACATCTTACACAACGAGAAATGGCAGACCTAATTGGTGTTTCTTATTCTGTTATTGCCCTTTATGAAAAAGGGAGGCGAAACCTGCCCACCAAAGCTTCGATAAAACTGGCTCAATTGCAGTTGTCTTTACAACAGCAACCTCTAACAAAAAAAAGAACAGAAGATATTATATTTAATCAGCAGCAAAGTAAACTACTGAAGTTAGAAAAAGTGCTAAACTCCCATGCACGTAAGGCTGCGGCAAAAGAGATAAATACTAGCTTTATTTTAGGTAAAATGGAAGATCGATATAAGCGACTTATCGAAAAGCTAGCTTTCATACATCGTCTTATGGAAGACACGTCCCCCACATCAAAAGAAATGAGTTTGCTTCAAAATATGGAACTTACTGTAATGGAAGGGTTGGACAATTGCAGCTATGCCAAACAGAGAATTACAAAATATAAATTGGAAGTTTTAAAGGGACGGAAACAAGCTGCATTGCAAACTATGGAAAACATACAACAAACTATTGCCGTTGTTAAAAGTTCTTAAATACTAACATAACGTATTGCTACGCATAACAAAGGAATGTAGTTTCGAAGTATTAATTAATCTTTTAAAACTAAAAAAATGGCTAACTACTCTTTTGATCAATTGACCACCCAAGCTGATTTTGATGCCATATTGAGCATTGCCCGTAAAGAACAAAAAGACCTAGAATGGAAAAAACTTTCTATTGAGCGCCAAAAGGACCAGTATACCGAAAACGCTGTAGAGATTGCCACCGAGCTGACGGCTAAGCAAGCTGAATTAGCTACGCTTGATAGTATTATTGCTAATCTTCCAGATGGAGAGTTAAAGGAAGAGAACATTAAAAAGAAAAAGCGTACAGAGTATAGTATCTTTTTATTGACAGACCGAAAGGCCAACTACGGTGCAGTAGCCCTGCTGGAAAAGGAATATGACCTGGAGCGGGTGCTAAGAGAGCTGGAAGAAACTACAGCATTTATTACCGCCATAGGAAACAACCGACCTGCTGAACTTTAATCACAATAAGAACCGCCTTTCGGGGCGGTTTTTATTTGCGAAGCGATTCAAAACAAGCCTCCATCTTGTCTTTAAAAACTATTTTTATTGATACCTTCGATTGTATTTTCTCAATTTCGGAAGAGTATCTGATTCCATAACAGAAGAAGAGATCGGCGACTATATGGAAACGCTTGCAAAAGAAAAATGATGTAGTCGTCAATGGGACTGGGGCGACCCGCACGACAATTGAAGGCTTTCACTGGTCCAACAAGTCTCATTGGTCCCACCAAGCCACAAGCCTATTTATTCACCCTTCCGCTTTTCCATCCTGGCGCGCAGCATCCGCTCTCTTATTCCTCCTTCATTAATAAATGCCTGCTCCAAAGCTATCAATTGCCTTCTTAACAGATAAAGCGTAACATTAATCAGGCAATACATAAAGTTCGCGCTGATTTCCGGGTCTTCATGCTCTATTGCCTTTTTAAATGTTTCATAACTGGCATTCGGTATTTTATTCAGTTCGCTAAAGCGAAGCGACAGCCGGTCATTCCTGTCCCACTTTTTCAGCTTGTTGATCCGCAGAAAATCTTCATAATCCAGCAACAGCTCTTCCAGACTGGCGCGGGCCACACTGGTCAGCTTTATTTCCATTTCCTTGGATGTAGCCGATACCATGCTGGCTTCCGCAATATTCTGCTTACCGGATCGTGCTGCCTGGGTCATCTGATCAATAGTGCGATCATATTTTTTGAAAAAACGACGACAAAAGAAAACGGTTCCATCAAAAATGATCTCCGCCTTTTGAAAGGAAAGCAAACTACGGTATCCGCCATGAGCGGGTATAAATCCCCGGGGGTCTTCAGGTGCTGTCATTACCGGTGTTTTTTATAAAATAAAATTATTAAAAAATATCATATATTACCCAATAAAATTGCACGACAGATCTGACATCCAGCGAACCATTGTTCCCGGCCTTAACGTTGCACGATAAACCATCCTATAAATGAACGATCACTGTATCAAAAACGCACATTTTTCATTTTTGATAACTTTATATTCGGCTGCCTTTCAACCTGCTAGGCAACTGGCATTTTTATTGAAGTTTTTGGCTGATTCGTTTTTGCAGACACTTTAACTTTACTCCGGTTATGTTCAAAAATCATTTTAAAACTGCCTGGCAGAATTTACGCCGCCACAAGTCCTATGTTGCCATTAATACGATCGGCCTGGCAGTGGGTATTGCCGCCTGCCTGCTTGTTTTCCTGCTGATCCGATATGAAACCAGCTTTGATAATTTTCATAACAACAAGGAACGCATATACCGGGTGGTGGCCGCCACAAAAACACCGGAGGGAATGAACTACTCCCAGGGCAGCGCCTTACCTGTAGCTGAGGCCCTGCGGCTGGACTATCCGCAACTGGAGCAGGTAGCCCGCATCTATGCACGGAAGGATAAACAGCTAAGCCCGCTGAATGATGCCGCCGATACACCGCAAAAAAAGTTTAAGGAAAATAAAGTGCTTTATGCAGAGCCGGAGTTTTTCAGCATCTTTAACTTCCCCTTTATTGCGGGCGATCCTAAAACAGCATTAGCAGAACCCAACACCGCAGTGCTTACACAGGAGACCGCGGAGAAATATTTTGGCAACTGGCAAAACGCCGTTGGCAAACTGATTAAGTATGATAATGACCTGGTATGTAAAGTGACCGGCATCCTTAAAAATACGCCGGCCAATACCGACTTTCCCCTGAACGTTGTGCTTTCTTTTAAAACCGCCGCTGCACACGAGGACATTTCAAAAGACTGGGCGGGCCAGGACGGATCTTTAAACACCTTTGTGGTGCTTCCCAAAAACATGCCGGCAGCTCAATTTGATAACGGCCTTAAAGCTTTTGTAAAAAAACACAGTCCTGCCGAGTATGCGAACCAGGGCTATATGGTACAGCCGCTAAGCAATATCCATTATGAGAGCCGGTTTGGCACACTTAGCGGCGGCACCTTCAGTAGAGAACTGATCACCGCATTAAGCCTGATCGGTCTGTTCCTTTTAATTATCGCCTGCATCAACTTTATAAACCTTGCTACCGCACAGGCCGTGACCCGTGCCAAGGAAGTAGGCATCCGGAAAGTACTGGGCAGCAGTAAAAAACAGCTGATCCTTCAGTTTTTAAGTGAAACCTTTTTGATCACGCTTGCCTCAGCGCTTATCGCGCTGGGGATCGCATTTATTGTGCTGCCGCTGATGAACAACCTCCTGCAGATATCCGTGCATCTGCAATTTCGTTTCCCTCTGATCGCATTTTTGATCTCTACTGTTATTACGGTTACGCTTTTATCCGGTTTCTATCCTGCATTGGTGCTTTCAGGTTTTAATCCCATCACTGCGTTAAAGAGTAAATTCACCAGCAAAACGACAGGCGGATTTTCCATGCGGAGAGTACTGGTAGTGTTCCAGTTTGCCATTGCACAGCTACTGATCATCGGGACATTGATCGTTGTAAGCCAGATGGACTTTTTTCAAAATGCCGCCGTGGGTTTTGACAAAGAAGCTGTCATTACGGTGCCGATGGCCAATGACCAGTCGCGCCCCCCGCAGGGAGATGCGCTAAAAACAGCACTGCTGCAACAGGCGGGGGTAAAAGATGTAAGTCTCAGTGCATTCAGTCCGATGGACGTAGCCGGCTGGGACGATGATTTTAAATTTGATAACGCTGCAAAAAAAGCCGGTTTCAGAACCGATTTTAAATGGGCGGATGCCGATTATTTTAAAACCTATAATATTCAGTTCCTAGCAGGGGCTCCCTATAACCAGACCGACACTACTATAAAAGGATTTGTGGTAAATGAAATGCTGACAAAGAAACTGGGTTTTAAAAACCCGGAAGCGATCATTGGTAAAAAAATAAGCTTTTGGGATGGCAAAATTGCGGCACCTGTTGTGGGAGTGGTAAAAGATTTTAACAGCTACTCGCTGAAGGATGAAATGAAGCCGGTAGTGCTTGGGGGAAACAAAATGTTTTACCGGCTGATGAATATAAAAATAGAACCGCAACAGATGCAGCAAACACTGGCTGCAATAGAACGGATCTGGAGTAAGACCTATCCTGACTTCGTTTATGAATACCAGTTCCTGGATGAAAAGATCGCCAGCTTTTACAAACAGGAACGCCAGCTTTCCTTATTATATCAACTGTTTGCAGGTGTTGCCATTTTTATTTCCTGTCTTGGTTTGTATGGCTTTGTTTCTTTTATGGCGGTACAGCGCATCAAAGAAGTGGGCATCCGGAAAGTGCTGGGCGCATCGGCAGGTAATATCGTTTATTTATTCTCGAAAGAATTCACATTGCTTATCGGCATTGCATTTTTGATCGCAGCGCCGTTAGCCTACTATTTCATGCACCGGTGGCTGCAAAACTTCGCCTACCGGATAGAGATCGGCGTAGGAATATTTGTGTCCACCATCCTTATTGCCGAAATCATCGCCTGGCTTACGGTGGGCTACCGGGCAATTAAAGCAGCAGTGGCCAACCCGGTGAAGAGCTTGAGAACAGAGTGATAGCAGCTTAATAGCGGGCATTTTTGCTTTTCTCCGTCCCCCGGACTTGGAACCGTGGATCTAAAGTGGAAATACCTGCTTCCGATGGTCATCAAATCCATCACCCGTAATATCACTATATAGAAATAGCATTATAGTTCCGAAACAATTCGATCATTCAATATCATCTGCATTTAATTCACCTCACCATCCGCTGGAATCCAAACGGATGCATCTAACCGCGTAGTATCAGCCCTGGTCACCCAAATAAAACAAGGCCTAATCGTTGTTATTTTACTAACATTATAGATAGGAGGGCCTCCGTCTGTAGCTCCGCAACCAAACTCCCTGATGACAATCCTTGTTCCTTTATCTTTTCTATTATAAAAAAGTACTTTATCAACTGACCAGCCGCACATTCCGCCAGCGAAAGCCCCAATATAAAGCACTACGACCGAAACAAAAGCCGCTCCAACAGTTATGACAATCTTTATAGCCTTTACAGCTTCCGAATCTGTTTTTTTTAACGTACCCAATAAGGTTAGAACAATGGCAGCTGGTAAACAGGCAAAACGAATTGCCTCATACCGCTCCATATAATTATCATCAGCAAACTTCAATGGAGTAACAAGAAGAACCACGGTCATAACTATAAATACAGCAATCAGAATTATTGTCATCCGGAATATAGATTTATTAAAATAATTCATCATAAAAAATTCACTTGGTTTATTCACTTATTCTATAGCTTTTTCACCCCTCCTCAATCCATCACTCCTTATTTTTCTCCATTTATGCCAATAAAGTATCCTCCCGGCGAAGGCAATCTGACGTATACCGGTAATTGTCATTCATTTTCTCTTTTCCGTGACCGATCCTCCCTTCTGAGCATTTTTTTTCGTCCTCTGCTGTCCGGCCACGTGGTGCAGGTAGTTCATTTTTTATGAATAGAATAACAAAAAGGTGCATTGACTTACTCTTCAAAAGGCTGGCCAGGATCCGGGTCGGTACCAAAACGCAGCACATGCCCGTCCGGGTCCTCCACCAAAAGCTCCATTGCCCAGACTCGGTTAACGGGCGGTTGTCGAATGATAACGCCTTTTGCTTTTAGTTGCTCATAAAGGTTGAAAATATCTCCTTCAAAACCGATCCAGACCCAGGTACCCGGGCTGCCCTGCGCACCCCGGCAAAGATAGATGCCTGCATTTTCCCGGTTCATGCTTGTAAAATCATCACTGCCCCACTCCGCCTCCTCAAATCCCAATATGTCTTTATAAAATGCACGGCTGGCATTCATATCCTTCACTGAAAGAATGACCTGCACACCTTCTATCCGAATACCTAACGGACTACGATTGTTTTTTGAATCCATAATACTAAAATTTAATAAAGCATCGGCGTTGGACCAGACTACCCTGCTGCCAACGATCAACTGAACTGTTTATTTTTTTCCCAGCAGGAAAGGCCTCCAGGCACACTATAATATTACAGAAAAATATTTCAACCTGTTGCAGGCGACACATAAAAAGATATTCTGGCTGAACGATGCCGGTCATCTGATACCCGATAAAGCTCCGGGTCAACTTCAAAAAATCATTATCAACGAAATACTTCCCAAAACACAGCAGCTATAGCAGCTGGTGATCACTGCGCCACATCCGCGTAGCTGGTACCAATCCGGATCCCCTTAACAATATGAGTAGCCTGCTCTTCATCCCCGCCATATACGCCCCATTTGGGATCGCAGTAATCTGCGTCCATGGTGCGGCAATAATAGCGCTGGCTGCCATTGGAGAAGGTTTGCTTTATACCGTTGTACCAAAGTTCAATATAGCCGGTGGCGGCGCTGTAAGACAGTTTCATACGGAGTACGAACTTTTGCCAGGTGGCGGTGGACAGCGAAACCGACCAGGGTACAGCAGCCACATGGTTGATGTCGAAATACTGTAACTCGAGGTTGCCGCTTTTTGTACGCAGCATTATGGGATGATTGGCCGTAGTACCTGTGGGATAAGACTTCCATTGAAATACCGCATCGGTTTTTAAGGCAGAAGGCATATACAGTTTACTCGTCCAGCCGATGTAGATCTCGTCCCCGTCCGCCGCCTGGTAATTTTTGGCGCCATGCCCTTCTGTACGATGACTACCGGCAGGTTTTAAAAATTTCCAGCACAATGTGGCGGTCTCATCATTAATGGCAGTAACGGTTCCGCTCCCTTCAATATTAATGTCCTTCCACACATTTGAAGAACCCTGCGACGCGTCTCCATTGAACAACACCGATAGTATTCCAATGGCGCCTCTGGCGGATACAAGTGCCATTTCATCCGGATTCTGAGGTGCAGCAGTTCTATCTTTTTTACATTGGGACAGGGAGCATACACAGGCGAAGCCTAACAGGCAGGTTACAAGTTTTTTCATTGTTGCAGGAATTAGAGGTTTATAATGCAAGCGTTTGCATAAATATAAAACTAAAACATCAATCCCCGGTATAAATAATGAATCTTTCCCGATAAATTCAACGGGTCTTCCGGCTCTTATTCCCAGCCGCCGTTCTGTGGATCGTACTTTGCAAATTCGTCAGTGTCGGTAAATTCAGAGGCCGTCATTCCTGCCTCAAAGATGCTGTCCGTATCCCAGCCTGCAGTGAAATACAATCCACGTTCCGTCAGCAATACCGTGATGGTATATTCCGCATGCCGGTATTCCATACCGTCCGGACTTTCCCGTACCAGTTCGTAGTCGTAGCCCAGCAGCCGGTCTTTAAGCTCCGCGATCTGCTGTTCTGTGAACGGCTCCAGCTGCTCCGCGTCATCGAAGAAATGCTCATCATTGCATTGCTGCTCCCGGTCCTTTGTTTCCAATCTGAACAATTGTATATCGTAACTCATCTGCGCTTTATTCTGTTTTTAAAAAGAGTTCACTTACCCCGTTATGCATTACAATCATTGTAAGCATTTAGATCCATCGGTCTGTTGCCGTTATGCGCTCGTATTTAAAAGTTCAGCAACCGTATCGCTTTGCTGGTGCTTCCGGAATACCTCATTCAACTTGCCTTCAAAAATACTCCATCGCTTTTCCGAACCAAAATCCTGGTGCAGTTCTTTCACATAGCGCACCTGGCCATCCCGGTTTGTTGTCCGTACCAGGTATTCGAACAACTCCAGGTAGTTATTCAGTTTATTCTGTCCGATCATCAGGTTTACCAGATCTCCGGTAGTGCCGATGGAGTCAAACAATTGCAAGGCGGTTCCCAGATCTGCCATAAGCTTTGCTGCCAATGCTGCCGGCTCCGTTGCTTCATTTATAATATAACCGTCTTTTTCAGCTTTTGTGATGGCAGAGATCCTGCTTTTGAAATAACACTCATATTCCTTTACCATTTCCGGACGGTCCACTGCTATCGCCCGGTCGATCGCTGCGGAATGTATCCCGCAGTTAATATAAAAACGCAGCTGACCGGGGTGGTTTCCCTGGCTCAGTTGAAAATTAAACAGGAATACCAGGTCGCTGTTAGTCCTGTAAAAGTTCAGCCCTTTTTTTACGAATCCCTTTTCTTTTAATAATAGCTTGGCTGTTTCTGAAATTAATTGTTTGAAGCGTTCTTTCATTTTCCAGCTTTTAATGACACAAGTTACAAACTGCCATTTGTTATCCGCTGATTTTTTATTGCCGGAGAAAACCGAAGCCGGCACACACAGATCCCCCTGGCCGGTTTTGGTGCAATCCGGTTTAATTAATGATTTCATAATACCGCTTTTCCCGGAAGCACCATTACCATTCCAGGTTCCCCTATAATCCTTTCCCGACGGCATTTCCGGCCGTTTGGTACAGATGGGGTTCTAAAACCGGTAAAGATTCAGGGGTGTACAGGGAGGCCATGCCGTTGCTGCTTCACACATTGTTTTTTTTATCATACAACGGATTTACCGTATCTTACGGCGCCGAAACTTTGTAAAGCCATGCTGAAGCATAAAACCTCTATACTGTTCGTTAATAATGCCGGCAAAGAAAAAAAAGCGATCCAGGTGCCTACCGTGCTGCTCACGGCCTGGCGAAAATGGCTGATCACTCTTGTATCGGTCATCGTACTGCTATGCGTTCTTGTCTGCTTTGTCATCTTCAAAAGAACAAGCCATTTTTATTCCGCAGCCTATAAGAACCGGCTGGAACAGGCTACCCGCGTACAGCATGAGGTTAATATGGAAAAGGTAAAGGCTTCTTTTAGATCCATCGATCAGCGGATGAAGCAGCTGAACCAGCTTTTGGGAGAAAGAGGTCTGTCAAAACTGGCAGTGGAAAACGCCGGCGGGCCGGAGGAGTTTGATCTGACGGATATTGAAGATGTGGCCTCGGTTTACGACAGCGGTCTGGGTAAAATGGCGGAAGTGATCCGAAACACGCCCATCGGAAGACCCCACTTCGGCGATCAGACCTCGGGCTTTGGGCATCGCTATAATCCTTTCGGAACGGGGTCCGTGGAAAGCCACAGCGGACTTGATTTCCGGGGTGCTGTGGGTGATATGGTAAAGGTTACTGCTGATGGGGTGGTTGCTTTTGCGGGAACAAAAGGTGGTTATGGAAACTGCATTATCATTCAACATAAGAACGGGTTCCAGACCCTGTACGGACATTTATCGAAGATCCTTGTAAAAGAGCATCAGCCGGTAAAATCCGGGGAAAAAATCGGAGAAGTGGGCAGCACAGGAAGAAGCACCGGTCCGCATTTACATTATGAGGTATGGGTTAACGGTGTAAGAACAGACCCCTCCCGCTTTACAAAACTATAGCACTATGTTTAATAAAACTACAGCTGTGAAGGATAAAAAGACCACACTGGATAATATAGCCATCAATACGGTCATTGATGAAGGTATGCTGATCAAAGGAAATATTTCCGGCGAAGGGGCTATAAGGATCGATGGAAAAGTAGAAGGCAATATCGATCTGAAAGAGGGCATTATCCTTGGCGAAAAAGCCGAGATCACCGGCGCGGTAAAAAGCAATATAATTGTAGTGCACGGAAAATTATATGGCAATATCAACTGCCGTTATCTCTACATCAAAAGCACCGGGCTGATCGATGGGGATATTGAAGTAGGCGCTTTTGAAGTGGAGCTGGGTGGCAAGTACAACGGTACGCTCAAAATGTTCAACCAGGAACCTTCCGAGAACGGCATTTCAAAATCAAAGAAAACAGCGGAAGTAAAGGTCTGAACCCGGGTCAACCAAATCCCTTTCTATACTGTGATAAGAGGACTGTCGAAGACGGTACCGGTATTTATTCTTTTAAAAAATCGAGATCAAAATAATATAAGGTCCTGTTTTCCCGGTCAACATAAAGCGTAGTGGTTTTTTGCTGATCCAGATAGAACTGCAGTGTAACACGGTCCTTCGGAACGATCTGGCTGATAAATTTCTCTGTTTTCCCGGTCATGGGATTCTGTCTTTCAAAGAGAAGCACCGTTTGCTTTGTCTGCACCTGCTTCACATTTCTGATCCCCTGCCCTCCCAGCGCATTCCATGCCTGGATATCCTGTTCAAATCCAAATGACAGCAGTGGATTTTCGTGCCCGTAGCGTTGTTTCTCTTCATAAAAACTATGTTCCTTCAGTTCACATGCGGTCAGGTCAACCTGGATACGTTCACCCGTTGCTTTCAGGTCCTTAAGCAACTTTAAAAGCCGTTGCTGTTCTCTGAATTCTTTTGCTGAGGGTGCAGACCGAAACAGGAGAAGGCCGCTTACAGACATGACCATCCCCGCTATTAAAAACACAGACCGGTATGGAATCACAGTTCCATTGTAATACTTAAAAAAGGTTGCTGTCAAAATGCCGAGTCCCAGCAGCAGACCAGCTAAAATTTTTCTTCCCATTTTTAAAGCAGTTTTACGGCATATTTTTTATTGCAAAATAATCGTTGCTGCCGGTCCTTAAAGTTAGCAGGTTTCAATTTTTCAGCAGCCGATATCAGTAATAAAGTGCATTAAATAAACGCAAAAAAATAAAGCAACAGTAACAGCACTATGCACAGGCTATAAAAAAGAAAGCCGATATTCCTGTTCTTTACTGATAAAAAAGTTCCGACCGCCCCAATAAACAAACCCCAGCCGGCAAATGTTTCCAGGTGGTTCCAAAGGGGAGTGGTTAAAAGCAGGAGTACCAATACTCCCATCAATGCATAGTAGGCGATCCGGATCCCTTTTTCAACAGCAGTATTTTCAAATATTTTGTTGCTCCACATACCCACTTATTATAAAAAAGGCAGGATCATCAAAAAACTACTGATGCCGCTCGCCTCTTTTTTTGTAAAATTTTTTCTTTGGCGGTCCGCCGGGGCGTTTGGAGCGGACAGGGTTGTATGCCGGTTGTTTGCCTAGTTGCTCGGGCAGCGGCATCTTTTCCACTTCCCTCCCGATCAGTTTTTCAATGGCCAGGAACTTTCGCTGGTCTTTCTGATTCACCAGCGTAAAAGCACTGCCTTCGGCTTCCGCACGTGCCGTACGTCCGATACGGTGTACATAATCCTCACCCGCGCGCGGCACGTCAAAATTGATGATCAGATCAATATGGTCGATATCGATACCGCGGCTCAGGATATCAGTAGCCACAAGAACCGGCACGCGACCACTTTTGTATTTCATCAAAACAGCTTCCCGCTCTTCCTGTTCCAGGTCGCTGTGAATCTCTCCAGCTTTGATCCCCTTCCTGCGCAGATCGCGTGTCAGCTGTTTTACATTCAGTTTGCTGCTGCAGAATATCAGTACGGCCTTGTATTGTTTTGCCGCCAGCAGGTGCTGGATCAGCGGAATCTTTTGTTCGTCATATACCATGTACGCCTGCTGTACGATCTTCTCCGGAGGCTTGCTCATAGCTATGCTCACTTCAACCGGGTTATGCAAAATCGTATTGGCCAGTTTTTTTATTTCGGGTGGCATGGTTGCCGAAAAAAGCAGGTTCTGTCTTTTCTTGGGAAGATGATTGATGATAAACATTATGTCACCATAGAATCCCATATCGAGCATGCGGTCCGCTTCATCCAGTACCAGGCATTGCAGGCGATCCAGTTTTACATAGCCCATTTTTATATGCGCCATCATTTTACCGGGTGTACAGATCACTATATCGGCGCCTGCTGTCAGTGCTTTCTTTTCCTGTATAAAATTATTCCCGTCGCCACCGCCATATACGGCAACAGAACTCACGTCGGTAAAATAAGAAAGGCCATCCAGGTGCTGTGCGATCTGCACTGCCAGTTCCCTGGTCGGTACAATGACGATGGCTTTGATTCCCTCGGGCTGTGTTTCATTTATGGTTAATAACCGGTTGATCAGGGGCAGCAAAAATGCCGCGGTTTTCCCGGTACCTGTCTGTGCAAATGCCAGTACATCCTTTCCTTCCAGGATATGCGGAATCACCTGTTCCTGTACCGGAGTGGCCTGCTGATAATTAGAGGCCTCTATGCCTTCCATCAGGCGATCGTCAAACCCAAACTCTGTAAACTTCACGTATTTCGATTAAAAATTTAAGCTGCAAAGATACCGCCTTTACTGCATAAAACAGCAGGTGAATCATAGCTTCTATTCGTCTTCCTCAATTACTGTCATTGCTGGTATTCTTTCAGCATTTGTGCGCCGGAACCGGCGTTAACTGTTACTCAATAATAAATAGCAATCCGAAGGCTTTGTGTGCCCATATTCCTGACCCGTAGTGCCCCTGCCCTCGGTATATAAAGATCAAAACCCCGTTGTGCCGCATCGGGCAGCTCCGTATAGTCGTACATTTTAAACGGGCTGTTGTTCAAGTAGAGTTGCAAGCCAATGCTTGGCTTCGATTCGCATTCGATCCTTATATTTTGAGGCTGAAGAATCTTTAGGACGGTCGTTCCACCGGAGGCAGCAAGCACTATGTTTTTAACGGCATAAGGTAATTTTACAGTGAGGCCGGCAGGACAAGACAGCAGTTTTACGGTCTTGTAAAGATACAGGTATAAAAGCCGGGACCTATGTAATTACCACGGACAGAATACGGACAATCGTCCTGGTATGATTCTTTGTCGATTGTTGTTTACCCGTCAGGTTGCCAGCCTGGGTTCTGCGGGGTTTCCAGGTCCATGAGGCATACAGACAAAAAAAAGCCTCACATTTCTGTGAGGCGCTTCAATAAGAATGGCAGCTACCTACTCTCCCGCATTGTGGTGCAGTACCATCGGCCATAAGGGGCTTAACT